>NZ_CP019685.1:0-1200000 GCF_002220775.1 Campylobacter sputorum
TTGTTAGAAAATGAAATTCTTGAATTACTAGGCAAAGAAATTCTACCATCAGAATATGAATCATACATAAAACAACTTAAATTTAGTGAAAAACTTTCAATAGATGGTAATATTGTTTATTTGGCACCAAATGCATTAGTTTCAAAATACATACAAACAAAATATACAGACAAAATTTCTTATCTTTTTGAGTTAAAAACAGGTAAAAAACCTAAAATTATAATCTCAACACCAAATAAAAATTTAGTAACAAAAACTCAAAGAGTTGAAATAAAAAATGTAAAAAAACAGAGTTCACCACTAAATCCAAATTTTACATTTGATAACTTCATAATTGGTAATTCAAATCAATATGCCTATTTTAGTGCAATTACAGCTTCTAAAAACCCTGGAGATTCAAACTGCAATCCTTTGTTTATTTATGGTTCAACTGGACTTGGTAAAACTCATCTTTTACAATCCATCGGTAATCACTGTTTAAAAAATAATAAAATAGTGATATATGTAACAAGTGAAAATTTTATAACAGATTTTGTTTATAACCTTCATAATAAAACTATGAATAAATTTCGTGATAAATATAGAAATTGTGATGTTTTGCTCATAGATGATGTTCAATTTTTAGGAAGAACAGATCAAATTCAAGATGAATTTTTTCACACTTTTAACGAACTTCACTCTAAAAATGGTCAAATTGCAATGACTTCAGATAGACCACCAAAAATGCTTAAAAATTTTACTGATAGATTAAAATCAAGATTTGAATCTCGTTTAATAGCAGATATTACGCCGCCTGAGCTTGATACAAAAATCGCCATAATAAAGAAAAAATGCGAATTTGATGGAATTTCTTTAAATAACGATGTAATAAATTATATAGCAACAAATATGGGTGATAATATAAGAGAAATAGAAAGTGCTATAATAAATTTAAACGCATATGCAAAAATGCTTCATCAAGATATAAATTTAGAATTTGCAAAAAACCTTATGCGTGATCAAATAAAAGAAAAACAAGAAAACATAACTCTTGAAAATATTATAAATTTAATATCAAAAGAATTAAACATAAAACCAAGTGATATTAAAAGCAAAAGTAGACAAAAAAATATAGTAGAAGCAAGAAGAATAGGCATATATCTAGCAAAAAAACATACACAAAACTCTATGCCACAACTTGCAAGTTTTTTTGGAATGAAAGATCACAGTGCAGTTAGTCATAACATTAAAAAGATAAATGAGATAATACAAAATGATGAGTATTTTAAAATAAGATTAAATGAACTAGAAAATAAACTATTAACTAAAGAAAACTAAATGAAATTTGTGAAAAGATGTGAAAATAAAATATTTTTAATTCAACAAAAAAACAGCGTAAACTTGGATAGTTTCTTAACTATTCACTTTTTAAACAATACTAATAATAATACTAATAAACATATAAAAAAGGGGAAAAGATGAGAGTAAAAATAAATAAAAATTCTCTTGAATCAATAGTTACAAATACTAAAACATATCTTGAAAAAAAAGATATAAGTTCTATAACTTCACATATATTTTTATCAGCAAATAATGGTGTTTTAAATGTTAAAGCAACTGATTATGAAATAGGATTAACATATAAACAAAAAAATTTAACTATAATTGATGAAGGTGAAGCAACTGCAAATGGTAGAAAACTACTAAGCATTATTAGTAGTTTAAAAGATGGAGATGTTACACTTGAAACTGTTCAAAATTATTTATATATTAAACAAAATAATTCAAAATATAAACTTCCTATGTTTAAAGCTGAAGATTTTCCTAAATTCCCCGATATCCAAAATAAAAATAAATTTGAAATAGATTCATCAATACTAAGTAGAAGTCTTAAAAAAATAGTTCCTTGTGTAGATACAAATAACCATAAATTTGAACTAAATGGTGCATTAGTAGATATAAAAAATGATCACATAAATTTAGTTGGAACTGACACTAGAAGACTTGGAATTTATAGAATTGATACACAAACAGACAAAGAATTTTCTATAATAATACCTAAAAAAGCAATACTAGAAATTCAAAAGCTATTTTATGATAAAATAGAAATTTATTACGATGAAAATACATTAATAGCAGTTTCTGATAATTTTGAATTTTTTACAAAACTTATAAATGGAAAATTCCCTGATTATGCAAGAGTTGTTCCAAAAGAGATAAAAACTAGAATTAGATTAAATCGTGATATGATGATAGAAGGAATGAAAACTATTTCAATTCTTAGTGAGCAGATGAAACTTACTTTTGCACCAAATGAAATAGTATTTGAAAGTATTATAGAAGACAATAGTGAAGCTAGAACTTCGATAGAATTTCAAACAGGAGTTAGTGAAAATATAAGTATTTGTTTGAAAAATAGATATTTACTAGATTTTTTAGGAAGTATAGAAGAAAGTGAATTTGATATAGAATTAAATTCGCAAGAAACAGCATTTTTAGTAGTTTGTGGAAATTTAAAAACAGTAATTATGCCAATTGTATCATAAAAACGGAGAAAATATGGAATATAGTGCAGAAAATATAAAAGTTTTAAAAGGTTTAGAAGCAGTTAGAAAACGACCTGGAATGTATATTGGTGATACAAATATAAATGGTCTTCATCACCTTATATACGAAGTTGTTGATAACTCTATAGATGAATCAATGGCTGGTTATTGTGATCAAATAGATGTAGAAATTACAACCGATGGACACGCTATTATCAGCGATAATGGTCGTGGAATTCCAGTTGATATTCATCCAACTGAAAAAATACCAGCTGCAACTGTTGTTTTAACAGTTCTTCATGCTGGTGGTAAATTTGATAAAAACACATATAAAGTTAGTGGTGGATTACACGGAGTTGGAGTTAGTGTTGTAAATGCACTTTCTATTAAATTTATCGTTACAATTTATAAAAATGGAAAAATTCACAGACAAGAGTTCTCAAAAGGTATTCCTACAACTGATTTAGAAATTATAGGAGAGACTAAAAAAACTGGAACAACAGTTGAGTTTATACCAGATAGTGAAATATTTGAAATAACTGATTTTAATTTTGATACTTTATCAACTAGATTTAAAGAACTTGCATATTTAAATTCAAAAATAATTATAAATTTTAAAGATAATAGAGTTGGAAAACATGAAAGTTATCATTTTGATGGTGGGTTAGAAAGTTTTGTAAATGATTTAAACAAAACAAATCCAGTTTGCAAAGCACTATCTTTTAGTGATTTTTCAGAAGATGTAGTTGTTGATGTAGCACTTATGTATAATGAAAGTTATTCAGAAAATGTTCTTAGCTTTGTAAATAATATCCATACCCCAGATGGCGGAACTCATGAGGCTGGATTTAGAGCAGGTTTAACAAGAGCTATTACAAATTATATTTCATCAAATGCATCAGCAAGAGAAAAAGATACAAAAATAAGTGGTGAAGATGTCAGAGAAGGTCTTATAGCTGTTGTTAGTGTAAAAGTTCCTGAACCACAATTTGAAGGTCAAACTAAAGGAAAACTCGGCTCAAGTTATGTAAAACCAATAGTTCAAAAAATAACTTTTGATACGCTTTGTAAATTTTTTGAAGAAAATCCTATAGAAGCAAAAGCTATAATGAATAAAGCTTTACTTGCTGCAAGAGGAAGAGAGGCTGCAAAAAGAGCAAGAGATTTAACTAGAAAAAAAGAGAACTTTTCTGTTGGAACACTTCCTGGAAAACTTGCTGATTGTCAAAGTAAAGAAGCTGAAATTTGTGAGCTTTATTTAGTTGAGGGAGATAGTGCTGGAGGATCTGCAAAACAAGGTAGAAATAGAGTTTTTCAAGCCATCTTACCTTTAAGAGGTAAAATTTTAAATGTTGAAAAAGCAGGACTTGAAAAAATTTTAAAAAGTGAAGAGATAAAAAATATGATTACAGCCTTAGGTTGTGGTATAGGAAATGAATTTGATGAAGAAAAATTAAGATATCATAAGATTATAATTATGACAGATGCTGATGTTGATGGAAGTCATATACAAACTCTTCTTTTAACATTTTTCTTTAGATTTTTAAATCCAGTTATAAAAAATGGCTATATTTATCTTGCTCAACCGCCACTTTATAGATATAAAAAAGGTAAAAAAGAAATTTATTTAAAAGATGAAAAAGCACTAAATGAATTTTTGATAGAAAATGGTATAGAAAACATAAGTTTTGAGGGCGTTGGAAACAATGATTTAATAGAATTTTTAAAAATTGTTGCAGTTTATAGAAGCTATTTAAAAGAGTTAGAAAAAAGATTTAACATTTTAAAAGCTTTAAGATTTTTGATAGAAAATGATGAAATTATAGGTAAAAGTTATGATGAAATTTTTAAACTTATTAGTGAAGAAATTGCTAAAAATGGTCATAATATTTTAAACTCAAATATAAAAGATGATGAGATAAGAATTTATGCACAAACTACAGATGGTTTGCAAGAGCTTGTTATAAATGATAAACTATTTTCAAATCCGCTATTTTCTAGCTCTACTCAAATTTATAAAAAAATTAAAGATTATGATATAAATTTAGGTAAAGATATATTAGAAATTTTAGATGATGTAGAAAAAAATGCCAAAAAAGGTGCTTATATACAACGCTATAAAGGTTTAGGTGAAATGAATCCCGAACAACTTTGGGAAACAACAATGGATCCTGAAAATAGAAGACTTATTAAAATAAGTGTTGATGATGCACAAAGTGCTAGTGAAACTTTTAATCTTTTTATGGGTGATGAAGTTGAACCAAGAAGGAATTATATAGAAGAACACGCAAAAGATGTTAAACAACTGGATGTTTAATGCTTTATAGCCAAAAAAAAGAAAGGGCAAATTTATTTTTTTCAGCATTAAAAATTGCCCTTCCATTTATAATTATTATTATATTTTGGATTAAATTTATATCAAATGGTAACCAAAGTGATATATTTTTGCTTACCATTTTGACTTTTTTTTATGTTTATTATTCTGCATACTTAATATATCTAAGTTTAAAAACAACACTTTTAGATCCTACAACAAATGTTTTTAATAGAAAAAAAATTTATGAGCTTATATCTAAAAATTTGAAAAAAGATATGAAAGTTGTAATGTTTGATATCAAAAATTATAGTTATATAACTCAAACTTATGGTATAGAAAATTATGAAAAAATAGCAAATAAATTTATTATAAAATTAAATAATTTTCTTGAAAAAAATGGATACAAAAATGTCGTTATTGGGATTTATAATTTTTCATATTTTTTAATGATAATAGATGAAAAAGATACTATATTAGCACATAATCTAAGAATTTTTGAAAAAAAAATCACAAACGATGGTATAGAAAATATTGAAATAAAATTTGAATTTTCGGTATTAAATTTATTAAATTTTAATAATCTAAAAAGTGTGATAAATCATCTTAGTTATGATTTAAATAACAACAAAGAAGAAAATTTAGTCGTATATGATGAAAATATAAATATTATAATTCAAAGTATTAATAACTTGAAATTTAATTTCAAATTTCAAGAAACTAAAAAAAGTGATAAAAATTTAAAAAACATAGTAACAATCATACCAAGACTTTTTGTTGAAAATTATGGAATGTATTCTAAAAACAAAATTTCAAGTTTGTTAAATAAATATAATTATGAGATAAATTATGATAAAAATATGGTAAAAGCTTTATCAGATTATATAAATTATGATTTAGATTTTGATTATATAGTTGAAATTTCAGTAATAAGTATAAGAAATTTAGAGTTTAAAAACTATATTTTTGAACTTGTAAATAAAAAAATTATAAATCCAAAAAATATAATTTTTGAGTTTTTTGAAGACAATTTTTATAGTGAGAAAAATCGTTTTAATGAGATTATAAATGATTATAAAAAAATGGGTATTAGATTTTGTTTAAGCCATTTTGGCGGCGATAATGCAAGTTATTTTTATTTAAAATATTTAAATATAGATTTTTTGATATTTGATATTGAGTTTTTAAAAAATTTAAATGATAAAAAATATCTAATAATTTTAGAAAATTATATAAATATGGCAAAAAGCTTAGATATAAAAACTATATTTAAATTTATAGATAAAAAAGAGAGTTTTGATATACTTATAAATCAAAATATTGATTATTTACAAGGTTTTTATATAAAAAAACCACAAATGACTGAAAATTTAAAATAGAGGTAAAAAATGAGATATGGTGAAAAAATTATAAAAGAATTTGATATACAAAAAGATATAGAAATTTGGCCAAATAAATGGGAAAATGACTATGTTATAAGGATAACTTTACCTGAGTTTGTTTGTCTTTGTCCTCGTTCTGGTTATCCTGATTTTGCTAAGATTTTTCTTATTTATGTTCCAGATAAAAAGGTTATTGAACTAAAAGCGATAAAACTTTATATAAATAGTTTTATGAATAAAAATATAAGCCATGAAGATAGTATAAATGAGATTTATCATACTCTTGATAAATTATTAGAGCCAAAATATATAAGAGTTGTTGGGGATTTTAATCCAAGAGGAAATGTTCATACTGTTATAGAGCTTGATTCAAATTTAGTTAGAAAAGAGAAATTTGATATATTTGCTATTTCAAAAGAAGAATTAAGAGAGTTTTAGATGTTAAAAACTGAGCTAATAGAACACATTTTTAAGGCTGCATCGATATCAAGATGGAATGATTATCCAAGAATGACAAATTTAGTTGAACTTGATAAACAGGCTCATAAATTTATAATAGCTTATTTCATAGCAAAAATGGAAAAAAATGTAGATATGAATTATATCATAGAAGCAGGTATTTTCGAGTTTTTTTCACGAGTTGTAGTTACTGATATACGCCCTGATGTTTTTCATCAAATTTGGCGTTCTAAAAAAGACGAAGTCAATAGTTGGATACTAAAAAAACTTGAACCACTTATAGGCGATATAGACGATGGTAAATTTTTTCAAAGATTTAAAGAGTATACAAAACACTCAAATACTAAAGAAACGCTTATATTAAGGGCTGCATCATACATAGCAACTAGATGGGAATTTGGGATAGTTTATCAAACAAGTCAGTTTTTAAGTGGTATTGATGAAGTTAAAAGAAAAATTGATGAAGAACTTGAGGATTATTATTATGAGTTAATTGGTGTTCAAAAAATCGCTATGAATCAAAAATTAGCCAAAATTATAGATTTAAGCGGCAGGCTTCGTTTTCAAAAGCGTTGGGCACAAACACCTCGTATCCCAGAAACCGCAGTTCTTGGTCATATGCTTATAGTTGCAATTTTAAGTTATTTTTATTCATTAAAAGTAGGTGCTTGTAGAAAAAGACTTGAAAATAACTTTTATTGTGCTTTATTTCATGATTTGCCAGAAAGTCTTACAAGAGATATTATAAGTCCTGTTAAATACGGCGTTGAAGGACTAAATGATATAATTTGCGAATATGAAATAAGGCTTATTGATGAACAAATTTTGCCATTTGTTCCACAAATTTGTAAAGATGAATTTTCTTATATTTTAGGTCTTAGAAATGAGAATTCTAAGCAGATAAAAAATGAATTTGAAAATAGAATAAATGAAAAATATCCAACACATTTTGATGGAACTATGGATAATGTAAATGAAGATAAATTTAGTGCAATTGATGGAAAAGCTTTAAAATATTGTGATAAATTTTCAGCATTTATGGAAGCTGGAATTTCTATAAGTTATGGTGTAAAAAGCAAAGAACTTGTAGATGGATTTTATAATATGTATAAATATTTTAAAGAAAAACCAAAGATAGAAGGTGTAAATTTCTTAGAACTTTGTGATAATTTTTGTAGATATTTTAAATTAGACCTTCCCTCAGATGGCTGCGGCACACATTAAGTTTAGCTGCTCTGCTGTATTCCTACCCTGAAGCGGTTTCCAAAAATAACATTGCACAGGTCTAAGGAAAGGCGAATAATTATTATATCAAAAATTTCTTTAAATAGGATTAATAATGTTTTTGAAATTTAAATTTATAACATTTTTTCGTAATCTTTTAGTATATCATCCACACTCTTTGGAATTTCGTGCAAAAATTTTTACGGCTATGTTATATTTTAAAAAAGAGATAACTCAAGGTGATATTCATACATTAAATGATATAGCTGCTCAAATTTATGGTGAAAAAAATCCTAGGATAGAGATATTAAAAAATGTTATAAAAGAGTATTTAACAAAAATAAAAAATGATAAATCTTTTGTTATAGATAGTTTGCTTTTAGATATAGACAAAGAGCTAAAAAATCATAAAAGATATGCAAAAAAGATAGATTTTTCACATCTTAGAATGCTTATAAGCATGGATGAAGATGAAGCTTTACTACAACAAAGAGTGTATGAATTTTTTTTAAGTGAGGTTAAAATTTATATTTAGTTAAATAGTATAAAATCAGGTGAAATTGGCTTACCAAGGTAAAATCCTTGGGCATAATCAACATCGTATTTTTTAACTTCATTTAGTATATTTTCATCACTTACAAACTCAGCTACTATTTCATAGTTCATTTTTTTAGCAAAGCTTACTATTGTTTCCATAACTATTCTTGAGTTTTTATCAAAAGGCAGTCTTTTGATAATAGAACCATCTATTTTTAAAACATCAATATCAAACTCAAGCATCCTATAATAGTTTGAATATCCGCTTCCAAAATCATCAATAGAAAGCTTACATCCGAATTCTTTTATGTGTTTTATAAAAGGATTTATAACATCATAATTATCAATACTTTCGTTTTCAAGTATCTCAACAAATAAATTTGTTGGATTTTTACAAATTTTAAGATTTTTTATGAATGTTTGACGAATGCTTAAATTAACCATATCAGAACTAGAAAGATTTATAGAAAACTGCTTATTTGGGTATTTTTCTAAAAGATTAAATGTTATATCTATAACTTTGCTTGTTAGTGCATTATAAAGTAAAATTTGTTTTGCAACATTTAAAAATTCACTAGGATAATGAATTTTACCTTCATCATCTAATATTCTTATTAAAATTTCATATTTATTTGCTATTTTGCTATTTGTTTTTATATTAAATATAGGTTGACATTCAACTATAATTTTATCGTTTTTTAGTGCATTTTGTATAAGTTTTATAACATCTAAATTTTTAAAATATTGTTGCTCCATAGGGTCATTATCTTGGTAAAAATAGATTTTTTCATCCATTTTTTTAGCTTTTTTATATGCCCATATTGCTTGAGTAAGTCTATTTATATTTGAATCCATATTTGAACTAATTCCAAGAATAAGTTCTATTTTTTGTATATTTATTTTAGTATTTTCATTATTTGTTATATTTATATTACTTGTTTGAAAATAACTTTTTATACGAGTTATATCTAAAGATATATTATTTCCATGATAAAGTATGCAAAATTCATCAAGTTGAGATCTAAATATTTCGCAGTTTATATTATATGTTTTTATGCATAATTTTAGAGTATCTACAAAAGAAATTATAAATTCATCAATAATTTTTGATTTATAAAAATAGCTTAAATTTGAGAAATTATTTATACGCATGTATATTATTGTACCTTGCTCATTATTATCTAGTTTTTCTATTAAAGCTACATAACTTCCTATATTAGTAATATGATCTTTATAAATTTGTCTTTTGAATGCTTGGTTTTTGATATTTAATTCTTGCATAGTATTTAATTCTCTAGTTTTATCAAGTTTTACACTAACAAAACCTTCTAATTTATTTTCATTTATATTTGGTATTACGATTATATCTTCTACTATTATTTTGTTGTCAGATGTTTTACTTATAAAGTTATCTTTTTTCCATAGAATTTTTTATCAATTGCATTTTCAAAGTTCTTGTAATAATCTTTATTTTGAGTATAATATTTTAAAAAAGATGGATTTTTACCAATTATATCTTTTAATTTATAACCACTTATTTGTTCAAATGCTGCATTTGTATAAGTTATATTTAATTTACTGTTTGTAAATATAATAGAATTAAATGAATTATCAGTAGCAAGTTTAAGAAAACTTATATCTTTGTTTTTATTTTTTATATTATTTAGTAATTTTATATTCCAAAAAATAAACATTAAAGATATTATAATCATTGTAATAAATATTTTTACTAGATTATCTACTATATCTTTATGTTGTTGTGTTGTATAATCAAAAAAATTTAACAAATGTTTTTCTAAATCACTATTTAAAATGAAAAATTTATAGTCGTTTGCTTCTATTAAGTTATAAATAGAATCATTTATTCTGTTTATAAATTTTAGTTCTTTTTTATCAAGATTTTGTTTGTTTATGCTAACTAAATAGTCTAAAAAAGTATCAATATCTGCATATGAATCAAAATTTAAGTTTAAAAATCTTGAATATATGGAATTTAAATCAGAGGATAAATTATTTTCTTGTGCATAGTTTTGCATATCTAGCATTACTGAGTAGATTAAAGCCATTTTGCCGTTATAATATCTAATTGTTTCTTTTTTATCTAAAAAATTTTCCTTGATTTTATTATAAATTTCTACTTGTTTATCTGTTTGAGTATCTTTGTTTTTTACTATATTTTTGATTATCAATAAATTGGTATCAAAATTAAAAATTAGTCTTTCTATATCATCATATTTCTTATAAAAATTTATATTTTTTAAGTTTATATCTATATTTTTATCTGCATATATTAAATTTTGTATATTAAATAAAAAATTGTTTATATATTTTAGTTTTTTGTATTCTTTTATAGTATTTGAAGTTAAAAAAGTGACAGCTAGTATAAATAAAAACATTATTAGATATTGTAGTTTTATGCTATTATTTTGCATTATCGCTCTTTGTATATATTGCTTGTCCATCTAAAGTTAGTAAAAAATCGTATAAATTATCTAATTCTTTTTCACTAAGATTACTTATTAGTTTGTCATTTTTTATACGCAAAACTTCTTTTAAATCACTTGTTCTTTTATCATAAAAATATGGTGAAGTTTTTGATATATTTCTAAGCATTGGAACTTTTTTAAATCCATCTGAGTCTTGAACTATCAAATTTCCGCCTAAATTTATACCATCATGACATGAAATGCATCCAACTAAACTAAATATTTCATAACCTTTTTTTTCACTTGCACTGAAAATTTCACTACTTCCACTAATATAATTATCATATTTGCTATTTGGAGTTATTAAACTTTTTTCAAAATTTACAAAAGCATCAACTATGGTTTCATAGTCTAATTTTTGATAAATTTTATAAAATAGAGCATTATATTTTGGATTGCTACGCATTTTGTTAACTAAAATATCTTTTTGTGTATTTAACTCTTTTTTGCTAGTTAAGGAAATATCTACTTGTTTATATATATTATCAACTTTTCCATCTTTGAAAAATAGAAAGTTAAGTGCTGAGTTTAAAATGGTTGGAGTGTCCATTTTTGTTAAATCTGTATTTGTTCCACTAAAATTCCAATATAAATTATGACAAGTTTCGCAAGATATATTTTTATCCTTGCTTAGCATTTTATCAAAAAATAGCATTTTTCCAAGCTCAGCTTTTTGCCTATCATATTCTTGTGGTGTTATTATATTTAAAGATGAGTTAGCAAAAATAAAATTTAAAAATATGGTCAAAAATAAAAAAAGTTTTGCCACTACATCTCCTTTTTTTATTAAAAAACTAATAACTTCATTTTAGAGATAATTGTTTCTATAATTATATCATCTTTATAAGTTTTTTGTAGATTTCGTTTTATTGTAAGTTCATCAATGTCTATTTTATTTATTTGCAAATGCCATAAAATATTTTCATAAGCACTATTAAAATCTCTTTTAACTTCTCTTTTTTCATCGAAAATGTGTGTTTTATAACTGATATTTTTATTTTTTAGATAATTTTCAAGTTCATTTGCTGTTGTTGCGTAGTTAAGAATTTTTCTATCTTTTAAAAATGGTTCTATCAAAGATGAGTATCTTGGTATTTGCCAGTTTAGATATATTTTTTCTTTTCCTAAATTTGTAAATTTATCAAAATCTTTTTCATTTTTTAGCGATGGACTCATTGTTAAAAATGCTATATCAAATTTTTTTTCATTATAAAACTCATCAAAAGATAAATTTAGTATTTTTATGTTTTTTATATTAAATTCATTTGCATCATTTTCAAGGCATTTTAACATCTCATTAGAGCTATCAAGACAAGTTACAAATTTACAAATACCGGCTAAATACAGCGAATACACACCAGTTCCACATCCAATATCTAAAATGTTTTTGTCACTAAAATTTATTTTAAACTCATCAAGTTTATCAAATAGCTCTTTTCCAAATTTGCTTAATTTTCCATCAAATCTATTATAAGTTTTTGCTTTTTTGTCCCATAAATTTTGCATTTATAATCCTTGTAAAATTATATCATAAAGTCTGTTTATGTCATTATCATCTATAAATGATGAATTTTTTGTATCAAAGAGCTCTTTTATGTAATTTACATTAAAATCATCAGCGTGTGAGCACATTTTGTGAGATGGTAAAAATCCTCTAACTAAAGCCACATTTTCTTCTATTTTTTCATCACAAATAAAACAAATCATATCATTATGCAATCTTCCCTCATTAGCTAAAATTTCTAAATAAGCTTCGATTACTATGCGTTTTGGATTTGTTTTATCAAATTTAAGTGCCATATTTTCTAATGTTTGAAAATAAACTTCATCTAAATCCTGAGCATCTTTTAGATGTTTGTAGACTAAATTTATAAACTGCTGCCATATTATCAGTCTATTCCTATCATAAAGCCATTTAAATCCAAGGTGCATAACGCTTCTAAGTTGTGGCAAAAATTTGATATTTGATATGAGTTCAAAATCTATTTTATATCCAAGCATAATATTTGAGTGTCTTGCGCCATAAAAACGATATGTTTTAACCAATGAGTTTTTGGTTAAAATATCAACTATCAAATCTTCATCGCGTAATTTTTGCGTATGAATTATGTAGCCTTGCATGTTATTAGAAAAATTCCATTATTAATTTTTGCATATCTTTTGAATTATTAGTAAAATTTATATCATTTCTAAAATTTGATGCACCATCCAATCCTTTCGAGTATTCGTGTAAATGTTTCCTAAAAAGCCCTACTCCACGCTCACCAAAATGCTCTAACATCTGCTCAAAATGATATAAGATAATCTCTTTTTTAAGTTTATTGTCTATATTTTTTCCAGTTTTTATCTCGTGAAATATCCAAGGTTTTCCTATGCTTGCTCTTCCTATCATAAGTGCGTTGCATTGTGTAATTTTTAGTATTTCATTAGCGTTATTTTCATCTATATTTCCGTTTGCAACTAATGGTATTTTTATGCTATTTTTTGCTTCTTTTATGGCTTCATAATCAACGCTAGATGAAAATCCACCAGTTTTTGTTCTACCATGCATTGTTATAAAATCAGCACCAGCTTCCTCACAAGCTTTTGCTATGATTACTGGAATTTTCTCATCAAAACCGATTCTTACTTTTACGCTTAGATATGTTTTGTTTGATAATTTTTTTATAGTTTCTATCAATTTTTGCATTAAAAATATATTTTTTAAAAGAGCTGAACCTGCATTTTGTTTTACAACTTTTGGTGCAGGACAACCACAATTTAAATCAATTCCATCAATATCATCAAATTTATTTAAAACACAAACAGCATTTTTTATACTATCAACATTTGATGCTTCTATTTGGACTATGAAAGGCTTTTCTAAATGCGAATGTGTAAGCATTTTAAGAGTTTTTTCGTTTTCATAAGCTAACGCATTTGCACTTATCATCTCACTAACTGTTACATCACACCCGAAACGTTTTACAACGTTTCTTAAAGGCGGATCAGAATAACCAGCAAGAGGAGCTAAGAAAAGTGGTGATTTATTAAAATCTATCATTAAAAAATAGTTTTAATGGTGCTTTTTGTCCATTATCTCTTAAAAAGAGCATAGTTTTAAACTCTAAGTAATCATCATCCTCTGAGTTAGATATAATTTCTCTAATCTCATCAAGCATTTGTAAATCATATAATATATATAGATAAGCTTTTTGTGCTTTTTGATTATATGAAGATAGATTTTTAAATGTTTGCATGATAGCTTCTGGTGGCATTTTGCTTTGAAAGGTTTGCGCAATTATAATAAACCCGTTTTCGCTTAAATCGCATTTTTTAAGTAAATTTAAAAGCTCATCCTGTTTTATTTCAAATTTATCATCTTGATTTATGTGTCTGTTTATCAAAATTAGAGTTTGTGCTTCTGTAAAGCTATCATTAAATTTCATAATATTTTCATAATTTCCAGTAGAAATAAGTTTTTCTTTTGCTTTTGTGATAAAAAGTGGATTTATATTTTCACTATTTGATTTTAAAATATCTAAATAATAATCTGCTAAAGTGGCTATTTTGTTTAATTCATTTTGTATATAAAGTGGATTTTCTTTTGGTAATTTGTATTTTTTTGTATCAACCACAATACCATTTTTTGCGTCTTTTACTGTATTAAAAATTTCTTTTAAATCCTCATTTTTAGAGCTTATATGATCTATATTTTTCCAAGGGGATAAAGATTTTAAAACTTCACTTGCATTATCAAAAGCTTTTGTTTTAAATTCCTTATTACTATCAAATCCAAGCATAATTTCACTAATCATCTCATCATAAATTTTTGTATCTCGTTTTAATGCCCTATTTTGTAAGTAAATTTCAAAGTTTTGGTAAGCCATATGAAATATCGATAAAAGTATAAAAAATGCTAAAGGCACGACAAACCATGTAGCTATTAATAAATTTATATTAAAGCCCATCAAACTTAGTGCGTATTCGCCGTTGTTAAGTGTATAAACTAATACAAAAACAATGGCTGCGTATAAAATAGAATATATTATATATTTTCTCGCTTTCATTTTTATCCTTTTCGTTTTGGCATTTTTTCTAGCATTTCACTACATACTATGCAAAATCTAGCATGTGGCTTAATCTTTAATCTCTCAATACTTATCTCATCATCGCACATTTCACAAATTCCGTATTTTCCATTATCTATTTTGCTAAGAGCCCAGTTTATCTCGCCTAAATTTTTAGCTTGTTGTTCATTGATGGCTTGAGATATTATTTGATCTGTATTTATAGATGCTACATCTAACTCATCACTGGCACCGCTATCTCTAAGTCCGCTTAACTCTTCAGTTGATTTGTTTATGCTTTCTATGATTTTTTCTTTCTCATCAGTAAGCATTTTTTTAAAAGTAGCTAAATCTTTTTTGTTCATTTTTTACCTTTATTTATGATATGGATGCCCTGCATTTATACAAAGAGCTCTAAAAATTTGTTCAAATAACATAAGTTTTGCAATGCCATGCGATGTAGTTAATCTGCTTAAACTAATTAGTTTTTGTGCTTTTTTCTTAAATTCATCGCTAAATCCATAAGCTCCACCTATAAAAAAAGATACTTTGGTACAATTTTTTATCATTTGAGCAAATTCTAAACTATCTAACATTTTGCCATTTTCATCTAAAACGACATTGAAATTCGACACATATGGTTGATAAGCTTCATCATAAGCAATTCTAGCTTTTTTAACACCATCTGATTGTGCTTTTGAGATTTTATCATTAAAAATATTATTTTGGGAAATTTTTGCATATTTTGATGACATTTTTATGTATCTTTTTATATTATCTTCAAAATCGTTACTTTTAGAAATACAATTTACTAAAATTTCCACTTTTAACTCTTAATTATTCATTAATATTTTTAACATATCACTTACAAATTTTTTATGGTCATTTCTTTGAACTATAGCGTCTATAAGACCATGTTCTAGTAAAAACTCAGCTGTTTGAAAACCCTCTGGCAAATCAGTACCTATAGTTTGCTTTATAACTCTTCCACCAGCAAAACCTATAAGTGCTTCTGGTTCAGCAATTATAATATCGCCAAGCCAAGCAAATGATGCACTAACTCCGCCCATAGTTGGATCTGTAAGTATTGAAATGTATGGCAACTTCTCTTTATCAAGTAGTTTTAATGCTGCACTTGTTTTACTCATTTGCATAAGGGCAAATGTGCTTTCTTGCATTCTTGCTCCACCGCTTGCTGAGATTATGATAAGTGGTTGTCTTTTATCTATACAGCGTTTTATAGCTCTTGTTATCTTTTCTCCTTCAACTGATCCCAAAGATCCGCCCATAAAAGAAAAATCAAAAATGACTATTTGTGCGGCTATATCATTAATCTTGCATTCTCCGCTTATAACAGAACTATTAAGACCTGTTTTTTCGTTATTTTCTATAATTCTTTTTTTATATGACTTTTTATCTACAAATTTAAGTGGATCAGTTGGCGAGAGATCTTTGTCATATTCCACAAAACTATCTTCATCACACATAAGTTTTATACGATCTTTTGCTTTTAATCTCATATGATGTCCACATTTTGGACAAACATTAAATTTATTTTCAACTTCTTTGTAATACATCAAAGAGTGACATTTATCACATTTTACCCAATGGCTCGGAGCATCACTTGGAGCTGCTTGTTTTCTTCTTATCTTAGAAAATATTTCAATAAAATCCATAATTATCACCAATATTTTTTAAATTTTTTCATTATATCAAAAAAATTCTTATATCAAGTTATAAAAATATATTTATAGTTTTTAATATTATTAAAGTCAAAATATGATAAAATTGGCACTTAGTAAACTTCAAACAAGGCATCTGTTTTTACAATGAACGATTTTATATCCTATAAAAAAAGTAGCGAAGGCACCATCATATTTTTAAATGGAAATTGGACTTATAATATAAATAAGAAAGTTTTTTCTACTTTTGAAAATATTGTAAAAAAAAGTAAAAATATAATCCTAGATTTGCAGAATTTACAAAATATAGATTATTCTATGGCAATTTTTTTAAAATCTTTTCAAGAAAAAAATGGATTAAAATTTAAGATTATAAACTCAAATGATAAATTTAATAAAATTTTTAATCTTACAAATGATGATAAGATAGATTTTAAGTATATTCCAAGAGTTATAAAAGAAAGTGTATTTGAAAAACTTGGAAAAAAATTGATAGATTTTTATTATGATTTTATGATGGTTTGTTCTTTTTTAGGCGAATTTTTTGTAAAATTTATAAAAGCTTTTTTTCGTATAAAAAATTTTAGATCAGCAGAAATTTCAAATCATATCAAAACAGCTGGTATAAACTCAGTGTTTATTGTTTGTCTTACTAGCTTTTTAATAGGCATAGTTTTGGTTTATCTTGGCTCAACTATGCTTTCAACTTTTGGTGCAACTATACTTATAGTTGAAATTATGGGAATGCTTACTTTAAGAGAAATTGGTCCAATGATTGCTGCTATTGTTATAGCTGGTCGTAGTGCGTCTAGCTTTACAGCACAAATTGGAGTTATGAAAATAACAGAAGAAATTGATGCTATGAAAACGATGGGCTTTGATTCATTTTATTTTTTAACACTTCCAAGAGTTATTGCGATGATAATAGCCACACCTCTGGTTATTTTTCTTGCTGATGCTGTTAGTATTTTTGGTCAAATGCTTGTTTGTAATATTTTGTTAGATATACCTATAGCAAGCTATATAGACAGATTTAAAGAAATGGTTGAGATAAAACATTTTCTAGTAGGTATGATAAAAGCACCATTTTTTGGTGCAGCTATATCCATAATAGGATGTTTAAGAGGTTTTGAAATAAGTGGAAGTACGCAAAGTGTCGGTAAATTTACAACAATAAGTGTTGTAAATGCTATATTTTGGGTAATAGCAATAGACGCACTTTTTGCTATCGTTTTTATGGAGCTTGGAATTTGAGCGAAAATATCATAGAAGCAAAAAATCTTACAGTTGCTTATGGTGAAAGAATAATGCAAGATAGCGTAAATTTTAGTGTAAAAAAATCTGAAATTTATGGTTTTTTAGGCGGAAGTGGAAGTGGCAAAACAACTCTTATGAAAACCCTTTTTTATTTAAAAGAGCCAAAAAGTGGCATTGTAAAGATTTTTGATAAAGACATATGGGCGTTAGATGATAATGACAGGATGGAACTAAAACTAAAATGTGGTGTAATGTTTCAGTTTGGCGCACTTTATTCTTCTATGAATGTATTAGATAATATTGGTGTTTTGCTTAGAGAACATAGTAAAATTCCAAATAAAATTATAGATGAAATTTCTATGTTTTGGCTTCAAAAAGTTGGACTTGATAAACAAACAGCAACACTTTATCCAAGCCAGTTAAGTGGTGGTATGAAAAAAAGAGCATCTCTTGCAAGAGCTTTGGTTCTTAGTCCACAAATACTTTTTTTAGATGAGCCAAATAGTGGACTTGATCCAATGAGTGCAAGAGGTTTTGATAAACTAATATGCGATCTTAGAGATAGTCTGGGTATTACCATTGTTATGGTTACACATGATATTGATAGTATTTTTGGTATATTAGATCGTTTTTTGATAATAGAAAACAAAAAAATAATTTTTGAAGGTAATGTAGAAGAAGTTAAAGAATTAAAAAACAATCCTCTTGAGGATTTATTTAGCATGAGGGATAAAAATTATGGAAAATAAAAATTCCTATACAATAGTCGGCGTATTTTTTGTTGTTTGTGTTTTTTGCATATCTATGTTTTTATTATGGATGAATGCAAGAGGAAATGAGGATGTTTATAGATCATATTATATACAAACACAAGTTTTGCCAAATGGTATAAAAGATGGTAGTGAAGTTAAATTTATTGGTGTTCCTGCTGGATTTGTAAAAAGAATATATTTTAGCAATTTACAAAATGCAACGATAGAAATAGAAGTTTTTGTAAATGATGGATTGCCAATAAAAAAAGATAGCACGGCAGTTGTGGAATCTCAAGGGATTACTGGAATTTCATACATAAATATAAGTAAAGGCAGTGATGAAGCTGAGGGTTTTAAAGATGATGAAAAAGCAGTAATAGCTTTAACACCAGGTCTTATTGATAAAATCACTTCAAAAGCTGATATGTTATATGAAAATTTAATTAACGCATTTAATAGCATATCTTTGGTTTTAAACGATGATAATGCTAAAAAAATAAACTCTATTTTGACAATTTTAAATAGCTCTATATCAAATTTAGGAAGTAAAGACAACATAGAAAAATTTAATTCTATTATAAATTCTTTAGATATGATTGCAAATAATTTTGAAAATGAAAGCTCTGCTATGAATGGCTTTTTTACAAAAGCCACAAAAGCCGTTGATAGCATAGATAGACTGATTTACAATATAAATCACACTCTAGCACAGCTTAATACAAACCAAATTTTGATTAGGCAGCGTATCGAAAGTGATGATTATAATCTTAGAGCCATAGCATTTCCAACTTTAAATCAAGCTACAAATACTATGATAGAATTTCAAGATGTATTAAGAGAGATAAAAAGTATGTTGTTTAGATTAGAAGATGATCCATATAAATTTTTTTTTAAAAATACTCAAAAAGAAGACTAAAAGGACGCATTATGAGATATATTATTTTAGCCATTTTATTTTTTTTACTAAATGGATGTAGTTTAAAGCTAAGTGAAAATACACCAAAAGAGCAGTATTATGTATTAGAGTATAGTGGTAAAGAAAAGTGTCAAAATAGTAGTGATAAGCATTTGCTTTTTATAGATTTTATAAAAGCTTCTTTAGATGTAGATACTAGATTTATAAATGTAAAAAATGGTTATAAATTTGATAAACTCGATGGTGCTAAATTTGTGGCTTTACCTACTGAGATGGTTAGAAAAGCTGTATTTAAATCATTTTATTCTAGTTGTAAAATAGAACCAAAAATTGTTATGAAAGATGATTCTTATATATTTAAATCAGAAATTTCGGTACTTCAAATAGACAAAAGTAGAAATGTTGCTATTTTTGAAATGATATATTCTGTAGATAAAGAGACAAAAAGTTTGGTTTCTGATATAAAAAGAGTCGAGGTTAGTGTAAAAAAAGACGAGATAACTGCTATAAATGAAGCTATGAGTTTAGCTTTAGATGCTATTTTGCATGATATAGAAAATAAACTATAGGAGGTTATTTTGCCAAGCGATAAATTCTTAGATCCTATTACAATAGAGACAAACAATATAAAAAAAGAGTTAGAAAAACTTAGTTCTAATTATGAAATTGATATAAAAAATATAGACTATGATTTGATTTCTGTTGTATGTGTTTATAAGCTTGGTACTTTAGAGCAAAAAACTATAACTGCTGATAAATTTGGTATTTTTGATGATAATAAATTTTTTAGTGACAAAAATTTGATATTAAATCAATCCTATAGAGTCGCTTTTTATGATAAAAGAAATCATATTTATCCAAAACTTCCAGATATAAAGCTTGCTGTAAATAAAAACTTTACTAAAGTTATATGTATAGTTAAGGCTATGCCTGATTTTATGTATTATGATGAATTTGGCGATGAAATGCTTAAATTTATAAATAAAAAGCTACTAACTAGTAGAATTTTAATAGGCATTAGAAAAGAAGAACTTACTCAAAGCCTAAAAGATATAAGCGATGATTTAAGACAAAATAATGCTCTTGATAAAGATTATAATTTTACTATAACTACAGGCGTTTTACCAGTTTTAAGTGTAGATGATGATCTTATTTTTCATTATAAAAATAAAATTGTAAATACAAAAGAAGATGGAAATATTGATTATTCTGAGCGTGGATTTTTATATGGTGTTTCAAAAGATGAGGTAATTATAGAGTATATTAAGCCGCGAATGGGTATTTGCGGGAGAGATGTATTTGGTAAAACAATAGAAGTAAAAACACCAAATAGCACATTTGATCCAAATTTATCTATTAGTGAAAATATACAAAAACAAGAAGATGATAACTCTATAAAATTTATCGCAAAAAAGTCTGGATATGTCGTTGAAGAAGATGGTAAATTTGATATAAAAGAAGATTTAGAGGTTTCAAATTTAAGTTTTAAAAATACTGGTTCAGTTAGTGTTGGAACTGAAAATAATGTAAAATTAAATGTAACTCAAAAAGATGTAAATAAAGATGCAGTTGGCGCAAATATAAGTATAGAAACAAGCGAAATTATCATTTCTGGTAGTGTTGGACAAGAAGCAAAAATAAAAGCAAATATTGTAGAAGTTGGAGGAGTTACTCACTCTACTTCTTTTATACAGGCGAAAAAAGCAAAAATTGCAACTCATATAGGAACTTTAGAGTGTGATGAGTGTGAGATAAATCGCCTTGAAAAAGGTAAAGTTTTTGGCAAAATCATACATATAGGTTCAGCACTTGGTGGAGAAATAAGCGGAGAGGAAATTTATATAGACAATCTTGTTTCAAATGTAACCATAACTGCTTCAAAACTTATAGAAATTAATCAAAATATAGGAAGTTCAAACAAACTCATAATAGATCCAACTGCCATTCATGCTTATTTAGATCAAATTTCTAATTATCAATCAGAAATTAAAGTCCTGAATTTAGATATAGAAAAACTTCTAAAAGAGATAAAAAAGACTAAAACAACTATAAATGATTCAAAAGAATCTATTAATATAATAAAAGATCAAATCAAAAAAATGATGGAGAAAAAAAATAAAATTCCAGCAGTTTTCATGCTAAAGTTAAAAGAATACAAAACCTTGATTAAAAATTATAATGATATGATTTCAGAGTATAAAGATAAAAACTATACTTTAGAAACGATTCATTCAAATTTAAAAAATATTCAAAATAAAATTTTTGAGGCACAGATAAAAATTAAAGGAACTTGGGAAGATATGAATGATATAATATTCGTTTTGATAGATCCTCCTAAAAAGTTAAATTATGTCACTATAAAAAATGACCTTATTAAGCTTTTTAAAGTTGAAGAGAGGATTGATGAAGAATATTATATTTACAAAGGTTTTGAAGAATGATAAAAGCCATAGAAGGTGTGATAACGAAAAAAGAACCAACTTTTTTAGTTTTAAAAACTGGAAGTGGAGTTAGTTATGGTATTTTTGTTTCGCTGTTTACTTACGCAAAATTGGAAAAAAATCAGAAAATAGAACTTTTAATCACGCAAATTATTAGAGAAGATGCAAATTTGCTATATGGTTTTTTGGATATTAGCGAACAAAAAATGTTTGAAATGCTTGTTAAATTAAATGGAATAGGTGTCGCGACTGCTATGGCAATTTGTTCTAGCCTTAATGTTAGTGATTTTTCTAATGCGATAATGAATGGAAATGCAGAGGTATTTAGATCTGTTCCTGGCATTGGTCCAAAGATGGCAAGAAGAATTATCGCTGAGCTAAGCGATGCGAAAATAATTTTAGATAATGAACAAGATAGTAGCAATTCAAGAAACGAAGCTATGCAAGCTCTTGAATCACTTGGATTTAAAAGAGATAAAATTTCAAAAGTGTTAAGTGAGTGCAAAAGCGAGGAAACAAGTGAGATTATAAAAGAAGCACTACAAATACTTGGAAAAGGCGTAAAATGAGATTAGCTGTGATATTTGGCGGAGTTAGTTATGAGCATGAGATAAGTATAGTTTCGGCTATAGCTTTAAAAAATGTATTGAAAACAGATTTGGAATTTATTTTTTGTGATAAATTTAGAAATTTTTATCTAATAGATAAAAAAGATATGAAAGCAAATTTTTTCAGTTCTAAAAAGTATCAAAAGGCAAAACAATTAGAGTTAAAAAATGGTGGATTTTTTACAAAGTCTATAATGGGTAAAAAACTTGATATAACTTGTGTTATAAATTTAATCCACGGATGTGATGGGGAAGATGGTAAAATAGCGGCTTTATTTGACTTTTTTGAAATAGATTATATAGGACCAAGATTAGAAGCAAGTGTGCTTAGTTTTAGTAAAGAACTAACAAAACTTTATGCTAATAAAGTTGGCGTAAATGTGCTTCCTTACGAGGTTATAAAAAGAGGTGAAATGCCAACTCTTGAGCTACCAATAATCTTAAAACCTCTTAGATTAGGCAGTTCAATAGGTGTAAGTATGGTGCACGATAAAAGTGATTTGGAGTATGCTTTGGATGTGGCTTTTGAGTTTGATAATGAGGTATTGGTTGAGCCGCTTATAGAAAATGTAAGAGAGTTTAATCTAGCTGGTTGTAAAATAGAAGATAAAATCATTCATTCCATAGTCGAAGAGCCTAAAAAAGAAAAGATGCTTGATTTTGAGCAAAAGTATATGAGTTTTTCAAACGAAAATAGAAGCAAAAAAGCAGATATAGCATTAGAGCTTGAAAATGAATTTCAAGCTACTTTTGATAAGATTTATAACACAACTTTTGATGGTGCACTCATAAGATGCGACTTTTTTTATTACGAGGGTAAAATTTATCTAAATGAGATAAATCCAAACCCTGGAAGTTTGGCAAATTATCTTTTTAATGATTTTGAAGATATTATTTTAAAATTGGCAAAAAATACTCCAAAAAGTAAGCAAATAGATATAGATTATAAATTTATAAACTCTATAACATCTGCAAAAGGTAAGCTTTAACGATAAATTAATTAAATTATTGCTAAATTTTACATATTATTTTATGTAAAGGTTTGATTTATGCCGTCGTTTAATAAAGATGAAATTTACACAGCAACAGAAGTTGTAAGGAATTTTGCATCAGTTATGAAAAAAGTCGATACTGGAGAATTAGGGCGAGTAATTATCGTAAAAAATAGCAAATTTCAAGCCGTGCTTCTTAGTATGAAAGAGTATGAAAGACTGCAAAATGCTGTTACTTTGCTAGAACAAATTTACTCTAATAGAAAAAGGGATGAAATTGGCAGTTAAAGAGATAAAATTTGGTTTTAAAAAATATAACATAAGCTATGAAATTTTAAATCAAAATAATCAAAAAGATATAGTTTTTTTACACGGCTGGGGTGCTAATAAAGAAATAATGAAAAAAGCATTTGGTTCTAAATTTAGCGAATTTAGACATATTTATGTAGATTTGCCTGGATTTGGCAAAAGCTCTATACATTCAGCGATAAATACTAAAGATTATGCAAAAATTATATCTAGATTTTTAAAAGAGATAAACTCAACTAAAGATATAGTTGTAGGACATTCTTTTGGTGGAAAAGTTGGCGTTTTGCTAAACCCAAATACTCTAGTTTTATTAAGCAGCGCTGGTATTGTGGTTAAAAAAAGAATAATTGTGAGACTAAAAATAGCTATTTTTAAGTTTTTTAAGATGCTTGGATTTGGATTTTTATACAAGCTTTTTGCTTCAAAGGATGTTGCTGGTATGAGTAAAGAGATGTATGAGACGCTAAAAAAAGTTGTTGATGAGGATTATAGCCCTTATTTTGGTGCTTATAAGGGTAGGGCATTGATATTTTGGGGAAAAGAAGATAGAACTACGCCTTTAAAATGCGGTGAAAGGATAAATTCTTTGATTAAAAATAGTGAACTTTTTGCGTTAAGTGGAGATCATTTTTTCTTTTTGCTTCATGGCGAGTTTATAAATAATGTAGTTTTGAGTGATTGCACGCAGAGTCATTTTTAGGGTTAAAGTATGGATGTTTTTATATTTATAACAATTTTTCTTTTTACGCTTTTGCTTGGATTTTATCTTATTACAACGCTTCAATGGTTTTCTTATAAATTTGAAAGAGTAATTTTTCACTTTACAAAACCAATTTGGCACCTTTTCTTTTTGATAGTTCCTATTTTGTTTTATTATGCTTTAAGTTATGTAAATTTCATATATTTTGCTGTGTATTTTTACATAATTTTTATCCCTACTTTGTATTTTTGGCACAAAAAACTTGATAAAAAGCTTGTTTTTACATCAAGAGTTAAAAGATTTTTTGTTATTTTGTGTTTAGTAACGCTTTTTATAGATATTTTTCTTATCAAAAAAGTCGAGATTTTACCGATATTTTTGCCACTAATAATATCTTTTTTGATAAGTTTTATTTTTGAGAGTTTTAACTCAAAGCTTTTTATAAAATCTGCTTGTGAAAAATTAGCTAGTATGCCAAATTTAACTATCATTGAAATCACCGCAAGTTATGGTAAAACTAGCATTAAAAATTTTTTATATCAAATTTTGCAAAGCGAATTTAAATGCTATAAAACGCCAAGAAGCGTAAATACTTTAATGGGATTAGTAAAAGATATAAATGAAAATTTAAGCCCTGAGACCGAGATTTACATAGCTGAAGCAGGTGCTAGAAAAAATGGTGATATCGCCCAAATCACGCAGTTTTTAAAACCTAGTATCATCATAGTTGGAGAGATAGGAAAGCAACACATTGAGTATTTTAAAACTATAGAAAATATAAGAAATACTAAGCTTGAAGCTTTAAATTCACCAAATTTAAAGGTTGCTTTTGTACATAGTTCTACGCAAAAGATAGAAGATGAAAAAACTCAAATTTATGATAAAAATTTGAGTAAGATTACTTCAAATTTAGAAGGCATCAAATTTGAAATGAAGTTAAATTCTAGGGATTATGAGTTTGAAACGAAGCTTTTAGGCGAGTTTAACGCTTCAAATTTAGCAGCTTGTATAAATGTGGCTAACTATCTTAAAGTTGATATTAAGACTATACAAAATAGTGTTTTAAATTTAAAAAGCGTAGAGCATAGGTTAGAAAAAATTGAGGCTGGTGGCAAATTTATCATCGATGATAGTTTTAATGGAAATTTTGAAGGAATGAGCAAAAGTTATGATTTAGTAAGAAGTTTTGATGGTAGAAAGGTTATCGTAACACCAGGTATTGTGGAAGCTACTAAAGAGATGAATGAAAGTTTAGCTAAAAAAATAGATGAAATTTTTGATTTAGTCATTATAACAGGCGAGTTAAATGCTGAAATTTTTAAAAGCATTATAGATGAAAACAAGCTTATTTTAGTAAAAGATAAAAGAGATTTAACTCAAATTTTAGGTGAAAAAACTAGAGCAGGGGATTTGATACTTTTCTCAAATGACGCACCAAGTTTTATATGAAAATGCATGGAAATATATTTTGCTTTGATTTTTTTAAATTAAAACTGGTTTGTATATAATTTTATTAAAAAGAAAGGTTGGTTATGGATAAAAATTTAAAAAATACATATATCAAATTTGTAAATTTTTTAGCCGAAATTTTAGGTGAAAATTATGAAATTGTTCTTCACGACATAAGTGATGAGGGGTCAAAGATTGTAGCTATTAGAAATTCTCATATAAGTGGAAGAAGTATTAATTCTCCTATGACAGGTTTTGCTTTAGAATTAATACAATCAAAAAGATACTTAGAATGTGATTATTTAACTAATTATAAAGCTACCACTAGATTAAATTTAGGAATTAGTGGTTCTACATTTTTTATAAAAAATGGTGATAAATTAGAAGGTATGCTTTGCATTAATTATGATGGTAGTAAATATGCAAAAATAGTAAATGAAATTTTATCTCTTGGAAATATAAATCCATTTTTAGATCCAAAAATGTTTATGGAAGATGCTGTAGAACAGTTAAGCGATAGCATTGATGAGATTATAGAAAATATTTTGTCAATAAAATCTAGTGATACTAAAAATTTAAAACCAAAACAAAAAGCACAATGCATTAGTAAGCTTTATGAAAAAGGTATATTTAATATTAAAAACGCTATTCCCGTGGTTGCAAAATATTTAAATTTATCAGAACCAAGTGTTTATAGATATTTGCAAAAAATACAAACTTCAAAGAATTTATAATAAAATAATATTAAAAAATATAAAATTTAGAAAATATTTTATTATTTTTTAAAAAATTCAATAAAAATTTATATTATTTATGCTATATTTTCTCAAATATAATAATTTTTTATTAGAAAGGAGAAAAAATGCATAAGTTACCTTACGGCTCTTACAGAACTTGCGGTGAGTTTATTTTTATCTCAGGACAGCTTCCAGTTGATCTAGAGAGTGGAGATATATGCGGTGATATTAAAACCCAAACCAGAAATTCTCTTCTTAATATCAAAAAAATACTATCTTCTCTAAATTTGGATATAAGTAGTGTTGTTAAAACAACTGTGTTTTTGCAAGATATGAAAAATTTTGATGCAATGAATGAAGTATATGCTGATTTTTTTTGCTAGTCCATATCCTGCTAGAAGCGCTTTTGCGGTAAAAGAACTTCCAAAAAACGCATTAGTAGAAATAGAAGCTATTGCATATAAAGGATAAGATATGAGTGATTTTGGACTAATTTTGACACTTATTGTAGCGATACTTTTGATTGTATTTATGATAAGTAAGTTAAAAATTCATGCGTTTTTAACACTTAGTTTAGCAAGTGCATTTGTTGCCATAGTTACTGGTGTAAAACTAGATGTAATAACAGCTAGTTTAGAAAAAGGCGTTGGCTCTACACTAGGTTTTTTAGCTATTATTATAGGTTGTGGAACTATTTTAGGTAAAATGCTAGAAATTTCAGGTGGCGCTAGGGTAATAGCAGACTTTTTGCTAAACAAACTTGGAAAACAAAGAGTGAATTTAGTAATGGTTTTGGTTGGTTTTATAGCCGGCATTCCAGTATTTGTTGAAGTTGGTTTCGTGCTTTTAGTTCCGTTGGTTTTAGTTGTAGCAAAAGAATTAAAAATAAATCCTGCAACCATAGGTATCTCACTTGCTACTTCGTTGATGACGGTTCATTGTATAGTTCCACCACATCCAGCGGCTACCGCGATAGTTTCTACGCTTAAAGCTGATATGGGTATGGTAATTATGTTAGGACTTTTTACTGGTTTAATTTGTGCTTTTGTAGGTGGTGTAGTTTTTATGAAATTTGTAAAACTTCCTTTAAATACCGATATTAAGCTAGTTAAAACCGATGACATAAAAGATATGCCAAGTTTTGGTATATCGCTATTTACTATATTGTTGCCACTTATTTTGATGCTTTCTAAAACTATTTTTTTACCGTTAGTGGAACAAAGTTCAAGTTTATCAGTGATTATAAAATTTATAGGTGACCCGATAATAGCACTTTTGATATCTGTTTTTGTGGCTTATTATACTTTGGGTATAAAAAGAAATTTAAATATGGATAATATATTTGATATCACATCAAGTTCTTTTTCACCAATTGCAGGAGTACTACTTATTATAGGTGCAGGTGGAGCTTTTAATGAGATTTTAGTTATCAGTGGTATAGGAGAAGCACTAAAAAACACACTTTCTACTTTACCTATAAGTCCTATATTTTTAGCTTGGCTCATAGCTTTGATACTTCACTTAGCCATAGGTTCGGCAACTGTTGCTATGCTAAGTGCAGCTGGTATTGTCTTACCACTTCTTGGAAGTAGCTCGATAAGTCCTGAAATAATGTGTATAGCAGTAGGCAGTGGTGCAATAGGTGCTACAATTGTTACAGATAGCTTATTTTGGTTAGTAAAAGAATATCTTGGTATAAGTGTATCGCAAATGCTAAGGTATTTTACGACAGCTACTACGATAGCATCCATTACAGGTTTAGCAGTTAGCTTTATTTTATCTTTTGTATTTTAAGGAGGATAGAATGCAAGATGTTATGCAAAATTTAAAAAACAAAACTGAGTTTTTGTGGATAAATCCAAAAAATTCAGACCAAGACAATAGTAAATTTAGTATAAGTGATATATAGGATGCAAGGGCTAGGCTTGATAGATTTGCACCTCTTTTAGAAAAGCTTTATGCACAAAGTAAAAAAACTAGAGGCATTTTAGAAAGTCCTTTTGTTGCGGTTAAGGATTTACAAGATGAGTTAGAAAAAAGATATAGCACAAAACTTTATGGAAAACTATATTTTAAACTAGATAGTCATTTGCCAATTAGTGGATCTATAAAGGCTAGAGGTGGAATTTACGAGGTCTTACAGCACTGCGAAAATTTACTTCTAAAAGAAGGGCTTTTAAAAATTGATGATGATTATTCAAAGATAGCAAATGATGATATAAAAAGTTTTTTATCTAAATTTAAAGTCGCTGTTGGTTCAACTGGAAATTTAGGTCTTAGTATAGGTATAATGAGTGCAAAACTAGGATTTAAGGCTAGTGTTCATATGTCAAGTGATGCAAGAGAGTGGAAAAAGGAGATGTTAAGAAGTTATGGGGTTAATGTGGTTGAGTATGAAAGTGATTACTCAATAGCAGTAGCAAATGGTAGAAAAGAAGCACAAGGTGATCCACAGAGTTATTTTGTGGATGATGAAAACTCAAAAAGTCTGTTTCTGGGATACTCGGTAGCTGTCAAAAGGCTCACTGGGCAGTTAAAATCACTAGATATAAAAATAGATGAAAACCATCCGCTTTTTGTCTATCTGCCTTGCGGTGTTGGTGGTGGACCAGGCGGTGTTGCTTATGGTATAAAAAAGGAATTTGGCAAATACGCTCACTGCTTTTTTGCAGAGCCAACGCACAGCCCTTGTATGCTTCTTGGTATGCATACTCAAAAACACAATGAAATAAGTGTCTTTGATATAGGGCTTGATAACAAAACAGCAGCAGATGGGCTTGCCGTTGGTAGAGCTTCATCGCTAGTGGGAAAAATAATGGATACTATGTTAGAGGGTATTTATACTATAAGTGATGATGAAATGTATAAACTTTTGTATCTAGCTTATGAAAAAGAGGATTTAAAGCTAGAACCATCAGCACTCGCTGGTGTTAAAGGAATTTATCACATAAATAAATTATATGATAAAGAAAAGTTAAAAAATGCTACACATATAGCTTGGATTACTGGTGGTTCTATGGTTCCTGATGATGAAATGCTAAAATACATAAATGCTGCAAAAAAGTTAATATAACATCCTAATTTTTCTCTGTTAGAGTTTAAGAACACTCTAACAGAGTTTTGTGAGGTTAAATTTTGATTTTATAAATACACTAAGCTTTTTTGGTGTAAAACAAAAATATTCAAACAACACTTTTGTTATATCACTTTCACCAAGACTATTATGCACTTCATCTGCGAATTTATACCACTTTTATTAGTTATATCCATAATACTAGGGATAAAAGCTAATAAAGTCTTGCGAGTAAAACAACAAAAATTTAGCTTTTATTATGCAATTATTGGCTTTCTAATTATGATAGTAGCAAATATCATAGCTTGGGTTATTGTTTATATAAATATATCTGAAATAATACCTATGGAACTTTTGAATTCTTTATATTTTGATATTATGGCTAAGTATGGTTGTTTTATTTGATATATTTTAATTTAATGGTTATTAATTTAGAATATCAAATAATATTTAAAACAAATTTAACAAATTTTTAGCTACAATTAGCCCAAATTTATTATTTTTTATTAAGAGGTTTTTTTATGAGAGATTTGTTTTTATTTGCTGGGACTATATCACACGATCACAATTTTATTTATATATTTCACCTATGTTTAGTAGCTTTGATTATAGTTTTTCTTGCAAGAATGTCGACAAAATCTATGCATTTAGTGCCTAGAGGATTTCAAAATTTAATGGAAACTTACCTTGGTTTTGTTATCACAATGGGAAAAGAAACTCTTGGAAATGAAGAGTTATCAAGAAAGTATCTGCCTCTTGTAGCAACTATAGGCTTGGTTGTATTTTTTAGTAATATGATTGGCATAATTCCAGGATTTGAGTCCCCTACAGCAAGTCTTAATCTAACTTTGACTCTTGCTTTGTGTGTATTTTTTTACTATCATTACGAGGGCATAAAAGCAAATGGATTTTTTAAATATTTTGGGCATTTTGCTGGTCCTTCAAAATATCTTGCACCACTTATGTTTCCTATAGAAATTATTTCTCATATTTCACGCATTATATCCTTATCTTTCCGTCTTTTTGGAAATATAAAAGGTGATGATTTATTTTTGCTTGTTATGTTAACACTTGCACCTTGGATTATTCCAATTGTTCCATATACACTTCTATTTCTTATGGGTGCTTTGCAGACATTCATTTTTATGACACTTACTCATGTTTATTTAGCAAGTGCGGTAATCATAGACGAACATTAATATAATTTTGCATAAAACCTTTGTAGTTTATAAAATTTAAAAGAAATTTTAGGTAAAATCATTTTTACTTTACAAATTTACAAAGGTTTATCATTATGTTTGAAACAGTTATCGGACTAGAAGTTCATTGTCAGTTAAATACAAAAACAAAAATTTTCTGCTCATGTTCTACTAGTTTTGGAGATGAGGCAAATACTCATGTTTGTCCAGTTTGTTTAGGGCTTCCTGGTGCATTGCCTGTTTTAAATAAAGAAGCTGTAAAAAAAGCTATAAGTTTCGGTTCGGCTATAAATGCAACTATAAATAAGCGTTCAATGTTTGATAGAAAGAACTATTTTTATCCAGATCTTCCAAAAGCTTATCAAATTTCACAATTTAACATTCCGATAGTAGAAAAAGGCGAACTTTTTATAAATGTTAATAATGAAACAAAGAAAATAGGCATAACAAGGGCACATCTTGAAGAGGACGCTGGCAAAAATACACATGAAGACTCTAGAAGTTTGGTTGATTTAAATAGAGCTGGAACACCACTTCTTGAGATAGTAAGTGAGCCTGATATGAGAAGTAGTGATGAAGCTGTTGCGTATCTTAAAAAGCTGCACTCCATTTTGAGGTTTTTAAATATAAGTGATGCAAATATGCAAGAAGGTAGTTTTAGGTGTGATGTAAATGTTAGCATTAGACCAAAAGGCGATGAAAAATTCTACACCAGAGTTGAGATAAAAAACTTAAATTCGTTTAGATTTATACAAAAAGCTATAGAATTTGAAGTTGATCGCCAAATAGCAGCTTGGGAAGACGGTGTTTATGATAAAGAAGTTGTTCAAGAAACTAGACTTTTTGATACCATAAATTTAACAACTAGATCAATGCGTTCAAAAGAAGATAGTGCAGAGTATCGATATTTTCCAGATCCAGACTTGTTACCACTTATAATACCTGATGAAATTTTAGAAGAGTGTAAGAAAATACCCGAACTTCCTGATGAGAAAAAACAAAGATATATTAATGAGCTTGGAATAAAAGAAAGCGATGCCGAGGTTCTTATAAGCGAATATGAAATGGCTCTTTATTTTGAAGATCTTATCAAAGCAGGGCATGAGCCAAAATTATGTGTTACTTGGCTAAGTGTTGAGCTTCTTGGTAGACTTAAAAATGGTGCTACAATTGCTACAAGTCCAGTTAATAGTGCAAAAATGAGTGAGTTATTATCTAAAATAGAAGATAACACAATATCTCAAAAAGCCGCAAAAGAGATACTAGATGAACTTATGCAAAATGGTGGAAATGTAGATGATATCATAGATAGGCTTGGCTTAAAACAAGTTAGCGATGATAGCTCGATTTTAGCTGCCATAGATGAAGTGTTAGCACAAAATAGTGATAAAGTTGATGAGTATAAAAGTGGTAAAGATAAGCTTTTTGGCTTCTTTGTAGGGCAAGTTATGAAAGCTGGAAAAGGTGCATTTAATCCAGCTAAAGTTAATGAGCTTTTAAAACAAAGACTATGAAAATAGCAGTTATAGGTGCGGGAAAGTGGGGAAGTGCACTTTTTAATGCACTTAGCAAAAAAAATGATTGTGTTATAACTTCAAGAAGTGCTAGAGATATTTCAAATTTTGTTAGTATAGATGAGGCACTAAATGCTGAGATTCTTGTTTTTGCACTTTCTAGCCAACACACAAGAGAATTTTTACAAACTCATTTTGTAAATAAAAATCAAAAAATTTTAGTTGCTTCAAAAGGTATAGAAGCCGGTAGTGGAATGTTTTTAAATGAAATTTTTGAAAATTTTATGGATGCTAAAAATTTAGCATATCTTTCCGGTCCTAGTTTTGCTACTGAGGTTTTAGCTGAACTTCCTTGTGCTTTAGTGATTAGTTCACAAAATTTAAGTTTGTGCAATAAACTTGGCGAGTTATTTCCAAGTAAATACATGAAAATTTACTCATCAAATGATGTAGTAGGTGCTGAAATTTGCGGAGCGTATAAAAATGTATTAGCTATAGCAAGCGGGGTTTGTGATGGCTTAAAACTTGGCAATAATGCAAGAGCTAGTCTTATATCAAGAGGTTTAATAGAAATGTCAAGATTTGGCAAATTCTTTGGTGCAAAAGATGAAACATTTATGGGACTAAGTGGAGCTGGAGATCTGTTTTTAACTGCTTCGAGTGTGCTTTCAAGAAATTATAGAGTAGGTATGGGTTTAGCTTGTAAAAAAGACATAAAAACTATTTTAAATGAGATAAATGAAGTTGCAGAAGGAGTTGAAACTGCTAAAGCTATACAAAATATAGCTCAAAAATATTGTATTTACACACCTATAGTAAATGAAGTAGTTTCAATGATAAATGGTAAAAGTCCAACAGAGTGTCTTTGTGATTTGTTAAGAAAAAAATGAGAATAATTTTTATATTTTTGCTTATTTTATCCCTCTCTTTTTGTGATCAAAATAATACAAAACCATCATTAAAGCGAATGATTGGACAAATGATTGTCGTGGGTTTTGACGCTACAAGTGTGCATTCCAAAGAGTTTAAACAGCTTTTAAAAGATTTATCTTATGGGCGAATTGGCGGGATAATTTTACTTGAAAAAAATTTTCAAGACAAAGAGCAGTTATTAACTTTAATAAACAAAATTAGACATATTTCAACAACTCTTCCGCCATTTTTAGGCATAGATGAAAAAACTATTTATAAACTAAACTCAAACTACATTGGTTATGATATGCTAGAAAATATGGCTATAAACTCAAAACCAGTAAAAACTCTATATTCAAATATTGCTAATGATATAAAAAGCTATAGTATAAATTTAAATTTAGCGCCAAATGTTAATACAAAAAATAAAATTTTAAAAAATAATCAAATTAGTGCATATGCAAATGAGTTTATAGATATTTTTACTCAAAAAAATATAATTCCTGTTATGAAATATTTTCCTAGCGATGATAGTGCAAAAATTTATGATTATAGTGATTTAAAAGTTTACTTTGATATGATATCACAGCGAAAAATAGATATTATAATGAGTTCAAGTGCTAAATTTTCAAATTTAGATCCAAATAATGAAGCTTGTTTTTCAGATATCATTTTAGATGGTATTTTAAGGAAAGAACTTGGGTTTAATGGAGTGATAATGAGTGATGATTTGCTAAAAACTGGCAATATTACTCAAAATGTTCTAAAAGCCCTAATAGCTGGAAATGATATAGTATTTGTAAGCTCAAATTTACACAATAATAAAATCTTAGCAAATGAGATGGTAAGTGCTATAAATAAAGCTGTGATTAATGGCAAAATTTCAAGCAAACAGATAGAAAGCTCATATTTGCGTATCAAAAAATTAAAAGAAAATTTGAGATAAATTTTATTTTTACATCTCTTTTTTGTAAGTTAGCATTAGATTATTTCTTAATCTATCGGCATTTTTTTCACCATTTTTTGTATTAGTGCTTATAAATTTATCAATTTTATCTAAAAAAGTAAAAAGCGAGTTTTCCCAAATTTTACTATCTTTACGATTTGTATTCATAGTTTGTATAAATTTAAGCTCTTTTATAAAATCATCTATTTTTTCATCAAATTCGCTTTTGCTTATTAAATTTAAACTCTCATCATTTAAAAACTGCTCTTTAAAGCCCATAAGCTCGTTATTTATAGCTTCACAGAATTTATTATACATGTTAGTATCGTTTGGATCTTCATCTATTTTTTTGGTTAATTTATTTATCTGTATATACATAACTATGGCAACCATTATGGCTATTGTTATCATTAGTCCTAAATTCACTCTTTTTTCCTTTTTATCCCATCAAAGCTTACTATAAAAAGTCCAAGCCAAATAAGGCTAAAGCTTATTATTTTACTAATTCCAAGATTTTCATTATACAAAAAAACAGCTATTAGCATGCTTAGTGTTGGAGAAATGTATTGCATATAACCAATTGTGGATAATTTTAATCTAATTGCGGCTGAGTTGAATGTAAGAAGCGGTAGAATTGTTACTATGCCACATATCATTAATAAAATTCCATTTACATTAAAAGCAAAAGAACTTTGATTGTTTATGCCTAAATATGTTAGATAAATTATACCTATTGGAAATATTAGCATAGTTTCTACAAAAAGTCCTTCAAGAGATGGAACACTTATTTTTTTGTGAAGTAAACCATAAATTGCAAATGAAAGTGGTAAAGCTATGGAAATTATAGGTAATTCTCCCATATCAATAACTTGTATGCAAATTGCAATAAAGACTAAAAATACTGAAAATTTAGCAGCTATTGATAATTTTTCTTTTAAAAAAATAGCAGCAAGGAGTATAGACAAAAGCGGATTTATAAAATACCCTAAACTTGTTTGTAAAATTCTATCTGTTGTTATAGCGTAGATAAAAATTCCCCAGTTTGTTGCTATTAGTAATCCACATAAAAATAGCATTAAGACTATTTTTTTATCACGAAGTATGATTTTTAAATTTAAAAGCCTATTTTTTACTCTAAGAAGTATTATTAAAATAACAAAAGACCATATTATCCTATGGGCTAAAATTTCAACAGCACCAATATTTTCAAGAAGTTTAAAATATATAGGAAAAACTCCCCACATTACAAATGTAGAAAGCCCGTATATAAAGCCTTTTGTAGTTTCGTTTTGTATTTTCATTTTTGAATTTTAAACTAAATTTATAAATATTTTATCTATCTACTTATAATTTTATTTCTGCCTTTTTTCTTAGCCTCATAAAGCAGTTCATCTACTCTTACTAAGCATTTATCTATATCATCATCTTTCATGTATTGAGTTAATCCTATGCTAGTAGTTATTGGTTTATTATTTGGTAAAAATAGCTGTTTTTCGGTATTTTTTATAATTCTGTCTGCTACTTTTTGTGCTTTTTCTAAAGTAGCTCTAGGAAGTATTATTAAAAATTCTTCTCCTCCGTATCTTATACAAATATCATTTTCGCGACAAGAGTTCTTTAAAATTTTTGCGAATTTTATAAGGATTTCATCGCCAACTTTATGACCATATGTATCATTTACTTTTTTAAAAAAGTCTAAATCAGCCATCAATACGCAAAATTCTACACCCTTTTCCTTAAAAAGATTGCTAAAAAATTGCATTTCATCAATTAAAATAGAGCGTCTATAAAGTCCAGTGAGAAGATCTAATTTAGAGTTTTCTTCTATTATTTTATTTGTGATTTTTAACTTGTTTATAGTTTGGGTTAACTCTACTTCTATCTGTTTTTCTCTTGTTATATCCACAATTTCACCTATTAATCCTCTTTGATGAGAGTTATTTATATGAAAACCCTTACTCCAACAAAGCGAAATTTTTGATTCGCCTGTTTTCATTTTAAATGTTGTGCAGTAGTGATGAATGCTTGCGTTTTCTATAAGTTTTAAATCTTCTTTTTGATAAGCCTCTTTTGCGCTAGGTGCTAAATGATCAAGTTCTAAAACGCTTTTTGATATAAAATTTTCTTTTTTTATACCAAAAAATTTTTCATAAGCTTTGTTGAAAAATATAAATTTAGCATTTTTATCTTTTATGAAAACTGGATTTGGTAGATAATCAATTGCATTTTTGTAAAATTCTAAATCTTCTTTGGTTTTTATTAGATCTTGTGAAATTTGTTCAAATTTATTTTTTAGAGGTTGCAAAATTTCTAAAATTTCTTCATCTAAATCATTCCAATTTATGGTTTTTGATTTATCTATCTTTTGAGACCATAATTTGAGGCTTTTTAAAGGTTCCACCCCCCCCCCTTTTTTTTATATTATATGTATTTTTACATATTAGCCCTTTATGTATGATTAAATTAGAAATTAATATATTTTTTTATCAATACATTAAATATATTTGTAAATTTACTATATTTTTTAAATTTATCAAGATTTTAATCAAATTACTAAACTTTTTTATTCATAAATCTAAATTAAAGTTTAAAAAAACTAAGTATAATATTAAAGTTTAAAAAATGTAGTAGAAAAATAAATTATTATTTTTTTATATGAGCAATACAGCATATAAATAAAAATTATTTTTAAAGGAATTTTATGAGTTGGACAATGAATAGTTGGAGAAATTTTAGGGCACTTCAACAACCACAATATGACAATATAGATGAATTAAAAGCTGTTGAAAAAAAGCTAAATTCCCTTCCTCCTTTAATATTTGCAGGTGAGGTTAGAAATTTAAAAGAAAATTTAAAATATGTAAATAATGGAAATGCTTTCTTGCTTCAAGGTGGTGATTGTGCTGAGAGTTTTTTAAATTTTAGTGCGGTAAATATCAGAGATATGTTTAAAGTTATTTTGCAAATGGCTATAGTTCTTACTTATAGCGGTGGTAAACCAGTTGTTAAGATAGGTAGAGTTGCTGGGCAATTTGCAAAACCAAGAAGTAGCGATTTTGAAGAACAAAACGGCATAAAACTCCCAAGCTATAGAGGAGATATCATAAATGGTTTTGATTTTGATGAAATTTCAAGAATTCCTAATCCAAACAGAATGATAGATGCGTATAATCAAAGTGCGGCAACTTTGAACTTACTTAGAGCATTTTCACGCGGTGGTTTAGCAGATTTGCACGAGATACAAAAGTGGAATGTCGGTTTTATAGCTAAAACTGATCTTGATAAAAAATATCATGATTTATGTGAAAATTTATCTCAAACTCTTAAGTTTATGGAAGCTTGTGGAATAAATTCAAAAAATACCCAAGCAATAAATGAAACTATACTATATACATCCCATGAGGCACTTTTGCTTCCTTACGAAGAAGCACTTACTAGAGTTGATAGTTTAACTGGCGAAATTTATGACTGCTCTGCTCATATGCTTTGGATAGGAGAAAGAACTCGTGGGATAGATGATGCGCATGTTCATTTTTTAAGCGGTGTTAAAAATCCAATTGGTGTAAAAATAGGACCTGATGGAAGTAGTGATGATATTTTAAAACTCAGTGATATTTTAAATCCCCAAAATGAAGCTGGTAAATTTAATATTATCATTAGAATGGGTTCTGATAAGATAAATGATAGACTTCCAAAGATATTTAAAAATATCGCTAAAGAGAAAAGAAATATAATTTTTAGCATTGATCCAATGCATGGAAACACTGTAAAAACAACAAATAATTATAAAACTAGGGAATTTGATAAAATTTTAAGCGAAGTAAAATCATTTTTTGAAATTGCAAAAAGTGAAGGTATAAATCCAGGAGGAATTCATTTAGAAATGACAGGACAGGATGTTACAGAATGCACGGGCGGTATATTTAAGCTAACGCAAGATGAGTTAGCTAGTAGATACGAAACCCAGTGCGATCCAAGATTGAATGCAAATCAAGCTTTAGAGCTTGCATTTTTGATAGCAGATGAGCTAAAATCATAAATTTATCAATTTCAAGCAAATTTTCTTTTTCTTAAAAAGTAAAAGTTTTCTTGCTTGGAATTGATAAAAAGAGTGATTTTGCTTTATAATAACTTTATATGAGGTTATATCATGTTAATCTTGCATGCAAGTGATATCCATTGTGATAAATTTCTTATGGAAAAAATTCTTGATTTAAAATACGATGCTTTGTGTATAAGCGGAGATTTACTTGATGAGCCTTGTAGAATATCTATAGATCTACAAATAAAAACTTTTAAAAAGTTTTTCAAAAAACTAAGCAAGCCTATTTTGATATGTAGTGGAAATCATGATTTAGATGCAAAATGGATAAAAGACATAAAAAAAGTTCATTGTGACGATATCAAGGATGTTAAAAAACTGAAATTTGGCTGTGTTCCTTTTGGTTGTGAAGATTTTTCTAAATTTAAAAAATGCGATGTTTTAGTAACACATGTGCCTCCATTTGGTTCTTTATGTTCATTTGATACTCATAATTCAAAAGATTTAGGAGATAAATTTTTAACAAACGCATTGGGAGATGGAGTAATAAAACCTAAATTTATACTTTGCGGACATATTCATTATCCAAAAGAGAGATATGAAAAATTTCTTGGTGTGGAAATTTTAAATTCATCGTGTAATGTTTATGATATAAACATATAGATATATTAATTTTTAATACTTTTACTTTAATAAACTAAAATTATTATCAAAGCTTTGATTTTTGCGTATTTTATAATACTAATCTTCTATTTTTATTTGATTATCCATATTGTAAAGCTTAATTTTTTATTCTAAATTTAAAAATTATGCTATACATTAGTTTAAGTAATATTAGTATATACTATTTGCTAAATGATTTAATATATTTTTTTAAAGGAGAATTAGTGAAAAAACTTTATTTGTATTAGTAATGTTAGTTAGTAGCTTATTTGCTAAAGATACTGTGTATTCAAACAAAGTAAAGTCAGTGTATCTTTCGCCAAATGATACAAAAGTTGCAGGAAGGCTTCTTCCAACAAATGCAATTAATATCTTAGAAGACAGCGAAAAGTTAGTTAAATTTGAGATTAAAGGTTTCGCAAATTCATCTAGTCCAAATATAATTTATCATAGCGATGGAGTTAGAATTTTAGCTCTTGCTTTTTCTAAAACATCAAAACCTGATATTAAAATCATAAAAACAGGCAAAGATGGTGCGTGGAATGAAGTAAAAGTTGTTGCTTATACAACAAAAGGGGATTTTGAAAAAGATTTAAAACCTATGTTTGAAAAAGCATCTAGCCTTTATAAAAGTAACTGCTCTATGTGTCATGCTCTTCATGATATAAATCAATATAATGCAAATCAATGGCCATCTCTATTTAGATCTATGGTAAATAGAACCCCTATACAAAAAGATGATCACTGGCTTGTGATTGAGTATTTGCAAAAACATACGACCAATAAATAAGGAGGATAAATATGCAAAGAAGAAGTTTTTTAAAATTTAGTGCAGCTCTTAGTGGAGCAAGTATGGTGCCTAGTTTTGTTTTTGCAAAAGATTTAAATAAAAGCTTAGTAAAAACTGGCAAAGTTAAAACAGCTGCTCATTGGGGTGTATTAGAAGTTGAAACCAAAAATGGCAAAATTGTAAGCTCAAAATCAGCTCTAAATATAAGTCCATATCCAAATCCATTACAAAATTATACAAAAGATTTGGTTGAAAATTCTCGAGTAAAACATGTTTATGTTAGAAAAAGTTATCTAGCAAATCCAGATAGTCCAAAACCTGAACTTAGGGGAACAGAAGAGTTTGTAAAAGTTAAATATGAAGATGCTATAAAATTAGTTGCAAAAGAACTTAAAAAAACTAGAAAAGCTTTTGGTGCACAAGGTGTTTTTGCTGGAAGCTATGGTTGGAAAAGTAGTGGAAATGTTCATAATTCGCGAATTTTACTTCATAGGTTTATGAATATGAGTGGCGGATTTGTAGGAAGCACTGGGGATTATTCAACAGGAGCAAGCCAAATAATAATGCCTCATGTTGTTGGAAGTATAGAAGTTTATGAACAACAAAGTTCATGGAATGATGTTTTAGCAAATTCAGAAGTTGTTGTTTTATGGGGTGCAAATCCATACTCAACTCTTAAAATTTCTTGGACTTCAAACGAAGAAGAAGCACAAAAATATCTAGAGGATTTAAAAAATAGTGATAAACAAATTTATATGATAGATCCGTATCTAAATGAAACAGGACGCTATTTTGGCGATAAAATAAAATGGATACCAGTCCGCCCAAATACTGATGTTTCTATGATGTTAGCAATGTGTCATTATCTTTATATTACAAATAATTATGATAAAGATTTTATAGAAAACTATACTTATGGTTTTGATAAATTTGTGCCATATCTTTTAGGTAAGATTGATGGTGTAGTAAAAGATGCTAAATGGGCATCTAAAATATGTGGAGTTGAAGCAAAAGTTATAGAGAATTTAGCTAAAACATTTAAAGAACATAAAACAATGTTAATGAGTGGATGGGGTATGCAAAGAGCTGATCATGGAGAACAACCACACTGGGCTCTTGTAACGTTAGCTTCTATGATAGGACAAATCGGACTTCCTGGCGGTGGGTTTGGACTAAGTTATCACTATAGTGGCGGTGGTGTTCCTACTGCAAAAGGTGGTATAGTTGGTGGAATTAATGCTGGAAGTATTGGAAATTATGATGAAAATGGTAAATTTCTAGGACTTGCAAAATCTGATTTTGACTCAAAAGGAACTGGTCAAAGTTGGTTACAAAAAGCTACAAATTATTCTTTTCCTGTCGCTAGGATAGCTGATGCTCTATTAAATCCTGGAAAAGTTATTGATCATGATGGTAAAAAAATAACATATCCTAAAATTGATTTTATTTATTGGGTAGGTGGAAATCCTCTTGTTCATCATCAAGATACAAATACTTTGGTAAAAGCATTTAGAAAACCAAGAACTATAGTTGTAAATGAACCGTATTGGACTCCAACTGCAAAAATGGCTGATATAGTTTTCCCTGTTACAACTCAGTATGAAAGAAATGATATTACAATGGTAGGAGATTATTCAAATATGTATATAGCTCCTATGAAACAAATTGTTGAAAAAGTAGCTGATTCAAAAGATGATTATCAGATTTTTACAGATCTTTGCAAGGCTTATGCAGACGGCTTGGCTGAGGTTTATACAGATGGTGGCAAAGATGAGTTTGATTTTATAAAAGAGTATTATGAAAATGCTAGAAAACAAGTTCTTGCTGTGCCAGATCTTGGAATAGATATAAAAGAATTTAATGAGTGGTGGGAGAGCAATGAACCTATTAAATTTAATTCTACAATGGAAAGTGATAGTTGGGTGAGATTTGCTGATTTTAGGGAAGATCCTATTTTAAATGCTCTTGGAACTCCAAGTGGTCTTATAGAAATTTATTCACAAAATATTGAAAAAATGGGCTATGATGATTGTAAGGCACATCCAACTTGGTTTGAACCAATAGAATGGCTTGGAATGGATAAAAAACCAGCTAGATTTCATATGATGAGTGTTCATCCAAATGATAGACTTCATTCTCAACTTAGCCAAACAAGCCTTAGAAATAAGTATGCAGTAGCAAATAGAGAACCACTTTTAATAAGAAGCGATGATGCAAAAGAACTTGGTATCAAAGATGGTGATTTAGTTAGAGTATTTAATGATAGAGGCGAGGTTTTAGCTGGAGTTAAAATTTATGATAACCTTGCAAAAAATGTTATAGTTTTAAGAGAGGGTGCGTGGTATGATCCGCTTGATCCTACTAAAAAAAGCATTTGTAAAAATGGTTGTGCGAATGTTTTAACCATCGATAAACCGACCTCAAAACTTGCAAATGGCAATATCTCACACACCGCACTTGTAAATATAGAAAAATATACAGAAAAAGCACCTAAACTTACAGCATTTGAAGCTCCAAAAGGTGCGTAATTCTACAAATCTACCAAATTTTAATTTGGTAGATTTTATTAAATTTTAAAATTTTATAAATTTATTTGCATTTATTAAAATTCTTTTACGGATATTTGCCATAACTTCATAAATTGGCTTTTTGGAATGTCTTATGTATGTTAAATTTAATTTTTGTAATATTGCTATAAGATTGATAATTTTTTCCATAGCTTTTGCATTTATATAAAAATTTGGTGAAATTATAAATTATAATGATAGATTTATAATGCTAGCACAGATAAAAAATAAATCATTTCAAATTCTAAACTAAAATATAGCTTATTTTAAATTTAATTTAAGTAAATTTAAATCTTAAATTTTGTAAAATAAAAGCTTTCAATAAAATTTATAGAAAGGGGAGTAATGGCTAAAGATGATGTCATAGAAATAGATGGAAACATCGTAGAAGCATTGCCAAATGCGACATTTAAAGTTGAGCTTGACAATAAGCATGTAATTTTATGTCATATTGCCGGCAAGATGAGAATGCACTATATTAAGATTATGCCAGGAGATAGAGTAAAAGTTGAACTTACGCCTTATAGTCTTGATAAGGGTCGCATAACTTATAGATATAAGTAAATTTAAAGCATTATTTTAGTAAAATGATAGCTTTTGCAACTAAGCTGTAGGAAGAAGTGTTTTTAAAATCACCACTATTTTAAAAACAGTTGGTTTGATACTTTCTTAGAAATTTCATTAAACCTAAGTGCAGTTTGCGTAACAAAGTGGAATAATTTTTTAGGAGACTAAAATGAAAGTTCGTCCTTCTGTAAAGAAGATGTGTGACAAATGCAAGATCATTAAACGCAAAGGCGTGATTCGTGTAATTTGTGAAAATCCAAAACATAAGCAAAGACAAGGATAAAAGATGGCTCGTATTGCAGGTGTAGATTTACCAAAGAAAAAAAGGGTTGAATATGGGCTTACCTATATTTATGGTATAGGTCTTTTTTCATCAAGAAAAATTCTTGATGCAGTTGGAATTTCTTATGACAAAAGAGTTGCTGATTTGAGCGAAGATGAAGCTGCTGCTATAAGAAAAGAAATTCAAGAACACTATATGGTTGAAGGTGATCTTAGAAAAAGCGTAGCAATGGATATAAAAGCTTTGATGGATTTAGGTAACTATAGAGGTTTAAGACATAGAAAAGGTCTTCCTGTTCGTGGTCAAAAAACTAAGACAAACGCTAGAACTAGAAAAGGTAAGCGTAAAACTGTCGGTGCAGCGGCTAAATAAGGATTGAAATATGGCAAAACAAAAAGTAACTAAGAAAAAAGTTGCAAAGAAAAACATTGCTAAAGGTATAGTTTATATTTCTGCAACTTTTAATAATACAATGGTAACAGTAACTGATGAAATGGGAAATGCTATTGCATGGAGTAGTGCTGGCGGTTTAGGCTTTAAAGGTAGTAAAAAATCAACTCCTTATGCTGCACAACAAGCAGTTGAAGATGCCATGAGTAAGGCAAAAGAACACGGTATCAAAGAAGTTGGAATTAAAGTTCAAGGACCTGGTAGCGGAAGAGAAACAGCAGTTAAGAGCGTTGGTGCTATAGAGGGAATAAAAGTAACATTTTTAAAAGATATTACTCCACTTGCACATAATGGTTGTAGACCACCAAAACGCCGCCGCGTATAATTAAATAACTAGGAGAATTATTATGTCAAGATATACAGGACCTGTTGAGAAAATTGAAAGACGATTAGGTGCAAGTTTGTCTATGAAAGGCGAGAGAAGACTTGCTGGGAAAAGTGCTTTAGAAAAAAGACCATATGCTCCTGGTCAACATGGACAAAGAAGAGCTAAAGTTAGTGAATATGGTTCACAGCTTAGAGAAAAACAAAAAGCTAAATTTATGTATGGTATCAGTGAAAAACAATTTAGAGGTTTGTTTAAAGAAGCAGCTAGAAGAGAAGGAAATACTGGTTCGTTATTACTTCAACTTTTAGAGCAAAGACTTGATAATGTGGTTTATAGAATGGGATTTGCAACAACTAGAAGATTTGCTAGACAACTTGTAACTCATGGACATGTATTAGTTAATGGAAAAAAATTAGATATACCATCTTATAGAGTAATACCTGGAGAAAAGATAGAGATTGCTGAAAAAACTAAAGATAATGCACAAGTTAATAGAGCACTTGAGCTTACAAATCAAACAGGTATTGTTGCTTGGGTTGATGTTGAAAAAGATAAAAAATATGGTATTTTTACTAGAATTCCAGAAAGAGAAGAGATAGTTATTCCTGTTGAGGAAAGATTTATAGTAGAGCTTTACTCTAAATAATAGCGAGGTAAATTCATGAGAAAAATTACCACAACAGCTTATATGCCAACAGAGATAGAGGTTGTAAATGTAAGTGAAAATGTTGCAAAAATTATTGCTTATCCTTTTGAAAAAGGTTATGCGGTAACTTTAGCACATCCATTAAGAAGACTGCTTTTTACAAGCACAGTTGGTTATGCGCCAACTGGCATAAAGATAGAAGGTGTAACGCACGAATTTGATAGTATGCGTGGTATGCTAGAAGATGTTGCTCATTTTATTCTAAATCTCAAAAATTTACGCTTTAAGATTAAAAGTGATGCTCAAAGAGTCGTTGTTGAGTATTCTTTTAGTGGTCCAAAAGAAATTATTGGATCTGATTTGAGCAATGATGAAGTTGAGATTGTAAATCAAGATGAATATCTGGCTACTATCAATGAAGATGCTGGATTAAAATTTAGTGTTATAGTTGAAAAAGGCATAGGATATGTTCCAAGTGAGCTTATAAGGGATGATATGCCGTCTGATTATATAGCAATAGATGCTTTCTTTACTCCTGTAAAAAAAGCAGTTTATGATATAGAAAATGTTTTGGTTGAGGATAATCCTGATTTTGAAAAGATTATCTTAACTATAGCAACAGATGGACAAGTAACACCGATAGAAGCATTTAAGAATTCACTAGAATCTATGTATAAACAAATGTCTATATTTAATAAAGTTTTGGATTTAAATATATCAGATGTAACAGCTGGTTCACCTTATGGATCAGAACATTCAAAACTTTTTGAAGGTATAGAAAGTTTAAATTTAAGTGCAAGAAGTTCCAATTGTTTGGAAAGAGCTGAGATAAAATTCATTGGCGAGATTGCTTTAATGGATGAAGATGAATTAAAAGATCTTAAAAATTTAGGTAAAAAATCTCTTGAAGAGATTAAAGCTGTAATGGCTGAAATAGGCTATGCAATAGGTAGCAATGTTCTTGATGGAAACAAAGATCAGCTTAAGAAAAAAATTCAAGATTTAAAGAAAAAAGAAGGATAATACATGAGACATAAACATGGTTATAGAAAGCTTGGAAGAACATCGTCTCACAGAAAAGCAACTTTAAAAAATTTAGCAATAGCTATAATAAATTGTGAAAAGATAGAGACAACGCTTCCTAAAGCTATGGAACTAAAAAGTTATATAGAAAAAATGATAACAAGGGCTAGAAAAGGCGATTTTAATGCTGATCGTGCTGTTTTTGCTTTGTTGCAAGATAAAGTAGCTACAAAAAAATTAGTTAGCGAAATAGCCCCAAAATATGCAAATAGAGCTGGTGGATATACAAGAGTTGTAAAAACTCGTCTAAGAAGAGGTGATGCTGCACAACTTGCCTATATAGAATTAATCGGCGAATAAACTATAAAGTGCCTTTTGGCACTTTATATTTCAAACTTTTTATAAATTTATATTTTTCATATTTCAATATAAGTTCTTATTTATTTTTTTAATCTTTACTAAATACTAAAATATTGCCAAGCATAAAAAATAATATAATTTTAAAATATATTTTATGAATATTTTCGTAGAGATAATCATACAAGATAATATTTTTTATTAAATAATTAAGTATATTTTTATTAATTATGTGTTTAAATTTTATAAATTAAAAAATTTAAGAGGAGTTTTAAATGCTTTCTTTTTATAGGTTGTTTCAAAAGATATTAATTGTTTTATCTATTATTTCGGTTTTTTAGCACTAGGATATATTTTTTATAGTCTAATTGTTGCTTCAAACGATCTTAAAGCGTCTGGTGATAGACAACTTATATCTTATAAATTGGCAGATGAGCTAAGGCAAAGTTCTGATGATTTAACAAGATTGGTAAGAACTTATGCTATTACTGGCGATAAATCTTATAAAGATCAATACTTTGCAATACTTGATATAAGAAATGGTAAAAAATCAAGACCACAGGATTATCACAGAGCATATTGGGATTTTGTAGCTGGTGGAAATCTTAAGCCTAGACCATACGATTTAACTATCTCTTTAAATGATTTGATGGAGCAAAATGGTTTTACTCCACAAGAATTTGAAAAACTAAAACAATCAAATGCAAAATCAGATAATTTGGTAGTTTTAGAAACAAAAGCAATGAATGCTGTTGAAGGTCTTTTTGAAGATTCTAGTGGTAAATTTAGTATAAAAGGTGAGCCTGATTATAAACTAGCATCAAATTTAGTAAATAGTAAAGATTATCATAAATTTAAAGCAGAAATAATGAAGCCACTTGATGATTTTTTTGTGCTTATGGAAAATAGAACAAAAGATGAAGTTAGTAAAGCAAATTCTACTTTAAAAATGTTACAAGTTATATTTGTCATCGTTTTAGTTATAACAGTTGTTTGTATAGGACTTCTTGTATATGTTGGTTCAAAGATAACATATGGAATTTTAGGCGGTAAACCATCTGATCTTGAAAAAGCTGTTTCTGAACTTGCTAATGGAAATTTAGCCCAAGAAGTGAAAACAAAAAATCCAAATAGTGCTATGGGGCTTTTAAAAACAGCTAATGAAAATTTAAGAAAATTGATAGATGATGCAAAACATTTATCATCCGAAAACTCATCAATTTCAGAAGAGTTATCTTCAACATCACTTCAAGCTGGTAAAAGGATAGAAGATTCCGCTTCTTTTGTATCTCAAACAACTCAAAAAGTTGGAGATATTCATAAGACTGTATCTTCTGGAATTGAAGATGCTAGAGGTGGAAAAGAAGATCTAACAAAAGCAAATGAGTATATAGTAGAAACAAATAACTCAATTATATCTTTAACTGAGGAAATTCAGCAAAATGCCACAACTGAGATTGAGCTTGCACAAAGAATGGATCAATTGTGTAAAGATGCAGAGCAAGTAAAATCTGTTTTAATTACTATAAATGATATCGCAGATCAGACAAATTTACTTGCCTTAAATGCAGCTATTGAGGCAGCTAGAGCAGGTGAACATGGTAGAGGATTTGCTGTTGTTGCAGATGAAGTTAGAAAACTTGCTGAAAAAACTCAAAAAAGTTTAGTTGAGATTAATGCTACAATAAATGTTATTGTTCAATCAATTATGGATTCAAGCGAAAAAATGAATGAGAATGCAAAAGGTATGGATAATCTTACAAATATTGCAAATCAAGCAAGACAACAAATGTTAAATATGAAAAAAGCAATGGAAAATGCTATTAAGGTTTCTGAAAAAACAGTTGCTAGTTATATATCAAATGGCGAAAACATTGATGATATAACAAAAAGTATAGAAAGTATTAATGAAATATCAAATAAAAATGCTAGAAGTATAGAAGAGATAGCAAGTGCTTGCGAACACTTAAATAAAATGACAGAGACATTAAATAATAAACTATCTCAGTTTAGAACATGATAAACTATTAGGCAAATGCCTAATAGTTTTTTGATTTAAAATAACACTCTCTAATCTTACTTATATTTATTACTGAAGATTTTATAATAAATTTTTGTTGCATTGATTTTTCAAAATTACTCATTTTATATATAAATTTAAATATTTTTTTAATTATCTATTTTTTGTGAGAGTTTTGTGAGATTTATAAATATAATATCAGGACATATAAATATTTTGTAAAGAGGAGAAAAAATGAGAAAAATTTTAAGTTCAGCACTTGTTGCTGGTATACTTCTTGGTGTTGGAGCTACATCTGCTTTAGCAATTGGTGGTGCAAGTGGTCCAAAGACTGACTATACTGTTCAGGGAAAAATTGGCGAAGTAGTTGTAAATCCATATGATGTAGCACCACTTACGGCTGTTATTAAAAATGGTGGATATAACCTAAAAGATGTGAGTGTTAGAATTGTTCCAAAAAAAGGCGGTCAAGAGATTAAATACAAAGTAGCAGATGGAGAGTTAAAAACACATGGAGGTATCCCAGTGTTTGGTCTTTATCCTGATTATGTAAATACAGTAGAGGTTGAATATACTAGAATTTATAAAGGCAAAGATGAAAAAATTAAAGAAGACTATAAAATTTACGCAGCCCCAGTTTTCTTAGATGCATCTGGATCACGCGGACAAAAAGGTGTGCTTTTTGATAAAATAGAAGTTGTAAAAGCTCCAGATCCTGAATTTAAAGATAGACTATATTTTGTAAATAACTTTCAACCAAAAACAGGAAAAGGCACAAAAGTTGTTTGGAATAACCCTATGGGCGGTGCATTAGAGTGGAACTATAATCCTCAAAATTTTATCATTGATACAACAGGTGAAGTTAGATGGTATTTAGAGCCAAGCAAAATTTACAATCTTAAATCAGCATTTAACGCTGGTGTTATGATGGGCTTTAAACAAAATGATGATGGTGCTTTAACTTGGGGATATGGTCAAAGATATGCTAAATATGACATAATGGGTAGAGAAATTTGGAATAGAGAACTTCCTGCTGGATATGTTGATTTCTCGCACTCAATGGATGATAGCCCAAATGGTCACTATTTCTTAAGAGTTGCAAACGCAAATTTAAAAAGACATGACGGTAAAAATGTAAAACTGTAAGAGATGTTATCGTTGAAGTTGATGAAAACGGTCAAGTAGTAGATGATTGGAGGCTTTATGAGATTTTAGATCCATATAGAGATAATGTTTTAAAAGTGCTAGATCAAGGTGCAGTTTGTCTAAATATCGATGCCAAAGCCGGTGGACAAACTTTAAGCGAAGATGATTTAGCAGCTATGGATACAAATGATCAATTTGGAGACATTGTAGGAAGTGGACCTGGTAGAAACTGGGCTCATGTTAATTCAGTTGATCATGACGCTGAAGATGATAGTATTATAATCTCATCAAGACACCAAAACGCTATTATTAAAATCGGTAGAGATAAACAAGTAAAATGGATACTAGGAAATCCGGTTGGCTGGAAAGATAAATTTAAAGATAAACTTTTAACTCCAGTTGATAGCAAAGGTAAAAAGATTAGTTGCGGTGAAGATGGTGCAAAATGCCCTGGATATGAAAATGAAAAAGGTGGATTTGACTATACTTGGACTCAACACACTGCATTTAAAATAGATGAGAAAAGCAAAGGCAATATCATCTATGTAAGTGCGTTTGATAACGGCGATAGTCGTGGTATGGAGCAACCAGCACTTCCTAGTATGAAATATAGTCGTGCTGTAATTTATAAAATAGATCAAAAGAAAATGACTGTTGAACAAGTTTGGGAATATGGAAAAGATAGAGGATTTGACTGGTATAGCTCAGTTACAAGTTTAGTTGAGTATCAACCAGATAAAAACTCAGTTATGGTTTACTCAGCAGTTGCTGGTATGCAGTTTGATATCGCAACGGGTAATCCTACAGGGCTTCCTAGTCCACATATCAATGAGTTTAAATGGGGTGCAACAAAACCTGGTATAGAGATTAAAATGACAAATGCTATGGGTTACCAAGCATGGCCATTTAATGTTGAAAAAGCTTTTAAAAGATAGAAATTTAGTGCCTTTTTGGCACTAAATTATTTTTTTGTCTTTTGCAACAACTTTCTATTTAATTTTTATATTATATTCTGACTAATGCAGTTATAAATTTATTCAAAATTTAATATATTAGATTAAGCTTTATATATTTAAAATTCCATTAACTATTTTAAAATTTTTGCTACAATTTAATTATGAGGGAAAAATTAATTAAAAAATAATTATTCATCTATCTTTAAAGATTTTGACAATGTTAGAATTTATGTAATACTTATCATATTTTCTATACTTGTATGTGTTATAGGGATTATGAGTTATTACCAGATTAAAAATGAAGTTTCTAAAGTTGGTAGAGATTTTAGAACATCTATATCAAAAGAGATAGCCTTTAGTGCTAATGATTGGTTAGATTCTAGGATAAAATTTATAAGTTTTTTGAAAAATAAATATATTAAGATTGATAATGAAGATACAGCACTTAATTATATATATTTTATGAAAGTAAATGGTATATTTGATCATTCTCAGATGTTTTTAAACTCAAAAGAGATGATTTTTGATGATAAAGTTGTAAATCTTGATAAAGAACTTACCGAAGATATTAAAACTAGATCTTGGTATAAAAACACGGTTGATACAAATAAAACCACAATAAGCGTTTTTGATGTCCATCATGTATTAAAAAACAAAACTATACATATTTGTTCTCCTATATATAGCAGTAAAGATGTATCTGTTTTTTGTGGCATTATAATTTCAAAAGATTTTTTTAAAAAAATTAGATCAAAAATTCATTCATTTGTAGATAATGTCTATCTTTTTGATGAAGATGGTGATATTATTTCTAGTATAGATTATGTAGCAAATCAAACAGGGCTTAAAAAATCTTTTTTAAATTTTATAAAAAATTCTAACGGCAGTATTTTTGAGCACGATTCAAAACACATTGAAATAACAAAGCTTAAAAGTGGTAATTTATATATTGGGGTTAGTATTGATGAACAAAAAATTGTTTTAAAACCGCTTCAAATTTTGCTTAAAAATGGAGTTATTTTACTTATAGTTTTTATGTTTTTGATTGCAATTTCAAATTTACTTCATACATTTATCCATGAAAAAATATTGAAAAAACAAAAAGAATATGAGTTTATTTTATCTCATGAGCTTAAAATGTCTGAAACAGGTGAGCTAATCTCAGACATCGCACATCAGCTAAAACAGCCCATAAACTCATCAATGCTTATTTTAAGCAATGTATAAATCTTAAAAAATCAGGAGAGCTTAGTGATGACGAGCTTTATGAGAGTATAAATTTATGCATAAAATCAAATCAAATGATGGATAAAACAGTTGAAAGTTTTAGAAAATTTTATAAATTTGATGATGAGATAAAAACATTTGATCTTCGCACTAGCATACTTAGTCTAAGCAATATTTTGCATACAACTTTTAGTAGGTATAATATAAATTTAAAAATGGATAATTTCAATATAGAGTTGCGAAATAATGAGAGTTTTTTACAACAAGTTTTACTTGTTTTACTTCAAAACTCAAAAGATGCATTAAAAACTAAAAAATCAGATAAGCTTATAGAGATAAAGGCCAATGTTATTTATAATAATGTTGAAATAATGATTTGTGATAATGGAAGCGGGGTAAAATACCCAAAAGATATATTTTTAAAATACAAGAAAAGCACTAAAAAAGATGGAAGTGGTATAGGCTTATATTTATCAAAACTTATAGCACAAAATAAACTTAGTGGCGATTTAGAGCTATTTAGCCCAAAAAATCCTACTATTTTTAAGCTTAGTATAAAACAAAATTTGGATATAGCATGAACAATAAATTTGATGTATTAAAAGATCGTAGCATTATGGTTGTAGATGATGATGAACTCACAAGAATGGCTGTAAGTGGTGGGTTAAAAAGGTATTGTGAGAATTTTTATACAGCTAGTGATGGTTTAGATGGGCTTGAAAAATTTAAAAAAAATCACATTGATCTTATCATTACAGATATTCATATGCCAAATTTTAATGGTCTTGATATGATGAATGAGATTTTAAAGCTAAAGCCAGATCAAACTTTTATAGTTGTAACTTCTTTTGATACTGATGAAAATTTATTTGAGAGTATGAAAAAAGGTGCCATATCTTTTATAAAAAAACCCATAATGATGGAAAATTTACAAAATGCCGTTGTAATGGCACTTTTTAAGATTGAAGACAAGGTTATAAAGTTAAATGATTGTATTATAGTTAATGTTACAAAGGAAAAAATTTATAAAAATGGTGAAGAAGTATATCTTTCAAAGCTTTAAAATGCTATATTTTGGCTACTTTGTTTTAATATAGAAAATTTAGTTAGTTACGATATGATTGAAGATTTTGCTTATGATGGCAATAGTGTAAAAATAGGCACAATTCATACTGTTATAATGCGTATAAAAAAGCAGTTAAATGATATAAATTTAAGTAATATTTCTGGTAGCGGGTATGTTCTTAAAAAAGCTTAAATTAAAAAATTTATAATAAAATGATTTTCTCATCTAAATAAGAATAAAAAAGTTCAAATTTATGCATATCTAAAATTCTTTTTGCCAAATTTAAGCCCTGCCATATCTTTTTGAATTTACTTCTTGTAAGAAATTTTGAGTGTAGAAATTTAGTGGCTTTGATAGTTTTTCGTCGCCTGTTATCATAAATTTTAATCAAAATTTTACTTTGTTTTGAAAAATCATTATATTTTAGTGTATTTTCTAGTATATTTTTTATAGTTATACTTAGTAGTTTGCGTCGCCTAAAACTTTAAAATTTTGCTTTATTTCTAAATCAAATTTATTCTCATCATTTATTAATTTTTCCATTCCTAAAAGCAAAAACTCAACTATAAACTCATCTTTTAATCTAACTTTATGTGATTTAGCTTTTCACCGCTAAAATCTCATTTGATAAGCTATCTTATGTTTGAAGCACTTTGTAAAATTTCTTTATATTTTGAGTTTTGTATAAAACTTAGTGCTATAAAGACTTTTTAAAATCTGCATTCTAAGCTCATAACTTATGTATATTTTTCATCGATAATATCGTGACTTAAGCTAATTATTTAGAGTTTAAGTTCCGCTGAGCCAAATAAATGTAAAATCTTTGCATTATCAAAATTTTAAAATATTTTTTACATAAATAATGATAATATTCTTAAAAATAAGAATAATTTATAAATATAAGTTTATTTTTATAAAATTCTATAATATAGATTTAAATTTATAAATTAAAACCCGCTTTGTGTAGTTTTATACACCAAATTTATTTTCTTATAAATTTAGGAGAATTTAGATGAAAGAAAATTTTACAAGAAGAGAATTTTTGCAAACAGCTTGTATAGGTATAAATGCACTTAGTGTTGCAACTGTTCCTACAAATGTTTTTGGATCTAATGGAGATCAAAAAAATAGCTCACTTCCATCTTGCGATGTAGTTGTCATTGGTTCTGGTGGTGCTGGTCTTAGAGCAGCTGTTGCAGCTAAGGCTGAAAATCCAAATTTAAGCGTTATTGTTGTTACGAAATCAATGCCATCAAGAAACGCAACTTCTATGGCAGAAGGTGGAATAAACGGCGTTACTGATACCAGTAATGGTGATTCTTATGAGCTTCACTCTTTTGATACGATAAAAGGAGGGGCATATTTATCAGATCAAGATAGTGTTATAAAATTTTGTGAATTAGCAGGAAAGGCCATCCATGAGTTAGATTATCTTGGAATGCCTTTTTCAAGAGGAAAAGATGGCAAGGTTACTAGAAGAATGATGGGTGGGGCATCTAAAAAAAGGTGCAATTATTCTGCCGATAAAACAGGTCATATTGTTATGCATACCTGTTTGGATGACGCAATAACAAATGGTGTTAAGTTTTTAATGGATTATGAGCTTTTAGATATCGCCACAAATGATACAAAAGCAGAAGGTGTAGTTGTTAGAAATATACGAACAGGTGACATTACGCCTATTTTAGCAAAATCTATAATCATAGCAACAGGCGGTTATGCTCGTATTTTTTGGAATAGAACTTCAAACCCATACTCAACAACAGGAGATGGTGTAGCAGCAGCCCTAAGAGCTGGAATTGCTTTTAAAGATGCTGAAATGGTTCAGTTTCACCCAACTGGTGTTGTGCACGGAGGTGCTTTGATTACAGAAGCTGCAAGAGGTGAGGGTGGTTATCTTATAAACAATCAAGGCGAACGCTTTATGGCAAAATATGCAAAAGAAAGAATGGAATTAGCCTCTAGAGATATAGTTGCAAGAGCCATAGAAACTGAGATTAGAGAAGGAAGAGGTTATGGAGATGGCATAGAAGCCCATGTGCTACTAGATGTAAGACACCTTAGAAAAGATAAAATCATCAAAAAACTTCCTCAGATAAGACATACTGGACTTTTGTTTGAAAATTTAGATTTAACAGATAGTCCTATAGGTATTAGACCTACGGCTCATTACTCTATGGGTGGAATTGATGTTAAAAGTATAGATGATATGGCTACAACTATGCCAGGAATTTTTGCAGCAGGAGAGGCATCTTGTATATCAATACACGGCGCAAACCGCCTTGGTGGAAACTCTTTAGCAGATGCTGTTGTAACCGGTAAGCTCTCTGGCATTGGAGCAGCCAAATACGCAAGTAAAGCCAAATTTACAGACAGCGGCTTGCTTGAAGAGATTGCTAAAAAATGGCGTGAAAAAATAAAAAATGTTGCTAATGGAGAGGGATCACCAAATGATTTATATGCCATAAGAGAAGAGCTTGGTAAGCAAAACTGGGATAATATGGGAATTTACAGAACAGGCGATAAGCTGGAGAGTTTGTATAAGAAAATTTATGAGCTTCAAAAAAGGTATGATGCTTTGCATATACAAAATACAAACCCTATTTACAACACAGCTATTACTGATTATATAGAGCTTGGAAATTTGCTTTTGCTCTCTCGTGCTGTATGTTTTGCAGCAATAAATCGCAAAGAAAGTCGTGGTGCACATACAAGAGAAGATTATCCAAAAAGAGATGACGCTAATTTCTTAAAACATAGTCTTGTAACGCTTGAAAATAATGAGATGAAACTATCTTGGAGAGATGTTAGTATAAGCAAATTTCCAATTAAGGAAGGAAAATAACTATGAAGATGATAATAGATCGTTTTGATGGCAAAAAATCATACACTCAAACTTATGAATTAACTAGTGATGAGATGGCTGGTAAAACTCTGCTTTCTGTGTTTAAATTTATAAAAGAAACAAAAGATATTTCATTAAATTTTACAGCTACTTGTCGTGCTGCTATATGTGGAGCTTGTGGCGTTAGGGTAAATGGTCATGCAGTGCTTGCTTGTGATACAAAGATGAAAGATTTGCTACAAACATATGACAATCCAGATACTTTGCATATCTCTCCTCTTGCAAATTTTAAAGTTATAAGCGATTTGGTTGTTGATTGGGAGCCATCCATAGAAAATTTAAGAAAAATAAAGCCAACCATAACGCCAAAAGATGAATTTTCTAAAGAAAAAGGCTGTATCCAAAGCGAAGAAGATAATGAAAAAGTCTTAAAGCAGTGGGATTGTATTTTATGTGGATGTTGTGCTTCTGAGTGTAATAAATTAAGTGCTGATAGAACTGATTATATGGAGCCATTTGTATTTACTCATGCTTATAGGGCTGCAAATGACTCAAGAAGCAAAGATTCTATGATACATGTCAAGCCTTCTGTAAATGGTGGCTTGTGGAATTGTGTGCATTGTCAAGAGTGTGCGGATCGCTGTCCTAAAGGCATAAGTTCTGCTGATGATATATCTCATCTTAGTGTTATGGCTTTAAATGGTGGTTTAAGTTCTGGCGAAGGTCCAGCTCATGCAAAAGCATTTTATACTGATCTTGTAGAAGGAAGTGGAAGATTAAACGAGATATATTTAGGACTTAGAACAGAAGGAGTTGGCTCGGTTGCAAGAACTGGTATGGCAGTAGATTTAATCCGTGCTGGTAAAATGAATCCAATGGCTATATTTGGCGAAGAAAAGATAAAAGGCCATGAAGATTTGCAAAAAATGATAAAAGCAGCAAAAGCTGCGAGTAAGGAGTAGAAAATGGAATTTGCATTTTTCCCAGGATGTGTGCTTTCTCAAGCTGCAAAAGAATCTAAAATGTCAATAGAAGCAATAGCACCGGTTTTAGGCATGAAACTAAATGAGATAGAGGGCTGGAGCTGTTGTGGAGCATCGCAAGCACAAAATGTCGATCCAAAAGCTACTCTTGTTGCAAATGCCAGAAATTTAGCCCTTGCTGAAAAGATGAATATGCCACTTTTAACAACTTGTAGCACCTGTTTTCTTGTGCTAACTCGTGCTAAAAAAGAGCTTGATAGTGGTAAAAAAGATGAAATCAATAAATACTTAGCGGCTGGAAATATGAGTTATAAAGGCACGAGTGAAGTTACTAGTTTACTTTGGGTTTTGGCTGAAAATTTAGATTTATTAAAATCAAAAGTAGTTAAACCTCTTTCAAATTTAAAAGTAGCACTTTTTTATGGATGTCATAGCTTAAGACCCCAAAAAATCTTTGGCAAAGAAAGCTCTGTAAATCCAAAAAGCTTTGAAGCTGTTGCCGCTGCACTTGGTGCAAGTGTAGTTCCTTTTGAAAAAAGACTTGATTGTTGCGGTTTTCATGCGTGTTATCCTGCTGAAAATTCAGTTAAGAAAATGACAAGTGAAATTGTAAATAATGCTGATATAAACAAGGCCGATTGTATAGTTACGCCTTGTCCGCTTTGTCAAATGCAACTTGACATTTTTCAAGATGGTGCACAAAAATTTACGAACTCAAAAGCAAGAGTTCCAATTATACATCTCTCACAGCTTGTTGGATTAGCTCTTGGGCTTTCAAAAGAGCAACTTGGCTTAGAGCACAACATAATAGACGCTACAAAGTTAGGTTAAATTTTAGCCCACATTTTTTGTGGGCTAGTTTATAAATTTTGATATAATTTTGAAATATTAAAAAATTCAAAAGGTTTTTATATGAATAAATTTATAATAAATTTGCTTGATTCTAATAAAGAATCAGACAAAATAATTATAGATAAGATAAAACAGGAAAAATCATCTCAATATTATAAAACCTATAATTGTAGACTCATTAATGCAAATATTGATGTATGGGATACATTTGTTATTTTTAACAACAATCAATTTTTTACTTTAAAAAGTGTTGATAATATTGATTATAAGTATAAAAAAAATATATTTTGTTTTACAAACAATGTTAAAGATTTTAATGCTATTTTAGATAAATATACTATTGTAAATATATTTGATAGAAAAAATCCAAAATGTGATTATAAGGTTGGTTTTAGTGATAATATTTTTGTCTGTTTTAGTGAAATTTCAACAGATTCTAATTTAAAATCACAAAATATTTTTAAAATTTTATTTTTACAAATAGTTTGTATTGAATATAAAAAATTAAATGAGCAATTTTTAAATGAATACAAAAAATTAAGTAGTGAATTAAATAAACAAGATCTTTTAAATTTAACAGATAAAATCAAGGATTTTAGATTAAAGCAAATTAATCTTAATCTTTATAAAAATCATATCGGTGATGAAACATATCAAATTTATATGTTGCTAATGGATTATTTTGAGTTTAAAAAAACTTTTGAGGATATTTCAAAAAGTTATGAAATATTTTTTGCACTAAAAACTAAAGAATATGAAATAGATAATGCAAATTTACAAACAAAAATAAGCAAAAATATTGAAAATTTATTAGAAAAAGAAAATGAAGCAAGAGAAATTCAAAATAAGCAAGATATAAAAATAAGATTAATAACAATTTCAATAGCAATTTTAACCATTATAAGTATAATTGCAGATGGATTAAGTATTTTTGATAGATTCTTTAGTCATTAAGTAAATTCTTTAAATCTCTTTTAAAATTTTCTCTACAATTTCTCGTGAATTTTTTGCTTCATAAATAGGTCTTCCAACTACTATAAAATCGCTTTTCATCTCTTTTGCTATTTGGAGATTTGCAACTCTTTGTTGATCATCACTACTTTCGCCAAATGGGCGAATTCCTGGAGTTAGTGTTATAAAATCACTACTTGTATTTTCTTTTATGATTTTGCTTTCAAAAACAGAACTTACCATCCCATCAAGCCCAGCTTTATGTGCTATTTTAGAAAATTTAATAACTGAGTTTTGTATGTTGTCTCTGTAAATTTCGTTAAATTCACTCTCGTTAAAACTAGTTAATGCAGAAACCGCTAAAACAAGTGGGCGATTTTTAATATTTGAAAGTCTATCCATAACCATTTTCATCGCTCTTAAACCTGCACTTGCGTGGAGGTTTATCATATCCACGCCACTTTTTGCTATAACTTCTGCTGCATCTGCCATAGTATTTGGTATATCGTAGAGTTTTAAATCTAAAAACAGATTAAAATTACTTATATTTTTTATTTCATTTATTATTTTAACGCCGTCTCTTAGATAACTTCTAAGTCCAACTTTAAGCCAAATGTCAAGTCCTTTTAGCTCTTTTGCTAAATTTATGTTATCTTCAAAATTTGCCATATCAAGGGCGACGCAAAGTTTCATATTTTAATACCATCTAAAATAGCATTTATAAACTTAGGCGCAGAATCATTTCCAAGCTCTTTTGCAAGCTCTATGGCTTCATTTATGATAACGGCATTATCTGTATCTGTAAATAAAATTTCATAAGCCCCAAGTCTTAAAATAGATCTTTCAACGATGCCTATTTGAGAAATATCTCTTTGTTTTAAGAGATTATCTAATTTTTTATCAATTTCGTCTAAATTATCATTTACTCCAAAAAACAAACTTTGTGTAAATTTCTTTTGATCATTTCTTATCTTTTTTTCTTCTAAAAACTCTTTTGAAAACTCTTCCATTTCACTACCCATTTCTTTTGCGTAAAGTAGTGAAACTACAGCTTGTCTAACTTGATGTCTTGTAGCCATTTTATGCCTTAAAATTTTTATAAAGGTTGATTAATTCTATTACGCCAGTCATTGCTTCAAAGCCTTTATTTCCAGCTTTGCTTCCAGCACGCTCGATAGCTTGCTCTATAGTGTCAGTTGTTAAAACACCAAAAGTTACAGGCTTTGAGTATTTTAAAGTGATATTTGCAATTCCTTTTGTTGTCTCAGCTGAAACATAATCAAAATGTGGCGTACTTCCGCGAATTACAGCTCCAACGCAACAAATCCCATCAAATTTACCGCTTTTAAGAAGCCTATCAAGAACCATTGGTATTTCAAAAGCACCAGGAACCAAGATAAGACTTAGATTTTCTTCATTACCGCCGTGTCTTAAAAACGCATCTTTTGCGCCCTCAACCAATCTATCTGTTACTATGTGATTAAATCTCGAGTTAATTATCGCAATTTTTTCATCGCCATTTAAATTTAGTTTTCCTTCTATGATTTTCATTTTTTTCCTTTATAAAATTTTTAGTAAAATAACACTAACTACCACTAAAAAAAGGCTTAATGACTTTAGAATTGTAAATTTTTCATTATCCAAAATCATGCCTATAAATACAGCCCCAATAGCACCAATCCCTGCCCAAATAGTATATGCCACGCTCATTGGCATCGCTTTCATAGCATATCTTAAAAATAGAAGCGATAATCCAAAATTTAGCATAATAGCCCAAAAACCTATAAATTTCTTAAATCCATCAAATTTAGAAAATCTAGAATTTAGATAAATTCCAAAAACTTCTAAACCCCCTGAAATTATAAGAGATAATGTATAAATCATACCTTAGCCCTATTTAAGCCATAAATTCCAACCATCAGCATAGCAATGCAAATTAGTCTTAAAATTTCAAGCTCTTTTGTTGCTATGATTTCAACTATTACCACAAAAAGCGTTCCAAGTCCAACATATAAAATATATGCTAAACTTGTTGGCAAAAATTTAAATGAGTTTAAGAAAAAATATGTGCTTGATAAAACAAAACACGCTGTTAAAGCATAATCTAAATTTGAATTAGCAAATTTAAGTCCATAAACCCACCCGCACTCAAATATCGCTCCAATTATAACAAAAGCTAAGCCTTTTTTATTCAAACAAAGCCTTTTGTATTTTTAAAGTTTGCTCAACTACTTTTTCAAATTCATCTAAATTTAACATATTTGGTCCATCGCAAAGTGCCTCACACGGATTTATATGAGTTTCGTAAAAGAATCCATCTACGCCAACTGCCGCTGCCGCTCTTGCAAGATATGGTACAAATTTAGCATCTCCTCCACTTTTTCCATTCAAAGCCCCAGGCATTTGAACTGAGTGAGTTGCATCAAATATAACTGGTGCAAATTCTCTCATTATAGGCAAACTTCTCATATCCACAACTAAATTTGAGTATCCAAAAGTTGAACCCCTTTCAGTTAGCCAAACGCCACTATTTAAAGCAACTTTATAGCCAAACTCATTAACGCCTCTAGTTTCTAAAACCTTTTTAACACTATGTTTCATCTGATCTGGTGCTAAAAACTGCCCTTTTTTAATATTTACAATAGACGAAGTTTTTGCAGCTGCAACCAACAAATCAGTTTGCCTACATAAAAAAGCTGGAATTTGTAAAATATCAGCCACCTCGCTAACAGGTTCTGCTTGATAACTTTCGTGAATATCGGTTAAAATTTTGTATCCAAATTTTTCTTTAACTTCAGCTAAAATTTCACAACCTTTTTCAAGTCCAGGTCCGCGAAATGAGTTAATGCTTGTGCGATTTGCCTTATCAAAACTTGATTTAAAATAAAAATCTATCCTATCATCTTTTGCAAAACTCTCTAATCTTTTTGCTATTTCAAAAACTAACTCTTTGCTTTCTATTACGCATGGTCCAGCTATTAAAATCATATATTCTCCTATTTTTGTGTAGCTACTATCACACCACTGATAATCACTATTATTATACCAAAAAATGCCATTAAATTTGGCAAACTATCTCCCATTATAAATCCTATTATCATTGTAAAAATAACATCGCAATATCCAATAGCAGCCACTGCTCCTGCGTATCTTGAAGCAGCATATGCTTTTGTCATATAAGTTTGAAAAAGCAAGCCTCCAACTCCCATTAAAACAATGAAAACCCACATATTTGGCGTTGGCATAATAAATTTAGCAAACATAAAGTTAAAAAATGGTGGAGTTTGTATAAACTGAGCTACTAGCATACAAACTATCGGTATTAGTGTGCCAGAGAGCATAAAAGATAAAACTATGGTTTTTGTGTCGTAGTATTTTCTTAATTCATGCACACTAAGATAAGCAACTGCTGCTAAAAGCCCGTTTATAAGCCCCATTGCGTGTCCCATTTTAAACCCTAAATTTGGTTGCATGATGAGTAAAATGCCAATAAATCCAAAAATAATACCAAACCAAGATAATAAATTTAACCTTTCTTTAAAAAGAATTACTCCAAATATTGCTAAAAACATCGGTGACATTTTTGTAAATGTAAAAGCCTCAGCAAGCCCTATATGAGCGATATTGTGAAAAAAAGCAAGCATTGAGATTGTGCCTAAAAATCCCCTTAAAAAAAGTATAAATGGCTTTCCGCCTTTATTGTGAGCTCCGTATTTATAGATAGTTACAACAATTATTGCAAGACCGACAATATTTCTAAAAAATGAAACTTCAACAGAGCTCATCGAAGAGCTTAAAAGCTTCGCAAAAGCTCCTGTCAAAGCAAAATAAAATGAAGCTAAAACCATGTAATACGCACCAAGGTTTCGCATTAAAAAACGGTGTAGCATATACTTCCTTTAATAAAGCTATTATTGTATTATAATCTTACTTAAGATTTACAAATTTAGCTAAATTTATGTATAATGTAGTTTTAAATTTAAGGATATTTAGTGCAAAAAGTCATACTAATAGGCAGACCAAATGTCGGTAAAAGCTCACTTTTTAATCGTTTAGCTTCTAAAAGAATTGCTATAACTAGCGATATTAGCGGAACTACTAGGGATACAAATAAAACTAAAATTGAAATTTTTGATAAAAATTGCATTTTGATAGATTCTGGCGGATTAGACGATAGTAGCGAGCTTTTTAAAAATGTTGCAAAAAAAACATTAGATGAAGCAAAAAATGCAGATATTATCGTATTTATGGTTGATGGAAAGTTTATGCCACAAGATGAAGATAAAATGCTATTTTACTCACTTTGCAAGTTAAATAAACCTATAAGTTTAGTTGTTAATAAAGTTGATAGCAAAAAAGACGAAGAGCGTAGTTGGGAGTTTGATTCATTTGGATGTGTAAATACATTTTGTATATCCGTTAGCCATAATGCTGGAGTTGATGAGTTAAAAGAGTGGCTTTACAAACTTTTAGATAAAGTTCAAAAGATTGACGATGAAGAGAGTTTTGATGACTTTTTGGAAAATTACTGCACAGATGAGGGCGAAATACTAAAAGAAAAAAATGAAGATTATAATCAAAAAAATATAAAAGTAGGCATTATAGGTCGTGTAAATGTCGGTAAAAGCAGCCTTTTAAATGCTCTTGTGAAAGATTCTCGCAGTGTAGTAAGCTCAGTTGCTGGAACTACGATAGATCCTGTAAATGAAACTTATATTTATAATGATAGAGTTTTTGAATTTGTTGATACTGCAGGCATTAGAAAGCGTGGAAAGATAGAAGGTATTGAGAAATTTGCGTTAAATAGAACTGAAAAAATACTAGAAAATACAGATATCGCACTTCTAGTTCTTGATAGTAGTGAGCCTTTAAGTGAGCTGGATGAACGCATAGCCGGCGTTACTTCTAAATTTGAGCTTGGTATAATCATAGTTTTAAATAAATGGGAAAATAAAAATGAGAAAGAATTTGATGAGATAAGCTCTGAGATAAGGAATAAATTTAAATTTTTAAGTTATGCCCCAATTATAAGCGTTTCAGCGCTTGGTGGAAAAAGAGTTCACAAGCTTTATGATTTGATACTTGAAATTTATAAAAATTTTACACAAAAAATTCAAACATCCAAGTTAAACGAAGCTATAGCTAATGCCATAAAAGAGCACCCAATTCCGAGGGAAAAAGGCAAAGTAGTGAAAATTTACTACGCAGTTCAGTTTGATAGTGCTCCGCCAAAAATAGCTCTAGTGATGAATAGACCAAAGTCTTTGCATTTTAGCTACAAAAGATATCTTGCAAACAAACTACGCGAAAACTTTGATTTAGCTGGTGTTCCAGTAATTTTAATTCCAAAGAATAAAAATAAAGATGAAGAAGAAAAATAATATAATTTTAATCGGATTTATGGGTGTTGGCAAAGGAAGTGTGGCTAGAGCTTTGTATGAAGAAACGGGACTTTTTGCATTAGATTGTGATGATATGATACAAAGCATTGCAAATATGAAAATAAGACAGATTTTTGAAAAATTTGGCGAAGAGTATTTTAGAAAACTTGAAAGTAATTTGGCAAATTTTTTACTTAATAGTGTAGATAATGCTATAATCTCAACTGGCGGAGGATTTTATAAGGTTGAGAATTTAAATGAGCTTGGTATTGTTGTGTATTTAAAAGCGGAATTTGATTATATTATAAAGCGTCTTGAAAATAGCAAAAATGCGAGTGCTAAATTTAAAAAAAGACCGCTTTTACTAAATTTAAAAAATGCTAAAAAGATACATCAAGAACGAGATCCGCTTTATGAAGCAAAAGCTGATTTTGTAGTTAATGTAGAAAATAAAACACCAAAAGAGATAGCAAAAGAGATAAAAACATTGATAAAGGATAAAATTTGAGAACATTTACAGGACTTCAACCATCTGGAAAACTTCATTTGGGGAATTATTTTGCATCTATAAAACCGATGATAGATAGGCAAAACAACAGCGATGATGAGATGTTTATATTCATAGCAAATTATCATGCAATGACTAGCGTAAATGATGGATATAAGCTAAAAACTAGCACTTTTGAAGCTGCTTGCGCTTTTTTATCGCTTGGTATTGATCCGCAAAAATGCACATTTTGGCTTCAAAGTGATGTTAAAGATGTTTTAGAGCTTTATTGGATTATAAGCCAGTATACACCGATGGGGCTTTTAGAAAGAGCCCATGCATACAAAGATAAAATTTCAAAAGGACTTGATTCTCATCATGGATTGTTTAGTTATCCAGTGCTAATGGCGGCTGATATTTTGCTTTATAGTGCGAATTTTGTTCCAGTTGGAAAAGATCAAATTCAGCATGTTGAAATAGCTCGCGATATAGCAATTAAATTTAATAACGCTCATGGCGAAATTTTTGTCATTCCAGAAGCTAAGATTGATGAAAATGTAGCCACAGTTCCAGGTACTGATGGTGCAAAAATGAGTAAAAGTTATGGCAATACTATAGACATATTTGCAGATGACAAAACATTAAAAAAACAAATAAGCTCCATAGTCACAGATAGTACTTCGCTTGAAGAAGCAAAAGATTGGAAAAATTGCAATGTTTATAATATTGCCAAATTGTTTTTAGATGAAAATGCACAAAAAGATCTTCAATCAAGATATGAAAAAGGCGGAGAAGGATACGGACATTTTAAAATGTATTTAAATGATATGGTTCTTGAATATTTCAAAGAAGCGAGAGAAAAATACGAGCATTTTTTAACTCATCCAGATGAAGTTAATTATCATTTAAGTGTAGGAGCCGATAAAGCAAAAGAAGTAGCAATCGAAACGATGGAAAAAGTAAGAAAGTGTGTTGGTATACCGCACTGATATTTGCATATTAAGTCTTGACTTTTGGGTTAAAATTTACTAAAATTTAGGACTTAATTACTTAACTTTGGGGTTATAGCTCAGCTGGGAGAGCGCTTGAATGGCATTCAAGAGGTCGGCGGTTCGATCCCGCTTAACTCCACCATAAGCCTATTTTATAGGTTTTCTTAAACTTTCAAAAATCTCAAAAATACAATCTTTTAAGATAATTAAGTTTTATTAGCAATTTTATGTCTAACAGACGCAAATTTTAAGCAAAAGACTAAATTTAATTTATTTTACTAAAACCAATCAAAATTATTAATGTGGTAAAATGAATACAATTACACTTAAAGAAAGCCAATCTCTATTATTTGACATTGTACAATAGCTCAAGTCTTAGCAGATATAAAGGGCGAAGTGTTAGAAATAGACATTGAGGATAGTAAATTTCAAGCCATAAAAAATAGATGACCACAAGGACTGAAGCTTATACAACAAAACTCTAGAAACCATACACTTGATGAGTTAAAAAGAGATGGTATAATGGCACTGATACTCTCTAATAGATTAAAATAGTGTTAAAAGGCATTTTTGATTTTATTGCAAAGATATTATTAATAGAGCCTTTGATTTTGAAAATGAGTTTATATTAAAAGTAGAAAGCTTAACATACAATTCAAAACAACATCTAGTTAGTTATTGCATTGATAATCCAAACCTTAAAGTATAATTTTGTGTATATTTAAGTTTATATACTTTGGTAGTGCTTAATTTTTATTTTTTCATACAAATTTGCAAATAAAATTAACTTTATTTATAAAATATAGAAATTAAATTAACAAAACTTATTATGATAGCTGGAATTTACATAGATAAAATGGAAATAAGGAAAGTTTGATTTATTTATCATACTGAAAAAATTTTGTAGATTATACAAATCTTGCTTTTCTTGATTTGGTAAATAAAAGTCGTTTTGCTCCTAAATATCGTTTTAAAACTACGAATAAGCAAAAATTATGGCGAGTTTTATGATGTATTCATCGCAAAATAGGATTTCTATTTTTGTAAAATAAGCTTAATATATTATATATTTTTTATTTTATTTAAAAATTTTTATAATTAATTTATAATTTATTGAATTAATGCTAAAATAAATTAAATTTAGTTGTATTTGTTGTGTTGGTTTCATAAGTAATTAGACTATGAAATAAATTTATAAATGCAATTAAATTAGCAAAAATGTTATTGTTGCTTAGTATTTGGTATTGTTGGCAGATATGTCTAATTTATTTCAAAGGAGCAAAAATGAAAAAAGAAATTTCAAGACGCGAAGCACTAAAACTTGGTGCTTTAGGAGTGGGTGCAGGTATGCTTAGTGCATCAAATTTAATGGCAGCGCCAGTTGATGCAAAGAGTGTTAAATTTGATGAAGAATATGATGTTGTTATCATTGGATCAGGTTTTGGAGCACTTGCGGCTGGAATTACTTCAGCTGAAAGAGGATTAAAGGTTTTGCTTGTAGAAAAAATGGGGCGACTCGGCGGAAATTCGGTTATAAATGGTGGAATTTTTGCAGTTCCAAATAGCGAAGCTCAAAAGAAAGAGGGCATTAAAGACTCAAATGAGTTATTTTTAAAAGATTGCTTAAAAGCTGGACTTCAAATCAACCACGCAGAGTTGCTTGAAGTAATCGCAAATAGAGCAAAAGATGTGTTTGCACTAACTGTAAAATGCGGTGCAAAATATGTTGAAAAACTATCTCATGCTGGTGGGCACTCTGTGCCTAGAACATATCAAACAGAAAATGGAAGTGGCTCTGGTATAGTTTTGCCGATGATTGAATACATTGAAAAAAATCCAAATGTTTTAATCAAAAAAAGAACAAAATTTGATGATTTTGTGCTAGATGATGATGGCAAAGTTGTAGGAATTTCGGTAAGAGAAGGATATAAATTTGACTCAAAACTTGAAGATGATGATAGAGAAAACAAAAGCGGAGAGAGAAAATTCTTTAAAGCAAAAAGAGGCGTTGTTCTTGCAAGCGGTGGATTTTGCCGCGATATATTTTTTAGACAGCTTCAAGATCCTAGACTTGGCAAAGATGTTGATTCCACAAATCATCCTGGTGCAACAGCAGGCGGCTTGATAGCAGCGCTTAATATCGGTGCTTGCCCGGTTCAAGTTTCATGGCTACAATATGGTCCTTGGGCTTGCCCGGATGAGACTGGATTTGGCGTTGGATCAATGTTTAACGTAAATGGTTCATTTAGATATGGAATTTCTGTTGATCCAAGAACTGGAAAACGCTATATGAACGAACTTGCTGATAGAAAAATAAGAACCGATGCAATGTTTAAGGTGATTGACGCTAAAAAAGATATTTATCCTATAAATTTCTGCGATTCGCAATGCATTCCTAGTTTGTTGCCATCGCATTTTGAAAAGCCTTTAAAAGCTGGAATTTTAAAGGAATTTAAAACTCTTGATGAGTTGGCGGCACATTATAAAATTCCAGCAGATGAGCTTAAAAAAACGGTTAAAAAATACAACGACGGAGTTAAATCTGGAAAAGATGAATTTGGCAAACCAGTTGAAACAACAGGCGGAATTGATATTTCAAAACCACCATTTTATGCTGAGCGCGGCGTTCCAAAACTTCATCATACAACAGGCGGAATTAAGATAAACACAAAAGCACAAGTTATTTCTATTAATACAAAAAAACCAATACCTGGGCTTTATGCAGCAGGTGAGGTTACAGGTGGAACACACGGAGCTAGCAGACTTGGAAGCGTGGCAATCACTGATTGTTTAACTTTTGGAATGATAGCTGGAGAAAATATCTAACTTTTAAGTTGCCCAAATTTTTGGGCAACTTTTCTAAGGAAAAACAATGAAATATATGCGACTTTTGTTTAGTTTTTTATTTTTTGCCTGTATTTCAAATACACTACTTGGCGAAGAAAATTCATCTAAAAGTGCGATTGTTTCTATTTTAGAAATTAGTGATGAGCTTAGAGCAAAACACAAAATCAAACCACATCACGCAAAGCTTTATTTTGATTGTATCCACTGCCATACAAATCAAGGAGATAATCCTGCTAAATTTAAAAACCCAGGAGATGAGGACTGTTTATCGTGTCATAAAAGCAAAGAGCATATGGCTAAAAGAACAGGATTTATGGATACTTTGAAAGCAAATCCGCATAATTCGGTTCATGATGGACCAAATTTGTATTGTGATGAATGTCATATGGAGCATTCAAAATCTATAAATATGTGTGATGAGTGTCACGAGGCTGAAGTTAAACAATGGATGAGGCCTACACCATGAAAAAGAAAATTTTATCATTTATTTGCATTGGTTTTTTAATCGGAGTTGTTGTTTGTTACGCTATGTATGAGGGCGTTACAAGAACTAGTGGGGAGAAATTTTGCATAGTTTGCCATGAAATGGCACCAATGCTTGCTTCTTATCATAACGATGTTCATGGTGGTGCTGGAAAAATGGGCATAAAAGCTCAGTGTGTAGACTGTCATATGCCACATAATAATATTTTTAACTACATTTTTACAAAGGCTAAAAATGGAGTAGTTGAAGGATACATACATTTCTTTAAAGATGTTGATCAAATAAATTGGTTAGAAAATAGAAAAAATAGATTAAGGTTTGTGTTTGATGATGGATGTTTGAAGTGCCACGCAAATTTTCAAAACTTGCCTGAAATTAGCCCAAAAGGTAAGCAAATGCACGAGCATTATACGAGTTTGTTAAATACAGACAAAAAAATTGGTTGTGCTAGTTGTCATGTGGAAACTGGACACAACGGGCTTAAAAATATGCTAAACTACTTTAATCCAGAGTATAAAATCTACGAAAGAGAAATGAATGCGACAAGAGACATTGTTTTAGAAAAACTCAAAAAAGATGGGTTTTTGTAGATTTTAGAGTTTTCATAGAGCCACTATGCCCTGCAGTGGCTCTAAAATTTAAAAACAGATATTTAAATTTGACTTTCAAAAAATTATTTTAATATTTTAATTAGTTACATTACGCTATAAAAATCATAGTTTTGCATTTTATAATTTTAATAATAAATTTATATAAAATATATTATTTAAAGTATTATTTTTATAAAATTTATGTTACAATAATTGTAATTTTTTAACAAGGAGCAGATGTGAAAAAAATATTGTTTTTTTTGATATCAGTATTTATGATAAATACTTTAGTTTTTGCCAAAAGTGATACTATTGTCATTGGTGTAGAAAACGAAACGCCTAAGATAAATCCACTTTTTGATGAAGATCATGATAGTGCTTTAGATCTTATATTTTCAGGACTTACAACACATGATGAAAATATGCAAGTAATTCCAGATCTTGCAAAAAGCTGGGAGATAAGTAAAGATAGAAAAGTTTATACATTTGAACTAAGAGATGATGTATATTGGCACGATGGAGAGAAATTTAGTGCAGATGATGTTAAATTTACTATACAAACAGCACTTGATGAGAAATTAAGTTCTCCTGCAAAAGCAAATTACGAACCTATAGACAAAGTCGAGGTTTTAAGTCCGTATAAGATAAAAATTACACTAAAAACACCTTTTGAACCGCTTTTATCAACTCTTAGTATAGGTATGCTTCCAAAGCATATTTTAGATGGAAAAGATTTAAGCGTAGATAACTACAATAATACACCTATTGGTACAGGACCTTATAAATTGGTAGAATGGAATAAAGGAAAATATCTTAAATTTGAAGCTTTTGATAAATATTATGGCGGCGTTGCAAAAACAAAAAATATTTATATGAAATTTGTACCTGATTTTAATGTTGCGGCTATGCAACTTCAAAAAGGCGAGTTAGACGCGGCATTAAGTGAGCCAAATATGGCCATAAAGCTTTCAAAAAATCCAAATTTGAAAATCTTAAAAGAAGATAGTGCGGATTATAGAGCTTTGATGTTTAATATGCAAAATGAACTTTTTAAAGATAAAAATGTTCGCAAGGCTCTAAATTATGCAGTAAATAAAGAAGCTATAGTAAAAAATATTTTACATGGTTATGGAAGCGTTGCAAATAATCCTATAGAAAAAAGCTGGGCAAATGATGAAAATGTTGCTAAATTTGAATACAATCCCAAAAAAGCTATAAAAATTTTGCAAGATAATGGATGGAGCAAAAATAAAAATGGATATTTTGAAAAAGATGGCAAAGAGCTTAAATTTGGCATATATGCTTACAATACAGATCCTTTGCGTGTAAGTCTTGCAAATATTTTATCAAGTGATTTTCAAAAAATTGGTATAAATGCGACAGCTCATGCAAAACCACAAGGCTCATTTAAAATTTCAGATGTTGATACATTTCTTATAGGTTGGGGTTCTCCATTTGATCCGGATTTTCATACATATAGAATTTTTGGCAGTTTTGCTGATAGTAGTGTAGATCCAAATGGTTGGAACTATAGTCATTATAATGATAAAAATGTAGATGGAGCTCTTTTAAAAGCCAGAAGTTTGGCTAATATAGAAGATAGAAAGGTTTATTATAGTAAATTTTTAGAAGCTATTTATGAAAATCCACCATTTATATTTATAACCTATCTTGAGTTTCCGCTTGTTTATAATGCTAAAATTTCAGGTATAAAGCCTCATGTATTGGGTCATCATGGTGGTGGTTTTGCTTGGAATGTAAAAGATTGGATAAAAGAGTAGTTAAATAGTTGAAAAGTCTTATATTAAAAGAGCTTTTTTCAGCGATATTTCTACTTTTTTGTCTTAGTTTTTGCATATATTTGGTTGCGTATTTACTGCCAACTGACGCTGTTTATGCAATGTTTTCAAGACCAGAGGTTGTAAGCGAGGCTATAAAAGAGCAAATTTCTCACAAACTCGGTCTTGAGAGACCTTTTTTAATTCAGTATTTTTCGTGGTTAAAAAATGCATTATGTGGAAATTTTGGTTATTCTTTGATAGATTTTAGAAGTATTAATGAGCTTTTTAATGAGAGATTTTTAAATACAATCATTTTAAATGGTTTAAATTTAATACTTCTTGTTATTTTTTCGCTTATTTTTGGGATAATTAGTGCATTAAATGAGAATAAATTTATAGATCATGCTATAACTTTTATATCGTTTGGTTTTGTTTATATGCCATCTTTTTGGATAGCTTTAGTAGCAATTATGGTATTTTCTGTGCATTTTGGAATTTTTCCAACTTCAGGTCTTCATGCACTTGGTGATGATAGCTTAAAAAGCAGGGCTTATCATATAGTTTTGCCACTTCTTGTTCTTTTTGTGGCTCATATTGGGCTTTATATAAGAGTGGTAAGAAGCAGTTTTTTGATCTCATTAAAACAACCTTTTGTATTTGCTATGTTTGCAAGAGGTGTTGGTAAATTTGAAATTTACAAAGGCGTTTTAAAACATTCATTAGTGCCTATAATTAGCTATATAGGAGCAAATTTTGTTACACTTATAACTGGCTCTTACATTATAGAAAGTATTTTTTTGTATCCTGGACTTGGCGAATTAGCGATAACTTCTATACTTAGTAAAGATTATTCTGTAATTTTAGCTGTTATTTTGCTAACTGCTGTTTTTGCTGTATTTGGCAATTTGTTTGCAAAAATACTTTGCATTATTATAAATAGAGGACAAAAAAGCTTATGAAAAAGTTTCTTTTTGCTTTTTTGATTATTATTGCATTAGCAATTTTAGCTTTATTTGCACCGTTTATTACGCATTTTAATCCAGATTATGTAAATCTTGAATCTGCTAGGCTTGCTCCAAATTCTACTTATATTTTTGGCACAGATATGCTAGGTAGGGATATTTTAACTAGAATTTTATATGCTCTTAGAATTTCTTTGATAGTTGGTTTTTTTAGTGCGTTTTTTAGCTGTTTTATAGGGGTAATTTATGCTTTTTTAGCTGCAATTTCTCCAAAAAATATAGATCACATAATGATGAGAATCGTAGATGGATTTTTGGCTATGCCAATGATGCTTTTTATAATGTTTTTTAGCACTATTTTAGATGCAGGGATTATAAATATGATTGTTGTAATATCGCTTAGTTTATGGATGCAAACAGCAAGAGTTATGCGAAATGAGTATGAAAAGATATCAAGCCAAGAGTTTGTAAAATCTGCAATTGTTCTTGGAAGTTCAAAAATGAATATTATTTTTAAAGAGATTTTACCAAATTTATTTAGCATATTAATGGTATTTTTTAGTATAAATTTCGCTCATGCCATAGCAACCGAAGCTGTGCTTAGTTTTTTTGGCATAGGCGTTCCTGTTGGCAAAGCAAGTTTAGGTAATATGCTAAATGATTCTACTAATGCTATGTTTGTTGGAGCTTGGTGGATTATATTTTATCCTGGAATTGTGCTGTTTTTGCTTATTATTTGTGTGCTTTATATAGGAAATTTCATAGAGCAAAAAGATAGGATTTATACTTGATAAATATAGAAAATTTAAATTTAATATATAAAAATCATCATATTTTAAAAAATATAAACTTAAATATCAAAAATGATAAAACACTTGGCATTATAGGGCAAAGCGGTAGTGGTAAGTCTATGTTTGCAAGAACTTTAATAAATCTTTTAGGAAACGAGTTTGTTTTAAATGCAAGCAGATTTGAAATTTTTGGCAAAAAAGTTCTATTATTTAGTAAAAAAGAACTTGTAAATTACCGCAAATTTGATGTAGGACTAATTTTTCAAAATGCTGGCGAAAGCTTTCATCCGCTTTATAATATAGGTGATATTTTTATCACAACTTTAAAAAATCACTACAAAGATGTTAAGGAAATTAAAAAAATAGCTTTTGAAACATTTTTTCGTCTTGGTTTTAATGATATAGAACTTTTATGGCATTCTTTTCCTATGCAAATAAGTGGCGGAATGCTAGCAAGAGTGCAAATTGCTCTAAATTTATGTATGAAACAAAAATTGCTTATTTGCGATGAAATAACAAGTTCGCTTGATAGCATTAATGCACAAAATATCATAGATATATTAAAAGAGCTTAAAAATGAGATAAATTTCATCATCATAACACACGATCCGTATGTTGTTTATGAGCTTGCGGATGAAATTTGTGTGTTTGATAGTGGCAGTATAATAGAAACAAATTCTAAATTTGAAATATTTACAAACCCTAAAGAAGAGCTGACAAAAGAAATTTTGTGTGGAAAGTTAAACTAAATGTGTAGATTAAAGGTTGTAAATTTACATAAAAATTATCTCATAAAAAGGCATATTTTAGAACATTATGAAAAGCTAGAGGTTTTAAAAGACATAAATTTTGAAATTAAAAGTGGCGAGGATTTGGCTATTTTAGGAAGTAGTGGAAGTGGAAAAAGCACTCTTGCTAGAATGGTGTGTATGCTTGAAAATTGCGATAAAGGCGAAATTTATCTTGATGATATAAACATAACTAATCTTAAATTTAGCGAACAAAGAAAGTTAAGAAGTCATATACAATATGTTTTTCAAAATACGCATTTATCGCTTAATCCAAAAAGAAGCATAATACAACTTTTTAAAGATGTTTATTTGAATTTTAATATCAAATTTGATAAATCAAATCTTTTGAAAATATTAGAAAATTTAGGATTAAAAGAAGATATTTTGGATAAAAAACCTTATGAGATAAGTGGCGGAATGGGAGCTAGAGTAGCACTTGCAAGAACACTTATTGTAAAACCAAAGTTTTTGATACTTGATGAGATAACAAGTGGGCTTGATTTTTTAAACCAAAAAAAGCTTCTTATCTTACTAAAAGAGCTTAAAAAAAATTATAATATTTCTTATATTTTGATAACTCACAACCTAGAAGTAGCTAAATTTTTATGTAAAAATGCTCTTATCCTTGAAAATGGAGAAGTTGTTTATAATGGCACTTTTGAAGACGCAAAACAAAATAAGTATTATGCCAAGTTTCAAAAAGCTATAAAAAAATAACCAAATTTATATTGCTTTTATAAATTTTGAGGTATATTTGTAAAATTTTTATTATAAGGCATAAAAATGAAACAAAAAATTTTAATTTTAGTATGTACTGCTGTGGTGTTTGTTGGTTGTGCTAGTGAAAGCTCAAGAGTGGTTGAAGTACCAAAAGTTGAGATATCAAAGGTTGCATATCAAGGTCAAAAAATATCAGTATCCATAGGAAGATTTAACAACCAATCATCATATCAAAATGGCATATTTTCAGATGGCGAAGATAGACTTGGAAATCAAGCTCAAACTATACTTGCAACAAGTTTGCAACAAAGTGGAAGATTTGATGTTTTAGACAGAACAAATTTAAAAGCTATGGCACAAGAAAGTGGTTTTTCTAAAACAACACAAGATATAAAAGGTGCTAGATATATTATAACAGGTGATGTTGTTGAGTTTGGTAGAAAAACAGTTGGAGATCATCAGCTTTTTGGAATTTTAGGTCGTGGTAAAACTCAAATTGCGTATTCAAAAGTAAATTTAAATATCGTTGATGTTAAGACTTCTCAAATTGTATATTCTACGCAAGGTGCTGGAGAATACTCTCTTTCAAATCGTGAAGTTATAGGTTTTGGTGGAACTGCTGGATATGATGCAACGCTAAATGGTAGGGTTTTAAGCCTTTCTATAAATGAGGCTGTTAATAATCTAGCTTTAGGACTTGATAATAAAGAGTGGAAATGAAACTTTATAAAATATTGTTTTTAGGTATATTTGCGATACTTTTATCAGGTTGTGCTGCTTCTAAAAAGCCGATATACTATTGGGATGCGAGTTATGAGGAATCCATCTATAACTATCTTAATGAAGAAGGCGATATAAACGAACAGATAGATAATTTAGAAAAATATATCCAAAAAGCTTATGAAAAAAACGAAAAAGTTCCGCCAGGTCTTTATGCACATCTAGGATTAATGTATCACAAAAATGGAGATGATGAGAAGTTTTTTGCTTATTTAGACAAAGAAGCGGAGCTTTTTGAAGAATCAAGGCAGTATGTGGAATTTCTAAAAAGCAGTAAAACCAAATCAATTATAAAAACTAAAAAGGATAAAAAATGAGATTTAAATTTTTAATTTTTTTATCGTTTTTGACATTGTTTTTATTTAGCGGTTGTGCAACAAAAGAGCCCGATATTTATGATTATTCGAATTTTTTGCAATCAAGACCAAAGTCTATTTTGGTGGTTATGCCAAAAAACGAATCGCTAGAACCAAAGGCAGCAACGGCAATTTTAGCAAATGCTATTTTGCCATTAAGTGAGGCTGGGTATTATGTGTTTCCAGTAACTTTGGTTAATGAAACTTTTAAGAGTAATGGGATTTTTAGTGGCGAAGATATAGCCCAAATTCCGCTTAATAAACTAAGAGAAATTTACTTGGCTGATAGTGTTTTATTTATAGATGTTAAAGATTATGGTTCTAGGTATGCTTTACTTGATACACAAATTACAATTGAAATTTCTGTAAAATTAATAGATTTAAACAATGGAAATTTGCTCTGGGATAGAAGTGAAAAGATAATTCAATCAGCAAGTAATGGTAATAATAATATTATAGGAATGTTTATAACTGCTATGGTGGCACAAGTTGTAAATACTGTAACAGATAACTCTTATAATGTTGCAAAAACTACTGATTTTATAACATTTTCTACGGATTGTTATAAATGTATTTTACACGGGCATAGATCCCCAAATTTTGGTAAAGATAAACAGCTTAGTAAATGATTTATATTAAATTCTAAAGCAAATTTGGCTTTATATAAATAGTTATTTTATTATAATTTTTTGCTCTTTTGGTTCGCAAACTTCGCCTATAATTGCACTTTTTTCATATCCTGCATTTTTTAAATTTATAAGTGTTTTATTTGCGTCTTTTTGCTCAATACTAAGAAGTAAGCCACCGCTTGTTTGTGCATCAAAATACAAAATATCAACTTCGTCTTTACTATAAATATATGTTTTAACAAATTCCATATTTTTATAGCTTCCAGCTGGTATAAAGCCCATATTTGCATATTTGATAGCTGATTTCATGAGCGGGATATTGTCTTTTTGTAAAACAAAACTTATATCATCTCTACTCATCTCAAAAAGATGTCCAAGCAAGCCAAAGCCAGTTATATCCGTACAAGCACTTACTTTTATATCTTTTAATGCACTGATGGCATAGAAATTTAGCTGAGTCATATAAGATATGGCTTCTTGTATTTCTTTTAAATTTAGTATATCGGCTTTTATACAAGTGCTTAAAACGCCTATGCCAAGCGGTTTTGTAAGAATTAAAACATCGCCAATTTTTGCCGTGCTATTGCTCCAAAAATTCTTTGGATTAACTTTACCTGTAACGCTTAACCCATAATACATCTCTTTTGTTTCTATGCTATGTCCGCCTACTAAAACTCCGCCACATTCATTGATTTTGCTTTTGCCGCCTTGTAAAATTTCACTCATTATAGATTTTTCGAAATTACAACTATCAAAACCCATAATATTTAGTGCATTTATCACTTCTCCGCCCATTGCGAAAATATCACTTAGTGAATTTGCAGCTGCGATTTGACCATATATAAACGGGTCATCTACCACAGGCGTTATAAAATCAAGAGTTTGAACAAGAGCCAACTCCTCGTTTATTTTAAAGATTGCTGCATCTTCGTTGCTATTAATTGATGATAGTAAATTTACATTTTTTTCTAGTAAAGTGCCAATGTATTTGTTTAAACCCGACGGGTCTATTTTGGCAGCTCAACCAGCAGCTTTTACAAATTTTGTTAGCTTTTTATTGTTATAAATCATAGCGAAACTACATCATTTTCCATAAGTAAAACTGCTATTTCATAAGCATTTCCAAGCTCTCCGATACTAAGCTTATCAACTAAATTTAGTGATTTTAAACAACTTCCACAACTTATGATTTTAACACCAGCATTTTCTAAATCTTTAAGTGGTTTATATCCATAGTGATCTCTATTAGTGGTCATTAAAACCGAATTATTTACGCATATTATGTATTTTGGTTTTACTGGCGAGCTTAAAAGTGAGCTTAAAAATGTAGTTAAAACTGTTTCGCCAATAGGCATAGGTCCTATTTTATCATCTTTAAAATACACAAGTTTTGATCTTTTAGACGGCATTTCGCAGTTGTATTCATTATCATTTATCTCGGTTATATCTTTGGTTTTTATAACGCAAATTTCATCGTATCTTTCAAAGTTTTTTATACTTGGATTCATACCAAAATTGCTTAGAAATTTTTTGACATTATTAAGTGGGGCTGTATCGTTTACTAAAATACTTAAACTTTCGCCTATTTGCATTTTCTCTAAAGCATTTTTTGTCTCAATTACTGGCTTTGGACACTCCATATTTCTACAATCAATTTGCATAATATTCCTTTAAATTTAGTTTTTTTCAAACCTTGAAGCTAAATATATTATACCTTAAATTTTATTTTTTCAAAATTAAATAAAAAGTCTAAATTTAAGAGTATAATTGCGAAAATTTACATATAGGATAAGAAATGAAATTTGATATAAATGGTTACGAGTTACATAAATTTGATATACATTCAAAAGATATTATGCAAAAGTATTTAACAGAGCTTGGACTTGATCAGCAAGTTGACATCAGTGATTATACTTTTGCATCAAATTATATTTGGCTTTCAAATTCTAGCGGATTTTATGCGATTATTGATGATTGTTTTTGTCTTTTTATAATGACTGGAAGTGAGCTTAGTATGCTTTTACCGCCACTTGGTAAGCTTTCAAATTTAAAAAATGCGATTTTACACTGCTTTGAACTTATGAATGCAAACAATAGTTCGCAACATTACGCAAGGATTGATTATGTAGCTGAGGTTATTTTGGAAAAATTTGCAACTTCGCTTGATCCTAATGCTATAATTTTTGATGTGTTTGAGGATTTTGTATTTGAAAAAAAATTGGCTGATTATATTTATAAAACAGATGATCTTATAGAGCTAAAAGGAAATTCGTATCATACAAAACGAACTGAAATAAATAAATTTAAAAACACATATCCAAATTTTAGAGTAGAAGAGCTTGATGTTGCAAAGCATAAAAACGACATTATATCTTTAAGTAATATTTGGGTTCAAGAGCGTATAAAATATATGCCAAAAGAGCAGATTGATGATTTTATGGAGGGAATTTATCAAGAAAAAACTGCCATAAAAAGAATGCTAAATTTCTATGAAGAGCTTGAACTTATCGGTATAGTTATCTATATAGATGATGAAATGCATGGATTTACCGTAGGAGAAAAAATCAATGAAGGCGTAGCAAGTGTTATCATAGAAAAGACAAATTTCCAAACTCTTGGATGTGCGCAGTTTATATTTAGAGAATTTAGTAAAATTTTAAAACAAAAATACAATTGTGAGTTTATAAATGTAGGCGATGATATGGGCTTTGAAAATCTTAAAAAAGTTAAGATGAGTTATAGACCTTTTAAACTTGATATAAAATACTCAATTTATCAAAAATGAATATAATTAAAGCAAACCCAAAAGACATAAACGCACTTTTAGATATAGAAAATGAGGCTTTTGGTGGTAGTGGATTTGAGCTTAGTAAGGCAAGTTTTTACTACCACATAAGAAAAAATTTTTTCTATGTTGTAAAGGATGATAATGGTGAAATTTTAGGCTATATTTTGGTTTTTGCTTATCTTAAAATTCCCAGAATTTACTCAATTGCTATTAGTAAAAATGCAAGACAAAAAGGCGTAGGAACCGCACTTATAAACTTTGTACTTACTAAATTTAGCCATTTAAGATTAGAAGTTAGAAAAGACAATAAAAACGCCATAGCATTATATGAAAAATTTGGTTTTGTAGTAGAAAAAATTTTACCATCATATTACTCAGATGACTGCGATGGTTTGTTTATGATTAAAAAATAATATATATAATTAATTTGTAAGTAAGATTAAGATAAAATTGGCAATGATTAAAGCAAAAAAACATTTTGGACAAAATTTTCTTAAAGATGCTACTGTTTTAAATAAAATCATCCAATCGATTCCCGATGGCGAAAAAAACTTAGTTGAAATCGGGCCTGGCTTAGGTGATTTAACAAATGAGCTTATAAAAGTTGGAAATGTTACCTGTTATGAGATAGATTCAGATCTTTGTGAGAATTTGCAATCTAAATTTGGGGGTAAGATTAAGCTAATTTGTGATGATGCATTAAAGGTTTGGGAGAGTTCATCTCTTAGTGATAAACCATATTTTTTAGTGGCAAATTTACCTTATTATGTCGCAACTAAGATGGTTTTAAATGCTATAGATGATACTTTATGCAAAGGTTTTGTTGTAATGGTGCAAAAAGAAGTTGCTGAAAAATTTTGTGCCAAGGTTGGCGAGAAGGAATTTAGCTCACTATCTATCATATCAAATTTAAATGGAGATATAGAGCTTTTATTTGATGTTTTAAGAACTTCATTTAATCCGCCACCAAAAGTTACTTCATCTGTTATAAAATTTATAAAACAAGATAAAAAAATTTTAGATGATTTGGACTATTTTAAATTTAAAGAGTTTTTAAAAATATGTTTTTTGTCTCCACGCAAGATGTTGATAAAAAATTTATCATCAAAATTTGCTAAAGACAAATTAAATGAAATTTTTTTAAATTTATATATAAAACCTACAGCAAGAGCCCATGAAATAGATGCCACCTTATATAAAAAAATTTTTTTAAATTTAAAGGCAGAAAATGGAAGAAAAGGAAACAATAACTAGTAATTCTAATCAAGAAGAGAGGAAATTTAATAAACAAAATAGATATAAAAGACACAAAAAAAATCTTCAAAGACAGGTAAAAAATAGCAATAGCAGTAATGAAAATACACAAAAAGCTGGTCAAAATAATAAAGAAAATTTAGAAAATACAGCCTGCGATACAGCAAAAAAGAAAAAAAGACACACTAAAAAAAGCACTTCTAATATAAGATTAAATGGAAATGAAGAGTGGCAAGTAAATATAAGCGAGGCTGTTGAAGCAAATGCGGCTATACATGATTTGCGTTTAAATCCATTAAAATATTATAATAATACAGAAAATACCGTTCGTATAACACCGCTTGGTGGACTTGGCGAGATTGGTGCAAATATGACTGTGTTTGAAACAAATACAAGTGCTATTATAGTTGATGTTGGAATGAGTTTTCCAGATGAAAATATGCTTGGTGTTGATATTTTGATACCTGATTTTGATTATATAAGAAAGATAAAAAATAAAATAAAAGGTATAATTATAACGCACGCTCACGAAGATCATATAGGTGCTATGCCTTACTTTTTTAAAGAATTTAAATTTCCTATATATGCTACACCTCTACCGCTTGGAATGATATCAAATAAATTTGATGAACATGGCTTAAAGGCTGAAAAATCTTACTTTAGACCCGTTGAAAAGCGTAAAATTTATGATATAGGCGATTTTAGTGTAGAGTTTATCCATATAACTCACTCTATAATTGATGCTTCAGCTCTTGCAATTACTACAAAAGCTGGAACTATCATACATACTGGCGATTTTAAAATAGATCATACCCCAATAGATGGGTATCCAACAGATTTAAGTAGGTTAGCATATTATGGTGAAAAAGGTGTTTTGCTTTTAATGAGCGATAGCACAAATTCTCACAAAGAGGGTTTTACAAAAAGTGAAGGTAGTGTAGGAAATACCTTTGATGATATTTTTAGTAAGTCAAAAGGTAGAGTTATAATGAGTACATTTAGCTCAAATATACATAGAGTTTATCAAGCTATAGAAAGAGGACTAAAATATAATCGCAAAATTTGTGTTATAGGTCGCTCAATGGAAAGAAATTTATTTACCGCAATGCAACTTAATTACATAAAAATTGACAAAAAGTATTTTATAGATGCCGATGAGGTTGTGAAATATCCAGACCATGAAGTTTTAATAGTAACAACTGGCTCTCAAGGAGAGACAATGAGCGCACTTTATAGAATGGCTACTGATGAGCATAAATACATAAAGATAAAACCAAGTGACCAAATCATCATCTCAGCTAAAGCAATTCCTGGAAATGAAAGTAGTGTTTCAACTGTGTTAAACTATCTTTTAAAAAGTGGAGCAAGCGTTGCTTATCAAGACTTTAGTGAAATTCATGTCTCAGGACACGCTGCAAAAGAAGAACAAAAACTTATGATAAGACTTATAAAACCTAAATTTTTCTTGCCAGTTCATGGCGAGTATAATCATATAGTAAAACATAAAGAAACTGCTATTTCATGTGGTATAAATGAAGCAAATATCTATCTTATGAATGATGGCGATCAAATGGAAGTATGTGGAAAATATCTAAAGCGTGTTAAAACCGTAAAAACCGGTAAAGTTTTCATAGATAATCAGATAAATAAACAAATTAGCGATAATGTTGTTATGGATAGGCAAAATTTAGCAGATGCTGGCGTTGTGATAATTATCGCACAAATTGACAAATCTCAGAAAAAACTCATAAAAACTCGCGTTATGAACTATGGCCTTACAAATGACAATCAAAACTCAAATTTAACAAAAGAGATGGAAGAAACGCTAATTCAATTTTTAAGCAATGTCAAAGATGAGGCCATGTCTGATCAAAAAATATTAGAAAACCAGATTCGTCAAGTTGTAAGAAAACATATATTTAGAAAAACTAAAAAATATCCTATCATCGTTCCTGTGATTTATTTGATGTAAAGGCATAAAATGAGTGAAATTTTAGAAATAGCAAGAGAAGTTTTAAGGCTTGAAGGAAATGAACTTTTGCGCAATGCTGATATTATTGGAAAAGATATAGAAGATGCCATAAATTTGATAAATGATTGCAAAGGTAAAGTTGTAGTTACTGGCGTTGGCAAAAGCGGGCATATAGGAGCAAAAATAGCTGCAACTTTGGCAAGCACAGGAACACCTAGCTTTTTTTTACACCCAACTGAGGCCATGCATGGAGATCTTGGTATGCTTCAAAGCGACGATATCATACTTGCCATATCATTTAGTGGAGAAAGCGATGAGCTTATAAACATAATGCCGCACATAAAAAGATATGGTAATAAAATCATAGCTATGGCAAAAGATAAAAATAGTTCACTTGGTAAATTTAGTGATGCATTTATCAAAATTGATATATTAAAAGAAGCGTGTTCAATAGTGGCAGCTCCTACGGTTTCTACGACACTAACACTTGCACTTGGCGATGCGTTGGCTGTTTGTTTGATGAGAAAAAATAGTTTTAAAAAAGAAGATTTTGCAAATTTTCATCCTGGCGGAAGTTTGGGTAAAAGGCTATTTTTAAAAGTAAAAGATGTAATGCAAAAAGCACCTTTGCCTATCGCACAAAGTGATATTAGTTTAAAGTTAGCCATAGATACAATGACACATGGTAAACTTGGCTCTGTTTTGCTAACAGATAAAAATGGAAATTTAGAAGCTATTTTGAGTGATGGTGATTTGCGTAGAGCTTTGATGAAAGAAAATTTTGATATCAACGATAAAGCCATAAATTACGCTACTAAAAATCCAAAAGTTATAACAAATGCGGATATGCTTGCTTATGATGCATTAAAAATTATAGAAGAGTATAAAATACAACTTTTAGTTGTTGTTAATGAATCAAATAAACCAATTGGCGTTTTACACATTCACGAACTAACAAAATTAGGATTATAAAAATGCAAAAAATGAGGTTAAATAAATTTATATCTCACAATACAAGTTATTCAAGAAGAGAAGCAGATGAACTTATAAAAAACTCAAAAGTTAGTGTAAATGGTAGAATTATTAATGATTTTATAGAAGTTAGCGGTGAAGAAAAAATATGCATAAACGGGCGATTAGTAAAGCTTAAAAAAGATTTTACAATGATTGTTTATAACAAACCAAAAGGCGAGTTAGTAACAAAAAAAGACGATCGTGGTCGTCGCAAGATTTATGATAGTCTACCAAGCGGTTTTAGCAAATTTGTTAGCGTTGGGCGCTTGGACTTTGCAAGTGAGGGACTTTTACTATTAACAGACGCACCAGCTATCGCTAATGCATTAACAAACAGCGATTTGGAACGAGAGTATTATCTTAAAATTAAAGGTGAAATCACAGATGAGGTTAAAACTGCGATGAAAGATGGCTTTTTTGCAAAAGACGCAACAAAGGGAGCTCATGCAAAAACTACCATAAAATCGATGGAATTTAAGCCATTTATTGCATATGATATATTTGGTTCAAGTGGAGGATATACAAAACTTAGAGTGATGATAAATGAGGGTCAAAATAGAGAATTAAGGCGATTTTTTGGTTGCTTTGATTTAGAAGTAATGGATTTAAAACGCGTAAGCTATGGCATAATTGAGCTTGGGATGTTAAAAGAGGGCAAATGGCGATATTTTACCAATAGCGAGTATGATGATTTAAGAGATTTTTTGAAACAAAATAAAGTATATTATTAATTATATTTTATAAGGTTTATCATGAGTTTAAAAACAAACGCTGCTAGAATTTTAGATAACTTAAATATAGATTACGAGATAAAAGAGTATTGTGTTGATGAAAATCATTTAGATGCAGTGCATACGGCTAGTAAAACTGGCATTAGTATAGAAAAAGTATATAAAACCATAGTTTGCAAAGCAGATAATGAGCATATAGTTGCTTGTTTGCAAGGCGATTTAAGTTTAAATTTAAAAGCATTAGCAAAAATTGCTGGGGCAAAGAGATGTGAGCTTATAAATTTAAAAGACATAACAAAAATAACTGGTTATATCAGAGGTGGCTGTTCGCCACTTGGTATGAAAAAACATTTTAGAACTTTTATAGATGAGAAAATTTTATCTCAAGAGCAAATTTGTGTAAGTGCTGGCATTCGCGGTAAGCAAATTTATATTAAACCAAATGATCTTATAAAAGCAACAAATGCCACACTTTGTGATATTACGCAAGATTAAATTTAAAAATCTTTTTTGCTAAATAATGTTCCACCGCTTTGTTTGTTGTGTAGTAAAAAGTCCTTTGCTACACTTAAGTCAAATCCGCTTGCCAAAAACATTTCTTTGTTATTTTTGAGTAAAAAATCAGCGGCTTTTAGTTTTGTTGTGATTCCACCAGTCCCCATTTGGCTTCCTGGGAGCGGTTTTTGGTTTAATTCATATTCGTTTATTTCTTTTACTAGGGGGCGAATTTTTGCGTTTGCATTTTTTCTTGGATCATCGTCATAATATCCATCTATATCGCTTAAAATTACTAGTAAATCAGCATCAAAGTAATTTGCTACACTTGCACTAAGCCTGTCATTATCTCCATAAACTATCTCTTCTATAGCTGTTGCATCATTTTCATTTATAATTGGTAAAACCTTATTTTTAAGCAGTCCATCTATGGCATTTTTTGCATGAAGAGTTCTTTTTCTAGAATCAAAATCCATTCCTGTTAATAAAATTTGCGACGCTAAAACTTTATGTTTAGAAAGAAATTTGCTATAAATTTCCATTAAATAAGGCTGTCCGATGGCTGCGAGAATTTGCTTTGCTACAACTCCGTCTTTTGATATGTGTAATTTAACTCTACCGGCACTTGCTGCACCAGAGCTAACTAAAATAACTTCGTATTTTTGTCTTAATTGTATTAAAAATTCGCATAAATTTTCAACTCTTTCTTCGCTAATATGATCAACTTCACTAATGATATGAGATCCTACTTTGATTACAATTTTTTTCATTTTTTGCCTTTAAATTTATAAAAACTATAAAATTATTTATTTTTTAAAATTTCAATTATAGCCCATTTAAGTTCATTGATATTAAAATTCGTGGCACTTGATATAGGCATTACAAAACATGGTTTTGAGTTGTCTAATTCCTCAAAATTTTGTTTTTGGGTAAAATTAAACTCTTTTAAAAAATCTCTGTATTTTTGCTCAAAATTGTCACAAGCGTCGATTCTTGTTATTGCAATTGCAAATTTTTTTTCATAAAGTTCTTTTGAAAATTTTTCTAATTCATGTTTTAAAGCATTGTATTGTTCGCTTAGCGTTTTATAATTTGCACTATCTATCATATAAAGCAATATTTTAGTTCTTTGAACATGTTTTAAAAACTTAAGTCCAAGACCTTTTCCCTCACTTGCTCCTTCTATTATACCTGGAATATCTGCTATTATAAATTTAGAATACTCATCAACTTCAACCATACCAAGTTTTGGCGTTAATGTGGTAAATTCATAATCTGCGATTTGCGGCTTTGCGTTTGATATGGTAGAAATTAGTGTAGACTTGCCAACATTTGGAAAGCCAAGCAAACCTACATCGGCAATTAATTTTAACTCAAGTCTTATATTTAGCTCTTCGCCAGGAATTCCTGGTTGTGCATAAGTTGGGGCTTGGTTTATAGAGTTTTTAAAATGCACATTGCCAAGTCCGCCTTTACCGCCTTTTAGTATAAGTTTTTTTTCTCCCTCGTTTAGCATATCAAGTAGTATTTTACCGCTATTGTCATCATATACAATGGTTCCTGGCGGAACTATTAGAATTAAATCTTCTCCTCTTTTTCCTGTTCTTTTTTTACCCTCACCGCCTTTGCCATTTGAAGCTTTTAGAAGTTTTTTTCCTTTATATTTTGCAAGAGTATGTGTATTATTATCAACTAAAAAGTATACATCACCACCATCACCACCATCACCACCATCTGGACCGCCGAGTTCAATAAATTTTTCCCTTCTAAAACTTGATGCACCAGAACCGCCATTGCCAGATTTTATTTTAAATTTAACGCTATCAACAAACATTTTTTACCTTAAATAAATTTGTCGGATTATAGCAAAAGTATTTGAATATTAAATTTAGAAGAAATAAAGCCACTCAAAGCGGCTTTATTTTGCATTATTATTGTAAAAGTTTTAAAACATTTTGTTGAACAGCATTTGCTTGACTCATTGCATAGCTTCCTGATTGTGCAAGAATGTTAAATTTAGAGAAATTCGCACTCTCGCTAGCAAAGTCAACATCTCTGATTTGAGATTCAGCTGATTTAACATTTACTTGAGTTACTGAAATGTTATTTAATGTTGATGTTATTTGATTTTGAACAGAACCCATATCAGCCCTAATTGCATCAAGGTTTTTAGTTGCAGTTTCAGCTATACTCATAACAGCCATTGCACCTTTCAAGGTTGTAACACCCGCTGTTTTATCCGAAGATACAAACTCAACATTTAAGTTTGCATTAAAGCCCATTGCTGAAGCTATATCTTTTTGTATAACACCTTTAATCTCTCTTAAAGATACAGTTTTTTGTGCTGTTGCACTTGCTTTTTCAAAGCCGATTATTCCAGCTTTTCCACCCATATTTCCACCAGAAACAATTATATCATTTCCTGAAAGCCTAATAAGGCTTAAGCGACCATAATTTTCAGTTTGACCACTAATACCTGTTGTTTTGGCATCATCTCCTGCAAGACCTTCTATTTTTATACCCCTGCCATCTCTTGAGGTTAAATTTAAGTGACCTCTACTATCAACGCTTGCTTCAACACCAGTTGTATCTTTAACAGCATTTATTGCAGCAACTAAAGCTCCTGTTGAGTCGTTTGCTTTATAATCTACTTTACCAATTGTAACACCATTTATTTTAAAAGCTGAAGTTGTTGCTCCCTCTTTGATTGCAGATTTACCAGTTGTTTGAACATTATAAGTTGCACGAATTCCAGTTTTATCACTTGCTTTATTTATATTTTCAGCAAGTACCCCTATACCTGTTCCAACACTTGTTGAGATAACAGCACTTTCTATCTCGTAGTCATTTACACCATCTGTATTTATAAACTTAATTTTAACTTCACTAGAAGCTGTAATGCTAGCACCTGTTTCAAATCTAGTTAAACCTATTTTATTTGATGTTGTAGCTCCAATTGTAGCTTTAACACTCTCATTTGAGTAAGCACCCACTTGAAACTCTTTGTTTATAAATGTTCCAGAAAGTAACTTTTGTCCATTAAAGCTTGTTGTATTTCCTATGCTATCAAGTGATTCCATAAGACGAACAATATCGTTTTGTATAGCACGACGAGACTCAGTTGTTTGACCATCTTGTGCTGCTTGAACCGCTTTAGCTTTGATAGTATCAAGAATTTTAAGTTGCTCATCCATAGCTTTATCGGCAACTTTTATGATACCTATTGCATCGTTTGAGTTTGCAATAGCTTGACCAAGTGAACTTGCTTGTGAGCGTAAGCTATCTGCTATTGCAAGACCAGAAGCATCATCTGCTGCAGTTTGAATTCTAAGACCAGAACTTAATCTACCTAAAGAGTTATCCAAACTTCTATTGTTTACAACGCTGTTAGTGTGAGCATTCATTGCTGCTATATTCGTGTTAATGCGAAATCCCATTTTAAATCCTTTTACTGTTTTTACAAAATGTTAATGTAAACTTTTGTTTGAATTAATAAAGCAAAATATGTTCCATTTTTTAAAATAGCAATAAAATACATTTATATTTCAAATTTATATTTAAAAAAGATAAACTAGGTATAATAAAAATATATTTATATATTAAATTTGTAGATATTAATTTTATAAGGATTAGCAGTGATTTATTATACTAAAAAACGCTATATTGTATATGTTTTAATAGCTATTTTGTTTGTTTCTTTACCATTTTTACACATAGATGGTAATCATTTTTTTCTATTAAGTTTTGATAGAAAAGAGTTACATTTGTTGTTTACGAGATTTGATATGCAAGAGATGTATCTTATGCCTTTTGTTTTGATAACTCTTTTTTTAAGTATATTTTTCATAACAACTTTGGCTGGTCGTGTTTGGTGTGGTTGGAGCTGTCCTGAGACTATATTTAGAGTTATTTTTAGAGATGTGATACAAACAAAATTATTAAAAATAAGAAAAAGCACTGCAAATAAACAAAGTAAACCTAAGTTAAATTTAGTAAAACAAATTATCGCCATATTTATATTTGCTTGCTTTGCTTTAATTGTCGCATCAAATTTTATGATGTATTTTATACCACCTGAAGATTTTTTTATTTATATAAAAAATCCTAGCGAACATGCTATACTTTTTGGGATAATATTTTTTGTAACACTATTTTTGATATTTGATATTGTATTTTTACAAGAGAGATTTTGTGTGTATGTTTGTCCTTATGCAAGGATACAATCTGTAATGTTTGATAATGATACCATACAAGTTATTTATGATGAAAAAAGAGGTGGAGTTATTTATAATGGCAAGGAAAAAATATCAAATAAGCCACTTGAAGAAGAGGCTGAATGTATAGGCTGTAATGCTTGTGTAAATATATGTCCAACACACATTGATATAAGAAAAGGTATGCAGCTTGAGTGTATAAATTGCCTTGAATGTAGCGATGCTTGTGCTAAAATCATGGATAAATTTGGTAAAAAAAGTTTGATAAATTGGACAAGCAAAAATGCTATTGAAAGCGGCAATAAAGTAAAATACTTAAGATTTAGAACTATTGGATATATTGTTGTTATATCAATTGTTTTGTGTGTTTTAGCTTTTATGAGTACTAAAAAAGAAAATATGCTTTTAAATATAAATAGAACTACAGAGCTTTACCATATACATAAAAATGACAAAGGTGTGCGAGTAGATAATGCATATACATTTTTCATACAAAATACAAGCAAACAAGACCACAAATACTATTTTGATGTAAATGATAGTAGGATTTCTATATCTAAACCAAAAAAAGATATTTATATAAAAGCTGGATCTAAAAGAAAAATTATAGTAGTTTTAAGCACAAATCAAGAATTAAGCAATAACAATAGATCAGATACTCCATTTGATATACTTATAAATGCCTATGCTGTTGATGATAGAAATATAAGTGTAAATAGAAAAACAATTTTTGTATATCCAAAACAAAAAGTGATATTTAAGAAAATGAAAAAAAATCATGAAACAAGATGAAATTTCAACAAAAACGCAAAAAAGACTAGATAGTATTTTAAAAGCTTCTCTTGATATTTTTTTACAAAAAGGGTATGCAAACACAAGCTTAAGCGATATAGTTTCACAAAGCGGCGGTTCGCTTTCTACTATTTATAAGTATTTCAAAAACAAAGAAGGACTTTTTAAGGCTATTTTAGAAAATGGTATCAAGAAATTTTATAAAGAGATTGATAAAAAAATAGATTTAAAAGAAAATCTTAGTATAGAAGAATTTTTATATAGATTTTCTGATGTTTATCTTGATACTGTTTTAAACGATAAATCCGTTATGTTCTATAGACTAGTTTTTAGTGAAGCTGCTACAAAAGATATAAATTTAAAAAAGATTATGTATGAGTATGAGCTAACATTAATAAATAAAATTTTAGTTGATTTTTTAAAAAAAGAAGAACATGTCGATAAATTTATAGATAAAGACCTAGAATCCGTTGCTATGTCGTTTTGGTTTAGTGTAAGGGAGCCATTTTTATATAGAAAACTTCTTTTTAATCAAAATATAAAGTTAAAAAAAAGTGAAAAAGACGCGCATATTCGCAAGAAAATAAATATATTTTTGCACGGAAATTTAAAAAGTTAATTTATAAGGGGATTTGTAGATAAATCCCCTTATGATATAGATTATACTAATTTTACGCCTTGTCCATCACAAAGCTCACCAATGACATAACCATCTGTTTTGCTAAGGATAAAATCAGCATTATTTTTATCAACACACAACACCATTCCAACGCCGTTGTTGAAAGTTCTTTGCATCTCTTTTTCATCAACGCATTTTGATATAATGTTAAATATCTCAGGAGTTTTTATGGCATTTTTTTCTATTTTAGCACCGATACCATCAGGAAAAACTCTAGGTAAATTTTCAACTAAGCCACCTCCTGTTATATGCGCCATTGCATTTATTTTGTCTTTTAAATTTAAAAACTCATCTACATAAATTCTAGTTGGTTCAAGTAGAGTTTGTATGAGTGTTTTAGAGCCTATTTTTTCATCAAATTTAAGTCCAAGTTTGCTTATAACTTTTCTTGCTAAACTAAAACCATTTGAGTGAAGTCCGCTACTTGGAAGTGCTATTAATATATCGCCTTTTTTTACAAATTTACTTCTATCTATCTCATCAATTTCTGCTATACCAGTTGCAAATCCAGCTAAATCAAAATCACCGTCTTGATACATTGATGGCATTTCTGCTGTCTCTCCGCCAATAAGTGAGCATTTTGCTATTTTGCAACCTTCGCTTATACTTTTTACAACTTTTTTTGCACTATCTATGTCAAGTTTTGCTGTAGCATAGTAATCTAAGAAAAAAAGCGGTGTAGCAAAGTTGCAAATTAAATCATTTACGCACATTGCAACAAGGTCAATTCCAACGCCATCAAGCATATTTGCATCTATGGCAAGGCGAAGTTTTGTTCCAACGCCATCAGTTGCCCCTAAAATTGCTGGATTTTTATATCCATTAGGTAGTCTTACTGCACCAGAAAATGAGCCAATTGAACCTATCTCATTTCCTCTAAAAGTTGATTTCACAAATGGTTTTATCTCATTAACAAAGCTATTTCCGGCATCTATATCAACCCCTGCCTCTTTATAACTTATCATAAATTTGCCTTTTAATAAATTTGCATAATTTTAGCCAAAAGTTGATAAAATCTAAGTAAAGGATAAGAATGAAATATAAATATGCTATTGTTTTAACAGGCTGTATTGCAAGCGGCAAAAGTAGTGTTGCAAATATTTTAAAATTATATGGTTTTAAAGTAATTGATGCTGATGAGATAAGTCACAATATATTAGATGAGTTAGCAAGCCAAATAGCTCAAATTTTTGGAAAAGAGTTTGTAGATGGTAAAAAAGTAAATCGTAAAAAACTTGGAGAGTATGTTTTTAAGGATAAATTCGAACTTACTAGATTAGAAAATTTACTTCATCCAAAGATAAAAGAGAGAATTTATAAGTTAGCAGATGAGCTAGAAAAAACTAATTTTCCATATTTTGTAGATATACCGCTTTTTTATGAGAAAAAAAATTATGATTTTAACAAAGTTGTAGTTGTTTATACGCCAAAACAAACTGTGCTTAAAAGGTTAATAAAAAGAGATAAAATTGATGAAAAAACTGCACTTCAAAGACTAAATTTACAAATAGATATAGAAGAAAAAAGAAAAACGGCTGATTTTGTTATAGATAATAGTGGAGATTTAAAGCACTTAAATGCCCAGATAGAAAAATTTATATCAAATTTAAAAGAAATCTACCCGTTTTCTTTATAATTATTTTTAAATTTTACATAAGAAATTGCAGAATCTTTTATAGATTTTATCTCTTCATCACTTAGTTTTCTTATAAGCTTTGCAGGATTTCCAAGTATGAGTGAGTAAGGAGGAAATTTTTTATTTTTTGTTATTAAGCTTCCAGCTCCAACTATGCAATCTTCTCCTATAATAACTCCATCCATTATAGTAGAGTTCATTCCAATTAATACTCTATCTTGTATTTTGCACCCATGTATTACGCAATTATGCCCTATGGTTACTTCGTTTCCGATAATAACAGGAGAGCCTTCGTCTATCAAGTTGCCATTTTTATCAAATTCTTTATGCCAAACATGGATTGTGGTAAGATCTTGTATATTTGTTTTTTTACCAATTTTTATGAAATTTACATCGCCTCTTAAAACGCAGTTAAACCAAACACTGCTATCATCATCTATATGGACATCCCCAATAATTTTAGCCCCACTTGCTATAAAAACATTTTTATGAATTTTAGGTAAATTACCATTAAAGCATATATTCATTTGTTTCCCCTTTTTTATATAAAAAATTTACAATATTTTACCAAATTTTGGTATACTTCGTAGAATTTTTTACTTGGATGTTTTATGGAAAATAGTTTTAGACTTTGCTTGTATAGTAATGTATTTTTTGATGTGAGTTATCTTAAGAGTAAATTTGATAGTATTAAAAATTTATTTTTTTCTACTTATATTTTGCAAAATGGCGAATTTGACGATGAACTTTTTTATGAGTTAAAAAATGGAAATCTTAGTGTTTTTTTGTTGGATTTATCAAAAGAGTTAAATGAGGCTAAAAACATACTCAAGCTTTTGTTGGCGGAATTTTATAATTCAAAAATAGTTATAATATTTTTAGGAAATGAGTATCTTTTGGATGAGCAGGAGCCTGAGTTTCAAAAATATGCTAAAGAAAATTTTAAAGTTATGTATCTTTATAATCAAGAAAATATATCAAAAGGAGTGATTGGCGAATTTGAGATTGCTAAATTTGAACTAAATGAACTTTTAGACAAATCTCTGTTTTTAAATAATGACAAATTTGTTTTAATAAGTGATGAAAATACGAATTATCCAAATGCAATGGCATTAAGTGAACAAAAAATGGAGGCAAGCAATGCCCTTGAAATTTGGAATATAGAAGCTTGTTTAAAACATTTAAAAAACGCTTTAGAATTAAAGCCTCTTGATTTTGCTTCAAATTTTTATTTTGCGTATGTTTTGATGACAAAAAACTCAAAGAAATTTTTTATAAAAATAAAAGAAGCTTTGATAAATTCTATATCAATAGCAAAAAAATCCAATGACATTAGCTCTTATGCATTGTGTGCGGCATTTTTGGCTAGAGCTTATTTAATGGCAGGGAAACAAAATGAGTGCATAAGTATACTTAGCGATGCCAAAAATAGCGATGAAAATTGTGCTTTTATAAGATATGAGATGGCTAAATTTTTAGTGTTGAAAAAGAGATTTGATGAAGCTAAAAATGAACTAGAAAATGCATTTAGGTTTAATGTAGATACTCTTAAACTAATAAAAAAAGATCCATTTTTTAATGATTATACAGAGTTAAGAGATGATTTGTTAAAAAAAGAAGACATTATTTCAAGTATGGATGAATACAAAATTAATTTTGTTGATAATGAAATAAAAAAAGATCATGAAAAGCCTAATTTTAATATAGAAAATGAATCAAAAAAACGCATATTTGAACAATTAAGCTATATAAAAGAGTCTTTAGATGAGATGGAGTTTGATGAGGAAAATTCTAAATTACACAAAGATGAGTTTATAAAATTTATATCAAATAAAAGTAAAGAAAGTTTAGAATTTGAAGAGAATAAAAAAGCAGTAAAAATAGAACATTCATCAAATTTAGAAAGCTCTAATCTTAAATTTTATAACAATTTATTATCTTTAAAAAATAAGAAAAAACAGAGTTTAAAAAGCTTTTTTATAACCATAGGTTTTATTTTTATAATAATGTTTGCTTTGTGTTTTCTTTTATCGCAGAAAAATGGCGGATTTCATATAGGTTTGTTTATCATAACTATGGTAATTACACTTGGTGCTGTTATCATAGGTAGTAGCTTAATAAATAAAAAATATGATAAAATGATATCCATAAATTCGCAAAATAGACAAGATGCACAAGATGAACTTGAAGATATTTACAAACAAAATATCAAAGAAATTTCCCAAAAACAATATGAAACACTGAAAAATTTATATGAAGATATTATAAAAGAAAAATTACTTAACATAAAAAATAGCATTGAATCATTTGAAGATATTTATATAAATAGTAGCAGTATTAAAACAATATTTTCTAGTTTAAAAAATGCTACTCAGGGCGAAGTTGTAGTGGTTAGCAAAGATGACAAAGGATATGAATTAAAAGAAGATTTTCCTATATCTTTAGAGATAAATAAAGCAGATGGGAATTTTTTAGCAAAAGTAATATATAAAGAGCAAAACGAGATAGTTTTATCTCGTTTTGGAGCCTATAAAGATTAAGCTTTTTTGGCTTCTGGATGAACTTCGTTTATATAAAATCGAACTGATTCTAAAGCTTCTTTTTTAGACCATTCATAAGCTTTTGAAACAAATTCCCAGTTTATGTGGTTATAAAATTCTTCAAGATATTTTGCTCTTGCATTTTTAAAATCTATATAGTAAGCGTGTTCCCAAACATCTACAACAAGAAGTGGAACTTTGCCATCTGTGATAGGTGTAGCAGCATTGCTTGTGCCGACTATTTCTAATTTATTATTTTTTAGATTATGAACTAACCAGAGCCAACCAGAGCCAAAAAGCCCAGTTGCAGCAGCTATAAATTCTGATTTAAAATCTGTAAAGTCTTTTTCTAAAGCCTCATTTAGCTCACTACTCATAGATGATTTTTTAGCAATACAATCCCAATAAAAATCATGATTGTAAACTTGTGCGGCATTATTAAAAAGTCCTCCTTCTGATTTCATTATGATGTCTAATAAATGATCATCTTTTAAAGGACTATTTTCTAGTTGCTTATTTAGATTGTTTATATAAGTTTGATGATGTTTTCCATAATGAAAAGAACAGGTTTCTTCGCTTACAACTCCACTAATATCTTTTGGTTCAAAAGGCAATTTTCTTAACTCAAACATTTTTTCTCCTTATTAAAAATATTAAAAATATTATACATAATAATGGTAAACCAAAAATAAAAATTTTTCTAATTAATAAATTTTATTATATGAGTTGATTTTTGAAATTTTAAATTTGAGAAAATGAAAAATAAGAAGTAGAGTGGGGGGAGAAAACTCCCCAAATATATTATCTTTTTGAGAATTGCGGGCTTCTTCTAGCCTTTCTTCTACCATATTTTTTACGCTCAACAACACGACTATCTCTAGTTAATAAACCTTTTGGTTTTAATAAAGCTCTAAAATCAGCGTCCATTGAAGCAAGAGCTCTTGAAATCCCGTGTCTTAAAGCCTCAGCTTGTGCACTATAGCCACCACCAAGTGTTTGTGCTTTAATATCCATAGAAGTTTCTTGTTTTGTTACAAGAAGAGGTTGAACAACTTTAAGTTTAATAGCCTCATGACCACCAAGCCAAGTGTTTAAATCCATTCCATTTACTGATATTTTACCGCTACCTGGCTTTACCCAAACCTTAGCTACGGCTGTTTTTCTTTTTCCTGTTGCGTAAACTATAGCCATATTACTTTCCTTCTTTCTTTATTTGAGCGGTATGAGGATGTTCGCTTCCTTCATAAACTTTAAGTTTTTTAATCATATCTTTGCCTAATTTTGTTTTTGGAAGCATTCCACGAACTGCAAGTTTATATAATTTTACTGGATTTTTTTCAAGTAAATCACCAAATTTTTCGCTTTTAACACTTCCAAAATATCCTGAATGTCTGTGATATAATTTGTCTTCAGCTTTATTTATACCAGTTACGATAGCCTTTGAAGCATTTATGATAACCACATAATCTCCACAATCAACATTTGGAGTATAACATGGTTTATGTTTTCCGCGTAATAAAGTAGCTACTTCTGTAAGCAATCTACCAAAAATTTTACCATTAGCGTCAATCACAACCCAGTCGCGTTTGATTTCGCTTGGCTTAGTTATCTTTGTCATAATTTAACCCTTTGCCTAAAAATATTCCGTGATTTTATTTAAATATTACTTATATTTTGCTTAAATTAAGTTATTTATAAGAAATTTTATACAAGTTCTATTTGAGAACCATTTTGAAGTAAAAAAACAAGATATCCATTTATTTTATAATTTGGATATATGTTTTCTAAATTATCAACATACTCTTTTATTTGAGATACATTCTCATCAAAGAATTTTTTTGAACTTTTATAATCAAATACTAAAATTTCTCTGCTATTTTCATTTATAGCAAGTAAATCTACTCTTTTTAAAGCAGATTCAAATGTATAGTCTTGCTCTTTTAAAAGCGTAAAACCTTGCAATAAATTTAAAAATTTCTCATTTTTTATAAGCATTTTTACTCTGTTTTTTATATCTTTTAGCTCAATTTCATCTAAAAGTGATCCGTATCTGTTTTCAAGCATAATATAGGAATTTTGTAAATTTTCTTCATCAAATTGATTCATCATTTCTATCATAAAATGAAGTGCTGTTCCAAAAAGTGCTGATTTAAAATTTAACTCTTTTTCTTCTTGTAAATTTATGAGATTTTGTCTGTTTATGTTTATAAAGTTTATTTTTTCATCTTCTTGAATTTTGTTTACTTTTGTATCTGCAAATTTCGTCATATTTCCTATGATTTTATCTTCTAAGTCAAGAATTTTTACTTCTTGTTTGTTTGATATGTATTTTTTAAATAGTGAAGGTGATTTGCCGTTTGCATCGCTTTTTGCAATTATTATAAGTGAATTTTTGGCTCTTGTAAATGCTACATAAATTTGATTTATTTTATCCTCGCTATCAAGCGTTTTGGATAATGTTTTTAAATTTACAAATTTACTATCTAATTTTTCAAAAACTTTATCATTTAGCCTTATTTCCCAGTTATTATTTGATATATCGTATTCAAACAAAAATTTAGGTAAGTAATTGCTCTCTTTGCCAATCATATCAACAACTATAACATGCTTAAACTCAAGTCCTTTTGAGCTATGAACACTTAGTAAATTTACGCCATCTATGACTTCGTTTATGCTTTTTTCTTTTTCATTTTCTATATTTAAAATAAATTGAATAAAATTTTCATATTTTCCAGCTATTTCAAAAAATCTAAGCATATTTTTATCGCTAAAATCTAGCTTTAACTCTTTTGCCATTTTGTATAAGGTATCTTTTAAATTTAAATTAAAATTTATATCAATTTTGTTTGGAACTTTATCATAAAATGCCCGTAAATTATATAAATAGTAGTTGTCGCTAAAATAACAAAATTTGGCATATTCTATAAGAATTCTTACACATTTTGAATTTATTATCAAAACAGAACTTTGCGATACAGCTTTTATGCCATTGTTTTGTAGGTAAGTTTTTATATTTTTTATATCATTGTTTTTCCAGCATAATATAGCGATTTGATTTTCAGGTATATTGTGCGATTTTAAGAAATTTACTTTATCTAAAATTTTCTCATAAATTTTTTCTTTTTCACATGAGCAAATTTCGATATATCCATCATCTTGATTATTTGGTTTTTGTATTTCATAGTTTTTTATAACATTTTTAAATGTTTCATTTACAAACTCAACTAAATATTTATCGCTTCTATAATTTGTATCTAAGTTGCTAAATTTTATCTGTTTATAATCACTCTTTAGTTTATCACAAAGCTCTTTTTTTCCACCGCGAAATCTGTAAATACTCTGCTTTATATCACCAACATAAAAGAAACTTCCAATTCCATTTTGTCCTATTCCGCTTATACACTCTTCTATTAAGGGCTTAATAATGTTGTATTGAAGGACATTTGTATCTTGAAACTCATCTATCAAAATATCTGTTATTTTAGAATCTAGTCTAAAATAGAGCATTTCACGGTAGTTTTTTGTGTTTGTAAGCTCATAAGTAAGTTTTGAAATATCAGTAAAACTTAGTAAATTTTTATTTTTATTTAGTTCAAATCTTGCTAATTTATATTTTTTAACAATTTCAAATAGTTCTTTTAGCTTATAAGCTTCAAATTCTTTGAAATAATCTTTAGCACTATCCATAAAAGTTTCAAATTTTTCCATAAATTTCTTGTCATCTTTTATTTTTTGAAAGTAGTTTTTTTCTAAATCAACATTTAGTATAAAATCTTTTATATTTTTATCAAATAATTTTATATAGTGAGTGTTGCTACTGAGCTTTATAGCATATGTTTTTAGGTCTTGAAAATTTTGCAACATTTTTTGATCATTTGGAAAATTCGCATTATTTGCAAAATTTATGTCGTTTAAATTTTCATATATTATATTTATCATTTCAAAAAATTCTAGCTGATTATCTCCACTAAATCGTATATATGAGGCTATTTTTTTTATGAGTTTATCATTTGCGTTTTGCACTAAAATATTTGTAGTTTCATCATATAAGCTGTCTGTAATTTCAAAATCTGGCATAAGTCCTAAATTTAGAGAAAATAGCCTTAAAATAGAGCTAAAAAATGCATCAAAAGTTTGTATTCTTAACTCACTTGATAAAAATCTCTCTTTTGTTTTATCACGCAAATTTATGATTTCTTGTTCGTTTTTATTTAGAAGTTTGCAAATTTCATTGAGTTCAGCTTTTTTGGTATGTAAATTTAAAAATGTTTGCGATATGCGAGTTTTCATCTCATTTGTTGCTTTTTTTGTAAATGTTATGGCTAGTATTTTTCGCATATCTCTACCCATTAACACCAAAGCTATGTATCTAACACTTAGTTTAAAGGTTTTTCCACTTCCAGCACTAGCTCCAAGCGCTTCGTAAAAATCTATCATATCAACTCTTTTTTACATATTAGTGTGTATGGACAATATTCGCATTTTGATAAATTTCTTTCAAAATTAACAGGGTTTTGAAATTCAGTTTTTAACTCATCTAGCTTCTCTTTTAGCTCTTCTTTGCTTTTTGTTTTTTGAGGTTTTATTAGTGAAAAAGTATCTTTTAAGTCATAATAATAACTCTCGTTTGCACCGCTTAGAATTTCGTAAAACGCTAGTTGAAAGCTATTTTCTTTTATTTTTCCACTTTTATAGTCTATAACTTCATAATTGCCGTTTTTTACATCTATTCTATCTACGATTCCTTTTAAATTTACTCCATTTATATTAGCGTTTAATTCTTTTTCTAATGCAAATATGCTCCATCCATCATCAAATCTTTGATTTTCGTTTTTTTCAAATATATCAAGAGATAGTAAAATAAGCTCTTTTTGTATTTTATATCTGTTTTTACATTCATTTAAAAATATCTTTTCAAACTCATTTTTATCAAATATTTTATGTTTGTCATAATAATTTTTTAAACTATTATGAAGTATGGTTCCAAATGGTTTTTCGTTAGTATTTAGTGGATATAAATTTTCTATGTATTTGTAAAAATACATTCTTTTGCACTCTAAAAAGCATTCAAGTCTGCTAAAAGAAAGTGGATTTTTAAAAAAATCATGCTTTAGTGCTATCTCATCTTTTTTTAAATTTATTGTATTTGGTTTAAAAAAACAAAGAGAATTTATATAAGATTTTTGTGTATAAACTTCTAAATTTTGATACGAAAGTTCATCTAAAAACCTAGATTTCATACTTTGTTCATCTTCTATGTAAGAAATATAAATATGCTTTGCGTTTCTAAAAAGCTCTTTATAATAAAATCTTTGTAAATTTTCCCTATCAAAATATGTAACAAGACCTGCTTTTTGCCTTATTTGAGAGTTTAAAAATAACTCTCCTATCTCTCTTTTTGGCACCAAATGATCATTAAAACTCACTACTATCACAGCTTCGTATTGTATGGATCTGCTTTCTAATATCCCTTGAACTGTAACTTCGCCACCGCCTGTTATACTAAGAGATTTATTTGCTAATCTTAGTTTTAAAAGCTCTAATATCTCTTTTAAATTTAAATTTTCAAATTTAAGCAGAGAGTTTATATATATTTTCTCATTTTCTATAAAATTTTTACTTTCAAAATCAAGTTGCAAGTTTTCACATAGTAAATTTAAAATATCAGCAAAATTATCATAATCGCAACTATTTAAAAAATATCTCTTTCCTAAATTTAAAATATCATCACTGATATCAAAACCATCTTTAAAATATTTTATGTTATTTTCATCAAATTTACTATCTAAAATATCCATAAAAACAGATAATTTTTGAAAAAAAAGAGTATGTTTAAAGCTAGATCCCATAGCGAAATTTAGCATATTAAATCTATCGTGGATTTTTAAAACTTCACTAAAACTTTCATCTGGAAGTATGACTGCGATATTGCTTGGGTTAATTCCAATATTTACTAGATGTGAAATTCTCTCAAAAACAAAAGCACATTGAGTAGAGTATAAATCAAATTTACTAACATATATATGATTTAAATTTGGTAAGGCTTTTGAGTTTATGATACATTTTTTGTTTAAATTTATCTCATATAACATATTTTCTTTTAAATTTAAGTTGTATAATTTTTCAACTTTTTTATATGTTTTTTGATTTAAATTTGTTGCTTTTAGTTTTATAATAATTTCGCAATAAGATGATATTTTTGTAATCAAATCCCATTCAAAATTACTTAGCACGCCATCTATATTTATAAAAATCTGGCTAAATCTTTTTACATAAGTCTCATTTATCTCATATAAATTTGGTAGTGTAATATCATCATATAGTTCGTTTTTTTCAAGCTCATTTATATAATTTTTATAAAGCTGATTTAGTATTTTTAAGTGCTCGTCAAAATTTGCGTATGTATCATAATTTTGTAGAGACAAAATTTCCACACCTTCGTTTGAAAGTTCTTTAAAAAATGAAAAAATATAGTCGCTATTTTTTAAAAATGCAAAAAATTCCTTTGGAATTCCAAGCTTATCATGTAAATTTTGTGTATTTTTACAAGCTTTTTTCATTAAAAGCAAAGCACTTATATCGCTTGCTTTTTTTCTATTTTTTACTAAGACTATATTTTTTTCAAACTCGCCTATAGTGATTGCTTTTGGAAGTAGAGAGTTTGTTTTTAGATGAGATTTTATAAATTCTCTTATAGCTCTAGTTGTGGAAAATACATATAGATTAGTTTGCATATAGCTCGTATTTATAAAAACTTATGGAATCTTTTGAGCTTGTTAGCTTTAACATAAGTTGCCAGCGACCTATTTTATCGGGACTTATAGATATATCAAATTCATCTTCTTTTGTCACTATATCTAATTTTTTATTAAAATCATTGGTATTTGGCTTAGTTAGTAAAGCTTCTATGGTTATATCATTTATAGATTTATTAGATTTTGGAGTTAGTTTAAAAGATAATAAATTTTCTTTGTTTATTTTTATATCTAAAACCTCAAAAGTTTGATTTGTATTTGGGTTTTTGTATGTTCTTAAATTTAAATCTTTTAATTTGAAATCAAATTCACTTTTAAATTTTTTATCTTTTTGCTGTATATCAAAGAAGTTGTTTTCAACATTTTGATATTTTTCAAAATAAAAATTATCCATATGAACTGGGTTTTTAGTGCCAATTATGATGGTTATAATGCAAGCAATTATGATAGCACAAAGTGAAAGTGCTATACCGTAAGGCCAAAATGTTTTTTTATTTTGCATATTTTTTCCTAAATTTATAGTATAAAAATGCAAAAACTACAACCAAAATTCCGCAGTAAAATATAGCTCTAAATACATTTATGGTATTTTTATTTGAGTTTCCAATAGCATTTTTAAGTTCTATTTTTCTATATTGAGCTATTTGCTCTACAATATCTGCATATCCATTAAGTAAGGCTGCATCATAAGATGGAGCACTATCTTTTTTTGTATTTGCAAGGATTGGTATTATCGTTCCTCTTCCTGGAATTACACTTAAAATTTGCTCTTTGTCAAATTCTTTTAAAAGTTCTTTATTACTTTCATAAATATCAACTAAGTGATCTTTTTTTACTAATGATAAAATAACATAAGGTTTTTTTATATTTGATGCATAGGAGAGAGTTAAATCTTTTAATTTTTTTCCATTTAAGCTATCTATGGCTACAATACCAACAAACACTCCGCTTTTTGAAAGCATTTCATTACCAATAGATGATATTTTTTCGACCAAAGGAGCTTTTAAAATTTCATCATTAGCTAAGACAAATTCATCTGCATTTAAGATAGTAGAAAAAAAAAGAGTAACTATAAAGCTACTCTTTATCAATATTTTAATCACAATTTATCCGACAAATAGGTGATTTGGAGTAAGAACTGCCCATGCACAAACTACCGCTGATACAATAAGTCCTATAACTATAAGATATTCAAATACACTTGACATTTTTTCTCCTTATTTTATAACCATATGTTTTTCGCTGTCTTTGCTGAATTTTTGTATATTTTCAGCTTTTTCAAGACTATATGGTTTTTGCATAACACTTTGTTGCTGAGCAATTCCAAGATAAGTTAATACACCAAGTATGCTAAGAAGCAAAACGGTTGCGATAAGCATTCCTGTTATTCCGTGAATTGAAAAAATACTTCTATTTTGATTTTCCATTATTTAGCTCCTTATTTTGAAAGCGAAAGTATATATTCGCTAACAGCTTTTTTCTGCACTTCGTTTAATCTACCATCTGTAAATGCAGGCATATTTCCTATTATACCTTTTTTACCTCTTTGTAATACATCTATCACAAACTCGCTTGAGCCGTATTTTGATAAATCTGGAGAAGAACCTTCCATACCTTTTCCATCAATTCCATGGCAAGTAGCACAATTTGTTTCAAATACAGTTTTTCCTTGAGCTATTATATCAGGACTAGCTGAAGTTGATTTTATAGATGAAATTTCTTTTACCACATAAGCAGCTGCAGCTTTTGCGTCAGCTTCGCTTACAAGATCAGCTGGCATTTCTCCAAGCGGATAGTTAAGACCTTTAGAGCCTTTCATTAAGCTGTGAACTATACCCTCTTCACTACCCCATATACTAAGATCCATTGCTTTTGAATCCATTCCATTGCCAAGAATTCCGTGACAAGGTGAGCATTGAACAAGGAAAATTCCCTCACCCATAGCGTGTAAAGTTTTTTCATCAGCATTTGCAAATTTAGTTTTAAATTTATCATTTGCTATAGATGTTTCTTCGTTATATTCACCGATTTGTGAGTATGAGTTTAGAGGATATCCTACCAAAAAATACCATATTGTCCATACAATAAGTGCAAAAAAAGTAACAGCCCATCCCAATGGAAGCGGATTTAAATATTCGCCTATTCCATCCCACTCATCACTACTAAGCTCAGAGTCTGGTCTTTTTTCTTTCATTTGCTTCATATATAAACCAACAACAAATACTGTTAATATTATTATTGCTATGGCACCAATTATAGAAAGCAAATTTATGTTGTCTTCTAAGTTAAACCATTTCATATTTAATTCCTTGTTGTGTTATTGTTTTGATTTTGGGAAATAGGCTCTATTGGTCTTTCGTTTAATTCATCATCAAGTGCCAATTTAGAGTATTTCTCATAGTTTCTTCTTCCTTTTTTTTCAGATTTTATAAGATGGTAAAAATACCCATATAAAACTACAACTAAAAACACTATAAAGAAGAAATATCCATAAGCTTGTAACTCTCTTAAAGTCTCTATTTCCATAACAAAACCTTATTTTAAGCTATTAAGGTAAGCAATAAGAGCTACGATTTGTCTTATCTCACCTCTTGCAAAAGCATCTTTAACATCTTGATCTTTCATGTCATTTACTATTGCTTCAGCCTCGGCTTTTACTTGTGCTTTAGCTTCGTCCCAAGTTCCAAGTTTTGGCATTCCTTCCATATCGTAAGGAACATTAAAGGCTTTTTTAACAGTTAATGCTTCAGCATATGCAGTTTCTATGTCTGCATTTTTGCTAAACATATGCTTATAAGCTGGCATTAACGAGCCTGGAACTACTGAAGTAGGATCTTTCATATGATTTTCGTGCCAATCTGTAGTTCTATAATTTCCAACTCTGAAAAGATCTGGTCCAGTTCTTTTTGATCCCCATAAAAATGGTCTATCATAAGCGTATTCACCACTTTTTGAATAAGCACCATATCTATCAGTTTCTGATTTAAATGGTCTAATAAGTTGTGAATGGCAAGCATTACAGCTATCTTTTATATAAATATGTCTTCCTGCAAGTTGCAAAACAGTATAAGGTTTTCTACCTTCAACTGGTCTTGCTCTATCTGCAAAATCAGGTAAAATTTCTACTATACCAGCATAAGCTATTACTACAAAAACAGCAACAGCAAAGAAAAATGGATGTTTTTCTAACCAATTAAACATGTTTAACTCCTTATGCAGCCATAGGCGAAGCATTGCGTGGTTCGCTTGCTAATTCTTTATCTGATGAAACTGATTTTATGATGTTGTATGTAAACATGAAAAATCCTATAAAATAAAGAAGTCCACCAATAGCTCTTATCCAATAATATGGCACCAAAACAGTAACTGTGTCTATAAATGAGTATGCTAAATTTCCAAACTCATCTGTAGCTCTCCACATCATTCCTTGTGTTATTCCTGCTATCCACATTGAACTGAACCATAAAACTATACCTGTTGTTTGAATCCAAAATTGTGCTTCCATTAAAGATTTTGAGTAAATTTCTCTTTTGAATATTCTTGGAGTCATATGGTAAAGTGCCGCCATTGTCATAAATCCAACCCAACCAAGTGTTCCATCATGAACATGTCCTGGAATCCAGTCTGTAAAGTGAGCTAGTGCATTTACTGATTTTATAGAAAGTATTGGACCTTCAAGAGTTGAGAACATATAAAATGTTGCAGCAAGCATCATAAATTTGATTAAAGGATTTTGTCTTAATTGACTCCATTCGCCTTTCATTGTAAGAAGTATATTTATAGCTGAACCCCAAGATGGAAGTATAAGAACAACAGAAAAAATTGATCCCATTGTTTGCATCCAATCTGGAACGGTTGAGTATATAAGGTGGTGTCCGCCTGCCCATAAATATACAAACATTAATCCCCAAAATGAAAATAATGATAGTTTATAACTAAATATAGGTTGACCGCTTTCTTTTGGCAAGAAATAGTAAATTTGAGCTATAATTGCAACAGTGAAAACAAATGCAACAGCATTGTGCCCCCACCACCATTGAACTAATGCATCATTTGTTCCAGCATACATAGAAACTGAATGCAACCAGCTTCCCATTCCTGTAAGGAGTCTTGTAGGAATTTCCATATTGTTAAAAAGATAAAGCATTGCAACGCCAAGGAAAGTAGCTATATAATACCATATTGATATATAAAGTGTTTTTTCTCTTCTTATACCAATAAGCCCAAATATGCTTATACCCCACAATACCCAAACAAGAACAACTAATATATCTATTGGCCATTCAAGTTCTGCATACTCTTTTGATGTTGTAACTCCAGCAAAAAGAGAAACTACAGCAAGAAGTATAACCACTACATAAAGTATAAAATGTAGTTTTCCTATAAACATCAAAAACGGAGATTCATTCATAGATACCTTAAGAACTCTTTGACCCAAATAGTACCAAGTAGAAAAGATACCAGATAACATAAATCCGTAAACAACTCCATTTGTGTGAAGTGGTCTTAAACGACTAAATGTTCCATATTCGCTTGCTAGATAGTTAAGATCTGGATAAGCTAGTTGAAAAGATATAATAACACCAATCAACATGCCTATAATACCAAATACTATCGTAGAAATTAGGAACATTTTAGCGACTGTATAATCGTAATTCAATGCAAATTTTGGCTGCATGAAAATCCTCCTTATAATTTTATGTTACATTTTTATAACATATTTTGGTAATTATATATTAAAAAAAATACAAATAAACTTAAATTATTTATATTTTGTTAAATAGTTAAAATAAAATATAACTTTTTATTTATAATCCATTTTATATCCAAAGCCAGAAACATTTTTTATAAGATCATTTCCAACTTTATCTCTAATTCTTTTGATAAAAGTTCTAATTGCAGCATCGCTTACTTTTTGGCTAGCCCAAACATTTTTCTTTATATCCTCGTGTAAAACTACAGTTCCAAGTCTTTTGATTAGAAGTGATATAAATGCAAGCTCTTTTTTTGTTAGTGGTATTTCAACATCATCTTTTATTAAAACTCTTTTTATGGTGTGAAAATTATATCCATTGCCAATTTCTATGATATTTAAAGCTTCTATTTTATCTAGTGCTATATGACTGATTGCATTTAAAAATTCTTCCATATCGATAGGTTTTATTAGATATTTATCTACTCCAAAATCAATTGCTTTTATAAGTTTTTCTTTGTCGCTATATGCACTAAGAACTATTACTGGTATATCTTTTGATATTTTTTTGATCTCTTTAGTCATGCTAAGACCATCCATTATTGGCATTGTTATATCAGTAACAACTATATTTGGATTATATTTTTTAAATTTCTTGAGCCCTTCATCGCCATTTTGCGCCATTATAATATCGCGAAATTTATCACCAATGGCATATTGCATAGATTTTCTTATATCATCTTCATCTTCTACAAATAGTAAAGTGAGATCTTTTAATAATTCTGTGTTCATAAATTTCCCTTTTTTAATTTTATTTCAAAACAAGCACCATTATCAACATTTGTAGCTTTTATGCTACCGCCCATACCATCTATAATCATTTTACTCATATAAAGCCCAAGACCAGTTCCTGAACTTGGATGTTTTGTTGTAAAATATGGTTCAAAAATTTTACTTAGCAGCTCTTCTTTTATTCCGCCACCATTATCAATTATTTTAAGTATTATATCATTTTCATTTGTATTTAGTTTTATTTCTATAATTTTTTCAGACTTATTTAAATTTTTAAGAACATCTTTTGAATTGTTTATCAAATTTAAAATAACTTGTGTAAGTTCGCTTTTATAACCTAATATATAAGCATCTTCTAAATTTGATATTTTGATTTGAATATTTTCATTTGTTAAAGTTCTTTTTGTTATAAATAGTGCGTGATCTATAGATTCTTTTAACAAAAATACCTCTCTTTTTTTATCCGCTTTAAAAAAATTCATAAAATCATCTATCGTTTTTGACATACTTTTTATTATAGTTTTTGAATAATTATAAATTTGCTCAAATTTGTTACTATTTGATACATTTTCTTTTAAAGTAAATAAATTTATGCTTAATTCGTTTAAGGGTTGTCGCCATTGATGAGCTATATTTCCTATCATTTCGCCCATTGATACAAGGCGGGATTGTTGAAATATAAATTTGCTTTTTTCTTCATTTTTTCTAACTTCTTGATCTATGATATTTTGCAAGTTTTTATTGATATTTAAAAGCTCTTTTGTTTGCTCTGCCACTCTTTGTTCTAGGCTATCGTTTAGGTTTTTTAACTGAGTTTGAGTTTCTAATAATTTTTGATTAAGAAGTATAACATCAGTTACATCATGTCTAATAGCAACAAATTCCTCTATATCCCCATTTGTATCTAGTATGGGTATTATCGTTGCATTTAGGTAAAACTCATGTCCGTTTTTTGCTCTATTTTTTATGATACCTTTATATACTTTTTTTGATAAAATAGTTCGCCAAAGATTTTCAAATACCGATTTTTCTACATCCGGATGTCTAATGATATTATGATTTTTACCTATTAATTCATCTTTGCTATATCCACTTATCTTACAAAACTCATCATTAGCAAAAGTTATAATGCCATTGACATCTGTTTTTGATACAATATTGCTCTCATCTATAGCATCTTGGTATTGTTTAAGTTTTAAATTTACATTAAGCATTGACAGCTATAAATCCAGTATAAGATAGATAAAGTCCAAACATTATCATCAAAATGCAGCTGATATAGTGCATTGCTGTTTTAAAATTATCACTAATTACTCTAGATAGAAAAGAAAAACCAAATAGTGCTGGTAATGTGCAAATTCCAAAAACAAGCATTATTAAAATCGAATTTATAATATTTCCACTACTTATCGCCATTGCTGCAAAAAAATACACTATTCCACAAGGTATAAGTCCGTTTAAAAATCCAAGCACTCCAAATGCTTTTAGTGATGAGAGACCCATATAGTTTTTTATTTTAGTTTTAAACACAGATGTAAAAATTTTATCATTTTCTAGCATTTTAAGCAGTTTTCCTCTTTTTAATAAACTTACACCTATTAAAACCAAAAACATTCCAAGAGCAAAATACAAATATGCTCTAGTTTTTAAAGAAAGTGCAAAAAGTGATCCAAATGCTCCAAAGCACGTACCAATCAGGACATAAGCTAAAATTCTATAAAAATGATAAGTAAAAACATATAATGGTCTTTTTGACTCATTGATATTATTTAGCTTCATATTGTAAGCTATAACAAATCCCCCACACATCCCAAGACAATGCCCAAAACTTGCAGTAAAAGATATCATAGCTACATTTATGAGTTCAAAAACACTCATAAAATATCCAAAAACTCTTTAAATATATACTTGCTTTCATTTGGTCCACTACTAGCCTCAGGGTGGTGTTGAACTGAGAAGATTTTTCCGCTATTGTATCTCACGCCCTCTATGGTTCCATCAAAAAGATTTCTATGTGTAATTTGAGCTATCTCGCTAATGCTTTCAGGAACATTATAGTTATGATTTTGTGTTGTAATCTCTATACTTTTTGTTTGTAAATTTATAACAGGGTGATTTGCACCGTGTTGTCCAAATTTAAGTTTATAAGTTTCATACCCATGAGCATTGCTTAAAAGTTGGTGTCCAAGGCAAATTCCAAACATAGGAATATTTGCTTTTATAAGCTCTTTGATTTGAGCTATTTCATCTTTTAGCATTTTTGGCTCACCTGGTCCGTTACTTAAAAATACGCCTTGAATTTCGCCTTTTTTAAATTTATCTATCAAAATTCCGGCTTTTACATCATGTGGATAAACTTCTACTTCTATACCAACCTCACAAAGCTCATTTAGTATATTTTTTTTACAGCCATAGTCGATAACTGCTACTTTTTTACCTTCTGAATTTAAGGCATTAAAGCTTTTTTTATCATGATTCCAAGCGGCTTGGTTATGATAATATGAGTTTTTTGTGCTAACTAGCTTTACATAGTTAATTTCATCTATCTTTGCCGAGGCTAAAAGTTCTTTTTTTAGCTCTTCTTTATCACTTATAGTTGTAGAAATAATAGCATTTAAACTCCCATTATCTCTTAAAATACTAGTAAGATATCTTGTATCTATGTCATAAACTCCTATCTTGTTTTGTTCTTCAAAAAATTTTTCTAGTGTTTTTTGTGATCTGAAATTTGATGGCGTGTTGTTAAATTTACGCATAATAACGCCACTTGCATAAATTTTTGAACTCTCCATATCATCTTCATTTATACCAACTATGCCAATTTCTGGCATTGTAAAAACTATGAATTGACCAGCATAGCTTGGATCGCTCATTATCTCTTCATAACCACTCATAGAAGTGTTAAAAACCATTTCACCACAAACGGTCCCGCTTTTTCCAAATGCTTTTGCTTTTAAGTAGACGCCATTTTCAAGATAGATATATGCATCCATTAATAAAATCCTTTTTTACTTAGCTCTTCTTTGTATAATTTTTCAAATACCAAGTCATACTCATCGGTTCCTGGTATTAACTTCTTTTTATAATTTTCTATCTTTTTTAAAACTTCATTTTCTACATCGTCATAACTTTTTATATAAGCTTCAATAGAACTATAAATAATATTTTTTATCTTGTTTTCAGAAACATTATAATCAATAACGCCTTTTTTCCATAATGTTTCTAAAATTTCCCTTGAAACATTGCTATATCTATCATCGTAAGATAAAGTTACATCATATTCATCTGCAAGTTTTTTCTTAACAAGCCAAAACATACTTTTTCTATCTATATTTCTTTCATCCATTTCGCTTTCGTTTTGTGCTAAAAGTTCATTAACTCTTTCTTCTAGTGCTCTTTCTTTTGCAATATCTGCATTTAATATCTGCGTTGCAATCTGTTCTATACGCTCGGTTCCGCCATTTATAGTTACCATTTTTGAATTTAAAAGATCTAGTGATATTTTTCTTGATATATAAGGTGTGTGTGGTTCTTTGATACGCATTATTAAGCCTTTTTTAGATGTATTGTAGCTTAAATTAGGTAAAAAAATGTTAAAATTTATGAATTTAAAATAGAGTTGGTTGTATAAATTTCTTTATTTTAAATGTTTTTCTACTTATCTCACACTCTCCGTATTTTAAGATAGCTTGCAAATGTGAGTTTGTGCCATACCCTTTATGTTTTTTATATCCGTAGTTTGGATAAATTTTATCAAAAAGTATCATTTGTCTATCCCTGCTAACCTTTGCTAAAATGCTTGCGGCTGAAACCTCTTTTATCTTAAGATCGGCTTTTACTATAGTTTTTATGCCACTAACTCCGTAATTTAAATTTCCATCATAAATAATATCGCAATCTTTAAATTTATCTCTAAAAACTACTAAAGCTCTTTTTAAACACTCACTAAGTCCAAAATCATCAATAAATTTAGCATTAAAATACACTATAAGATATTCGCTGTTTTTAATAATTTTTTTAAACAACTCTTCTCTTTTTTTGGGAGTTAATTTTTTTGAATCAGTAAGCCCTTGTATGTCACTATGTAAAACACAAGCTGCAATCACAAGTTCGCCGGCTAATGCACCTCTGCCAGCTTCATCTATACCGCAAATCATATATTTTTTTTATTATAAAGCACAGAACCAATAAACGCAGCTAATATAAATGCAAAGCCTATGGTTCCAGTTACAATTTCACTTACTTCGTGAAAAACTTTAAAAAACATTATGAGTGCTAGGCAAAGTATCGCATAGTGTGCACCGTGTTCAAGGTATATAAATGAATCTAATGTTTTTTTCTTAACCAAATATATCGTTATACTTCTTACAAACATAGCTCCTATGCCAAGTCCAATCATTATGATAAATATATTTTCACTTAGTGCAAAAGCCCCAATTACTCCATCAAAACTAAAACTAGCATCTAGAGTTTCAAGATATAAAAATCCCATAAGTCCGCTTCTGACACCACCTGAACTAAATTTTTCATTAAAACTACTTATAATTATATGTAACAAAATAGCACTAAAATAAGCAATAGCATATGTTGAATTTTCTGTAATCCAAGTTATAAGAATTCCAACTGCGATGGCTATAATCACGCTTATGCTCTGGATACTAGATGTAAATTTAGTTAACGGGTTGTTTTCTAGATGTTTAATCCAATGGGTATCTTTAGCATCATCAAAGAAAAATTCATTAAAAACCATAAGTAAAAATCCGCCACCAAAGATATAAATTTCGTTTTTATGATTTGAGAGTATTTCATGGTATTTATCAGGATTATTTAGTGCGAGCATAAATGTTTCAATCATTCCTATTTTAGCAGCAATAGATACTATTAGAATTGGAAAAATAAATCTCATTCCAAAAACAGCTATAGGAATTCCCCAAATTATAAATCTTTGTTGCCAAACAGGGGACATATTTTTTAGCACTTTTGCGTTTACAACAGCATTATCAAAACTAAGACTCACTTCTAAAATACCCAGTAAAAAACAGATATAAATAGCACTAAATCCACCTATATAATAAGACAAAATAAGACCAATGGCAGTAATTATAAAAGATGAGTAAAAGTATTTCATATCTAGTTATTTTTCATTGTATAAAATGGTTTTATTATTTTCAAATGGCGGGCCTTTTTGTAAAATCAGTGTTATTTCTGATGCAATTTTAGGATCCATTTTTGCCATCACTGTTGAAATTTTTTTAGGTGGAAGGGCATACATAATAGTTGCTGCTTTTATAGCACCCATTTGTGTTAAAACATCAGCTGCTGCTTGATCTTTCATTTTAGAATAAGCTTCTGAGACTTTATCGGTTGTCATATTTTTCAGTTCTTTTAAAATTTCTTCATTTTTTTGGACAATTACTTGTATCTCTTTTTTTGTATTTTCTACTTTTGTCATTGTTGCGTTAATATCAGCTTCTTGTTTATCTAGTAAAGATTTTTTTTGTTCATTAAGAGAATTTAAAGATGCCTTGTAAGCTTCTAGAGCTTGTTTTGCTTCGTCTATTTTTTCAAGTTCTTTGATAAGTTCTGATTTTCTAGCTTCAAACAGTGTTGTGCAATCAATTGAATTACTATTTTGTGCTTGTAGATTCAAAAATATCAATATTAATAAAATTATTATATTTTTCATAGATTTTCTTTTGAGTATGCAAATCTTTGAGTTGCTATCTCATCTAACATTATTTGCTCTTGTTTTTTAGCTTTTAGTATGGATTTTTTGATTTCTTCTTCTTCAAGATATTTTATCTTTTCATAATCCAAATAAGCTTTTTTGTAAAGATGTTCAAAGTGCATAATTTCCTTGTTTGTTAAATTTATCTTTTCGTTTAAATTTTGTTTTTGATTTTTATAAGTGTTTAATATAGCCAAATTTGAATTAAGTTCTATACTATTACCTTTTTTAGGAAATTCGTGATCTGAAATTTGTTTTATTAGATCATTTATTTCGTTTTTTAACACTGAGAGTTTGTTTCGTCTTTTGGTAAGGTCTATTTCGATTTTTTCTAGTGCTTGTTTTTTTACTTTTAAAATTTGGCTAAATTTAGTATCTCTCATAATATTATAGTATCATTCCTATCTGGACTAGTCGATATTATGCCTATTTTAACACCGCAAAGTTCTTCTATGCGTTTGATATAGTTTTTTGCATTTTGCTCTAAATCATCATATTTTCTAATTCTAGCAACACTTTTCCAGCCATCGACTTCTTCATAAATAGGTTCTACATTTTGTAAATCAGATGGAACATAGTCTATTATCTTGCCTTTATATTTGTATGCTTTACAAATTTTAATCTTTTCAAACCCGTCTAAAACATCTAGTTTCATTAGAGCGTATTCATCTACGCCATTTAATCTTGATGCGTATTTTACAGACACAGCGTCAAACCAACCACATCTTCTTTTTCTGCCTGTTGTTGTTCCATACTCTTTACCAACTTCACACATTGTTTCACCACTACTACTTAAATCTTCGGTTGGAAATGAGCCATTGCCAACTCTTGTTGTGTAAGCTTTAATGATACCTATAACTTTATTTAGTGTTTTTGGATTTAGTCCCAAACCAGTACAAGAGCCAGAACTTATGGTATTTGAGCTTGTAACATAAGGATATGTTCCATGATCTATATCAAGCATAGTTCCTTGTGCACCTTCGATGAGAACTTTTTTATTTTGATCCATTAATTCCCAAAGTAATTTTGTTGTATCAATTATATAAGGCGAAAGTGCTTTGCTGTATTCTTCTATTTCTTTAAAAATTTCATCTTCGTTAGGTAAATTTATATTTAGTGCATCATAAAAATATGCATTTTCTTTAAATTCGGTATATAAGTCTTTTGCTAGTTTTTTAGGATCTTTTAGTTCAAGTGCTCTATGTCCGCTTCTGCTTATTTTATCAGAATATGCTGGTCCTATGCCTTTACCTGTAGTTCCTATAGCTTTATCCCCTTTTAGGTTTTCTTTTGATCTATCTATCAAAGAGTGATGAGTTAGATTAAGATGAGATCTCTCACTTATAAAAAACCTATTTTCTAAATTTGAAAACTGAGCCATTTCTTCTATGAGTGCTTTTGGATTTACAACAACGCCAGCACCTATAATGTTTATAATATTTTTGTGTAAAATACCGCTTGGTATTAGGTGCATTGAGTATTTAATCCCATCAACCCATATTGTATGTCCAGCATTATGCCCACCATTTGCTCTACAAACTACATCATAGTTTTGTGAAAGCATATCGACTATTTTACCTTTTCCCTCATCGCCCCATTGGACACCTACTATTAAATCAGCTTTATTCAATTTAAAATCCTTTTGTTTCAATTAAATTTTCAATCATCACATCTGTAAAAATACAAAAACCACAAGACTTTATGCCACCTATCTCATAACTTCCACCGCTACTTAAATATTTATTGTTGTGTAAAAATCTAAAGAATAGTTTATCATAATATCTCATAGAAGAAAAATAAAGTGGTGCTACGCATATATTTTCATACTTAGAGCCAAGGGCAAGCTCTTTTATCTCTTCTAAAGGTTCTTTTAATTCATTTGGAATTTCTTTTATAAGATTAGTTATATTTTCAGCTTTGCTTAGCAAACAAAGTTTTTCTAACCATGGCTGTTTTTGTGAGTAAATTTTCTCAACTTCAGCTTTTTCAAAAATACTTATATCTAAATTTAAAAGAGAACAAACAAGTTTTGGAATTTCCATATTGCTTATCTGTAAATACGGTTTAAGATCAAATTCTTTAAATAAATTAATAGCTATTTCTACGCCTATATTTAAATCATTTTGCCCAAAAATTTCAGCACCTATTTGATAAATTTCTATGCTTGGATATTTAAAAACAGGTTGTATATAAAACCATCTGTTTTGTTTAGTATCTTTTAGTCTTCTTTGGACTATTCTTGCAACATCTATGGTGCTATCAGCTCTAAGACTTATTTCATTGTTTTGTATGTCGCTAAAACGTATAAGCGATGAGTTTTCAATACTAAGATCTTGATGATATGAAAAATACGGAGTTAGTATCTCGCTAAAACCTTCTTTGCTTAAAAGATTGCTAGCAATATGTTCTATTTTTCTTTTTAGTGAGGCACTTTTTCCAAAATAAAGTCTACTTCCTTTTGGTATTTCGTGTTCATAAATTTTAGATTTCATATCACTCATATTATCTCCATTTTAAAATGTTATGATACTATTAATTAACAAATAAAAGGCTGAATTTACTATTTGGTATTTTCACTTATAGTGTGAAAACTTATAACATAATTTTTTATATTACCAACCTCATCTTTTATCTTAGTTACGCTAAACATAGATAAAATAGAACTATCATCGGCTGCTTTTATCCATAAAATATCCCTATAATAATCAGTATGCCTTATATAATCTAGCACTTTTTTGTATTTTTTGATATCGTTTTTAGCAGATTTTAAAATTTTTAAATTTTGTCCTATTATATTTTGATATCCAAAAAAATTATCAAAAGCCTTGTTTGTTTCTATTATGTTGCTTTTCTCATCTGTTATAATCATACTTTGAGAGGAATTTAAAAATACTTCTTTATGTAAGATTGACAAATTTGTAAGTTTCTTTTGAAAATCTATATCCATGAGTCCACCATAAATAATCAAAGGCTCTTTATTTTGATCTCTTGTGATAATTTTACCTCTTAATAAAACCCAAATTTCTTTGCCATCTTTTCCTATAACTCTAATCTCTTCTTTAAAAAAGTCTTTTTTATTGTTTGCATGTTCGCTTATAGAATAATCTAGTTTTTTAAAATCATCTTCATTAACGAGTTTTTTAAATGAATTAATATTCATACTTATAACTTTATCTTTTGTATTTAAATCGAATTTTGTAGATAGATTTTCGCTAAATGAAATAATATTTGTTTTTAAATTTATTTCAAAAGTTATTATGTTGCAAGACAATATTAGATTTTTGTATTTTTGTATTTGGTGTTCAAAATTATTTTTTTGTTTTAAAATATCTGCATAATTAATAGCATATATGATAGTTTGTATAGATTGTTTTTTGTTTTTTATGATTCTAAAAAATAAATTAAACCAAGTGTATGTTCCATTTTTATGAAGAACCCTGCAAGGTTGTTCAAACTGAGTATTTACACTATTTATATGAGTTAATCTCATATTTGTTTTAAAAATACTTATGAGTTTGCTTACATCATCTGGATGTAATATTGTGTAAATATCAAAATTTTCATTCATTATCTCTTCTTGCTCATAGCCCAAAATTCTACTTACAGTATATGAAACAAAATTAACTTTTTTAAGGCCTCTATCGCTAAAATAAAATACGGTAAATGGTGATATATCTAAAATTTGATGTTCTTGTTTTATGCCTTTTATCAAATTTGTTTCGTATGTTATGTCTCTTGCGATTACTATTTGATACATTTTATTTTGTATTTTTGTATAACTTGTCTCGACTAAAACATCTTTTATACTCATATCACAGAGTATATGTTTAGCTTTAAAAATGTGTATTTTTTTATATGGATATCTAAGTTTTTCTAGTTCAAATTTATTTTCAGGAGTTATATCTATATCAAAGATAGTTTTGTTTAAAAGAGCTTCTTTTTTATATTTGTAAAATTTAATGGCACCCTTGCTAGCATCAATTATACTTCCATCATATGCATTTATCATTAATATAATCAAAGAGCTTTGGTTAAATATATAGTTATCTTTATAATATGCGTCTTTTAAAAAATGTCTTATATCTTTATATTTTTTATACATATATGATATGTCGTCTAAAATTTCATTGAAGTCTTCATTTTTAGATTTGTAACTTATGATATCTTCTTTTTTTATGTTAAAATTTCTTATGTTTTTTATCATATTTTTAAGATTTTTTATAGGCAAGAGCAAATTTGTTTCAAGAGATTTTATAGTAAGCTTCATAGCTATAAACATAAGTATAAAAAAGCTTATCATAAGAATAACTATAAAAACAGATGGAGACAATGCATTAAATAAATTAAAATTATATAGTAAAATAAAGTGATATTTTGGATTTTTTGTAATTTTGTAGATTATTAAATCTTTTTTTGTATTTAAATTTATGCCAAATGAGTTTATTTTTGTTAAACTGCCTAAATATTCGTAAATACTGCGATAATTCATTGTTTTTATATCTTCTTTAAAGATAGCATTTCCGCTTGAATTTAATAAAATAGTGTTTTTATCTAAAATTTTATTTTCATTAAAATATTCATATAATTTTTCTAAATTAAATTCTCCAGCAAGATATCCATCCATATTTTTTATTATAAAAAATATGGACTTATCTTTATTTTTATATATTTTGGTTTTGCTTATGTGAAAAATAGATTCTTGATTTGGATTTTGCAAAATATACCCTGAGAAATTTGTAACATATTCAGCTTCATTGGTTGATTTGTCGATATTAAGCACATTTCCTTGTTTATCTAGATTATATACAGCTCTTAAATACGGTATTTTCTGAAATAAAAAACTTGTATTAATATCATTTAATTGTGAATTTTGTATATCTTTTATAGTGTTTTGAATAAAAAAAGCAATCAAAGAGTCGCTTTTTTCCAAAGAAAAACTAATCTCTTTAGATATTTCATTAATTTTAAAGATAATGCTAAAAGCAAAAAATAATAAAACCACAATTGTATATATTATGTTGTTTAAATATATATTTCTAATAGCTTTTGTTGATAAAACCATTTTTCGCTTTCAAATTTATTTTTGATTAATACAGTGAGCTATTTTATCTTAAATTTACTTTACTAAATATTATTTAAATCAAAGTTGGCGAGAAGGTGAGAGAATCGAACTCCCCACGAAACAGTCAACTGCCCCGTCCTCGGATTTGAAGTCCGCGAGATTCACCAGAATGCTTTACCTTCCATAAATTGGAATTATATCAGATTTTATATAAATTTTAGTTTGATTTTAGTAAAGTTAGTAAATGGTTTTTGGGGCAGATTATGAGATACATGATTTTATTTTTGGTGCCTTTTTTTATTTGTGCTTGTTCAACTTTGCCGCCTGCTTTAAATATACTTAGTGTTTTTGATCTATATTCTTCGTCACAAGATAGCAGAGATATCTACATACAAACAAAAGATAAAATCATAAAAACAAATATCCAATCACAAATTTTAGCCCATAAAACTCTAAGCAATTATGACATAGATGTAGAAAGTTTTTATGGCGAAGTTTTGTTGATAGGGGAGATAAATACCAAAAATGATGAACAAAAAGCTATAGATATTGCAAAAAGTGTTTCTGGAGTAAATAAGATAAGAACTTTTTTAATACCCAAAAATGCTAATTCTTGCAGTATTTATGAAAATAACTCAATTTTACTTAAATTAAAAAAAGAATTTTATACGGATAATGTGGTTAAAGGTTCAACAATAAGAGTAAATGTGATACAATGTAAAGTTATTTTAAGTGGTGTTGTAAATACAACAAATGAACTAAAACACATAATGTGGTATTCTACTCATGTAGATAATGTAGATGAGGTTTATTCATTCATTCATGTGTTTGAAGAATTAAAAAACAAAAAGGATTAAATTTGGATATATTGGATATGTTTTATCAAAATCCTCCTAAAATATCTAAATTTTACGATAGAAAAATTAGTATTGGTAGTGATAAATTTATTTTAAAAGGTGCTATAAATTCTGGTAAAACAACTCTTTTAAAAGAGTGGCTTTTAAGAAATGGAAATGATGATGAAATTTTATATGTAAATTTTGATGATATTAGATGTGATGAAAAATATATCAAAGAAAATTTAAGCAATTTTATACTTACTCATAAAAGACTAAAAGCTATTGCTTTAGATGGCATAAACAGCGATTTTGATCTTGATTTTGTAAATTTAAAAGTAGGTTGTGCGACCAAAAATAACGAACTTAAATTCGAAAATTATGATGAAATTTATGTAAATAATCTTGATTTTGAAGAATTTATGGTTTTTTATAAGAAAAAATTTGACATTAGAACTATGTTTAGTAGTTTTATAAATTACGGAAATGGCGCTGGTAGCGTGTTTTGTGATATCAATGATATGACTATATTTTTACAAAATATCTTGAAATCTAATTTAGACAAAACTCAGATAGAAATTTTAAAACAGTGCTGTGAGCTTACAAATAAAACTTTTAGTGCAAATAGTATTTATAAATTTTTAAAAAAGGGTATGAAAATATCAAAAGATAGGGTTTATGAGACTATTTTTAAATTTGAAAATGAAAAATATATAAATTTACTTCCTAAAATAAATCAGCCAAATGGTGCAAAGAAAATTTATATGAGCGATTTTGCGATTATTTCCGCCCTTAATGTTAATAAAAATTTTCAAATTATTTTTTCAAATATAGTTTATTGTGAGCTTTTAAAACTTAAAAAAGAGTTTTTTTATGAAAATGATATCGATTTTTTTATACCTGATTTAAATTTAGGAATATTGTGCATACCTTTTAGACCAAGTGATTTGATATTTTTAAAATTTAAAAAACTTATAAATAAACTTAAATATTTAAACATAATAAAACTTATAGTTATTTCTATGTCAAATCAAGGTTTATTGGAGATAGAGGGCATAAAATGTGAAATAATGCCATTTTGGCAATTTAGTGCGAGTTTGTAACAATGAAAGAGGGGCTTTTGCCCCTTAAATTACCCTAACATAGCATTTAGCATCCAAATTCTTTTTTCTATACCAGCTATGTGATCTTCTGCAAATGCTACTGTTGTAGAATCATCTTTCTCATCAGCCACTTCTCTTAGCTTTTTAAATGCTTTTAGTAGATACTCATAAGATTTTTTCATACCTTCTACTACATCTTTTGGGCAGAAAGTATCTGATTTTAAAGGTTCAACTTTTGATGTTTCCATTAAAGTTTTTGGGCAAACTATGGCTTTTCCTCCAAGTTGTATAGCTCTTTCAGCTGCATCATCAAAAAGTGTACTCATTTCCTCATAAGCTTCTTCTGTGTAATTGTGAATTGATACAAATTGTAATCCTTTTACATTCCAATGATAATTGTGAAACTGTATGTAGAGAATATTTGCATCCGCTTGTATTTGATTTAATTGCTCGATAACTTTTGACATATTGTCTCCTTCTCGTTTAATTTTAGTAATCATAACATATAAATTCTTAAATAAGAATTATTACTATTTAAAATATTATATTTATAATAACTAATGTTGTTATTATATACAATTTAAATAAATAAATGGATAAAGTTGTTATAATTGTATATAAATTGAATTAAGGGATATTATGAGTAAAGAAGAGTATGAAATTGCAATTTTATGTGTATTTGGGCTGTTAATATTGTCGCTAGTTTTTTGTGTAATGTATTTTATCAAATTTAAAAATATGCAAATAAGACTAGAAAATGAGATAAATAATGCCAAAGAAAATATAGATGAAAGAATGCAAATTATAGATGATTTAAAGAAAAATTTGCAAAAACAAGAAATTTTAAATGATGAGTTGCAAAAAAACTTGGCAGTAAGTGAAACAAATTGTATAAATTTGCAAGATAAGATAGATGAGAATATTTTGCAAAATACAAATTTAAATTCAAAAATTTCATATTTGCAAGATAAGATTATGGAATTAAATAGCGAGAATTCAGCTTTAAATTTATCTATAAAAACTAAGGTAGATGAGATAAATGAACTTAAAGAAAGTATGAAAAACGACAAAGAAAAACTAGAGCTTAGCTTTAAAACACAAGTTGAGAATATGAAAAATTTTCTAGAACAAGGCATAAAAGCAAATTTTGAAAATATAAAAAATGCAAATATAAAAGAACTAAGCGAAGATTCTAAAAAGAAATTTGATGAACTTATAAAACCTTTAAATGATAACATTAAAGAGTATCGCGAAAAGATGATTCAAACTGACACGAATTTTAAGAGCATATTTGAAAATTTCCAAAAAGAAGCACTCAAACTTGGTACTCAAGCTGACGCACTTGCAAATGCATTAAAAGGTGATAAAAAAATGCTAGGAAATTTAGGTGAATTGCAGCTTGAAAAAATTTTAGATGCAAGTGGGCTTGTAAAAGGGCAGAATTATCATACTCAAGTTGGATATAAAGATGAAAATGGCAATCAGAAATTTCTTGATTTGGTTGTGGATTTTGATAATGATAAAAAAGCTATAATTGACTCTAAATTTTCGCTTGTAAATTATAGTAATTATTGCGAAAGTAACGATGAAAAAGAAAAAATTATATATGCTAAAAAACTTGCAAATGACCTTAGAAATCACATAAATACGCTTGATAGCAAAGAGTATAAAGATTATGATATCAATGCATATCCATATATTTTTATGTTTATACCTTATGATAATATTTTAAGGGTTGGACTTACCCAAGATAATAATCTTTATACTTATGCATATGAAAAGGGCATTTTTATAACAACGCCACTTACTTTACTAATGGCATTAAAAACAATATATATATGTTGGTTAAATTTACAAAGTGACAAAAAAGCTGAAAATATCTTAAAACTTGCTGGTCAAATTTACGATAAATTTGTGCTTGTATGCGAAAAATTTCAAACTCTAGATACTAGATTAAACTCACTTCAAAATAGTAAAGATGAAATTTATAAAACCCTAAGCGGACGAGGCGGAATGTCAAGTTATATAGAAAAGTTAAAAACTCATGGTGCAAAAACGACAAAAAGCTTACCAAAAGAGCTTTATGATGAAGCTGAAATACTTGAATAGTGATTTATGATAAGTTAGATAATACATTAACTTTATTTTTCAAAAAATATTAAATAAGAGCGTAACAAGCATATAGTGATATATAACAATAACACTATTTAGTATTTTGTATTTATCACAAGTGAAATGACGATGGAAATATTGGTAGTTTTTGCGATTATTACCTATATTAGCTATTTATAATAAAAGTAATTCTTACATTTTTAATATTTATAGCAATTTTTATAGAATTATTTTATTTAAAACAAACAAGTTTTTAGAAAGTATTTACTTGCTTGTTTTTCATTTATAATTATGCCAATTACAAAAAACTATGTTTTTATATCATTTCATAATTATAAATTTATATCATAAAATATAAATTATAATTTTTAAATCTCTTGATTACATTTATTTTTTGTTATTAAATATTAAGTTATATTTAATAAATATTCATATATAATCGTGATTTGATATTTTATATCATTATTATTATCATTATCAAAGGTTATATGTAGTATGTTAATAAGACTAATGTCTTACATTGGTATTTTTATATTATGTATATTTATAGAAGGTTGTGCTAAAAAAGTAGAAATTTTACCAAGTAAGTTTAATGATTTTAAGATTGTTTCATTAAAAAATTACGAAGAAATCACATATGATGATTTTACAAATAGGCTTTTAAAATACGATATTGTTCTTCTTGGTGAAGAGCATATAAATACATATCACCATATAATGCAATCAAAAATCATACAAGATCTTAGTAATAATTTAAATTTAGATATCGCATTAGAAATGTTTAGCTCATCTCATCAAGATATTTTAGATGAAGCTAAACACAATTTTGAAAATATTTCAAAGAGCATGTTAAAAAAATCATTAATATGGGATGATAGGTGGCAATATAGCGATTATAAAACACTTATAGAGACCATATTTTATCTGCTAAATACAAATATTTTGGGCGCAAATTTAAATAAAAATGAAATTTCAACAATATACAAAGGAGCTATGGCGTTAATGGGTAATTTATCAACAAAAAAAGAGATTAAAGATAAAATAGGAGATTTCATAAAATCTACTCATGATATACAAGATGAAGATATTTTAAACAAACTTATCAAAATTCAGCAATATAAAGATAGGAGAATGGCTGATATATTGGTTCATTCAAAAAATAAAATAGTATTAATTGCTGGTAGATATCATGTAAATAAATTAAGTGGAGTTCCTTTGCATATAATGGATTATAAAAGTAAAAAAAATTTCGTAAGCGTAGGTTTGGGTTTTGAAAATGAAACCATCAAAGATATAAAAAATGGTGAATTTGACTTTATGATATTTTTTAATGATTATAAAGAAAGCAGGGAAGTTAAATGAGATTATTTGTAAAATTATTTAGCTTTTTTGTTATAGTAAATTATGTTTATGCAAATGAGCTTAAATTTGATACTTTAGATGTTTCTGGAACTGAGATAAGTAGCGAAGTTAAGCCATTTGTTACTCCTGGTGCTGTAAGTCAAAGAGGGGATATTTCAGATAATACTCAAAGTCTTGATTCGATAGTTAGATCAATGCCTGGAAGTTACACAAATACAGACCAAAGTCAAGGAACATTACAAGTAAATTTGCGTGGTTTAACAGGACTTGGTAGAGTTAATACAACTATAGATGGAGTAACTCAGACTTTTTTTGGAACAGCAGCTGATAATGGTAAATTTCATTTAGGACAAGGAACACTAGGCTCTTCTTCTTTTGGAGCTCCGATTGATCAAAATTTTATAGTTGGTATTGATATAGAAAAAGGAACTTTTAGTGGAGGACAAGGCGGACTTATGGGTTCTGCAAATTTTAGAACTATAGGAGTAGATGATGTTGTAAGAGATGGAAATATATTTGGATTTTATGGAAAATATAGTTATGGTTCAAATAAGGTAGGTCCAAATTATATGGGAGCTCTAGCTTCTAAAATAGAGTTAGAAAATGAAGCAAATATTGGATTTTTATTTGGATATAGCGGTAAGAAAATTTCTCAAAACTATAAAACTGGAAACGGGGATAATATAAGCGAATTAAACCATAAAGATGATGATGGAGAGATTGAAGATATAAGTCCTTTTGATCCTAAATCTCTTACGCAGCGTCCAAAAGGTTATCTTGCTAAAATAGAATTTTCTCCTAATAGTGAAAATAAAGCTATTTTAACATATAGGGGATATAAAAATGATCTAGCTAGAAGAGATATAACCAATAACTCTTATCAGTTAAATTATAATTATAATCCTTATAATGATTTTATAAATTTTGATTTATTGCTTGCATATAATGATGGTAAGCAAAAATATGATAAAGATGGCACAATATATTCAAATCCGCATTTAACAAAAGATGGAAATTTAGTTGCAAACAATAAAGCTTTTACTTTTGATATGTCAAACACATTTTTATATAAAATTGCAGATATAGACGCAAGATCTAAATTTGGATTAAACTACTTAAATAATGAGTATAAAAATAATCTAGAAGATGGCGGAGAAAGTGCTAATTGGTCTGCTGAAGCAACACCTTTTCAGCCAAGAGGAAAAGGGAAAAATACAACATTATATTTAGATAATGAGTTTAAATATGATATTTTTACTTTATCATCAAATTTAAATTTATATAGATGGAATTTAAATGGGCATAAACCAGAGTGCTATCGTAATCCAAAATGTTTTCCAAAAGGAGCAGTTGATATAGATAAAGATGGCACTGAGTTTAATTATTCTTTAATCGGCTCACTTGCTTTACACGATCTTTTTAGTCCATTTTTAAGCTATTCTAAATCAACAAGACCCCCAACGCCACAAGAGATGTTTTTTGCTGATGCGTTTGGTGATGGTGTAAATCCTTTTTTAAAACCAGAAAAGGCTAAAACTTGGCAAATAGGATTTAATAGCCATAAGGATGGTTTATTTTTTCAAGATGATAATTTTGGATTAAAAGCCCTTTATTATAATACCAAAGTAGATGACTTTATATACAATAGATCTTTTGAGGATGATAAAGCAAATAGATGGACGCTTCATCTAAATCACTACGATGAAGTAGAATTTAAAGGTTATGAAGTAGAGTTAAATTATGATATGAATATATTATATATAATAGCAAGTTATTCTCATCAAAAATCAAACCAACCAATCAATGAAACATATGGAAATGATATGTTTGGTTTGGGAAAAATAACCGAACTTCCAAGGGATTATGCGACGATTGATTTGGGAACAAGATTTTTTAATAAAAAATTAAATATAGGTGTAATAGCTAAATACACAGGAAAAGCAAAGAGAGTTGATAGAAATAGTAGTGCAAGAGTTGATAAAGATGATTCATTATCCCAGAGAAAGTCCCAAGAGCTTCCAAGCATACCTACGGTTTATGATCTGTATGCTATTTACAAGCCAAATGATAAATTTACATTTAAATTTGAAGTGCAAAACTTAACAGATAAAAATTACATGGATGCTTTAAATGCTTACAATTCAGCTGAGCCAGAACTTTTAGATAAAAATGACAACGATATATATCTATTTCCAAATAAAGCTAGAGGTAGAACATTTTTAGCAAGTGTTTCATATAGGTTTTAGTTATGAGAATATTTAAAATTTTTATAATACTTTTTTTGATTTTTAACATAAGTTTTTGTGATGAAAGATTAGTTGTTGATGTTAATAATAGTATTTTAAACTCAAATACTATTAAAAATAATCATTCATCAGAATTATCAATAATGTCTTTGTATGAAAATGCTCATATAGTAGTTAAAGTTGTTATGTATATATTAGTATTTTTTTCTGTTTTAACATGGTGTGTATTTATAGTAAAATTTATCGCATTTTTTTGTGCTTTTAGAAGAATTAAAAAAGATGAAAGATTTTTAAAAGAAGTACAAAGCTTGGATGATGAAATAATTTTATATAAAAAAAGCTATCTTTTGTTAATGATAAATGAAGTAAAAGATGAGATTTTAAAAAGCAAAGTTGTAGATAAAGATCTTAAGAATCGTATAAAATTTAGATTAGAAATTCAGATAAATAAATTTACAAGTATTATAAAATATGGCATTTCTTTTCTTGCTAGTATAGGAGCAGTTTCGCCATTTATAGGTCTATTTGGTACAGTTTGGGGAATAATGAATAGCTTTACTTCAATAGCAGCTAGTGATAATGTTAGTTTGAGTGTTGTAGCTCCAGGTATTGCAGAAGCACTTTTTGCAACAGCTCTAGGGCTTATTGCTGCTATACCGGCTGTTTTATTTTATAATTATTTTACAAAGTTATCATCAAGATTTTCAGAAAAAATTTCATACTTAGTTAGCGATTTATATATTATAAGCAATAGAGAAATTTCTAAAAAGGATAGCCATGCTGACATATGAAAAAGATAAAGAGTTAAGTGAGATAAATGTAACCCCGTTTATAGATGTTATGCTTGTTTTATTGATTATTTTTATGGTAGTTGCACCGCTTGCTACTGCGTCTGTTAAGGTTGAGTTGCCAAGTGTTGCAAGTAAATCAACTAGCGATGAAAAAGACCCTACCATTATTTATATAAATGATAAGCATGAAATATATGTTGGAAATAAATTAGCAAATAGTGAAAATTTGATATCTTTTCTTGATCAAAAAACTAATAACAATAAAAATGATATAGTTTATTTTCATATTGATAAAAGTGTATCTTATGAAATTTTGATGAGAACTATAGAAAATGTAAAAAATGCGAATTATTCTAAAATAGCTTTAACATCAGGAATTGATAAATCGGCAAATGAGTAGCATTAGATTATGGATACTTGGTTTTTTTATATCTTGCTGTATCCATTTTTTTATATTTTGGATTATTTTTTATAACAAAGATATTATTTTATCAGATTCTTTAAACGCAAAACAAGGGGATAAATTTGAATCAATAATGATAGTATCAAATTTACCAATAGGTGAACTTAAACAAACTTCGCTAAATTTAATCAAAGGTCAAAAAACAGAAGAAAAAACAGAACAAAAAGAACATAAAAATGAAAAAAATATACAAAAAAACAAGAAGAAAAAAGAGCCAGAAAAGATAAAATCCAATGTTTTGCAAGACTCCGAAATGAAATTATCTAAAAAAAATAATAAAAACCAAGAAGAAAAACAGAAGCAAAATAGTAATTTTGCTAAAAAAGAAATCCCACAAAATAATACTAATTCGCCAGTAAATTCTAGCTCACAAGATAATATAGCAACTGCACCTATAAAAGGTAGTGGCAAAAATGTAACAACGCCACTACCTGGTTCATCAAATTTAAAATCAACACAAATATCTTGGCAAGGGTTGATTTTTTCTAGGTTAAATAAATTTAAACGATATCCAAATCAAGCTCTTATAGACAAGCAAGAAGGCGTTATAATAGTTAAAGTAACATTAGATGAAAATGGCAATGTTGTTGATAAGTTGATTTCAAATCCTTGTAAATATGATATATTAAATAAAGAAGCCTTAGAACTTTTTGATAGAGCTTCACCTTTTCCGAAACCGCCAAAAGAGTTTTTGAAAAATCAGACTGTAAGATTTGAAATACCCATAGAATTTAACATAAAAAAATACAAAAAAATAAAATCTTAAAAAGGAAAAAAATGAAAGAAAATTTTTTAAAATACATGAATGAAAAACATTCGGATATCATCGCTGCTTTGTATAAAAAATATAGCAATGTTGAAACAAAAGTTGATGTCAAACTATCTAATATAGATGAAAATGGTATTTTTATAGAGTGTCAAAATAATGTTATACAAATTCCATTTGAAAAAAATATTAAAGATCCTTTAGAATACGAAGATGCTATTATTAAACTTTGTCCAAATATAAAAACTACAAAAGATTTTTCTAAAATTGAGGAATCTTTAATAAAATTTATAGATAGTAAAAAAACAGTTATAATTTCTAGTTATGATGATGGGGCTTCGGTAAGTTCTTATGCTCCATTTGTTAGAGAGAATAATAAAATTTTTATTACTATTTCAAAAATAGCGCCACATTTTAAAAGCATTAGTAGAGATAAAAATGTATCTTTAATGTTTATACAAGATGAAAAAGACGCATTTAGTATTTTTGCAAGATTAAGAGCTACTTTTTGCACAACGCCTAAATTTCATTATGAACAAGATATAAAAGATAAAATATTTGATAAATTTGTTGATTTATATCCAGATGATGCATCTATATCTTTTATAAGAAATATGAGTGATTTTTGTGTAGTTGAGTTTGAGCTTTTAAGTAAAGGTAGATATGTTAAGGGATTTGGTGCTGCGTATGATTTAGAGGGATTAAAGGTGATAAAACAAGCGGGTTCCACAAATCCACATAGTTATAAAAGATAATTAATTAGTTAAAATCCATAAAGGCTAGAACTGCATTTTTTAAATCCTCTTTATCTGGATGAGTTGCAGCATTTTTCCAGCCTTCTTCTTTTTGAGGGGTAATTTTATCTCCTAAATTTGCTCTCATCCAAGATATCAATTCAGGATCAATCGCACCTTGACAAAAAAATTCTCCGCCAATCTTACAGCCATTTTTGATAAACTCATCTTTTGCTTTTGAAAAGCACTCTTTTGCGTGATCACTATTAGCACTTGCACCTAAAGTCATAAAAAGTCCAATTTTTCGGTTTTGAATCATTAAAGCCACACGTCTAGCATTATCACTCATATCGCCTTTATCTATGTAAAATCCAAAGATAATGTTATTAACTCCATTTAAATTTTCAATCTCATCAACACTTCTTAACTCGTAACCAAGGTTATTTGCTATGGTCATTGCAACTTTTTTTGTGTTGCCGGTTTTTGATGCATAAATTACTAAATTTCTCATATTTTTCCTTTGTTTTCATAATTTTTAAAATATTCATTTGCTATTCCTATTGCTTTTGATGCTATTGTGTTTCCCCAAAATATCCCATCAATATTAAATTTCAAATATCCTTCATCTATTTTTAAATACCCAAAACTTTCACACTCTTTAAAAAAATTAAACTCTTTTTCAAAAGTTTCATCATCTAAATAACTTTTTATTAGGTTTAAATTTATATTGTCATATTGAAAAAGTGCCGAAAATTTAGCAAAATTTAGTTCAACTTCATTTGTCTTTGAAATCATTTTTATATCTTTTTTCATATTAAAAATACTATAATTTCCAAGTCTTCCACCAGCTCCAATTCCAATTGGCAAAATATCTACACCTTTGTGTGAAAGTCTGATATATAGGTATCTATCGCGGTTGATTTTATTAATTTTTGTATATTCAAGCACTTCATAATCACCCTTTAACATCTCTTCTAAAAATGCATTATGAAGCATTTTATCTGTTTCTAGGTGGTAATAATTTGGATCATTTTGTTTTAAAAATGCTGAACCTTCGTGAAATTGAAGCGAGTAAAAACTAGAGCTATCAATTTCTAAATCTTTTAAAATTTTGGCATCTTCTATTACATCTTCTAGACTTTGATTTGGATAATTATAAATTATATCAGTGCAAACTAGACCGCTAAAATTCTGCTTTATCTGACTTAGCTTTTTTATAGCACTATTTTTATCTCCAACCCTGTTTAAAAGTTTTCGCCCTTTATTGCTAAATGTTTGAATGCCAATGCTATAACGATTTATGCCAAAATTTTGCATTAGTTTTAATTTATTTAAGTTTAGATTATGAAGAGTGCTCTCGCTACTAAACTCGGCGTTTTTATCAATATGGAAATTTGTGTTTATAGCTATTAAAACTCTCTCTAATTGGGATTCTTTAAGTATAGTTGGAGTTCCGCCTCCAAAATAGATGCTTTTAAAATTTTTACCTTTTATATAAGGAAACTTGGCATAGTGTTTTATACTATTTATCAAAAATTCGGTGTATTCTTCAAGCTCTCCATCAAGTTTGCTACGATTTAAATTACAAAATGAACAGATATTATCACAAAAAGGTATGTGAAAGTATAAAATCGCATTTTCATCTTTTGATTGTGTGTTTAAAAAATTCTCAAATTCTTTTTCATCAGCCATAATAGGTTTTCCAAATTTGCCTCTATGATGACCTTTTATTCTTTTGTTAAACATAAATTTTCCTTAATTTGAAATAAACAAAAAAGGCTTTATAATTAAGCACTCACTAACTCTTTTATCTAATACCTCTATGTTTAAATTTTGTGTTAATTTTTTGGCTTCTGTTTTAAATATTTCATTTATAGAACCTTTTATATTTATGATTTTTATACCACTATTTATTATTTTAAAGCTAACTTCAACTTCAAAATTTCCTTTTAGTCTTAGCATTTTCGCCTTTTTTGGAAAGTCATATGCCTCTTTTGTATTTAAAACTTTAAAGCCTATATTTTCTTTACAAAAGTCATAATTTTCTTTTGAATTATTTAAATTTTGCAAAGAAGTGGACTTACTTGTGTCTTTTTGTATGTCTTTTAATGATGATTGATTGATTGGTGATGTTTGATTAATTAACGATGTCTGATCTATTTGTGGCGACTTTTTTAATGGTTGGTTTTTTAAATTTGGTTTTTTATCATTTTTTTTACTTACTTTTTTAGTTTTTAAAGTTTCTTGTTTTGGTTTTACAATCTTTTTAATTTCTTTTTCTTTTATTACTTCTACACTTTTAATAGTTTCAGCTTTTTTTGTGTCATCTAAAGCTATATTATTTTCATTTAAAACTATTTCTATTTTTTTGCTAACTTCTTCGTTTTTTGCTTTAAGAGTTAAATTTGGTACAAATAAAAGTACTAAATTTATAAGCAAAGATAGAATAAAAAATCTCATTTTATCAATTCTTCATGTAGTTTTTCTATCTCATAAACAATTCTAGGAGTTCCTCTAAGCAAAGATGATGATTTTATATTTAAAACTTTGTTATTTTTGTAAGCTTTTGTATGTTTTAAAACTGGGTTTTGTCTGATTAAATCTTCAATGTTTTTACCGACAAATAGTATAAAATCAGGATCTTGTTCTAGCAGATACTCACTTGTTAATATAGGAGTTTTACCACTTAATTTTGTAGCAATATTATCTAATTTCATAAACTCAAAAATATCTCCAACCAGTGTATCTTTTCCAAAAGACATTAAATTTGTTCCCATATAAAAAAATATCGCCTTTTTACCTTGAATTTTTGATAAATCAAGAGCATTTAAACGCTGCTTTAACTCGCTAACTAGCTTTTTACCTTCATCTTTTTTGTTGGTTAAATTTGCAATTGTTTCTATATTTTTATAAATATCGCTTAATCTTTCTGATTTGATTTCAGTGTAATTTATATTAAATCGCTTTAAATCATCTAGTATTTCAGTTGAATGAAAACTAGTTATGACAAGATCAGGATCTAGCTCTATGATTTTTTCTAAATTTGGCTTTATGTATGTCCCAACACTTGGCAAAGCATCAACTTGTTCTTTTGGCCAAATATCGCTACTTTGGGTTTTAGCAATGGCTGATATATAGTTTTGACTTCCTAGCATATAAAAAATCTCAACACAAGCTGGATTTAAAACTACAATCCCCTTGGCAAAACAAAAATTTACTAAACATAAAACTAAAATTTTTTTCACTCTTACCCCCTTTAATTTTTATATAGTTACTACAACTGCTCTATTTTTAAACTCTAAAATCTCACACTCTAAATCATAAATCTCTTTTAAAATTTCTTTTTTAAATAATTCTTTTGGTGTTCCTTTATAAGCAATCACCCCATCTTTTAACATAAAAACTTCATCGCAAATTTGAGAAGCTAGATTTAAATCATGTATTACGATAATGCCTAAAATCCCCAAATCAGCAACTAAATTTTTGCAAATTTTGAGCATATTTACACTAAAATTCAGATCTAGCGCAGAAGTTGGCTCATCTAAAAGTAAAATTTTCGGTTCACCAACCAAAGCTCTAGCTAAAATCACGCGTTGAAACTCACCTCCGCTTAAAGAGAGTGCAACTCTATTTTTAAAATGAATTAAGTCAAGTTTTTCTAAAATTTCATCTACAGCTAAATAATCACTTTTTTCATAGCCATTAAAGCTACTTTTTAAATGTGAATACCTTCCCATTAAAACTACATCCTTAACACAAAGTGGCATAGAAAGTGCTGATTTTTGTGGCACAAAGCCTATGAGTTTTGAAAGCTCTTTTAAAGTATAATCGCTCATTTTTTTGTTTTCAAAGGATATAATTCCTGAATTTGGTTCATAAATTTTTAATATGTTTTTTAAAAGTGTGCTTTTCCCGCACCCATTTGGACCTAAAATTCCTACAAATTTTGACTTTTTTATGTCTAAATTTATATCTTTTAAAATTTCAAATTTATCAAATTTAAAGCTTAAATTTTTTATATCTAAACTCATAAACGCCTACCTTTTAAAGCCAAATAAAGAAAAAAAGGTGCTCCAAAAAACGCAGTTACAACTCCTATTGGTATCTCAGTTGGTGCTAAAATGCTTTTACCAACACCATCGCAAATTAGTAAAAATAGACCGCCAACAACACCGCTCATTGGTATTAAAACAGCATTATTTGATGATCTTAAAAGCATTCTTAAAGTATGAGGGATGATAAGTCCAACAAAGCCTATCATACCGGCAAAAGCGACACTAAAACTAACCGCTAGTGATGAGATTATTAGAAGTCTTTTTTTGACTTTTTCAACATTTACCCCCAAGCTTTTTGCCTCTTCATCGCCACTTAGCATTACATTTAACTCATATTTTTTGCTATAAAAATATATAAAAGTTATAATTAAAGGAAGAATTATCATATAAATTTTACTCCATGAAGCAGAGCCTAAATACCCCATCATCCATGCAACTATCTTAAAACTTTCTTCGCCTATGAGATATGTAGCAAAAGAAGTAAAAGCTCCTAGAAATGATGAAAATGCAATGCCAATTATTAAAAGGGTAGCCAAGTTTTTAGCTTTTTTATAAAGATTAAAAATTACAAAAGATAGCACAGCCGAACAGATAAAAGCAAATATAGCATAATAAATATCAGGTAGTTTTAAAAAATACGCCACAACAGCACCAAAGGTTGCAGCTGAAGCGATTCCTATGATATAAGGGTCTGCGAGCGGGTTTAAAAACACGCTTTGAGTTACTAATCCACTACTTGCTAAAAGCATACCGATTAAAAATGCCATTATAACTCTTGGGATTCTAATTTCTAGTAAAATTACCTTTTTTGTTTGGCATAAATCCCCATTAAAAAGTGCGAAAATATCTTTTAAGCCAATATCCGCACTTCCTATGCAAACTAAAATAGTAGCTACAATAATAGTAAAAAAACTTAATACAAAAAGTTTAGAAGTCATATTTAAACTCTATATAAGCAGTTCTGCCATCGCCAACTACATAACTTGCTTTATCATCTTTACCTGAAACTGATGCATAATACTCTTTATCAAAAATATTGTCAACACCAGCAGTTACACTTAAATTTTTGTATTTATATCTTGCGCCTACGCCAGTTACATTATAAGAAGATATTTTTTGATAATCACTATTTTTTTGATCTCCATAAAAACTACTATCTGCAAAAATTCCAAAATTTTTTGTTATATCATAATCTGCACTTATAGTTAGTTTGTATTTTGGCACATTAGGAACAACTTCTCCTACTATAAAATCACTACTTCCTGATTTTTTAACCTCTGTATCTATATATGAAAAACTCTCGGAAAAATTCAATCTATCATCCATAAAGGTTTGCCCTAGAGCTAATTCAATACCCCATTTTTGTGTCTCTCCGATATTGTGTTGTTCCCAGTAATGTGGTGGTTGCCCAGTAGTTGCAATCTCATCTTTGCTCTTAGTATAAAAAATAGCTGCTTGGAAAAATTGTCCAAAAATTAAATCTTTCATACCAAGTTCATAAGTGTTAAATGTCTCTGAGTTTATATTGCTTGGATAATATCCTAAAATTTTGTCTTTATTTTGCATTTTGTTTGCTGATGGACTTGTAAAGCCTCTTTCAAATTTAAAATAGATATTTCCAGTATCTGAGTATTTAAAATTTGGAATTATTTCAAAAGCATAATTATTTTCACTTTTTTCTAAATCAAAAATATTTAGTTTGCCTTTTATTTTATTGAACATACTAGCTGGTCCAATTTTTGTAAATGTGTTTTTTCCTATTTCATATTTTGCATAATCATATCTATAACCACTGGTTAAAGAAAAAGTATCTGTAAAGTCAAATTTATTTTGTAGATAAAATGAATTTGTGGTTTTTTTAGTAGAACCATTGCTAATATTTACAAAACGCATTGTAGGTTTTGGTGGTTTGTTGGGCATTAAAAAATCAAACGATCCGTTATTTTTACCTTTATTATAAATATAATCATATCCAAATATTAAATTTCCAAGATCATAATTATATTTTATTTTATTTCTTAAACCAGTTTTTTTATCTTCAAAAATAGAAGAATTATTTTTTGATGAAAATTTAGTTTTTTGGTAAAAAGGTGTTGTGTTAAACTGCCAATTTTCGTTAAATTTAATATTATAATCCAAGTTTAAATTTGTAAGTTTAACATCAGTAGTTTTATAATCCCCATCTGTAGATCTTCTATTTTCGTCAAGCTCTTTTTTGCTTACCCCACCAGCTGTTTTTCTTTCTCCGCTATAATGAGAGAAATTTAAACCTATATTTTGATAATCATTTATCTGATATTGTGCTCCAAAGCTTCCGTAGGTTCCATCATTTTTTTCTCCGTATCTATATCCTTTGTTGTTATCTTTAAAAAATCCAGCTTTTAAAAATAAATTCTCTCCAACCATTCCACCAACATTAAAACGACCATTTATAGACCCAGCACTTTGGTATCTTGATGTAATGTTTGCATAAAACTCTTTGCAATTGCTTTTTGTAATTATATTTATAATTCCACCTTGTGTTCCACTACCATAAAGCACAGATCCGCCACCAGGAACAATCTCGATACGCTCAATGTCGTCTATGTTTATAGCATCAAATGGCATAGATGTATGAGAACTATCGGTTGTATTCATAGAAACGCCATTTATCATAATTTGAACATTGGTATTTGCTTTATCTCCTTGTCCACGCATATCAATAGTATCGCCAAATACTTTTTTACCAACATATAAACCGGGCGTATTTCTTAAAATTTCTTTTAAGTTTTTATAACTTCTTTTTTCAATATCATCTCTTGTGATTATGTTTAAATTTCTAACCTCATTTTCTAAAGTCTCTTCAAAACCTGTTGTAGATATAACACTTGTTTCAAGTTTTGTGCTATTTGCAAATAAAACTCCTGCAGTAGCTAAACTTAAAATCCCGATTTTATACATAACTTTCCTTTTTAATGAATTTTTTCTATGTCTAAGTTAATTTTTGAAACATCATTTTCTTTTAATATTGATATTAAGTTTATAATATTTCCATAATCCAAGCCATTATCAGCACTTAAATGAATTTCATTAAAATTTGCTAAATTTAAGCTTTTGATATTATTTTTAAAGTCATCTAAATTTAAAAAAGTAGTATTTTTATTATCAAAATTTATAGAAATATTTCCATTTATAAAATAAAATAATGTTATACTTTGTGGTTTATTAGCACTAAAATCTACACTACTTTTTGGTAAATTTATAGGAAAATTTTCAGTTTTACTAAAAGTTGTAGTTATCATAAAAAATATAAGCAACATAAAAATTACATCTATTAAATTTATCATAGATATACTATAATACTGTCTTCTTCTACGCCTATTTTTAAATTTACTTACATATTTCATTTTTAAATCTTTTATAAATAAGCATAGAAATTTTTTCCATATCATCTAAAATTTTGTCATTCTTTTTATTGATAGCTATGTGAATCATAAGTGCTGGAATTGCTACTAAAAGTCCAAATGCTGTGGTATAAAGTGCTTCACTTATCCCATTTGCTACTTGTATAGCGTTATTTTGTGTACTCAATGCACCAAAAGACTTTATCATTCCAACCACAGTTCCAAGAAGCCCAAGTTGTGGTGCTGCACCTACACAAAGTCCTAAAATCCAGCCACCTTTTTCAAATTGTTCGCTCCAAGTTTTTTGACTAACTTCTATGTTGTATTCAAGTTCATTTAATGAATTTGGATAATTTTGAAGTATAGATATAGTTGTTTTTGCTACGGGATTTTTGAAATTTTGACAATACTCAGTAATCTCATTTATGCTTTTATTTGATATTAAATTTGATAACTTATATTTAAATTTATATGATAAATCCGAATTAATAAATGTGTAAAAATAAATTTTTTCAAGCACAATTGCTAAAGCAAATACTGCTAAGCAAAATATTGGCCACATAAAAATGCCACCGACCTTCATTAGTTCTAACATAGATACCTCGCTTTTAATTAATAATGATAATGAAAGTTAATATTATATTATTCAAATACTAAAAATAATCTAAATTTATCAAAATTTTAACAAAAATTGAATATAATATTTATTATCAATTTACTATTAAGAAAGGAAAAATATGAAACATACAAACGAGAAAATCTTAGAAATGTTAAAAGATGGCAAAAATAGTGTTCATTCAATCGCTTCAACTCTAAACATACCTGAATATGAGGTTTTAAAGCTAAAAGATGAGAGTGAGTTTAAAGAAGTTGATGCTGTCCATTTAGATGAAATTTTAAATGAAATGTCTTCGTGGGGAGAGCTTTTGTTTTGTAAAAATAGTCTTGAGTTTATTATAGAGTTTAAATGTTGTATTGGTTTAATTAAAAAAGCTAAAGGGTACATAAATTTTTGTGGAAAAAACGGGTTTCTAGGTGGACATTTAAATCAAGATAGTGTGAAAAAAATAGGCTTTGTAACTACTAAATTTATGGGACTTTTGGGAAATAGTGTGCATTTTTACAATGATAAAAATGAGACTATTTTTAAATTTTATTTAAGCAGAAATGAAAAACAAGAACTTTTAGAAGATCAAGTTAAAAATTTTGAGAATTTAAAAGCTAGATTTTAACTTATTTTTTGACTATTTTTATAGCCAAAATTATTATATATTTATTCTAGTTAAATTTCCATTTTCCATTTTATATATTTTATCGGCCATTTTAAAGTATTTATCGTCATGACTTATTGCAAATACGCTAATTCCTTTGCTTTTTAAAAGTGGCAATATTGATGTATAAAAATACTCTCTAAATTCAGGATCTTGGTCTGCTGCAAATTCGTCTAACATCAAAAAGTCCTTATTTGCGGCTAAATTTTCTAGTAAAGCTGCTCTTTTTTTCTGTCCTGTTGATAAATTATTAGTTGTTATGGTTTTTTGCTGGATATTAACTTTGTCTTTTATTTTTAAAATATCGCTCCAAAATTCAATTCCACCATCATTTAATATATTTTTAAATAGATAAAAATCGCTAAAAACAGCACTTATTGTATTTTGGAATCTATTTAAATTTTCATTATTTAAAAGCATATCATCAAGCCAAATATCTCCGCTATTTGGATTTAGAATGCCGCACAATATAAGAAAAAGTGTTGATTTTCCTGAGCCATTTTTACCTATGATAAATACTGTTTCGCCTTTTTTTATTTCTAGGTTTATATTTTTTAAAATTTTTTTATCCATATATGAAAAATTTATATTTTTTAATTTTATATTGTTATATTTTAATTTATTATAATTTGAATTAAAATTTATATCATTAAAATTTATTAATTTCATATCTTTTATTTTTTTAAATGATATCTTTGCAAGAAGTATCGAAGGAATAGAAGATATAAAAATTATAAAAGGGGTTCTTAAAAATAGCATACCAAAACATATAGTTGTTGCTGTTTTAAAGTCGCTTATGTTAAGAGTCAATGAAAAATACATAATAAACCCCACTCCTCCAAGCATCATTACATTTAAAAAATTACTTGATATGTTTTGTGAAATTTCTGCTTTAATATTTGAATTTTTTTGAGATAATGCATTATTGCAAAAATTCTCAAAAAAGTTATCAAATCTTGTTTTATTTATACTTAACTCTTTGAAAGCATCAATCATTGTTTCATAATCTTTATACAAAACATCGTCTTTTTGTCTAGATTTTTTATAGTTTTTGTATGTTTTTTTTATAAAAATATTTACTACAAAACCCATAATAAGAAACCATATTACTATAAAAATAGCAATGATATTTGAAAGATAAAAAAAATAAAATATACAAAAAAATATCAGTAATCCACTTTGAAGTAAATCTGAAATTCGCATAAGTCCATTTGATATATTGTTTATATCTTTGCTAACACAAGCTAAAATTTTTGCTTTTGTTGTATCTATAATGGTCATAAAAGTGCTATTTAATACCCTTAAAACAAATCTTTTTCTAAGCTCATAAATAAATTTATTTCCAATATTTGCAACGACAAATTTAAATATATGTGAAAAAATAAAAAAAGAAAATAAAAGAATTATAAAGATAAACAAAATAAAGCTATTTGCTTTTTCTAAATTTAATATATATTTGTTTATAAAAAACAATACAAATATTCCAAAAGCACTATAGATTATTGATAAAATTGATATTAAAATCAAATTTAAAATGTAGTATTTTTTCAAAAAGCAATCCAAAATTAAATTTATTTGATGATTTTATCATAAATAAATTTAATTATTGATAATAAATATTAATATCTATTATAAAAATTTTATTAACATTTTTATTCTTTCTTTTGCTTCCATTGATCCTAATATTTCCAGTACTTCAAATATAGAAGGGCTGACACTAGTTCCGGTTATTGCTATCCTAAGCGGTTGTGCCAAATCTTTTAAGGTAGAGTTGTTTTGTTTTAAGAACTCTTTTGTTATCTCTTCAAATTCTGCTGCGGTTTCAAGATTGTTGTTTAATATATTTTCAAATTTCTCTAGTAAATTTACAGATTTTTCATTTATAAATTTATTTATGGCTTTTTCATCGTAGCTTGTTGGGCGGTTGATGATAGAAAGCGCGCTATTTTTAAGCTCTATTAGTGTTTTTGCTCTTGATCTCAAGCTTTCTAAAAGCAGTTCACCTTTTTGTATGTCTTTAAAATTTAATCCAAATTGCTTAATTTCGCTGTTTAATCTATCAAAACTTAATGTTTTTATGTAATGAGCATTTAGCCAATCAAGTTTGCTAAGATTATAAGTGCTTGCTGATTTATTGATATCATATGGGCTAAAGTATTTTTTCATATCTTCTAAGCTAAAAATCTCATCATCGCCATGGCTCCAACCAAGTCTAACTAAGAAATTTAAAAGTGCATCAGGCAAATAACCAAGCTCTTTATACTCCATAACATCGGTTGCTCCGTGTCTTTTTGAGAGTTTTTTGCCATCACTTCCATTTATCATAGCAACATGAAAAAACTCAGGTATTGCAAAACCAAGAGCTTGATACAATACAATTTGTTTTGGTGTATTTGAAAGATGATCATCACCCCTTATAACATGAGTTATGCCCATAAGTGCGTCATCTATAACCACTGTAAAATTATAAGTAGGTGTCCCATCACTTCTTGCAATGATAAAATCATCAAGCATATCTTCGCAGTTAAATTTAATATCACCTTTTATGCCGTCTCTAAATTCTATAGTTCCGCTAGTAGGCGCTTTTATGCGTATAACTGGTTCTATACCAGCTGGTGGTGTGCCTTTAAAATCTCTATATCTTCCATCGTATCTTGGGCGTTCTTTTCTAGCTTCCTGGGACGCCCTTAACTCATCTAGCTCAACTTTACTCATATAGCATTTATAAGCTTTTCCTTCATCAAGAAGTTTTTGAACATATTCTTTGTATAAATCAAATCTGCTACTTTGATATATAATCTCTCCATCATAGTCAAGCTTACACCACTTAAAAGCTTCTTCTATAGCCTGTGCTGCCTCAATTGAATTTCTCTTTAAATCAGTATCTTCTATGCGTAAAACAAATTTTCCGCTATTTGCTCTTGCAAAAAGATAGTTATAAAGTGCTGTTCTAAGTCCTCCTACATGCAAATATCCAGTAGGTGATGGTGCAAAACGGGTAACTATCATTATAATTCTCCATGTAAATTTAATAAAAAAATGATATAATCTTTTCTCGTATTATATTTTGTAAATGCTTAAATAAAGGTTTTTCATGAAAAAATTATTTACATTTCTCTTGCTTATTAATCTTTTAAACGCAGAGATGATTAATGGTATAGCTGCAATCGTAGAAAATGAACCAATTACTTTAAATGAAGTTAGTGTTGCAGCTAGAGAGCTAAAAAGTGACCAAAGCGTAGCATTAGAAGTTCTTATAAAAGAAAAGTTAAAAGATGCACAAATAAAATCTTTAAATATAACTACTACAAATTATGAAGTAGAACAGAAAATTTCTCAAATCGTAGCTCAAAATGGAGTTAGCTTAGATGAGTTTAAGTCTATTTTAGCCTCAAGAGGAATAAATTATGATAAATTTAAAGAACAAACAAGTGATGCCTTAAAACAGGAAAAATTATATGGCTCTGTATTTTACTCTATGAGACAAAATGTTAGTGAAGAAAGCGCCCAAAAATATTATAATAATAATCAAGAGTTATTTACTATATTTGATAGTATAGATGTTATAAGATATAGCTCAAAAGATAAAAATTTACTTAATGAAACCAAACAATCTCTTGCAAAAATACAAGAAGGCATTAAGAGTGAAAAAATGAGTATAAATACCGTTGATTTGACACAAAAACAGTTGTATTTGTTTCAAAATACACCATCGAATGAATTTACTCCTATTTTACAATCTGGCAATGAGTATGAAATGTATTTTATAACATCAAAAAATGGAGCAAGAGCTATAGAATTTAATAGAGTTAAAAAGCAAATTTTAAGCCAAATGGCTGAAATTGAGCAAAAAAACGCTATAAATGAGTATTTTGACAAATTAAGATCAAAAGCAAATATTCAGCTTTTAAGATAATTTAAATCAAGGAGAAAAAATGCCAATAATAAATGTAAAACTAGCAAGTCCGCTTCCAGATAAAGAGACAAAAGACAAAGTTGCTAAAGAGATTATGGATGTTATGGTTAGAAATTTAGGAAAAAATCCAGAAAGAATTGTAGTGCTTTTTGAGGATTTACCAAAAGATAGTTTTTATTTTGGTGCTAAAGATTTAGAGTCAAAGGACTAATATGGGTGATTTTTTAAAAGATGATATAGAAAGAAAAATAACGCTAAAAGAGGGAGACAAAGCTCCAAAATTTGAGTTAGAAAATGCTGATGGTGTAAAAGTCTCATTAGGAGATTTTATAGGCAAAAATGTAGTTTTGTATTTTTATCCAAAAGATAATACTCCAGGATGCACAACTGAGGCGTGTGAGTTTAGTCAAAATTATGATGAGTTTATGAAAAAAAATACAGTTATTATCGGTGTTAGTCCAGATAGTGTAAAATCACATGCAAATTTTATACAAAAACACAATTTAAGCCATATTTTACTTAGCGATCCAAATAAAGAAGTTGCAAAACTTTATGGAGTTTGGCAAGTTAAGAAAAACTATGGTAAAGAGTATCTTGGCATAGTAAGATCAACTTTTGTAATCGATAAAAATGGAAACATAATAAAAGTATATAAAAATGTAAAAGCCAAAGATCATGCAATGAAAGTGTTAAATGAGCTTGTGTAAATTTGAGAGAAGTTAATCTCTCAAATTTATTTATAAACTAAAATTTTCTAACTCATTGAAATTTAGATATTTGTAAATTTCGTCTTCTTTTCCTTCTAATTTTTTTGGAACCATATTTAGATATTCTTCTTTGCTCGGCAGTCTTCCTAGTATTGCACACATTGCTGCAAGTTCGGCGCTTCCTAAATAAACTTGTGCCCCCATTCCCATTCTGTTATCAAAGTTTCTAGTAGATGTTGAAAATACTATCGCATTATCTTTTACTCGTGCTTGATTTCCCATACAAAGCGAACATCCAGCAACTTCTATTCTAGCTCCAGCTGTACCAAAAAGGCTAAAATAACCCTCTGCTTTTAATTTTTCTTGATCCATTTTAGTTGGAGGAACAACCCAAAGTCTAGTAGGTATCTGTCCCTCGCCTTTTAAAATTTCCCCTAAAGCCCTGTAATGACCGATATTTGTCATACAGCTTCCAACAAAAACTTCATCAATATGCTTTGGTCTTTTTGGATCAGCTAAAATTTCACTAAGTGTTGCAACATCATCAGGATCATTTGGACAAGCTAAAATTGGCTCAGTTATTTCATCCATATTTATCTCTATGATTTGAGCATATTTTGCGTCTTTATCTGCTTTTAAAAGTTCTGGATTATCAAGCCATTTTTGCATATTTTCTTTTCTGCGTTCTAAAGTTTCTTTGTTTTCATAACCAGCTTTTATCATCGCATCTATTAAAACTATATTTGATTTTAGATATTCAATTACTGGCTCTTTATTGAGTGCAACAGTGCAAGCTGCAGCACTTCTTTCAGCACTTGCATCACTTAACTCAAAAGCTTGTTCAACTTTTAAATTCTCAAGTCCTTGTATTTCTAAAATTTTACCTGCAAATATATTTTTTTTATTTTTTTTAGATACTGTCAAAAGCCCTTGTTTTATAGCATAATATGGTATAGCATTTACAAGATCTCTTAGTGTTATACCAGGTTGCATTTTTCCTATAAATTTAACTAGAACAGATTGAGGCATATTTAAAGGCATTATTCCTAAAACCGCAGCAAATGCTACAAGTCCGCTTCCCGCAGGAAAACTTATGCCTATAGGAAATCTCGTATGGCTATCACCGCCTGTTCCTACAGTGTCTGGTAAAACCATTCTATTTAACCACGAGTGAATTACTCCATCTCCTGGTTTTAACGCAACACCACCTCTTGAACTCATAAAATTTGGTAATGTTTTATGAGTTAGTGCATCACTTGGTTTTGGATAAGCTGCTGTATGACAGAAGCTTTGAAGTACAAAATCAGCATTAAATCCAAGACTTGCAAGCTCTTTTATCTCATCTCTTGTCATAGGTCCAGTTGTATCTTGTGAACCAACCGTTAATGTTTGTGGTTCTACATACATTCCAGCTCTTACGCCTTTTAATCCACAAGCACGACCTACTATTTTTTGAGCAAGAGTATAGCCGTAATTTTCATCACTTTTTGGTTGATCTGGTTTTATAAAAATATCTTCTTCATATTCTAAATTTAAAGCTTTTCTAGCTTTGTAGCATAGCGATTTTGCGATGATTAAAGGTATTCTCCCGCCTGCTTTAACTTCATCTTTTATTGTATTTGGGATAAGTTCAAATTTGCTTACAACTTTACCATTTTTTACAATTTCTCCTTTATAAGGATAAATTTCTATCTCATCTCCTGTTTTTAACTCATCAACATTTGCTATAATTGGCAAGGCGCCGCTATCTTGTGCTGTATTAAAAAATATCGGAGCAATGGTTGAACCTATTATGATTCCGCCTGTTTTTTTGTTTGGCACACCATCTATTTGCGTTCCTATATGCCACTGTATAGAATTAATCGCACTTTTTCTACTACTTCCTGTTCCTACAACATCTCCAACATAAACTACTTGCTTTTTAGTTTCTTTGAGTTTATTTATCTGTTTTATGCCGTCTAAAACTTTTTTTTGTAGCATTGCTAGAGCATGAAGCGGTATGTCACTACGGCTAAAAGCTTCACTTGCTGGACTTAAATCATCTGTATTTGTCTCTCCATCAACTTTAAATACCACTGCTTGTATTTTTTGCGGTATATCATTTTTTGATTTAAACCACTCTGCATTTGCCCATGATTCTAAAATATCTTTGGCGTATTTGTTTGTTTTGGATAATTTTAAGATGTCGTTAAAATAATCATGAACAAAAATTGTATTTTTAAGTGCATTTGCAGCCTGTTTAGCAACTTTTTCATCCTTATTTTCTAAACAAGATATCAAAACAATAACACTATATCCGCCAAGCATCGTTTTTAACATATCTATGGCTTGAAATTTATCTATACCGTTTATCGATAAATCATGATTTATAATCTCGTTTAGAAATTCAGCTTTGATTTTAGCAGCGTCATCTACTCCTGGATTTACGCGGTTTTTTAGTAGATTTATAAGTTCATCGCTTTTTGAATAACCGCTTTTTATTAGTTCACAAATTTCTTTTGTATCAGACGCACTTAGGGCTAAAGGGGGAATTCCCATCTCATTTCTTTTGCTTTTTTCTTCATTGTAGCGAGTAAAGAAGTCCATTTTTTATCCTTTATTTGTAATATTTTAATTTTAACACAAGCTTTTTAAAATATTATAAATATTAATGCTTAATCTAAAAAATTAAATTAAAAATACCCATTTTACTTGACAATCGTTTTCAAAAAAAGTATAATTTTAAATTATTTTATATATGAACATATATTCATATATAAATACATTTATATTAAATTTATTTAATTAGGAAGGTGTATATGGATTTTTGCGAAGTTAGTATAATACATCAAGATATAGTCAAAAATGTAATGGAAAATATGCCAAAGGACGATAGTTTAGAGTGTTTGGCGGATTTTTTTAAAATTTTTTCAGATAGCACAAGGGTGCGAATACTTTGGGCTTTAAGTCAAAATGAAATGTGTGTTTGTGATATAGCATACCTTTTAAATATGAGTAATTCAAGTATATCTCATCAGTTGAGGGTGCTTAAGCAAGGCGGATTTGTTAAAAATAGACGAGATGGTAAAGTTATATATTATAGTCTAAGAGATGAGCATATAAGCACTATTTTAAATCAAAGCTTAATTCATATAAACGAATAAAGGGTAAAAAATGTGTAAAAAATTCACACTTAAAAATTTAGAATGCTCTAACTGTGCTTCTAAAATGGAAGAACAAATATCAAAAATAAATGGCGTCCAAAGTGTTAGTATAAATTTCATAACAACTAAAATGAAACTAAATTATGATGAAAGTATGGAAGATGAAATTTTAAACAGATGTCAAAGTATCATTTCGAAAATAGAGCCAAATACTATTATGGAAATTTTATAAGATGAAAAAAGATATAAGTTTTATTTTTATTTGTATTTTTATAGTTATTGTTTCATTTTTTATAGAAAATAATATTTTAAAAACTAGTTTTTTGGCAATTTCGTATATTATTATAGGATACGATGTTCTTTTAAATGGCATTAAAACATTAACAAAAAAATCTTTTTTAGATGAGAATTTTTTGATGAGTATAGCATCTCTTGGAGCTTTTTTCATAGGAGAGCAGTTAGAAGCGGTTGGTGTAATGTTATTTTATAAGATAGGTGCAACTTTTGAACGCTACTCATTAAATAAATCAAGAAATTCTCTAAAAGATGCGATGAAACTTATGCCAGAATATGCAAATTTAAAACTAGATAATGGCGAGCATAAAAAAGTTGATCCAAATTTTATTAATATAGGCGATATTATACTCATAAAACCAGGAGAAAAAGTGCCAATTGATGGCATTATAATAAGTGGTAATTCATCTTTAAACACTGCAGCTATCACAGGAGAACCCATTCCAAAAGAACTTAAAACTGGTGATGAAATAACAAGTGGATATGTAAATATAAATGGGCTTTTGGAAGTTAAGGTTACAAAAAACTTTGAAAACTCAACTATAGCCCAAATTTTAGAGCTTGTAGAAGATGCTACAACAAAAAAATCAAAACAAGAAAAATTTATAACCAAATTTGCTAGAGTTTATACGCCCATTGTAGTTTTTGTAGCAATATTTATAACTATTATCCCGCCATTTTTCACCGGTGAGATTAAAGAATGGTTTTATAGAGCGTTAATATTTCTAGTAGTTTCTTGTCCTTGCGCTCTTGTGATATCTGTACCTCTTAGTTTTTTTGGAGGTATAGGGGCATCAAGTAAAAAAGGAATTTTGGTAAAAGGAAGTAATTTTTTAGATGTGCTTTCAAAGGCAAAAACTTTTGTTTTTGATAAAACAGGAACGCTTACAAAAGGCGAATTTATGGTTGATGAGGTAGTAAGTGTTGGTAAATTTAGTAAAGACGATGTAATTGAGTTTGCAGCTTTATCACAACTTTACTCATCTCATCCTATCGGTATTTCGCTTATAAAATATACAAAAAGTTTGGATATAAATTTAGATGAAAATTTAGTTAGTAATTTAGAAGAGATTCCAGGATTTGGCATAAAGGCTGATATAAAAGGAAGTAGTGTTTTGATTGGAAATGCAAATTTACTAAAAGATTTTGCGCTTCCAAAGCTTGATAAAACTTCTACTTTTATAGCAATAAATAGAGAATTTGCAGGATACATTACATTTAAAGATGAGATAAGATATGATGCTATAACAACTATAAAATATCTCAAAAGTAAAAAAATAAAAACATTTATGCTAACAGGAGATAAAGAAAACTCAGCAAAACTTATAGCAACAAAACTTGGGATAGACCATGTTTTTGCAGAGCTAACGCCGATGAAAAAAGTTGAAATTTTAGAAAGCTTGATGGATAAAAAAGCAAAAAATGAAACTATCTGTTATATAGGAGATGGCATAAATGATGCCCCTGTTTTAGCAAGAGCTGATGTCGGTATAGCCATTTTTGGAAGTAGTGCTGCAATAGAAGCTGGAGATATAGTTTTGCTTGATAGTAGTTTAAATAAACTAAAAACAGCCTTGCAAATATCTAAAAAAACTATAAATATAGCCTATGAAAATATCATTTTTAGTATAGGCATAAAGATATTTGTGCTTGTTTTGGCTATTTTTGGTTTTGCATCTATGTGGGCTGCAATATTTGCAGATGTTGGAGTTACGATACTTGCCATACTAAATTCATTTAGGGTTTTTGCTTATGCTAAAAAGATTTAAAATATAAATCCATAAATAATTTTTAAAATGGTTAAAGCAACTATGATTAAAAATATTGTCTTTACCCATTTTACATCTTTTTTAATAACAAAATTTGAGCCAAAATATCCGCCTAAAATTTGACCTAATGCCATTATAAAGCCCACAAGCCAAAGAATTTGTCCACCAAATATAAAAACAACTAAAGAGACGAAATTTGAGACGAAATTCAAAACCTTAGTGTGTGCAACGGCTTTTTTCATATAAAGTCCAAGAATACCAACTAATGCAAATGTCCAAAATGATCCAGCCCCAGGTCCAAAAAAGCCATCATAAAATCCCAAAATCAGTCCAAAAACTATATAAAAAGGCTTTGGAGACATTCTAGCTTTTGTGTCTTTTTCGCCTAAATTTGGCGAAAAAATCGTATAGATAAAAATACCAATTAGCAAAAAGGGGATTATGTAGTTTAAAAATTTCGCGTCTATAAAAAGCACAAGCATTGTTCCACTACACGCACCTATAAAAGTAAAAATTATCCCAGTTATTATCTCTTTTTTATCTATATAGCCTTTTGCCCAAAAATTTGCAGCAGCTGTAAAAGTTCCAAAACTTCCTTGCAGTTTATTTGTAGCAAGTGCAATATGTGGGGGAACATTCATAGCTAAAAGAGCTGGCAAACAAATAAGCCCGCCACCTCCTGCTATAGCATCCACAAAACCGCCCAAAAATGCAGCTATAAAAAATACACCAAATTGCCAAATTTCAAATTCCATTGTTTGCTTCTTTTTAAATTTAATTAGTAATTTTAACTCATTTAAATATAAAATTTACTAAATTTATAAAAAAGGATTTAGCATGCAAAAATCTTATATGAAGACACCTATTGGAAATTTAGAAATTATGGCTGATGAAATAGGAATTTGTGAGATAAATTTCACAAACAATTTTATAAATTTAGATACAAAAAATACTCATATAAAAAAATGTATAAAAGAACTTAACGAATATTTTAGCGGAAATTTGAGAGAATTTAGCGTAAATTTACATATAGTTGCAACACAATTTCAAAGAAGCGTTTATGAGGCTTTGCTTTGCATAAAATATGGCAAAACAGCAACTTATGGAGATATAGCAAAAATGATAAATTTTCCAAAATCTTACAGGGCTGTTGGAAACGCAAACTCAAAAAATAAAATTCCAATCATAATTCCATGCCACAGAATAGTTTGCAAAAACTCAATTGGGGGATATTCTGACGGCATAGAAATAAAAAAATTTTTACTAGATTTGGAGAGTAAATTTAATTGATATATGAAACTATGTCTAGGTTAAAGCCCTTTATACCTACAAATTCTTTTTTAGAGCTTGAGCTAATCATATCAATTTGTGTTATGCCAAAATGTTTTAGAATTTGAGCTCCTATACCATAGTTTTTTATTAAATTTTTACTATCATTACCATCATCTAAAAATATCAAAATGCCATTTTTTTCGTTAAGAATTTCTAAACTTTTCATAAGGTCGTCATATTTTTTATTTGTCATAAAATCTATATTTGATGATATTTTTTCAAATTTTACAACGCTTCTTTTAGAAATATTTCCAAAAATAAAGGCAAAATGAGTTCTATCTAGATGATCTTTTATCTCATATTGAACTGCTTCATAACCTGCTAATTTAATGTTAGAAGATTTTTCTATGTTTATTAGGGTTTCATTTTGGAGTCTGTATTTTACTATATCAGATATCGCGACCATATGTAGTCCAAATTTTTCGCAAAAAAGCTCTAAATCATCTCTTCTGGCCATGCTTCCATCATCTTTTACGATTTCGCAGCATATTGCAACTTCCATAAGTCCGGCTAATTTACATAAATCCACACAACCCTCAGTGTGACCTGTTCTAACTAAAACACCGCCATTTTTTGCAATTAGTGGAAAAATATGCCCAGGACGCACAAAATCATCAGCAGTTGCAGTGGGTGAGCACATAAGTTTTATTGTCATATCTCTCTCATAAGCACTAACACCAGTTGTTGCTTCTTTTGCATCTATAGTAACAGTAAAAGCTGTTTCATGTGAAGATGTATTTGAACTAACCATAGGTGCAAGATCAAATTTTTTTGCTATTTGTTCGCTTATTGGTGTACAAAGCACTCCTTTTGCGTGTGTTATAGTAAAATTTACTTTTTGTGTATCACTAAAGGTAGCAGCAAAAATTATATCCCCTTCATTTTCCCTATCTTCATCATCAACCATTACAAGCATTTTTCCTTGTTTTAAATCATCAATTGCTTGTTCTACGCTTACTAAAGCCATTATTTTTCCTTATTTATTTTCTATGAAATTGTTACTATTGGTAATTTTGATTCTTCTATTAATTCTGCAGAAAAGCTTCCAAAGAAAAATCTTTTTATAGGATTTGAGTTAAATGCCCCACAAGCTATCAAATCTATCTCATTTTTATTTGCAAAATCAAGCATCTCATCGATACTTCCGTGAATACTTATAAATTTGAGATTTTCATCACTATAAGTTTCTTTTGTTTTAGATAAAATTTGATCGGATTTTTCTTTGCTTTCGTTTAAATTTAATATGATTTTTTCTGCATTTTTGAAGTTTTTGCAAACAAAATCAAGTATTTTATCACTTGCATTAGATCCATCATAAGCTACTAGGATTTTATCAACTTTTTGTATGTTTGAGCTTAGAGTGAAAATAGGAGATTTCGCATATTTTATAATGTCAAATAAATTTCTGCTTATTTGATTAGAGCTTGCACTATTTCCTATTACAAGTATGCTTTCATTATCACAAAGAGATTGTATTTTTACAACCAAATCGCCTTCTTCTTGTATGATTTGAGAATCAAGACCGCTATTTAGTGCAAATTTATTGTATAGACCTAAAATGTTTTTTAACTCAGCTGCTCTGTCTTTGCTTTCATTTAACTCTTTTATAATCTCATAATCTATGTGATATTGATGAGTTGGATCCATAACTCCCATCATTGCAAAAGATGTTGCATAATCTTGCAAAACTTCATTAACATTTAAAAAATAAATTTTTAAATTTAAGATTTTGGCTATATTGATAGCACTTTCACATACATTTTTATTAAGCGAACTGCTGTCTATACAAGCTATAATTTTTTTCATTTTCTTTTAAAACTCTCTTTTGTATGATTTATAAGCGATTTTGCACCGTCGTATACTTTGTTTCCAAGCTTTTTTGCTTCTAATGTAATCTCTTTTTTCGCGTTTTCTATCTCAAATTTATCTAATTCTTGCTTTTGTGCTTCTAAATTTTTAAATATTTTCAAACTTTTTTTACTAAATTCTTGCTTTAAAGAGTGCATTTTTTCATTTGCTTTTTTAGCAAATTCTTCTATATTTTCATTTTCTTTTATATCTTCCATTTTAGAGATTATAAGCTGTTTTGTGTCATTTGTAAGCCTTATAAATTTAGCTAGATAACTATCTAAACTATTTTGCAATATATCTTCTATAATCGATTTTGAAGGCTCGTCGCATTCTAAAGATATATTTTTTAAAAGCTCTATAAAGTCATTTTCGATATTTTGAAGTTCTTTTGTAGTTTCTAAAAGATTTTGATTTATCTCTTTTGGAACAAATTTTATATCATCATTTAGTTTTTCTATAGATTTAAAAATTCCATCTTTGTTTCCATTTATCACGCCTTTTATAAGTGAGCTAGCGTAAATTTTGCTTTCATTTGCCACTTCAATAGCTGCTTTTACGATAACTTTTGATATATTTAAAATTCTTTCTTTTTCAAATTTACCTTCTTTTATTGTTAGATAAGATATGTTTTTACTTATTTCATATGCTGTATCTTCAACATCTTCACCATTTTCGATTGTTGTTAAAAATGCTGATTCTGAAGTTTCTTTTAATATTCCTAAAATTTCTAATCCGCCTATTAATCTTTCATCAATAACATCTAAAATCATATCTTTATAAGGACTATTGCTTTTTTTAAACTGATTTTCTATATTTTTATAAATATCAACAAGAGAGTTTCGTATATCTCTGCCTTGTGCGTAAATTTGCTTTTTTATCTGATCATTTTCATATATAAGTTTGTGAAAATACTGCTCTTTTTCATATACACTAGCTCTAAAAAGACCATCCATAATTGAAGATAAAGTTTCATGATTTAGTAAATTTTTACTTTTTAATTCTTCGCAAAGTTGAGAAAAAATATATATTATTTTTTCTTCTTTTTGAATTTCTCCTAAAAACTCATCTTTATACATATCAAATACACTATCATTCAAACGCAGATTAAAATCCTCATCATTTTTGTGTTTATCTATAAAATTTAAAAATATATCTTTTTGCATATCTTTCCTTTACAAAACAAATTTGCATTTACTTTTTAATTTGTTAAATATATCCAATCTCTCTTTGTCATTTAAAATAAAAACGCTTAGATTGTGGCTTTGGTAATTTCCGTTGCTACTTAAATTTGAAAACTCAAGTTTATATTCTTTTTGTTTAGTTACCAAAGCTACTATGTTTTCAATTTTTTCATCTTTTGATATTATAAGCTTGTATTTCCAAAAACACGGATAGTTGATTTTAGGTTTATTTTCGCACATACTCGCCACTTTTTCCACCGCTTTTACTTTCTAAACAAATTTCACTTATAAGCATATTTTTATCAACTGCTTTTATCATATCATAAATTGTTAAAAGCCCGATGCTAACACCTGTTAATGCTTCCATCTCAACACCTGTTTTTCCATTTAGTTTAACACTAACAAAAAGCTTATAACCAAAATCGCCATCAAGTTCTTCTATATGTGTGTCTATGCCAGTTATATTTAATGGATGACACATTGGTATAAGATTTGAAGTTTGTTTAGCTCCCATTATAGCAGCAACTATTGCTGTTTGCAAAACAGGACCTTTTTTTGCCGAGTTTGTTTTAATCATTTCAAATGCATCCTTAGACATTTTTATAATTCCACTTGCCTTTGCTATGCGTGCTGTTATATCTTTAGAGCTAACATCTACCATTTTTGGTCTATTATTTTTATCTAAATGAGTTAATTTCATTTTATTCCTTTGTTATTTAAGTATTATATCAAAGAAAAGTTTAATTAATTTAATTAAGTAAAAAACCATAAGAATAAATTTTCTTATGGTTTTTAAAAAGGAGGTTTCATTAATTGTGTGTGAGAGTAATAATACAGTTTTGTTGTAAATGGCTATTGAATTTATCATAAACAGATTATTTTCGCCATAAATTTGCTTTTTTAAACTATTTTTAGATATAATCAAAACTTGAAATTTTACGAAAGGTGGTGATGGAAGTGCCAGGAGTTAAGGTACATCCAAATGAGTCTTTTGATGAAGCCTATAGAAGATTCAAAAAACAAGTTGATAGAAACTTAGTTGTTACTGAAGTAAGAGCTAGAAGATTTTTTGAACCTATGACTGAAATAAGAAAAAAACAGAAGATTTCAGCTCGCAAAAAAATGCTTAAGCGTCTTTATATGCTTAGACGCTATGAATCAAAACTCTAAGCCAAAATTGGTCGCTAAAAGCGACCAATTAACATAGATTGGGGAAACTTCATGCAAAAATTCTGTGTTGCAGATGCGGCTACTCATCTTGGTATTACAAAAGAAGCTATCTACAATAGAATTAGAAGAGGCACTTTAGAATTTGTAGAAGAAAATGGACAGAAATTTATCATAATTGATTCTGATGACTCAAAAAAAACTAAAAAATCATCAACAAAACAGACTAAAAAACTTCCTTCAAACGATATTTTTACAGATTATTTGCTTAACCAAATAGATGAGCTTAAAGATGAAAATGCAAAATTACACAAACAAAAAGATGAGCTTTATGAACAAAAAGAGCAAATTTTAATCCAAAATAAAGAAGAAATAAAACAAATTTATAAAGAAAAAGATGATAAACTAAGATATTTTTTATCTCTTCTTGAAAAACCTTTGATATCAAAACAAAATGGAGAATATTTAGCACCAATTGATGTTGAAATCACTGAGTACAATGAAAGCTCTACGCAAAATATGAGTAGAAATGATGATGTCAGTGATGAGAAAAAATGGATTAAATTTAGCACATATTGTATGATAAATAATCTTAGTTTAAAAGATGAAAAAAAACTCAAGAAGATAATTTTATCAAAAATAGACACATCTAAGAAAATTCAGCTAAAAAATGGCATTGTGTATATAAGAAGAGATAAAAAAATTAAATAAATTTAGGAAATAAAGTGAAAAAATTTAGAAAAATAGCAAATTATGCAGCAGTTGGTGGACTTGGAGCTATGCTTATAACAGGTCTTAATGGATGTGGAAATAGTAACAATAATGAAGAAATGATAACACAAGAAACACAACAAGGTGCCTTTGTAATCATAGAAGAAACTACTCCTGGAAAATACAAAATTCAAGAAGAATTTCCCAGCAAAGAAACAAGAATTGTCCTAAAAGATATAAATGGAACAGAAAGAGTTTTAACAAAAGAAGAGATGGATGTTTTGATGGCTGAAGAAAATGCCAAAATTGATGCTGGAACTAGCCCGCTAACCAATCAAAATGCACAACTTAGTAGCGGCGGGTTATCTCTAGGAGAGGCAATACTTGCAAGTGCAGCTGGAGCCATTATAGGAAGCTGGATAGGCAGTAAGCTTTTTAACAATACTGCTTATAATAATCATAGACAAACAGCTTATAAAAATCCAAGCACATATTCAAGAAGTGTAGATAGCTTCAATAAAGCAAAAGCTACATCTTCAAAAAGTTCAACATCTAAAAAAAGCGGATTTTTTAGCGGGGGAAGCAAAACAGGCACTTCGTCTGGAAGTTTTGGAAGCTAAATTTGGAATGTCTTTTGCTTTAAATTTATAAAAATTTAGGAGCATAAGATGATGGTAGTAAAAAATAGTTTAGTTAATCCAAATCAAGCTAGCAAACTTGGAGAAATCGTAAAGGAAAATGATGATTTTACTAAAATGTTAGATGATATGGATAAAAAAAATGATGAGATTAAAAAGATAAACGGTAAATTTACAAAAGAGTTAAAAGAGCAAGATAAAATTTTTAAACAATTTGACCTTGCTTTTATAAGAAATCAAATAATATTTGGAAATCTTGATGAAGAAGAGCAAAGCAAACTTTTCAAAAAATCTTTAAAGATAGCAAAAGAACTTAGCGAACTTTAATCATATCAAATTATATAAATTTTTGAATTTTAGATGAAAAGCGATATAATCTGCAAAATATTTAGGAGAAAAAATGATAAATTTAAGACTCATTGAGACAAATTTCGATGAATTTACAAAAAAACTAAAAGCAAAAAAAACAAATCCACAAATGTTAAAAAATTTGCTTGACTTATACAATAAACTTAAAATTAAAAGACAGGATCTAGAATCTTTTCAAGCACTTCAAAATTCAAAAAGCAAAGAACTTGGAATAAAGGCTAAAAATGGCGAAGATGTAAGAGCTTTAAAAGAAGAGCTTGCTAAAAATAAAATAAAAGTTCAAGATAGCGAGAATTTAATTAGAGATTTAGAGCTTAAACTTGATGAAATATCATCAAACATACCAAATATTATAGATGATGATGTGCCTTTTGGCGAAGATGAAAACGATAATGTGGAGTTAAAAAAAGTTTTGGAGCCAAGAAAATTTGATTTTGAGCCAAAAGAACATTTTGAGCTTGGTGAGAAACTTGGTTGGTTAGATTTTGAGCGAGGGGCAAAGCTTGGCGGAAGTCGTTTTACTGTGTTAAAAGGCGATGGTGCAAGATTAAATAGAGCACTAGTAAATTATATGATAGATTTTAATACTTCAAGAGGTTTTGAGCTTGTAAATGTTCCATTTTTAGTAAGACCTGAAATTTTATATGGCACAGGACAACTTCCTAAATTTGAAGATGATTTATATAAAGCAAGGGATGAGGAGCTTTATTTGATACCAACAAGCGAAGTTCCTGTTACAAATTTATACAATGATGAAATTTTAGATATTGAAAAACTGCCTATAAAAATGACTTGTTATAGTCATTGTTTCAGAAAAGAAGCAGGCTCAGCTGGTAGAGACACAAGAGGCATGATAAGACAGCATCAATTTGAAAAAGTAGAGCTTGTTAGCATAACAAAACCAGATGAGAGCGAGGCTGTATTAGAAGAAATGATAAGTTGCGCAAGTGATCTTTTAACATCACTTGGTCTTCCTCACAGGCATATGATGCTTTGTAGTGGCGATCTTGGCTTTAGCGCAGCAAAGACAATTGATTTAGAAGTTTGGCTTCCAGGACAAAACAAATATAGAGAGATAAGTTCTATATCAAATACTAGAGATTTTCAAGCAAGAAGAGCAAAAATTCGTTATAAAGATGGTAAAAAAAATATTTTAGTAAATACACTAAATGGCTCATCTTTGGCTGTTGGTAGAACGCTAATTGCAATAATGGAAAATTATCAAAAATCAGATGGAAGCATAGAAATTCCAGAAGTTTTACGAAAATATATGTAGGTATTTTATGGCTGATGAAGAAAATATCGTAATTCTTGAAACAGGTGATGAATTAACGCCTCTTGATGAGATAGATAAAAATAAAGAAGAGCCAAAGCAAGAAGATACGCCAAAGGTTATTAAAAGCCAAAAAAAATTTTTGATTATTGGTATAGTAGTTTCTGTTTTATTGTTAGTTGTTATTGTTTGTGTTATTTTATTTTTTATTTTTTCAAAAACTGAAGACAAATTAGAGCCTAAAATCGTAGAAAACAAGATAGAACAGCCTATATATAATACTGCTAAATTTGCACCAAATAAAATAGATGATATGATAAAAAAAGCGAACTCTCTTTATGAAAAAGGAGATAAAATACAAGCTCTTCAAATTTATAAAGACATATCAACTTATAATGAATCAATATCAAATTACAATCTTGGTGTCTCGCAAATGAGGCAAAATAATTGCGAATTAGCAATAGAGTCTTTTAGAAAAGCTATAAATGATATGGATAATGCAACCGTAAGTGCATTAAATGCAGCTGCTTGTTCGCTTGAGCTTGGGAATGCTGATTCATTTGATTATTTTTTAAATTTAGCCCATTCTTTTTTGGTAAATGAAGCAGATTCTCCGCTTTTTAACTATTATATTGCTTTAGTGCATTATTATAATGGATTTTATTATGAGGCTTTAAAGGTTCTTAATCATACGCAAAATTACCAGTATAAAAGTAAATTTAACTATTTAAAGGCAAAAATTTTAACATTTTTAGGAAAAGAAGAAGAGGCAATTTATTATCTTCAAAATCAAAATGAGTTTAGCTCAAATTTTACTATAGGGCTTTTGTATGCAAAAATAGGAAAATTTAGTGAAGCTAAGGATTATTTGAAAAGAGCTCAAATAAGCGAGCCAAATAGAAGTAAAATTTCAACTGCTTTGTCGATATTAAACATAAAAACCGGTTTTTATAAAGATGCGGCAAATCTTTTAAAAGAGCTTACACACATTGATGAAAATTTGCCAAATAAAATTTATAATGTTAGTATCGGATTAAATACAAAATTATTTGATATTAATATAGCTCAAAATAGTTTTGAAAAAGATATGTTTGAAAATAAAATAAAAAGATATGAAATGATATTTTATTTTGTTCCATATCAGGTTTTTGATGTTAATCAAGCCTTGGATTTTGCTAGAAAAGGTGCTATAAATTTATCTCTAGATAACATAGAAGGAGCTCAAGATTATCTAGGAAATTCAACTACTCTTTCAAAAGTTAATGCCAAACTTTCATCAAGCATAGCAAAAGCAATAGATAATAAACTAAGAGAAGCAAATAAAGAGTTTAAAGATCTTTTAAAAGTTTATCCACAACATGCAATAGTTCATTACAATTTGGCATTAAGTTATGCAAAACTTCAAGATTTTAAAAATGCGGCGAAATATTTTACAAGTAGTTATCACTTAAATCCAAACAATCATATTTCTGGAGCACTTGCTATAATATGCAATGATATATTAAAAGAAAAAGTTCCAAAGCTCTTAAGTGAGGTTAGTGAAGGCATACGAGATGATGATAAACTAAGTCCAGATGATATCTCACCAGCACTTTTGCATCTTAGTTTAGATAATTTAAATGCACTTATTAGTTGGTCTGAAATACCTAAAAAACGATCAGCTCTAAATGTATTTTTTGAGACAATGACGGCAAATCTTGCACAAAATGAAGATTTGTTTATAAAAAAATCTAGTGAATTAAATACAATTTTGCCAAATGATATAATGGCAAATCTTATAAATTTCGTAGCAAAGAATCATAATCTAGATATAAAATCTTATGCCAAAAACGCTCAAATAGCAATGCAAAATAATCAATTTAATCTAGATTCTTTTTATTATGGACCTTATATAGTAAAAGAGCAGTTTATAAAACTACTTCAAATTTCAGGTTTTATCCACAAAGTACGCTCAAATCTTAAAAATTTAGTTATGGTTTCAGCAAATAGTGATAAATTTGTAAATTTACTTGAAACTTTAGCTTATGTAGATATTTATGCTAATAATTTTGATGAAGCATATGTGATTTACAATAGATTAATAGATACTTACGCTATAACAGATGCTTCTTTGGTATTTTATGCAGCTGTTGCGAGTGTTGGGGCAAGTCAGTATGAAAATGCGATTGCTATGCTTGAACTTGCTAGGATAACTAATCCAAATGATCCAGAAAACCGCATTCCGCTTGCCATGCTTTATCATAGCATTAACAATATGGAAGCTGCTATAAACCAGTATGATAGACTTGGAAATAATGGTTTTATAAGCAACTTTTTTACTCTTGATGTGGAGTAAAAAAGTTTATTTTTTAAGCCCTATAGCGGTTTTTAACATTTCATTGCTTGTTGTTATACTTTTTGAACTAGCATCAAAACCTTTTTGAAATACTATTAACTCGGTTAACTGTTCGCCTAAATCTACATTTGATTGCTCCAAGAAGTTTGATTTTATCTGTGCACCATAAACTAAATTTCCTTTTGAATCTTTGTAAAATATTGGCTCACCAGAATTTGAAGTTTTTGTAAATAAATTTCCACCAACTTTGTGTAAACCTTGCTCATTTTGAAAATGAAAGATTGGAATTTTTGCTACTTCTACATTTACTGAGTTGCTAAATCTAGCATAAACTGAGCCATTATCGCCTACATGATACTCTTCAAAAAGACCTTCATATGAACCATCTTTTTGGATATCTGTTATCTTGCTTTTTTCTTCTCTTGATACCATTCCGCCAAAGATTACATTTGATGCACTGTTATTTCCAGGAATTCCAAAATTTACATTTAGCAAAGCCCCATTATTATCTAGAGTTCCTAAAGATGAGCTTTTTAGCATACCTTTGCCATCAAAGATTAATTCGCCATTTGACGAGCTTAAAAGCGTATTATTTGGCGAAAAAAGACTTGCTTTTACTTGCCAAATATGCCCTTCGGTTGGGTTTGGATATTGTTTTGTAAATTCCAGCTCAAGTCTATTTTTATCACCATTTGGAGATATCACATCTGTATTAAATTTAACTATGTTTGGCTCTTGTTCTTTTATAGTTGTATTTATGCTTATATCAAGTGGAAGTGTTTTATCTATATCGTTATTTAATGCTAAATTTTCCACACTCCAACTTCCATCGTTTTTTACTAATGCATTTATTGTTTGTGAGTTTGAATTTTTATCTTTTATGGTTATTTGAATATTATCTCCTGGTTTTATTCTATTATCATTTATAAATCCGCTTAAATTTATGGTTCCATCGTTATTTAAATTTTGTTTTTCATTGTTATTTGTTAGTGTAATTACACTATCTTTAAATTTATCTCTACTATCAAGAGTGCCTTTAAAATTTACATAACTTGTGGCAACTGGTGGAAGATACATATATTTTGGAAGTTTTATAGGTTTTTGTGCGTTTTCTGTGCCTAAAGTTAGGCTTGTTTTTTGATCTGCTGTGTATGCGTCTAAAATAGGTGTTTGAGTTTGATTATAAATTTGACCAAAAGCTTCTTTGGCCGTTTCACTGAGTGCTGTTTGTGTGAAATTTGCTACTGTTCCTATTACAAATTCGCCATTATTTGTAACTAAATTTCCATCTTTATCTACATCAAAAGCACCATTTCTTGTATAAAAAATATCTCCATTTCTACCTTGGATTCCAAAATATCCATTTCCAGCTATGGCAAGATCAAAACTCCTTTCTGTGTTCATCAAAGAGCCTTGAGACATATCAAGTGCAGTTGTTTGCATGGTCGCACCAAGTCCAATTTGATTTGATCTAAATGGATAGCCAGATTCTATTGATGTTTGATAAAATATGCTTTTAAACTCAGGGCGAGAACCTCTAAAGCCAATATTGTTTATATTTGATATATTATCAGCTGTTACATCTATGCCAACTCCATGAGTTCTTATGCCACTTACTCCATTATAAAGAGATCTTAACATTTCTAACCTTTATAAAATTCGCTTATTTTTGAAATATCAATAAATTTCCCGCCTATTTTTACCTCTGCTTTTCCGTCTATAAATCTAATTGCTTCTACCGGATAGGTTCCAACACTTGTTTCTTTTTGTTCACCAGATTCAGTTATATATTTTGCTTTTACTCTATATGCACCTAGTGGAGCCTCGTTTCCATCATCATCTTTACCATCCCAAGTAACTTCATGAGTTCCTTTTGGAGCATTACCAAAGCTTATAGAATTTATAAGTTTTGAGCCAGTTGAATCATAAATTTCATACACTCCACTTTTTGCTACATCTGGAAAATATATAGAAAAATTAATATCACTTCCCATTGTATCTTTCACAACAGCATCAGATGCAGTATGTGCCATAGTTCCTAGAGCTGCAAAGGAATTCATGCTCATCATAGCTTTCATCTGTGCTGCTAAATCTTTCATCATTTTATTTGTATTTTCTTGCGTTTCAAGTGTTGCTAGTTGACTAGTTTGCTCAAGCATTTTTGCTGTATCCATAGGACTTGTTGGATCTTGATATTTAAGCTCGGTAAGTAAAAGCTTCATAAATGCATCTTTATCAAGTGCTGCTTTTGGATTGCTAACTCCAGCCTTTTCGGAAGCTTCTTGTGCCTTTTGGGCTGCAACTTTATCTTGTGTGAACATATTGCTTGTATCTATGGCCATTTTTTTGATCCTTTATATATATCTAGGTACTACAATTTCTAGCAAATTGTGTTCCATCTCTTCATCTTGAAGTTCATTATCATTTTTTGTATATCTAAATTTCTTAGAGCTTTGCTCTTGATTTTTGTTTTGATTTTGATCACTAAAATTCATTTGCAATTCACTAAATCCCATGTTTACTAGACTTGCTTTAAATTCTGCTTGATTTTGCAAAAATAAGCTCATGGCTTGGGATGTTGAGTTAAAATTTATATGCAGATTGTTTCCGCGATTAATGATTGTGATTTCAACTTCACCAAGTTTTTCTGGATTTAAAACCATATTTACACGCATAATAGGTGGTTTGTAGTTTTCAATTTGATCTTTTAGTGTCGTTGCAAAACTTTCAAATGTTCTTTTAACTTCTATGTTTTTCATCTGGTTTTGTGCATTTTTGACTATATCTTTTACTATGAGATTTAATTCATCACTGCTATTTTTATTTTGACTTTGTTGATTATCGTCTTTTTTATTTTGTTCTTTGTCTGTTTGCATAGATGGATTTAATGCTGTTTTTAACATATCTTCTTTTTGTATATTTTGTTTTATTTGGTTGTTTTCTTGTGGTTTTTTGTCTATATTTTTATCTTGTGGGATTTCTATTTTGTGAGTATTTTCAGGTATTTTTTGAGATATTTTATTTATAATTTCATCTGATTTTACAATTTTATCAAATTTAGACTCATTATTTAAATTTTTATCTTTAAGAATTTCTTCAAAAGGCATTTTTTTATCTATTTTATTTTGTGATTTTATTTCATTTTCCTTTTGTGGCAATTGTTGTATTTTTTCATTTGTTATTTCTTGTTTTTTCTCATTTGTATTTTTTGTAGTTTGTATGTTTAAATCAGAGTTTACTTCATTTTCTTTTTGTAGTGATTGCAATATTTTCTCATTCGTACTTTTTTGATTTTGTAAATTTAAATCCGTTTTTTTATCAATGATTTTGTTTTCTATATTTAAATCATTTTCATTTTTTGATTTAATAATTTTATCTGTAGTAATTTCAGATTTTGTATTTTTATTATCCAAATTTGCAAGAAGTTTTGGTAAATTTGCGTCATCTTTTTTAGGGTCTATTTTTGCCATTTGGTTTATTTTAGATTTTGTTATCTCGTCAAATTTGAGATTATTTTCTATTTTAAAAAAGTTTTTTTTGGCTAGTTCTTTAAATTCTTTTTCAAATTTGTTAGTTAAATCTTTTGTAATGCTGATTTTTTCCAAACCAAGATCAAATTTTTTTGAAATTTTAACAAGTTCTAATATATTTTTAGCACTTTTTATCTCTAATACATTTTTTTCTACTGAGAAAAATTCTGTCATTTTGGAATTTAAGATAGGAAATTTATTTATTTTTCCACCATTTAAAACTTCCAATAAACTTAAAATTTGTAAAAAATTTGACGCTTCAAATAGATTTTTAGGATCCACTTTTTTGGTTATATTTAAATCTATTTCATTATTAATATTATTTATTTCTTTTAAATTTAAAATATCAGATATCTGTGGTTTGTCTGTATTTTCTGTGTTTAATGAGTTTAGTAATTTCAAAAAAATATCACTTTTTCCTTCTCCGTCATTTTTCTGAGTTTTTTTGGCTATATTTGGACTAAAATTATCGTTTATAATATCTAAAAGCGTTTGCATATTTATTCCTAAAATTATTTTTAATTAAAACCATGCAAATTTCGTTCCATAAATTTAAATTTATAAATTTTTATTTTTTAAAGCAAAATTTAGATAAAATCATAAATTAGTTTAAAAATTATGGAGAAAAATTTGGAAAATATAAGAAATATAGCCGTTATTGCTCATGTTGATCATGGTAAAACAACTATGGTCGATGAGTTATTAAAACAATCAGGAACTTTTAGCAGCCACGAAACAGTTGGTGAAAGAGTTATGGATAGTAACGATATAGAAAGAGAAAGAGGTATTACAATTCTTTCTAAAAATACGGCAATTCATTATAAAGATTATAAAATAAACATTATAGACACTCCAGGACACGCTGATTTCGGTGGCGAAGTTGAGCGTGTTTTAAGAATGGTAGACGGTGTTTTGTTGCTAGTTGACGCACAAGAAGGCGTAATGCCACAGACTAAATTTGTTCTTAAAAAAGCTTTAGGCTTTGGTTTAAGACCGATTGTTGTCATAAACAAAGTTGATAAACCAGCAGCTGATCCAGAAAGAGTTATAAATGAGATTTTTGATCTTTTTGTTGCACTAGATGCAAATGACGAACAGCTTGATTTTCCTGTTATTTATGCAGCTGCAAAAAATGGTTTTGCAAGATACAATTTAGAAGATACAAATACTGATATGATTCCACTTTTTGAAACTATTATAAATCATGTTCCAACTCCTGCTGGAAGTAAAGATTCACCTTTGCAACTTCAAGTTTTCACGCTTGATTACGATAATTATGTTGGCAAAATTGGTATTGCTAGAATGTTTAATGGAACGATTAAGAAAAACGCTTCAGTTATGCTTATGAAAGCAGATGGAACAAAAGTAAATGGTCGCATTAGCAAACTTATAGGATTTTTGGGTCTTCAAAGACAAGAGATAAATGAAGCAAGTGTTGGAGATATAGTAGCTATTGCAGGATTTGAGGCTTTAGATGTTGGAGATAGTATTGTTGATCCAAATAATCCTATGCCACTTGATGCACTTCATATAGAAGAGCCAACCCTTAGTGTTATTTTTAGTGTAAATGATAGCCCTCTTGCAGGAACAGAAGGTAAATTTGTAACTTCAAATAAAATTGATGAACGCTTAGCAAGTGAGATGAAGACAAATATCGCCATGAGATATGAAAATGTTGGAGAGGGTAAATTTAAAGTTAGCGGAAGGGGCGAGCTTCAAATCACAATATTAGCAGAAAATATGCGAAGAGAAGGGTTTGAGTTTTGTCTTGGCAGACCTGAGGTTATAGTAAAAGATATAGAAGGTGTTAAGTGTGAACCTTTTGAGCTTTTAGTTGTTGATGTGCCAGATGATTGTACTGGAGTTACTATAGAAAAACTTGGAAGAAAAAAAGCCGAAATGGTAAGTATGAGCCCAACAGGAGATGGTCAAACAAGGATAGAGTTTGAAATTCCTGCACGCTCTCTTATAGGTTTTAGAAGTCAGTTTTTAACAGATACTAGAGGCGAGGGCGTTATGAATCATAGCTTTTTGGAATTTCGCCCTGTTATAGGAAGTGTAGAACAAAGAGGAAATGGGGCTTTAGTGAGTATGGAAAGTGGAGTTGCCCTAGCTTATTCGCTTTGGAATTTACAAGAAAGAGGAATTCTTTTTGTTGGTCCTCAAACAAAAGTTTATGTTGGAATGATTATAGGCGAGCATAGCCGCCCAAATGATCTAGATGTTAATCCAATAAAAGGTAAAAATTTAACCAATGTTAGAGCAAGCGGAAGTGATGATGCTATAAAACTTGTTCCACCTAGAATACTTTCTTTAGAAAGAGCGTTAGAATGGATAGAAGAAGATGAGCTTGTTGAGGTAACTCCGCTAAATATACGCGTTAGAAAAAGATATCTTGATCCAATTGCTAGAAAAAGAATGTCTAAAACAAAAAGTTAGATTTTAATTAAGCTATTGTTTTAGTCCAAATTTAGAATTATGTTTTTTAAAACTACAAGTTTACAAAGATTGTAAAAAGCATAAATTAAAATAAATTTAATTTTAATAAATGTTTTTTATGGTTATAATCATATAAGTTTACATATAAATTTTTAGATTTTAGGTAAATACAAAAAATCTAATCTAAAAGAGGTTGCAAATAAGTGTTTACTTATAGTATTAATTGTAATTGTAGTTTTTATTTTATATTTTTGTGGTTATATATAACTCTTTTATTGCCAAGGCAAATTAAGTAATATATATTCAAGTGTAGATGTTTATTTAAAAAGACGATATGATTTGATTCCAAATTTAGTAGCAAGTACTAGTAAAATAATGGGGCACGAAAAAGATCTTTTTAGTAAGATAACTACACTTAGAACAATGTGTGGCGATGCAAAAAATGATTTAGATAAATTTGCTCTTAACAACGAGCTTTCGCGATTTTTATGTAGTATAAAAGCAGCATTAGAAAATTATCCACAAATAAAATCAAATGAGAATATTTTAAGCTTACAGCACTCTCTTGATGATATACAAAAACAGATAAGTGCAGTAAGAAGAGCTTGTAACTTTGCTGTTATGGTCTATAATAATGCTTGCGAAATGTTTCTAACTAATATAATTGCAAATTTATTTAATTTTCAAAAGAAAGAATTTTTGAAGAAGACGAAATATAAAATCAAATATAAACCCAAAAGATCTTTTCAAATGAGTTTATATAAACTTTTGATAAACCGCCAAGATATCGCAGCTGTTAAAAAATCTGATGAAAAGTAGAGACTTTATGTAAGCGTGGATGATTTGATCGGTTATAAAGATGACATAATCGTTGTTTTAAGCGATTTTAGTGAGCAAGGAATTTTAGTTAAATTTCATGCTATGCAAAAAGTTGTTTTGTCGGAATTTGAGCTTATAAAATAGAAGATTATGATTAAAATCCTCGAAATTTTGGAAAAAGAGAGGATAGAATTTTCCAAAAATATAGTTTAGATTTTATATAAATGAGATATCGATGAGTAAAAAAGTAGGGCTTAATCGGATTTTTTCTTGTAAATTTTAATAAATTTAATAGAGATTTTACGAGCCATCAAATCTTGTTTAAGCATAAATTTTTTATTAATAGTTCAAATTTTCGTTGTCTTTAACTTGGCAAATTTATGAGCCTTTTTGGCGAATTTAAAAGTCATCCGTAATTACATATATAAAAAGCTGCTAAATTTTATAGTTAAAAAAATTAAAAATCTTAAACACCATTTAAAAGTTTATTTATAGAAATTTATATTGATGGGTTTAAAAGAATTTGTGCCGTTAAAACGGCACATAATTTTAAAATTTATATTCGCTTACTAATCTTGCGTTTGTCTCTTCTCTTGTGCCAAAAATTTGATTTACTTCGAGGTTTATTACTAAATTTTTGCTAGGAGTATAGCTAAATCACAAACCTGCTCCAGCAGAAAATCCATCGAAATTCATACTTTCGCCATTTGGAAGTTGAATCGTGTGAAATCCGTTTTCGCCACTGAATTCATACTCGATATTTGCGTTTAAATATGGTCTAAAAATCGAACCGAATAAAAATCTGTTATCAAATTTAACTCTATTTGATTTTAAAGAGCCAAAATTCACAACCTCTTTTGAACCATTTTTTCCCTCTAATTCTATAGATTTGCCAGAAGCATACGAGTAGGTATAACCTATTTTGCTATCAAGTGATAGATTTTCAAAATTTTTATAGTAACCAACAGCTGCTCCAAAACCTTTATATGTGTTTGAAAGTTTAAAATTATTTATATATGTGCTTTCAAATTCATCTCTGAATTGTCCGATTTTTGCATATGCATCGATGTAGAAGTTATCTTTCATATAAATTTTGCCCAAAATTCCAAGACCCACAGAGTATAAATCTCCATCATATTCGGTTTTATTTAAACTTCCATCAAACTGCCCTTTGCCATACTCCATAAAAGCTCCATAAACCAAATCATCATCTCTTTGTGTAACTCCCGCGATTGCTGAGTAGCCTTTGAGATCGACATCATCATAATCTGATATAAAGCCCTCTAAATTCGCAAAAGTTACGATATCGTCGCTACTTATATTATTATCATAAAATATGCCATTTAAATTTGTAAGTTCGTTTGAGATTTGATCGTTTAATCTATTTGAAAGCTCCAAATTTGCAATTAGTGGCGTTAAAATCGACACTATTTGAGGATTTGTCGTAGCTTGCTTATTTTTAAAACCTAAAATAAAGTTGCCATCACTATCAAGCCCATAAATTTGATCTGTATAGATCGCACTTAATTTGCTTTTTACATTTACATTGCCCACGCCTTTGGCAGTTTTATAGTTTGAACCAAGAGAGCTTCCTGCTGTTAAATCGTTTTTACCCTTAAACAAAATCACCTTATCATTTATATCGCTAAAATTTTGATTTGTAAAGCTAACTTCTATATCTTTGCCTTTTAGTTTGCTATTAGCGGCCTCTACAATCACATCGCCGTTTTTGACATTACTTAAAACAAATTCATAACTACCAGCCGATAATGTCCCGCCTACTTTCATCATAGCATCATTTGAAGCGTCTTGATTTGGTTGCAATAAAAAACTGCCGGCTTTCAAATCGCCTTTTATATCTATTTTGCCGATACCCATACTTGAGTCTCTAAATTCTGCTTGATTTTTGACCGAGATCGAGTCTGCACTCAAATTTCTACCGGCAAATGAAAAATAACCATTTGGAGCACTTATATTTTTTGCAGTTATATCATTTGAGCTTATTTCTATATTATTTGTAGCTGATTTTATATTGCCATCAAATTTCAAGTTATTATTATTTATTATATTTACACGACTGTTTGCATTTATGGCTCCAAAAGTTGAATCTTTTATATTAGAAATATTTACAACACTGGCATAAATATTTGCAGTTTTTATATTTTCTGCTAACCCAGTGTTATGATTTGTAATAACCACATCGTGACCGAAAATATTTTTAGTTTCAATATTTTTACCTAACTTCATATAGATACTATTGCCTGATATATTACTATTGCTATTTGTGCTAAGAGTATAGTTATATCCTTCGTCCTGGTTATCATTTTTCATGGCTATGGTTGAGATATTACCGATTTTTATATTTGAACCTTCGATATTTATCTTATTATTTAATATATTTGTAAATTTACTCTGCTGTTTCATGTGAAATATGATATTGTTTACATCTCCTTTGATTGTGGTATCATCTTTGATATTAACAACATTTCCTTGTATATTTTTTGAGTAAACCTTACTGTTTTGATTTACTCTTAGATTTATATTTTCTACATTTTGAAGCGTTGATGATTCTATATTTATAACATTATTTTCTATAGTGCCGATCTCACTACTTAAAGCCTTTGTTACATTAAGAACCAAACTTCTTACATTGCCTAAATCTGTTGAATTTGATATATTTACCGTATTGTTCTCTATAGTGTTGCCAACTCCGGCTAAAACGATATTATTTATATTTTTATGTTTTGAATTTTTCGCAAATGATGAATTTGTAAAATTTAAAGTATTGCCAGTGATTGAGGTAAATTTTTGAATATCAAAGATATTTCCAAGAGATTGTTGATAGCTTATATTTGCATAATCTATATTAAGCTGATTATTCTGAATGTTGTTTTTGAAATTTCTTACATTACCTAAAATGTTTAAACTAAGATCTATTTTTTGATCTTTTGTGCCTGTTACATTAAAAATATTTCCAATCGCACTTGTATTAGTGTTTGTGGTTGCAACGTTGATTAAAAACATATCACTCAAACTTGTTGTGTGATTTTGAATATAAGTCGCATCTGAATCCTGCGTATGCGTGTTATAAGTTCCGGCAAAAAGCGGAGAAACAAGCAAAACAGCCAAAAATTTTAAATTCTTCATAACCCCCCCCCTTGAGATAAATTTAATAATTTTACAAAAAAAAATAATTTGCTTAAATTAAATTATACTATTTTTTTTAAAGATTTTTTAAAATATCTATTAAGGAAAATATCAAATATAGCGATTTTTGTTTGATTTTTATCCTGTTTTAAAATTCCTTAAAAAATATAACTCATAAAAAGGAGTTTGTCATAAAAACTACTTTTAAGGTGAAATTTCATTTATAAAAACTCCTTTTTATAGATTTTTTATCCCTTAAAATCTGAATTAGAAAGCTCCTAAACATTATGAAACATTTTTATATTAGAAACATTAGAAACAAGAAAATTTTTGCTTTGAGTTTTTTTTCAAACTCTATATATACAATCCGAACCGGGGCGTGTGTACGGGTTTGTTGCTTTTGCACATCGTCCTTATACTCCGTGCAAAAGCTCTCATCAATTAGGGAAAAGGAATTGATCAATATTTTCCTATATTTTAAATAGTTAAATTTTAGAAATCTTATAACCTGCAATACCAATCATTGCAGCTAAACAAATCATAGCAAATATAGCAATATATAAACTCATAGTAAGCCTTTCATCTCTTTTAAAATATCAATAGCCATTTTTAGTAATATGCCAAAGATAGCACCAACAAAAATTATACCAATAACAGAACATAAATTTAAAAATGCAGAATTTTTATCAAAATTTAAAAATAAAAAACCAAATATACCTGCAAATATTACAATCAAAGTTGTAAAAAATTGTTTTATTAAATCAAGCTTTATTTTTAAGTATTACATTTTTTCTAATTTTTATTATTATTTGGGTGTTTCTATTATTTTTAATTATGAAATTTAAGTTTAGAAATCTTAAAGTAGTAAATTTAATTTAAGATTACAATAAAATTTTACGATATTTCACTATAATTTCAAAAAAATAAATTAATTGAAATAATTATAAAATTCATAAAATATCATCATTATTAAATTTTTTTCCATATTTACTATCAAATATTTTTTTGTTATTAGTTTTTATTTGTAGTTTTATTGGTTCGTTTTCTATCTTAACTTTTATTATTTCATTATTATTTTTTGGAGTTTTAATTGTTTTTGTTTTATTGTTAATATTTTTAAATACTTCGTTAAAATATTTATTAAATTGCTTATAAGACATTTTAAAATTTTTACTAGTTTTTGCTTTTTCATAAAGAAATTTTGATACTACTAATCCTGATTCAAATTCTTTTTTTAAGTAATTTAAATTTGAAAAAAATTCAATTTTAGCTTCACCTTTTTTCATTTAAAAATCTCACTATGAGAACCTAGTTTAAAAGCGATTAGTATTAATAAATTTTTGTCTTTTTTATATACCAACAATAAATTAGGCTTAATATGACATTCTCTAAAATCTTTGTATTCTCCTTTTAGTTGATGATCTTTAAATTTGGTTTCTAAAATCTCATCATTTGCTAATTTGTCAATAACATATTCAATTTCTGGTAAAAGTGATTTATCTATCTTTTTAATCGCTTTTTTATAGCTTTTTGAATGGATTATTTCATATTTAGCCATTTAAAATATCCTGGTGCATTTTTTTGGCATCTTTGTATGATTTTATTTTATTTGCTTTATAATCTTCTATAAGCTCTTTACACTCATCATCCCAGCTTTGTTTTTGTTCTTTTATTTTAAATTTTAATTCTGGTTGAGTCTTTAAAACAGCCTTTAAAGCATTTATTATATTTTTATTGGCATTTTCAATGTTTATTAAAACTTGCATTTTTAATCCTTTTTATCTTTTATTTAATTATATCTTAATTTTGGTAAAAAATCTATAAAATGAGTAATTATAAGTTATTATTAGTAATTATAGGTAATTAAATAAAATTAAACTTATAATTGCTAATAATCTGATATAATATCTTGAAGTTAAAAGGCAGGATAAATGAAAGCAACTCCAGGCATAAATTTTTTATCTTCTGAAACTAAATTTAATTTATATACCCTTTTATCAGTCATAATATTTAATGTGGTTTGCAAATTTTTTTCAGTAGGTTTAATAATTATATGTGAAGTAATAGGATCTTTTCCGCTCATGCTAAGAGATACTATCCATCTAATACTATCTCCTATTTGTATATCTTTAATTTCTTCTCCTGGTTCAAGAGCTATATTTGTAAGTCTTAAAGGTGCTGTAATTATGCTGGGCATAGATTTACCAAATAAAAAGACTACTTCCCCATTTGCTCCAGGTATGGTTGTTGTTTTTTCATCTATCCATTTTTGAGCTATAGCAAGATCTTTTCTTTCTTTTTCGGTTAGATTTGCAAAATCTCTTTCACTTTCATTTAATCCAAATGCTATAGTAGCACTTAAAATCGCTGGTATTAATATTAATTTTTTCATATAATTATTCCTTTTGTTTTATAAAATTTTTGCGAAATTAAAATCAGTAATAAATATACCAAGAGGATTTTTTAAAATATCCTCCTCTTTTGTAGGTATAATTTGTTTTACTTTAAAAAATCCTCTATAAACTACATCAGATATCTGTTCTTCAGCTAAATTTGTTGTTGTTTCTCTCCATTGTATTTGCCATGTATCATTTGTTTGCAATACTATACTATCTACTTTTATTCTAACATTTTGTTTTGTGGCTTGTTCAAATGGATTTGCTTTTGCATAACTATCATTTAAGAATAAAAATGCTTTTGAACCTGGTTCTATGTATTTATATGCGTCAAAAATAAATTTCCTTTGAATTTCTGGATTTCCCCAAATTGAACGCCAAGAATAAATAAAAGTATTTAGACTATATTTGATTACATTTGGATTTTTAATATCTACATTTTTAACCATTCCAACATTTGCTGTATTACCAAGTTTATCTACTTCTACTATATAAGGTATTAATTTGTTTTGAGAGCCAATATAGCCAATATAAGAAACAGAAATTATCGTTACTATAATACTAAGTATAGCTACTATTTGCCAATTTCTAGCATGTGATATATAATCGCCATATCTTTCTAACCATTCCCTTTTAGCGTTTAAATATGGATTATTAACGCTTTCTTGCTTATTTGTCATTTTTTGCTTAAAAATGCCCATTCATATTTTCCTTTGTTATTTAGTATCACTATTTACACCAGAGATATAAGGTTCATTTGGTATTTTTGAGTTACCACTAATTCCACCACTCAAATTTGAATTAGTCGATGATTTTACTTTTTCTTGCAGCCTATTTGCTATATCATTTGGCATTCTTCCATGTCTAAAATTATCTTTTAAGTGCTCTCCGCTTGTTGTAGCAAGATGTTTTGCAACTCCTCTTACGAGATTCATTCCACCTTTTCCACCCTCTGCTAAGTGAGCTTCTTTAGCTGCATTCATGGCTCTAGTTACGCCAATAGATCCGCCAACTCCAGTTGCTACTGCACCAGCTGCCATAGTTGCTACTGCTCTAAATCCAGCACTTGCTCCAGCACTATCTCCTACTGTTCCATTAAAAACTGCTTCGATAAGTCCAGGTATCATTTTTGTAATCATGCAAAATATTAAAGCCATAACAAATATTTGCAATATAAGATCTACTTCATATTTTGTTAGAGTATTAAAGTTATTGTTTATAGTTATAATACATAATCCCATTAAAGCTTGAATCATAAATAATTCAATTCCAACTTTTATTGCTGTTATTACCGGATTTAAACCTATTTCTTTAAATTTCTCTAAACCACCTAACGCCAAAGCAAAGAAAATTATAATGTTCATAATGTAAAATTTAAGATATACTATAAGCAAATCGATTGCCATTAAAACAAATGCAATTAAAATAATTAATCCAGCAAAAATTTTAAGAAGACTAAGAGCTATATCAAAATCTAAAGTTTTTAATAATGAAGAAACTATTTTGAAAGCACTAGATATTATATTGTCTGGACCAATTCTAATACTGCCACTAACATTGGTTGCAAGTTGTGAAAAGCTATCAAATATTAATTTAAGCCAATAATCAACATTAAATAGAAATAGCATAACACCAATAAAAATAACTTTTTTAATAAGAGTTGCTAAATATTCTCCAATCTCAAATCCTCGAAGTGCTTGCATTCCAAAAGTCCAAACTAAGTCAATTGTTACAAGAGTCCAAAAAACATACAAGCAAGCTGATTTTATAATTGGAATCCAGCCTTTTAATCCAATTTGAAGAGTATTTAAAATTGACTGGCTATTATCTATAGCCAGCGCTTCAGAATTAAGTGTAAATAAAATAAATAAGATAAATAATATTCTTATCTTATTATTAGAATGTTGGCGACCAAGTTTTATTTGTATCGTATGGATTGTTGATATGATCGTTGCGTAAAAATAGCGCCTTATTTGCATTTGCACAATCGATTTGTTCAGTTTCATTGAATTTCTCCAGCTTCTTGCACTCTGCAACTCTTGCCTTGGCTTCTTCTAAATGTTGAGAGTAATATTCCTTGGTTTTTGCTTCTTCCCCACAACCAGTTAAAAAGACTAATAAGCCTAAGCTTAATAAACTGCTTACAAATAACTTTTTCATTGTATTCTCCTATTAAAATTTTATTTTTATTATACATAATTACCCCTTTTTTAGAATTTAAATGCTTCTGGGTTTGATGTAGTTTTACCTTTTCCATAAGGTACTCTTGGATCTGGTTTTATTTCAATTTCTTCTTTAGCTTGTTGCAGTATCCGTTCATTATTTTGCATAGCCATCGCGTTACATAAAAAATAGTTTGCACACGGTTTTAGATCTGGATATTTTTTGATTATAAAATTTCTAAATTTGGTCGCATTTTTGATATGAAAAAGCTGTTTTGGATTAAAATTTGAGTTTGTTGTGGAGTTTTGGTGAATTCTGTAGTGATATTTTGGCTCTTTGCTAAGCGCGATAAATTCTGCTTTTGATATGACTTTGTGATAGATCGCTATATCTTCGTATGGTTGATTTTGCGGAAATTTGATCATAAATTCACTTTTTAATAGCATTTTTGGAAAAAAACAGCCAAAACCATCTTCGCTAAAACAAATTTTATCAAAAACCTCTTTTTGGCTAAAAATTCGCGTCTCATCGCAACAAAGCACCTTTTGTGAGCCGTCTTTGTTTTGATATAATCCAACCATCGAAATATCAGTTTTAAAACTATCGCAAAGTTCATATAGAGTTTGGATATAATTAGTCTCAACCCAGTCATCACTATCTACAAAGCTGTAAAATTCGCCTTTTGCGTGATTTAGTGCTAAATTTCTTGCAGCTGCTTGTCCACAATTTTTTTGATGAAAAACTCTTATCCTGCTATCTTTTTTAGCAAATTCATCACAAATTTCACCACTTTTATCGCTACTTCCATCATTTACCACTAAAATTTCGATATTTTTATAGGTTTGATTTATCAGGCTTTTAAGAGAGGTTTTTAAAAATTTTTCGACATTATAAACTGGCACTATTATGCTTATTAAGGGTTTCAAATGCTATCCTTTATAAAATTTATCCATTTTTGCGAAACTGCTTGAGGAGTAAAATTTTTGCGTCTTAAATTTGCATTTTTTATAAATTTTTGCCTTAAATTTTCATCTTTTATTAAAATTTCTATCTTATCGGCAATCTGTTGAACATAATCAACTCTACATAAAAATCCGTCAAAATTATCTTTTATAAGCTCAATTGGACCTGCGTTGCAATCTGTTGAGATTCGTGCGATATCGAAAAATATGCTCTCCATCAAAATATTACAAAATCCCTCGGCTCTGCTTGTTACGACGACGATTTTTGCCTTTTGATAAACTGTTTGTATATCTTTTATAAAGCCTAAAAATTCGATATTTAATTCTAAATTTTTTGCTAAATTTTCCAAAATTTCTCTTTGATTTCCATCGCCAGCAATTACGATTTTATAGTTTTTTAAAATTTTAGGATCTATTTTGGCGATTGCTTTTATAAAAATATCAAAACCTTTATAATCTTCCAATCTTCCAGCCGCTAAAATGAGATTTTCCTTTTTGATATAAAGATCGAATTTCGGATTATTTGACGATTTTTGACAAATTTGTAAAAATTTAGATCAAATTGACTCAAAACTGAAAGTCCATCTGCAAACGGATATGTTATGCGTTTTAAAATTCGCAAAATCGGGTGTTTTAAAAATGTATGATTGGTGTGTTCGCTGATAAAAATAGCTGTTTTTAAACCAGTTGAAGCGATTGAAGTTAAATTTAGTGATATTGGGGCTACTAAAAAACAAAGAGCATGGTGTTGTAGAAAATGTTTTTTGGATATTTTTGTAGCTAATTTTACAAATGATTTTAATGTTTTATACAGATAAAAAGATAAAAAAATGCCTCAAATGAAGTTTTTGCGCAAAAGAGCTTATATGGATGATGCTATATTTGAAGATATTTTTGATGTTTATACAAACGATCAAATACGATCAAGATATATTTTAGATAGTAGCATTGTGGTTAATTTTATAAAAATCAGAGAAATTTTAATTTCATCAGTTGGTATGATTTTTTTAAAAATAAAATTTTTTATATATTTTTACTGCTAAAGATTATTTTGAATCTAGAATTTATCAAAGTTTAATTACAGACGATTCATGTATTAAAGAGTATAAAAGTGTATTTGCAAAACTTTTACAAATTATAAAAATTTTAAAAAATAGCAAATTTTAAATTTATTAATACATGCATAAATTTTTCATATATATTTTATTTACTATAGTTGTATATAATTACATAAATAATAATTTTTATTATTTAATTTAAAATTTAAAGGAATAATATGAACAAATTAACTACAACAGCCGGCAACATTATAGCCGATAATCAAAATAGCATAACAGCAGGTAAAAATGGACCTCTTTTAATGCAAGATTACCAACTTATAGAAAAACTTGCACATCAAAATAGGGAGAGAATACCTGAGAGAACAGTGCATGCAAAAGGAGCTGGCGCTTATGGAGAACTTGTTATAACACAAGATATATCAAAGTATACTAAAGCAAGCTGTTTGCAAAAAGGCGAAAAGACTAAAATGCTTATTCGTTTTTCAACTGTTGCAGGGGAAGCTGGTGCAGCAGATGCCGAAAGAGATGTTAGAGGCTTTGCAATGAAATTTTATACAAAAGAAGGAAATTGGGATTTAGTAGGAAACAACACCCCTGTATTTTTTATTCGCGATGCTTATAAATTTCCTGATTTTATACATACGCAAAAAAGAGATCCATCTACTCATCTTCGTTCAAATGATGCTGCTTGGGATTTTTGGACTTTGGTACCAGAAAGTTTGCATCAAGTAACAATTCTTATGAGCGATAGAGGAATTCCTGCAAGTTTTCGCCATATGCATGGTTTTGGAAGCCATACTTATAGTTTTATAAATTCAAAAAATGAGAGATTTTGGGTTAAATTTCACTTTAAAACTGCACAAGGTATAAAAAATTTAACAAATAAAGAGGCTGCTGAAGTAATTGCAAAAGATAGAGAAAGTAATATTAGGGATTTATATCAAAGTATTGAAAAAGGCGATTTTCCAAGATGGAATTTCAAAATTCAAATTATGAGTGAAAAAGATGCAAAAAATTGCGGATTTAATCCTTTTGATTTAACTAAAGTTTGGTCGCATAAAGATTATCCTCTTATAGATGTCGGTTATTTTGAGTTAAACAAAAATCCTCAAAATTATTTTAATGAGATAGAACAAGCTACTTTTAGTCCATCAAACATAGTTCCAGGAATTGGATTTAGCCCAGATAAAATGCTTCAAGCTAGGATATTTAGTTATGCAGATGCACATAGATATAGAGTTGGAACACACTATGCACAACTTCCAGTAAATCGCCCGATAGTCGATGTAAATACTTATACAGTTGGCGGATCTATGAATAATGGAATGTATAATGTTGAGAGTAAAAAATACTATGAACCAAATAGTTATAATGGCCCAGCTGAGGATAAAAGTTTTTTAGAGCCAGATTTAGAGCTTGATGGTGCAGCACAGAGATTTGGTTATGATGATGAGGATTACTACTCACAACCAAAAGCTTTGTTTGACTTAATGAATGATTCTCAAAAATCTCAACTTTTTAACAATATTGCAGATAGTATGGATGGAGTTAGTGATGAAGTAAAACAAAGAGCTTTAAAGCACTTTGAAAAAATAGACACAGCTTATGCAAAAGGTGTTATAGAGGCACTTAATAAAAAATGCAAATAACAAAAGAAGAAGAGGCAAGGTTTAATGAACTTTGCCTTATGGCAATGGATTTTGCTAGAAAAGATGAAGTAGAAACATTAGAAAGTATGATTAAATCTGGTTTAAATGTAAATTTAAAAGATAACAAAGGTAATACTCTTTTGATGATTGCAGCTTATAATGGTAGTTTGCAAACTTGTAAAATGCTTTTAGAAAATGATGCTTTAGTTGATGAGAAAAATGATCGTGGACAAACTCCGCTTGCAGGAGTTTGTTTTAAGGGTTATTTAGATATAGTAAGACTGCTTGTAGAAAAAGGTGCAAATATAGATGAAAACTGTGGTATGGGAATGACACCTTATGCTTTCGCTATTATGTTTGGAAGAAAAGAAATTGCAAATTATCTTTTAGAAAAATCACAAAATAAATCATCTCTTAAAAAAATGAGTTCTAAAATACTGGGAATTTTTAGATAAATTTCCAGTATTTTTAAATTTAATAAACATATTAAATTTATTATTCTATTTTTTTTATATTTATAAAATCAGCAAAATATCTGCAACATATATTCAAAATTTAAAAAGTTAAATTTATAAAATCATCTTTTTTATAAATTAAAATTAAAGTGTTGAAATATTATAAATTATTAGCAACACTTTTTATATTCTAAATATAATTTATTTTATACATATCCTAACCAAGCCCAATATGTTGCACTAAATAATAAAATCATTAAGTAGGCTATTATACATAGTGGAATTCCTGTTATGACAAATTGTTTTACACTAAAATATCCCGTTGAGTAAGCTATCATGTTTTGTGGCGCATTTACAGGCAGTATAAAACCAAAGCATATTACATATTGTAATATCATTGTAAGACCTAAAACATTTATATCAGGTGTTTCAACATTTTGTAACACAGATATGATTATAGGTATCATTGCCGCTGCAAGAGCAGTTGCAGAAGCAAAACCAAGATGTATAATGATTAAGAAAAAGCCCAAGATTGCCACTAGCATAAGTGCTGACATTGAATTTAAGCCAAATATACTTACAAAATAGTTTGCTAGCCACACTGCAGCTTTTGTTTGTAAAAGTGCTGTTCCAAGGCTTATGCCAACACCAAAAAGTATGATTGTTCCCCAGTTTATTTTTCCTACAGCATTTTTCCAGTCCATAACGCCGATTTTTGGTAAAAACATTATAGCAATACCAGCTATTGTAACTGATGCGGTATCAAAAGGATGTAAAGTTTTTTCCGTAGCCCAAAAAAAGAGTAATATACATGAAATAACCATAAGTTTTTTTTCATTTATACTTATAGGTCCCATCTCTTCTTTCATTTTTTTTATAGCAGTTTGCCCACCTGGTATTTCATCTATTTCTGGTGGTAAAATTTTTATAAGTGTAATGTATAGTATTATAGACATAACAGCAGAAAAAGGAGCCGCAGCTATAAACCATTCAAACCAGCTTATATCTGTTTTTAAAATATCTTTTACAAATCCAATCATTACCATATTTTGTGCTGCTGCAGTTTTTACGCCAACATTCCATAAACTATCTGCTTGTGCAACAGCTATCATCATAATTGCAGCAAATGTGGATCCTGCTTTGACACCAAAAGCTCTTATTATGCCTATAACAATAGGAACAACACAAGAAACTCTAGCGGTTGTGCTTGGGACAAAAAAGCTTAATATACAACCTACTAAAATTACTCCTACAACCATATGTTTAGCTTTTGTGCCTATTTTAGACATAACAAAAAGAGCTATTCTCTTATCAAGACCTGTTATAATCATTGCAGCTGACAAGAAAAGTGCTGCCATAACTAAAGCCCATGATGAATTTGAAAATCCTGAAAGCGCTATTTTTATAGCTTTTGATGTCCCCATCATAATTTGTGGATTTTCTATACTTGGTGCAACACCTAAGCCAAATGCCATAAGGCTTAAAATGACAAAAGCACTGACAGGATAACTCATGCATTCACTCATCCAAACAATAATCGCAAATACTAAAATTCCTATCATTCTTTGTCCAGCAATTGGTAAATCAGATGGATTTGGTAACATCCATATGATAAACATTGATAAAATGGCAAATATAAGTCCATATTGTTTAGCCAAAGATGGTTTTTGTTGAGAAATTTCTTCAGGCATATCTTCTCCTTTTTGATGATTTTTTGTGATTATTGTGATTATATTGTAAGATATTTAAATTTAATATTATTATTTTTATTTAATTTTATAAATAATGTATAAGTTTATGTAAATATAGTTACCATAATATTTTAAGGAGAAAAGTTGAAAGATAGTATTATATGTTTTTTAATTGCTGTTTTTGTGATAGGATGTACAATAAGTGCCAAAACACCAAGTAGAGTGATATTAGACGATAATAAAGTTATAATAGATGATGGTCATCATAATGGCAATGGTAAGTTCTGTCCACCAGGCAAGCTAAAAAAGGCAATTGCTAATCTATCTGGTTCTAAAGCTATCTTTTATCTTTGAGATAGCTTTAGATTTTATAAATTCATCTTCAAGTTTATTATGTATAAAATCTTCTGTTTTTATTTTATCTATTATATAGCTTTCGCAAAGTAGCCAAGATATAGCCATTTTAACATAGTAAAAATCACTTTTTTCTTGTGTAATTTTCGTAAAAATTTCATTCAAACTATTTAAATTTAAAAAATTTTTCATAAAAAATACATAATAAAATCTGATTTCAAATTCACTTTTTGCATCATAAAAAGAATTCATAAGCTCATAATAAATTTCTAAATTTTTATTCTTTTTGATACAAAAAGTATCACATACAGCCCAGTTTGGTATAGTTTTTATAAATTTTTTTGCATATAAAATTTCTAAATTTATATCTTTTTGTAAATTTAAAAATATAGCTTTTAGTAGATACTCTTCGTGAAATTTTGGTTCATAAAGTGATAAAAACATTTCTGAATTGTAGTTTTTTGAAATTTCTTTTGCTATTTTTTTTATGTAAGGAATTTTAACACCAAGTATACTAGCGTTAGCATTTGGAATTAACTTTTTTGAAAATTCCAAATACTTTTTATCTCTAAATTTGTTTAATTTTTCTAAAATTTCGTTTTGATAACTCGCACTACATTTCATAAGGTTTTACAAGCATAGCCCAAAGAATTATAAACATTATTATAGTTGGGACTTCGTTGTATGCTCTAAAAAACTTACCAGATAGCTTGCACTCATTTTTGTCAAATTTTATCATAAAATACCACAAACTTAAATGATACGCAGTCATTACAACACCACAAGTTAATTTTATATGAAAGTATCCAAGACTCATCAAATCAGGCTTATAAAGAACTATGATTGCAATAGCACTTATGTATGTTACAATCATTGCTATCCAGCCGATGCCATGAAATAGCATTTTTTCTTGTTTTTTAAGAACTTTTATATAGTCTTTGTTGTCTATATTTTCTGCATGGTAAACAAAAAGCCTTGGTTGATAAAAAAGCATTGCCATCCACGATATAAACGCTGCAAAATGCCACCATTTAATCCATTCGTAACTCATTTTTCTCCTTTTATCTCATTAAAATTTCTTTTCTTGCTTCATACTCTTCTTTGCTTATTGCTCCTTTTTGATAAAGCTCATACAAAGTTTCAATATTTTTTATAGTTTCTTCTTGTGATAAGTTTTTGTTAATACTATTTAAAATTGCACTCTCTTCTACTAAAACACCGGTAAAATAAACATCACTTAGCCACCAAAGCCCCCAGATAATCCAAACAGGTAAGGCTATAATCATACCAATTATGGTTACAAAACATATATATGCAAGCCAATAAAGTCCGATTTGTAAAAATCCACTCATAAATTTACCACAATAAATTCTATGAAGACCTCCGCCAATTGGCGATGAAAAAAACCATAAAATATAAGCTATATAGATATTTTTTTGCAATTTTTATCCTTTTTTTTGCTAAAAATCTCAATTAATAAAATTAATCCAACTGATATATTTATCATAACATCTGCGAAATTAAACACAGCAAACTCAAACCACTTATGCCAAAATACATAATCCACAACGCCACCATGTATAAATCTATCAAGCAAATTTGAGCTTCCAGCTCCTATTAAAATGCCTATAAGAGCTGGAAATTGCATAAAAAATTTTTTTTGATATATAAAATATACCAAAAGTAAAGTAATTATGCAAATTTGTATATATTTTAAATTTTCTTCTAAAAATGCAAACATCGAAAATGCTACACCTTTATTGTATGTAAGAATGAGCGAAAAAAATTCACCATTCCATCTAAAACCATTGATAAAAATCTGTTTTATAAATTGATCCAATAAAAGTATAACTAAGAAAAATAGTCCAAATTTAAATATCGCCTTACACATTTAATACTTTTAAAAAGAATTTCTCAACCTCTTCCATTCTTTTGCTTACTAATGTTTCGTTTTTGCCTTCTAAAAGAAGTCTTATTAGATTTTCTGTTCCTGAATATCTAAATAGTGAGCGTATCCCATCTTTTGCAAGAGAGTTTTCAAGCTCTTTTATGCCTTCTATCTCATCAAGGGGTTTTTTTTCTGTTATTTTTAGATTAACAAGTTTTTGTGGATAAGGTTTTATCTCATCTAAAATTTCACTTGCATTTTTACCGCTTTTTACCATACATGCTGCGAATTTCAAAGAAGATATAACTCCATCTCCAGTTTTTGCATAATCACCAAATATTATATGGCCACTTTGTTCACCACCAAAATTTAAATCATTTGCTCTCATTTGCTCTAAAACATATTTATCACCAACATTTGCTCTTAAAAGTTTTATTTTATGCTTTTTAAGATAATCTTCAAGGGCTGCATTACTCATAACAGTAGCCACAACTGAGCTGTTTTTGAGTTTTTTTGAGTTATAAAGATCTATAGCTAAAACACCAAGAAGTGCATCTCCGTGAGCAACTTCTCCTTTTTCATTTACAACCACAAGTCTATCTGCATCTCCATCATAAGCAAAGCCAACATCGGCTCTTAACCTAACAACTTCGTTTGCTAAATTTTCTGGAAAAAGTGCACCGCATTTTTCATTTATATTTCTACCATCTGGAGAATTGTTTATAACGATAACTTCGGCACCAAGCTCTTTAAATACTGTTGGTGCGACCTTGTAAGCTGCTCCGTTTGCTACATCTAAGACAACTCTTTTTCCATACATTGTAAGTTCTTTTGGGAAAGAGTTTTTTATCTGAACTATATATCTTCCGATAACATCGTCTATTCTTTTACATGACCCAATAGACATAAGTGTTTTTTGAGACTCATTTATAATCTCATCGTTGAAAAATATATTTTCAATCTCTTCTTCTATATTTTCATCTAGCTTGTTACCTTCATTATCAAAAAATTTAATACCATTATCATAATATGGATTGTGTGAAGCTGATATCATGATTCCCGCATCACATCTCATATCTTCAGTTAAAAAAGCAATTGCTGGTGTTGGCATTGGACCTATTTGTAAAACATTGTAACCAACAGAAGTTAGTCCTGCAACGATAGCATTTTCTATCATATATCCACTTCTTCTAGTATCTTTTCCTAAAAGAATTGTGTTTGAGTGTGAATATTTTCTAAAATAAATTCCAGCTGCCATTGCTAAACGCATAGAAAAATGGGCACTAAGTTTTTCTCCTGCCTTACCTCTAACGCCATCTGTTCCAAAAAGTTTCATTAAATATTCCTTAGAAAAATTAAACTAATTTGATAATTGTATCTAAGATAAACTAACACAAAAATAAAAAATTAAAATATTATTAATTTTTACTTAAATTTAGTAATATTTAAGAATATTTATAGTAATATCACAAGTTTAAAATACAAAAACTAAAAGATAATAAAGGTAAAAAAATGGCAAACCATAAATCATCAGAAAAAAGAGCTAGACAAACTCTTAAAAAAACTGAGAGAAATAGATTTTATCGCACAAGATTAAAAAACATCACAAGAGATGTTAGAGCAGCTGCTGAGAGTGGCGATAAAGAGGCGGCATTAGCTGCATTTAAAATTGCAAACAAAAGCTTTCATAGTTTTGTAAGCAAAGGATTTTTAAAGAAAGAAACTGCTTCAAGGCGCGTAAGCAGACTTGCAAAACTTATAAATAAAATAGATCAAGCTGCATAATAACTAAATGTTTATAGATAAGCTAAAACCTTTTGTAGCTCGTTATGATGAGCTAAGTTCTTTGCTTTGCTCAAAAGAAATTTTGCAAGATATAGACAAAATGACATCTCTTTCAAAAGAACAAAGCGATATAGAGCCTATAAGAAACGCTAGTTTAGAGTACTTCAAGGTTTTAGATGATATAGAAAATAATAAAGCTATACTTGATGATAGTGAGCTTGGCGAACTTGCCAAAGAAGAGTTAAAAGAGCTTGAAGCGAAAAAAACTAAGCTAGAAGAAGATATCAAAATTTTACTTATCCCAAAAGATCCAAATGATGATAAAAATATATTTTTAGAAATTCGTGCTGGAACTGGTGGAGATGAAGCCGCTTTATTTGCTGGGGATCTTGCTAATGCTTATATGCGTTATACTGAGGTTAGAGGATATAAATTTGAGATAGTTAGTCTTAGCGAGGGCAGTGTAGGTGGATATAAAGAGATTATTTTGCTAGTAAAAGGTAAAGGTGCTTACTCTAGACTTAAATTTGAAGGTGGAACACATAGAGTTCAAAGGGTTCCACAAACTGAAAGTCAAGGCAGGGTTCATACAAGTGCCATAACAGTCGCTGTTATGCCAGAGGCTGAGGATAGCGATATACAAATAAATCCAAATGATTTAAAAATAGATGTTATGAGAAGTTCTGGTCATGGTGGACAATCTGTTAATACAACTGATTCAGCCGTTCGCGTGACGCACATCCCAACAGGACTTGTTGTTGTAAATCAAGATGGAAAATCTCAACACAAAAATAAAGACGCTGCACTAAAGGTTTTAAGAGCAAGGCTTTATGATATGCAAGAGCAAGCAAGACTAGAAGAAGAAAGAGCAAAAAGAAAAGATCAAGTTGGCACAGGCGATAGAAGTGGTAGGATTAGAACTTATAATTATCCTCAAAATCGCATTTCAGATCACCGCATAAATTTAACACTTTATAGACTAGATGCTATAATGGCTGCAGGGCTTTTTGATGAGATTATAGATCCTCTCATAGCTCATCATCAAGCTATGGCTATAGAAAATCAGGATATATAATAAAAAATTATATATTTTTATTAGCTTCTTTTTTTGTATTGTATAAATGCATAAATTTATACAATACAAATGATATTTTAGGTTTTGCCCTTTTTTTAATCATATTTATATTAGTTTTTACTATAAGTTCTTATAGAATTTATAGTAAAAGAAAAAAATAATTATCATTTTACTCCAAAATTCCTACAATAAAATATATTTTTAAAATTTATTATGAAAATGGCTAAACATTTTTTTTTATCTGCCGATATGGTTTTCAAGTAACAAGAAAGTTACTAAATACATTTAAAAGGATTTAAAATGGGATTTCGTATTAACACTAACATTGCGGCAATGAACGCTCACACTACTTCTGTTGTAAACAATAGAAGTTTAGACAACTCTTTAGGTAGATTAAGTTCTGGTCTTAGAATTCAAACTGCAGCAGATGATGCTTCTGGTCTTGCAATAGCAGATAGCTTACGCTCACAAGCAAGTTCACTTGGTCAAGCTATTGCAAATGGTAATGATGCTATTGGTATCATTAAGATTGCTGATAAAGCTATGGATGAGCAACTTAAAATTCTTGATACTATCAAAGCTAAAGCGGTTCAAGCAGCACAAGATGGTCAAACAACTGAGTCTCGTCGTGCTATACAAAACGATATTGTTCGTCTTATGGAATCACTTGATAGCATAGGAAATACAACAAGCTTTAATGGACAAAAGTTACTTTCTGGAACATTTATAAACAAAGAGTTTCAAGTGGGTGCTTACTCAAATGAGAGTGTTAAAGCTACAATTGGAGCTACAACATCAAATAAAATAGGTTTAACTAGATTTGAAACAGGTGCTAGCATTACAGCTTCTAGTGAAGTTAAAATTAAGTTTATAAATACAGATGGTGTAAATGACTACGAGATAGAAAGTGCTGTTATCTCAACAAGTGTTGGAACAGGTATAGGGGTACTTGCTGAAAATATCAACAAAGTTTCTGATAAAACAGGTATCCGTGCAACTTATAATGTTCAAACAACTGGTAAAGAGGCTATAAAAGAAGGCTCTACAACTTCAGCTTTTAAAATAAATGGTGTTACAATTGGTAAAGTTGATTTTAAAGCAAACGACTCAACAAATGCTTTAGTTGCTGCAATAAATGCTGTTAAAGATACAACTGGTGTTGAAGCAAGCGTTGATAGTAGAGGTAATTTAAATTTAACCTCAAGAGATGGTAGAGGTATAAAAGTAGAAAATGCTGCTACTGAGATGGGAGATATCGCTGCAGAAAATTACGGAAGACTTTCACTTACTAGACTTTCAGGAAATGATATTATAGTTTCTGGTGGAGCAAATGGTAAGATAGGTTATGAAGATCCGGCAAAAGTAGCACAAAAAACTGTATCTCTAAGAGAGATTAAGGGTGTTATAGAAAAAGATGTTGCTTCAGCAATGGGCTTTAATGCAAATGCAAACGTTGAATCCATAAGTACTGCTAAAACAGCAGGTGTTACAACCTTAAAAGGTGCAATGGCTGTTATGAGTATAGCTGAAACTGCAACTAAAAACCTTGATTCTATTAGGGCCGACCTTGGTTCTGTTCAAAATCAAATAACATCAACTGTAAATAACATTTCAGTAACTCAAGTAAATGTTAAATCAGCTGAATCTCAAATCAGAGATGTTGACTTTGCTAGCGAGAGTGCTGAGTTCTCTAAATTTAATATCTTAGCACAATCAGGAAGTTATGCAATGAGTCAAGCAAATGCTGTTCAACAAAATGTTTTAAGATTACTACAATAACAAAAGTTAGTGATACTAATCCACAAAGCCACTCTTTATGGGTGGCTTTTTTTATTTATAACAGCTAATTTTTCATTTTGATTATTCATTTGTTTAATGAATTAAGATAGAATTCAAACAATTTTGTAATACAAATTACACTATATTTTAAGGAAGATAAATGAGTAAGAACATTAAATTTATTTTGTTATTTGTTTTTGCTTTTTTTGTTATAGGGTGTGAAAAAGAGCAGCCAAAACAAGATAAACAAAAGCAATCTATACCACCTATGGAAGTTAGCATATATACAGCTAAAAGTGATAATATCCCAATATCATTTGAATTTCCTGCTAGGATTACTAGCAAGCAAGATGTTATGGTGGTTGCAAAAGTCTCAGGAACTTTGCAAGAACAATACTTTAAAGCTGGTGATAAAGTAAAAAAAGGTGATAAGCTTTTTTTAATAGAACCAGATAAATATGAAGCAGCAAAGCTTAGCGCCCAGGCTTCTTTAGAGGTTGCAAATGCTGATTTTAAAAGGGCTGAGCTTGAGTATAATCGTGCAAAAAATCTAAAAAACAACAATGCAATAAGTCAAAAAGAATTCGACGCTGCGATTTCTACATATGGTATAACAAAAGCACAAATTCAAAGTGCAAAAGCAAATTTGAAAAATGCAGATATTGATTTGAGCTATACAGAAGTTAGGGCACCTTTTGATGGTATACTTGGAGATCCATTGGTTGATGTTGGAAGTTATGTAAATTTAAGTAGCGCAAATTTGGTTCGTCTTACAAAGCTAAATCCAATAGATGTTGATTTTGCTATTTCAGAAATAGATAGCTTAAATATAAATCAAAATTTAGATTCAAAGCAATGGCAACAAGTTGGAAATAAGGCAAATTTAAAAGTTGGCGATAATATTTATAGTGGAAAAGTAACTTTTATTGACAAAGTTGTAGATAATAAAACCGGTACAATATCTGCAAAAGCGGAATTTGATAATAACCAAAGCAATCTTTTACCAGGATCTTATGGAAGAATAAAAATGGAAGGTTTTTATGAAAAAAACGGATATAAAATTCCATCAATCGCATTACAACAAGACGAAATAGGACCTTATGTTTATATAATCAAAAAAGATAAAGTTTCAAAATCTTATGTCAAAATGGTTTCACAAAATTCAAATGAAGTAATTATTAGAGATGGTTTGAATGATGGAGACAAAATTATAATCGATAATTTCAAAAAAATAAGTGTTGGTGCAAGTGTTGTCGAGGCTAAGGAGAATAAGTAATGTTTTCTAAATTTTTCATACACAGGCCGGTGTTTGCTTGCGTAATATCCATAGTAATTGTAATAGCCGGTATTATAAGTCTAAAAGCACTTCCTGTTGAAGAATACCCACAACTTACACCGCCTCAAATAGTTGTTCATGCTGTTTATCCAGGTGCTGATGCACAAACGATAGCAGACACTGTTGCTGCACCACTAGAAGATGCTATAAATGGTGTTGAAAATATGATATATATGCAAAGCACATCTAGTTCTAGTGGAGTTATGAAATTAAGTGTTTATTTTAAAATAGGCACAGATCCTCAAGAAGCAACAGTAAATGTAAATAATAGAGTTAGATCAGCTGAAGCACAACTTCCTCAAGAGGTAAAAAGAAACGGAATAACTGCTTTTGAGAGAAGTACTTCGATTCTTAGTGTTATTACTGTTTTTGATCCAAATAAAGATATGGATATAGTTGAGATAAACAACTATGCAACTATAAATATAGTAGAATCTTTAAAAAGAGTTCCAGGTGTTGGAGAAGCTGTTGTTATAGGCGAAAAAGATTATTCTATAAGAATTTGGCTAAAACCTGATTTAATGCAAAAATATGCTATAACCACTACAGATATAATAAATTCTATAAGAGAACAAAATTCACAATTTGCAGCAGGTAAGCTTGGCGAAGCTCCGCTTAGCACTGATAATCCTTATGTTTTATCAATCAAACCAGAAGGAAGATTAAAAAGTATAAAAGAATTTGAAAATATTATCATAAGAAGCGATAATGATGGTTCTATGCTTAGATTAAAAGATTTAGCAGATATTGAATTTGGAGCTCAAAACTATACTTTTGAAGGAAAAATGAATGGTGTTCCTGCTGCTCCTATTTTGATATTTTTACAAAATGATGCAAACGCACTTGCTACATCTCAAGCTGTTAAAGCTGAACTTGAAAGACTTTCAAAATCTTTTCCAGGGACTTTAACTTATAACATACCTTATAATACAACAGATTTTATACAAGTTTCTATAAATGAAGTAGTAAAAACATTTATAGAAGCACTTATTCTTGTTATTGTTGTAATGTATTTTTTCCTAGGCAATGTAAGAGCTACTTTGATACCAATGCTTGCTGTTCCAGTATCGATAATAGGGGCTTTTGGCGGTATATATTTAATGGGATTTTCTATAAATATGATTACGCTTTTTGCTCTTATTTTGGCAATTGGTATTGTTGTAGATGATGCGATTATAGTTATAGAAAATGTTGAGAGAATTTTAGAAGAAGAGCCAGAACTTAGCGTAGTTGAGGCTACTGAAAAAGCTATGGGGCAGATGTTTGCACCAGTTGTTTCCATAGTTCTTGTGCTTTCTGCTGTATTTGTTCCTGTTGCTTTTATGGAGGGGTTTGTTGGAATTATACAAAAGCAATTTGCATTAACTCTAGTTGTTTCTGTGTGTATATCAGGTCTTGTTGCACTAACGCTAACTCCAGCACTTTGTGCCACAATACTTACTAAAAAAAGAGAAGAAAATTTTTGGATAGTTAAAAAATTTAATGACTTTTTTGATTTTTCTACAAATATATTTACAGCAGGTGTTGCAAAAATATTAAGACATATCATACCTTCTCTTATTTTTATTGCAATTATGCTCTTTAGTATTTATCATCTTATGAAAGTGGTTCCAGGAGGACTTGTTCCTATGGAAGATAAGGGTTCTATAATTGCGGTAACAACGCTACCACCAGCTTCAACCTTAGCAAGAACTTCCCAAAATGTTGATAATATATCAAAAGTTTTGTCGCAAGATGAAAATGTAAAATATATAAGTGCTATGATGGGATATGATCTTTTTTCTGGATCATTAAGAGAAAATGCTGCGGTAATGTTTATAAATTTCATTGATTGGTCACAAAGAACTACTCCGGAATCTTCGTCATTTTATCTAGCCGATAAATACAATAAAATGTTGTATTCAGATAAAAATTCAATGACTTTTATTATGAATCCACCTCCGATTATGGGACTTTCTGTTACCGGTGGTTTTGAAATGTATGCTCAGTCAAACAGTGGCAAAGACTATAATGAGATTGAAGTTGATATGCAAAAATTGGCACAAGCTGCAAATCAAAGACCTGAGTTAAAAATGGTAAGAACAACTTTAGATACAAATTTTCCTCAATATGAATTAACTCTTGATAGGGATAAAGTTAAAATGCTTGGAATTGATATACAAGATCTATTTTTGACTATAAATGCAAATATCGGGACTTATTATGTAAATGATTTTAACTTGATGGGAAAAACATTTAAAGTAAATTTAAGAGCAAAAAGTGAATTTAGAAATAATCCTGATGATTTTAGAATGCTTTATGTTAGAAATATCAATGGAGATATGATTCCATTAGATAATGTTGTTAGTTTAAAAAGAATTTTAGGTCCTGATAATGTTGATAGATTTAACGGATTTAGAGCTGCAAAGATTATGGGTGAGCCAAATACTGGTTATACATCCGGTCAGGCTATTAAGGCTATAAACGAAGTATTTAATGATATGTTTGATAACGAATATACTATAGGTTGGTCTGGTAGTGCTTATCAAGAAGTTCAATCTAGCGGAACTGGAACAGTTGCTTTTATTTTTGGTCTTATATTTGTTTATCTCATACTTGCAGCCCAGTATGAAAGATGGCTTATGCCAGCTGCTGTAATAACCGCAGTTCCTTTCTCGGTTTTTGGTGCTTTGTTATTTTCATATTTTGGTGGACAAAATAATGATGTTTATTTTCAAATAGGACTTTTGTTACTAATAGGACTTGCGGCTAAAAATGCTATACTTATAGTCGAGTTTGCTATGGAAGAACATAGAAATGGAAAAAGCATTTTTGAAGCTTCTATAAACGCATCAAAGATAAGATTTAGACCTATTGTTATGACATCCTTAGCTTTTACTTTGGGGGTTTTGCCAATGGTATTAAGTTCAGGTGCTGGCTCGGCTTCAAGACATGCTCTTGGAACTGGTGTTGTTGGTGGAATGATAGCAGCTTCAACAATAGCAATATTTTTTATACCAATGTTTTTTTATATTTTTGAGAGTTTTAATTCTTGGTTAGATCGTAAATTTGGTAAAAATGATAGCGATGATATAAATAAAAACAGTTCAAATTTATTAAATGATGAAAAAGTATTGCTAGAAAATAAAGGATCATCAAATGTTTAGAATTGTATTTGTTATTTTTATCACTATTTTTATATCAGGATGTTCTTTTAAGCCAGACATTCCTATACAAAAATCACCTGATTTTAATGCTAGTATAGCAAGCGTAAATATAAGTGATAAATGGTGGGAGATTTTTAATTCTAAAACTTTAAATTCTTTGGTTGATAGTGCATTAATGCATAACTCTGATTTAAATTTAGCTTTAAATTCCATAGAAAGTTCTAGGGTTGCTTTGGGCTTACAAGAACTAGAGTATCTTCCAAATGTAAATATTAGCGGTAGTGCCGTTAGGCAAAACAACTTTCCTAAGGCTGTAGATTTAAACTCTCACGGGGTTTATAGTATTGGTGCTATGTTAAATTACGAGATCGATTTGTGGGGAAGAGTTAGAAATAGTGTAGGTGCTGCTAAATCTATGTATAAATCTAGCATATATGATTATGAGAGTGCTAGGCTTAGTATAGCTTCAAATGTTGCTTATTCTTATTTTTTACTATTATCACTAAAAGCTCAAGAGAGTATCTTGCAAGATACTTTAAAAAGTTATATAAACAGCATGGAATTTAGGCAAAATCAACTAAAAGCAGGTTCTATAAGCAAGATTGTGTATTATCAAGCAAAATCACAAGTAGATTTAGCAAAATCCCAACTTGCTGAAATTTCAGATCTTTTATCTAAAGCAAATACTGCTCTTTTAATACTTACAGGAAAAAATTACGAAGAAATTTTGCATAATGATATAAATGTTGATACATCTTTAAGTTCTATTGTTGAAAACGCTAATGTTGATTTACCAGCAGGAATTAGTTCAGATATTTTACTTAAAAGACCAGATGTTGCGAGCTCTTTAGAAATTTTAAAATCAACAAATTTTTTAATAGGTGTTAGAAAGGCAGAGTATTTTCCACAAATTTCATTAACTGGAATGTTTGGTTATAGTAGTGGCGAATTTGATAGATTGTTTGTTAGTAATGCAAATACTTGGAATATAGGCGGTAGTTTGATAGGACCGCTTATAGACTTTGGTAGAACTTCTAAAAAAGTTGAACTTGCTAATCTTGAACAAAATGCTAGTTTGATAATGTATGATAAGACTGTTAAAGAGGCTTTTGGCGAAGTTAGAGATGCATTAAACAATAGAGAAAATTCTCTTAAAAAACAAGATAGTTTAAAAGAGCTTGTTGATTCTCAGACAAAGATTTATGATCTTGCTGAAACTAGATTTAATTCTGGATATAGCGATTATTTAGAACTTTTAGATGCACAAAGATATCTCCTTAATGCAAAACTTTCACTTGTTAAATCAAAGCAGGATGTGTTAAATAGTATGGTTGGAGTGTATAAGGCATTTGGTGGTGGATTTGAACTTAAAGATAAAGAAGATATAAATATCTTAAATCATAAAAATAACTAAATTTAAAAGAGCTTATAGCTCTTTTAAATTTACCAAGCTATTTATTTAAACTTTTAAAAAAATCAAGCATAATTTCTTCTGTTGTTTCCATAGCATTAATTTGTGATTGTAATCCACCCGCTAATGTAAATAACCAGTATTTATGTGCTATAACCCATTTTAGCATTTTATCTCGTTTTTCACCATCTGTAGTTGTTATTGCTACGGCTAATTTTGCTAAATTTAGCTCTTGTGTGTATATATAGGCTTGAGTGGCATCTACGCAGTATTTTGTAAATTTTTTGCTTTCGACTTCATCTTTTATAATATCTATTTCTTTTATCATATTTGCAATTTCATCATAATCTATCTCATTTTTTTTCTCTTCTAAATACAAAAGCTCAAAGTTGTCTATTTTTGGTGCAATTTCAAGAAATAATTTTTCTATTTTTGCTATTAAATCTAAGATATATTTTTTTAGTTCTTTGTATGTTTTTTCTATTTTTTTCGCATTTAGTTTGATTGTTTCATCATCAAATGGCTCTACTTTTTCTAAATGCTTTGGATTTTTGTCTGCAAATTTTTCTAACGCTTCTTTAAATGGCATTTCTATACTTCCATTTATCCTAGATCCACCTTGAGTACAATTATAAGTATTTATTTTTAAGTGTTTTGCTTCCTCTATAGCAACTTCAAAAGCTCCTCTAAACAGATTCCAAATCCATGTTGTAGCTATAAGACCAACTCCACCATATCTAAGTGTCATAATGGAGTTATTATCCACTTTTTTTTCATTTTCACCATAAATATGATTTGCCGCATGCGATTTGCCGTCATCTGAAAATGCTAAATCCTGCCCGATTAATAAAATATTTTCATGCTTTAAAAAAGCAGCTATCTCATAAGCACTATTTGCAGCAGACATTCCAATACCAACATAACCAAAATCATCCATCTCAAAAGCTCTTGTAAAGTTAAAAGGGCGCATAATTATAGATTTTTGAAAATCTTTTAAATTTACAATGCTTTGTTTGTGCGTCAATGAGGGTAGCATAAAAATGGTATCTTTTAAAAGCTCTTTATCTAAATTTAAAAAGAATCTTGATGTATATTCAACTCTTTCTATTGAAGCAACATAATCTGGTTTAATGCCGTGCTTTTGAAGTATCGGTAAAGACGCATCAATACTTATGATAGTTACATATGGAGCGTATTCTTTTAGCAAATCAAGCTGTTTTGTAAGAGATGGTCCAGTTGATACGATAACTGCTGTTTTTCTTTTTTTGCTTCTTTTTTTAATTATAGACTTAAATGGTATACTTTTTAGCATATCGGGTGTATTTTGTATGTGATGAGCTATACCAACAAGAGCATCTCTTGTATCGTTTCCGTGCGATAAAACCATCTGTTTTATAGCATTTGACATATTTTGATTTAGCGATACAATGTTGTCTTTAAATTTGTCATAATATTTTGAATGTATGTCTATATTGTAAAGTTTTACATAAGGATTTATATTTTCATCTTTTGCCAATTCATATAGTTCGTAGTAACTAACATCCATAGCATTAAAAAGCCTAAGTCTTTTTTCTTTTATATCTTTTGAAAAATCGATCAAACTAAGTGCAATATATAATAATTCTATTTGAGGCTCAAAAATAACAATAACTTTATGAGCTACATTTGTAAGAAGTGCTTTATACAATACTCCATTTCCAATACCATAAAAAAACAAGCTTGGATATCTTGAGTATTTATTTTCTATATCATTTAATTTAGCCTCTACATCATCAACTGCATGAATATATAAAAAGCCTTCGCCTGATTTTTCTACTATGTTTATGTTAATCGGATCAGATCCTGCAAATACTTCAAATTTTTCATTTGTTTTGATTTTAAAAATATTTACCGCTAATTTTGGATTTACTTTAAGCAGTGCTTCTATGTTTTTAGTGTATATATCTTTTTTTTCCTGTTTTTTACTCATTAATATAACTCCTAAATTTCTTTAATATTGTATCATAAAATGCCATTAATGTTAAAATTTTTTGAGTATAATATCGGCTTAAAACTTATTTTATTAGGATAAACTTTAAGTGAGAAATTCGATACTGCTTATAAATTTGGCATCTTTTGTTATTATAATGACAGGTCTTTATTTTGCTAAAGATATAGTAATACCGTTTTTATTAGCTATATTTTTAGCTGTATTAATATCTCCTATTATAACTTATATGCAAAAACTTAAAATCCCTCGTGCTATATCTCTTATTATTGTGTTGTTGTGTTTTTTTGGATTATTTTTTATAATTGGAAATGTAGTTGCTAAAAATATGACAAATTTTTTAACAAATTTACCAGATTTGCAATCTAAATTTATGAGTTTTTATAGTGATTTGATACTAAAATTTAGTTCATTTACGGATTATATAAGCTTTAATGAATCTCTTTTTTCTTATATCAATCCAAATAATATATTTTTAGCAACAAGTGGTGCTTTAAAATGGTCTTCTACTCTTATAAGTAAGACTTTTATAGTGCTTTTACTTTTTGTTTTTATGATAATAGAGACAAATATTTTTAAGCAAAAGGTTATTTATTTTTCAAATTTAAATTCTCAAAATAAGATTATGGTAGATAGATTTATATCTGACTTAAAAAGGTATCTTGCTATAAAAACTATATCTTCGCTTGCTACTGGTGTGCTTGTTTGGATTGTTCTTATTTATTTAAATGTCCCATATGCACCTATTTGGGGGATGGTCGCATTTTTGCTTAACTATATTCCTACGATAGGTTCTATAATAGCTTCTATTCCAGCTATTTTAATAGCATTGCTTTTAAATGGATACATAAATGCACTTTGGGTAAGTATTTTTTATCTTGTTATAAATATCAGTATAGGAAATTTTATAGAGCCTAAATTTCTTGGTGATAAACTTGGGCTTTCTACACTTGTAGTTATTTTGAGTTTGATATTTTGGGGTTTTGTGCTTGGAATAGGGGGAATGTTTCTAGCAGTTCCTCTTACAATGAGTCTTAAAATAGCGATGGATAGCAATAAAAAAACTAAATTTATATCGATATTGTTAAGCAATAAAGATTAGACTATTTTTTAGAAATTTTATTTATAAATTTTAAAAGAGTTGGAAAGATGAAATTTCTATCTAAAAAACATACCAAAGCAGCACTGAGATTACCTTCATTTATAAGTTTGAGTTCGTTGCTAATATCTGTTGTAAAATCACTTTTTAAGAGTTTAATCTTTGCTTCTTTTAGCGTTAATTTTTTGATAGGTGTTGTTTCGTTGTTTAGCATAGAAATAACATTTTTAAGTTTTTGTTGTTTTATTTGTGTTTGCATATTAAAACTTTGTAAAGTATAAAAGTAAAGGCAAATGATATTATAGCGGTTATAAATTTAGAATAAACCATCCCAACAAAAGTTTGTAATAACAAGTCTATTCCAATTATTAAAAATATAAATCCTATTAAAGATAAAAGTGTCAAAAAAACATATACTATAATATTTTTGGCACTTTTTTCAAAGGAATATCTTATCTCATCTGTTTGTGCTTCAACTAATTCGCAAAACGAAATGATAAACTCAGATATACTTGCCATTATTTCTTAAGTATCCAGCCTAAAAGTAAGCCAACGCCAAAAGTTACGGCAACACTTTTTATAGGGTCTGATTTTATTGTATCGTTGATGTTTTCAATGCCATCTTTTCCTTTTGATTTTAAGTCTTCTAATGTTTTTTTGATTTCGTCCATTTTAGATTCATCCAAAAAGCTATCTTTTGCATTTTTTGCGAAATTTTCAACTGTTTCTTTTAATGTTTTAGTAACATCTTTTAACTCTTTTTTTAAATCATCAACTTCTTTTTTTAATGATTCAATATTTGTTTCACTTGCAGCCATTTTATCTCCTTTGTGATTTAAGATTGATACATTTTATCACTTTAGATTAAAAATTTATATTAAAGATTGCAATTTTTACAAATTCCTTTTATGATGACGCTTTTTACCTTATTTACATCGCTTATAGCTGGAACTTCAATGTTTGTAATTTGTTTACAAATATCGCAAAAAAAATATGCTTTTGCCTCGTTTGCTAACTCATAATAGCTTTTATGATTATTTTCTGTTTTTATTACTATATCACTAGATTCAAAAAGCTCCATATTGCGATAAAATGTAGTTTTGTTTGCATTTATTTGCGATAAAATTTCGTCATAACTAAGAGGAGCTTTACTTGAGTTTAAAATTTTAATAATCTTTTCTCTTAGCGGTGTTGCTTTTATTTTATTGTCTTCTAAAAGTTTTTTTGCGTCCATTTCATACTCTTTTTTTGAAATGATATCTTAAAAATCTAATAATATAATAAAATTAAAATTTATAAATATATAATAATGATTTTCAAATTTACAAATATATAAAATTTAAGTTGCAACTAAGTTGCATTTTGTTAGACTTTTAGGAAAATTTTTAAGGAGAACAGATGAAAAAAGCGTTGATGTTTTTGCTATTTGGTGCCAGTTTTTTGCTTGCAAAACCTATAGTAACTGCAAGTATATTGCCAACTAAATACTTTGTAGAACAAATTGCAGGTAATACTATAGATGTAAATGTTATGGTAGGAAAAGGTGCAGATCCGCACACTTATGAACCAAAACCAGCACAGATGAAAAATCTTGAAAAAAGCACTTTGTATTTTGCAGTAGGCATTGATTTTGAGCATACTTGGCTTGATAGATTTAAAAAATCTTATCCAAATTTGATTATAGTAAATACTTCTGATGGTATAGAAAAAATTCAAATGGCGTCTCACGGACATGAACATCATGATCACGAAGCACATCATGATGAAAAGCATGAAGACCATGACCACGAAGCAGATCATAAGCATGACGATCACGAAGCACATGAAGAACACCATCACCATCATCACGATGGATTAGATCCGCATATATGGCTTGACCCTATTCTTGTAAAAACTCAAGCTAAAACCATAGCAGATGCTCTTATTAAAGCTTTTCCTGAAAACAAAGATTTGTATAGCAAAAATTTAGATAAATTTATTGCAAATCTTGATAATTTGGATAAATTTATAGAAAACGAACTAAAAAATGTTAAAAATAGATCTTTTATAGTCTATCATCCATCTTGGGGATATTTTGCAAAAAGATATAATTTAGTGCAAATTCCTATAGAGATTGAGGGAAAAGAGCCAAAAATAGCTGATTTAAAAGAGCTTATAAAAGAAGTTAAAGAAGAAAATATCAAAGTTATATTTGTTGCACCGCAGTTTTCTAAAAAATCTGCAAATTTAATAGCAAAAGAGACAAACGCTAGTGTAGTTGAGATAGATCAACTTCCACAAAATTGGGAAGAGAGTATGAAACAAACAGCTATAGTATTTGCTAAAAGTTTATGATAAAAAAGTTTTTTTACACCCTTTTGTTACTAAATGTTTTTAATATTAGTGCATTTGGGTGTGCTCTTTGTGCTCTTTACACCCCAACTGCTCATATAGAAGTTAAGTTTAAAACTAAAAAAGATATCATAGAAAATTTAGAACTTATTTGGACTTTTTCTGAAAATTTTTCTGATCTTACTAAATACGATTATGACATAAATTCGGATTTAAAACTAGATAAAAAAGAGTTAAAAGAGATAGAAAACGCTCTTATAAAATATCTAAAACCTTTAAATTATCTTACTCATTTATCGTTTTATGATGAAGGGCAAAAAAGCTCTGAGCTTAAATTTAAAGAGGTTAGTCATAAGGTTTATTATGAAGGTAATAGACTTAAGTTTAATCTAATTTTAAATATAAATTTAGATATAAAATTTAGTAGAGTTTTGGTATTAAATATCCATGATAAAATGGGATATTTTAATTTTAAAATTTCGCATTTAGATTCATTTGAGCTTTATGATAATGTATTTTTAGTAGATAATGTAAATTTAAATACTGTGTATTATGAGATGACTTCACAAAAAAAAGCCATTATCCATGCCCAAAAACCAACTCTTAACTCACTGTTAGATAAAAGTGCTAATAAATATCATGAAATCGATAAGATTGATATGCAAAAAATAAGTGAATTAAATAAAATTAGTATTAGTTTTTTAGATGATTTAAAAGATTTATTGAAGCAAAATAAAGAGCATTTTTCGATTTTTACTATGAGTGCTATTTTACTTTTTTCTTTTATATATGGTTTTTTCCATGCTGCTGGACCAGGACATGGCAAAATGCTAACAAGCGCTTATTTTACTGCAAATGGCGGTAGTCATATAAAAGCACTAAATTTCTCTTTAAAAGTAGGTTTTTTGCATGTTGTTGGAGCATTTTTACTTGTGTTTCTTATGTTTTTTATCTTATCTAAATTTAGTATGATTTATACAAAAAATATATCTTCTATAACTACTAAAATTTCTGCTATAATGATAATTTGTATTGCGGTTTATATGCTTTATAAAAAATTAAAGAGTTTAAAAAAACAAAAGCCAAAATTCAAATGGCATCAAAAAGGTTGTGGTTGTATGGCTTGCAAATCTTTACAAATGCAGCCAAAAACATATTCAGAGTGGCTTGTAGCTGCTTGTGCGGCACTTGTTCCTTGTCCTGGGACTGTGCTTGTTTTTATACTTGCCTTTGAACTAGGAAGCTATTTTGTGGCTATTGCAAGTGCTGTTTTTATGGCACTTGGAATGAGTAGTGTAATATTTATCTCTGCTATTTTTGGTTCTGGGGTAAATGCGTTTGCTAAATTTAAAAATTTAAAAATTTATGCTGAGCTTTTGGCAATTTTTATCATGTTATTTTTTGGAGTTTTTATGCTGTATATTTCAAATAAGATAAGTGTATTGTGATGAATGACATTAGGATAGAAAATTTAAGTTTTTCTTATGATGAGCAAATAGTATTGCAAGATATAAACCTAACATATGATATAAAAGATTTTTTAGTAATTATTGGTCCAAATGGCGGTGGCAAAACAACTCTTTTAAAACTAATGCTTGGACTTTTAAAACCTAGTATGGGAGAAATCAGAATTTTTGATAAATTTCCAAAAGATATAACAAAAGATATCGGATATGTACCTCAAACTTTTCTTATGAATTTAAATTTTCCAATGCGTGTTATAGATGTCGTATTGATGGGTGTTATAGATAAAAAAATATTTGGATTTTATACAAAAGAACAAAAAAATCTTGCTATAAAAGCACTTGAAAAAGTATCTATGGATAAGTTTAGTTTTACTAAGATAGGCGATTTGAGTGTTGGGCAAAGGCAAAGAGTTTATATAGCAAGAGCTCTTTGTGCGAAAGCTAAAATTTTAATGCTAGATGAACCAACTGCTAGTATAGATACAAAAGGACAAACGGATATTTATGAGCTTTTAAAAGACATAAACTCAAATGGAATTGGTGTGATTTTAATAAGCCATGATTTAAATTTAGCCCTTTCTTATGCTTCACAAGTTGCTTATGTGAGTAAAAATTTATATCTTCATGATATACCTTTAGAATTTTCTAAACAAGAGCTTATATCACATTTAACTAAAAATCATCAGCATTTTTGCGATGTTGAGTTGGCTTTAAATAGTTGCGGTTGTGATTTTCATACAAAAGAGGGATAATGGTAGAAATTTTAAATATGAGCTTTGTTCAAAACGCCATTATGGCTGGACTTTTAGTAAGCATTGCGTGTGGGATAATAGGCTCTTTGATTGTTGTAAATAATATGTCTTTTATAGCAGGTGGAATTGCACATGGGGCATATGGTGGCATAGGACTTGCATTTTTTTTCTCTCTTGAACCGCTTTTGGGAGCCGGGTTTTTTTCTTTATTATTAGCCATAATCATAGCTACAATTACCCTAAAAGATAGTGGCAAAATAGACTCAGTCATAGGTGCCATATGGGCATTTGGTATGGCTATTGGTATCATTTTTATAGATTTAACTCCAGGATATAATACTGATTTAATGAGTTACCTTTTTGGTTCTATTTTGGCAGTTAGCAACTATGATCTTGTTTTTATTGGTGTTATAAATTTGGTTTGTATAGCTCTTGTTTGTCTGTTTTATAGGCAATTTGGTGCTATAAGTTTTGATAGAGAATTTGCAAAATTAAGAGGCGTTAATGTAAATGTATTTTATTATTTGCTTATTTGCATGATAGCATTATGTATAGTTGCAACTATAAGAGTTGTTGGGCTTATACTCATAATCGCCCTTCTTACTATTCCGCCTTTTATCGCTCAAAATTTTGCAAAAAGGCTTGGAGATATGATGCTTATATCTTCTGTTTTATCGGCTATTTTTTGTATAATTGGATTATTTTTTAGTTTTAAATACAATCTTACAAGCGGAGCTAGTATCATAATTGTAGCATCAATTTGTTTTTTTACTTTTTCTCTTAAGAAGGTAAAGAGTTAAAATCTTTACCATTTTTTTATACTAAAATCTACTTCCAATCATAAATTCAAATGTATTTGTATCATCTCCTGCTTTATCATTGAGAGGTTTTGTAAATATAAGCTGAAGCGGACCAATGGGTGTATTCCATTCTATACCAGCACCTGTGCTATATCTTTTGATTTGATCGATATTGTTACCCTCACCTATCATACCATAATCAAAAAATACCAAACCTCTCATTTTGATTCTATCTATTAAAGGAAAACTTAATTCTACAGAGTTATTAAATGATATTTCGCCACCTATTTCATCTCCATAAATATTTTTAGGAGATACACTTCTTGAATCAAATCCTCTAATTGACCTCATACCTCCTAGATATATTCTTTCGTTAATCGGCAAGTAACCATTATCCCAAGCTTTTTGAAACTCAGATTTGTATCTTAGGATTAAATCATATCCGATATAATCTGCTAACCCTTGATAAATATTAAATTTGGTTCTATTTTTAAAAAATTCAGAATCTCCGCCAGCTCCTGCCACTTCAAGAGAAGTAGAAGCTATGATTCCGTTTCTTGGCAAATAGTAATCATCTGTGTTATCAAAAGATATAGATGGTATAAATGCACTTTTTAAATTTTTACCTGTTTTATAGCCAGTTCTTATAAGGGAATCACTTAGTTTTTTAATGTCGCTTTGCTCTATAACATAAGCCAAAGATACATTTGTATATCTTCCTAGTTGTCTTCCTATAGAAGTTGTAAATCCATATGCATCTTCTTCGTATGTATCCCAATCGTAGTTATTAGCATATACCATGCCGCTTAGGCTATATCTTGAATCAAATAGTCTTGGATTTGTTAAACCTATCCTTCCACTTAGCTCATCATCACTTTTATCTATACCTATAACACCTTTTAATCCTGTTCCAAACACATTCGTATCAGATAAACTTGCACTTAATAGCAAGCCATCACTACTTCCATATCCGATACCGCCGGTAATTGATCCAGTAGGTGCCTCTTTTACATCTACAAGCAAATCTACTTGATTGTCATTTACTCTCTCTTCTTTTATTTGAGCTTCATCAAAATAACTCGTTCTTTTTAGTGCATTCCTAGAATCAAACATATCTTGTCTATTGTATAAATTTCCTTCTGTTAGATAAAGCTCTCTTCTTATAACTTTATCTGCTGTTTTTTCATTTCCAGCGATATGAACATTTCTTATATAAACTTGATTTCCAGGTATAACTTTATAATGTATAGCAACTGTGTGATTATCTTGATTTTTATCTGTTTGTGGTATAACTCTTACATATGCATATCCTTTGTTTGCGACGGCATCTTCTATTTTTTTAGTATCAAATCTTAATTTTTGAGAATTCATCGTGTCGCCAACTTCAAGCTTAAAATTATCTTTTATTTCATCTGCATCTACGCCCACAAAATCCGGGATTTCTAAAGTAATATCTGAAATTTTATATCTTTCACCCTCTGTTATATAGTATGTAAGTTCTGCTGTGTAGTTATCCATAAATGCATTAAAATATGGCGTTGAAACTGTTGCATCTAGGTAGCCTTTTTTAAAATATTCATCTAGTATTTTTGCAGGATCATTTGCAAGTTCAAAAATTTTAGCACCACCATCATTAAATCCCCACATCCAGCCTAATATCTCTTTTTGTTTATTTGCAACAGCTGGCTCTATATCTGAATAATCAAGTTCTTTTGCGCCAACCAAATTTACATTTTGGATGATTATTTTTTCTCCTCTATTTACTTTCATGGTTACATGAAGACCGCTAGATCCTTCTGCTATTGGCTTTGTATCTACTACTACAACGGTATCAAAAAAACCTTTTACTTCATAAAATTGTCTGATTCTCTCTTTTGCTTTTTCCATACCAAATGTGTCATAAATTTGACCTTGTTTGATTCCTATGAGAGATTCTATAGTTTTTTTATCGTTTGTAACAACACCTTCTATGTCTAGTTTGGCAATACTTGGTCTTTCTTTTACGATAAAAGTTATATGACCATCTTTATTGTCAATATAAATATCATTGAAATAATTTTGCTCAAATAATTTTTTAATAGCCCTATCTGATTTTTGCGGAGTTAGTTCTTCACCTATACCAAGACCTGCTATTTGAGTTGCAACTGTAGGCGATAGTTGAACCAAACCTTCAAAATTTATAGATTTTATTTCTACACCATAAACACAACTATAAGTTGTTAATAAAGCTAAAATAACTTGTTTTTTCATTAAATTTTACCTAAAATACTAGTATTAAAAAGTGATATAATACCATAATAATTTTGTTTTTTTATTAATTTTAAGGAAAAGTATGAGAGTAGGAATTGTTGGACTTGGATTAATAGGTGGTTCTATGGGGTTGTGTTTGAAAAAAACTAAAATAGTTTCAAGCATTGTTGGATATGACATAAATAAGCAAAATGAAGAAGATGCTTTAAATTTAGGTTTAGTTGGCTCCATTATGGATATAGAGGATATGAAAAAAAAATGCGATATCATTTTTTTAGCCGTTCCTGTAGAGGCTATCATAAAAATAACCCAGAGTTTTGGTGACATAGATGAAAATTTAACAATTGTAGAGCTTGGAAGCACAAAAGTTGAAATTTTATCAAATGTTCCAAGAGCTATCAGAAAAAATTTTGTTGCAGCTCATCCAATGTCAGGAACAGAATTTTCTGGACCAATGGCTGCAAAAGATGATTTATTTAAAGATGCTGTGATGGTTCTTTGTGATATGGAGCAAAACTCTGAAATTCATAGAAGAAGAATAGTTGAAATTGCTTCACATATCGGTATGAAAATAGTTTTTATGAGTGCAACTGAACATGACCATCACGCAGCAATTATATCTCACATAACTCATGTTATAAGTTTTTCTTTGGCAAATAGTGTTATGAAAGAAGAAGATATCAAACACATTTTAGCTCTAAGAGGTGGTAGCTTTAGCGATATGATAAGAACAGCAAAAAGCTCTCCTGAAATGTGGAGTGATATATTTAAACAAAATAGCGAAAATATACTTTTTGCTATTAATATGTTTAGAAAAGAGCTTGACATATGTGAAAATTTAATTAAACACAAAAAATGGGATGAGCTTAGAAATTGGATGAGCGAGGCTAGAAAAATAAGGGAAATTCTTTAAATTTAAATTATAAATTTACAAAAAATTTATAGAAATTTAGTTAAAATCAAGACTTAATATATTTTTAAAGGTTTTTAATGGCAAGAAACGGTAGAAGTTTTGGCGGTATAATATTTCTTATAATTTTTGTTATAGTTGGAATTGGTTGTGTTTATCTTCTCAAAACTCCTATGTTTGAAAGAAATTCACCTGAGGTAAAGCTAGATAACAAGATTTATTGGAATTTGAAAAATCCACTTCCTATAGAAGTTAGCGATGATAGTGGTATTAAATTTATAAGAGTTAGTTTAAGTGATGGAACAAAAAGCGTTACTATTGCAAATGAAACTTTTGAAATTCCTCAAAAAAATGCAAAACTTGATATTGTATTTCCTAAAACAGGATTTTTTGCTTCTAAAAATGAATATACATTAGTTGTTGAAGCCGTTGATAAAAGCTATTGGAAACTAACAGGCAATAGCACTATAAAAAAAGCAACCGTTAGCGTTGATACAAAAAGACCAGAAATTTATGTTATCAATCAATCATATTCTATAGCAAAAGGTGGTGCAGCAACTGTAGTATTTAGGGCAAATGATGAACAACTAAAAAGAGTTTATATACAGACTAATTATGGAAAAGAATTTATAGCAACGCCTTTTTATAAAGAAGGGTATTATGCTGCTTTAGTTGCTTGGCCAGTAAGTGAGCAAAACTTTAGTGCTGATGTAGTAGCTGAGGATTATGCCGGAAATATAAGCAAGGCAAGGATTAGATATTTTTTAAAAAATAGAGTTTATAAAGAATCATCAATAGAGCTTAAAGATAATTTTTTAGATGGTAAAATAGAAGATCTTGCAAATATATACGCACAAGATCCTTCTTCTCTTTCTAGGCTTGAGAAATTTAAATTTGTAAATGAGACACTTAGGATAGGTAATGAGGATAAAATAAGAGAAATAACTTCAAAGGTTCCAGATGGAATGTTGGAAAATTTTGATATATCTCCATTTTTTCCTTTAAACAATGGAATGGCTGTAGCTAGTTTCGGTGATCATAGATTTTACTATTATGGTGATAAAAAAAACACAATTAGCGAATCTTGGCATATGGGAATAGATTTTGCTAGCGTGGCACAAGCACAGATAACATCAAATAATCCAAGTCAAGTTGTTTTTGCAAATGAAAATGGGATATATGGATTAAATTTGATTTTATACCATGGTTTTGGTCTATATAGTTTATATGGACACTGCTCAAGTATCAATGTATCACTAGGGGATGTTTTTATAAAAAAACAAAATATTGCAAATACTGGAATTACTGGTCTTGCACTTGGGGACCATCTTCATTTTGGTATGATTGTTCAAGGAATAGAAGTAAGACCTGAAGAGTGGATGGATAAAAAATGGATGAAAGAAAATGTTTATGATATTTTAAATAGTGCTAAAAAAGCTATGGTAGATAAAAAATAATCTGATTTATTAGTAGATATTAAGGATATAGTTTTGAATCAAATTACAATAGGAAAAAGGATAGAGGGTGTTGGTATAGGCTTACATAAAGGTGAGCCTATAAAATTAATCTTAGAACCTCTTGAATCAGACATGGGTGTTGTATTTTATAGAAGTGATTTAGGTATTAGTTTTAAAGCTGAACCAAAAAATGTTATAAATACACAAATGGCAACTGTCCTTGGTTCAAAAGATGGTTATGTTTCAACTATAGAACATTTAATGAGTGCAATTAGTGCTTATGGGATAGACAATATTAGAGTTGTTTTAGATGCAAACGAAGTTCCTGTAATGGATGGCAGTGCTATGGCATTTTGTATGCTTTTAGATGAGGCTGGGATTAGAAAGCTTGATAAAAAGAAGAAAATTTTATCCATAAAAAAGCCAGTTGAAGTTAGAATGGGTAATAAATTTGTAAAAATAGAACCATCTAAAGATTTTAAATTTGATTATACGATTAAATTTGATAATCCTGTTATAGGAACACAAAATTTCGTATTTGATTTTAGTAAAAAAAATTTTATAGAACAGATTGCAAAAGCTAGGACATTTGGATTTTTAAAAGATGTTCAAATGCTAAGATCTAAAAATCTAGCACTTGGTGGAAGTTTAGATAATGCAGTAGTTATAGACGAAAATAGAATTTTAAACCCAGAAGGACTTAGGTTTGAAAATGAGTTTGTAAGGCATAAAATTTTAGATGCTATTGGTGATTTAGCTCTGCTTGGACTTCCAATGATTGGTAAATATACGGCTTATGCTGGAAGTCATGAATTAAACCATAAACTTACGCTAGATATATTAAGCAGTGAAGAAAATTATGAAATTTTAACACTAGATGGCGAGAAATCTGTAGAGTATGCAAAGGCTTTCGCATAAAAAAAGTTGAAATTTTAGTTATTTGCCTTTCATCACCTTTTTTGGTTGGCATATATGAAAATGGGAATTTGATAGATTATTTTAAAAGCGATAAGAAATGCGGTGATTGTTTGCCAGAGATTTTGCAATTAGCTTTAAAAAAATTTGACATAACTCATATTATATATACAAATGGACCAGGTAGTTTTATGGGCATAAAACTAAGTTATATTATTTTAAAAACATTTTGTATCATAAAAGGTATCAAATTTAGTGCTATTAGTGGATTTGATGTAAGCAATAATGGAGTAATAAGAGCAAATAAAAATATGTCTTTTATTTTGCAAAATGGTAAAATAAATATGCAAAAAATCCAAAGTGGCGGGTTTTTTTTGCCAAAAAAACTAAAAGATGTAAAAATTTATGATGATACTTTGCCAAATTATATAATTAGCCCTATTTAAGGATATTTGATTGAAAATTTTAGTTCCAGCAACTAGTGCAAATTTAGGACCAGGTTTTGATACATTAGGACTTGCATTGGAGTTTTTTAATGAAGTAGAAATCAAACCTTTTAAGGTTCAAACTATTTCTATTAGCGGAGAAGGATGCAATAAGTCTTTTTTAAAAAAAAATAATACTTTTGTAAATATTTTTAATGAAATTTTCTTAGAACTTACTGGAAAAAGAGAAAATTTTAAATTTAAATTTAAAAACTATATACCTTTTTCTAGAGGACTTGGAAGTAGTTCTGCAGTTATAGTTTCTGCTATAGCATCTGCTTATAAAATAGCAAATTTTAAAGTAGATAAATATACTATATTAAATAAAGCTTTGGTTTATGAAAACCATCCAGACAATATAACTCCTGCAACTTTTGGCGGTTTTACCTGCTCTATAATAAATAACAATAAAGTGCTTTTTAAAAAATGCGATATAAGTTCAGATATAAAAGCTGTTGTTGTAATACCATCAAAGAGTATGGGCACAAAAGAATCAAGATCAAAACTCCCTAAAAAATATACAACCCTAGAGTGTGTAAACAACATATCTCACGCGTCTTTTTTGACGGCATGTTTTTTTACAAAGCAGTATGATAGTTTGCGTTATGCCTGCAAGGATATGCTTCATGAAGACATTAGAATGAAGGCTTTAGCGGAGCTTTTTGAAGTTAGAAATTTGGCTTATGAAAATGGTGCTATTATGAGCACACTTTCTGGAAGTGGATCTAGTTTTTTAAATATAGTTCATAAAGACGACGCTAATAAATTTAAAAAACTTTTTATAAATAAATTTCCAAATTTTAGAGTTGAGATATTTTCATTTCAAAATGATGGTATTATAATAAATTAAAAAAGCAAAAAAAAAGAAAAACAAAGATATAATAGTGAAAGAGAAAAACAAGTGCTTACAAATTCGAATGTGTGTGGTATGCAAAAATAGATTTCCTCAAAAAGAGCTTTGCAGATACGAAGCTAAAAATCAAGATATAAAGCATTGGAATGGTGTTGGTAGAAGTTTTTATATTTGTGTGGATTGTTTAGAAAAAGATATGAAATTTATAAAAAAACCTCTTAGTAGATATATTAAAAATATACATAAAATAACTGAGCAGGACTTAAAGGAGAAGCTAGTAAATGGCGAGTGTGAAGATTAGTGAAATTGCATTAGAGATTGGTTGTTCTAATGCTGAAATCATAAAAAAAGCTCAAGAAATGGGCTTGACAAGTGTAAAAAAAGCTGATAGTTCAGTAAATGAAAAAGAAGCAGAAGCTATATATATTTATGTTCAAACAGGCGTAATTTCAGATGAGTTATTGGCTAAAAAAGAAAAAAAAGCAGTTGCTAAAAAATCAAAAAAAGATTCCAAAGAAGAAAGTAAGCCAAAGGAGAAAAGTGCATCTAAAACGCAAAAAACCAAAAAAGATGAGATAAAAAAAGAAGAAAATACAAAACCTACACAAGAAGATAAACCAAAAGAAAAAAGTATTCCTCAAAATACACAAAAGCCTATAGAAACGCTAGCTAGTGCGTCTTTACAAAAAAGAAGAGGACTTGTAATAGTAAAAAAGAAAAAAGAAGAAGAACAAGAAGATATAACAAAGATATCAAAAGAGATTTCTAAAACAAAAGAAGAGGCATTAAAATATTTAAATTTAGAAAATGCATTTTCAAATAGCGATGCAAATTTAGATAAAAAGAAAAAAGAAAAAAAGAAAAAAGTTGCAGTTTCAAAAAAAGAATCAGTTCAAAAAGTTGATTTGCTTGGCGAAATGGCTGAAATTGTTTTAGAAGATGAAGATATGGTAATTTTACCAGATCTTACAACAAAAGAATTTACTCCAACTGTAAATCATCAAAATAAAAAACAGACAAATGTTTTAAAGCAGTCTTTTAACAAAGTTTTAGGCGAACAGAGCATACAAAGAAAAGCTAGAAAAAAACATAAAAAAGTAGAAAAAAAAGATAATAATGAGATAATAACATCCATAAATATACCTAGAGAAATTAGAGTTTATGAATTTGCTGATAGACTAAATAAACAACCAAGTGAGATTATATCAAAGCTTTTTATGCTAGGTATGATGACAACTAAAAATGATTTTTTGGATGATGATGCTATAGAAATTTTGGCTGATGAGTTTGGTGTTGAGGTAAATATAGTTGATACAAAAGAGGGCTTTGATTATGTAAAAGCTTATGATGATGTTGAAATTGATAAAGAAAATGGTGTAAGTAGAACTCCTGTTATTACTATAATGGGTCATGTTGATCATGGTAAAACAAGTTTGCTTGATTATATAAGAAATTCTCGTGTTGCAAGTGGTGAAGCAGGCGGTATTACTCAGCATGTTGGTGCTTATATGGTAAATAAAGATGGCAGAAATATAACATTTATAGATACCCCAGGCCATGAAGCATTTACTGCTATGAGAGCAAGAGGTGCACAAGTAACGGATATAGTAATCATAGTTGTTGCAGCAGATGATGGCGTAAAACCACAAACAATAGAGGCTATAAATCATGCAAAGAGTGCAAATGTGCCTATCATTATCGCTATAAATAAAATGGATAAAGAATCTGCAAATCCAGATATGGTAAAAAGTGGATTAGCAGAACTTGATGTATTACCAGTTGAATGGGGCGGAAAATATGAATTTGTGCCAATTTCAGCAAAAACAGGAATGGGAGTAGAAGAACTGCTTGAAGTTGTGCTTTTACAAGCTGATATTTTGGAATTAAAAGCAAATCCAAATAGAGATGCAAAAGCCGTGATAGTTGAAAGTTCTTTGCAAAAAGGTAGAGGTCCTGTTGCAACCATTATAGTAGAAAACGGAACTTTAAATTTAGGAGATACCGTTGTTGCAGGTGTTGCTTATGGTAGAGTAAGAAGCTTAAGTGACGATAAGGGCGTTAAACTTAAAAGTATAAAACCAGGAGAGTGTGGTGTTATAACTGGACTTAGCGAAGTTCCTGAAGCAGGAGAAGCTCTTATAAGTGTTAAAAGTGAAAAAGAAGCAAGAGAATATGCTCAAAAGAAAATGGAGTATCTAAGACAAAAAGAACTTTCTAAATCTACAAAAGTTACCATTGATGAGCTTGCTGATAAAATAAAAGAAGGTGAGATAAAATCGCTACCTATAATTATAAAAGCAGATGTTCAAGGTAGCTTAGAGGCTATAAAGGCAAGCTTGGAAAAGCTTAGAAACGAAGAGGTTAAAGTTGATATCATTCACTCAGGTATTGGAGGTATAACTCAAAGCGATATTGGTCTTGCTAGTGCTAGTCAAAATTGTGTTGTTTTAGGTTTTAATATAAGACCAACTGGAACTATAAAAGAACAAGCAAAAGAACGTGGCGTTGAGATAAAAACATATAATGTTATATATAGTTTAATTGACGATGTGAAAATGCTACTTAGTGGTTTAATGAGCCCAATTCTTAGAGAAGAGCAACTTGGACAAGCTGAGATAAGGCAGGTTATAAATGTACCAAAAGTAGGAGCTATTGCTGGATGTATGGTAACTGAAGGCACTATAAATAGAGGTGCAAAAATAAGACTTATTAGAGATGGTGTTGTTGTTTATGAAGGAAATGTTAGTTCATTAAAACGCTTTAAAGATGATGTAAAAGAGGTCGCAAAAGGTTATGAGTGTGGCGTTGGTATAGATGGATACAATGATTTAAGACAAGGTGATTATATAGAAAGTTATAAAGAGATAGAGGAACAAGTTAGTATATGAATTCAGCTGAAATTAAAAGACTTAGAACGCAAAGCGTTTTAAAGCAAATTATCCCAGAAGCTTTTGCAACTCTTGGAGATGATATGCTAAAGGGTCTTTGTGTTACAGATGTAGAGTGCAAAAAAGGAAGATATGATGCTTTTGTTTATCTAGACAAGATGTTTTATGATGAAAAAGAGCAAAGTTATATCTTAAACCATTTAAAAAAAGCTTCAAAAATCATCCAAAATTATTGTTTAGAAGATCAAGGTTGGTTTAGAGCTCCACAACTTCATTTTAAATTTGACGATAGATTAGAGTATCAAAATCATATGGACGATTTGTTTGATAAAATTTCAAAGGAACTAAAGAAAAATGGTTGATTTATCATCTTTGGTCGAGCAATGTGGTGTTAAATTTTATGGTGTAGAAACACAAAGCTTACCATCAAAAACTATTTATAGGATTTTTATAACAAAATATGGTGGCATTAATCTAGAAGATTGCGAAAAAGTAAGTAAGCTTTTGTCGCCTATTTTTGATGTAGAGCCTCCAGTTGGCGGAGATTGGATTTTAGAAGTTAGTAGTCCAGGGCTTGAAAGAAGGCTTACAAGTATAGAAAATTTTGCAAATAGTATAAATGAACTTGTAAAAATAACATGCAAAAATAATGAAAATTTAAGCGGTAAAATACTAAATATAAAAGATAATGAGATAATTTTGCAAACTCAAAATGGTGAAATTATAATAAATTTTAATGATATAAAAAAAGCCAAAACTTACATAGAGTGGTAATAAGGAGCATTTATGCAAAAAATGTGGTCTGGTAGATTTAGTGAGGCTAGTTCAAAACTATTAGAAGAATTTAATGCATCTATAAATTACGATAAAAATCTTTTTTTGCAAGACATAAATGGCTCTATAGCACATGCTACAATGCTTGGAAAATGTGGCATTTTAGATAAAAATGATAGTGAAAAAATAGTTGATGGTTTAAATGAAGTTCTAAAAGAAATTCAAAGTGATAAATTTGTCTTTAAAATAGAAGATGAAGATATTCATATGGCTGTTGAAAAAAGATTAAGTGAGATTATAGGAGCAGATCTTGGCGGAAGACTGCACACTGCAAGAAGCAGAAATGACCAAGTTGCGCTTGATTTTAGAATGTTTGTTTTAAATGAGTTTAAAGAAATTTCAAATTTACTTTTAAATTTGATTAAAACGCTTCTTAAAAAAACTAAAGAGCATAAAGATACTATAATGCCCGGTTTTACTCATCTTCAACACGCTCAGCCTGTATCTTTTGCCTATCACTTACTTGCGTATTGTTTTATGTTTAAAAGAGATATTTATAGACTAAAAGACTCTTTTAAAAGAAATAATTTTAGTCCGCTTGGCTGTGCTGCACTTGCTGGAACACCACATAAAATCGATAGATTTGAAGTTGCTAAGGCTCTTGGATTTGATGGTGTTACATCAAATTGTATGGATAGTGTAAGTGATAGAGATTTTGCCCTTGAGCTACTTTTTGATATATCTTTAATATTTACTCACACTTCAAGATTATGCGAAGAGCTTATTTTATGGAGTTCTCAAGAATTTATGTTTATAAGTATGAGTGATAAGTTTTCAACAGGAAGCTCTATAATGCCACAGAAAAAAAATCCAGATGTAGCCGAGCTAATACGCGGTAAAACTGGCAGAGTTTATGGAAATTTAATAGCTCTTCTTACTACCATGAAATCTTTACCCCTTGCTTATAATAAGGACATGCAAGAAGATAAAGAGGGTGTTTTTGATAGCGTAAATACTGCTAAAACTAGTTTAATAATACTAAATGAGATGATTGATAGTATGAGTATAAATAGCGAAAATATGCTAAAAGCATGCAAAACAGGACATCTTGTTGCTACTGATTTGGCGGATTTTTTAGTTAGGCAGAAAAATATCCCTTTTAGAAAAGCCCATTTTATAACAGGAAAATGTGTTGCCATAGCAGAGAGTAAAGGTTTGGATTTAAGTGAGCTTAGTTATGAAGAGTTGAAAAGCGTTGATGAAAATATAGATGAAACTGCTATAAAAACATTAAGTTTAAATAACTCAAAAGAATCTAGAAATAGTGTAGGTGGCACTGCAAATTCAAGTGTTGAAAATCAGATACAAGAGCTTGAAGAATTTTTAAATACTAAGTTTTAATTAATATAAAATTATTTTTTTGGTTATAATCCTTTGAAATTACAGGATTTGATTACGAAAAAATATATTTTTAATGGTTTTTAGTGTCTTATGTTAGCCTTTTTATTATGTTTGCTATGCAAAAAAAGTTTGTTTATTAGAAATAGTGTAAAGCACCATAATGCTTCAAATTTAAAGCTATATTAATTTGGTGTAAATACCAAATAAACTACATAAATAAACTCTATTTAAGCAAATTTATCTAACTATTTGTTTTGCAAATGATAGCATAGACAGATTTAAAATGATGAATATTATTAGTTATTTTTATGCCTTTTAATAATCCAAATTGATATTAACAAAATTACTATACAAATTATAATAAAAGCAACTATTGTTGTGCCATTTTCAAATTTATTAAAAAACATTCCTTTTGTATTCATACCGAAAAATCCAGTTACTAAATTTAGTGGTAAAAATATAGTAGATGCCAAAGTTAGGATATAGATATCTTTTGTGATTCTATCATTTCTTAAAGATATTATATGAGCATGGATATCATCTAGCCTTGAAAGATTATCTTTTAGCTCATCTTTGTAAATTTTTAACTCATTTATGATAGGTTTTAGCTGTTTTTTTTAAAAAACTTTGTTCGTTAAAACACAGCTCCAAAGCTTCTGTAAAATCAGCAAATTTTCTTAAAAAATTTGTTATTTCATACTTTTTTGTATGGTATTTACGTGAAAATTTGGCGTCATATGAATTATCAATGAAAATTTTTTCATGATTTTCTACAAATTTTGTATATTTTGAACTTTTTTCTTTATATGTGCTTACATATTTTTTAGAGCCAAAATAAAGAATTCTTTATCTACAATGGTGCAAAAATTCTCATCTTCTGTGTAAATTTGAGATTTTACAAAGATAAAATTTACGCTACTTTCGCTAGTAACAATGCTAAGCATATCGTAATGATCAAAATACAAATATTGTGTAGAGCTAAATTTCATTTTTGTCTCTTTTTGCATAAAATTCTTTTTTAAATTTACTAAATTTACATTGCAAAATCGCCTCTCTTGCTTCTTTTACTAAGCTTAGATAGTAATGCAAATTATGAATACTCGCTAATCTAAAAAATGTAAGCTCTCTTGATTTAAAAAGATGATTTAAATACCCTCTTGAAAAATTACGACATGTGTAGCAGTTGCAGTTTGGATCTATCGGGTTATGATCATTTATAAATTTGGCTGATTTTATATTTATCTTGCCAAAAGTTGTAAAAAGAGTGCCATTTCTTGCATTTCTTGTTGGCATTACACAATCAAACATATCAACACCACGCTCTATATTTTCAACTATATCTTCAGGCGTGCCAACTCCCATTAGATATCTTGGGCGGTTTGTATCAACAAATGGCATCATTGCTTCAACAGTATCATACATCTCATCATTGCTTTCGCCAACACTAAGCCCACCTATGGCAAGTCCATCAAAGTTCATTTCACATAAGCTTTGTGAACAAAGTTTTCTTGCTTCATAGTCTGTTCCGCCTTGTATAATTCCAAATATATTTTGATTTATGCCTATACCATTTTGCTTGTTTTGCTCATGATAATCTATGGCTATTTTTGCCCATGACAAAGTTCTTTTTATGCTTAATTCTATCCTTTCTTTGCTAGCTGGAAGTGCCGGAAGATCGTCTAATATCATCATTATGTCACTATTGAAATCATACTGCGTATCAAGAACACTTTTTGGAGTAAAATAATGCATACTTCCATCTATGTGACTTTTAAATTTAATTCCTAAATCATCATTTTTTGTATTGCTTCTTAGCGAAAATGCTTGAAAGCCGCCGCTATCTGTTAAAAAGCTTCTATTAAATTTAGTAAATCCATGCAGCCCACCAAATTCTTTTATGATTTTTGAGCCAGGTCTTAGATATAGATGATAAGTATTTCCAAGTATAATCTTTGCATCAAGTTCATTTAACAAATCATTTGCATCTAAACTTTTTACAGCCCCAAGTGTGCCAACTGGCATAAAAATAGGAGTTTGTATCGTAGAGTGGGAAGTTTGTATCGTACAAGCCCTTGCGTTTTGATCTATTTTATCTATTTTAAATTTCATTTTATATATAATATCCCTTAGTTAAACTTTGGAGTTTGTATGAAAAATATTTTAATCATAGCTGATGGAATTTTAGCAAAATCTTTCTTAGAAAGAGTATTTAGTCTAAAAGAGACAAAACTTAATTTTGTCATCATCACATACCGAAATACAACACTGCCAAAAAAACCAAAATCTGAAAATTTTAAATTCCTAAGTTTTGATCCAACTAGTTTAGAAAAGTTAAAAAGGGCTATATTTGATTTAAATTTGGAATTTAGCCATTGTATGATAAATATGAAAAAGCTTTTAGATACAAAAGCAGTTTATAATAACATAAGACAAATAAATCCTAAAATGGAAGTTTATTTGATAGATTTTTGGGGCTTTGAACACGAAATTGATGATCATCTTACAGTTATTGATCCAAGAGAAATTCTAGCATCAAGATTTTTAGATTATTTGCCAGATGTGCCTGTTGTAGCCGATAATATCGGCTTTGGTGAAGGTGAAATAATGTCTGTTAGGATACCTTATGGAAGTTCGTTTGCGTATAGGCGAATAAGCACAATAGCACAAAAAGGCTGGAAAATATGTATGATTTATCGAGGTCAAAGTTATTTTGTGGTTAATTATACTTCAATGATTTTGCCAAATGATACGCTATTAGTAGTTGGGGATCCAAAGCTTTTAAGACAAGTTTTTAGAAGCATAAAACAAAATTTAGGTCTTTTTCCTTCGCCTTTTGGAAGCAATATCCTAACTATCATTGATATGAAAAAAATGAGCGAAGATGAGATGCAAAGACTTCTTGAAGATAGCTTGTATTTTAATAAAAATTTAATAAATAAAAGACTTTATATAAAAGTTATCAATGCTAAACCATCAAAAATATTAGACACATTAAAAACATGCGATGATCCGCAAGTTAATATTAAATTTGATCATTTTAGTAGCAAAATGGAAAATTTAAAGCAAGATGTATTTAACCATGATATAGGCGTTATCATAACAAATAATAAATTCTTTGAATCATATAAAAAAGAGTATTTTGAGCTTAGAATCCCAATACTAAAAGTTGGCAAAGTTGGTGCACAAAATTTGCAAAAAGGCGTTATATTGGGAACTGGCGAAGAGATAGAATTAAACTCATCTGTTATCTTAGATATCTGTTCTCAACTAAATTTAGAAATAGAACTTCATCATTATGAGATACAAAAGCCAGATATAGATAAAGCCTTGATAGAACATTTTAAAACTCTTTCAAAAATATTTAATAAAAATGTAGAAATAATAAATGATAACTCCGCAAATCCTATACTCAAGCTAAAACAAAAAGAAAATTTGCTACAATTTGTAAATTTTAGCGATAAAATGTTACAAAATCATTTTATGTCACTATTTTCAAACGATATGGATAGAGTGTATTTTAAGTTAGAAGACAACTATCAGCTTTTTGTTCCAAATGAGACATAATAAATTTAAAGGTGAAAAATGCAGATAAATGTAAAATTGCAAGATTCAAAACTAGATTACACAGTTTTTATAGATGAGTTAACTGAGCTTAAATTTGATACTAAAGTTTGCGTAATAACAAATCAAAAAGTAGCAGGACTTCATTTAAAGTCAATTTTAGACATTTTAGTCTGTAAAGAACTTAGTGTAATTTGTGTAAGCGATGGCGAAGAATATAAAAATTTTGATACTATTAATCACATTTTAGAACAGATGTTTTTAGCAAAACTTGATAGAAATAGCATTGTTATAGCTCTTGGAGGTGGAGTTGTTACCGATATGGCTGGATTTGCTGCTGGAATTTATGAAAGAGGCATTAAATTTATAAACATACCAACTACGCTTTTAGCCCAAGTCGATGCTAGTGTTGGCGGTAAGACCGGTATAAATAATAAATTTGGTAAAAATTTAATAGGCATTTTTAATCAACCTTTAGCTGTGTATTGCCAGAGTAAATTTCTTCAAACTTTACCAAAAAGAGAGCTTTATGCGGGACTAGCTGAAGCGATAAAAATGGCTATTATGTTTGATAGAGAGTTTTTTGAGTTTATTAAAAATGTTGATACATTAAAAAATGAAAATTTAGTCAAAATAATCTCAAAATGTATAGAATTAAAAGCTAATGTTGTATCAAAAGATGAATTTGAAAATGGCATTAGATCTGTTTTAAACTATGGTCATACATTTGGACATGTTATAGAAAATCAAACAAAATACAAAAAATATTTACACGGCGAAGCAGTTTCAATAGGTATGAATATGGCAAATGAACTAGCTTTAAAAATGGGTTTTGTCAGCAAGGAGTATATAGATGAGATTAGAGATGTTTTAGAAAAATTTTCACTGCCAACTACATACAAAGTTGATGATGAAAATGAGTTTTATGAGGCATTTTTCTTAGATAAAAAAAGTAAAGACTCAAAAATAAAATTTGTTTTGCCTGATGAGGAAAATGGCTTTAGAATTTGCGATGATATTCATAAAGTTATCGTTTGTGATGTTTTGAAAAAATTTCAATGAAAAAGATATTAATACTTTTTACGATTTTTTTTATAAGCTTAGTATACTCCGAAACTAACACTACTTTTTATGATAAAAACACTTCTTTAGAGACTTTAAAAAATTTACAATCTAGTCTCAAAAGCATAGACAATAGCTTAAAAGATAATATTTGGTTTATTAGGTATTCAAACTTTAATGCATACCAAAAGATGAAAGATGAAGCAGAGCTTTTGGCATCTGAAATCAAAAATTCTAAAAATGAAAAAGTTGTAGCAGAACTTGAAAAAAATCTGGTTACACTAAACAAACAAATGGAGGTTTTTAAAGAATTTCAAAAGTCTCCATTTGTAAATATGACTCAGCCAATGCCGATAGAAGATGGCATTAGTATAAAAAATCCATTTGACATAATATCTGGTTTTTCTGCTATAAAAAGACTTAATTCACAGTTTACAGAATATACAAATAAAATGGCAAATCTTCAAATTTTGATTTCTAAATTTGAAGAAAAAAGAGATATTTTACTTCAGATTGAAAATATTGCTCCAAGCAAAGAAATCTCAAATTTGATACAAAAAACAAATTATTATTTAAATGAGTTTAACTCAGCAAATGACATAATGTATACAACTTTAAATGTATATGAAAAACAGGTAAATGAAACAATACACTCTATAACAAAAGATATGAAAGAACAGGCTACAAACGCCTTTAGTATAGCGATTTTGATTTTTATAATAATTGCTGTATCTTTTTTATTTAAATACATTGCAAAAAAATATATAGATCAAAATGAGAGAGTTTATACTGCAAATAAGATTATAAATTTTATAAATGTTACTCTTATTGTCATCATTTTACTTTTTGCTTATATAGAAAATGTTACTTATCTTGTTACTGTTCTTGGTTTTGCCTCAGCTGGTCTTGCAATTGCCATGAAAGATATGTTTATGTCTTTGCTTGGATGGATAGTTGTGGTTTTTGGTGGAACTTATCATGTAGGAGATAGAATAAAAGTTAGAAGAGATGGCGAAAATATAGTTGGAGACATAATCGATATATCACTTCTTAGAATAACAATATATGAAGATATTACTCTTATTACTTATAAAGAAACAAGGCGTGCAGGAAGGATAATATTTGTCCCAAATAACTACATTTTCACAGATCTTATAGCAAACTATACTCACTATGGAATGAAAACTGTTTGGGATGGCATAGATATAATGATAACTTTTGAATCAAATCATAAAAAAGCAATGTATATTATCAAAAATATAGCTAGAAAATACTCTAAGGGTTATACAGATATAGCAAAAAAAGAGATGAATAAATTAAGAAGCCAGTATAGTATAAAAAATCCAAATGTAGAGCCAAGGATTTTTAGTTTTTTTGAGCCTTATGGTATAAATATAAGCGTGTGGTATATGGCAAATGCTTACACAGTTCTTTCTCTTAGAAGTACCATAAGTTTTGAGATAATTGAAGCTATCAAGATGGAAAGCGATATAGAAATAACTTATCCAAAACAGACACTTTTTATGAATAAAACAAGCAAAAAAATGCCAGATATCCCAAAACAAATTGGCGAGGAGTTGTTGTATTGAGAGTTTATATAAAGACTTTTGGATGCAGAACAAATATTTATGATAGCGAACTTATCAAGCAATACGCTAGTGATGCTGCGATTGTTGAAAATGAAAAAGACGCTGATATAATCATAGTAAATTCTTGCACTGTGACAAATGGAGCTGATTTTGATTGTAGAAACTATATCCATCATGCAAAAGCACTTGGTAAAAAAGTTATAATGACTGGCTGTGGTGCGATTAGTAGAGGAAAAGAGCTTTATGATAACGGCGATTTGTTTGGTGTTTTTGGAATGTCGCAAAAAAAAGATATAAACAAATTTATAAACTCAAAAGCCCCCTTTTATGATATTGGAAATTTACAAAATGTTGATGAAAATGCTTTAAATTCCTATAATGACAAAACAAAAGCTTTTATCAAGATTCAAGAAGGTTGTAACTTTAGATGTAGTTACTGCATAATACCAAGTGTTAGGGGCAAATCAAGAAGTATGAATGAAGAGGGCATTATAAATGAAGTTTCATCTCTTGTAGACAATGGCTTTAGTGAGTTTGTATTAACTGGTACAAATATAGGAAGTTATGGCAACGATACAAACTCAACTCTTGGCAAACTTCTTGGCAAACTTGGAAATATAAAAGGTCTAAAGCGTATAAGACTTGGAAGTTTAGAGCCAAGCCAAATAGATGATAGCTTTAAAGAAATTTTAAATGAGAGTTGGTTAGGGCGGCATCTTCACATTGCCATTCAGCATACTAGTCAAAAAATGCTCAATATAATGAGAAGAAGAAATAAATTTAGTAGCGATTTAGAGCTTTTTACTTCGCTTAATGAGCTAGGATTTGCTCTTGGAACAGATTTTATAGTCGGGCATCCAGGAGAGAGCGAAGAAATTTGGGATGAAGCATTAGAAAATTTTAAAAAAATGCCTTTAACTCATCTTCATGCTTTTGTGTATTCAAAGCGTGAAAATACGCATTCTGCAACCTTAACTAATAATATAAATGGCATTGTTTCAAAAGAGCGTTTAAAACTTATTAAAAAAATAACTGAGAATAATTGTGTAGAATTTAGAAATAAACATAAAAAACCACTTGAGATATTGGTTGAAAGATTAAAAGGTGATTATTACGAAGGATATGATCAATATTATATAAAGTCTCGTATAAAATCTAATAAAAATTTGGCTAAAAAATGGATAAAGGTTGATGAATATGATATCAAAAATGAAGCAAATTACTGCAAATTTTAAATTTACTAAAATTAAAATAGTTATCATTTTAGCGTTTATTTTAGCTATACTTTTCGGTATTGTTGTTTTTAAAAATTCACCAAAAACTATAAGTTTAAATGCGTTTGATGCTTTGGTTGAACAAAATGTTGTATCAAAGGCGTATATAAAAGATGATTTTTTGATAGTCATTGTAAACAACCAAGCTTACCAAGTTTTATCTAATGGGGTAGATTTTAATAAAACTCTACGCAAAATTCCTATAGATCAGGTAAAAAGCAGTGAATTTTTGGATATATCTTTAGGTATTGTTATATTTTTTATGCTTTGTATAACAATATTTTTTATTGTTAGAAAGTATAAGCAAAAAACTTCCCAAACTGAAGTTCTTCAAAAAAATGAAGATATAGAAAATATCATAAACTCATCTTTAACGCCTGTTATTTCAAATGTTAAATTTGATGATGTTGCAGGTATTGATGAGATAAAAAATGAGTTAAGTGAAATTGTTGATTTTTTGAAAAATCCATCTAAATATAGACATTTTGGTATAAATTTACCAAAGGGTGTTTTGATGGTTGGACCTCCTGGAGTTGGAAAAACACTTATTGCAAAAGCTGTTGCTGGTGAAGCAAATGTGCCATTTTTTTATCAAAGTGGTTCAAGTTTTGTTCAAATTTATGTAGGAATGGGTGCAAAAAGAGTTAGAGAACTTTTTGCTAAAGCTAAATCTTACGCACCTTCTATAATATTTATCGATGAGATTGATGCAGTTGGTAAAGCAAGAGGTGGCGGCAGAAATGATGAAAGAGAAGCTACGCTAAATCAGCTTTTAACTGAAATGGATGGATTTGAAGATAGCTCTGGAGTTATTGTGATAGCTGCAACAAACAAAATAGAGATGATGGATGATGCTTTGCTTAGATCTGGTAGATTTGATAGGCGTATTTTTATACCAATGCCAGATATACAAAGTAGGGCGGCTATTTTAAAAACATATCTAAAAAATAAACAAAGTGAAGTTGATATAATGAGTATTGCAAAATCAACCGTAGGGTTTAGCGGTGCGGGTATCGCAACACTTGTAAATGAGGCTGCAATACATGCTATTAGAATGGGTGGAGGGCTAATAACAAATGATGATTTTGAAGCTGTTCAAAAAAGTGTTTTATATGGAAAAAGAAAAACAATAACCTATAGTGATGAAGAAAAAGAAATTTTATCTATTTATCAGGCTGCTAAGGCAATCTGTGCTTTTTGGCTTGATTTTAAATTTGAAAAATTTTCTATGTTAGAAGATAAATTTATAAATGTAGAACACTCAATTGAGTCTAAAAAACATCTACTTGCTAAAATCAAGGTTTATTTAGCTGGTATGGCAGCACTTAAAATTTATAGAAATGATTTGTATTCAAATTCTAAAAATGATCTTGAAGAGGCAAAACAAATAGCTCATAAAATAGCTTATGAATATGGTATGTCCCAAAGCATTTTCCCAAATCAAGTAGAAGTTGAAAATATCATAAATGAAGCCTTTAATGAAATAAGTGAGTATTTAATAGGTGTAAAAGAGCAGCTTTTATCGGTAGGAGCTTATATTTATAAAAATGAAAGTATAGAATATGCTGCGTTAAAAGAGATTTTAGGACAAACTTACAAATAAAATAAAAGGAAAAGTATGATAAAAATAGGCATTTTAACTATGAGCGATAGAGCAAGTGAGGGCATTTATGAGGATTTATCTGGAAAGGCTATAAAAGAGCTTTTAGAGGAGTGGATAGTTAGCCAAATGAAATTTGATTATAGAGTTATATCAGATGATTTTGAGCTTATAAAACAAAATTTAATATCATTAAGTGATGAATTTAAAGCAGATTTGATAATCACAACTGGCGGAACAGGACCAGCAAAAAGAGATGTAACTCCTGAAGCAACTGAAGCGGTTTGTGAAAAAATGATGCCAGGATTTGGCGAATTAATGAGAATGGAAAGTTTAAAATATGTCCCAACTGCAATTTTGTCGCGTCAAACAGCTGGCATAAGAGGAAATAGCTTTATTATAAATTTACCTGGCAATCCAAAATCTATAAAAGAGTGTCTAGAGCCAGTATTTCCAGCCATTCCTTACTGCATTGATTTGATAGGCGGCTCATATATACAAACCGATGAAAATAAAATGAAAGTTTTTAGACCTAAAAAGAAGAAATAAATTTAAATTTTGTGCTAAATATATAGTTTTAGCACAAAATTCATTTTAGTTTTTATTTGTGAAATTTAAAAAATAGCTCTATTATTTATTTTAAATATTATGAATTTTGTTTCATTTTTTTAATCCATTCATCTAGTGTTTTTTCAAAGCCTATCCCACTAGAAGTATAAAATTTAACTATTTTTTCTGTGTATTTTTGTTCTACCCAACCACCGAAATCATGTGGATATAGATAGTTTTTTATATTTGGATTTGTATTGATAAGGTATTTTGGAATTTTCATGGCTTTATTGTTTTTAACATAATCCAATGCTTTATTTATCGCTGTGTAACTTGAGTTTGATTTTGGCGAACTTGCTAGATACACCACACATTGTGCTAGTGGAATTCTAGCTTCTGGAAAACCTATATTTTTTACTATATTTAGAGTTGATGAAGCTATATTTAGTGCATTTGGATTTGCATTTCCTATATCTTCACTTGCAAGTATTGCTAAGCGTCTAGCGATAAAATCGGCACTCTCGCCACTATTTATAAGTCTTGCTAAGTAGTAAAGTGATGCATCTACATCGCTTCCTCTAATGCTTTTTATGAAAGCACTTGCTAATTCGTAGTGCGTATCATCGCTACTAACTCCTTCATTTATCGCATTTGCTCTTAATGTTTTTAGTGTGTGTAGCTCTATGTCGTTTGAAATTTCAAGCCCAAACTCAAGTAAATTTAGCATAGACCTTGCATCTCCGCCACTACTTTTTATAAGATAGTCTTTTGCTTCTTTGTTTATATTAAATTTTACTTTTTCTTTTATTCTTTGTAGTAATTTTTCTAAATTTAAGCTTGTTAATGTTTTAAACTCAAATAACATGGAGCGACTGCGAATGCCAGAACTTAGTGTAAAAAAAGGATTTTCTGTGCTTGCTCCAATGATTAAGGCAAGATAGCTTTCCATTGGTATTAACAGGGCTTCTTGTTGTGTGCGACTTAAGCGATGAATTTCATCTATGAAAAAAAGTGGCTTAGTAAGCGAGTTTTGATGATTTTTTAAAATAGTTCTAAATGTTTCTATTTTTAAATTTCCACCATCAAATTCATAAAATTCATAATGCATCTCATTTGCTATAACTCTTGCAAAACTGGTTTTTCCGCAACCCGCAACGCCATAAAATATAGAGTGGGGTATTTTTTCATTGTTTAAAAATTTTTTAAAAATTTCTACAATCTTTTCTTGTCCGCAAATTTCATCAAGTGTTTTTGGGCGAAATTCAAGTGCAAATGCCATTAATGTATGTCTTTGTAGTTATTTAAATCCCAGTCAATTGCTTTTTTTGAGTGACTTAAAAGGTAACTATTTGCTTTTGAAAAATGCTTACAACCAAAAAATTTCCCACCAGCCAAAGGGCTTGGATGAGCCGCTGTTAAGATAAGATGTTCGTTTTCATTTATGAGAGATGATTTTGCTTTTGCAAAATTTCCCCACAGCATAAAAACAACATTTTTCTTTTTAGCACTTATTTGCTTTATCACAGCATCGCTAAATCGTTGCCAACCAAAAGAACTATGTGAGTTTGCCATGTTTGCTTGAACGCTTAAAGTTGTATTTAATAATAAAACACCTTGCTTTGCCCAGTATGTTAAATCGCCACTATTTGGTTCTTTTATGTTCAAGTCGCTGTAAATTTCTTTATATATGTTTTGTAAAGATGGTGGAATCTTTATGCCATTTGGTACAGAAAAACTTAGCCCCATAGCTTGATTTTTTCCATGATAAGGATCTTGCCCTAGTATTACAACCAAAACATCATCAAATGGGGTTAAGTTAAAAGCATTAAACATAAGTGAGCCTGGCGGGTATACTTCACCACGCTTTTTAGCATCGATTAGCTTTAGTTTTAATTGCTCAAAATACGGAGATAAAAACTCATCTTTTAAGACATTTTTCCAACTTTTTTCTATTTTTACGCTATTTATATCTATCAATTATACATCTCTTTTGTGGCATTTGCTTTTATTATCAAGTAACCAGCAATAGCAGCTATAAACGATGCTATTAATATGGCTAATTTATCTGCATAATTGTATATATCGCTATGTTCGTAGGCGATTGATGAGATAAAAAGACTCATACTTGCACCAATTGCTGTTAATACACAAAGTCCAAAAAACTGACCATAATTTGTATCTTTTGGTAAATTTGTAATTTTAAATTTTATAGCCGCATAGCTAAATACAAAAATTCCAAGAGGTTTTCCTACTAAAAGACCAATTATTATACCTATTGGAACAGGGTGTAAGAGTGATTTAAATGCTTCTAAATTTAGTGCAATTCCAGCATTTACAAATGCAAATATAGGCATGATAAAAAATGTAACCCAAGGATGCAATGTGTGTTCTATTTTATTTAAAAGCATAGTTTTATTTTTGGTTTGTAGCGGTATAAAAAAAGCTGTAATTACGCCAGCTACTGTAGAGTGAACACCTGATTCTAAGAAAAATAACCATAATAATAACCCAAGTATGATATAAGGAAGTGGCGAATTTGCTCTTTTAAAGTTAAAATACGCAAGAAAACAAGTTGTTATAGTTGCTAACACAAGTGCCAAAGTAGAAAGCTCTGAAGTGTAAAAAACCGCAATTATAACAACAGCAATAACATCATCTATAATGGCAAGAAGTAGCAAAAAAGTCTTTAATGCTGGTGGAAATTTTGATTTTAAAAGTAGCAAAATACCTATAGCAAATGCTGTGTCGCTAACTATTGGTATCGCCCAGCCTTTTATGGCAAAACTATCGCCTAAATTTAGTAAAATAAATATCATAGCAGGAATTATAACGCCACCGATTCCGCCAATTACTGGAAGTGCAACTTTTGATGGAGTGCTAAGTTCTCCAACTAAAATTTCTCTTTTAACCTCAAGCCCAATGTAGAAGAAAAAAATCGCCATCAATCCATCATTTACCCATAAAATTATAGGTTTTATTATCTTATAATCACCTATTACGATGCCAGATTTTAATCTTAAAAAATCACTATAAAAACTTGATAAAATTGTATTTTGAAAAATTAGAGCTAAAATTGTAGCTATTATTATCAAAATGCCACCAGTTGCTTCGTTATTAATAATTTTTTTTATGATATTTAGGTTCAAAATCTACCTTTATTTGCTTATTAAAATTATAAATTTATGATATCAAAAAAAACATTAATAAGCTGTTAATTACATAGATATTTTATAAATTTGGGTATAATTTTTGGATGCAAAATTTATATATTAGTGGCGTTTTTTACGCTTTTTTTGGCGGAATATTTTGGGGATTTTCTGGGGCTTGTGGTCAGTATCTTTTTATGTATAAAAATGTAGATCCAGTTTGGCTAACAGGAGTAAGACTGCTTGGTGCTGGAATTTGTCTTTTTGTTTTGATGATAATCAAGCAAAAAAGAGATATTTTTAAAATTTTTACAAACAAAAGCTCTTTATTTCAACTTATGATTTATTCGTTTTTTGGCTTGATGTTGTGTCAATATACATATTATGAGACCATAAAACATTCAAATGTAGCCATAGCTACCATACTTCAATACACCGCACCTGCAATGATAATGATTTTAGCGTGTTTATGGTATAAAAAACTTCCAAGTATAAAAGAATTTTTTGCACTAATTTGTGCTAGTATAGGGCTTTTTCTTATCGCAACACATGGAAATTTAGATAAATTAATAATAGATATATATCCTTTTACAATAGGCATGATATCTGCACTTTGTGTTGTTATATATAGTATAAGTCCAATAAATATAAATAAAAAATATGGAACTTTGATAACGCTTTCTTGGGGATTACTCATTAGTGGAATTATATTTTTTGTTGCAAGTAACTCATATAAAGTTTTGCAAATAACTGATATTTACAGCTTTTTGGGAGTTTGTGGGGTTATATTTTTTGGAACTATTTTAGCTTTTTCGTTTTATATGAGAGGAGTTGATATAATAGGTCCAACAAAAGCAAGTATGATAGCTTCTATTGAGCCAATTTCAGCTATGATTTTTTCGTATTTTTGGTTTGGTGTAAAGTTTGTTTTACTAGATTATATTGGCGTATTTTTGATACTTTTATGCACTATCTTGGTTTCAAAAAAATAAATTTATCTAAACTTAAAGCCCAAATTTAAGGGTTTTTGAGTTAAAATTTAACTTTTATGATTTTTGTTTTATCGCCTGTAATGCCAAAATTATTATCATTTATCAAAATCCACTCGTTTTCATTAATCACAGCTATACTTTCAATTTTGCTTGGAAAACCTTTATAATCATCTGTGCTAAAAATAAGTTTTTTTAAGAGTGTTGTTTTGCAGATTTTTAGGATTTATTTTATAAAATTTAGTTGTTTTACTAACTCGCTTTAATACTACCAAATCACCATTTGGTAAAGTAGCCATTTCGCTTACTTTTACATCATTTGCTTTCTTTTTTCTTTTTGCTATCAAGTTTAAAGCTATTAACATCATCAAGTGGATAGTTTAAAGTTTGTAAAACTTCTCTGCTACTTCTATCTATGACATAAATGGACTTTGTAAAATAGTATAAGCAAATTTGTCATCTTTACTTAAAGAAATGGCTTTAAAGCCCCTATTTAGTTGCCTTTGTCTGAGTTTTTGTGGAAAGTTTTCTACTACTTTATAATCAGCTTCATCTAAATTTTTAGCAACGCCTTTTGGGACCCATCTTTCTTTAATGATACAATTTAAATCAGTAACAAATACTTGGACCATATTCATCTGTACTCATCATTAGAGATAGCCAAAGCTTTGCTATCTATGCCATTTACATCATAAGCTAATTCTTTTTTATCCATTGAGTAGCTTTTTCTGTTGTGGATTTGACACGCCGCTTATATTTTTACCGTTACTTGTTTTTAATGTAATTGTTTCTAAAATTTCTATGCCATCATCTTTTATTTTAAGTTTATAAATACTTGGTGTAAATTCTGGATAAGGAAAAACTTTGCCTTTTTTGCAAAACTCATCTTTTAAAATATTTTTTGTTTCTTTGCAATCAATATTTATTCCTCTGTCAGTTATGGCATAAATTACATTTTATCATCACTATCTTTATGAAATGCACCGCTTCCATAGCCTATGCTTGGATGAAACGGAAAATCAAATTTCTTATTAATTCCAAATTAGATTCAAACGAACTAAACTCTAAGCCAAAGCAAAAACTAGTAAGTGCAAAGCTGAGTAAAACATATTTTTTCATAGAAATCTCCTTAAATATTTAATAATATGAATTTTATTAATTCCTAGAAACATTTTGATAGCATATAAATAATATGTGGTTTTTATTGTGGTATTTAATATTACCCTAAAATATGGGTAGTGTGATATTTTATAAATAATGCATTTGGCTAGTTATAATCCTAGCCAAATATCTATTACACATAACCTTGATCAATCATTGCATCTGCAACTTTTCTAAATCCAGCTATATTTGCTCCAAGAACTATATTTCCAGGCTCATTAAACTCTTTTGATGTCTCATAACTGATATCAAATATGTGTTTCATAATATTTTTTAGTTTGTTATCAACTTCTTCAAAGCTCCAGCTTGACATACTAGCATTTTGAGCCATTTCAAGAGCACTTGTGGCAACACCGCCAGCATTTGCTGCTTTACCTGGACCAAAACAAAAGTCTTTTTTGCTTAGGAAAAACTCTATAGCCTCTAGATTGCTAGGCATATTTGCTCCCTCGCATACTAAACGACATCCGTTATTATAAAGAGTTTTTGCGTCTTCTAAATTTAACTCATTTTGTGTTGCGCTTGGAAACGCAGCATAGCAAGGTATATCCCAAACTCCGTTTCTACCAGCTTTATAATCCGAAACAGGTACAAATTTCGCTTGTTTTTTCTCTTTAACATACTCTTTTAAACTAACTCTATCAACTTCTTTTAGTTTTTTAAGTAAATCTAAATCTATGCCATCTTTATCATATACATATCCGGTAGAATCGCTTACTGTTAGAGGTAATGCACCATATTGATATAGTTTTTCAACTGTGTAAATAGCGACATTTCCAGCACCACTTACTACACATTTTTTGTCTTTTAGCTCTTGTTTTTTTGTTTTTAGCATTTCATCTGCAAAATATACACAGCCATATCCAGTAGCTTCTGTTCTTGCTAAGCTTCCTCCCCAGCTAAGTCCTTTGCCTGTTAATGCACCATCAAATCTGCTTGTTAGTTTTTTGTATTGACCATACATATAGCCTATTTCTCGCCCACCAACGCCTATATCTCCAGCTGGAACATCTTTGACATCACCTATTAGCTTTGCAAGTTCATTCATAAAAGATTGACAAAATCTCATAATCTCTCCATCGCTTTTGCCTTTAGGATCAAAGTTTGCACCACCTTTTGCACCACCTATATTTAAGCCAGTTAGTGAGTTTTTAAAAATCTGCTCAAATCCTAAAAATTTTAAAACATCTAAATTTACAGTAGGGTGAAATCTAAGTCCACCTTTATATGGTCCTATGGCTGAGTTAAACTCAACTCTATATCCAAAATGAACACAGGCTTTTCCAGCATCGTTGATATATACAGTTCTAAAAATAGTAGTTTTTTCAGGCATTATAATACGCTCTAAAATAGCATGTTTTTGATACTTACTTTCGCGATCAAAAAGTGGTTTAAGGTTGTTTAAAACCTCAGTTGCGGCTTGATAAAATACTGGTTGGCGAGGTGAAATTTTTTTAATGTTTTTCAACACTCTATTAACATATTCTGTAGATCCCATGATACTCCTTTGTTTATTTTGAATTAGTTCAAATTTTTATCGCTATCTTTTTACATTATTATGACAGCTTAAGAAAAATTATAGCAAAAATCATTGCCAGCATAGTTTAAATATTAATAAAATTTTTATAATATTTTTATAATTTTATTTAATTATATAGTACAAATTTATAGCTTGTCAATTTAAAACTATAAAGTTTTTAACATAGTATATAAAATTTAAATTTTAAACCACAAGCTTTTTGTAGCATATCGTAGCTTGAAATTTTTCTAATATAATAGTTATTATCTTTTTTGCCACTATTATCAAGTAGATATTCACAACTTTATTTTTTGTGAGGCATTTTTATTGTATTCCTTTTGAGTTTAGTCTATATGTGCGATACTTGCTAAAACAATTTCTATAATTTCTTTTTGTGATCTCAAAGCTATCATTTTTAGAGCATTTTAGAATTTATAAGTTTCATCTATGATATTTTGCCGTTAAAACCATCTTCAAAATCGATTTTTTCTTTAATCTTTATAATTATAGTTTTCATATCTATTTTGATATATTTTAAAAGTAACTAGGATTATTCTAAATTTTATTGTTTTAAATTTTTTAAAAATCATAAAAGCATTAGATTTGATATTTTTGTTATAAAAATTTATAAAAATAACTCTTTATTTTACATTTTGATTTGGATTGAAATTCATTATTCTTGCTTTTTGTAAAAATATCTTTAGGGCTATTTTTTCTTTTTTATTTATTTTATATGTTATGTAATTTAAATACCACTTTATATCATTTGATGAAATCGCTCTGCTTTTAGAGTAATTTTTCAGTATGTATTGAGGGATTTTTATCTTTTGTGATAGGAATTTTTTAACTAAATTTCTATACAACTTTCCGTTTTTGGTATAACAAAATCTAGCAAATACAAATGGTAAATTCATTCTTTTATTCCAAATTTCGCCCATATCATAAAAGCTTTCTTTTCCATCTTTTAGATAAGCTTTTAGGGCATTATCGCCTATGATAACTTCGCCCTTTAAACCTAAAACTTTGCTTAGCATATTTGATGTCATTGAAGCAGGATCTAGCAAAAAGTTTGAGTTTTTACGCACTAAAACACTTATAACTTGTTTTTTAGCAATGATTCCCATATCTAGTTTTTTATATTTTTTTCTTCTACTTTCTATGCTTGAAATAACCGCAGAATCAATCTTTTTTCTATAAAGAGCTCTGTTTAGTTTACTTGGAACATCTTTTTTAAATTCAATGCTTTTTTTAAAGGAATTTTGTAGATTTGAGCGTTTTAAAAATACATGAAAAGGTAGTAAATTTAGATAATCAATTTTTCCAAAAATCATTTTTATCCTTTTAAAAAATCAAAACAAATTGTATAAAATTATAATAAAATAAACTTAAATTTAATAATCTATGTAAAATAAAGTAAATTTGTGATAAAGTTATAGTTTGAATTTCAATCATTATGGAAAATATTATGAATGTTAAACTTTTAAATTTTACACCTCTTTGGGTATGTTCAAATGCCATAAGGACTTGTTGGCAAAGTTTTGATAAGGGAGATAATGGCGGCGATAAGGATAAAGAGCTTATAGATAGGGTTGGCAATAAATTTAAGCATGCTTCAACACTTGAACATTTGTATTATAATTTTTATATAAAAGGAATTTCAAGGGCTTGCTTACAAGAGCTTGCACGCCATAGAATGGCAAGTCTTAGTGTAAAATCCACTCGTTATACATTAAAAGAGTTAAAAAATGAGAGTGAATTTAAAGAAAATGACTTCCAAAATGCCAGTAGATATATAGTTTTAACTGGAAATGAGATGGTTGATAAAGCTAGTATAAAAGCTTTAGAAAATATGCGTTTGTTGCTTGGGAAAAACATTAGCTTAGATATAGCTAAATTTGCACTTCCAGAATGCTATAAAACTGAGCTTAGTTGGAGTGTAAATGCTAGAAGTTTGCAAAACTTTATCTCACTTAGAAGTTCAAAATCAGCTCTTTGGGAGATTAGAAATTTAGCAAATGCCTTGTTTGATGCAATTCCTGATGAACATAAGTTTATTTTTGAAGATTGCATTTATAAAGAATATAAAAAAGATTTATAAATTTAGGAGAATTTATGAGAAGTGATGAGATAAAAAAAGGCTATATCAAAGTTCCACACAGAAGTTTGCTAAGGGCAACTGGATTAAAAGATGATGATTTTAACAAGCCGTTTATTGGGGTTGCAAATAGTTTTATAGAGATAATTCCAGGACATTTTTTCTTAAACAAATACTCCCAGATTATAAAAGATGAAATTCGTAAAAATGGTTGTGTGCCTTTTGAGTTTAACACAATTGGCGTTGATGATGGCATAGCTATGGGACATGATGGTATGCTTTACTCGCTTCCAAGTCGTGAAATCATAGCAAATTCCATAGAAACAGTTATGAATGCTCACAAGCTTGATGCAATGATATGTATACCAAACTGCGATAAAATTGTCCCTGGAATGATAATGGGTGCTTTAAGGGTAAATGTGCCAACTATTTTTGTAAGTGGCGGACCAATGAAAGCAGGGCATGATAGTAAAGGCAATGCCCTTGATTTAAACTCAGCTTTTGAAGGTGTTGGTGCTTATGAGACAAATAAAATAAGCAAAGATGAACTTTATGAGATAGAATGCAAATCTTGTCCTAGTGGTGGAAGTTGCAGTGGTATGTTTACGGCAAATTCTATGAATACGCTTTGTGAGGCTATGGGTATAGCTCTTAGTGGCAATGGAACCATACTTGCACTTACTAAAGAGCGTGAAGAGCTTATAAGGAAAGCAGCTAAAAGGATTTGTGAAATCGCAACAAATGAGAGATTTAAAATACGAAATATTTTAAACAAAAAATCTATCAAAAATGCGATGGTTATAGATATGGCGATGGGTGGAAGCTCAAATACCATACTTCATATGCTTGCCATTTCTAGAGAAGCTGGGTGTGCACTTAATATCAAAGATATAAATGAGATTAGTAAAAATACACAACACATTGCCAAAGTCGCACCAAGTTTACCAAGTGTGCATATGGAAGATATCCATAGTGCAGGTGGAATGAACGCTATTATGAAAGAAATTTCTATGCAAAATAATCCTTTTTTAGACCTTGATAATCTAACTATAAGTGGCGAAACATTGCAAGAACGCATAAGTGATGCTCAGATTTTAGATGAAAAAATTATACATAAAGCAGAAAATGCTTACTCTAAAGTTGGAGGACTCGCTATTTTATTTGGAAATTTAGCTGAAAAAGGCTGTGTTATAAAAACAGCAGGAATTATAGGAGAGCGTAAATTTAGCGGAAAAGCTGTTTGTTTTAATTCACAAGATGAAGCAATTAATGGCATTAGTAGCGGTAAAATCAAAAAAGGCGATGTTGTTGTTATACGCTATGAAGGACCAAAAGGCGGACCTGGAATGCAAGAGATGTTAAGTCCAACAAGTCTCATAGTAGGAAGAGGACTTGGTGCTGATGTTGCGCTTATAACAGATGGTAGATTTAGCGGTGCTACGCGTGGACTTTGCATAGGTCATGTTAGTCCAGAAGCTGCTGAGGGCGGAACAATAGGACTTTTAAGAGATGGTGATATAATACAAATTGATGTTGATAACTACTCTATAAATGTAAATTTAAGCGTTGAAGAACTACAAAAACGCAAAAGTGAGTGGAAATATGAGGGTAAAGAAGTTAAAAGCAGATGGTTAAGACAATACCAAAAGTTAGTAACAAATGCTAGTAATGGAGCTATTTTGGAAGCTTAAATTTATAAATAAATTTAAAGGATTAATTTGCTTTGGGAAAAATTAACGCTTAATGATTTAAAAAGAGTTAATGATGAGATTAATGAGCTAAATAAAATAGATATAACTAACTATAAAAGTATTATTGATAAGAAAATAGAAGCTATAGTAGAACCCGTATTAATAAATTATAATTTTTTAAAAAAATATGATAAGTGCAATGGGAATATAGCTAAAATTTTAAAGTTATTAGATGATTTTATAAATTCAGACGATATCTCTGAGAATATAAAAAACAAAATTCTTGATTGCAAAGATAATTTAGAAGAAATACAAAATAATGGAATAAATGTATTATACAATGAAGATAATTTACACAACTTTAGAATATCTATAGTAAATATTATAGGTATTCTAAATTCCGAGAAAAAAATAATAGAAAATTATATACATTCAAGTGATCAAAAATATAAAAATAAATTATATAATGAATATTTAAAATGTGAAAAGTGATGTAAATGAAATTTATGAAAATAGAGCGAGTATTTATTCAAATAATATAAAAATGTCAAACTTTATTGGGGAGCATTCTAAAAATTCTATTTATAATTTTGTTTTTATTGTTAGAAAATGGTGTCTTAAGAATTTGGTTTTGTCTTTTTATATTATGTTATTTATCGGGGCTTTGTTTTGTTGTCCTTATTTTTTTAAAATAGGTTTGATTCCTGATATTTCTATAGATTCTGCAATACCAACTTTATTTTTTATATCTACTATTGGCTTATTGATTGGTACGCTCATATATGTAGGTTTTGTATTTCAGAATCAATTGTCTTTTAATATTTTAATTAATATAGATAATAAAAAAATAAATAATATTATTAAGTTTTTAGCTTCAATTTCTTGGGTTATATTTTTTGCGATAATAATGACCCCATTTGCACCTGATTTTTATTTTATACAGTCTATTTCTGAATACATACTTAATAATTTCAATATTATATTAATAGTATATGTTGTAATATTATTAATTTTTTGCTTAGTATTTTTTATATCCAAGTCAACAAATAAATTTCCTAATATAATTTTGTATTTTATTATTACGGTTTATTTTGATTTTTTTATACTATATGCTGTTTATTTAAATTATAACAATATAAATTTATCTGTTCTTGTCATTTCAATGTTTATATTATTTTTATTAAAAATAATTAATTTATCAAAAGAACCTTTAAATAAATTAATTATTTCATTATCTAGTATTTTCATTTTTTTTACAATATGTCTAATAAGTCCTAATTTTGTTAGAGGAGTAAAATTAGCAAATTATAAGGATGATTTTACAATAAAAAAAGAATTTGTTCCAAAACCTATCTTAAATTTACCTAATTGCTTTTATAGTTATAATGAAGCTTGCACATATAATCTTACTAATGAAGAAGATAAAATTACTATAAAAAATCTTTTAGTAAGAGTAAAATCAGACGGTAGATATCATTTTTGTGCAAATATGAATTTAAAAGATGATTTTAATTTAACAAAAAGTATTTTAAAGACAGATAAAGATGAAGATGAAAAAAGTATAGACATAAAAAAGAGAACATCTAAAATTTTGAAAATAGATGAGAATACTACAAAAAATACTTATTTTATATACAATAGCGACTCAAATGTAACCGAAGTTAAAAATTATCATAAACTATTTTTAAATTTTACAAAAGATAAGAATATTGGTATATATTATGATTTTCATGTGCATGAAAAAAATATTGTAAATTAAAATATATAATTTGGCTATTTATAATTTTTATCCTAAAAAGAAAGGTGACAAATGGAAGCAGCAGGAATAGGCGGATTTTCATTAGGAACGGTTATAGCAGTTGCACTATCATGGTCTGCAAACAAGAGTATACTTTGGGCTATAGTGCATGGGTTTTTTAGCTGGTTTTATGTGATTTACTATTTTATAGTAAAAAATAGATAAAAATATTTTCAAAGGATTATTTATGGGAAGATCATTAGGAATAGGCGGATTTTCATTAGGAACGGTTATAGCAGTTGCACTATCATGGTCTGCAAACAAGAGTATACTTTGGGCTATAGTGCATGGGTTTTTTAGCTGGTTTTATGTGATTTACTATTTTATAGTAAAAAATAGATAAAAATATTTTCAAAGGATTATTTATGGGAAGATCATTAGGAATAGGCGGATTTTCATTAGGAACGGTTATAGCAGTTGCTCTTTCATGGTCGGCAAATCATAGTATATTGTGGGCTATAATACACGGATTTTTAAGTTGGCTTTATGTTATTTATTACATACTTTTAAAATAATTTTATAAAAGCATATATCTTAAAAAAGATGTATGCTTTTTTGTTTTATATAATCATAGAAAAAATAAGAGCAAAAATTATCATTGGTATATTAAAAAATATAAATGTAGGAACACATGTATCATATATGTGATCGTGTTGCCCGTCCGCGTTTAGTCCAGATGTTGGTCCAAGTGTGCTATCACTAGCAGGACTTCCAGCATCACCAATAGCAGCAGCAATGCCTATAAGAAGTATTGTTGCACTTACGCTAAAGCCTAAATTTATGCATAAAGGCACATAAATTGCCGCTATTATAGGGATTGTTCCAAAGCTTGTGCCAATACCCATTGTAACAAGAAGTCCAATAAGAAGCATAAGCAAAGCCCCACCAAATTTACCGCCAGATAAAGCACTTGCTACGCTTATAAGTTCATTTATGCCGCCACTTTCTCTAAGTACTGCACCAAATCCAGCAGCAACTAGCATTATAAAAGCTATATAAGCCATCATAGACATACCATTATCCATAACTTCTTGAACTTTATTGTAGTCAATTCCGCCAAAAACTATCATAAATAAAAGTCCAAGAAGTCCGCCAAGTGGTATAGAACTTGTATAAATTTGAATACCGAAAGTTACAGCTGCTCCTATTAAAACAACCCACTCTTTTTTGCCCATATGTAAGGTGAAATTTTCATCCATGGATTTTTCTAAATTTACATATTGTCTTGATTTTCTATAAAATAAAACCGCACATATTAATCCGCAAAACATTGCAGCTCCACCTATCCACATAATGCTTTGTATATCTGCTATGCTTACTATTACAGAGTTATTTGCAAGTTCTTTTTTTAATATATTATAAAATAAAAGTCCAAAACCAACCCCAAGGCTTACATATGGTGCTTGAAGACCAAAGGTTAAAGCACAAGCAACAGCTCTTCTATCTATTTTTAGTTTATTCATAATGTTTAGTAATGGCGGTATCAATACAGGAATAAATGCAATATGCACAGGTATTAGATTTTGCGAAAAACAAGCTATGAAAGCTATGGTTAAAACAAATATAATTTTTTTGCTACTTAAAATAGAGCTAATTTTGTGGATTAAAATTGCTGTCAAATTTGTGCCTGAAATTGCTGCAGCAACTGCACCAAGAAGTATATAACTAAGTGCAGTTTCTAAATTTCCTTGCATGCCATTTATCAAAATTTCCATAGTATGTATAAGATTAAATCCACTCATAATACCAGCTACTATACCAGAGAGCAAAATTGCTAAAAGTATATTAAATCTAAATAGACACAAGATATACATAAGACAAACACTTATCAAAACAGGATTTGTTAAAAGCATAAATTTTCCCTTATTTTTAAATAAAAACTAGATTATACTAAAATATATTTTAAATGTTTATATAAATTTATTTTTTATCAAAGTTAATTTTTAAATCATTTTAGATAAAATAATAGAAAATTTTGAAGGTGTAATAATAATGGATGAAAACAAGAAAAAAACTCTTGATATGGCGCTAAAACAGATTGATAAAGCCTTTGGCAAAGGCACTATTATCAGACTTGGCGATAAACAAGTAGAGCCGATTGATTCTATTTCTACTGGATCTATTGGTCTTGATATAGCTCTTGGAATTGGCGGAATTCCAAAGGGTAGAATTATAGAAATTTATGGACCAGAAAGTTCTGGTAAAACTACACTTGCCTTACATATAATAGCAGAAGCTCAAAAAAATGGTGGAATTTGCGCTTTTGTAGATGCAGAGCATGCACTTGATGTAAAATATGCTCATAATCTTGGCGTAGATACAGATAATCTTTTTGTATCTCAGCCAGATTTTGGCGAGCAAGCTCTTGATATAGTCGAAACTCTTTCAAGAAGTGGTGCAGTTGATCTTATAGTTGTTGACTCAGTAGCTGCACTTACTCCAAAAACAGAGATAGACGGTGATATGGGAGACGCCCATGTTGGTTTGCAAGCAAGGCTTATGTCGCAAGCTTTAAGAAAATTAACAGGTGTCGTTCATAAAATGAATACAACTATCATATTTATAAACCAAATTCGTATGAAAATTGGTGGTATGAATTATGGTAATCCTGAGACCACAACTGGAGGAAATGCACTTAAATTTTATGCATCAGTTCGTCTTGATGTCAGAAAAATTGCAACTTTAAAGCAAAATGATCAGCCAATAGGCAATAGAACTAAGATTAAAGTTGTTAAAAATAAGGTTGCACCTCCTTTTAAAACTGCTGAATTTGATGTAATGTATGGGGAAGGGATTAGCAAAGAAGGCGAGATAATAGACTATGGTGTAAAGCTTGATATTATCGATAAAAGCGGTGCGTGGTTTAGTTATAAAGATACAAAGCTAGGTCAAGGTAGAGAAAATTCAAAAGCTTACTTAAAAGAACATCCAGAAGTAGCCTCAGAGATAATTGATAAGTTAAAAAATTCTATTGGTGGCTTGTTATCTGGTTATGATGAAGATGAAAAAAATATTGATGGAGATGAATAATGGCTACAATAACAAATATAAAAGCAACTGAAGTTCTTGATAGTAGAGGAAATCCAACTGTAAAAGCGACTGTTTATTTAGATAATGGTGTTATAGAAAGTGCTATTGTGCCAAGTGGTGCAAGTACGGGAAAAAGAGAAGCTTTAGAGCTAAGAGATAAAGATTATAGATATTGTGGTAAAGGCGTTTTAAAAGCTGTTCAAAATGTAAATGAGATTATATTAAATGCAGTTGTTGGTAAAAGTGTTTTTGAGCAAAAAAATATAGATACGATTATGCAAAATTTAGATGCAACTCCAAATTATTCAAATTTAGGAGCAAATGCAGTTTTAGGCGTATCTATGGCTGTAGCAAGAGCAGCTGCAAAAACACTCAATGTTCCACTTTTTAGATATATTGGTGGTATTAATGCTAGCATACTTCCAGTTCCTATGTTTAATATCATAAATGGTGGAGAGCATGCTAATAATAGTGTTGATTTTCAAGAATTTATGATAATGCCATATGGATTTGATAAATTTAGTGATGCATTAAGAGCTAGTGTTGAAATTTATCATAACTTAAAAAAGATTTTAGATGAAGCTGGTCATAGCACCGCAGTTGGTGATGAGGGTGGTTTTGCTCCAAATTTAGAAAACAATGAAGCTCCTATAAAAATTATTTTACAAGCTATAGAAAAAAGTGGATACAAAGCAGGAAGCGATATAAAATTAGCCTTAGATGTGGCATCAAGCGAGTTTTATAAAGACGGATCTTATGTCATGGAAGGCAAAGAATTTAGCAGCGATGATATGATAAATTATTATGAAAGTTTGTGTGAAAAATATCCAATTTGTTCTATAGAAGATGGGTTAAGTGAAGATGATTGGGACGGATGGAAAAAATTTACTCAAAGATTAGGTTCTAAGGTTCAGCTTGTTGGAGATGATCTTTTTGTAACAAACGAGAAAATTTTAAGAGATGGTATTACAAGGGGCGTTGGAAATGCTATCTTAATAAAACCGAATCAAATTGGAACCGTATCTCAGACAATGCAAACAGTTCGACTTGCAAAAAGAAATGGTTATAAAACCATAATGAGCCATAGAAGTGGCGAAAGCGAAGATAGCTTTATAGCTGATTTTGCGGTTGGATTAAATACGGGTCAGATTAAAACAGGTGCAACATCTAGAAGTGAAAGAAATGCAAAGTATAATAGGCTTTTAGAGATAGAAAACAAAACAGATGAATTCTTAGGAAATGGTATTTGAGTGAAATTCTTGATAACTATAACCCAAAAGAGTCGGTTGTAGTACATTTTGTAAGAAAACTTTTTAAGTATATTTTGGTTATTGTTATAGTAGTTGGACTTGGAGTTTATGTTGGAAATATGTTTTTTGGAAAAAGATCTTTAGAAACACTTATTTTTATACAAAACAAACAAGAGTCTTTGAAAAAAGAGTTAGAGTATCTTAAGCAAGAAAATGCTGTGCTCCAAAAAGAATATTTTGAACTTATTGGCCTAGAGCCTAATCATTAATTAGGGTTGTAAATGAGAAAGATTTTATTAATTTGTGCTTTTATTGTTTCTATTATTTATGCTAGGGAAAATCCATTTTTGCCTAGTAATGAGGCAAATTCTACTTTGGTAACTACTAATGTAAATTTAAATGCAAAACCATTTGATAGAAAAATTTTTAATCTACCTAATGATGCAAGAGCGATAGATCGTGTGGTGATTTATTATAAAAGTGTTGATGGCGGCATTAAAGAAAAAACAGTAGATATAAACTCGTCTATAAACTGGAAAGATGATTTATCTTTAAGCGTTGTTAAAGCCCCAGAACCATCTACAACACCAGTTTTAGATATATCTGTAACAAAAAGTTCTAATAATGGTAAAAAGGTAGATGAGCAAATAACAAGTAATAATATAAAAACCGAAATCTCAAATGAGAGAAATATATCAAATTCTATCATTCCAAATATCATAGTTCCGCTAAAAACTATCACTTTTAAGAATTTAATAAGACTTGATGTTCATACAAATAGCATAAAATTTGTAACAAATGACACTTTAATAAATGATTTTAAAGTCGATGGTCAAAACAAAATAGCTATAGATTTTTCAAGAAAAAAAGCTAGTTTTAAAACAAAGATTTTAGACATTAGTTGCGGAATTTTCAAAAATGCAACTTTTGGAGCTCATGGTAAATTTTATAGAGTTGTTATATCTTTAGATAAGAATTATAAATACGAGTTGTTAAAAGATGGAGATAATTATATACTAAAAGCAAAATAAGCCAATTTTGGCTTATTTTTTTAGTGTTTGTATATATTTTGCAACGCTTTGTATCTCTTCTTTTGTTAGTTTTTGTGCTTCTATTTTCATAACAATTTTTAACTCTCCGCCATAGCTTCCATCTAAGTATCCATTAAGAGCTTGTGATATCTGCTCTTCGTTCATTAAATTTATAGCAGCACTTTTACCAAGAGCTGGACTATCGCCATTTATACCATGGCAGGTTGCACAAGTTTTATAAATTTTTTTAGCATCTTTTTGTGATTGATCTGTTTGTGTTGCACTTAATGAAACTATGGATAAAATAAGACAAATAAAGATTTTTTTCATAATTACACCTCGTAATATTTTTTTAAACTTCGTATAATAAAATCAGCATTTCTTAAACCATTTGATCTATGAGAAATTTTTAATTTTGTTTTTTCATCAAGCTCACCTATGGTTTTATCAAATCCATTTGCGATAAACATAAAATCATATCCAAAGCCATTCTCTCCGCGTTCTTCATTTATAATCTTACCATACATCCATCCATGGGTTGTGTAGCTACCAAATTTACAAGCTATTGCTATACAAGCTGTATAATGTGCTGATGTCGCATTTAATCTTAATTCATTTAGCTTTGATATGAGTTTTTGTCTATTTTTGCTATCTGTAGCATTTTCTCCGCTATATCTTGCAGAATAAATTCCTGGCTCACCATTTAATATATCTACACAAATGCCGCTATCATCGCTTAAAACTATAAATTCATCTTTTTGCTGATTGCTAAGTTTATCAAAAACAGCATTTGCTTTTATAAGAGCATTTTTTGCGAAAGTATCGCCATTTTCTATTATTTCAAATGGTTTTATTATCTCATCTAGTGCGTAAATTTCATAATTTGTATAAAAATCTTTTATCTCTTTTACTTTGTTTTTATTGCCAGTTGCGACTATTATTTTCAACATTAATCCTTGTAAATTTTCTTTAAATTTTCTAAATTTGCACTTGCATTTAGAAGTAGCATATCTGCACATACTAGTCTTGCCATTGCTGTTGCTACGACACTTCCGCGAATTGCTATACAAGGATCGTGTCTGCCTTTTAGTTCACAAATACACTCTTTTAAATTTACATCTATTGTTGGTTCTTGTAAAAATATGGATGGAGTTGGTTTGAAGTGGGTTTTTATGATTATTTCATTGCCATTTGTAATTCCACCAAGTATGCCGCCGCTATGGTTAGTTAAAAAGCCATTTTTATCCATAAAATCATTGTTTTCAAAGCCATTGCTTTTAGCTGAGTTTATGCCATTTCCTATCTCAACACCCTTTACTCCATTTATACCCATCATAGCTTCTGCTAACTTAGCATCAAATTTAGCATATAATACCTCTCCAAGTCCAACTGGAATTCCTGTTATTTTAGTTATAACACTTCCACCTACGCTGTTGTGAGAGTTTTTTGCATTTATTATCTCTTGTTTAAATTTATCTTCAAACTCTTTTGAACAAGCATAAATTTCGGAATTTTGTGCATATTTAAAATCTATATTTTCAAATTTTGATGATATATTTCCTACGCTATAAACTGCGCTTTGAACATTTATATCAAAATTTGATAGCAAAAGCTGTGATATAGCCCCGCCACAAACTCTTATAGCACTTTCTCTTGCACTACTTCTTCCGCCACCTCTATAATCTCTTATACCAAATTTCATAAAATATGTGTAATCAGCGTGTCCTGGGCGAAAGATGTCTTTTATATTCTCATAATGGGATGATTTTTGATTTTCATTGTGTATTATAAAGCCAATTGGACATCCGGTGCTTAATCCATTAAAAACACCACTTAAAATTTGCACCTTGTCACTTTCTTTTCTTGAAGTTGCAAATTTACTTCCTGGTTTTCTTTTATCAAGCTCATTTTGTATAAAGCTCTCATCTATCTTTACATTTGATGGCAAACCATCTAGTATACCACCAATTGCCACGCCGTGGCTTTCTCCAAAAGTGCTCAGCCTAAGCTTTGTGCCAAAAGTATTCATTTCTTTCCTTTTGATAGAATTTCTATGGCAAGTTTAGCTGCATTTTGTTCGGCTTCTTTTTTACTTGTACCACTAGCACTGGATATTTCTTTATTATCAAGCATTAAAGCCATTGTAAATTCTTTTTTATGGTCTGGCCCTTTTGAAGATATCAATACATATTGCGGTATTTTGCCATAAGTTGCTTGAGTAATTTCTTGGAGTTGTGTTTTATAATCTTTGCTGATAGTTTTTAAATTTATATTTTCATACTCTTTTTTTAGTAAATTTATTGCTACTTCTTTTGCTTTTTCTATGCCGCTTTCTATGTAAATGGCTCCCATTATTGCTTCAAAAGCGTCTGAGAGTAAAGATGGCTTTTGTCTTCCTTTATTGTTTTCTTCTGCGGTTGATAATATGATATGATTTTGCAAATCTATCAAAGTTGCAAGCGTTGCAAAGCTTTTTTCGTTTACTAAAGCTGCCCTTAGTTTTGATAAATCTCCTTCATTCATATCTTTAAATTTATTACAAAGATATTCAGCTACTATTAGATCCATAACAGCATCACCTAAAAACTCAAGCCTTTCGTTGCTATGCTTTTTTTTGCAACTTTTATGTGTTAATGCATTTATGAGTAGAGTTTCATTTTTAAATTTATAACCAAGTAGGTTTTGAATTTTGTCTAATTTCATAATCTATCCATTTTTTAATTTATTTGCCGCATCTCTTGCCATTTTATCACACTCTTCATTTTGTTTATGACCGCTATGTCCTTTAACCCAAAATGCCTTTATGCTGTGTATTGAGCTTACCTTTATATACTCTTTCCAAAGCTCAATATTTTGCACCTTTTTAAAATCTTTTTTTATCCAGTTGTTAAGCCAAGAATTTATTGCATTTGCTACATAAGAACTATCTGTGAAAAGCTCTATTTTGCAAGGCTCTTTTAGTGCTTTTATACCCATTATAGCAGCTGTTAATTCCATTTGATTATTCGTTGTTTTTTCACTTGCACCACTATCTTTTTTTTGGTATTCATTATACTCTAGTATATAAGCCCAGCCCCCAACTCCTGGATTTCCAAGGCAACTCCCATCGCTAAAAAGTTTCACTATTTTCATTATAACTCTTTGTTATATTCATACTTATATTTACACCATCTAAACTATGGCATATCGGACATCTGTAAAAATGCATTGGAAGCGAATTTTTGCAGTTTTTACACATATATGAAAAACTTATATCGGCGCAATTGTAATTATTTTGCCTCAAAATTCCAATGGCGTTAATTTCAAAAAATTTACTTTTAGCTTGTTTATTTATCATACCTTTTGCGAAATACAAAGCCTTATACTCTTCATCTTGTAAATTTACGATTTCATTATCATGCCAAAGTATGTCTATAACTCCATCTATGCTTGGAAAATTTTTAAATTCACTCAGTTTTTTGCCATTTTTAAGCAAAAGTTCTATGCATATTCTTTTTGAAATTTCATATACATCATCGAAATTTAAAATCTTTTCTATTTTTTCTTCAAGAGGTATTTTTTGGGCTATTATCTCATTTATCTGTATATAAATTTTGTTTTTATCTACATTTGCACCTTGTTCTTCTAATGCATCTAAAACTTCCATCGCTTTATCAAATTTTTTAAAACTTTCATATATTAGCATTAGGTATGTTAGCGCCTCTTTATTTCTAGGTTTTAGTTTTAAAGTGTCTAAAAAAACATCTTCAGCTCTTTGTAAAAAACCAGCTTTAAAATAAACTTTTCCAAGCTCTACTAAAAGCTCTATTTTTTCTTGTTTTTTACTATTTTTTTCAATCGCAACAAGATATATCACGATAGCTTTTTCAAAGCTTCCACTTTTTGCGAAAGTTTGAGCTAAAACTGCAAATGAGTGTGCGTCTAAATCTATATCAAAAAGCAATTTTTTATGCTCATCGTTTAAACCCGGCGTGCTTTCAAATTTTTTTATGAAATTTTGTATCTTTTTTTTGTCATCTTTTGTGCCTAAAATCCCCCAAATATAGCTAAAAAATGCTATCAAGAAAAAGATTCCAATCAAGACTATAAGTCCAAAAATAGGATCACGATACTCTATAAAAAAATTTTCCAAATTTACTCTTTTTTATGATTTGTATAATTTTAACACAATATGCTTTATAGGTTTATAAATAATTTTGATTTTATGTATATGATTAAATTTGAATAAAGATAACTAGCTATTAGTTATATTTGCAATACCATTGTCTTTTGCAAATGCATTTAAATCTTGTATTATCTTGGCTATTTGATTACTTTTTATAAAGAATCCGTTATATGGTGAGTTATTGCATATATTTTTACCAATATTCTTATCAAATACAACTACCTCTTTTGTTCCATTGTTGTCTCTTGTGTAAGCATATCCTTGCATAAATACTCCTTATAATTTAAACATTTTATATTTAGTGATATTTTTACTTTCTAAAAACTCTATAAATTTATTGATGTCATCTTTTTTAAACATATTTAAATTTATAAGATTACCACCAGGTTTAATTTTTTTATATTTTAAAACAATACATTTTAGAAGTATAGTTCTAATTATACTATATTCATTTCTCAATTCATTATAATGGCATTTTTTGGTAAAAAACTTTTTTTAGTTATAAAATAGTCTTCATAGCAAATAATTTCTTTTATATCAAACATGCAAAAAAAATTATATGGTAAAAAAATTAAAAGTACAAATCCAATAATATTAAAAGTGATATTATCATTAAACAGTAAGCCAAAGCAAACCAATGCTGTTGCTAAATACCAAAGAGTAGCAAATATATAATACAAAGTTATCATAAAAGATTTTTTTCTTTTCATTACAAAAATTGGTTTTTGTTCTGTATTGTCCATAAATGATTTCTCGAATTAAATATTAAATTTACATAAATTCTATAAAATTTATCATTAAAAAATATTATATAAAAATAAATATTTTATATTTTTATTTAATATAAATTTACTTTTATACATTAGATATTTATTATCTATTTCTTATCTCGACATGTAAATGTTCTAAAATATCAAAGCACTTTTCTTGCATAGTTTTATCATAGGAATCTGTTGCTTTCGCGTCTATTGCTATGTGAGAATTTGGGCTTGCGGCTTTAGCTATAATTGCATTTGAGATTACGCATATTGAACTAACTAATCCACAAAGCTCTATCTCATCATAAAATGGCTTACTTTTTATAAATTCCATTAGCTTATCAGACCCAAAGGTGTATTTTTCTAAGCACGGATAATCTGTAGCATACTTTTTTATCTTACCATAAATTTCATGTCCTTTTGTGCCTTTGATTACATGAGGAATTGGTAATTTTTTACCTTCTTCGCTTTGTAAATAATTGTTTTTGTGAGTATCAAGAGTAAAAACTATATCATAAGAGTTGCTTTTAAATTCTATAATTTTGTTTTCTATAATGTTTTCTAAATTTTTAGCACCATCAAAACCAAGTGCCCCATCAACAAAGTCATTTTGAAAATCCACAACAACGAGAAGTTTTTTCATAATTTATCCTATTTTTTGATTTTATTATATCAAATTTAAACAAATCTTATGAGTTAAAACCCCTCTATCTTTTCTTTTACAAATGTATTGTTATCAAGATCTCTAAAAGCTTCATAAAGCTCTTCTTTTGTATTCATTACAATTGGACCACCCCAAGCGATTTGTTCATCAAGTCTAATTGATGATATAAATAAAACTTGCGTATCGGTTTTTGCACTAAATTCTACTTTATTTCCATTACTTAGTTTTATGGCTGTTTTTTCTGTATAAATTTGATTTGATATTTCTATTTCTCCAATCAGCGTAAATAGCATTATTGAGGCATTATTTTCTACATCTAAACTAAAACTTTCTCCACTTTTTAGATGAATATCATAATAATCAAGCGGAAGATGTTTGCTAAGGTATCCGCTTTGGCTTCCAAATTTACCAGCCAATAGTCTTATTTTTCCACCTTTTATATCTATTTCTTTGATTTCACTGTTTTTTATAGCTTTATAATTTGGTGTTGTCATTTTGTCGTTTTTTGGCAAATTTAGCCACAACTGCACTCCTAGCATTCTATTGCTTTTTGGCAGTATTTCTTCATGCATTATGCCAGAGCCTGCACACATCCACTGAACTTCTCCATTGCTTATCATATCTTTATTTCCAAGAGAATCACCGTGTTCCATAGCACCTTGATAAATGTAACTTATTGTTTCAATGCCTCTGTGTGGATGAAGAGGAAAACCGCCTTTATAATCATCATAATTTTTTGTATCAAATGAATCAAGCATTAAAATAGGGTCAAAATCATCATAAGTTTTATTTCCTAAAACTCTTACTAAATGCACTCCATTTTCATCAATTGTATTGTATCCTTTAACCGCTTTTTTACTTCTCTTTTCATAATTTTCCTTTCAAATTTTTGTTAAATTTAAGCAAGTTTTATAAATACAAATCAAATGTAATTTTGATGGAAAATAGCAAATTTAAATGAATTTATAGCAAAATAAATGTATAATTTTTCCATGATAGATCCTAATTCAATCGAACAATTAAAACTTAGAATCGACATTGCTGACATTATCGGTCATTATATACCACTTAAAAGAGTAGGACATAATTGCACTTGTTTGTGCCCTTTTCATGATGATAAAAATCCAAGTATGAGTATAAGTAGCGACAAAGGGCTTTTTCACTGCTTTTCGTGTGGTGCTGGAGGGGATGCGATAAAGTTTGTAATGGATTACGAGAAGCTTAGTTATCCAGAGGCTGTTGAAAAAATAGCTAGTATTTCAAATTTCGCACTTAATTATATAAAAACACAAAATGATATCAAAAAACCAGATAAAAAGATACTTGATATCGTAAATGCATATTATAGAAGTCTTATCTTTCAAAATAAATTTGCACTAAATTATCTTTATGATAGAGGACTTAATGATGCTATGATAGAGAAATTTGAGGTTGGTTTTGCACCTGATTCAAACTCAACTATAAGGCTTTTGCAAAATGAAGAAATAGATCAAAACGATGCGCTTGATGTAGGCATTATAAAACAAAATCAAAATGGGCTTTATGCTAGTTTTATATCAAGAGTTACTTTTCCTATACGCAATCATGCTGGAAATTTAGTTGGCTTTGGCGGTAGAACTCTGGCAAAAGATAATCCAGCAAAGTATGTAAATAGCCCACAAAGTAAAATTTTTGATAAATCCACTTTATTGTATGGATATGACAAGGCAAAAACCAGCATTTATGAAAAAAAGCAGATGATAATTGTTGAAGGATATATGGATGTTATTATGCTTCATAAAGCTGGTTTTACAAATGCAGTTGCCGTACTTGGAACAGCTTTAACCCAAAAACACATACCGCTTATAAAAAGAGGCGATATAAAAGTAATCCTTAGTTTTGATGGCGATAATGCTGGTATAAATGCTGCCATAAAAAGCTCAGCACTTTTAGTACAAAATGGGATAGAAGGAAGTGTTGTTATCATAGAAAATGGCGAAGATCCAGCCGATATGGTAAAAGAACGCAAGATAGATAGATTAAAAGAGCTTTTTGATAACGGAATGGAGCTAGGGCAGTTTTACATAAAAATGATTTCTAAAAAATACGATATAACAAGTCCTATTCAAAAACAAAAAGCCTATGATGAGATAAGTGAGTTTTTAAGATCTCTGCCAAAGGTTATGGCTATGTCTTATGAGGGTGTTGTGAGCGAAGTGTTAAATTTAGATAATTTTAGATTAAACTATCGCTACGCAAAAAAAGAATCAAAGCCTGAGATTAAATTTAAAAATAAAGATTATTTAGAACTTAGTATTTTAAAAAGTGCAATGAGTTTTTCAAATTTAAAACGCATTTTGGTTGAACTTTGTGAGAAAAGTTATTTTAGAGTTCATAAAAAAGAGTATGGAGCTGTTGTTTATGGTGCAAAAAATGAAGAAGATGAAGGCGTATTAAGGGAACTTGATTTTGATGAGAGCGTGGAAATTTATAAAAACGAAGATACATTTTTGCAAGCTATAAAAATGTTAAAGATAAAATATTACGAGGGTATGTTAGAAGCTATGAAAAATGCAAATATAGAAAATAAACTTGAAAAGATAGAAAAAATAAACTCAAAAATTATGAAGTTAAAAGGCTTAAAATGAGAGCTTTAGCACTATTTAGCGGAGGGCTTGATAGTATGCTTGCTATAAAGCTGATAACTTTGCAAGGATTAGAAGTAACTGCACTTTATATGGATAATGGATTTGGTGCAACAAGTGAGCATTTTAAAATTTTAAGACATAGAGCAGCAAGTGTGGGTGCTGATTTTGAAGTTATTGATATGCAAGAGAGATATCTACAAGATGTTTTGTTTAATCCTAAATTTGGTTATGGAAAGTGGTTTAATCCTTGTATAGATTGTCATGGATATATGTTTAAAACAGCACTAAATTTGCTTGATAAATTTAGTGCAAATTTTGTCATAAGTGGCGAAGTTTTAGGTCAAAGACCGATGAGCCAAAGAAGAGAAGCTATGAATAGTGTTGCTAGACTTAGTGGAGATGAAGAAAATCTCATACTTCGCCCACTTTGTGCCAAGCTTTTAAGTCCAACAAAACCCGAAAATATGGGCTGGGTAGATAGAGAGTTGCTGCTTGATATAAGCGGAAGAAGTAGAGATAAGCAGTTAGAGCTTGTAAAGAAATTTGATATCAAAGAGTATGCAAGCCCAGCTGGTGGGTGTTTGCTTACATTAGAGCATTTTTCAAATAAGATAAAAGATATGTTAAATTACGGCGAAAAACTTGAAACTTCTGATATATCTTTTTTACGATACGGCAGACATTTAAGGCTTAAAGGTGGAGCTAAAATGATAGTGGGAAGAGATGAAAAAGAAAATGAAATACTAAGTTCTTTAAAAAACACTAAATTTGAAAATATCGACATAAGTCCAAACATAGGTGCATATAGCCTCATAAGTAAAAACTCTTCATATCAAGATAAACTTCTAGCTTCAAAAATAGCCATAACATACGCAAAAACGGATCCAAATTCAATATATGATGTTTTTATAGGCAGTGAAAAATTTCAAATTTCACCTTTTGAAGATAAAGCTTTGATATCAAAATACTTAATAAGGTAGCCATCTTGGAATTAGCTATCATAGGAACAACTGCTAGCGGCAAAAGCGATTTAGCTATAGAGTTAGCTTTGAGATATAATGCAGTAATTTTAAGCCTTGATTCTCTTTGTTTGTATAAAGAGATAAATATCGCCTCAGCAAAGCCAAGTTTAGATGAGTTAAACTTGGTTTTACATTTTGGTATAAATTTGGTATATCCAGATGAGTATTTTAGCGTTGGAGAGTTTATAAAAGAGTATCAAAAAGCAAGCGATTATGCTAAAAAGCACTCCAAAAATCTTATAATAACAGGCGGAAGCGGATTTTATTTAAATGCCATGTTAAAAGGACTTGCACCTAAATTTGATGATATTACAATAGATATAAGCGATGATGAAATTTGGGAGTTAGCTTGTAAATTTGATACAAATTTTGTAAATAAATTTAGTAAAAACGATAAATTTAGGCTTCATAAATGGTATCAAATTTACAAAACAACATCTCAAATTCCTAGTAAATATTTAAAAGAAAATAGGCAAGAGCCGATTATAAAAAATATTAAAATATTTGAAATTCAAGTTCCAAAAGAATTATTAAATAAAAAAATAAATATTAGAACTCAAAAAATGTTAAATATGGGTTTGATAGATGAAGCAAAATATCTATCTAAAAAATACGGAACACATCATAAATCCCTTAATTGCATAGGTTTAAAAGAAACATTTAGTTATCTAAGAGATGAAATTTCAAAACAAAATCTTATAGAGCTTATAAATACACATACTATACAACTTGCCAAAAGACAACGAACTTTTAATAAATCACAATTTATTATTAATAAATTCTCCTCCTCTATAGATGAAGTTAAATTGGCTCTAAGCTCGTATTTATCTAAACAATACACATAGTGACATTTTTATTACATTTATTTTACATTTAATATTAAGCTATTTTTAACAAAAAATGAATTAAAATACATAACTTAATATATAAAGTTATATTAATTTTGTAAAATTAAAATCACCAAAGGAGGATTTTATGGAGAATGCTTGGTTAAGACGTTTTTCTAAAGCCTGTTTGATTTTGGCTGGTGCTTGTTTTTTAAGCACTGGTGTATATGCCGAACAAACAACTGCAGAAAAATATCAAATGAAGTTAAATAGTGCTGGATATCCAGAAAAAGATGGTAATACACCTAGAACATTAGATGATTATGTCCGTGGTGCCGATAAATTTATGGATTTACTCATTGATAAACACCCAATGTTTAAATACGAAAAAGATGGTCGCTTGGTTGGAAAATATACAATTAGCGATAGAATGGAAGAATTTGTCGAGATTAATAGTGGTCCAAAATATGCTGAAAAAGTTGGTTTGGAGCATGCTGCTGTAACTTACAGACTTGGTATGGAATCAATATTAGATTTTCCTAATAAATTTGTAGGTCCTAAAAAATGTGGCGAGTGTCACCCTGCTCAATATACACAATGGGCTAGATCAAGACACGCAAAAGTTGTTAGATTTCCAGATGAATTAGAAGAAGTTGGCGGAGATCCTAAAAAGAAAATGTATAATTCTCCTTCTAGTATTTTGCCTTTGGGTATAGAAGCTAACGATGTTTATGCTGTTATTGGAACACCTAGAACAAAATATGGTTTTATAGATAGATGGTTAGTTCGTGGAACTTATCATGTTCAAGATGGAAATTTAAGCGATTTAAGCGGTAAAATGGTTGCTGGAGGTAATCAGTTCTCAAGACTTTGGTCAGAAAACATAACCCCTGATATGGCTAAAAAAATAGCTGAATTTTCACCAGGTTTCCCAACAAAAATGGAAGAGTTTGCTCACTCAAGATCAACTGTTTGGGGAACAAACTCATATGGTTCAAAATATGCTGAAACTATGATGTTCCAACCTGCAAGTTCGTATTGTGAAGTTTGTCATAGTTTTAAATTTGATTTTAAATCAACTGAAGAATTTTACAATGCAATCGGAAATGTTGAAGAACTTAGAAAACACACGATATCAAAAGGTATAAGCTGTGAAGAGTGTCATGGTGCTGGTGCTCACTTATATGGTGCAAGAGGTGCTGGAATGCCATCAAATTGTGAAAGATGTCACCAAAGATTTGCATACCATGCAGATGAAGCAGAGCCAAATCCTAGAAAACCATTCAATGTTTATTTCAAATCAAGTTGCCCATCTTGTGGAACAGAGGGTTCTCAAATGTATAGTTCAGCTCACTACGATAAAGGTATGAGATGTAACACTTGCCACGATCCACATGAAGTTACAGCAAATGACTGGAAAGATGGATATACAAGAACAGGTCTTAAGAAAACTTGTCAAGATTGTCATGAAACACAAGCTAGTTTCTTTAAACAAGGCGGAATTCATGCAAAAGATAATTGTACAGGTTGCCATATGCCAAATATGATGAGTTGTGAAAACTTTGCAGCAGTTCAAAATCCTGATAAAGCTGGATTTGATAATGTTAGAGCAAGTCACATATGGAATATAAAAGTTGATAAAACAGCTAAATCAATCAATCCTCCAGCAGGAAAACCAAGAGATCCTCTAAAAGTTAAGGGATGGAGATTTGAAAGAGATGAAAATGGTAGATTCTTTGTTGACTTGATGTGGAGTTGCGGTAGAACAAGCTTTAGCGATCCTGATCTTATGGCTGGACCAAATGCTAGTGGATGCCATAGTGCTGTTCAATCAACATTACCAAAAGATTTACACTTTACAGATCAAGAGAAAATTTATGATGTTGTAATGAAATGGCAAACACCTATAAAAACTGGTTTTGCTGAAATTAGCGATGGTATCAAGAAAATAGATAAGGCTATGGCTAATTCAAGTCTTTCAACAGAGAAAAAAGTTAAAGTTATAACTTTAACTAAACAAGCTCAAGAAATTTTAGAAAAACTTCAAAAAGATGGATCATGGGGTGTTCATGGACCTGCTTACTCTAAGAAAATAGTTGATGAGGCTTTAGTTTACATAAAACAAGCTCAGAACATTTTAGACGGCAAGAAATAATTTGCCAAAATACAGCATAAGCACTAAATTTGGTGCTTATGCTTATAATTGAGGAGAAAAATATGTATAAATTATATACTCGTTTTATAGCTCTTTTTTTTGTTCTAGGCTTGTCTGTATCTCTTTTTGCATCAGCTCCTGGTGATTTTAATCTAGGAGTAGAGGGAGCTACATCTATAAATATGAAACAAGCAGAAGAATTGCTTGGTAACAAAGATGTATATTTTGTAGATACCAATCCCCAATCAGTGTATGAAAATGCTCATATAAAAGATGCAATATTTTTAGATTATGTAAATGCTAAAAATATATTAGTTTCTTTGCCTAAAGATAAAAATGCTAAATTAGTCTTTTATTGTATGAATAGATATTCTCATATTAGTTCAATGGCTGCAAAAGAAGCTCTTGATGCTGGATATAAAAATGTCTATATAATGATTGAAGGAATTGAAGGCTGGATACTTTCAGGTAGAAAAATAGAAAAAACAGATTTTTCTGGAAAAAAGAAAGAAAAACTAACGGATAAAAAAGTTGAAAGTTATAAAGATGGGGTGCATGGTGAATTAAGATTTGGAGATATGCCTTCTTGTAGAGATTGCCATAGTTCAAAGGCAATAATGCTTGCTAGTAAAGAGCGAAAAGAAGAGCTTTTTAGGGATAAAGACTTTGTAAATAACAACTGTGTATCTTGTCACAAAGGCATAGGTAAAACATTTGAAGGTAGTGTTCATAGCAAAAAGATAGTTAGAGAAAAAGGCTTTAACAAAGAGTTGCCAAACTGTTCTGATTGTCACTCTGTACATACAACAGATGCAAAAGGCCATAAAACTACTTATAAACAACTTAGTGATTTTAAATGCGGTTCTTGTCATGAAAAAGAGCAAATGCACTATCATGAAACATTCCATGGTAAAGCAATGCTTTTAAATTCACCTACAAAAGCACCGACAGTTGCTGCTTGTTTTGATTGTCATGGAACTCATAATATATTTAAGGTTGATGATCCTAAATCTACATTATTTAAAGGTCAAAATCGTATAGATACTTGTAAAGAGTGTCATGCCGGCTCAAATATCAATTTTTCAGAGTTTGTAGCACATGCTGATCATAAAGATAAAGATAATTATCCAGTTCTTTATTATTCGTATGTGTTTATGACAGGGCTAGTTATAGCTGTATTTGGTTTCTTTGGTTTGCATACTTTGTTATGGTCAGTTCGCTTGATAATGGCTAGAATAAATAATCCAGAAAAATGGAAAGCAGCTAAAGAAAAATCACATAACGATAAGGTTAAAATTTCTAGATTTAGCACAATGCATAGAATTCAACACTTCTTTGTTGCGGCTAGTTTCTTAGGGCTTGCGTTTTCTGGATTGCCACAAAAATTCTATACAGCTTCTTGGGCTCAGGATATGATAGATTTAATGGGCGGACCTATAATGGCAACTAAGATACACCATATATCTGCTATTATTATGATAGCTTGTTTCTTACTAAATATTGTGGAAATTTGTGTAAATTCTTGGAAAAAACGAGATAAAGTTAGAGATCCTAAAACCGGTAAAATTAGCTTTAGATTGTGTATGAGAGCACTTTTTGGACCAGATTCTTTAATGCCAAATATGCAAGATTTTAGAGATATGAGAGATCATTTTAAATGGTTTATGGGTAAAGGTCCTAGACCTCAGTTTGATAGATGGACATATTGGGAAAAATTCGATTATCTTGCAGTGTTCTGGGGTATGTTTATTATCGGATTTTCTGGTCTTGTGCTTTGGTTCCCAACAGCATTTACATCATTCTTGCCTGGTTGGACGCTAAATTTATCAACACTAGTTCACTCAGATGAAGCATTGCTTGCAACAGGATTTATATTTGCTGTGCATTTCTTTAATACTCACTTTAGAGCAGATAGATTCCCGATGGATATGGTTATATTCTCTGGACATATTACTGAAGAAGAGTTAAAACAAGAAAGAAGCGTATGGTATGATAGGCTTGTTAAATCAGGTAGATTAGAAGAACTTAAGATTATGAATAGCAAATTTAGTAGTTATAGTACAATTGCTAAGTTGGTTGGTTTTGCTATGCTTATAACAGGTCTTGTGTTCTTATTCCTTATCATTTACGCATATTTTGAAATGATATTTGGATAAGTTTTGTTTGTAATCCCGCTTTTGCGGGATTACTTTATTTTTAAAAGATTTTTATATTTATTAATTTTTATCGTAAAACACTGCGATTTTATACTTCATTATCTAATTTTTTTGATATTTGTATTTGAAATTTTATATATTTTTGATGGTAAGTCTTCAAAAAATTCATTATCTACTACAATATCACACACACTTTTTGCATAATTTAAATCAAATTTTTCTCCGTGTAAATTTGCTGAAGTTGAATACATCCAGCCATGTTCATCTAAAAATTTGCTATGAGGAGAATTTTTAACCACTCTAATGGCTTTTTTATTTGGATATAAAAATGTGGTTTTTTTTGCTTTTCTTACTAAATTTTTAAATTTATCAGGTATTCTAGTAAGTTTATTAAGCTCTTTAAGCTTAGAAACTGTGATTAAACAAGGTTGATTTTTGTTTCTATTTTTTATTTTATTAAGTTCTTTTAGATTTTTGCTTAAAAAACCTGCAGTTGTATCTGTTTGTGCTAAATATATCATAAGATTTATTTTACCATAAATTTCTAAAATTTCTTGACATTTGGTTAATTTTTATGTATAATTACATTTCATTTTTAATCATTCCGGATTAGCTCAGCGGTAGAGTAGTCGGCTGTTAACCGATTGGTCGCTGGTTCGAATCCAGCATCCGGAGCCATCATCAAACCCTAACATCAACCCCAATCTTTTTTCTAATTTCTCCATAAGTTCTAGAAAAGTTTTACATCTTCTTTGTTTTGTCTTTGTAAAAGCTTACTAGTATAAAATAGTCTTGGATCATTTTGCATATCATAAGTTTCTTTATTAAATGTTTTTACTTTATTGGTTTATACTTATCTAGCATCTCTTTTTTTCTCTTTTGCTAGTTTTTCATTATATTCTCTTATTTCTTTATTTTCTTTCTCAACTTGTGCTCTTTTTGCAGCAGTTGATTTTTCTCTATCTTCTGTGTATAATCTTTTAAATTCTGTTATATCTTCATCAAAATAATTTCTTAAAAGCCAAGATCCAAAATCTCCTATTGAATATGCTCCTTTAGGAAGAGAATCAAAAAAATCCTCCAGCTCTTGCTCTTGTTGCATTGTTCCCCAGCCTAGCCTTCTATCCCAAATAGATAATTTTCCACCTTGTGCAACTTTATCTTTTAAATTATGCAACCAAGTCACTAAATTATTATCTATTAAAAGATCTGCATCTCCTATAGTTTCTATATCAAATATTAATATATTTAATATATATACTCTTGTTCTTGTTTTGTATATTTTTTATTTAGCAATTCTTCTAATTGAACTATAGATTTTTCTTTCCAATCAACTTCATTTCTATCAAATTTAACAAATTCTCCAAGGATATCATAATCTGATTTATTATAAAAGTAGTTTCTAAATCTAGCATTTTGTTTAGCCATCTCTTCTTTTGATTGTGTTTTTTGTTTTTCTTTGATTTTTGTAATTATATCTTTTGTATTTTCTTCTAATTTGTTTTCATTAGTTTGATTTATGATTTGTTCTTTGATATTAGAACTATCTTGTTCTAATTGTTGTTTTGCATGATTTTCTTTTAAATTTATGTTTGTATTGTAATAACTTAAATTTGATTCAAATCCATTTATACTACTTATCATTTTAAATCCTTTTAATATTACCCGCTTTTTTAAAGCGGGTAATTAAGTTTATCTAGCTGTCCAGCCGCCTAACTCGCTTTCTAGTCTTGTTTTAAAATTATCTCTTAGTCTTGAAATAATAGAGTTATTATTCATTATACCACTATTATTTATAGAGTGATACTCTTTTGCTATATCATCATATGCTCCCATATCATATTTAAATACTACATACCTGCCATATCTTGAAGCTTCTATATTTCTAGTAACAGCATACATAACAAAGTATCTATTCATATCATAAACAAATGGTCCAAGAGCTGCCTTGTATTCTTTTAGCAAATAAGGACCATCTTTCGACTCATACTTAGCAAAAACACCAGCTTGGTTTGAACTTAATCTCTTAATATCACTATAATCTAACCCACCTTTAACTTTTTGCATATTTGCATCATCAAGGCGTGTAATACCAATAGAATTATTGCTTAATTCACCATTTGTTACACTAGAAAAAAATCTCCAGCATTTATTGCAACAGCCAGCAAAGAACTTAAAAGTATGGCTTTTAAAACTTTAACATTGTCTCTACTTTGTGTTAAAATGTTTCATTAGTATATCGCAATCATAAATCCATAATTGTCAAATTTAAAATAAAATTTAGTTATAAATTTCTAGTAATGTAAAGTATCTTATATGATTATCCTTACAAAAACATTCATAAAATATCTTTTAAATTTGAATTATTTTTTATGTTTTTGTTACAATCTTTTTTATGTTTGTAAAGCAGCTAATAAGTTAAATTTCTCGGCTCTTATTTAAAACTTTTAGATTTTAACTAATCTTTTAAAGCTATATTTAAAAACTCTTTTTTGTATTGTTTAAACACTTTCATACTCTAACATCAACTTTTCTATAAAACATATCATTTGGATGAATTGTTTTATTTGTAGTATTATTTAAATTTAAAGATAAGTTATTTAAATTTGAGCTGTTGTTATCTAAATTTAGTTCATTGTTGTTTATGCTATTATTTATATTGTTATTTGAATTTAACTCATTGTGATTGTTTAAATTTGAATTTAAATTGTTATTGTTATTTAAATTATTTGAGTTGTTATCATTTAAATTTAAATTACTATTATTGTTATTTGAGTTTTTCTTTAAATTATTGCTGTTATTATGTAAACCACTATTATCATTTAAAAATCTATCTATATAAGTTATATTATAAAGCTCTTTTGTGCTTATAAATGTATTATCTTGTAAGTAAAGTATAAATTTATTATTTGATAGTTTTTTAATGCTTTTTACTCCTAAGTCTTTTAGAGTTTGGTATCTGTTATTTTCTGTTTTTATACCTATGCTATCTGATTTAGTGCTTACTAATAAATTTAACTCATCTTCATTCATATTTTTAGCTTTTAAATTTACACTTACTTGTTTATCTTTATCACCTAAAAGTTTGCCTGTATCACTATATAGTTCATTTACAACTATTTGTCTGCCGCTATTAAATTTAAGTGTTATAGAACCATTTTTATTTAGTTTCATAGCAACAACACTATCTGTATCTTTTAGAGCATTAGCTGTTTTAGTTGAATTTATCTCAAAATATTGTTTTACTTTGTTTAAATTTTCTAAACTAAAATCTAGCCCAGTTGCTTCTTTGAATTCATTTTCCATAGCTATAAGATAAGGAGATTTTATATCTTTTAATTTATCTATATAAATATCAGCATCTTTTACATCATAATCTTTTAGATTTTTACTTAGCCACTCTATATTTTTATTATGAGAATTTAACTCTTTATAATAGTCATTATAAAACTTCATAAAATTTTGTTTTTGATAGTTTGTATATGAGAAGTTTTTATCTAGTTCTTTATCACTAAATATAGGATTAAACTCACTAAGGCTTAACTCACCATTTAAATCTTTTTTCATATAAGCAAAGTTATGAAAAGCTGAGTTTTTATTAAAAATAGCATTATGATTATTTGTTAAATCAACCCAACCATCTTCATTAGCATACATTTCAAAGAATTTATTTAACTCATCTTCTTTAATCATCTCATATCTATATTCTGCTTTAAATTTGGTATATGGATTTGAAGCATTATATGATAGTCTATAATCAAGCTTTGATTTGTCTATTTTTTGATGTGGATATTTTAAGTTATGCTCATCTATATATTTATCATTATAATTGATTATATCATCATTTATAAAATCTCTTAAATTTATGCTTGGCATAACATCACTAAGCTTAGCTATCTTTTCATTACCATTTATATCATATCCTCTTACTTTTAGTTTATTAAAATCTTTATCACTTGCATTAACAAATCCATCGCCATTTGAATCAAAGTTAAAAAGTAGAGAATTTGATGAGAATGTTCCAAATCCTAGTTTATCATTATCATCAAACTCATCATAAAATATAGTTACTTCACCATAAGGTGTTTTTAAAAGATTAGAGTTTGCATATGAGTTTAGGTTTAGGGGTTTGGTGTCAAAGATTACTAGTGGGTCTATTATCCCATCATAGTTTATATTTTCAAAGTATGAGTTTTTACAAATACAAAAACTATTTTTCATGGTAGAAAAATCAGGTTTTTTAATATCTCGATCAGACATATCGTAAAACCTATCTGTTGCGAAGTAACCTACCATACCATAGCTTGCAATTGCGTCATAAGTTCTTCTAAAGCTACTATTATACTCCAACCCATGACCAAATGTTTCTATGTTATGTATGGGTTTAAGTGCATCATAATGAATGGTAATTGTATCATACTCATTTGTAAATCTATTATACGCAACATAAGTTCTGTTTTCTTCTGCTTCATCAAATTTGAAATCTTGCATATGATAATAATCGTATTTTTTAAAACTTGGTTTATAATCCGAAATAGTAGCATTTATAGATGATAATATATAAGTTTTAGCGGAGTTTTCTAAATTTTTTTGAGTTATTTCATACTTTGTGTATTCTTCATACTTTGTATCTATATCTATGGTGCGTGGATTTTGCTCTACCTGTTTTTGAGATTGTAATCTCTGCACATTATCAAATTTCAAATTGTCATTATAGACGACTATATCACCACTACTAAGTGAGCTTATATTCATTATAAATTCTTTTGTAGTTATATGACTATAATCGGCTAAAATGATAATTAATAAACTAAATTTATAAATTTTTTATAGATATATTATTAAAATACATAATTTACTTAAATTTAAAAGGAAATATTATGTTGAAAAAATTATTTTTATTTATACTATTTTTTTGTTTTTCTTTTGGAGAAGAGCTTGAAGAATATATTTCAAAATGCAACAATGGCGATTCAAAAGCTTGCCTTGAGGCTGGTGTTTTTTATGATAGCAAAGAAAAAGATATCATAAAAAGAAGAGAATTGCAAAAACCACTATTTCAAAATGGTTGCGATCTCGGAAATGGTATGTCTTGCCTTAACTTGCATTCTATTTACATTTTTGAAAATAAATTTATAGAGGCATTACAATGCTTAAAAACAGGTTGTGAAAACCTAAATCATCCAACAAGTTGTCAGCAATTAGGTTTGGCGTATAAAATGGGAGACTATGGTTTAAATAAAGATATAAAAAAAGCAAAATTTTATTATAAAAAAGCTTGTAAATTGGGCTCACAGCTTAGTTGTAACTACGCAAAAGAGCTTTAAACTCTTTTGCATTTTAACTAAAATCCATTAAAAGCTAACTCGATATTACCTTTCTCTCGATTTAAAATTTACTTCATTTCCATTAATGCTTATTAGTGACAATCCCCAATATAAACCTATAAAGATAAAAGATTTAGAAGAGATTGAAATTTTAGGAAGAGTAATAGGAAGTTATGATATAAGAGTTAAGAATTTCTAATCTCACTTTTAGGTTTTTATTTATAAATTTTTCTTATTTAAAACCTATAAAATTGTATTTTTAATTTATTTTATAAATTTCACTTGATATAATAATTCAAAATATTTTAGGGAATTTATTATGAAAAATTTGCAAGAAAATTTAAAACTTTTTTATCTTGGATTAAAAGATGGTGAGCCATATTTGTATAAAAATAAGGACTTAACAACTCACGCTACCATTATAGGTATGACAGGAAGTGGAAAAACTGGTCTTGGAATCACGCTTTTAGAAGAAGCTTGCATTGATAATATTCCAACTTTTATTATAGATCCAAAAGGAGATCTCACAAATCTATGTCTTACATTTCCAGATATGAAAAAAGAAGATTTCTTGCCATATATGGATGAAAATGAAGCTCAAAACGCTTCTCTTAGTATTGATGAATTAGCTACGAAAACTGCAAAAGAGTGGAAAGAAGGCATAGAAAATAGTTTTCAAAGTTTAGATAGAGTTAAACTTTTTAAGGAAAGTGCAGAGTTTAAAATTTACACACCAAAAAGTTCTGATGGTATCGGAATATCATTACTTAATGATTTTAATGCGCCAAATTTAAGCGATGAAGAAAGTCTAAATGAATACATATCATCTCTTACATCATCGCTTTTATCACTACTTGGAATAGATACAAATGATATCAGCTCAAGAGAATATGTCCTTATATCAAACATTTTTTTAAACGAATTTAAAGATAAAAAAGATATCAGTCTTGTAAATTTAATAGAATTTATAGCAAATCCGCCATTTCAAAAAGTTGGAGTTTTTGGTGTAGATACATTTTTCCCAGCAAATGATAGGCTAAAACTTGCTATGAAATTAAACTCACTTATAGCAAGCCCATCATTTTCGCAGTGGAGAGTTGGAGAAAAACTAGATATAAGAAATATGTTTTTTAACAAAGATGGCAAAGCAAGGTGCAATATCTTCTCCATACCGCATTTAAGCGATAGCGAAAGAATGTTTTTTGTTACGCTTTTTTTAAACGAAATGATAGCTTGGATGAGAACAAGCGAAGGTACAAGCTCTCTTAGAGCTATTTTATATATGGATGAAATTTTTGGATTTTTCCCGCCAACTTCAAATCCACCATCTAAAACACCTATGCTTACACTTTTAAAACAAGCTCGTGCATTTGGGCTTGGCGTTGTTTTATCTACGCAAAACCCTGTAGATTTGGATTATAAAGGTCTTTCAAATATAGGAACATGGTTTATAGGAAGACTTCAAACAGCTCAGGATAAAGATAAAGTTATATCGGGACTTAGCGGAATTAGCGGTAGCAATTTAGACAAAACTGAGCTAGAAAATTTGCTTTCAAATTTACCAAAAAGAAATTTCTTGGTAAAAAATATAAACGCAAATGGGCTTGATGTAATAAATACAAGATGGGCTTTAAGTTATCTTAAGGGTCCTCTTAACAAAGAACAAATTTCAAATTTAATGCAAGATTATAAAACACCGATAAATGAACATAAAAAAATGAATTTTAGCTCATCAAAACCACTTTTATCTTCGGATATAACGCAAAAATATAGCTATGGAGAGGATTTAAATTTAGAACCTTATTTGCTGGCAAATGCAAAAATCAGATTTTTTGATAGTAAAAAAAATATAGACATTATCAAAGATACACAAATGTTACTTTTTTTAGATGGAGAAAATTCTATAAACTGGGACGATGCTTCACAAAATTTGCAATTTGCTTTACAAAATGAATCAAAAGAAAATTCAAAGTATTCATCTTTGCCATCTTTTATATCAAGCTTAAAAAACTTCAGTTCACAAGAAAAAGATCTAAAAGATTATATCTATAGAAATGTCAAACTTTACCTCTATTCGGCTCTTGATATGACTTCAATTCCAAATGAGAGCAAAGAGGAATTTATGATAAGATTGCAAGATAAATGTAATGAAATTTTAGAAAAAACTACAGATGAGATAACTGCTAAATTTGAAAAAGAGAAAAACAAAATAGAAGATAAATTATCAAAAGCGATGATAAAACTTGAAAAAGAGAAAAACGATCTAAAATCAGAAGGCATAAATGCTGTAATAAACATAGGAACTTCTATATTAGGAGCTATTTTTGGTGGAAAAATAGCATCTAGAACAAGTATGAGCAAAGTTGCAACAGGTGCAAGAAGTGCTGGGCGTGTATTAAATCAAAAAAAAGATGTAGAGTATGCAAGTCAAAGTATAGAAAGTATAAACGAAGAGCTTAGTGCGATTGTTGCAAATTTTGAAAACGAGATAAATGAATTAAAAAATAGATATGATATCAAAAATATACAAATACAAGAGATTGCATTAAGCCCTAAAAAAAGCGATATTTTTGATGAAAAAATTACATTAGTATGGAAAAGTTAAAGGATAAAAATGAATGAAAATTTAGTTGCGTATTTAGTTGCGTATCTCATAGGCGCGATACCTTTTGGGCTTATTTTATGTAAAAAATTTACAAATATAGATATAAGAAAAGAAGGTAGCCATAGCATAGGTGCTACAAATGTTTTAAGAGTTTTAAAAGAACATGGCTCTAAAGAAGCCAAAAAAGCAGCCATTTTAGTGGTGGTTTTTGATGCTTTAAAAGGAATAATCCCTATACTCATAGGAAAATATATTTTCGATTTACATATAACTACACTATGGAGTATGGGAGTATTTGCGGTTCTTGGACACTGCTTTTCACCATATCTTAAATTTGAAGGCGGAAAAGGTATAGCAACTGGAGCTGGTGTGTTTGCGTGTTTTTTACCGCTTGAGTTAATTGGTGCGTTAGCTGTTTGGTTTTTTGTAGGAAAAGTGCTAAAAATATCATCTCTTGCTAGTCTTTGTGCACTTCTAGCAATGGTTATTTTATCATTTATCTTTCATTATGATATGCCTGGAATCAATACTCACGCACCAATACTTATAATCGCATTTATTGTTACTTATAAGCACATTCCAAACATAAAAAGACTTTTAAGCAAAACAGAGAGTAAAGTTATATGAAAACCATCATAAAAGACTTTGAGTTTAAAACAATCATTGGATGCTTGGAATTTGAAAAAGAGCACAAGCAAATCATTACTTTAGATATAGAATATCAAAGTAGCGATATTATTGATTATAGATTAGTTATGCAAGAAATTGAGCTAATTTATAAAAATGGTAAATTTGAATTTGTAGAAGAGTCTATAAAGGTAACTTTTGAAAAACTTAAATTAAAATTTCCAAATTTAATATCTGTTAAGATTAGAGTTATAAAGCCTCAAGCCCTTAAAAACTGCAAAGTAGGTGCTATGGATGAAATAGTTTACTGATTTTGTGCTATCTTGAATTTTTTCTTAATATTTGATACAATTCCTTAAAATATTATGAAAGAGAGATAAAAATTATGAGAATCTTAATAGTAGAAGATGAGTTGACACTAAATAAAACTATAGTTGAAGGTCTGCAAGAATTTGGATATCAAACAGATAGTTGTGAAAACTTCAAAGATGCTGAATATTTTATAGGCATAAGAAATTATGATTTAGTTTTAACAGATTTAATGCTTCCAGATGGAGATGGAATCGATTTAATCGATATCATAAAACAAAAATCAGCAAGAACATCTGTGATAGTTTTATCTGCAAAAGATAACAAAGAAACAGAGATAAAAGCTCTAAAAATAGGTGCGGATGATTTTATAAAAAAACCATTTGATTTTGATATATTAGTTGCTAGAATAGAAGCAAGATTACGCTTTGGTGGCACAAATACAATCAAAATAGATGAACTAACAATAGACCCAGATGAAGAAAAAATCATATATAAAGGGCAAGAAATAGAACTAAAAGGCAAACCTTTTGAAGTTTTAACACATCTTGCAAGACATAGTGATCAAATCGTTTCAAAAGAGCAACTTTTAGATGCAATTTGGGAAGAACCAGAGCTTGTAACACCAAATGTCATTGAAGTTGCAATAAATCAAATCAGACAAAGAATGGACAAACCTCTTAACATATCTACAATAGAAACAGTCAGAAGACGTGGATATAGATTTTGTTTTCCAAAAAAAGCTTAAGAAGTAAATTTATACTACAGTTGGTGCTAGCATCAACTGTTTTAATAACCATAATATCGGTTATGCTTTACCATTATATAAAAATCACTATATTTGAAACAGTTGTTCAAAATATCATACAAGAAGCAAATTCGCTTAAAAATCTATCAAAAGAAGAGTTACAAAAAGCAAATTTAAATAATGGTTATTTAAAAGATCATACAACTCAAATAAAAATAGTTGATTTAAACTCATCTGTTCAAAAACCATTTTTTAAAAATGTTTTAAGAGAAGATACAAATTATCTTACTTTGGTATTTCCAGACAAACAAAGAAATTTTACTATACTTATAAGAAAAGAAACAACGCAATATAACCAAATAATAAAACAAGTTTTATTTGACATTATAGTTGTAAATGCGACATCTATATTGTTAGTTCTTTTTTATGCACTATTTCTTTCAAGAATGCTACTTTTCCCTATTAAAACCTTATCATATAAATTAAGTAGCTTAAATGAAGGCTATTTGAAAGAATTTGATCCAAAAGATGTTCCACAAGAATTTATTCCATTAATTGGTGGAATAAATCATTTAATATCTAGAATTCAAACTTTTTTGCAATATCAAAAGGAACTTTTTATCGGTGTTGCGCATGAATTAAAAACTCCACTTGCTGTTATGAAAACTAAAAATGAAGTAACTTTAATAAAACAAAGAGATAGCGAAAAATATATAGAAGCTCTAAAAAACAATAATGAATCCATCAATAAAATGAATTCTATGATAAATTCTGTTTTAGAAATTGGCAGACAAGAAGGTGCTCAATTTGAAGAACCAAAAAAGATAGACATAATATCTTACATAAATGAATTAACAAATAGTTTTAGAATTTTATCACATTTAGAAAATATAAAAATATTTACAGACTTAAAACCAGATAAACTCGAGATTATGATACAACAAACTCTATTTTTACATATAATTCAAAATTTTGTTCAAAATGCTATTAAATTTTCGCCACCACAATCTACAATTGTGATTAAATCATATATAACAAAAGATAACAAATTTACAGTTGAAGTCATAGATGGGGGTTGTGGGATAGATGAAAACAAAGATCTGTTTGCGCCATTTGTTAGAAGCGGAAATAAAACAGGAGCTGGACTTGGGCTGTTTTTGGCACTAAATGCAGCTCAAGCAATAGGCGCTAGTATAGGAATAAAAAATAAAGAAACAAAAGATGGAGCAATTTCTTATCTATTATTACCATTATCAATAAAATTTAAACAAAAATCTCGCAATAAATAGAATTTTAGCTTCTTTTAAAAAGAATTATTGTATAAACTCACTAAAAATTTATCAAAGGTAAAAAATGGCATTAATGATAACAAATGATTGTATAAGTTGCGATGCGTGTAGAGAAGAGTGTCCTGATGACGCTATTTTTGAAGATAGTCCTATTTATATCATAGATCCTGATAGGTGTAGTGAATGTATTGGTGATTATGCGGAACCTGCTTGCATAGTTGTATGTCCAACAGAGTGCATTATACTTGATCCTGATAATATAGAAACAGCAGAGGAACTTAGACTAAAACACGAACAATCAAGTGAAGCGTAATGGCAAAGAAAACCGCCGTTATTGACCTTGGTTCTAATTCTATGAGAATGGCCATATTTGCTAGGACTAGTAGATATGGCTTTTATATATTAAATGAAAGTAAAGTAAGAGCAAGACTTGGCGAAAATGCATACGAAAATGGTGGTTACATACAGCCAAATGCAATGCAAAAAGTTCTAAATGGTTTTGATTACTTTAAAAAAGTAGCCAAAGAGCATGGATGCAATAAATTTTATTGTGTAGGAACATCTGCTTTAAGAGATGCACCAAACGCTAGTGAGTTCATATCAATTGTAAAAAGAAAATTTGGTTTAAATTTAAAATGCATAGATGGTAAAACAGAGGCAAAACTTGGAGGAATTGCATCTAGTAATCTACTTTACAATGTAACAAATGCAACAACTATAGATATAGGAGGCGGTTCAACAGAGCTTGCACTCATACAAAATTCAAAAGTAGTTGATACAATATCGCTAAATTTAGGCACAGTTAGATTAAAAGAGCTGTTTTTTGATAAAAAAGATTTAGATGGTGCAAAAAAATTTATCGATACATTATTATTACAAATACCACCAAATTTTAAAAATCAAAATTTAATAGCAATTGGAGGAAGTCTTAGAGCGGTTTCAAATTCTATAATGCAAAAAAAGAATTATCCTTTAAAAATAGTGCATAATTTTTTATATGATTTTGATGAATACAAAGATTATATATCCGATATTTACAACTCTCATGTCACAGAGCTAAAAAACTATGCCATCAAACAAGAACGACTTGATACGATCAGAGAAGGGGTTATGATATTTTTAAAAATAGCTAATTACCTTGAAGTTAAAAATATCTGCACAAGCGGAGTTGGCGTAAGAGAAGGTATATTTTTAAATAGTATTTTAGGAAAATTTAGTAAATTTCCTGAAAATTTCAATCCAAGTTTAAAATCCTTGCAAGATAGATTTCTACATACTAATAATTCAATCATTTGTAAATATTGCAAAGAAATATTCATAGCTTTAAAACCCATTCACAATATAGATGATAAATATCTTTTTGAACTTATAACAGCAGCAAAAATTCATAATATCGGGGGGTATTTAGGATTTTATTCACAGCATTTGCATAGTAGTTATTTTGTATTAAATTCTTTAAATTATGGCTATACTCACTCGCAAAAAAGCCTTATATCGCTTATAATAAAAAATCATGGAAAAAAAGAGATTGATAAAAATGAATTATTATTATTCGGTGATTTATTGCCAGATAATAAAACTATATTATGGCTTAGCTTTATACTAGCTTTTACAAAAATACTTGTGCCGTTTGTAAAAAAACAACTAGTTTTTACGCTATCAAATCAAACTTTGCATATAGAAAATTTAGACAACATAAATATCCAAAAAGAACAGATTAAAAAACTACCAAAACCCGCAACTTTTGCTATATCTTTTGATTAATTAAGACTCGCTTTTTGTTTATAATCACTAAGCGAGTTTTGTCTTTCTTCTAAAAATTTACCTAGTCTTTGTCTATTTTCTTCAAAAAATACCTCAAAATCATCGCTCGTTTGTATATTATCAGCTCCAAATTTATCTAAAACCACATTTGAGCTTCCAACCAAAATAAGATATTTTCTATTTTCGTGTTTTAATAGCATGATTTGATTTTGTCTATCTAGCGGACGCTGAAAAATGATATCTATGCCATTTTTATTATCGTTTTTTATAAATTTTTGTAATGGATTTTTTATATCTCTAACACCATAAGATATATTTTTACTAGATGTGATATATCTTTTTATAAAAAATAGTATTATTATCAAAATAAATAAAAATACCATTACTATTATATATTTTGTATCAAACATTGAATCTTCATTTGCAAATTGTATTGCACTATTTTTTATACTGTTTTGAGTTGCGGTAGTCGTATTTATAGTAGTATTTCCACTTAAAATTCTAACTCTTAGACCATATCTATCTTTAGTCATAGCAGCTTCAATACTTATTGGTTTATCTGCCCATAAAACCAAGTTAGTAGAGTTTCGCGAACCTTCTATAGACATAGTTTGTAAAATCATAGAATCAAGTGTTCTATCTATAGTTTGCGAAAAACTTACCCCATCAAATGTAAGTATGTTTATGCCGTTTTCTAATTTTTGAACTATTTTTCCCTCATATGGAGCATCAAAGCTAAGCATCAAATCAACTCTTTGATCTCGCTCATAAACATTATAAGTAAGAAGATTTACGCCAAATAGCGGCAAAGATAAAAATATAAGTAATAAATATCTCATTATAGCTCTTTTTTAAAATACTGAACTACAGACTTTGAGTCCAAAATTTCATTAATTCTAATTGCTAAGTTTTTCTCATAAACCATAACTTCGCCTTTACCGAAGATTCTGTTATTTATGTATAACTCTACACTCTCACCAGCTGGCTTTTCAAGATCAATCACAGAACCATTTTCAAGATTCATAAACTCTTTTACACTAAGTGTTGTAGTGCCAAGCTCTGCTGTAAAATATACACTAATATCTAAAAGCTCGCTATAATCAGAAAAAAGCCCTTCACTTATAGCTTCACTTGCAACATTTAAAGTGCTATCTTCGCTCATACTTTTTTATATCCGATTTGAAATGTTCTATTGTTCATTTTAAAAATAATTTTTTCATTTAATCTTAAACCAAAGTTTTTTGTCATACCCAAATACTCAGGAGTACCTAGTTTATATTCATCCTTGCCTCTATCTACTAGTAAATTTTTAGCATAACCTATTATCTGGTTTGCGACTTCTTTACATATATCGCACAGATCGTCTTCTGGCAATTTATCGTTGTTTAACAAGGCTTTACCAAAACTATTTAATGTTTCTTTTTTAAAATATAGATAAAAACTATATTCTACACCATTTTTAAAAATAGGTATTGATGCACCATAATAATCTTTACCTAAAGTTTTACCTTTTTGAAGTTCATAACCTAATATATCAACACAAAAATGTTTCACAGAATACTCAATAGCACTAAGCATGTTTTTATCCTTTTTAAGCTAGTTTTATACAATTATACTTTAAAAAGCGTAAAATGTTTATAAATTTAATCCTCAAATATTTTTGAAATTTCTTTCATAGCATCTTTAACGCTACAATTTTCTATAAGTTTTACTATACTTGTTCCAACTATAGCACCATCGGCATATGTTTTAGTAAGCTTTACATCCTCATTTGTTCTTATTCCAAAACCAACCGCAACTGGTAAATTTGTGGATTTTTTTATATCTGAAATCATATTTTTAAGACGCTCAATTGGAGTTTGTTTGCCACCTGTTACGCCTATTGACCCAACTGCATATATAAATCCACTTGATCTTTTTAAAAGTTTATCTAACCTATGCTCCGATGTTACGCTTATTAATGGAATCAAAGAAATTCCTAAATTTTTGCATTTTTCATATAACTCTTCATTTTCCTCACAAGGCAAATCTGGCACTATAAGCCCACTTATGCCACATTCTTTGGTATTTTTTAAAAATTTATCAATACCATAAGAAAACATAAGCCCATAATAAACCAAAAAAACCAAGCATTTATCAGTTTTGCAATGCTTTAACATATCAAAAACTTTTTTTGTATCAACTCCGTTTTGCATAGCATTAAAGCTAGCATTAAATATCACTTTTCCATCTGCTAATGGATCGGAGTATGGAATGCCTATCTCAAGCATATCAAGAGAACTTTCATCAAGGGAATTTATAAACTCTTTTGTGTATTCCAAATTTGGATAACCAGCAACAATATATCCGATATTTGCTTTTTTATTTTCAAAGGCTTTTGATATCTTATCCATAAATAGTTCCTTTTTTGTAATTCATTATAGTATTTACATCTTTATCGCCTCTACCAGAGACATTGACAATAATTGTTGATTTTTCTTTTAAAGTTGGGCAAAGTTTATCTAAATAAGCCAAAGCATGTGCACTTTCTATAGCTGGTATTATTCCTTCTAACCTAGATGTTAGCTTTATAGCTTCTATACACTCATCATCATTAATGGCTTCGTATTTTGCTCTTTTTATACTATTTAGATATGAATGTTCCGGACCAACTCCAGGATAATCAAGACCAGCAGATATACTATGAACTGGTAAATTTCTGCCAAATTCATCTTGTAAAACCATGGTTTTCATACCATGAATTATACCAACCCTCCCATTTGTCATAGTTGCGGCATGATATGGAGTATTTATACCAAGTCCACCAGCTTCAACACCTATTAAATTTACATTTTTATCATCTATAAAAGATGTAAAAATTCCCATAGCATTGCTTCCACCGCCTACGCAAGCTATAATATAATTTGCATTGATATTTTTTTCTTTTAACTGCAATTTAGTTTCATCGCCAATAATGCGTTGAAAATTTCTAACTATAGTTGGATATGGATGAGGGCCTACAACAGAACCAATTACATAAAAAACACTCTCTATCTCATTTACCCAAGCTTGAATGGCAGCCGTTGTGGCCTCTTTTAGTGTTTTTAAGCCATCTTTTATCTCTACAACATCAGCCCCCAAAAGGTGCATTCTAAATTTATTTAATTCCTGTCTTTTTGCATCAACTTCACCCATATAAACATCACATTTTAGTCCAAGAAGTGCCGCAGCTGTAGCTGTAGCAACGCCGTGTTGTCCGGCACCAGTTTCAGCAATTACTTTTTTCTTCCCCATTTTTTTAGCAAGCAGAGTTTGACCTAAGGCATTGTTAATCTTATGTGCACCTGTGTGATTTAAATCTTCTCTTTTAAGATAAATTTCATGACCATAATGCTCACTTAATCTTTTTGCATGATAAAGAGGAGTTGGACGACCAACATATTCTTTTAAGAGATAAGCTAACTCTTCTTTAAACTCTTTACTTTTTGCTATAGTTTCATAAGCCTCTTCAAGCTCTTCAAGTGCAAACATAGCTGTTTCAGGTACAAACTGCCCACCAAAATCACCAAAATACGATTTTTTATTCATGCTATAAGCCTTGTGTGTAAAATTTGGTTTATTATAATCAAATTTGTGTTAAATTTGGCTTTTTTTAAATCTATTAATTTATTTTTAGTTTAATATTATTTACAAAAAATATATATAATTCTTTCAACTTAATTTAAAAATCAAGGAGTTTAGTTATGTTAAGAAATGTACTTTTAGCAACCGGTCTTGCTGCTTTACTTGTAGGTTGCTCTACAACAAACAAATCTGAGCCTACCGGTGATCCAGTGGTTGTGGCTGATAATGTCCAAGTAAGTGTTTTTGTTGATAAAAATGGAGGAATATATACAGTAAACACTACAGATAATTATGAAACTGCCAAATTTACAGACGCAACTGGCAAAATTTTAACGCTTAAAAGAGAGCCATCCGCAAATGGAATAAGATTGGTAGATGGCGATACAGAAGTATTTTTTACAGATGTTGATGCATTTATAACAGTTGATGGAAAAGAAATTCCAGTTACTATAAAAAAATAAATTTTAGCCCAAAAAATGGGCTGAAATTTTGTATTTAGATATTTTTAAAATTATTTTACTTCCATTAAACTTCTTAATGTTAGAGAAATTTTTTTAGATGATTTTATACCATTTTCATCTTCAACCATGCTATTTATATCGATAACTTCTGGATTGTATGAGTTAGCAAGAGAGATATTATGGGCACCTATGCCACCTGCTAAGCCAAATTTAGTTTTTAATTTTTTTAAAATACCCCAATCAAAACTAATTCCATTTCCACCAAGATTTTTGCCTTTGCAATCAAAAAGAGGCATATCATAAAAATCATTTTCTAAATTTGGAAGTTCGTTGCTAACGCTAAAAACTTTCCAAATTTCTATATTTTCTAAGTGCAAATTTTTATATAAATTTGGCGAAATTTCGCCATAAATTTGAACTACATCTAAATTTGCTTTTTTAGAAATTTCTAAAATCTCATCTTCGCTAATATCAGCAAAAACACCAACTATTTTTCTTTCGTTTTTATGGACTAAATTTGAAATTTCTATAGCAAGATCTAAGCCAACTTTTCTTTTACTTTTAGCAAATATAACGCCGATATAAAATATATCAAAGCTCAAAACAACTCTGGCTTCATCAACGCTTTTTATACCACAAATTTTAATTTTTTGCATTTTTATAGTTTTGATAAAACTCCCAAACTTTGCCATCTTTTATAGCTTTTAATATAATTTCTTTTGCATCCATTGGAGTTTTAACCTTCTCAGCACAATACATACCAAACATAGCATTTAAAATAACTATATCAAATTTAGCTCCACTTATCGTGCCTTGTAAGGTTGCTTCTAAAATCTTGCCATTTTCTTCGCTTGTTCCACCCTCAACGTCTTTATGAAACGCTCTGTTAAAACCAAATTGTTCTGGCGTTATCTTATACTCTATGATTTTATCATCTTTTACTTCATGGATTAAAGTTTCATCGCAAATTGTAATCTCATCCATTCCATCCATTCCATGAACTACAAGAGCGTGTTTTCTTCCTAAATTCATAAGCGTTTTTGCCATCAGTTCATTAACTTCTTCAAGATAATTTCCTGCTATTTGATAACGAAGTGATAAATTTGGATTTAAAAGAGGTCCTAGCATATTAAAAACGGTTCCGATTTTAAGCCTATCTCTTACTTCTTTAACCTCAGCTGTGATTTTGTGAAAAAGCGGTGCGTGAAAAAATGCTAAACCTTTTTGCTCTAAAAGTTTTCTATTTTCTTCTATGTTTCCACTCATGGGTATGTTAAGAGCACTAAGAGTATCGCTACTTCCGCTTTTACTAGTAATTGCTTTATTTCCATGTTTTGAAACCTTAACTCCAAGTGCCGCAAGTATAAAGGCTGTAGTTGTTGATATATTTATAGTTTTTAGTCTATCGCCACCAGTTCCAACGATATCAAAAAATTCACCATCATCACTATAAGTAAGTGAGTATTTTAATATATTTTTTACTAACGCCGCAAGACTATCTGCATAAAGACTTTTTTCGCTTATAAGCACAAGTAATCCTGCAAGCTGAACTATATCATAATCTTTATCGTTTAACGCTTTACAAATAACCTCATAATCAGAGCTATCAAGTGGATATCCTTTTTGAAGTTTTGTCATATATGGTGCGAAACTTGTCATATTTTCTCCTTTTAAATTTTTGTCATATTTTATAAAATTTTCTATGATTTTTTTGCCATACTCACTAAAATAACTCTCTGGATGAAACTGAACTCCAAAAATAGGCTTTGTTTTGTGTCTAAAAGCCATTATTACATTATCATCTAAACTTTTTGCTAAAATTTCAAAATATTCTGGAATCTTGCTAACATACAAAGAGTGATATCTCATAACGCTAAATTCGTCGCTTAGGCCTTCAAATATCACACCTTTTTGATAAATTTTTATCTTTGAGGTTTTTCCATGAAGCGGTTTTTTAAGCTTAGAAATTTCTCCACCGAAAACAAATCCAATCGCCTGATGTCCAAGACAAACGCCTAAAATAGGTATATTTAAATTTGATTTTAAAATTTCTAAACAAATTCCACTATCTTTTGGATGCTTTGGGCCTGGGCTTAAAATGATATGAGTTGGATTTAGATTTTTTATCTTATCAAGTGTGATTTTATCATTTCTAACACACATCACATCATCGCTACTCATCTGTTTTATATACTGATATATATTATAAACAAAACTATCGTAATTATCAATTATAAGTATCATTTTCTTCCCTGCACAACTCTTTTATAACTTTCAGACATGAGTTTCTTTTGTTGCAAATTTCGGCATATTCATTTTCTTCAACGCTATCATAAACTATGCCAGCACCCGCACCTATATAGGCAATGCCATTTACAAAAATAGCACTTCTTATTAAAATTGCCATTTGAACATTTTCATTAAAATGCCAAAAACCTATACCACCGCCATAAATTTTTCTCTCTTTTAGCTCTAACTCATCAATAATTTGCATAGCCCTTATCTTTGGACTTCCGCTAAGAGTTCCAGCTGGAAAAATGCTTTTAAAAATATCGAAATTATCACTATTTTTGTCTTTTTTTCCCCAAACTTCACTGATTATATGCATTACGCTTTCGTAAAATACAACTTCCATAGGTTTTGCAACTCTGACAGACGCTGGTTTTGAGTACTTTCCAACATCATTTCTAGCTAAATCTATCAGCATTTTATGCTCTGCTAACTCTTTTTCGTCACATAGCAAATCACTCTTTAAAACCATATCTTTTTCGTAGTTTTCGCCTCTTTTTCTTGTTCCTGCAATTGGAGCTACAAAAATATTATCATCTTTTATCTCAAAAACTAGCTCCGGACTACTCCCAACCACATCACCATAAATCGTAGGAAAATGAAACATATACGGGCTTTTATTGTTTGTTTTTAGCTTTTTATAAAATTCCAAGCTGGATAAATCTGTTTTTACTTTTAAAATTTCTCCTAAAACAACCTGAAAAACATCGCCATTTTCTATATAAGTTTTTGCTTTTTTTAACATATCAAAAAAATGTTTTTTTTCACTATCATAATTTGTTAAAATTTTAAATTTATATTCGTTTTTTACAATTTTTTCTTCTACATTTAAAAGCAAATTTTCTAGGTTTAAATTACCATAAAATGTATAAATTTTACTCATTTTATCGTAATGAATGTATGAACTTGCATTTGCATAATAAAAATTTGGAAATTCGTAGTAACTATCTTTTTTATCGCCAATACTCTCTATAGTTTTTACTATATCATAACTCATTACACCAAAAAGTCCGGCAAAAGGAGCAATTTTATTTGATTTACAAGAGTTAAAAATATCTCTCAATTCATCTATATTATTGCCACTGACATAAGAGCAATTAACGCCTATGATAGCTTGCAAATTATCTTCTGCTAAAAAGCTATTTTTATAAATTTTTAAAATTTCTTCATAATATATCAAAGGTTCTAATAAAAGCATATAACTCCAAGTTTATACAAAAAAATGAATTATTTAGTAAAGCAATTTTACCATCTTTTAACAAAAATATCGATAAAATGAAAAGAATAAAAATTTAAAATAAAGTTGTGTTGGCACGATGGAAATCATTCTTTTAATCGTTTCTGGTATATTTGCTGGTTTTTGTGGTGGATTTTTTGGCATAGGTGGCGGAACTATCGTAGTTCCACTTGTTATGAGTATGGGATATGACATAAAAACAGCTGTTGGAATTTCAATACTTCAAATGCTTTTTAGTTCAACTTTTGGCTCTTATGTTAATTACAAAAAAGGTAAACTCAAAGTTGATGAGGGAATTTTTGTAGGACTTGGTGGCTTTGTAGGAGCTGGATTTAGTGGTTTTATAGTCTCTGCAGTTAGTTCAAAAGTCCTTGAAATTGGGTTGCTTTTGGCACTTCTTATAGCTATTTTAAAATTTTTTAAATCAAATTTAAACTCCAATCCAAAAAATCCATCAAACTTTATACTTTTTATAATAGGATTTTGTATAGGAGCATTTGCGATAAGTATGGGCATTGGTGGAGCACTTTTCTTAACGCCTATTTTGGTTGGATTCTTTGGTGTTGATATCAAAAAAGCAGTTTCTATGGGGCTATTTTTTGTTATTTTTAGTGCAGTAAGTGGATTTATCTCTCTTGCCATAAATGGACATGTAAATTATATAGCTGGCACTCTTTTAGGACTTGGTAGTCTTGTGGGGGTATATTTTGGAACTATAACAAGCCACAAAATAGAGAAATCTACTCAAAAAATGTGGCTTTTAGTCCTTTATGTTTCCATGTTTTTATTAACTCTTAAAGAGGTTGTGTTTGGATAAATTTATAAATTTTTTATGGCATTTATTATAAATTTTATAGTTTTTTCTATACCAAATTTAGATGTATCTATGCATAAATCATAATAAATGCTATCTCCCCATTTTTCATTTGTATAGTAGTTGTGAAATGACTCTCTGTTTGTGTCTTCTAGCTCCATATATTCTAATGCATTTTGCTTATTTAAATTTTCTTGTTCCATAATTCTTTTAGTCTTAAACTCAGCACTAGCGTGTAAAAATACGGATAAAAACTCTCTGTTTTGCCTTAAAAAATAATTAGCACATCTACCAACGATGATATAATCTCCATCTTTTGTAAGTTCGTTATAAATTTTTCTTATATTATCTTTTTTTTCTAGTGCAACTTCATTTTTTACAATAGCTTGTAAAAGCGAATTTACCGGTTTTTCCTTATAAAGTCTATTCATTTCTTCAAAATAACCAAAATCTTTGGCTTTTTGAAGTAATTTTTCTTTATTTAAATATGTAAAATTTAACTCATTTGACAGCTTATAAGCTATCTCTCTACCGCCACTTCCTGTTTGTCTTCCTATAGATATTATCACTATTTATCCTTATAATTTTAAAAAAATCTAGCAAATATAGATGCACCTACAACTGTTAAAAGCCCGCTTACTGCTATGGATAAAGACGCCATCGCACCTTCTATGTCGCCATATTCTATAGCTTTGGCAGTTCCCATAGCATGAGATGCGCAACCAAGTGAAATGCCTTTTGCTATTTTATTTTTTATTTTAAAAATTTTAAATAAACTATCTGCTATAACGCTACCAAAAATACCAGTTATGAGTATGACACCAACAGTTATGGTAACTATGCCACCTAATTGATGAGATATGCCTATGCCAATTGGCGTTGTTACGGATTTTGGTAGCATTGTTACATACATTTGGTGATCTAACCCTAAAAGCATACTTAGTGCAAAAATGCTTAATAATCCAAAAAATACACCGCTTACAAGCCCCATTAATATTGCAACATAGTTATGTTTTAATAATTCAAGTTGTTCATAAAGTGGAACCGCAAGACAAATAGTAGCTGGAGTTAGAAAAAAGCTGATATGCTTCGCACTTGCATTAAATTTCTCATAAGGCATATCAAAAAAATACAAGCATAATATACACAAAATTATCGCTATTAAAAGTGGGTTTAATATAGCAAATTTAAACTTTCTTTTTATCAAAAGACCAATTTGATGTGTAAATAAACACAAAAATACACCAAAAAATGCAGAATTTAAAAAAACTTCTCTCATAGATTATCTTCTTTATCTTTTTTAGTAGCATTACAGATAATCTGTGTCATAAAAGCACTTGCAAGCATAACTACAATAGTGCTAATAAATGTTATAGTAATAATTGGAAAAAAATTTTTTAAAATTTCATTTTGTGAATTTATAAGTCCAACTCCAGCTGGTATAAAAATTATTGGCATAATTTCGATAAAAAACACTACGCTTTCTCTTATTTGATGAACTTTTATTACCTTAAAATAAAGTGCAAAAAACATAATAACAAGCCCATAAATACTACTTGGTATGTTTCCTGGTAAATCATAGCTTAGCATTTCGGCTAAAAAAGATATTCCTAAAATAATCATAATTTGTTTCAAATATTTCATCTCTCTCCTTTAAATTTTCGCAAAATTATATATCAATTTATAATATAAGTTTATAAATTTAAACATATGTTATACTTTTTTTCATATAATTAAAGATTGATTTTGATTTATCAAAGTTAGGAAAAACAATGAATGATATTATAAATGTAATTGGTGCTAAACAACATAATCTAAAAAATATAAATTTAAAAATTCCTAAAAATAAACTTGTAGTTTTTACAGGACTTAGTGGAAGTGGTAAAAGCACACTTGCATTTGATACGCTTTATGCTGAGGGTCAAAGAAGATATTTAGAAAGCCTAAGTTCATATGCAAGGCAATTTTTAGACCGCATTGCAAAACCAGATGTAGTTAAAATAGAAGGCTTAACTCCTGCAATAGCAATAGATCAAAAAACAACATCTAAAAATCCTCGCTCAACCGTTGGAACTATAACTGAAATTTATGATTATATGCGTTTATTATATGCAAGAATTGGCATTCAACACTGCCATAAATGTGGCAAACCAATATCAAAAATGAGTGCAAGCGATATCATAAATGAAATTTTAAAACTACCAGATGGAGCAAAAATTTCCATTATTTCCCCGATAGTTCGCGAAAAAAAAGGAACTTTTGCAGATATCATAGAAAATATGAGAAATAAAGGCTATGTTAGAGCAATAATTGATGGTGTTATTGTGCGTTTAGATGAGGAAATAGAGCTTAGCAAAACAAAAAAACACTCTATTTCGATTATCATAGATAGAGTTGGAGTAAGTAAAGAAAACTCAGCTAGGATAGCAGATGATATAGAAAAAGCTTTGCACGAGAGTTTTGGAGAAGTTGAGATTGATATAGCAAATGCAAAAGAACTTGATATAAAAAATCATCACATTCATTTTAGTGAACACATGGCTTGTTTTGATTGTAAAATTTCTTTTAAACCACTTGAACCACTATCTTTTAGTTTTAACTCACCAAAAGGAGCGTGCGAAAGTTGCGATGGTCTTGGGATAAGATTTAGCCTAGATTTAACAAAAATTATAAACGAAAATGCAACTATATCAGGCGGAGCTATAAAGATAATGCATGGTTTTTTTAAAAGCTATTATGCTAAATTTTTGCAAGCATTTTGCGAACAAATGGGTATAAAAACAAATATTCCTTACTGCGAATTAAGCCAAGATGATCAAAAGTTGCTACTTTATGGAAGCGTAAAAGATATCAACTTTTTATGGAAAAGACACAAACTAACGCATAAATTTGAAGGCGTTGTAAAGATGGCATATGATATTTTAAAAGATCATAAAGATTTAGAAAATTTCATGAGTGAGAAAATTTGCCCTGATTGTAACGGACATAGACTAAAACCAGAAAGCTTGAGTGTTAAAGTAGCAGGAAAAGGAATTGGCGATATCTTGGATATGAGTATAGAAAAATGTGTAGATTTTTTTAGTGATGAAAAAAATTTTAGTTATCTAAATGAACAAGAAAAAATGATAGCTTTGCCTATACTAAACGAAATTAATGCAAGGCTTTATTTTCTTAAAAATGTTGGTCTTGGATATCTAAGTTTAGGGCGAGACGCTAGAACAATAAGTGGAGGAGAAGCTCAAAGGATAAGGATAGCTTCTCAAATAGGAAGCGGTTTAAGTGGTGTAATGTATGTTTTAGATGAGCCTAGTATTGGGCTTCACGAAAGAGATACAGCAAAACTAATAGCAACTCTTAGAAGCTTGCAAGAAAAAGGAAACTCAGTTATAGTTGTAGAGCATGATAAAAAAACGATAGAAGAAGCGGACTTTGTAGTAGACATTGGACCAGGAGCTGGAATGCACGGGGGAAATGTTGTTTTTAGCGGAGATGTGGCATCTTTGTTAAAATCAGACACTCAAACCGCAAAATATCTAAATGGCGAGAAAAGTATAGATTATTATAAAAATAGAAAACAAGATGACTTCTTAGAGATAAAAAATGTAAATATAAATAATATTTCAAATTTAAGCACCAAATTTCCGCTTAGAAATTTAGTAGGAATTACTGGCGTTAGCGGAAGTGGAAAAAGCTCTCTTATACTTCAAACTCTTCTTCCTAATGCATTAGAACAACTAAATCATGCTAAGAAGATAAAAAAAATAAAAGGCGTTATCATAGATGGGCTTGAAAAACTAGATAAAGTAATTTATCTTGATCAAAGTCCAATTGGCAGAACCCCTAGAAGTAATCCAGCAACTTATACAGGCGTAATGGATGAGATAAGAAATCTCTTTGCTTCGACAAAAGAAGCCAAACTTCGCGGATATAAGATAGGTAGATTTAGTTTTAATGTAAAAGGCGGAAGATGTGAAAAATGCGGGGGCGATGGTGAAATAAAAATAGAAATGCACTTTTTACCAGATATTACGGTAGCTTGCGATGCTTGTAATGGTTCTAGATATAATGCTCAAACATTAGAAATTTTATATAAAGGTAAAAATATTTCAGATGTGCTCAATATGAGCGTTGATGAAGCATTGGAATTTTTTAAGGCTGTGCCAAAAATACACTCTATATTACACACTTTACAAGATGTTGGACTTGGATATATTACTCTTGGACAAAATGCAACCACGCTAAGTGGCGGAGAAGCTCAAAGGATAAAACTTGCAAAAGAATTAAGTAGAAGCGATACTGGAAATACTCTTTATATATTGGATGAACCAACAACTGGACTTCATTTTGCAGATATTGACAAACTGACAAAAGTTTTACAGCATTTAGTTGATCTTGGAAATTCAGTTTTTGTAATAGAACACAATATGGATATCATAAAAAATTGCGATTATCTCATAGATATGGGACCAGAAGGTGGAAGTGGTGGCGGAAAAGTAATAGCAACCGGCTCTCCAAAAGACTTAGCTAAAAACTACAAAAAGACTCATTCTTATACAGGAGAGTATCTAAGTTACGAGCTAAAGGACAAAAAATGATAGCAATTTATCTTTTTATAAGCACGATGTTAAGAGGTATAATTTGTCTTTTGCCATTTTTTATACTGAGTTTTTTCATAAAAGTACCAAAAAAAGTTAAGCATATTGGTATTTTTATAATCGCTATTTTAATATCAATTTATTTTACTTCTAAAACAAATTTATCAAAAAATGATCTAGTGTTTTATTTTTTATTAGATATGTTTACAACTTATCTTGGTGTAATTACCCTTATGGGGCTTGGGATAAGCTTACATAACTCTAAACTTTGCAGCTTTTGTAAAAAATATAGAAAAATTTAGGAGAGTGCCATGAAAACTTTAACAATAGTTGATACATTTGGATTTTTTTTCAGACTTTATTATGCTATGACTTCACTAAAATCAAAAGATGGTAAGCCAAGCGGCATGGTAAATGGTTTTGCAAATTTCATAATGAATTTAAAAGACGAATTTAGAAGCGATTATATAATTTTTGCACTTGATAGCAAAGGAAAAACATTTAGAAGTGAGATTGATCCAAACTATAAAATGAATAGAATAAGTCCGCCAGAAGACTTAAAAGAGCAGCTTGTAGTTTGCATAGATATGATAGAAAAAATGGGACTTTACAGTCTTAGCAAAGAAGGATATGAAGCAGATGATATCATAGCAAGCGTTGTAAAAAAATTTAAAAATGATATGCAGATAAATATAGTAACGCACGATAAAGATCTTTACCAGCTCATATCAGATAATGTTAGTATATATTCAGCTGCAAAAAAAGAGCTTTACGATAGAAATGGTTGCTTTGAAAAATACGGAGTTTATCCTCAGCAAATGATAGATTTTTTGGCAATTTGTGGCGATAGTGCAGATAATATACCAGGAATTAAAGGCATAGGAGAAAAAGGTGCAAAAAAACTATTAGATGAGTTTAAAAATTTAGAAGAAATTTACTCAAATTTAAGTCTTATAAGAAATGAAAGAACTAGAAATCTTTTGATTGAAGGCAAGGAAAATGCGTTTCTTAGCAAAAAATTAGCCTCTTTATATGATGATTTGGAAATTCCAGATATAAAAAAAGCCGAGTTCCCTAAATATAATCCGCTTTTAAATGTTATAGATATTTTAAAGGATTACTCATTAAATCGCATTATTTCAAATTTACAAACAAAAACAGATAAAGTTATTTCAAGCTTTGAGCCAGTTTTGATACTTGATGAAGAAACATTAAATGAACTGCTTTATGATATAAATGAAGATACTCTCATAAGTTTTGACACAGAAACAACGAGCATTGATAGCAAAAATGCGGACATTGTAGGTTTTTCATTTTGTTTTAATGATACAAAAAGTTACTATGTACCACTAGCTCACAAATACTTAGGAGCGCCAAAACAAGTTAGTTTACAAACTGCTAAATGGGCAGTAGAACAGATTTTCAAAGGTTATGTTATAGGTCAAAATTTGAAATATGATTTTAATATTGTAAAAAATTGTCTTGGTGTAAATTTACCACAAAAATATGCTGATACTATGATACTAGCTTGGCTTGATAACCCTGAACTTAGCGTTGGTATGGATAATCTTGCAAAAAGACTTTATGATTATGATACTATAAAATTTGAAGAAGTTGTTAAAAAGGGTGAAAATTTTGCAAGCATAGATGTCCAAAGTGCTTTAAAATACGCAAGCGAAGATGCTTGGATAACATTAAAATTTTTTAATACACTAAAAAATTCACTTGATGAAAATCTTTTTAACTTGGCTTGTAATTTGGAATTTCCATTCATAAAAGTCCTTTTAGATATGGAAAATAACGGCATAAAGTTAAATTTAGAAAAACTAAAAGAACTCATTAGCTCAAATGAAAAAAATTTAAAAACTCTCACTGATGAAATTTACGAAATGAGTGGCGAAAAATTTAACATAAACTCACCAAAACAACTTGGGGAAGTGCTTTTTGAAAAACTAAAATTACCGACTAGTAAAAAGACAAAAACTGGTTATAGTACAAATGAAAATGTATTAAACTCACTTTTAAAAGAGCACCCTGTAATAGAAAAAATTCTCTCATACAGAGAACTTTATAAACTTCAAAGCACATATTGTGAACCTCTTTTTAGCCTAGCTATGAAAGATAAAGAAAATAAAGTTTTTACAAACTTTATCCAAACAGGCACAGCAACAGGCAGACTTTCAAGTAAAAATCCAAATTTACAAAATATACCAGCAAGGGGAAGTTTAGCAAAACAGATGAGAGAAGTATTTGAAGCTAGTAGTGGATATAAGCTAATTTCACTTGATTACTCGCAAATAGAACTAAGACTTCTTGCACATTTTAGTAAAGATCCTGCGCTTTTAGAAGCTTTTAAAAATGATGAAGATATACACTCAAGAACGGCTATTAGCATATTTGGAAGTAGCGAGGGAGAATATAGAGCTATAGCAAAAAGCATAAATTTTGGACTTATCTATGGAATGGGTTCAAACAAACTAGCAAACCAAATAAATATATCAAAAAGTGAAGCAAAAGAGTATATAGAAAAATATTTTCAAGCATTTTCAACTATAAAAGATTTTTTAGAAAATATTAAAAATGATACTAAAAATAGTGGTTTTACTACAACTTTACTTGGTAGAAAGAGGTATTTTGATTTTTCAAAAGCAACACCTATGCAACTTGCTGCTTACGAAAGAGAGGCAGTAAATACTAAATTTCAAGGAAGTGCGGCTGATATCATAAAACTTGCTATGTTTGAAATTTCAAAATATCTAAATAAGGATATAAAAATGCTACTTCAAATTCACGATGAATTGGTTTTTGAGGTAAAAAATGAACTTATAGATGAATTTGCCATAAAAGCTCAAAATATAATGCAAAATATAATAAAACTAAATGTTCCGCTAAAAACTAGTCTAAACATGGCTAACAATTGGGGAGATTTAAAATAATAAATTTAATACGATTTTTAAGAAATTTGAAGTATAATTGTAAAATAATTATTAATGGAGATTAAATGGATTTATCTACTTTACTAGGTCTAGTTTTGGCAATCACAAGTATATCAGTTGGAGATATACTTGAGGGCGGAAATCCCCTCCATGTTATACACCTATCATCATTTTTGATAGTTATACCAACAACCATGTTTGCTTCTGTTACAGCTACGCATAAAAGATATGTAAAAGCTGCTTTTAAAGAATTAAAATTAGTATTTAAAGGTGCAAATGTCAATTTCGCTCAAACTATATCCATGATGGTTGAGTATTCAACAATAGCTAGAAAAGATGGTATTTTAGCATTAGAATCAAAAACAAATGATATAGAAGATCTTTTTTTAAAAGACGGTATGATGATGATGATAGATGGGCAACCAATAGATGAAATAAAAGAAAATTTAGAACTACAACTAGAATCAGTTGAAGAGTATTATCATGAATGTAGTCATTATTGGATGAGAGCTGGAGAGAGTGCTCCAACTTTTGGTCTAGTTGGTGCTGTTATGGGTCTTATGCTAGCTCTTGGGTTGCTTTCTGATCCTGCTGCAATGGCTGCTGGTATTGCTGGTGCATTTACAGCAACAGTTACTGGAATTATGGGTGCTTATGCATTTTTTATACCATTTGGAACAAAAATGGCATCAAATGCAAAAGATTTAATAAAACAAAAAATAATCATAATAGAAGCAATTGTTGGAATTTCAGAAGGAGCAAATCCTAGAAATTTAGAAGCAAAACTATTTAACTATTTGCCTCAAGGTGAACCTAGAGTTTCGCAATTTAGTTAAGGATAAAAATGGCAAAAAAGAAAAAACCCCAAGAGTGTCCAGCTGGAGAAAGATGGGCTGTTCCGTATGCGGACTTTTTATCACTACTGCTAGCTTTGTTTATTGCTCTTTGGGCTATTTCTGATTCAAGTAAAAGCAAGACAGAAGCATTACAGACTGAATTTATAAAAATTTTTGATCATCCAAAAACAGTTACACTAAAAGGACAAAAACCTGGCGGAACGGAAAATACAAATAAAGATGCACTAGGTAGTAAAAAATCATCTGCAAATGCAGAATCTGAAGTTGGTGAAGAGCTTATGTCGCTATTAGATCAAAAAGAATCGCAAGTTGCCCTTGATTTTCCTGCTTCAATAAAATTTTCTCCAAGAAGCTCTGATATAAATGATCCAGATATAATAAATTTTATAAAAATAGTATCTCTTAGTATTAAAAAATTACCTCCACAAGTAAATGTAGAAGTGCGTGGTTATGCAGATGATTATAGTGATGATTTAGAAAATTTTAAACTAGCTTCACAAAGAGCTTACAATGTAACTCAACTTTTATCACAAAATGGAATAGACTCAAAAATGCTAACTTTTTCAGCACATACATCTACAAAAAATATTCTTAAAAATAGTAATTCTAAATCTGTAAAAATTTATTTTAAAGTAAATAAAAACGATGTTAAAACACAAAAATCAGTTTTAGATAGTATTGAAAATGTGCAAAAATAGTCTAGTTATAGTCTATTTTTAAATTTAGCTTTATTGCTTGTATATACAAAACTAAGAACTTCGGCAACCGCCCTATATAAATTAGCAGGTATTTCATCTTCTATATCACAAACTTTATATAATTCTCTTGCAAGAGGTGGATTTTCTATTATAGGAATTTGATGCTCGGTTGCGATGGCTCTTATTTTAAGAGCTAAATGATCAACGCCTTTTGCTAGCACAATTGGAGCATTTTCCTTTGTTTTGTCATATCTTAGTGCAACTGCATAATGTGTTGGGTTTGTAATAACAACATCGGCAACTGGAATATTTTGCATCATTCTACGCTGTGCCATTTGTCGTTGCAAACTTCTGATTTTACTTTTTATTTGCGGATCTCCTTCCATTTGTTTATATTCATCTTTTATCTCTTGTTTGCTCATTCTAAGACTTTTAAAGTATTGAAATCTCACAAGCAAAATATCTAAAAGAGAAATTACCAAAAAAAGCATTAGCATAACTGCTGCTAATATCATAATTTTTTCTCTCAACCACAACAGTTGAGAAAACATTGTAAAAAGTAGAGTTCGCGGTAACTCTTTTACAAAAGATAGCAAAAAATAAAATGCTATTATAAAAACTAAACTAACTTTTAAGATAATTTTTGCACTCTCAATAAGTTTTTTAACGGAAAAGAGTTTTTTTAAGCCACTTAATGGATTTATTTTATTCAAATTAAACTCAAGAGGTTTTGTTGTAAATATAAATCCAAACTGCATAACATTTCCTATAATTCCAGCTATAGCAACACTGATAGTTATCGGAAGCACCATCATTAGTGTTCTTAGAATTGAGGTTATAACTATTTGATAAACTAGCTCTTTTGTAAATTCTAATCCAATCAAACCTTGATAATAATGATATAAAAAAATAAGTTGTTTGCCAATAAATGGAATCATCACAAAAACCAAAACAAGTGCAACAAGAAGTGTTATAAATCCCGATAAGTCTTGACTTTTTGGGACATTTCCTTCTTTTCTAGCGTCTTCAATCTTTTTGGAGGTGGGTTCTTCTGTTTTTTCGTCATCAGCCATTTGTAAACTCTAGATTATTAAATTTAAGGACTATTATAACAATATATATCTTTAAATAATGTAATTTTAAATTTATAAATATACGCAACTAAAACATTATTACAACTATTTTATATTTATTTAATAAATCTTATTGTAGAATAAAAATTCAATTTAATAATTTTTTAAGGAGTAAAAATGAAATTTTTTTCTATCGTTGCTTCAATGCTAATTGCAAGTTCTACATTTGCCACAGATTTAGTACAAAGTGCAAAAGACTTCGGTTTAGAGCCTCTTCCTCAATCGCAAAAAGAAATTGATGAGGCACTTAAAAATATTGGTATAAAATCAGGTAAATTTACAAAAGAAAAAGCAGAACTTGGTAAAAAATTATATTTTGAACCTAGGCTTTCAAAAAGTGGAATTATAAGCTGCAATACCTGTCATAATCTAGGTCTTGGAGGCACTGATGGAGTAAGTGCAGCAGTTGGGCATGGATGGAAAGAAAACCCTCATCATCTTAACTCTCCGACTGTATATAATTCTATTTTTAATACAACGCAATTTTGGGATGGAAGATCTTCAACTTTAGCAGATCAAGCTAAAGGTCCTATTGAAAATCCAGTTGAAATGGCAACTCCGGCTAATTTAGCTGTCGAAAAAATCGCTTCATTGCCACAATATGTTGATGATTTTAAAAAAATATATGGAAAAGAAGGCGTTACATTTGATAACATTGCAGATTCTATAGCTATGTTTGAAAGAACACTTATAACTCCTTCAAGATATGATCAATTTTTAAGAGGCGACAAAAAAGCATTAAGCAAAGCCGAACAAGACGGATTAAAACTATTCCTAGATAAAGGCTGTGCAACCTGTCATAATGGTATAAATTTAGGTGGAAATATACAAACTTTTGACCTTGCTAAAAAATACAAATTTGCTAATCTTGGTGATTTTAAAGGTGATGCAAACGGAATGGTAAAAACACCTACTCTTAGAAATATTACACTAACTGCACCATATTTTCACAATGGCGCAATTTGGAACATAGAAGAAGCGATAAAAACAATGGGGAGTCTTCAACTTGGAATAGAAATAACAGATGAGGAAACAAAAAGTATAAAAACATTTTTAAAATCACTAACTGGCAAAATGCCACAAGTAACCTACCCTATGTTTCCAGCTAGTACTCAAAAAACACCACAACCAGATTTTAGTTTCTAATATTTAATGTCTTTAAAAACTATCCTGCATTTTTATAGGATAGTTTTACGATATTTTAAGTATTTTTTAACTATAATAAAAATTTACAGCCAAAAAAGCTCCATAAATCTTTTTAAGTATAATAAAAAAGTGCTTTTTGGTCTTACCAAAAATTTAAAGGATAGTTTGATGTATGCTATTATCAAACACAGCGGCAAACAGTATAAGGTTAGCGAGGGTGACTATCTTAACCTTGATAGATTTGAAGCTGAGAAGAAAGATACTATCGAAATTACAGATATTTTAGCTGTAAATGATGGTAATTTAAAGGTAGGTGCACCATTTGTTGAGGGTGCAAAAGTTGTCTTAGAAGTGATTAATTTAGGTAAAGATAAAAAAGTCGTTATCTATAAAAAACGCAGAAGAAAAGACTCAAAACTAAAACGCGGTTTTAGAAGACAATTTACTCGCGTAAAAGTTATAAGTATAAAAGCCTAAGGAGATAAAATGGCACATAAAAAAGGTCAGAGTTCAACTCAAAATAACCGTGATTCTATCGGCCGCCGCTTAGGTGTAAAAAAATTCGGTGGCGAATTTGTTCGTGCTGGAAATATAATTATACGCCAAAGAGGAACAGCAACTCATCCAGGCAGCAATGTCGGTATAGGCAAAGACCATACTATATTTGCTTTGATTGATGGTTTTGTTAAATTTGAAAGAAAAGACAAAACTAGAAAAAAAGTTTCTGTTTATCCAGCTGCTTAAAAATTATAAACCTTGATAAAGCCAAATATCAAGGTTTATATCTGATATTATAATGTAATTTATTTTAAAATAGCTATACCAAGTCCAACTTTATTTACTTGTCTATTGTAATCAATCAGACTTTCTCCATATCCATTAAAGTATTGTAAATATCCATAAACATCATTAAATAATGGAAAATACCACGAAAGCTCTACCGCACCACGATTATCATGGAAATTTAAATTATTCCTAAGCATAGCAGCAAGTTTGTGGCCATATAAATCATAAACAAATTCTATATCGCCATAACCCATATAGCTACTTATATCATCATTATATTTATCGGGATTAAATGAATACCAAGCTCTAGGCGTTATGCTTAAATTACCAAATAAAAGCTTAGTAGATACATACGCTCTATTCCAAGATCTGGATTCTACGCCATCTTCTCCATTTGATTGATGATTTATCCCAAAGCGAACCCAATCTATAAAACCATAATTTGTAAAATTATCCGGTATAGTTATAAACATTTCAGGCTCATAATTGCTTTCTCTAAAAGGGGATGAATCTTTTTCAACTTGCCAAAAAGACTGCTGCGAATAAGCAACACTAATAGTCTCATCTAAACCAAACAAGTCATAAGAAATTGGCTTTTGAAAGCTTATCTGAAATTTAGCTTCACCATCTTTTCTATCATTTTTATCACTAAAATCATATGCGTATACAAAATAATTAGGCTTATATATTTCAATACCTAAAGTATTTTCCAAAGTATCATTAGATAAGCTTTTTCTAGAAGATGTTTTGGTTTGAATTACAGGTTGTTTATAAGTGATATCTTTTTGAAGTTTATTTTCAAATTCTAAACTTTGATTAGCACTTATCTTATAATATTTCATAGCACTTTTGAAATCGCCATTTTGTTCAAATTCTAATGCTTTTTTATAAAGCTCTTCGGCATTTTCACAAAAAAGCATAGAAGCACAAATGCACGATAAAATTACCTTTTTCATTATATATTTACCTTAAAATCAATTAATTTTAGATTATATAATATATCGTTTTAATATTGTATTAACTTGTATACTATCAAAATTCAACTTGAAGATATTAAAAATATTACTAAATTTAATAAAACCATATTGCATATTATAAATTAATTAACTAAGATAATTTATAAAACTATCAAATTTTCTTAGTTATAAATATTACACTTCCATAAACAAAATTCATACTGAAAGCTTAAATTTATGTAAAGCATAAACTATGCTTATTAAAAGCTTATCAGCATTTTACATTTTTGGATCTATCAAGCTGTGCTTCTCTGATAAACTCTCCTCTAGAAAGAGGAGTTTTATCAGGGTGGTGTTTTTTAAAATGTTCTAAGTATTTTTCATAGCTTGGAAGACCTATTAATGGATATAAAGCTTTATCTAAATTTTTATAACCATTTTTTATCTTACTCCATACTAAATTTACTTGCATTTATATACTCGCTTTCTCTAAGTGGATATTCTGTGTTATTACCATCTTTTATTTTTTTACAAATTCTAAATGTTTGTATTATCACAACAACGGTTACAAACATAAATAAACCACAAAGCACGGCATCAACAATGTTATTTCTAATAATTGCTTCAGTTTTTGCAATTACCAATGGATCATTTAAAGTTGGTAGCTTAGCTGCTGCATTTTGAGCTGCTGCTACATGGCTAACTGCATCGTGAATTTTATCTCCATTTGCTGGTAGAAGTTTTTGAATGGCTGCATACATCGTAGTTATCAAAACCCAAATAGCAGGTATTATTGTTGTCCAAGCATATTGGGATTTACCCATTTTATAGATAATAACAGTTGCCAAAAGTAGAGCCATGCCAGCAAGCATTTGATTTGAAGCACCAAAAAGTGGCCATAATGTATAAATTCCGCCCATTGGATCTGTAACTCCTGCATAAAGTAGGTATCCCCATCCAGTTACACATATTAAAGTAGCGATTATTCCATAAAACATATTTGAAGTATTAGCCATTGGTTTGTAGATATTTCCTAAGATATCTTGTACCATAAATCTACCTGTTCTTGTCCCTGCATCAACAGCTGTTAATATAAATAGAGCTTCAAATAGTATCGCAAAGTGATACCAAAATCCCATCATAGCTTCTCCGCCCATAATTTCGTGCAAAAGCATTGTTAATCCTATAGCAAATGTTGGAGCACCACCAGTTCTGCTTAAAATTGTGCTCTCCCCTATATTTTTTGCAAGAGTATCAATTTCTTCTGGAGTAATATGAAAGCCAATTTGCGCTAAGCTTGCAAGAGTTGTGTTTATATATTCGGCTGCACTTGTTGATGTAGCTCCCAAAAGAGAAGCAGGAGTATTGATAGCAAAGTAAATTTCAGGAGTTAATATACAAGCTGCAATTAATGCCATAATTCCAACCATGCTTTCCATTAGCATTGAGCCATATCCGATAAATAGAGTTTGACCCTCTTTTTCAACCATTTTTGGAGTTGTTCCACTTGAAATCAATGCGTGAAATCCTGAAATTGCTCCGCAAGCAATAGTTACAAATAAAAATGGAAAAAGTTTTCCAGCAAAAACTGGTCCTGTTCCGTTTGTAAATTCTGTAATTGCAGGCATTTTAAGATCGGGTGCTACGATTAAAATAGCAACAGCCATACCAGCAATAACACCTATTTTAAGAAAAGTTGAAAGATAATCCCTTGGAGCAAGTAAAAACCAAACAGGAAGAACAGAAGCTATAAAACCATAAGCTATTATTATCCATGCTAGGCTAGTTTTTGAAAAACTAAAATAAGCTGCTAGTACTGGATCTGCTGCTACATGATTGCCATAAATTAGTGCTAAGATTAAAAGTACAAAACCAATTATTGAAGCTTCTATAACTCTACCTGGTCTAATAAATCTCATATAAAGCCCCATAAAAATTGCTATTGGAATTGTCATGGCGATAGTAAAAAATCCCCATGGAGAGTTTGCTAAAGCATTTACCACAACCATCGCAAGAATTGCTACGATGATTAGCATTATAAAGAAAATTCCTATCATTGCAATAGCCCCAGTTACTGTGCCCATTTCCTCTTTTATCATTTCACCTAAGCTTTTTCCGTTTCTTCTAACTGAGATGAAAAGCACGACAAAATCATGCACCGCACCGGCTATGACAACGCCAACTAGTAACCATATCATTGATGGTAAATAGCCCATTTGAGCGGCAACAACAGGACCAACTAATGGGCCAGCACCTGCAATAGCAGCAAAATGATGACCAAATAAAACATATTTATTTGTTGGAACAAAATCACGCCCATCGTTGCGAATCACAGCGGGAGTTGCACGATTATCATCAAGCCCCAAAACCTTATAAGCTACAAAACGACCATAAAAGCGGTATCCTATCATATAAATACATACACTTGCTACAATCATCCATATAGCACTAATGCTTTCTCCTTTATGAAGTGCAAGTACACCAAAACACCATGCAGCCAAAATAGAAAGTAAACCCCATAAAATTTTGCTTTTCATTAATTTGTCCTTAGCTTAAGATTTTTATATTTTCTCACTATAAGACTTAATATAAAATAAATTTTTTGTAAATTTAGATTAATAGTTAATAACAATATTAAATAATGTAACAATATATAACTAAATTTATACTATATAAAAAAAATAATATAATAAATTAGAATTTATAAATAATATAAATTTATTTACAATCAACTTTATAAACAAATTTAGGATCTGTAAAATTAGGGGGAAATGAAAGTACAGCACTAAAACTACGAATTTCAAAAGGTTTGATATTCTCTACATACACATTTGATTTCACTGGTTTTAAATCCTCTGTTTCATTTTTATACAAAAAGCTAAAAAAATCATTTTTCTTAGTTAAATGTCGGCTAAAATCTTGTAATTTTCCAGGACTAGAGTTCATTTGAATGTAAATATCGCATCTAGATAGATTATATTTACTAGTATTTCTGATATTACCTTTGAAAACTATGGTTTCGTTAATATAAACTCTTTGTGTGCTAACATCTGAAATAACCGCCGTTTTAAGTTTATCATCTAGTGAAATCATGATAGTATAAGAACCCATAGAGATTATCAACAAGGTAAGTCCTATAAGGACATAAAAATTTTTTATTTTGTCTTTATTTAGATACATTAATAATAAAATAAGAATAAATATCAAAATCGCACAAATCAGCACTGCAATATGCCATATAGTAAAGTAACCCATTAAAAACACTCCGAATCTGCCATTATTTTATAACTTGGTTTATATCCAAAATTTTTTATCAAAAAATTAATTTTTCTGGTTTCATTTAAATCAAGCGGCGATGATATTTTTTGAGATGTGGTATAAATCGGATTAAATTTATAGATAAAATTTTGTATAAAGTTTTTTCCATCTTTTATAAATTTAAGTTTTATAGAACAATATTTAAATTTATGTTTTGATAAATTTGTTAAATTTACATCCACAAGTAATATATCAGAATATTTCATTTCTTTAGTTAAAACAACGCTCGTATCTCTTTTGCGAACAATGTTATCAACATAATCATTAACATAAAAAATAGAAAAAATAGCAATCAAAAAAGAAATCATTAGCAAAAAAACAGATACTAAGGGTGTTTTAGTAAAAATAGTAATAGAAAATAAAATCAACAAAAAAAGTAGTATTACTATCCAAACAATTGATGCAAAATCTATCCAATACCAGTGATCAAGATAAAAAACAAAGAATTCTTTTATCTGATTTAGAAATTTCATTTATTGCTTCTACTATTTTTTTCTTCTATACCGCTAATTGCGGATCTTTTTTGTAACTCTGCATAAATTTGTTCTGGATGAATGTTGTAATTTGCCAAAGCAACATAAATATGAAATATCAAATCAGCACATTCATAAATAACATCATATTTTGGATCTTCGCTATGCTCTCCAAATTTTTCAAGATTAAATTTAAAGTATTTTTGAGCCTTGCTGAGATCTTTGCACGCAAATGCTAGCTCACTTGCTTCTTCACAAATTTTCTTTAAAAAATAATTTTCACCTTTGTTAAAAAGCTTTGCCACATAAGATATTTTTGGATCGCCATTTAGTTTTCTATCTAAGATAGTATGATAAAGTTCATCTGAAAAGTTATAAGAGCGGGTTTTGATATCTGCTTTTTGTTCTTTTATATCACTTGTTTCTAACTCAATTTTTTTATAAAAACAACTTTTTGATCCCGTATGACAAGCACATCCGCCTACTTGATCAACTATGATTAAAAGCGTATCGTTATCACAATCTAAATATATATCTTTTATTATTTGGATATTTCCGCTTTCCTCACCCTTTTTCCAAATTCTATTTTTAGAGCGTGAAAAGTAGTGGGCAAATTTAGTTTCTAAACTTAATCTTAAAGCTTCTTCGTTCATATAAGCAAGCATTAAAACTTCTTTATCTAAGCCCTGAACTATAACTGGCAAAAGACCGCCAATCTTTATCCAATCTACTTTTATTTCACTCATTTGTTATTTACTTTCAATAGCACTTTGTTTTGGTTTATCCTTTGTGTCTACCCATATATTTGGCACAGCTCCGCCTGGTGTTAAGAAAATCTTAGCATCACTATTTTCTTTTAAAGCTTCATTAAATTTAGCTTGAGTTTCTATCTGTTTTAACTCAAGCAAAGATCTATCTAGGCTTTTTGCTATCTCTTTATTTGCATACGCAGTTGAGTCCGCTTCTATTTTAACAGCATCAGCTCTACCTTGTGCTTCTATCTTAACAGCCTCAGCGTTACCTTTTGCAAGAGCTGCTTTTTTAAGAGCTTCTTGATTTGCTCTTTCAACTTCATATTTTGTTCTCTCGGCCTCTTGCTTAGCTATTTGAACACGCTCTATTTGCTCTTTAACTTTTGGTGGCAAAATAATTTCTCTAAGCTGAACAGCCAAAAGTTCTACTGGTTTATTTGGAAGATTGTCTATATAATCTCTTATAAATTTATCTATATCTTTTGCAATTACTTGTCTATTTGACGGAAGTTCTTCTGCTGTGTATTTTGCAACCACGCCCCTTACTATTTCTTTTACGACAGGATCTATGATTTTATTTTCCCAACTAAGTCCCCAAGCCGCTATGGTCTGAGGTGCGTTTGTAGCATTTAGTCTATATTGAACCGTAACATCAACACTAACTGGTAAATTTCTTGAATCTAAAACAGAAACAGAGGCTTTTCTAATAATTCCAGAGCCCCTTACATTTATCTCGCCAGAATCCTCATTTGATGTATAGTTTATAATACGAACCTTTGTATCAACAGGTATAATCTCTTGTATAAATGGTATAAAAAAATGAAGTCCTGGTTGAAGCGGATTTGGTTCAAATTTACCAGCAGTTGAAAGAATTCCAACTTGACCTGATTGTATTATAGCAAATGGTCTTGCTATAGCAAAAATAGCTATTATAACTATAAGAGCATAAAGTAGTCCCGAAAATTTACCAAAATTAGGTTTTTTAAAGTTAAAATCTGGTTTTTTAAATCCATTTCCACCATTATTATTAGAGTTTTCATTTCTTTTTTTGTTAAAATAATCGTTTAAATCAGCTGGCATATTTCTCCTTATTTTATATATGTTAAATAGTGTTCAAATTTAGCGTTATTTCCCATAACTATATCGAAATAAGCTTTTTGTAGTTTAGATGTTATCTCACCCATACAACCTTTTCCAATAATCCTTGAATCAATCTCGCTAATAGCCGTTACCTCAGCAGCAGTTCCTGTAAAAAACGCTTCATCTGCTATATAAGCTTCATCTCTTGTTATAGGTCTTCTTATAACCTCATATCCTAAATCCTTAGCAATTTCTATAACAGTTGCTTGAGTGATACTTTCCAAGCTAGTATTGTTTAACGGAGTAATGATTTTACCATCTCTAACTATGAAAAAGCACTCTCCGCTACCTTCTGCTATATAACCTTGAGGATCAAGTAATAACGCTTCATCACACCCTGCTTGTTTAGCCTCGAAATTTGCCATTTGTGAGTTAAAGTAATTTGCACTCGATTTTGCTCTATTCATCATAGAAAATGGCGCAGATCTCATCCATGAACTAATTTTAACTCTTATACCTTTTTTAAGGGCTTCTTCGCCCATATATGCCCCCCATTCCCAAGCAGCAATAGCAAGATCATTATGTGCGCCTTCATTTGAAACGCCCATTGTTCCATAACCAAAAAATGCAATCGGTCTTATATAAACAGTGTTTTTAAAATCATTGCTTTTTAACAAATCAACATGAGCTTTTAATACCTCATCATAAGAGTAGGGTATCTTGATAAGGCAAGCTTTTGCAGAATCAAATAGTCTTTTTGTATGTTCTTGTAATCTAAAAATAGCAAGACCTTTTTTTGTTTGATAAGCTCTAACCCCCTCAAAAACAGCATTTCCATAATGCAAAGAGTGAGATAATACATGGACTGTGGCATCTTTCCAAGGAATTAACTTACCATTCATCCATATATTTTTTGCTTCATTTATACTAGCCATTAAAATATCCTTTCTAAGTAATCAAAATCTAGTATTAATTTTATCTTAAATTTTCTTAATATAAAGTATAAAAGCTTATTTTATATTAATAATTTAAACTATTTTTCGTTATAATAAAAATTTATAAAAATTTATAAAGGAATTTTTTATGAAAAGAAAGAAAATTTATAACCCTAGCTCAAACGAAAGTTTAACCGATAGAAAAATTTTTAGTGGAAATCCTCATGGCATTTTAAATTTTACAAAAGCAAAATATCAATGGGCATTAAAATTATGGGATTTGATGGAAGCAAACACATGGTTTCCAAGAGAAGTTGATACAACAGACGATGTTAGGGACTATAACTTTAACTTAACTCCAGCTGAAAAAAGAATGTATGATTTAGTTTGGAGTCAACTTATATCAATGGATAGTTTTCAAACAAATAATTTGGCTGATAATATAAATCCATACATAACGGCCCCTGAAATAAATGCTATTTTAGCAAGACAAGCTTATGAAGAAGCAAATCATTCTAAAAGTTATGCAGTTATGGTTGAAGCGATTTGTGATAATACTGATATGATATATGAGATGGAAAAATATGATGAAGTTTTAAGAGAAAAAAATGACTATATCTCAAGTGTTTATGAAGAGCTTGCTGGTGATGTTAGTGATGAAAAACTACTTCTTGCAATGGTTGCAAATCAAATTCTAGAAGGAATTTACTTTTACAGCGGTTTTACATCTATTTATGCACTTGCAAGAGCTGGAAAAATGCTAGGTTCTGCTCAGATGATAAGGTTTATTCAAAGAGATGAAATAACTCATTTATTGATTTTTCAAAATATGATAAATTCAGTTAGAAAAGAAAGACCAGATCTTTTTAGCGAAAAAATCATTGAAAAAATTTATGATATGTTTGAAAAAGCTGGCGAACTTGAAATAAAATGGGGCAAATATATTACACAAAACCAAATTATGGGATTTACAGATGATATCATCACAACTTACATTCATTATCTTATAGATCAAAGATTAACATCCATAGGATTAAAAGCAAAATATGGTGCATCTCACCCTATAAAATGGGTTGATGATTTTTCTAAATTTAATGATCAAAGAAGCAACTTTTTTGAAAGCAAAGTTACAAACTATAGCAAAGGAAGCCTTAGTTTTGATGACTTTTAGTAAAGATTTGTTTAATGAATAGTTTAGAATATACAAAATGTCTTAAAATGGCTAACGAAATAGCCGATTTAACCACGCTTAGTCCAAAGGTTTATAAAGCATTTTGCCAAACACCAAGGGAAATTTTTGTACCCATAAAAGCACATGCTTATGAACTAAATCCACATCCAATCTCTGGAAATCAGTGGATAAGTTCTCCTTTAACTGTAGCAAAAATGACTATGGCTTTGGAATGCGAAGATATAGATAATGTATTAGAAATAGGTTGTGGTAGTGGTTATCAAGCTGCGATTTTAGGCAAACTTGCACATAGGGTTTTTAGTATAGAAAGAATTCAAAAACTAGCAGATGGTGCTAAATTACGCTTTAAAGAATTAAATGTGTTAAATATCAATATAAGATATGATGATGGGATTGATGGATGGAAAACTTACTCTCCTTATGAGAGGATAATTTTTTCTTGTGCTTGTGAAGAGATAAGTCCAAAGATATTTGCTCAACTTAAAGATGGCGGCATTTTGGTTGCCCCTATGAAAGAAAATGGCAAGCAGTTTATCTATAAATTTAAAAAAGATTTTTATGGAAATATATCAAAAGAAAAGCTAGAGGAGTGCCTTTTTGTTCCGCTTTTAAGTGGAAGAGAGTAGATAAATTTAATAAATTTGCAAATTTAAATTTACACATCCTTTTTAATAAAATCATTTTTTGCTTGAGCTGCTTAAATTTATAAATGTGATAAATTTATGTATTATCAAATTTACAATTTGTTACAATCACTAAATTTTAACAAATGGGGGGGGCGGGAATATGAAGAAATTAATATTTTTAGTATTATTTTGTACTTTTGGATTTTGTAAAGATGTCTGTTTAAAAGATGAGATGAAAGCTACTGTAGATGCTCTAAACAAGCAAGCTCCAATGCAAATAGATCGTGATACTATTTTTTCTGGCTCTATTTGTATTAATGATGTTTTTACTTACAACTACAGAATAAATTTTGAAAAGGATGAACTAACTAGCGAACAAATTGAGCAATTAAAGACATTGATGAAAGAAAAAGTTACAAATAATTTTTGCTCAAACGAAAATATGCGTGGATTTTTAAATATGCTTAAAGGTGTAGAACAAAATTACTACAGCAAAGATTCTAAATTCCTTTTTGTTTTAAAAACTTCTAAAGAAGATTGCAAATAAATTTTCATTTACCAAGCAAAGTCTTTTGTTTGGTAAACCAACTCCGCTTGACGCTAAATACAAAAAATTTAACTTAAATTTATGTATTTTACAAATTTTGATAGATAAAATTGAAATTTATGCACTTAAATTTTAATAGGCTTAAAAAATTTATACAACATTTAAAACTATTTGTTATTTATTTCGCTTAGTTTTTTCTCAACTTCTTCAAAACTAAAGCCTTCATTTGCACCTTGTCTTAAAAAATCATCCATATAAGCTTTTTTTGAAATTGCTATATCAAGCTCTTTATCGCTGCCTTTTTGATACGCTCCAATTCTAAGCAAAACCTCATTTTCTTTTAATAAAGAGTAGTATCTTTTAAATTTAATAGCATTTTCGCGGTGCTCTTTGCTTACTACATCATTCATAATTCTTGAAGCCGAGTTTTGAATATCTATTGGAGGATAAATGCCAAAGTCCGTAAGTGCTCTATTTAAAACTATATGCCCATCTAGTATAGATCTGCTTTGATCAGCTATTGGATCACTCATATCATCGCCTTCAACAAGCACTGTAAAAAAAGCAGTTATTGATCCCTTTCCCTCTTCTTTTCCAACTCTTTCCATAAGTTGAGGAAGTAAAGCCAAAACAGATGGAGGATAACCTTTGCTAGTTGGAGGTTCTCCAAGCGCAAGTCCTATCTCACGCTGTGCCATAGCAAAACGAGTAACGCTATCCATAATGAAAAGCACATCTTGTCCTTGATCTTTAAAATATTCAGCAACGCTCATTGCAGTAAATGCCCCGTATTTTCTCATCAAAGGGCTGTCATCACTAGTTGCAACAACAATGACAGTAGAGTCCAAATTTCCACCTAAATTTTTTTCTATAAACTCAGGAACTTCGCGTCCCCTTTCACCGATTAACGCAACAACTTTTATAGGAGCTGATGAGTTTCTAACTATCATTCCCATAAGAGTTGATTTACCAACACCGCTTCCGGCAAAAATACCAAGTTTTTGACCCTTGCCACAGGTTAAAAGACCATCAATTGTCTTTATGCCAACGCTAAATTTCTCATCTATAAGTCCTCTTTTCATAGCATCAATTGGCGGACGCATTATCGGAGTATAATCTGTGCAATTTATGCTACCTTTGCCATCTTTTGGCTGTATAAGAGGATCTACAACTCGTCCTAAAAGTTCACATCCAACAGGTATATTCATACCACTTTCACTAAGATAAACCATATCTCCTATCCTAAATCCTTCTACAAAACCAAATGGCGAAACATAGGCACACTCTTTTTTTACCTCAGTAACCATACCAAGTCCCTCTTTTGAGCCATTTTTTGATATAATTTTCACAATATCTCCTATGCTTGGCCTAAGTCCTGTTATCTCTATGGCGGTTGATGAAATTTTACTTACTATGCCGAATATATTTGATAGTTGTGGTTTTGATTTAAGTTTTGATTTAAGAGAATTTAAGCTCAAAATCTAGGCTCCCTAGGCGAGTTTATCAATGAAAAAAACTCTTTTCTAGTATCTGGATTTGTTATAAAACTTCCGCGAAGTGCCGAAGTTGTGGTAGTTGAGTTTATTTTTTCAACTCCTCTCATCTCGATACACATGTGTCTTGCTTGAAGCACTACGCCAACACCAAGTGGTTTTATAACTGATTGTATAGCATTTGCAATCTGCTCTGTCATTTGCTCTTGAATTTGAAGCCTTCTTGCAAAGATATTTACCATACGCGGAATTTTGCTAAGCCCAACAACTTTTTTGTTTGGTATATATGCAACATGAGCTTTTCCTATAATTGGAAGTATATGATGCTCGCATAGTGAATAAAATTCAATATCTCTAATAAGCACCATTTCGCTATTAGAAGTATTAAATAAAGCGTCATTTAATACTTCTGCTGGATCTTTGTCGTATCCACTTGTCATAAAATCATAAGCTTTAAAAACTCTCTCTGGTGTTTTTAAAAGCCCTTCTCTATTTACATCTTCTCCCATTATTTCAAGCATTGTTTTAAATGCTTGCATAAATTCATCTTTTCTTGATAAGTCCAAATTTTAAACCTTTTTAAATATTTAAATTTCTTTAAATATTATCAAATTTTCTCTTTTTTATGAATAAAATATATTTTTTATTTAATTTTATACAAAAATTTGATAAACTAGAAAGATAATTTTTGAAAAACAAAGGAAATAAATGGAAGTTAAGGCTAAATTAACAAATAAAGCTAACGCTGTAGCTAGTGCTAAAGTTGATGCGAATATGCTTGATAATCAAGTAGAAAATATGGCAAAAAAAGCCTCAAAAAATATTAAAATAGCAGGTTTTAGACCTGGAAAAGTTCCTGTTAGCGTTGTAAAGAAGAGATATTTAAATGAATTACAAAAAGATGCTGAGCAAGAAATTTTAAGAGAAGTATTAACAAAGGCTATCGAGAATACAGGCAAAAAACAAGAAGATATGATGGGCGAACCATTTATTACTAAATTTGATAAAAAAGATGATGGCATTGATATCGAAATAGAAATTTCTTTTAGACCGGAAGTAAAAGTTGAAAATATCGATGATATTATTCCAGAGTATTCTACTCCAAGAGTTACTAAAAAAGAGATAGAAACCAAAAAAGAGGAGTTAGTTAAGCTTTTTGCTCCTATTGAAAAATCAGATAAAACCACTTTAGAAAAATCAGATTATGCTAAATTTGACTTTGAAGGCTCTGTAGATGGTGTTAAATTTGATGGTGGAAGTGCAAAAGATTACATACTAGAAATAGGATCAAATCAATTTATACCAGGTTTTGAAGATCAAATGATTGGCATGAAAGTTGGCGAAGAAAAAGATTTAAATGTTAAATTTCCAAATGAATATGGTGCTAAAGATCTTGCAGGAAAAGACGCTGTATTTAAAGTAAAATTAAATGAAATTCAATCTAAAAAAATACCTGAAACATTAGATGAAGATATGCTAAAAAAACTAGTGCCAGGTGAAGAGAATCCAACAGAAGAAAAACTAGAAGAACACCTCAAAGATCAAATAAGAGATGAAAAATTATCTAAACTTATAAATGAAGATTTAAAACCAAAGCTTGTTGATGCTTTGATTGAAAAATTTAAATTTGACTTGCCAAAAAATTTAGTTGAGCAAGAAATAGACATGCGTTTTAGAAACGAGTGGCAAAAATTTTCTCCAGATGAGATGAAAGAATTTAGAGAAAATAAAGACACTCTTACAAAAAAACGCGAAGAGCAAAGAGCTGAGGCCGAAAAAAGTGTGGCTTTAACATTTATCATAGACGAACTTGCTAAAGCTAGAAATATCAGTGTAAATGATCAAGAGCTTTTACAAGCTATATATTTTGAAGCTTATAGATACGGCATAGATCCTAAAAAACATTTAGAAACTTATAAAAATCAAGGCGCATTGCCAATTATAAAAATGGCTATGATTGAAGAAAAATTATTTAACTCAATTTTTTCAAAAGATAATAAAAAGTCAAAAGAAAAAGAGGAAAAATAATGAGTTATTATGTTCCATATGTAGTAGAAAAAACTAGCAGAGGAGAAAGAAGTTATGATATTTATTCAAGACTTCTTAAAGATAGGATAGTAATGCTAAGTGGCGAGATAAATGATGAAGTTGCAAGCTCTATTGTAGCTCAACTTTTATTTTTAGAAGCCGAAGATCCAGATAAAGATATATATCTTTATATAAATAGCCCAGGTGGTGTTGTTACTAGTGGATTTAGCATATATGATACTATGAATTACATAAAATCCCCTGTTAGCACTATATGCATTGGACAAGCGGCTTCAATGGGTGCGTTTTTGCTAAGTTGTGGTGAAAAAGGCAAACGATATGCTTTGCCAAACTCACGCATAATGATACATCAGCCACTAGGTGGTGCAAGAGGACAAGCAACAGATATTGAAATACAAGCTAAAGAAATTCTTAGACTAAAAGAGACTATAAACGAAATTTTAGCTAAAAATACAGGTCAAAAAGTAGCAAAAATAGCTAAAGATACTGATAGGGATTTCTTTATGAGTGCTAAAGAAGCATGCGAATATGGACTTATAGATAAAGTATTAGAAAAGAGTTTTAAATAGAGAAAAATTATGGTTAAACTAGATAACACTACATCAAAAGTTGATGACGATATTGGCGTTGAATCAGATAATATACACTCTTTTTCCAAGAATGTATTGGATAAACTTGCAAAAGAAAATATCCCGCCAACGCCAGAGAATTTTGAAATTTATTTTAACCAAATGCTTGATGAAAAACCAGAAAATTTTAAAAAACAGATGTCAGAGTTTTTGGATTTTGATACCATGGATAGCAATAATGCTAGAATCATCATGGAAAATGACATTAAGCAAGTTTTTGTAAAGATAAAAAGTATGCTTCAAGCAGTTGCTGTGATTTATAAAAACTTCTCTATACTAAAAAATATAATATCTAAAAAACTTTCAGAGATAGAAACAAATACAAATCCACTAGCCGTTAAAAATCTTCTTTTAACTCTAGATGATAGCATTAGCAAACTAGATATTTTGCTAGAAAAACATATGAATATATTAAAAGATGGCTATGAAGAGGTTATCAAAAAACATAGAAGTTTAGAGGGTCAGTCTGTTTATGATTCTAAATTTGAAGTTTTTAACAAAAATTATTTTACTAAGGTATTAGAAACAGAAATTGCAAACATAAGAAAATATAAATTTACTTCATCAATGGTGATGGTAAAAATAAGTGATAAAATTTTAGACAAAATTCCAAGTTTAAAAGAAAAAGAATCTATAGTAAGAAATGCTGGCAAAATACTCGTCCAATCATCAAGAAGAAGCGATGTTATAGCATATTATGAAAAAGAAACTTTTGCTATTTTGCTTAAACATACAGAACTAAAAAGTGCCATTCAAGCGTGTGATAGGATATCAAAACTGCTTTCTTCAACAATTACTTTTATAAACAATATGGAAATTAATATCCTAACAGAAATTTCAGTTTTATCACTTGATGCTAGTAAAACTTCAAAAGAAAATATAGATATTTTATTAAATGGTATTAAAGAATGCATTAAAGAAAATAGTCTGTATTTTGTAATACAGCCAGACAACGATAATTCTAGCCAAAATGATCCAGATATTTTAGAACAAGAGTAGTTTATGATATTGAAAGTTTTAACATACCCAAATAAAATTTTATACGAAAAATCAGCAGAAGTTACAGAATTTAATGAAGAACTTGGTAAATTTTTAGACGATATGTATGAGACAATGATAAATAAAAATGGAATAGGATTAGCAGCTATTCAAGTTGGAAAACCAATAAGGGCAATAGTTATAAATTTAACAAATGATGATGGATTGCAAGACAAAAATGATCTCATAGAGATTATAAATCCTATTATCACCCGCAAAGAAAATTTAACTACCTTTCAAGAAGGCTGTCTTTCTGTTCCTGGATTTTATGAAGATGTGCAAAGAGCAGAAAATATAAGAGTTGAGTTTTTTGATAGACAAGGACAAAAACAAACGCTAGATGCAAGCGGGTTACTGGCTATTTGCATACAACACGAATGTGACCATTTAGATGGGCATCTTTTTATAGAAAAAATCGGCTATAGAAAAAGAAAAAAATTTGAAAAAGAGTTTAAAGAAAAACAAAAAGCCAAATGAAAACTCTAAAATGTGCAACTTTTTGCGGTGAACTAAAATTAGTAGAAGTAGAGTCTTCGTTTGCAAGAGGATTGCCCGGTTTTGATATAGTTGGACTTGCAGATACCACCATAAAAGAGAGTATTTTAAGGGTAAAATCTGCACTAAATTTCATAGGATTTAACTTTCCTGCTAAAAAAATTACCATAAATTTATCTCCATCTGATTTTAAAAAAACAGGTAGTCATTTTGATTTAAGCATTGCACTTTTGATAATTTTACAACATCTTGAAAATATAGAACCTATTTTTGTCTTTGGCGAACTTGGTTTAGATGGAAGCGTAAAAAGCACGGCAAATCTTTTTTCTATTTTACTTTTTTTAAGCACAAAAGTTAAAAAAGCAAAAATTCTTCTTCCAAAAGACATAGCAAACAAAGCTGCAATGATACCAAATTTGGAAATTTATGCCATAAATTCTATCCAAGATGCTATTAAATTTTTTGAAGATAAACAGAATGAACAAGAATTTAAATACACTAAGACTCACAAAATTTTTGAGAATTTTATAGAGATAAATGGAGAAAAATTTATACCAAATTTTGATTTTTCTATGGATTTTAGCGATATAAAAGGACAAAGTAGAGCAAAAACAGCGTGTCTTATAGCAGCAAGCGGAATGCATAATGTTTTATTTGAAGGAAGTCCAGGATGTGGTAAAAGTATGTGTGCAAAAAGACTAAGATATATTTTGCCACCACAAAGTTTAGATGAAATCTTACTTAGCTGCGCATATAGTTCTTTAAACAATGAAGATGTCGAGTTTAGCACACTTAGATCTTTTAGAAATCCTCATCATAGCTCAACAAGAAGTTCAATCTTCGGTGGAGGCTCAAATAGGGCTAAAATCGGTGAAGTAGCTTTGGCAAATGGGGGTGAGCTATTTTTTGACGAATTCCCGCACTTTTCTAAGCAGGTTTTAGAATCCTTAAGAGAACCGCTTGAAGATAATCAAATTTTAGTTTCAAGGGTAAATTCAAAAGCAAAATATGATACTAAATTTATATTTGTAGCCGCACAAAATCCGTGTCCTTGTGGAAATTATCTAAGCAAAGATAAAATTTGCTCTTGTTCACCGCTTGATATAAAACGCTACAAATCACGCATATCCGGACCACTTTTAGATAGAATAGACATATATGTTTTGATGGATGAAATTAGCAAAAACGATAAAAGTGATATAAGCAGCAAAGAGATGTATGAAAAGGTTATTTTGGCTTTTAAAAAACAAAAAATGCGGGGACAAAAAGAACTAAATGGTAAAATGAGCGATGAGGATATAAAAAGGTTTTGCATACTAGAAAATGATGCTAAAAATATACTAGATATGGCTATTTCAAGATATCAACTTTCCCATCGTAGCATAAATAAAATTTTAAAAACCTCAAGAACGATTGCTGATTTAAAGGAACAAGAAATCATCAAAAAAGACGATATTTTAGAATCAATGAGCTACAAAATGGTGAATGAAGTATGAAAAAGGTATTTTTACAAACAAATGATTTAGATAAAAACGCAAGCGAAAACTTAGGTATAAATGAGCTGATATTGATGGAAAATGCGGCTTCAAAAATAGAAACAATAATAAGAAAAAAAGTAAAAAAACACTCGAAAATCTTAGCAGTTTGTGGCAGTGGAAACAACGGAGCAGACGCAATTTGTGCTTTAAGAAAGCTAAGTGGTGATTATGAATGTTATGTTTATTTTGTATCAAAAAATTTACACAAAATGCCACAAATTCAACTAAATATAGCTAAAAAAGTTGGTGTTAGAGAAGTTTTAAATTTAGACAATAATTATAAATGTGTGTTAGATGGAATTTATGGAAGTGGTTTTAGTGGCGAAATAGACAATGAAACACAATGTATCATAGAAAGAATAAATCAAATAAAAGCTCTAAAAATCGCAGTTGATATCCCAAGTGGTATAAATTTATACGGACAAATCAAACAAATTTCATTTAAAGCTGATATTACTATTTGTATGGGGGCATTAAAAATCGCTCTTTTTTCGGATATTGCAAAAGATTTTGTTGGAAAAATCATAGTTGCAAATTTAGGAATTTCTAGAGATAAATTTGAAAAAGAGAGTAATGTAAATTTACTCGAAAAACAAGATATGATTTTGCCAATTAGAAAACATAAAAATACAAATAAAGGAAACTTCGGGCATACTTATGTAGTTTGTGGAGATATGAACGGAGCAAGTGAGATAGCAGCCCTTAGTGCAAATGCCGTTGGAAGCGGACTTATAAGCATAGTCGGAGAAAATATGCGTATAAATCCTATCATAATGCAAAAAAATTCGTTAAAAAATGCAGAAGTTGTAGTAATTGGCTGCGGTCTTGGTAAAAAAGAAGTAAATTTCGATGAACTACAAGACAAAACTCTAGTAATAGATGCAGATATGTGCTATATGCAAAAGACCATTACTCTTATAGAAAAAAACCCAAATTTTGTTATAACTCCGCACCCAAAAGAATTTTCATCTCTTCTAAAACTTGCAAATTTAGCTCAAATTGACACACAAGAGTTGCAAGAAAATAGATTTAAATATGCTAAAATTTGGAGTGAAAATTTTAGAGGTGTTCTCGTGCTAAAGGGTGCAAATACAATCATCGCTAGTAATGGCAAACTTTTTGTTATGACAAAAGGCACAAACGCTTTGGCAAAAGGCGGAAGTGGCGATGTTTTAGCTGGCATTATAGGTGGTCTTTTAGCACAAAATTACACTCTTTTAGATGCAAGCATAAGTGGAGTTTTGATGCATGCATATGCTGCAAAAAAATTCAAAAAACGCTCATATTCACTTAACTCATTTGATTTAATAAAAGGTTTAAAATGTCTGTAAAAAATATAGCAATATTATTTAGCGGAAATGGTTCGAATTTAGAAGCTATTTTAAATAAAGTTCATAATAAAACTTTTGGTAATACAACTATAAAATGCACTCTTTGCATATCAAATAAACCAGATGCTTACGGCATTATAAGAGCAAAAAAATTTGGCTTAGTTACAATTATCATAGAAAACAAAAATTTCAAAACAAGAGAAGATTTTGATAAAGCTTTGGTTGATGAGATACAAAAATATGATATAGATTTGGTGATTTTAGCTGGTTTTATGCGTATTTTAACGCCAGTTTTTACATCACAAATAAAAGCCATAAATCTTCATCCAAGCATTTTGCCACTTTTTAAAGGAGCTCACGCTATAAAGGAGAGCTTTCAAAGCGGAATGATGGTTGGCGGAGTTAGTGTTCATATGGTTAGCGAAGAACTTGATGGTGGAAAAATCATAGCACAAGAAACTTTCAAACGAGAAAAAAATATGAGTTTAGAAAAGTGGGAAGAAAAAATCCACTCACTAGAACATGAAATTTTGCCACAAAGTATCATAAATTTACTAACAGAATAAATATAAATCTATCGACAAATATATTTACAAAAATTATCATTTTAGCCGATTATAGTCATATAACTACAAAAGGATTTATAATGAATATAAGCTCACTTAGTAGCGATGATATAAAGATAAATACAACATTCTCTCAGCCACTTCCAAAAATATCTAAACAAGAGCTAGAAGAAGCAAACAGGATAATAAAAGTAAATGATGTTAGATTGTCAGTTGAAGAGTATGAAAGAAGACAAATTGGGCTAATAAATGCTACTTATGGAATGATTTATAATGATTAATATTTTAATACTTTTTAAATTTGACAATTATGGATTTATGATTGCGATATACTAATGAAACATTTTAACACAAAGTAGAGACAATGTTAAAGTTTTAAAAGCCATACTTTTAAGTTCTTTGCTGGCTGTTGCAATAAATGCTGGAGATTTTTTTCTAGTGTAACAAATGGTGAATTAAGCAATAATTCTATTGGTATTACACGCCTTGATGATGCAAATATGCAAAAAGTTAAAGGTGGGTTAGATTATAGTGATATTAAGAGATTAAGTTCAAACCAAGCTGGTGTTTTTGCTAAGTATGAGTCGAAAGATGGTCCTTATTTGCTAAAAGAATACAAGGCAGCTCTTGGACCATTTGTTTATGATATGAATAGATACTTTGTTATGTATGCTGTTACTAGAAATATAGAAGCTTCAAGATATGGCAGGTATGTAGTATTTAAATATGATATGGGAGCATATGATGATATAGCAAAAGAGTATCACTCTATAAATAATAGTGGTATAATGAATAATAACTCTATTATTTCAAGACTAAGAGATAATTTTAAAACAAGACTAGAAAGCGAGTTAGGCGGCTGGACAGCTAGATAAACTTAATTACCCGCTTTAAAAAAGCGGGTAATATTAAAAGGATTTAAAATGATAAGTAGTATAAATGGATTTGAATCAAATTTAAGTTATTACAATACAAACATAAATTTAAAAGAAAATCATGCAAAACAACAATTAGAACAAGATAGTTCTAATATCAAAGAACAAATCATAAATCAAACTAATGAAAACAAATTAGAAGAAAATACAAAAGATATAATTACAAAAATCAAAGAAAAACAAAAAACACAATCAAAAGAAGAGATGGCTAAACAAAATGCTAGATTTAGAAACTACTTTTATAATAAATCAGATTATGATATCCTTGGAGAATTTGTTAAATTTGATAGAAATGAAGTTGATTGGAAAGAAAAATCTATAGTTCAATTAGAAGAATTGCTAAATAAAAAATATACAAAACAAGAACAAGAGTATATATATTAAATATATTAATATTTGATATAGAAACTATAGGAGATGCAGATCTTTTAATAGATAATAATTTAGTGACTTGGTTGCATAATTTAAAAGATAAAGTTGCACAAGGTGGAAAATTATCTATTTGGGATAGAAGGCTAGGCTGGGGAACAATGCAACAAGAGCAAGAGCTGGAGGATTTTTTTGATTCTCTTCCTAAAGGAGCATATTCAATAGGAGATTTTGGATCTTGGCTTTTAAGAAATTATTTTGATGAAGATATAACAGAATTTAAAAGATTATACACAGAAGATAGAGAAAAATCAACTGCTGCAAAAAGAGCACAAGTTGAGAAAGAAAATAAAGAAATAAGAGAATATAATGAAAAACTAGCAAAAGAGAAAAAAAGAGATGCTAGATAAGTATAAACCAATAAAGTAAAAACATTTAATAAAGAAACTTATGATATGCAAAATGATCCAAGACTATTTTATACTAGTAAGCTTTTACAAAGACAAAACAAAGAAGATGTAAAACTTTTCTAGAACTTATGGAGAAATTAGAAAAAAGATTGGGGTTGATGTTAGGGCTTAAATAAATTTATAAAAAAGTTAATGTATAATTACTTATAAAACAATATTTAAGGAATATTTTATGAATAAATTATCATCAGTTATTTTGCTTAGTGCTACATTAGCTTTAGCTTCGGACCCAATTACTATAGATAGTGTTTTTAAAAAACAAGTTGGTCTAAGAAGTGTAACAACTTTGTCTTTTTTAAGCTCTGGTAATCCAAATGTATACTCAAGTTATCCAAGTTTGATGATAAATGGTGATTCTATGGTGTGGGATGATACAAAGCAGCTCACACTAAGTCAAAGTATAATGTATACATTAACAGATAAAATAGATATTTTAGCAACAGTAGATGGTAATTATAGACGTAGTGAGTATATGAGTTATTATACTTTAGAGCCAAAAAGTGAAACTAATTTAGATTTTGGTTCTGCTTGGATTGGGTTAAATTATACTGGAGATAGTATAGGAGAGCTTATACCAATGGTTACTTTGCAAACAGCTGTTTTGCAAAGAGAAAGAGCATATCATGAAACTGAAAATTTTAATTTTAAATCATACTCTTTAAAAGGAACTCTAAAGGGCTATTCTGATCCAGTAATTTATTCTATGTATACAGGAGTCGGGTATAATCGCCCAAGAAATTTTAGTTTTGCTGATATTGAAAGAATGACAAATATACACTCCATACCAACTTATAGTGTTGGCTCTACTTATAGCTTAGATATCGATACAGCTATTTCTTTTTCTGCTACAATGGGTGGCTCAAGTGCTGCTCCTGATAGTATATTTGGCATAAGTTTGTGGAAAAAATTCTAAAAATATTAATCATTATAGTGTCTTTGTGTATTTATTTAAATGCTGAGTTTGCAGTAAAATCATATTATGAAATTAAAAATGAAAGAGTAGTAAGGCAAAGCTATGAGGAGTCTTGCGGTGCTTCATCTATTGCGACTTTGATAAATTTATTTGATATAAAAAAGTATAGCGAGAGCGATATATTAAATTATCTATTAGATGATAATAAGACAATAAATACAAATATGGTAAGTTTCAAAGAGTTAAAAGAGGTATTAAATAAAATAGGATATGAATCAAATGGTTATCAAATGGATAGAAATTTGTTTGATAAATTAAATATACCAGTTATTGTTAAAGTAGAAAATGACCCTAGGTATCCACATTTTGTTGTTGCAATAAATCATAAAGGTGATTTTATAACTATACTTGATCCAAGCTTTGGAGAGTATATAAGTCTCAAAAATGATTTCTTTAATCTATGGGACAGGCAAGGTAATGGTGGTTATGCACTAATAGTGGCTCCTAATATAAAAAATATAAATTTGTATAATAAACTAAAATTACCAAATAAAATATTGTTTGAAAAATAAGATATTTGTATAATATAGCTTATTAAATTTTTATTTATATTATTTTGCTTAAAAACTAATTAAAATTCTAAAAAAATATAAAATCTATAAAAAATTATTGTGCATTAAAAAAGAAGATAGAGTGTCAAAGGACACTCTAAAAATTATAATTTTGAAGCGTTTTTGGCAAGGTATTCTGCTACGCCCTCGGTTGAGCCTTTCATTCCATCTTCGCCTTTGTGCCATCCAGCAGGGCAAACTTCGCCATGTTCGTTTGTAAATAACATTGTATCTACCATTCTTATCATTTCATCAATGTTTCTTCCAAGAGGCATATCATTTATAACCGCATGACGAACTGTTCCGTCTTTGTCTAATAAAAATGAGCCACGAAGTGCAACTGCATCATCAAAAAGCACATCAAAACCCCTTGCTATCTCTTTTTTAAGATCAGCTACTAAAGGAAATTGGATATTTCCTATACCGCCATTATCTCTTGAGGTATTTTTCCAAGCAAAGTGAGTGTATTCGTTATCGCAACTTACGCCTATAAGACTTATACCTCTATCTTTAAATTCTTTAAATCTGTTATCAAAAGCTATAATCTCACTTGGGCAAACAAATGTAAAATCTTTTGGATAAAAAAATACTACGGCTCCGTTTTTTCCTATATTTTTATAAAGATTAAAATCTTCAACTATTTGATTGTCTCCAAGAACAGCTGGTGCTGTAAAATCAGGTGCTTTATTTGTTACTAACATATTGTATCCTTTTAAATAAATTTTATTAATTGAGAAATTATATCTGTAAAATTATTAAAATAAGATAAATTTACAACAAAATAATATAAAATTATGAAAATAATTTTCATTTATAATTAAAATGTCGATTGAGGATTTACGCCTTTATCGCTCCATGTAAATTCGCCGCCTGAAATCATATGGAAATGCAAATGCATAACCTCTTGACCTGCATTTTTGCCACAATTTGTTATAAGTCTATAACCACTTTTGTCTATTCCTAATAATTTTGCTACATTATGAATAAATTCTGTCATTTTTGCCATTGTAGCAGGTTCAACTTCTTGAAAATTTTCAAAATGTTTTTTAGGAACTACTAAAATATGTATAGGAGCCTTTGGATTTATGTCATGAAAAGCTAAAAAATCACTATCTTCCATAACTTTATTGCAAGGAAGTTCGCCATCGATTATCTTTTCAAATACTGTTTTTTCTGCCATTTTTTATCCTTTATTTGATGTAAAAATTTTAAACATTATACTATAAATTCATAACAATAAAACAACATATCCATTAAAGCATATTATTAGCATAAAAACAGTAAAATCAACAAAAATTTATTCAAAAAGGTTTATTTTGAAAGATATTGAAAATAGCATAAAAAATAGCAAAAACCTAAGCGAGCTAGAAGAAATAAGAGTTAATCTTTTTGGTAAAAAAGGCATTATAACTCAAGGATTTGCTAAATTAAAAGAGTTAGATGGGGAAGAAAAAAAGACCTTTGCTGCTAATTTAAACGCACAAAGAGACACTCTTAGTGAGCTCTTAAATTTAAAAAAATTAGAGTTTGAGCAAGAAGAGCTTAATGTAAAAATGAAAAAAGAAGCTTATGATATAACTCTTTTTAATGAACTTTCAAGTAGTGGTGCATTACATCCGATAACAATTACTATGAATAAAATCATTGATTATTTTGTTTCGCAAAATTTTTCTGTAGAAGAAGGACCACTAATAGAGGATGATTTTCATAACTTTGAAGCATTAAATTTACCAAAATATCATCCAGCTAGAGATATGCAAGATACATTTTATTTTGATAATGGTAGTTTGCTTAGAACTCACACTAGTCCTGTTCAAATAAGAACTATGCAAAATCAAAAACCACCTATTAGAATGATAGCACCTGGTTCTGTTTTTAGGCGTGATTTGGATTTAACACATACGCCTATGTTTCATCAGGTTGAAGGACTTGTGGTTGAAAATGGAAACAACGTAAGTTTCGCAAATTTAAAATATATGTTAGAAGATTTTTTGATTCATATGTTTGGCGATGTTAAAGTAAGATTTCGTCCAAGCTTTTTTCCTTTTACAGAACCTTCAACAGAAGTTGATATAAGCTGTATTTTCTGTGGCGGAAAAGGCTGTAGAGTATGTTCAAATAGTGGTTGGCTAGAAGTTTTAGGAAGTGGCATAGTTGATCCTAATGTTTTTGAATTTGTTGGATATAAAGATGTAAGTGGATATGCTTTTGGGCTTGGAGTTGAGAGATTTGCAATGCTTTTACATCAAGTTCCTGATTTAAGAAGTATGTTTGAGGGAGATTTAAGACTTTTGGAGCAGTTTAGATGGTAGTTACTAGAAATTGGTTAAATGAATGGATAGATATAAGTGGTGTTAGTAATGAGTTATTATTAAAAACTCTAAATTCTATCGGACTAGAAGTTGATAGTTTTAAAGAAGTTAGAATACCTTCAAATATAGTCGTTGGATATGTAAAAAGTCGCTCAAAGCATGAAAATTCAGATCATTTAAATGTATGTGAAGTTGATGTTGGAAAAGAAATTTTAACCATAGTTTGTGGTGCTAGCAATGTTGAACCAGGTCAGTTTGTGCCAGTTGCAATGGTAGGTGCCATTATGCCAAATGGAATGGAGATTAAAAAGGCTAAATTAAGAGGTGTTGAAAGTATGGGAATGATATGCTCATCCACAGAACTTGGAATGCCTAAGATAAATGATGGAATAATGCCTCTTGATGCAAGTATTGGCGAATTAAAACTCGGAGAAGAACTTAAAAATTATCCGCTTTTAAATGATGATATTATAGAGATAGATTTAACTGCAAATAGGGGAGATTGTTTAAGTATTTATGGTGTTGCTAGGGATTTATCTGCTGCACTAGATATAGCATTAAAAGAAGCCCAGCTATATGAAGATGGCGAGAATTTGCTTGGAATTGGTAGAATTTTAAGTATAAAAACCGATGAAAAGCCTATTTCAAATTTTCAATACAAAGCTATAAAATTAAACGCAGACATAGAAGAAAAATTATTACTAAAGTTAAGACTTGCTTATATAGGTATGCAAAAAACAGATATAATACAAAAAATTATATCATATGCTACACATACAACTGGAGTTTTGTTTAGAGCTTATGATTTTGATAAGATAGCAAATGGTAGAGAAAAAATTTCTTTAGATATAATAAAAGATAGCACGACAGCTAGTATTGTAAAAGCTGAAAATGAAAAACTTAGCATAGCTGGAATTTATCAAAATGATATTGCTATGCCTGATGAAAATAGCAAAGTTATTATTATAGAAGCAAATTATACTGATCCAAATTTGATATCTAGGATTGTTTATAAAAATAAAAATATAAAAAGTGATGAACATCTTTATAGATCTAGCAGAGGAAGTGAGCCTGACTTAGAGTTTGGATTTGGATATCTTTTTAAATGTTTTGATAAATTTGATTTTATATCTATTTATGCTGGTTCGCAGTATATAAATAATGAAATTTCTCAAAAAATGGTTACTATAAACATAACCGAACAAAGCAGTATGATTGGTATAGAAATAGAAAAAAACGAGGCTTTAAAAATATTAAAAAAATTAGGCTTTGATGTAAGTTCTAGTGCTGAACAGAAATTTTTAAATGTGAAAATTCCTAGTTTTAGACACGATATAGATAATTCTCATGATATTTGTGAGGAAATAGTAAGAATTCTTGGTGTTGATAACATAGCTTCTAAGCCTTTAGAATTTAAAGAGAAGAATAGATTAAATAGTGTATTTTATAACTATGCTAACATAAAAAGTATTAAAAATAGATCTGTTGATAATGGATTTTTTGAGTGTATGCATTATGTTTTTGACAATAAAGATGAGCTTTTAAAATTGGGTTTTAAAGAGTGTAAGTTAAAATTGACAAATCCTATAAACAATGAACTTAATATGTTAAGACCAACGCTGATAAACCATCTTTTAAACTCAGCATCAAGAAATGTAAAAAATCAGAAAAAATCGGTTAGACTTTTTGAAGTAGGTGAAGTTTTTGATGAAAATGCAAATCAAAATTTAAGTTTAGCATTTTTAATTTCTGGCTTAAATAGCGAACCAAGTCTTTTAAATGGTTCAAAAGGCGAGGATATAAGTTTTCTTAGATTTGCTACTAAAGTACAAAATTGTATCGGAAAGATAGAAATAAAAGTTAGCGATGATTTGGTGTTTTTAAATAAATTTGAACAAGGAAAAATTTATCAAAAAGGCATTGAGATAGGATATATTGGTAGATTAGATTTAGCAATAGAGCAAAAAATGGATTTGCCTAAAACATATATTTGTGAGATAGAATTTAATAAACTTAAATTTGAAAAAATTATAGCCAAAGAGTATTCTAAAATGCCAAGCATCAGTAGAGATTTGAGTTTAGTTGTGCCAAATTCTATGCGTTATGAAGATATAAAAAACTGCATAAATTCTTTAAATATACAAGATTTAAAAGAATTTATGCCTATTGACATTTATAAAGATAAAAATTTAAATGATAGTTTTAGTTTGAGTATTAAGTTTGTTTTCCAAAATATAGAAAATACATTAAAAGATGATGAAATAGCAGATAAAATGCAAGTGATATTAGATTCATTAAAAGATAAATTAAATTTGGAAATAAGATGAAGATTATAGCTTTACAAGAGCCTATTAAAGCAAGTATTGATAAAATTTCTTCTGATAAGTCAATATCACATAGATGCGCTATATTTTCGTTACTAAGCGATCAAAAAAGTGTTATAAAAAACTATTTAAAGGCTGGAGACACGCTAAATACTCTTAAAATAATAGAAAAACTTGGTGCTATTGTTGAGTATTATGATGATTTTATAGTCATAACTCCGCCAAAAGAAATAATAGAACCAAATTGTGTTTTAGAGTGTGGAAATTCTGGAACTACAATGAGAATTTTAATGGGTTTTCTTGCTAGCATAGACGGATTTTTTGTTTTAAGCGGTGATAAGTATTTAAACTCAAGACCAATGAAAAGAGTCGGAGCTCCACTTAGTGAAGTTGGAGCTAAAATTTATGGTAGAAATGATGGAAATTTAGCACCACTTTGCATAAAAGGAACAAAACTAGATTATTTTGAGTTTAATAGCAAAATAGCATCTGCACAGGTAAAAACAGCACTTATTTTAGCTGGGCTTAATTCAAATGGTTGTGAGATAAGTGAACCTGAGTTAAGTAGAGATCATAGTGAAAAAATGCTTATATCAATGGGTGCAGATATATCTATAAATAGCTTTAGCATAGAAGTCAAGCCGCTTTTAAAACCATTAAAACCACTAAATATAAATGTTGCAAATGATCCAAGTTCGGCATTTTATTTTGCACTTATTGCGGCTATAATACCTAATTCTCATATAATTTTAAAAAATGTCATTTTAAATAAAACAAGAACAATGGCTTATGATGTTTTAAGACAAATGGGTGTGTATGTAAAGTTTATTAAAAAAGAAAACTCATATGATGATATTGGGGATATAGAGATTAAATATTCGCAGTTAAATGGCATCTCAGTAAGTCAAAATACATCTTGGCTCATCGATGAAGCACCAGCTCTTGCTATAGCTTTTGCTTGTGCAAATGGAAAAAGCACTCTTAGAAACGCTGCCGAGCTTAGGGTAAAAGAGTGTGATAGAATAGCAGTTATGGTTGATGGATTAAAAACTTGTGGTATAAATGCAAAAGAACTTGATGATGGTTTTGAAATAGTTGGTGGTGTACCAAATGCGGCTATAATCGAACCAAGCGGGGATCATAGAATAGCTATGAGCTTTGCAATTTTGGGTTTAAAGTGCGGAATGATAGTAGAAGACAGCGAGTGTATAAATACATCTTTTCCATCTTTTTCTCAAATTTTAAGAGATATTGGAGTTAAAGTTGAAGATTGAGCTTGCTAAGAGTTGTGGTTTTTGTTTTGGAGTAAAAAGAGCTATAAAATTAGCAGAAAATGCACCAAATTCAGCGACTATAGGTGAGCTTATACACAATAAAGAAGAGATAAATAGACTTAAAGATAATTTTGGCGTAAAAACTCTTAATAATATTGATGAATTAAGCGATGAGAAAAAGGCGATTATAAGAACACATGGTATAACAAAAGATGATTTAAGTATATTAAAACAAAAAAACATAGATATCATTGATGCTACTTGCCCATATGTTACAAAACCACAAAAAATAGTAGAGAAAATGAGTGATGAAGGTTATGATATAGTTATTTTTGGAGATGATAATCATCCAGAAGTAAAAGGTGTAAAATCATACGCTACTAAAGGCAATGTTTATGTTGTATTAAGTACAGATGAAATAAAACAAATACAACTTAGAAATAAAGTAGCCGTAATTTCACAAACAACTAAAAAAATAGAACATTTTAAAGAAATTGTAAATGTTATAATGGAAAAATCAAAGGAAGTTCGTGTTTTTAATACCATTTGTAATGCAACTCTTTTAAATCAAGAAGCAGTAGAAGAACTTGCTAAAAAAGCCGATGTTATGGTTATAGTTGGTGGTAAAAACTCTTCAAATACAAAACAACTTTTTATAATTTCTAAACAATTTTGCGAAGATAGTTATCTTATAGAAAATGAATCAGAATTGAATAAAGATTGGTTTATAAATAAAAACATATGTGGTGTTAGCGCTGGTGCTAGTACACCTGATTGGATAATACAAAATATTATAAGAAATTTAGAAAAGTTTTAAATTTTAAAAAATTTGGCATTAAATTTAAGTTAATAATTAATATGAAAATAAGTTATTTTTAAGTATAATCATGAGTATTTCAAAATATGCAAAAATTACAAAAAAGGACGACGATGGCTGAGGTGAACGATAAAGTTCAAAACGATATTTTTGAGGATGATGATTTAGATTTTGCTACAATGTTAGAAGAATCTTTTAAACAATCAAACGATACTGTATGTAATGGTGTTGTAGTTGCTATAAAGGGAGATGAGATTTTTTTAAATATAGGTAAAAAATCTGAGGGTATTTTAAATTCTAGTGAGTTAAAAAACGATAACGATAAACTAGATATAAAAGAAGGTGATGAGATAAAAGTAGTCATAACAGGATATAGAGGTGGAAAGCCGATAGTTTCTCACAAAAAGGCTATTAGAAAAGAAAAAATAAAAGATTTTATAGATAGTTATGATGAAAATGCTGAAAATATAGTAGATGTAAAAATTATATCTAAAAATAAGGGCGGATTTGTTGCTCAAAATAAAGATGGAGTTGAGTTTTTCTTGCCTAGATCACAAAGTGGTTTTAGAGATGGAAATGTGCTTGGTAAAATATTTGCAGCAAAAGTGATAAAAGTAAATCCAGAAGAGCAAAGCATTGTTATATCAAGACGCAAGATTATGGAAGAAGACAAAAAAAAGAAAAAAGAGATAATAAATTCTATCTTACAAAATGATGATGTCTTAGAAGGAGTTGTTAAAAAAATTACAACTTATGGAATGTTTATAGATGTTGGTGGAGTTGATGGACTTGTTCATTATAGTGAAATAAGCTACAAAGGTCCTGTTAATCCTAAAACTTTATATAAAGAAGGAGATAAGGTTTTAGTAAAAGTTACAAAGTACGATAATGAAAAGCATCATCTTTCTTTATCTATAAAATCTGCTATGCCAGATCCTTGGGATGAGATAGAAGATAGTCTTGATGTTGGCGATACTATAAAAGTTCTAGTTAGCAATATAGAACCATATGGTGCTTTTGTTGATCTTGGAAACGATATAGAAGGATTTTTGCATATAAGTGAAATTTCTTGGGATAAAAATATAAAAAATCCAAAAGATTTCATAAGCGAGGGTCAAGAAGTAGATGTCGAAGTTATCGAAATAGATGCTAGTGATAGAAGGCTTAGAGTATCTTTGAAAAATATGTTACCTAAACCATTTGATGAGTTTATGTCAAAATTTAAAGAAGGTGACATAGTAAAAGGAGAGATAACTACTATTACAAATTTTGGTGTTTTTATAAAAGTAGGCTCACTTGAAGGACTTTTGCATAACGAAGATGCATCTTGGGATAAAAACATAAAATGCAAGGATATGTTTAAATCTGGAGATGAATTAGAAGTAAAAATTATAAAAATAGATAAAGAAAATGAAAAAATATCTTTTTCTTTAAAAGATTTAACAAATAGCCCAGTTTGTGAATATGCAAAACAACATAATGTTGGAGATGTTGTTACTGGAACCATAAGAGATATTAAGGATTTTGGAATATTTGTAAAATTACAAGACGATATTGAAGCTCTTATAAGAAATGAGGATATAGGCTCTAGTGTTGATGTTTCTACTTTAAAAGTTGGTGATACTATAGAATCTGTAATAGCTTTTATAGACGATAAAAAAAATAGAATTAGACTTAGCATAAAGCGTCTTTCTAAGCAAAAAGAAAGAGAAGTTTTAAAAGAAATAAATGATAATGATAGTTTTAATTTAGGCGATATCATAAAAGACCAACTATCTTAATATATTATCATGAAAAAAAGACTATTAACATTTGGCACTATATCGTTTTTGGCTATTTTGTTACTAGTTTTTGTTTTTTATCTGTGGAGTTATGCAAATACAAGTCTTTTTGTGGAAAATAACTCCTCTGAATCATTAAATAAACAGATTTTTGAGCATAAAGAGAAAAAATATTTTTCGTGGATTGAAGAATTTGCGGTTAGAAAAAATAGTGATTATTCTCTTCCTGTAAATAAAATTTATATAAAAGTTGGTAGCCCAAAAAATTTAGGCAAGATTACTCAACTAATTATAGATAAGAATAGTTTTTACTCTATGTTTTGTGTTTCTCAAACCCTTAAGCATTTGGGTGTTGAGTTTAGTGTTATAAAAGACGAGACACAAAATTTAATCTACTTATATACTGGGGATAAAGAGTTATTGCAAAAAATTGTATCTAATTTAAAAACATACGATATAAATTCTAAAACAAAGGAAATTGTATTATGAAAACAGTGGTTGTGTGTGACGCTATTCATCAAAAAGGTTTTGAGCTTCTAGAAAAAGAAGACGATATAAAAGTTGTAGATGCTACAAATTTAACAAAAGATGAGCTTTTAAAAGTTATAGTTAACGCAGATGTTGCTATAACAAGAAGTCCAACTGAGATTGGTAGTAAATTTTTAGATGCTGGTAAAAATTTAACTGCGATAGTAAGAGCTGGAGTCGGAGTTGATAATGTTGATATAGACAATGCTTCTAAAAAAGGTATCATCATAATGAATGTTCCAACAGCAAATACTATAGCAGCTGTTGAAATGACTATGTGTCATATATTAAACTGTGCTAGAAAATTTATAAACTCAAGTAATGATCTTAAGGTAAATAGAAACTGGAAACGTGAAAAATGGTACGGCATAGAACTTTTTGGAAAAACTCTTGGTATAATTGGATTTGGTAATATCGGATCAAGAGTAGCACAAAGAGCAATGGCTTTTGGTATGAATATTATTGCTTATGATCCATATATAGATCCTACAAAAGTTACAAGTATGGGCGGAGTTTATACTGAAAATTTAGATGATATACTAAAAAATTCAGATTTTATAACCATACATACGCCAAAAACGAATGAGACTATAGATATAATTTCACAAAAAGATTTAGATAAATTAAAAGATGGAGTTAGATTAATTAATTGTGCCAGAGGTGGTCTTTACAATGAAGCAATGCTTGTAAAAGGCTTAAAAAGTGGTAAAATAGCATCTCTTGGTATAGATGTGCTAGAAAAAGAACCGGCAACAAATCACGAATTATTAGAATTTGAAAATGTTGGAGTAACACCACATCTTGGAGCAAATACATATGAATCTCAAGAAAAGATAGCCGTTGCGGCAGCAGAGCAGGCTATAAGTGCAATAAGAGGTATTAGCTATCCAAATGCACTTAATTTACCTATAAGAAAAGATAGTATTCCTGAATTTGTCGTGCCTTATATAGAACTTATTTCAAAAATGGCTTATTTTGGTGCACAGATATCAAATGGATCTATAAGGGAGATTCATCTTAAAACAGAAGGCGATATTGGAAGTTATGCTGAGTCAATGTTGATTTTTGCTATAGTTGGTTCAATGAAACATATTTTAGGAGATCATATCAACTATGTAAATGCCAAATTTGTTGCAGAAGAAAAAGATATAAAAACATCTGTTACAACTTTAGAAGAAAAAGATTATAGAAATAAAGCAACTATTTCTTTGATTACTCAAAGTGGAATTACTGAAATTTCTGGAACAGTATTTTCACAAACAGAACAAAGAATTATCAGTATTAATGGCTTTAAAACAGACTTTAAGCCAAAAGGCAAAATGATAGTATTTAAAAATAAAGATGTCCCTGGGGTTATCATGTCTGTAGCTTCTATATTAAAAGATGCTAATATAAATATAGCGGATTTTAGACTTGGAAGAGGCGAAGAAGGATATGCTCTTGCCGTTATATTATTAGATGAAAATATAAGCAAAGATATTATCTCTAAAATAAGCAATTTATCAAATTGTGTTTGGGCACATTATGCTGTTTTATAAATTTTAATTTAAGAAAAATACAGTATAATTAGAACTTTTATTAATTGTATATAAATTTTTTATTGAGGTAGGATTAGTGTTTGAGCAAATAAGTGATTCTTTTAAGGCAGCTGTTAATAAACTAAAAACCATTGATGATGAAAAAGCACTCAAAAATGCGATGGAAACTCTTAAAAAAGCACTATTAAAAGCCGATGTTTATCATAAAGTTGTAAAAGATCTTTTATCTAATATAGAAAAAGATCTTAAAAGTAGGGGTATTGGTCAAAAACAGTTTTTGGATAGTATTAAAGAAAATTTGACTACTACATTGACAGCTCCTGGTAATCAAGGTTTTGTTTATGCATCAAATCCTCCAACAGTAGTTTTAATGACGGGACTTCAAGGTAGTGGAAAAACAACCACAACAGTTAAACTTGCAAATTTTCTAAAACTGCGCAAAAAAAAGATTTTGGTTGCAGCATGTGACTTGCAAAGACTTGCTGCTGTTGAGCAGCTAAAACAGCTTTGTGCTGAAAATGAAATAGAGCTTTTTAGTTTAGATGGAGAAAATAGTCCTATTAATGTAGCAAAAGAAGCTATAAAAAAAGCAAAAGATGGCTTGTATGATGTTTTGCTTGTTGATACCGCAGGACGCTTGGCTATAGATGAAGAGCTTATGAGTGAATTAAAAGATATAAAATCAGCTATAAGCCCAAATGAGATATTTTATGTTGCAGATTCTATGAGTGGTCAAGATGCTGTAAGATCGGCCAAGGGTTTTGATGAAATACTTGATTTAACTGGTGTAATACTTAGTAAATTTGATTCTGATTCTAAAGGCGGTGTTGCTATAGGTATAGCAAAACAGCTTGAAATTCCTTTAAGATTTGTTGGTATTGGAGAAAAAGTTGCAGATTTAGAAAGTTTTATCCCAGATAGAATAGTAAGTCGTATTATGGGCGAGGGCGATTTAGCAACACTTGTGGAAAAAACAAGTGCTATAATAGACGAAAAAGAGGCAAAAAGATTAAATAAAAAAATAAAAAAAGGTCAGTTTAATTTCAATGATTTCATAGAACAATTAGAAAGCGTTAAGAAACTTGGGAATATGAAGAATCTTATAGGCATGATTCCTGGGCTTTCAAATGTTGCTGGAAAATTAAAAGATATTGATTTAGAAGGATCTGATGAAATAAAACATATAAAGGCTATGATACAATCAATGACTCCAAAAGAGCGTGAAAATCCAGATCTTTTAAATAATTCTAGAAAACGAAGGCTTGCTAGTGGAGCTGGACTTTCTCAGATGGAAGTTAATAAATTTTTAAAACAGTTTAGCAATGCGTCTAAAATAGCCAAAAAGCTATCAAATAAAAATAGTATGCGTGGTATTGAAAGTATGTTAGGTGGAGCTCAAAATTTCCCTAGATAATGGGAAGTTTTGAGAATAAAGTTTAGTTATGGCAAAGGCTATACCTAAGCTTTATTTATAAATTTAAGGAGTAAAAAATATGGCAACAGTTGTTAGATTAACAAGAGCTGGTCGCAAAAAAAGACCTTTTTATCGTATAGTAGTTACAGATAGTAGAAAAAGAAGAGATAGTGGCTGGATAGAAAGCATTGGTTATTATAATCCAATGGTAGATCCAGAAGTTATTAAATTTGATTCTCAAAGACTTGAGTACTGGAAGAGTGTTGGTGCTAAACTAAGTGATAGGGTGGCTAGAATAACTAGCAAATAAAAATGGTAAAAAATTTTTTATTACAATATTCTAAATTAATAGCAGAATTTCCGGATCAAGTTGATATAAAAGAAGAGCAAATTGATGATAATTTTTGCGAACTTACTATTTTTGCAAAAAAGTCTGATGCCGGAAAACTTATAGGTAAAGATGGTAGGATAATAAATGCCATTAAGGCTGTTATCATAGGATGTAAGGCAAAAAATTCTCTTTCTTATAGAGTTACGGTAAAATCTATTGAATAGTGAATTTCTAGAAGTTGCTGTTGTTGGTAAGACTGTTGGGTTAAAAGGGCAATTAAAATTAAATAATAAAAGTGATTTTATAAATCAGTTTAAAAAAGGTGCTATCTTTTACGATAAAAATTCAAATAAATTTGAGGTTGAGAGTTTTGATAAAGCTAAACTTTTAATCAAATTTACCGGCTACAACGATATAGATAGTGCAAAAATACTCACAAACAAGATTTTATATACCACAAAAGCAGATACTATTAAAAATTGTAAATTAAAAAAAGATGAATTTTTTTATTTTGATATCATTGGTTGTAAAATTGTAGAAAACAAGCAAATTTTGGGTATAGTTGATGACATAGAAGAATTTCCTATGAATCATATGTTGCTAATCAAAACATCTGATGAACTTATACAAAAAAATATGCCAAAAAACTTTTATATACCTTATAATAATAGATATATAATAAGCGTTGATATAAAAAATAAAACAATATTTTCAAAAGATAGTATAGACATATTTGAAAATTCATAAATGAAATTTACCTTTGTTACACTTTTTAGAAATCTTGTAGAACCTTATTTTTGTGATTCTATATTAAAAAGAGCTATAGAAAAAAAGCTAATTGATATAAATTTTCTAAATCCAAGAGATTTTAGCAAAAACAGATATAAAAAAGTAGATGATTATATGATAAGTGGTGGTGCTGGGCTTTTGATGAGTGCTCAACCACTTTATGATTTATTGATTCATTTAAAAAAAATGGATAAAAATGTAAAAATCATTTTTGCAACACCAGTTGGTAAAAAATTTTCACAACAAGACGCGAAAAGACTATCAAATTTTTCTCATGTATGTTTTGTTTGCGGTAGATATGAAGGTATTGATGAAAGAATTTATGAGCTTTTTGCAGATGAACTGTTTTGTATAGGGGATTTTGTTTTAACAGGCGGAGAGCTTCCTACACTTTGTATGTGTGATGCCATAAGTAGAAATATTGAAGGTGTTTTGGGAAATAGTAAGTCTTTAGTAGAAGAAAGTTTTGAAAACACTCTTTTGGAAGCTCCCTCTTTTACAAAGCCAGATAATTTTCAGAATTTAAAAGTAGTTTCAGAGTTTTTAAAGGGAAATCATGGTAGAATAAAAGCTTTGAAAGATAATATGGCGATTTGCAAAACTAGGTTCCATCGCCCAGATTTGTATATAAAATCAAAGTCGCTAAACAAAGGAATAAAATGAAAAATAAATATATTGAGGCTTTTGAAAAAGCTCAAAAAGCCGATAAAGAAGTGCCTGAGTTTAGAGCAGGCGATACACTAAGAGTTGCTATTCGCATAAAAGAAGGTGAAAAAACTAGAGTTCAAAACTTTGAGGGTATATGCATAGTTAGAAGAGGAGAATCTGTAAACCAAACATTTGTTATTCGTAAAATTGGTGCAAATGGTGTAGGGGTAGAGAGAATTTTTCCTATTTATAGTGATAGCATAGAATCAATCACAGTTCTAAGAAGAGGTCGTGTTAGAAGAGCAAGATTGTTTTATCTTCGCGAACTTCGTGGTAAAGCTGCTAGAATCAAAGAACTTAAAAAATAAATTCTCAAACTTTAGTATAAATTCGATTTTGAATTTATACTATTTTCAACTTTTATATTTAGTATCAAATTTAAACATTATTTTATTCAATATTTTTTTTGCTTCAAGTCTTAATTTCTATTTTAAAAAATAAAAATAAATTTAATATATTTTGTAAAAATATTTTTACAGTTGTAATCATACAACAATACTCATCTTTTCTTTTTTATAAAGAAAGTTTTAGTATAATCGTAAGAAAAAAATGAAGGATTAAAATGTATCGTTTTGCGCCATCGCCAACTGGTGATATGCATATTGGAAATTTGCGTGCAGCTATATTTAACTATATTTGTTCATTGCAAGATAAAAGCGGTTTTATACTTCGTATAGAAGATACTGATAAAGAAAGAAACATTGAAGGCAAAGATGCTGAAATTTTAGAAATTTTAACAAAATTTGGCATAAAATGGGATACTCTTTATTACCAAAGTAAAAATCTTAAATTTCATAGAGAATTAGCAGCAAAGCTTTTGATGGATAAAAAAGCATTTTTGTGTTTTTGTTCTGATGAAGATATAGCAAAGAAAAAAGAACTTGCAAAAGAAAAAAATATTGCTTATAGATATGATGGAACTTGTGAAAAGTTAAGCGATGAAGAGGTTTTAAATTGCGAAAAGCCATCTGTTATAAGGATGAAAAAACCTAATAAAACCATGAGTTTTATTGATGAAATAAAAGGTAAAATTTCGTTTGAGCCAGAAAATATAGATAGCTTTGTTATCATGCGGACAGACAAAACTCCAACTTACAACTTTGCTTGTGCAGTTGATGATATGCTCGAAGGTGTGGATTTTGTTATAAGAGGTGAAGATCATATAAGTAATACGCCAAAACAAGATTTGATACGAGAATATCTTGGTTATACTGGTAAATTTAGATATGCTCATCTACCTATAATATTAAACGAACATGGCACAAAAATGAGCAAAAGAGAAAATAGTTCTTCTGTAAAATGGCTTTTAGAAGCTGGATATATGCCAGAAGCAATTGCAAATTATCTAATTATGCTAGGCAATAAAACCCCATGTGAAATATTTAGCATGAATGAAGCAGTGGAGTGGTTTGATATAAAAAAAGTATCAAAAAGCCCAGCTAAATTTGACATAGATAAGCTTTCGCAAATAAATAGAGAACACATAAAAAGAGCAAGCGATGAAAGATTAGCACAACTTTTTGAAATGCCTATTAAATTTGCTTCACTTATTCGTTTTTATACACAAGAATCAAGTTTGATTGTAGAGATAAAAGATAAAATTTCACATATTTATTCGCCTAAAAACATACAAGGTGAGTATGAAAATGAGATGAAAATCTTAAAAGATGCTATATTAAAATTAGATTATAAAGATAGTTTTGATGAGTTTAAAAAAGCTCTTATGGGTCAAACTTCCCTAAAAGGTAAAAAGTTTTTTATGCCACTTAGACTTCTTATAACAGGCAAAGAACATGGACCTGAGTTAAGTGAGCTTTATGATTTTATAAAAAATGATATAAAGGAGATAATTTGATAGTAAGTAATCTTATATTTGCAATTGCAAGCATACTTCATTTTGTTTTAGTAGGATATATGTGGGTCATAATAATTGCGGCTCTAATCTCTTGGGTTAGACTAGATCCATACAATAAATTAGTCCAAACCCTATATAGACTTACAGAGCCTGTATATGCCAAGATTAGAAGCATTGTGCCAACAACATTTGGCGGTATTGACATCGCACCAGTTATTGTTATTCTTATAATACAATTTTTAGATCTTTTTGTAGTAAGGAGTTTATTTGGTTTTGCTGCTGCGATGTAGTTTAGTATTTTTTCTATATTTAAGTTTTTCTTTTAGTGCAGTTATTGATGTTCAAAATTTAAAAAAAGAGTCAAAAAGTTTAGTAAAAGATTATTATTTTTATAGGCTTTTAACTGAAGGCAATTATACAAAAGACGATGTTTATGCTCTTAGAGACGATGTTTATAGATATAGGGGTAAACTTAAAACAGCCATAGAAAAAGTAATTGGATCAAAACCAGAAGTTGTTTCGCAGTGCGAAATGACTTATCCAAATATAATGGATGCAAATGAGAGTTGTCAAATAAAACTTCTTTATATGGGTAGGGTTTTAAATTTAAGTAATGAAGATAGAAACAAACTTATAGAAAAATATCAATTTTCTTATTCAAATTCTGCCAATATGTTAATGGGTTTAAATTCAAAAGATCCTGCTTTATACTATGAAAAGACATTAGATAGTTCAAATTTTATAACATATTATAATATTTATAATAAAAACAAAAATTTTGATAAAAGATATAATTTGGATTTTATCAATAAACTTATAAATGAAAAAAGATTTGAAAACACAATAAAAAGTTTTGTTATAAACAAAAATATGTCAAAATTTAGAAAATCCTTGCTAAAAGCAGATCCAAAAAACTCATATTCTTATAATGTTGCTTTTTATTTAGGTGTAAATGCTTTGCTTTTTGATAAGCCAGATATTGCAATAAAATTTTTTAAACAAGCTTCAAATATGACTTCCTATCAAAGTTTTAAAGACAACGCAAATTTTTGGGTTTATTATCTAAGTAAAGATAAAACTACTCTTTTGGATATAGCAAATAGTGATGATATAAATATTTATAGTATTTATGCTAGAGAGCTTACTCGTGTTGATAAAAAAGATATTTTTGTTCCAAGACCAAAAGTTACATCGTTAAAATATTATAGCGTTAGCGATCCTTTTACTTGGGAGTATACTAAAAAAACTATAAAAGATATGAATAGCTCGCAGCTTACTGATTTTGCAGCTAAATTTTATACTATAGATACAGTTGGGCATTATAGCTATATGATGGAAAAAGCTAGCAATTATAAAAATCACTACTATCCAATGGCGTATGATTATTTACTTGATGGCGTTGATGTGCATAGAAAAGCACTTATTTTTGCATTAGCAAGACAGGAAAGCAGGTTTATCCCAAGTGCTATTTCTGTTTCTTATGCTTTAGGAATGATGCAATTTATGCCATTTTTAGCAAATGATATCGGAAAAAAACAGTTAAATATAGAGAATTTTGATCAAGATGATATGTTTAAACCAGAAGTTGCATATAAATTTGCAAATGTTCATTTGGATTATCTTGAAAAATATCTTTATCATCCTATTTTCATAGCCTATGCGTATAATGGCGGGATTGGTTTTACTAAAAAAATGCTTGTAAACGATGCTATGTTTTTAAAAGGCAAATATGAACCATTTTTGAGTATGGAATTAGTAAAAGCTGATGAAACTAGGGATTATGGTAAGAAAGTTTTGTCAAACTATGTTGTTTATCTTAACGCTTTGGCTGCCAATACATCGATACAGAAACTTTTTGAAATGCTAGTTCAATCCGAGCCGATGGATAAATTTCGAAATTAAGCCTAAGCACATCTGTGTTTTTCCTTGGAGATATAACTTCATAGTATTTTCCCCAAGGAACACTAAAAGCAACTTTTTTCAAAAGTTCATCACCTTCTTTTAATTCTCTTATCATAACATCTTGAATGCTACTATTTACAGTAAATGAATTTTCGTTTATATCTATTTCTTTTGGATAAATTGCCACTATAAAATGTTCTTCAAGGTTTTTGCTGACTAAATTTGGATAAACTGGATTTAGATATGTTCCTAAGGCTAAAATTCTCTCGTTTTTATTTATGATTTCTGTTTTTTGTGTATAAGCTAAAAGTTCATTTTTTATTGGATCATGGGTTATATTTTTATTTGAACACGCACTTAAAAAAATGGCTATTATAATTGTAAAAATAATTTTTTTCATAAAATACCTTATATCATTTTTGTTATTTTAGCCAAATTTTGATAAAAAAATAAATCATAATATTGATTTTATAAAATTTAGTAGCTATTTAGCTACTAAATTTACATAAGTTTTTTTATACCTTCTTCTATACTGCTTTTGCTGCGTGGCTCTACAACTCTATCATAAATTTCTTTACCATCTTTTAGATAAAATATAGTTGGTATGTGTCTTATTGCGTATTCATCTCTCACACCTTCACTATCATCTACATTTACATCATAAAAATTTATGTTTAAATACGCTTTTTCTAGTTCTTGAAGTATAGGTTTTGCAAATTTACAGTCTTTGCACCAAGGCGCACCAAAATAAACTACACCACTTCCACTTGACATTACATTTTTTATCTCATCTTGATTTAATACTTTCATATTTTCTCCTTTGGAATTTTTAATATTATACTTATAAATAGTAAAAATTTATAAAATATAAACAAAGTTTATCTCTAAATTTCAAATTCTAAAAATTCTATATGTCATACTTATCACAACCATAAGCGAAACTAGAGTAGCTGGTGTTGATTTTGAAAAATTGTATAAGAAATTACAAAAAGCATTTAATAACTTAAATTTACCAAAAGCATTAATTACTGATAAACAAAAACAAAGTATTTATAAGATATAGTTTATTTTAATAGTTTACTTCTAGATGCTTTAAGCATCTAGAAAATTTATATATTAAGGGGGATTAATTTAAAACCTATTATTCCTTACACTCTCAACTATATCTTTAGACATAGTATCAAGTTCTTTTGTAATGCTGTTTGTATTGTTTGCAATATTAACATTTTCTTTTGTTAAAGCATCTACATCAGCTACAGAGTTATTTATCATAGATATTGCTTCAGTTTGTTCTCTAATGCTTTCACTCATCTCATTTATTGATTGAGTTAAAACATTTACATTAGCTTCTATCTCAGTTAAAGATTTACCTGTTTTTTCAGCAAGTTTTCTAACTTCATCAGCAACAACTGCAAATCCTCTTCCTGCTTCTCCAGCTCTTGCTGCTTCTATAGCAGCATTAAGTGCTAGAAGATTAGTTTGTTCTGATATATCTTTTATAATAGTTATAACATTTTTAATCTCTTCACTTTGAGCTATAACTTCTGTTGTTTTTTGATTAATTGAGTTCATTGAGCTAGACATCTCTTCAACTGCAGCTGCACTTTCTTCAAGTGAACTAGCTTGTTTTTTAGCTGAAGCTGTTATTTGATCTACTGCTTTAGATAATAGATCTGATTTTTGTTGTAAGCTCTCTGCTTGAGATAGATTTTGTTTAAGCATATTTGATATTTCAATGCCTAAAGTATTTATACCTTGAGCAATAACACCTTTATCTTCTATAGAAGTTGTAAAGTCTTTGTTTTGGAAAGATTTTAATAAATTTAGTATATTATGTCCATTATCTGCTATAAGTGAGACTAATGTTGTTTGTAACTCTTTAAATGCTTCTTTTAGATTATTAAGTGCTGGATTTGAAGAATTTGCTTCAAATGATACTAAGAAGTTACCTTCTTTTATCTCATCTACAAATGTATTAGCTTGTTTTATAAATACTTCTTCATCAGATAAATTCTTTTTAGTTTTTTCAATGTTTTCATTAATAGCTTTAGCCATAGCTCCAAATTCATCTTTTGTTTTTACATTTATTGTATTAGCATCTTTTGATTCATGATTTATAAATTTAAATACATTGTTTAGACCTGATTGGATTATAGAGATTGGTTTTAAAGCTCTTGTTATTATGAAAGTTAAGATAGATACTATAAGTATAATAAATATAGTTGAAGTTACACTTTGACTTTTAATTATATAACTTAGTGTGCTATCATAATCACTCATTGAGTTTGCTGAACAAATAAGCCAGTTAGCAGCTTCGTATTTTTCGCAAGCACCAACTTTATGATCTCCCATAAAGTCATATTCAAAAGGTTTGTTTCCAAATTTATTGTAAAAGTTTATAAAATCTGTAGCAATTTGTTTTACTTCAGGATTATCAGACATTATCATATCTTTTTTTGCATGAGAGACAAACTGTTTTGAGTTGATATCTATAACAGTAATTAAACTTGTTGAAGAATCTTTAATATTTGCTAACACTAAACCTAATCTATCCAAAAATACATCACTTGCAATAACTCCTATTAATTTACCGTCTATTACCACTTTTTGAGCTATGGATATTGTTGGTTTATTGCCTGTTTTTGCTATATATGGTTTTGTAAAAATTATTTTATCACTATTAGTTGCGAGTTTATACCACTCCCTTTTTCTTGGTTCATAATTATCTTTTTCTATAGTTCTAAAAATAAAACTAACTTTCTTATTATCTTCAATATCTGTTCTATAAAAATTTCCATCACTCTCATATGCAAAAAATATGTTTTCTAAGCTAGAGGTTTTTGATATAAACATTATTTGTTGATTTAATAAATCTCTATCCATAATATATTGCGGATTATTTTGTAAAAAATCTGCAAAATTTTCAATTGCTTTAATTTTATCTGTAAAAAACTCACCAATTAATAAATCTGCAGAAAAAGACATAGAACTTTTGCTAGCTTCACTTGTATTTATAATTATATCTCGTGTATGCTTATAACTAATGAATGTAAACACAGAAAAGCAAATAACCAAAAGAACTAAAATATATACAGCCAATTTATTTGAAATTTTATTTAACATTATAGTGCTCCTATTTAAAAATTGAATTTAAATTATAGCACTACTACCCCCCCCCTTGTCAAGATAAAAATAATAAAATTTATTTAAATAAAATTTATTAAGATATTTTAATGTTTTAAAATTTTTGATAAAGGATATAAAAGAGTTTTTTAACTAAATTTACTGTAATATAAAATGTAATATTAAGTTAGATATGGAAAAATTATGAGCAAATTTACACATTTACATTTACATACAGAATATTCACTTCTTGATGGTGCTAATAAGATAAAAGAGCTTGCTTCTACGCTAAAAGAACAAGGGATAGGGGCTTGTGCAATAACAGATCATGGAAATATGTTTGGTGCGATTGATTTTTATAAAACAATGAAAGCTAACGGCATAAAGCCACTTATAGGCATGGAAGCTTATGTGCATAATGGTGATGATATAGAAGATAAAAGTACAAAACAGAGATTTCACCTCATTTTAATAGCTAAAAATGAAACAGGCTATAAAAATCTTATGTATTTAAGCTCTATGGCTTATATAAAAGGTTTTTATTATTATCCTAGAATAAACAAAAAAGTTTTAAGAGAGCATAGCGATGGGCTTATTTGCTCTTCAGCATGTTTAGCAGGTGAAGTAAACTGGCATTTAAATTTAAGTGAGAGAAATACAAAATATGGTGCAAAAGGTTATGAGAGAGCAAAAGAGGTTGCACTTGAGTATAAAGATATATTTGGAGATGATTTTTATCTTGAAATTATGCGTCATGGCATCAATGAACAAAGAGCAATTGATGATCAAATTTTACAAATTTCAAAAGAAACTGGCATAAAAGTTATAGCAACAAATGATGCTCACTATACATTGAAACAAAGAGCTGAAGCTCATGAGGTATTTATGTGTATAGCTATGAAAAAAACATTAAATGACAAAGATAGATTAAGACATAGTGTGCATGAGTTTTATGTAAAAACAGATGAGCAGATGAGGGAAATTTTTGCAGATATTCCAGAAGTTATAGAAAATACAGCCGAAATTGTAGATAAGTGCAATTTAGAGCTTCATCTAGGTGATCCAACTCCGCCAAATTTTAAATTTACAACACAATATGCAAAAGAGATGGATATAACTTTACCAGAACCTGATAATAAATATAGCTTTGCAAATGATGCACTTTTTTTTGAGATAATTTCAAAAAGAGGATTAGAAGAAAGACTTAAATTTATTCCACAAGATCAACACAAGTTATATAAAGATAGATTGGATCATGAAATAGCCATCATAGATAAGATGAAATTTCCTGGTTATATGCTTATAGTTTGGGATTTTATAAGAGAGGCAAAAGATAGAGGTGTGCCAGTTGGTCCTGGTAGAGGATCTGCTGCTGGTTCACTTGTAGCTTATAGCCTTAAGATAACTGACATTGATCCTTTACCATACAATCTACTTTTTGAGCGTTTTTTAAATCCTGATCGTATAAGTATGCCAGATATAGATGTGGATTTTTGTCAAGATAGAAGAGGTGAGATAATTGACTATGTAATACAAAAGTATGGTTGTTATAATGTTGCACAAGTTGCAACTTTTGGTAAGTTGCTTGCAAAAGGTGTTATTAGAGATGTTGCAAGGGTTTGCGATATGCCTTATAAAGAAGCTGATGAGATGGCAAAACTTATACCAGATGAGCTTAAAATAACTCTTAGTGGATATCTTGGAAAAGATGGTAAAATGGTCGATGGTGCCTTGCAAAAAGAACCAAAGATAACAGAGCTCATTTCAAGTAATCCTTTGGCAAATCAAATTTGGAGATTTGCAAATGATTTAGAAGGACTAAACAGAAATGCAGGAATGCACGCAGCAGGCGTTGTGATAAGCAATGAGCCTCTTTGGAATAAAACCCCTCTTTTTAAACAATCAAATGGAGAAGATGGGCATTATGTAACACAATATACAAAAGATTATTTGGAAGATGTAGATTTAATCAAATTTGACTTTCTTGGCTTAAAAACACTTACTGTTATTAATAATGCTTTAATGCTTATAAAAAGAAGATATGATAAAGATATACTTTGGGAAGAGATAGATTTTAATGAAAAAGATACATATAAGCTTATACAAAGTGGAAAAACTCTTGGTGTATTTCAGATAGAAAGTGGCGGTATGCAAGAGCTTGGCATAAGGCTAAAACCAGACTGCTTTGAAGATATTATCGCTATGATTGCTTTGTATCGTCCAGGACCGATGGATCTTATACCTGATTTTATAGATAGAAAACATGGAAAAGCAAAAGTTGAGTATCTTATAGATGATATAAAAGAGATTTTAGAGCCGACTTATGGGATTATCGTATATCAAGAACAAGTTATGCAAATTGTTCAAAAAATAGGTGGTTTTAGCCTTGGCGAAGCAGATTTGGTTCGCCGTGCAATGGGTAAAAAAGAAGAGAAAAAACTTGCCGCTATGAAAGAAAAGTATTTAGATGGTGCAAAAAGACTAGGTTATGATGTCTCAAAAGCTGATGAGCTTTTTGAACTTATTATGAAATTTGCCTCTTATGGTTTTAACAAATCGCATGCTGCGGCGTATTCTTTGATTACTTTTCAAACAGCTTATCTAAAAGCTCATTATCCAGCAGAATTTATGGCTGCACTTTTAACAAGTGAAGAGAATAATGCTGATAAATTATCAAGATATATGGATGAGATAAAACGCCTTGATATAGAACTTTTACCGCCTAGTATAAATATGTCCATAAGGGAATTTAGTGTTGTAAAGGATGGAAAATCAATCATTTATGGTCTTGGTGCTATCAAAGGTGTTGGTCTTGGTGCTATAGAAAATATAATAGAACAACGAGGAGATGGTTTTAAAGATATTGATGATTTTGTTTCAAAAGTTGATAGCTTTAAAGTAAATAAAAAAGTTATAGAATCTTTAATAAAATCAGGAGCCATGAGCGCACTTGGATTAACTAGAATGTGCTTACTAAGAAATGTTGAAAATATTTTAGAAGCATGCAAAAGCTCTGATAGTATAAAGAAAAACGCCAAAGAATCGCTTTTTGGAGAAGATGAGAGTATGAGTGTTGTTAGGGTTGATCTTTTAAAAACCGATGAAGAGCTCCCTCTTATGGAAATTTTAGGTTATGAGCTTGAAACTCTTGGAATTTACCTTTCTGGTCATCCACTTAAAGAGTATGAAGAGAAGATAAGAGTCTTAAAAGATATAACATTTAGCAACTCTTTTGGCGATATTAACGGCTCAAGAGATATAAAAATTGTTGCAAAAATAGAAGATATTGAAACCAAAATTACCAAAAAAGGTAATAAAATGGGCATAATAAAACTTTTAGATCTTTATGGAACTTTTTCTATGAGTGTTTTTGAAAAATCACTTGATTTGTTTTTAAATTTAAGTAGTGAAGATAAACAAAAACCATTTATATTTGCTATAAATTTGACAAATGAAAATTCTCAAATAAATGCAAGATTTTTAAGTATGGCAAATTTAGATGAGGCTGAAAATTTTGTTTTTACTCCAAGAAAAAATAGAAATTTTTATCAAAAACCGCAAAAAAATGAAACACAAAAAGTTTATGAAAATTTAGAAGTGTCTATAGATATCCAAAATTTAAATCAAGAAATCATAAATAAAATTTACTCAAGAGCCCATTTTGAACATAAAAATGGTGGAGATAAAAAATTAACTCTTATCGTACAAACTAAAAGCCAACATTTTATATATAAAACTGATTTTTTAGTTACTGATGGCTTTGAAGAAAATATCCATAATATCGCATAAAAGGAGTTAGTATGAATGAAGTTTTGATACTAAGTGGTGCTGGACTTAGTGCAGATAGTGGATTAAAAACTTTTCGTGATAATGGCGGTCTTTGGGAAGAATATGATGTTATGGAAGTTTGTTCTGTCAGTGGGTTTGCAAAGGATAGAAAAAAAGTACTTGATTTTTATGATAAAAGAAGAGTCCAACTTAAAGATGTAAAGCCAAATGAAGCACATTTTAATATAGCTAGATTAAAATCAAAATTTAAAGATAAAATTTCTGTTTTAACGCAAAATGTTGATGATTTATTAGAAAGAGCAGGGTGTGAGGATGTGATTCATTTACACGGCGAGTTAACAAAACTTAGGTGTGAAAGGTGTGGCGAAATATTTGATATAGGGTATGATGGAATGAATGGCAAAAAATGTCCAAAATGTGGGAGCGAATTTTTGCGTCATCATGTAGTAATGTTTGGAGAAATGGCACCTTTTTATGAAATTTTGTTTCAAAGACTTAATGAGATGAAACTTTTTGTTTGTATAGGTTCAAGTGGAGAGGTTTTAGATGTCGCAAGTTATGCTAGGATTGCTAAATTTAGTATCTTAAATAATTTATCGCCTTCTAAAATAGATAAAAATTTTGATAAAGTTTATAACGAAACAGCAGTTAGTGCAGCCTCTAAAATTTATAAAGATATAGAAGAATTTTTAAGTAATTAAACACACAATCTAAGCCTATTAAAGGCTTAGATTACTCTAGTGTAAATAGTATGTTTTTACCATCTTGGTAAGATAATATATTAAATTTACCATCTTTTAATACTATGCTTCTTGCATTTGTAATTTCGCTTGGATAAGACAAAGTTTTTTCTATCTTTTCGCTTTTTGGATCAATTGATATTATCACATTATGATTTTTACTAAGTGCATAAATTTTATCATTATCATATATCATAGAAGTTATATAAAGATCTCCTAAACTCGCATTGTCTTTTAAATTTACATCTGGTGTGAATTCTGCTGATAAAGTCATATTATCTATCAAAATTTTAGATATAACAAAAGTTTTTTTATCTTTATTATTTGGAACTGTTGCTATATAAATATATTTTCCATCATTTGTCATACTAGCAATATGATTTAGTTTTGCCCTTACTGTGCTAATTCTACCTCTGCCAAGATCTTTTTTATTTGTTTCAAATTTATCTCTACCTTTTATGAAATCGGCATAACCAGCTACTTCATCTGCATTGTCATTTTTAGCAAATTTTAAAAAAGTTTTGTTTGAACCCATTAATATAAATTTATTTTCGCTAAGTGCATTAACCGATATTATAGGATCTATGGTTGCGGAAAAATAAGGATCTATCTCTAGTTCATTTGTAATATAAAATTTGTATCCATAAAATAAACATTCCATTTTGAACTTGCTATAAACTCGCTATTTGCAAACTCAAGAGAATTTATGGGTTTTGATAAATTTATATCTTGTCTTGAAGATATTTTTAAATCTTCATCTATGTTTAAAGGAGCTTTTGATGAATCGTTATCGAAGCTAATCCCTAGTTTTGTAGCCGGAGCAAAAGCATAATCCGGAGCTTTTACATCTCTTTTGCCTAAAAATGATATTGTTTTAAAGTTATTATCATTTCCTGTTTTATCCCAAATGATATATTTTTTATCTAAAGTAAATCTAACTGGATCTCCTTGACCAGAATACGGCGGTATGCCAGTACTAACAAAAGCTTGAAAAACATTTGATGCTATAATAAAAGCTGATATTATAAATGCACCCATAGAAAGCTTGCTTAAATTTCTATATTTGTCTTCTCCTATTTCTTTTGCAAAATAGCTAAATTTAGGTGCAAATAAAAATATAATACCAAGTATTATGATAACAGCCCAAAATACAACTTCAGCCCAAAAATAAGTATGTATACCAAATACAGCTAATCCAAAACCTTGATCAAGATCTCTGTGTGCGTGGTTTCCAAAATGTGCAAATGATTGCCAAAGTCCAAATGCTGTAACTATAAGAAGCATTGCTAAATATTTTGGTTTTAAGCCATATCTTACTATAAAAAGTGCAAGCACTCCTATAAATATCATCGCTTCTCGTTGTCCCCAGCACAATGTGCGCGGACTATCTTTTAACACATATCCAAAATACAAATTTGCTATGCCAACTGGCAAAAGTATAATTAAAAATCCAGCTAAACACATCAAAGCATAAAATAATTTTACTTTCTTTATCTCGTTCATCTCTTTCCTTTATAAATTCATTATTGTTAGTAGTGCTGATGATTTATGTCCTATATAAAGATAAATCATAAACAACCAAGAAAAAGCAACTATGCCAAATGCTATATTTTCCATCTTTGGTTTTACTATAATAACTATTAAAGCTATTAAAACTAAAAGCAGCTGTAAAAATTCCATTATTACTCCTTTAAATTTTTTAAAATCGTCATATTAATATAATAAAACTTAAATATAAATATTAATAGGAAATTTTTAATTTTAAGTTTTATTTAACAAAATATCTAAATCGTTATATACTATAATATATAATTAAGAAAAAAATCATTATAATTCCACCAAAAGGAAAAAAATGGAATTGGTTTCAAATTTTATTATTAAATCTGGAAGTAGTGATTTTGTGTTACAAAAACGCATAAATCTTTTAAAAGAAATAGATAAAACCGGATCTATTTTACAAGCTGCCAAAAATATACCAATGAGTTATAAAGCAGCTTGGGATACTATTGATTTGATGAATAACTTATCAGAAAAACCACTTATAGAGCGTAAATCTGGTGGAAAAAATGGTGGAGGAAGTTTTTTGAGTGAATATGGAAAAACACTCATAAAAACATATGAAAATATAGTAGATATTCAAAAAAGATTTTTAAAACAAATTTCTAAAAATGTTGATTTTGATAGTGGAAAAATAATAAATTTAGAAAGATTAACAATGCAAATAAGTGCTAGAAATGTTTTTGGCGGTAAAGTTGAAAGCATAAAAAATGGTAATATAAACTCAGATGTGTTAGTTTGTTTAAATGGCGGAGCAAAGATTTCTTCAACCATAACAACTACTTCTGCTCAAAATCTTGGGCTTGAGGTTAACAAAGATGTCAAAGTTATAATAAAATCAAGTTCAGTTATGATAGCAAATAGCAAAGATATCACAATAAGTGCTAGAAACATCATCAAAGGAAAGATTATAAATGTTATAAAAGATGACATAAGCTCAGAAATTCAGCTTGATATAGGCGGTGGGCAAATTTTAACAGCTATTATCACTCAAAACTCAGCTCAAAAACTTGAGCTAATAGAAGGAAAACTGGTTTATGGTGTGATAAAATCAAGTGAAGTTATGATAGGATTATGAGGAGAAAAAATGAAAAGATTGTTTTTGCTAATTTTAGTTAGCGCTTGTTTGCTAAATGCTGCAAGCATAAGAGTGGCTGCTGCTGCAAATATAGGCTATGTTTTTGAAGAACTTAAAAAAGAATTTCTAAAAACTAGACCAAATGATAAAGTTGAGGTTACGCTTGGAAGCAGTGGAAAACTTAATGCACAAATTAAAGCAGGAGCGAATTATGCGATTTTTATGGCAGCAAATATGGATTTTGCTGATGACTTATATAAAAATGGGTTTAGTAAAAATGCCCCTGAAATTTATACTCGTGGTGTTTTGATGATGTTTAGCAAAGAAAAAAGAGATATGGATAAAGGTTTAGAACTTTTAAAGGATGATAAAATTCATAAAATTGCTGTTGCAAATACAAAAACAGCACCATATGGCATAGCGTCTCTTGAAGCTTTTAAAAAAAGTGGAGTTTATGAGAGCATAAAAGATAAAATAGTTCAAGCAGATAGTATTTCTGGAGTTTTACCTTATGCATTAACTGCAGCTGAGATAGGATTTATACCAAAATCTGGACTTGCTGGAAAAGATGAATATAAAAAGGGTGAGAACTTTATGGAAGTTGATAGATCACTTTATACTCCTATTGATCAAGCTATGGTGTTGATAAAGGCATATGAAAACAACACTTTGGCACAAGATTTTTATAAATTTATAAAAAGCGATGTCGCTAAATCCATATTTGCAAAACATGGATACGAATAAGATTTATTCAAGAGTCGTTAGCATAAAGACTAATGGCTCTTTAAATTTAATAAATTTATCTAGTGATGTTGGTGATCTTGCGTTTGTTTCTTTGGATATTTTGTTATCTTTAAATGATAAAGTAGTTGTTGGTTTTAAGTCATCAGCAGTTGCAATTTGCAAAACAAAAAGAGATGATTTAAGCTATTTAAATCAAATTGAAGTAGAGATTTCTAGTATAGAAAAAGGAGAAATTTTAACAAAAATAGTAGGTTGTAAAAATGGGATATTTATATCTTCATTGATAACTACAAATTCAACAAATAGACTAAATTTACAAGTTGGTGAAAATGTAGTATTTCTTATAAAATCAACTGATATGTTTTTAGTGTAAAGTGAGGTGAAATTTGATAAATTTTACACCATTTGTTGTATCTTTTAAGTTAGCGTTTATTACGACTTTAGTGCTTTTTATACTTGTTTTACCAGTTGCTTATGCTCTTAGTGGCAGTAAAAGTAGATTAAAGCCTTTTATAGAAAGTATAGCGGCTCTCCCGCTTGTTTTACCTCCAACTGTTATGGGTTTTTATTTGCTTTTTACATTTTCAAAAAATTCAACTATAGGTGGGTTTTTATTTGAAAATTTTGGCATAGAACTTGTTTTTAGCTTTAGCGGACTTGTTTTTGCAAGTTGTATATACTCACTCCCATTTATGTTCCAACCTTTGTTATCAGGTTTTGAGAGTTTAAATAAAAATATTATAGAAGCTTCATATCTAAGCGGTAAAAGTAAGATTACAACCCTTTTTTTTATAGCCCTTCCAAATATAAAACCATCTTTAATAACTGCTTTTGTTATAACATTTGCTCACACTGTTGGTGAGTTTGGTATAGTTTTAATGGTTGGCGGAAGCGTGGAAGGAAAGACAAAAGTTGCTAGTATAGCGATATATGAATTTTCTGAAATTATGGATTATAGCTCGGCTCATATTTATAGTGCTATCATGTTAATAATATCTTTTGTTGTCTTGCTTAGTGTGTATTTTTTTAACCAAAAGGCAAAATCATGATAGAAATAGCTATAAAAAAACCTCTCTATCAAGATATATTTTTAGATGTAAATTTACAGATTCAAGATAAGACATTTTTAGCTATAAGTGGGGCTAGTGGAAGCGGTAAAACCACTTTTCTTAGATGTTTAGCTGGTCTTGAAAAGTGTAGTGGGATTATAAAAATTAATGGAGAAATTTGGCAGGATGGAAAAACATTTTTAAAACCTCAAAATCGTAAAATAGGCTTTGTTTTTCAAGATTATGCTCTGTTTGAAAATTTAAGTGTAGAAAAAAATTTTCTTTTTGTTGAGAAAGATTATAAGTTGTGTGATAAGCTTCTTGATATGCTTGATTTAAAAAAACATAAAGATCGCCACCCATCTAAGTTGAGTGGCGGACAGAAGCAAAGAGTTGCACTTGGTAGAGCGATGATGAGAAAGCCTATACTTTTACTTCTTGATGAGCCTCTTTCTGCATTAGATCCTAGTTTGCGTCTTAAGCTTCAAGATGAAATTTTGAAAATCCACAATGAGTTTGGCACTACAACAATGCTAGTTAGCCATAGCCCAAGTGAAATTTACAAATTAGCAACTTTTATAATAGAGATGAGTAATGGTCATATCATTAAAAACGGAACTCCAAAGGAAGTTCTATTAAAACAGAATGGAAGCCAGAAATTTTCATTTATGGGAACTATTTTAGATATACAAAAAGTTGATGCTATATTTGTTGTTACTCTATCTATCGGACAACAAATTACTCAAGTTGCTATAGATAGCGATGAAGGGCTTAAGATCGGTGAAGATGTTAATATAAATACTAAAGCATTTAATCTAAATTTAAGCAAAATTTAAATATTTAGGAGGAAAGCTTGAAGAATTTGTTATTAATTTTATGTTGTATAAGTTTTTTAGGTGCATCTGAGTTAAGAATTGCAGCAGGTGCTGGGTATAAAAATGACATCAGAGATTATAGAAAATTTCTCTAAAAGCGATAAAATATAAGCCGTTTAGGCAATATGAAACAAGTTACCCAACAAGCTAAAAATACGGATATTTCTATAATTATTGGAGATAAAAAGTATTTAGACAATACCGATTTAGAAAAAGTAAAAGATCAAAAAATAGGTGCTGGAAAGCTAGTTATTATTTATGCAAAAGGCAAAAATTAGATACTTTGCAAAGTTTAGAAAATAAAAAATTTACTAGAATTGCTACGCCTGATAACAAAAAATCAATTTATGGTATAGCTGCCACGGAAGTTTTAAATAATACTAACTTAAAAATAGACAATAAATTACTTTTTGTAAGCACAGTTCCGCAAACTGCATCATATGTCATTAGCAGAGAGGTTGATGCTGGTTTTGTAAATTTAAGTGAAGCTTTGAGTATACAAGATAAAATAGGTGGAATTTATAAAATAGATGAAAATTTATATAAAGAGATTTCAATTGTAGCTTTTGTTTTACAACCTTGTAATAAAAATAAACTTTGTAATGAATTTTTAGAATTTTTAAATAGTGATAAGGCAAAGGCAATAGTTAATAAATATGGATTATAGTTCATTTTTTTTAAGTGCAAAAATTATTTTTTGGTGTGCTATTTTATTTATGAGTTTTGGCGTATTTGTGGCTTATTTTTTAGCCACTTCAAAGTCAAAATTCAAATTTTTAGTAGATAGCCTTATAACGCTTCCACTGATATTTCCGCCAGTTGCTATAGGATTTTTTTGCTATTACTATTTGGTAAAAATGGAGTTTTAGGTAAAATATTTATTAAATTTGATATATTTTATATTTGAGTTTAAAAGCTTGGTAATGGCAGCATTTATAGCTGGTTTGCCTTTATTTGTCAAGCCTTTGCAAGCTAGTATAGAGTTGTTTCCATCAAATGTTATTGATGCAGCTATTTTAAGCGGAAAGAATAGACTTCAAACTCTTATTTTTTAGTTTTACCTTGTATTAAAAAAGTGTATTTTCGGCTCTCATAATCGCTCTTGGAAGAGCATTAGGAGAAGTTGGAATAAGTCTTATATTGGATGGAAATATCATAGGCAAGACAGATACTTTATCATTAGCAATTTATAATGCTGTATTTGATGGAGAATATGATTTAGCCATGAAATTAAGCTTGATTTTAGTTTTGATATCTATGATATTTTTTGTGATACTACATTTTCTAAGGAAAAATAATGGATATAATCAATAGATATATAAACGAGGATCTGCCGTATGTTGATCTAACTACATCATTGCAAAATTTTGCGGATATAAAAGCGATATTAGAAATATATACAAGAGATACTTCTATAATGAGCGGTGGTGAATTTGCTAAGCAAATAGCTATTAAATTTAATTGTAAGAGTGAATTTATAGCAAAAGATGGTGAGATGATAAATGCAAATTCCCTTATTTTTAAAGCAAATGGAAGTTATGAAAATATACATAAAATTTGGAAGTTAATACAGAATTTGCTTGAATACATGATTGCAATTGCAACATATTGTCGTAAAATGCTTAATGAAATTAGAAAAGTTAATAATTATTGTCAAATTTTAGGAACTAGAAAAACTTTTCCAAATGCTAAAGAATTTTGTATAAAAGCACTAATTGATGGAGGCGGTATGATTCATAGATTAAACTTAAGTGATAGCATTTTGTTTTTTGAAAATCATAGAATTTTATACGAAGATGACTCCAAATTTTATGAATTTTTAAGTGATGTAAAACTTAAATTTATTGAGAAAAAGTTAGTAGTTGAGGCTTTAAGTATAGAAGATGCTATAAATTTACTTAAAATTTGCGACTGCGTACAACTTGATAAAATGAGCTTAGATGATACGCAAAATATCTTAAAATTAAGAGATGAAAAATATAAAAATGTTAAAATTATCTCAGCTGGCGGTATAAATTTACAAAATATAAAAGAATATGCAAAAGTAGGAGTTGATGGTATAGTAACTAGTGCTATGTACTATAATGTAAAAGATGATTTAAAAGCTAGGATTTTAAAAATTTAATTATCAATGTATAATTTACAATGGCGGACAGAGAGAGATTTGAACTCTCGAGCCCCGATTAAGAGCTGCACCCTTAGCAGGGGTGTGGTTTCAGCCACTCACCCATCTGTCCAATTTAAAATTTAAATGAAATTTAATTATACATACAAAAAGCTAATAAAATGCTTAATTTGTAATGTAGTTAATAAATTTTTACACACAAACTGGATAAATTTTCCAGTTTGTGCATATGCCTATCCTTTTTTAGGAAATACAAGCATATTTACATATCTTCCTTCGAAGATTGGAGCTTTATCTCTTTGTGCAATATTTTCAACCATTGCCCAAACTTTCTCTAAAAGTTCAGCCCCTGCTTCTGGTGTTGCCATTTCTCTACCTTTTAGAAAAACTCTAAATCTTACGTGTTTGCCTTCTTCAAGAAATTCTATAGCATGCTTAACTTTATAATTTATATCATTTTGAGCTATTTTTAAAGAAAGTTTTATCTCTTTTACATCTATAACTTTCTGTTTTTTCTTAGCTTCTTTTTTCTTTTTTTCTTGTTGGTATCTAAATTTACTATAGTCCATCACCTTGCAAACTGGCGGTTTTGCATCAGGAGCTATTAAAACCAAATCAAGTCCCATTTTATAAGCTATATTTAATGCTTCATCCGATGATATCACACCATAAACTGTGCCATCATCCCCAATACATCTTACCTCCCTTGCTTCTATCTCTTCGTTGAGCAAAACTTCTTTTTCTTTACTCAAAAATGCACCTCATCAAGTTTCTCCTTTGTTAATTTTAAAAACTCATTTAAACTTATATTAGACTGAGTTCTAGCCCTTCTATCTCTAAGAGCAACTGTTTTGTTTTCTACTTCGTTATCTCCAATGACTAAAATCATAGGAACTCTAGCTTTTTCTGCTGTTCTTATGCGTTTGTTTAAGCTTTCGTTTTTATTGTAAATTTCGCTATCTATATCGGTATTTTGGAGTTTATTTTGAATTTCTTTAGCATAATTTTCGTGATTTTCACTTATCGGTATTATAACAACTTGTTGTGGTGCCATAAAAAATGGAAGTTCGCCAGCACAATGTTCTATCAAAATACCTATAAATCTCTCAAAACTACCAAGTATGGCTCTGTGAATCATAACAGGGCGTTGTTTTTCGTTATTTTGATCTATATATGCAAGCTCAAATCTTTGTGGTAAGTTAAAATCAACTTGCACGGTTCCACACTGCCATTTTCTTTTCAATGCGTCTGTTATTTTTATATCAATTTTTGGTCCATAAAATGCACCACCACCCTCATCAATTCCGTATTTAAAGTTGTGTTCATCTAGTGCATCTTTTAAAGCCTTGGTTGCGATTTCCCAAACCTCATCATCTCCTATAGCTTTTGTAGGTTTAGTTGATATTTCCATTTCGTATTCAAAACCAAAAATTTTCATTATATTATCGACGAAACTTAAAATTTCAAGCACATTTTCTTTGATTTGTGATGGCATACAAAATATATGAGCATCATCTTGAGTAAATTCTCTAACTCTAAAAAGCCCATGCATAACGCCACTTTTTTCATGTCTATGAACTACGCCGTATTCAAAAAATTTAAGTGGTAAATCACGATAACTTCTTATTTCACTTTGATAAACTTTTATATGGCCAACGCAATTCATAGGTTTTATGCCATATTCTTGCTCTTCTATGTTTGTAAAATACATATTTTCTTTGTAATTTGTGTAATGACCAGAAATTTTCCAAGCGTCAGCTTTTAGTATTTCAGGACCCCGAACGGGTTCATAACCTCTGTTTCTATGTGCGATAAAAAGTTGTTTTTCAAGTTTGCTTCGCATTCTCGCACCATTTGGTAGCCATATAGGTAGACCTGCTCCAATTTGTTCATCAAATGTAAAGAGTTTCATCTCTACACCAAGTTTTCTATGATCTCTTTTTTTAGCTTCTTCAAGCATTTTTATGTGTTGATTCAGGCTATTTTTATCAGCAAAAGCTACACCATAAATTCTTGTAAGCATCTCTTTATTTTCATCGCCACCAAGATAAGCACCAGCTACTCTTGTTAGTTTAAAAAATCTTAAATATTTTGTATTTGGCACATGTGGGCCACGACATATATCTTCAAAACTTCCTTGCGAATATATGCTAACTTCGCCATCTGGAATGCGTTTAAGCACTTCCATTTTTAGGTCATCGTTTTTAAATTTCTGCGTTACTTCTTTTTTAGTAGAGAATGTTTTAACAATCTCAACTTTAGCCTCAGCTAACTCTTTCATCTTTTTTTCAATGTCGGCTAAATCACTTTCTCCAAGTTTTTCACCATTTTCTTTTGTTGCTCTAAAATCATAATAAAATCCATCTTCTATAGCAGGACCTACAAAAAATTGGGCATCTTTATATAGTTTTGTTATAGCCTCAGCCATCAAATGTGCACATGAGTGTCTTATGACTTCTAGGGCTTCCTTTGAATTATCAAAATATATAGGTTCGCCACCATTTCCACTGTAACTTTGTGTATCTATAATAACATCATTAACTTTATATGCGATTATATCGCTCATCTTTTTCCTTTTTTACCAAATTGTCTTTTTTACATTAAAAGAACCAAACTTAATTTTATCTAAATGTAAATTAACTTTAGCTTTAAGTTAAATTGTATTAAACAAAATAGTGTAAAATTCAAATTTAAACTAAAAACAAAAGGAAATGTATGTTAGATCTTTTTATCTCTCCTGAAGCTTGGATAAGTTTTTTAACCCTTACCTCACTTGAGATTGTCTTAGGAATCGATAATATAATATTCATAGCTATTTTGTGCGATAAATTGCCTATTTCTCGGCGTAGTAAAGCTAGAATTTTAGGGCTTGGACTTGCTATGATTAGTAGAATTTTATTGCTTTTTAGCTTGTTTTGGATTATGAAACTTACTACCCCGCTTTTTAGTGTTTTTAATATAGAAATTTCTGGACGAGATATTATTTTGATATTAGGTGGTTTGTTCTTGCTTTTTAAATCTACAACCGAAATTCACTCAAGTGTTATGGGAGAAGAACATACACAAAATAAAGATATTGCCAAGGCAACTTTTGGAACCATTCTAATTCAAATTGCTATTCTTGATATAGTTTTTTCACTAGATAGTGTTATAACAGCTGTTGGTATGGCTGATCATATTGAGATTATGATAGCAGCAGTTGTAGTTGCTGTTGGTGTTATGATGATTGCAAGTGGTGCAATAAGTAAATTTGTTTCAAATAATCCAACTATAAAAATCTTAGCACTTTCTTTTTTGATACTTGTTGGAGTTTCTTTGATAGCAGATGGTCTTGGTTTTCATATACCAAAAGGTTATATTTATTTTTCTATGGCATTTTCACTAGCTGTAGAGATGATAAATATAGCTATGAGAAAGAAAAATAAGAGTTAAATTTTGATTTATAGATGAAACTAAATTTCATCTATAAATTTTGTAAATTCTTGTATCCCACCAAATAAAATTACATTATCTCCTACAAAAACATCTAAATTTTCATCAGGAAAAATTTCCCACTCTTTACCTTCTTTTTTGTATGCAAGTATTTTCATATTTTTTGCTATTGATTTTATTGTATGTGCATTTTGTTTTTGTGTTATTACAATTTTTACGACTCTAAGCGTGTTTGCAGATAAATCAAATATTTCAAATTCCGGATGTATTAAAAATTCTTTTACAAGTCTTTTAGCACTTTCTTTTTCTGGATATATTACTTTTGTGGCACCAAGCTTTGATAAAATTTGACCATGTATGGGCGTGCTTGCTTTTGCTATTATATTTTTTACGCCTATATCTTTTAATGCCATTAGTGTTAGTATGCTGTTTTCTATATTTGCACCAATGCTTACTATAACCATATTTATACTAGAAAAACCAGCTTCTTTTAAAGCAGTTATATTTGTAGAATCAAGTATATAAGTATGGCTTGCTAAATCTTGTAATTTTTTTAAAACTTCTTCATCTTTATCAGCTATAACAACTGATTTTCCTTGCAATAAAAGTTCATTTGCAACAACAAAACCAAATTTCCCAAGCCCTATCACACCATAAGACAAATTTTTCATAAATACACCTTTCCTTGTGGATATTTTATAAATTTTTCTTTTTCTTGTCTAAAAATTAATAAGAAAAACGCATATATTCCTATTCTACCACTCATCATAAGTATTATAATTAATATTTTACTATTTGTAGAAAATAGAGCACTAAGCGATAATGTTCCGCCATTCCCTATGGAAACCCCAACTGTTGCAAAAGCTGATGAGGTTTCAAAAAGTAGTGGCAAAAATTGTATTTTATCTTCAAAAAAAGATAAAAGTGTAACGCAAACTAATATATAAAATATCGAAGAAACAGTAATAGTAAATGCTTTATTTATAGTTTCTTGCGGTATTTCTTGACTAAAAACTCTTATCCTTCCACCTTTAATAATCCAATATGTATAAACAAATAGCACTATGATAGTAGTTATCTTAATACCGCCGGCTGTTCCACCAGGAGCACCACCTATTATCATAAAAAGAGATCCAAAAAATAAACTAGCATCTTTTAATACACCCAAGTCAAGGGTGTTAAAACCAGCAGTTCTATAATTTACAGCAGTAAAATAAGATGTTAAAATTTTATCAAAAAAAGAAAGGGAGCCTATGCTTTTTGTATTGTGGTATTCGAAAATAAATATCAAAAGCGTTGCAAATATTATTAGTATAGCAGTTCCACTAAGAACAAGTTTTGAATGTAAGCTTAGATTTGCCAATCTCTTTTTTTGAAAAAAATACAGCTCTAATATAACAAAATAACCAATTCCACCTGTTATTATAAGAGATGTTATGATTAAATTTACATAAAGATCAGTTTTAAAATCAACAAGCCCTGTCTCAAATGTGCTAAATCCAGCATTATTAAATGCAGATATTGCATGAAATATAGAGTGCCACAAAGCATGCTTGAAATCATAAATAAGTATAAATTTAAAAAATAGCAAAAGAGCACCAATAAATTCTATCAAAACTATAAAGATTACTATCTTTTTTAAAAATCTTAATACCCCGTCCATATTCGGATATATCAAAGACTCTTTTAATAAATTCTTACCTTCAAAACCTATTTTTTTTCTTACTATTATAAATATAACAAGTCCAATTCCTATGTATCCAAAACCGCCTATTTGAATTAAAGCAAGAATTATCATTTGTCCATAAAAAGTAAAATCAGTTGTAGTGTTTTTAACTATAAGTCCAGTCATGCTTATAGCTGAAGTGCTTGTAAAAAGTGCATCTAAAAATGATAACTGATGCTTGTGTGCAAAATTTAATGTTAGCAAAAAAGCACCTATTAGAGCTATTGCGATATAACCAATAGACAATATTCTTATAGTTTTTCTATCTGAAATTGCTTCTTTCAAATTTTTCCTTTAAAATTTAAAAATACTGATTTTACTCTAATTTTATAAAATTTAGGCTACTTTTTTAAAAAATCTTGTCTATAGTTTTTTATAAATTTTTGAAAATACGGATAAGAGTTTCGTTTTCTCATACCGTAATTGTAACATTCTATGGTATGTTTTATGTTTTGTTTTTTGCCATTAAAACACCCTCTTAAAACTTTAGCTGATTTTGAAAGATTATAAGTGGGATTTAAAATTTTATCTATTTCATTTATAGTGAAATTTGCCGAGTTTATTTGACCTAAACCCACATCTATACTATAATCTAGTTTTAATAGATTTTTTATTATAAGTTTTGCTATATCTTCGCTTTTTGGAAATATATTTACAATCCACATTGATCTGTTTAAACTATATTTACCTATCTTTATTGAAGCTAAAGAAGTTTCATATGTTTTGAATAATTTAGCTTCTTTTTGTGTTGTGATAAATGATATTACAAATGGATCAAAATTGCTTTCTATTTTTACTATGGTGTATAAAATTTCAGGTTCTATTCTGTTTTTATAGGATACATCGGCTATGGCTTTCATTATATCATCATTTGTGTATGCTTTTAAATTTGATAAAAAAATTGCCAATATAAAAAATGTTATAAATTTCAATCTTTAAGCTCTTATTTTTCCATAAATTTCTTTTTCGGTTATGATTGACGGGTTGTATTTTATGACAAAATTTAAATTTTTTTTGTAAATTTCTATAATCCCATTTAAATTTTCTACGCTAGATAAATTTATATTTTCTAAATTATCTAAATAAATATTTTTAAATTTTGATGGATTTGTGAGATTATAGAGTAAAAAAAGCCAAATTATAGATATGACAAGAACACAAATAGCAAGGTGGTGTAAAGAGTAGTTTTGTAAAAATGTTCCACCAACAACCCCACCAACAAAGCTTCCAAAAAAACCACTAGAATTAAACACGCCTAAAACAGCACCTTTTTCATTTGCTTTGGCAAATTTACTAGCACAACTTTGCATTATTGGCTCGTGTATATTAAATCCTATAAAAAATATCATAACACCAAAAATAAATAAATTTTTTGTTTGGCTCATCGCAAATATAGTGTAAGATAGTATAAAAAGCAAAACTCCTACTATAAGGATTTGTTTTGATTTGCCTTTTGCGTCTCCTAAAAAACCAGCTAAGCCCATAGCAAAAAATCCAAAAATTGCACCAGTTGAGAAAATTTTCCACAAATTTGCTTCTTCGTATCCAAGAGATTTTACTAATACTATAGGAATTGATATAAAAGCTATGCTAATAAGCATTTTTTGCATAAAATTTGTAAAGTTCATAATTGTCAAATCTTTATCTAGCAATATCTTTTTTAAATCAACTTTGTGTTTTGTTTGATTTTGTATTTTTGGTTCTTTTTCTACGGTTGTATATAATAAAACTATGCTTAAAATACCTATAAAAACACTTATATAAAAAAGACTTGAAAGTCCAAATTTATGCCCTAAAATTGGACTTAATGGCATTGATATAGTAAAACTAATTCCTATCATGCCGCCCATTATAGCCATAGCTTTGCTTCTTTGTTCTTCAGCGGTAAAATCGCTAATCATTGCAGTTGCAACAGCTCCAATTGCAGCAATACCTTGTAAGCACCTTCCTAGAAGCATAGTGTAGATATCATTTGCCATGGCGCATATAAGTGAGCCTATAGTAAAAATAACTAAACCTATTACCATGGTTTTTTTGCGACCTATTTTATCGCTTATTAAACCGAAAGGAACTTGGAAAATCATCTGCATAATGGCATATATGCCAACCAAAAGGCCAACAAAAAACTCATTTGAACCACGAAGCTCAAGTGCGTATAAACTAATAACTGGCAAAATTATAAACAATGCAAAAAATCTTGAAGCTACAATAAAACCCAGTGGAATGACATTTTTAAGCATAAATAAACCTTTTTATAAAATGTGGATTTTAACACAATATATTAAATTTTTATATGAAGCAAAATTAAATTTAGTATCATATTGCTATAATTAATTTAAATTTTTAAAAGATGAAAAAATGAATGATGAATTTTATATGGATTTAGCTATAAATGAAGCTTGGAAATATCAAATTTTAACATATCCAAATCCAGCTGTTGGTTGTGTTATATGTGATAAATTTGGCAAAATTTTAAGCATACAAGCTCATAAAGAAGCCGGATTTGCACATGCTGAGTTAAATGCTGTGATATCTGCCCTTAAGTGTTTAAATAAAGATTTAAATTTTCCATCTGATGCAAAAAAGGCTTATGAGTACGCCATTTTAAATCATAACAATTTGCTTGAAGGAGCCATTGCTTATGTAACACTTGAGCCTTGTGCTCATTACGGAAAAACCCCTCCTTGTGCAAATTTACTAAAAGAACTTAAATTTAAAAAAGTTGTAATTGGATCAAATGATTATACAAAAGAAGCAAGTGGCGGTGAAGAGATTTTAAAAAAAGCAAATATAAATGTTATAAAAGGGATATTAAAACAAAGATGTGACGAACTCTTAGCGCCATTTTTGGCTTGGCAAAATGGAAATTTTAGTTTTTTTAAGCTTGCAGCGTCTTTAAATGGCGTTATAAGTGGAGGAGTTATCACTTCAGATAGTTCAAGAAAAATGGTGCATGCTTTAAGAAATAAAATTTCTCTTTTAGCAATCGGCGGCAATACAGTTAGGATTGATAGACCTCTTCTTGATGCTAGACTTACTGATGGTAAAGCACCTGATGTTTTTATATACTCAAAACAAGATAATTTTGATGAAAATATCCCACTTTTTAATGTAAAAAATAGAAAAGTCATTATAGGAAAAGATATAAATTTCATAAAAAACTATAATGTTTGCATGATAGAAGGCGGAGAAAATTTTCTTAAAAATTTACCAGATTTTGTTGAATACATTTTGATATTTTTTTCGATGAATTGTATTGATGAAATAAATTTCTCTTTAAATTTGAAACTAAAACCGCTTTATTTTGGCAAAATAGATGAAGAGCGATATGCATGGTTTAAAAGGATTTAAAAGAGCACTTTTGATATTTATTTTATATAAAATTAAATATCGATATAATACTAGTTTTTAATTTGGAGGTTTGTATGGGTCAAGGAATTTCAAAACTTGATTTAATTTTTGGCGGATTACTCATAGGCTTTAGTGTATATTTCGTATATTGGGGATTTGATTTTATAGGAAATGGCTCTAAGGCAGTATTTTTACTTTCTGCTATTTTTGGTATGTTTATGGCATTTAATATCGGCGGAAATGATGTTGCAAATTCATTTGGAACTAGTGTTGGAGCAAAAACGCTTAGTTTAAAACAAGCTTTGTGTGTTGCTGCAATATTTGAAGTAAGTGGAGCTGTGTTAGCTGGATCTGAGGTTACTGAGACTATAAAAAGCGGTATTGTAAATTTAGACGCTTTTTTAATCACTCCTATGGATTTTGTATATATAATGATGAGTGCGCTTGTATCTGCTGGAATTTGGCTTTTTATAGCAACAAAAAAAGGAATGCCAGTTTCTACAACTCATGCGATAATAGGCGGTATAGTTGGATCAAGTTTGAGTCTTGGTTATATTATGGATAATCCAGATATTTCTACTATTTCTTTAGTAAAATGGTCTGAAATTGGCTCTATTGCACTATCTTGGATAACCTCTCCACTTCTTGGTGGCGTGGTATCGTATATAGTTTATTCGCTTATAAAAAAGCATATTTTAAACTACAACGATATAGCACAGGCAAAATTAGAAAGATTAAAATCTAGAAAAAAAGAGCTTAAAAAAGATTTTAAGCTTAAATTTGAAACACTTAATGAAGATGAAAAGATAAAAGTAAATCAAACTATGCTAAGTGATTTTGACATTATGAGTGAAATTTCTTATGATGCTAATGATTTAGAATCAGAATACTATAAAGAACTTCATAAAATTTCTCAAGAACAAAAAGATCTTAAAACTCATAATGCTCTTGAGTATGGAGTTCCTATCATAGCAGCTATTGGTGCTTTTATGATAAGTGCTATGATGTTATTTAAAGGACTTAATAATCTTCATCTTGGACTTAGTATGTTAGAAAATTTTCTTACTATATGTATGATAAGTGCTGTTGTTTGGATGTCTATTTTTATACTTGCTAAAACATTAAGAAGCAAGGATTTATCAAAATCTACATTTTTGCTTTTTAGCTGGTTACAAGTTTTTACAGCTGCTGGTTTTGCTTTTTCGCATGGTTCAAATGATATAGCAAACGCTGTTGGTCCTTTTGCTGCTATAATCGATACTTTAAGCAGTGGTAATATAAACTCAATGGTTGGTGTTGGGATGCCTATAATGGTTACATTTGGTATTGCACTTATAGCTGGACTTTGGTTTATAGGAAGGGAAGTTATAGCAACGGTTGGAACAAATTTAACGAAAATACATCCAGCATCTGGATTTAGTGCAGAAATAAGTGCTGCAAGTGTTGTTATGATGGCTTCTGTTCTTGGAATTCCGGTTTCATCTACGCATATTTTAATAGGCGCTGTTCTTGGTATAGGTCTTGTAAACAAACAAGCAAATTGGAAACTTGTTAAACCTATATTTTTAGCTTGGATTGTAACTATACCGGCTTCTTGTATAATGAGTGGCGTATTTTTTGTTTTGTTTAAAAGTATATTTTAGTGATATTTACTAATTTTTAGCTATAATCAAAGCCATATTTTATATTGAAAAGGGTAAAAATGAAAAAAATTTTTATGTCAATCATTGCTTGTGTGGTCTCACTTAGTGCTGCTACAAACGAAGAGATATTATCGCTTTATGATAGTGCAAAAGCTGATGGTGTTAAAGTTGAAATTGAAAGTAGAAAAGCTTTACCGGAGGATAGCGGCATTGATTTAGTTGTTGTTAAATTTACAAAAGATGATCAATCTCAAAAAGATATAGTTTTTACAAAAGGTAATTTTATATATCCTGATATTTTGGATATTAAAAAACAGATGTCTTATAAAAACTTTTATAGTTTTGAAATGCTAAAAAGCTCAATAGCTAATGTTTATAAACAAGAAAAACCCGAGAATATATTAAAAATAGGAAACGATAAAAATAAAGATACTATGGTTGTATTTACTGATCCTGAGTGCCCATATTGTAGAATGGAAGTAAATGCTCTTGACGAAACTCTAAAAAATTATAATGTAGAGATGATTTTTACTTCGGTTCATGGTGATTTGGCTGTAGAAAAAGCTGCTCTTATACTTCAAAAATCAAAACGAAAAAGCGATAAAGAAAAGATAGAAATTACTAGAAAATACTATGCACAGGATGCTAAAGTAGATGGAAAAGTAGACGGCAAGATTTTTGATAGTATAAAAGCTAGTTCTAAAAAATACTTTGATGCAGGTTTGACAAGCGTTCCAACTAAAATTTTAAAAAGCGAAATGAAATAAATTTCATATTTCTAGCTCTTTGTGTAAAAGCAAAGGGCTATATTAAGAAATTATCTATATTTTTGTCTTTTTGTATCTTTTATCTTTGAAATTTCAACTACCAAAAAACCATCTAATGAGTTATTAAAATCGGGATCAACGCCAAAATCTAAAATTTAACTCCACCATTTTCGCAAAGTTCTCTATATTGTTTATAAAGTGTTGGAATACTAAATCCGAGCGTAGCTAAATTTTGTTTTAAAATTTTAAAATTCTCTTTATAATCATTTGCATTAAAAATCGTATCTAAATGCTTTATTTTGTTTTGACTAAGTATATATCTATTTTTTGATATAACTATATTTTTGCTTGCACCAAAATATCTACTATAAAAATAAACAAGCATATCTTTTGCGTCTTTTGAGTAGTTATTGCTTATACTAACAGGACCAAACATGTATTTTATATTTTTATATTTTGAGATATATGCACCTATTCCAAACCACAAATAATCAAGTGTATAAGTCCCCCAATATTTTGGTCTAACAAAGCTTCTTCCAAGCTCTATTGTATCTGTAAAAAGAAATTTTGCATCATTGCTAAATTTAAAAAGACTTTTGCAATAATAACTTTTTTTAATTTTTTTAGGTTATTACTTTCTCCTATTCTATAAGCCCCAACTATCAAATTTTCATTTTTGTCCCATAATATTATGTGTTTATAATACAAATCATATTCATCTATATCATAACTTTTTCCTGTCCCCTCTCCGACTTTTCTAAAAGTTATCTCTCTTAGTCTACCAAGTTTTTTAAAAGAATGCTATCTTTTTTCAAACTGGTTAGATATATTATTTTCCATCACCAGTTTTTCCTAAGATTATGGCATTTTGCAACTCTTTTTTTATATCCATAACATTTTGTTCATCTATTGTATTTTGCTGTGTTTCAAAAATTTTAGGCTTATTTGTTCTTATTGTGTAAAGATGTTTTTTAACTAGCTTTGCACTATTTTTTAAATTTATCTTCTCAGATGTGATATTTTTATAAGGTATGGTTTCTCCAACTTTTATAGTTAATGATTCACCTTTTTTTATAAACATTTCCCTAACTAACATTAATGATGATAATGGTTTATTTATAGTTGAAATGGCGTAAAAAAGAGATGAGTTTTTGGCTTCTATCAAAATAGGCACTATTGGCGAAGATGTAATTTTGCAAAAATGTAAAAATCCACTTTTCCAAACCCCATCTTTTGGAGTTAATCCTTTTAGTCTTGATACTTTTCCTGTTGGAAATATTATAATAGCTTCTTCATTATTAAGTGCGGAAATAACTTTTTTTGCGGTATTTGACGAACTTTTTTTGCCCTAAATTATCAACAGAAAATAATACTTCTCTAAGTGGTTTTAACTCATAAAGTAGTTCATTTGCAAGTATTTTAATGTCTTGTCTAATGCTATAAATTAAAGATATCAAGCACAAGGCATCAAGAGAACCAAGTGGATGGTTTGCTACAAATACAACCTTTCCTTTTTTTGGTATGTTTTCTTTGAATTTGCAATCATATGAAAAATCAAAATATTTTAATACATTATTCACAAAGTCTTTGGTATCATCTTGTTCATGTGTATTAAAAAACTATTTATCTCTTTTTCTTTAAAAAGTTTTTTGAGTATATAAATAAAGATTTTTGTAACACAAGGTGGATATTTTTTAAAAATTTCAGGATAATGGGTTTTTATAATATGTTCTAAATTTATCATACTCCTCCAAATTTAGAACTATAATACACGCTAAAAGATACAAAGCGATTACAAAATATATCTATAGTTATATTGTATAAATTTAAAGAGGTAATTAATTTTTATTTTAAATTATATTGTCAAATAATTTTAAAAGTTATTGACGATTTTTTAGTGCCTGTTCTATTTTTTTATCTGATTTGTATTGGCTTAATGCATAAACAGACCATATAGCAGCTGGTAACCAACCTATTAATGTTATTTGTAAAATTAAGCATATTATCCCAGCAAATGGGCGTCCAATAGTAAAAAATTGTAACCAAGGCAAAAATATAGCTAAAATTAATCTCATTAGTGCTCCTTTTAATAAACAATTTTTAAATTATAGCTAAAATTATTAAAATCTATATAAATTTTTATGTAATTTAAATATGCTATTTTTATGATATTAAGTTTAAATTTGTTATAATTCATCCCTTTATTAGACATTTAATGGAGGGCATTTGAGTTATAAATTAGCATTTAAGACCGCACTTTTTTTACTATTATTTTTAACCTCTTGCTTTTCAAAAGATATATATGTTAAAGATTTGGATTTTGATTTAGTTAAAAAAGGAAGTTTCGAATCCAATAATACTATGCTTTTAATAGGCGGCATACAAGGCGATGAGCCAGGTGGATTTAACGCTGCAAATATAATTATAAATGAGTATGAAATTTTAAATGGCTCTGTTTGGGTTGTACCAAATTTAAACCCATCAAGTATTTTGGCAAACTCGCGTGGATTAAGTGGCGATATGAATCGCAAATTTGCTAAAATAGATAAAAATGATCCAGATTATAAAAATGTAATGAAAATTCAAAATCTAATACTTGATGATAATGTTTCTCTTGTGTTAAATTTACATGATGGTAGTGGATTTTACAGACAAGAATACATAAATTATCTTGAAAATCCTAAAAGATGGGGAAATAGCACTATCATAGATCAAAATGATTTAAATGGTTCTACTTATGGAAATTTGTATGAAAACGCTAGCAATGTTGCAAAAAGTATTAATGCTTACATTCTTGATGATAAGCATAAGTTTCATGTAAAAAATACTAAAACCAAAGATTATGATAAAGAAATGCAAAAATCTTTAACATATTTTAGCATTAGAAACGATAAAGCTGCTTATGCAAATGAAGCTAGCAAGAGTTTAAAAGTTGAATATAGGGTTTTTTATCATCTTTTGGCTATAGAAAAATATATGGATATAATGGGTATTAAATTTAAAAGAAATTTTGAGTTAACACCACAAAATATCAATGAAATATTGCAAAAAGAGATTAGTGTAAGTTTATTTGATGATAGATTTTATTTAACATTGAAAAATTCAAGAGATTTAATAAATTTCGTTCCAATGTCAAAAAATAGTGAATTTACTTTAAAATCTTCAGATAAACTTGTTGGATTTGTAAAAACAGATAAAAATGAGTATAAAATTTATTATGGCAATAGACATTTAACAACTATAAAACCAGAGTATTTTGAGTATAGCAATCTCATAAATAGAGTTAATATTAGTGTTGATAATGTTGGTTTGGAAGTTCCATTAAATACAAAAATAAAAGCTAAAAGCATAAAGATAGAACCTATCAACGGCGTTAGAGTAAATATAATAGGGCTTGATTCAAAAAAATCTGATGAGGCGGATATTTTTGTAACTAAAAAAGATATGAATAAAAAATTTTCCATAGATAAAGTTGGTGAAATTTATAGAGTCGAGTTTTATGAGCTTGGAAAAAATTCCAAAGATAAATTTATAGGTATGATTTTAGTTGAGTTTCAAGATGTAAAACCTAGCAAAGAAAAAGCTTTTGAAATAACTATTGTAAAAGATGAAAAAAATAATATTTTCAGACTAGATGATAAATTTTTTGCGTTTATTGATGATATAAAATCTAAGTTAAATTTCGTTCCTATGCAAAAAAATGATGTTAATTTTAGTTCAAATTTAAATAGTTTAAATTTAAAAAAAGAAAATTATTCATATAAAATTTATAGCAAAAACAAAGTTTTAACAACGCTAAATCCAGAATATTTTGAGTATAGTGATATTTTAAATGGAATTTATATAAATGTGGATGAAAATATTAACTCATTTGTAAATTTTGGCACAAAAATAAAAGCTAAAAGCATAAAGATAGAACATATAAACGGTGTTAGAGTAAATGTAATAGGATATAATTCTGGTAAAAATGATGAGAGCGGTATTTTTATTAGAAAAAAAGATTTAGATAAGAAATTTTCTATAGATAAAGCAGGAAATATTTATAGAGTAGAGTTTTATGAACTTAATGGCATTAAAGATAAATTTATTGGTATGATTTTAGTTGAGTTTGAATGATGAATGAGCTTATACTTGCTATAGAAAGCAGTTGTGATGATAGTTCGCTTGCTTTGATGGATATACAAACTTATGAGTTAAAGTATTATTCTAAAATATCTCAAGAGATTGAACACGCAAAATATGGCGGTGTTGTGCCAGAGCTTGCAGCAAGGCTTCATACAAAAGCACTTCCTGATATGCTAGAAAAAATAACTCCATTTTTTAGCGATATAAAAGCCGTAGCTGTTACAAATGAACCTGGACTTAGCGTGAGTTTAGCAAGTGGCGTTGCTATGGCAAAGAGCATTGCTTTATCGCTAAGCTTACCATTAATTGCTATAAATCATCTCATAGGTCATATTTATTCGCTTTTCTTAGACATAAAAGAAGAATTTCCAATGGGCGTTCTTTTGGTAAGTGGCGGACATACGATGATTTTATACATTGATGAGAATTTAAATATAGATATTTTAGCAAAAACAGGCGATGATAGTTTTGGTGAAAGTTTTGATAAAGTTGCAAAAATGATGGGATTTGGCTATCCAGGTGGTGTTATCATAGAAAATTTAGCAAAAAATGGAGATGATAAAAGTTATAATTTTACAGTTCCTTTGCTTCATGATAAAAGGTTACAATACAGCTTTTCTGGACTTAAAAATCAAGTTAGATTAGCGGTTGAAAACCTAAATAATCCTACTTTAAAAGATTATGAAAATATAGCTGCATCGTTTCAAAAAACTGCATGTACACACATTTGCGATAAACTTGAAAAAATTTTTAATATTTATAAATTTAAGAAATTTGGTGTAGTTGGTGGAGCAAGTGCAAATATACTTTTACGCTCAAATATAGAAAAAATTTGCTCTAAATATAACTCAAATTTATATCTAGCTCCGCTTAAATTTTGCTCTGATAATGCCGCAATGATAGCAAGGGCAGCTATTACAAAATATAAAAATAATAACTTTACAGATATCAATAATATACAAATAAATCCAAAAAGCAAAAATTTCTGTATAAATTAAATGTCTATTTCTATACCAACAGGACAGTGATCGCTACCAAAAACATCATTTAGTATAAACGCATCCTTAAGTACGTTTTTTAAATTTTGTGATATAAAAAAGTAATCAATACGCCATCCAGCGTTGTTTTTTCTAGCATTAAATCTATAGCTCCACCAAGAGTATTTTATCTCATCTCTATTAATCTGCCTAAAAGTATCTATGTATCCACACTCCAACACTTTATCTATCCATTTTCGCTCAATGTCTAAAAAGCCGCTTGTTTGGGCATTTGCTTTGGGGTTTTTTAAGTCTATTTCTCTGTGAGCTGTATTTACATCCCCGCAAAATATAACTTTTTTACCATTTTTTACAAGATTGTTTGCGTAATCTAAAAATTTATCATAAAAATCAAGTTTATATTTTAATCTCTCTTCATCTTTTTGCCCATTTGGAAAATATATGTTAAAAAGCACAATATCATCAAAGTTATGCTCTAAAACCCTTCCTTCATCATCATTGTTGAAATTTGATTTAAAACAGATATTTTCAAATTTAGATAAACTCATAACACCAGAATACCCAGCCCTACTAGCTGCGTTTGTATCAATTTGGTTAAAGCCAAGATTATAAATTTCTTTTGGTATATCACTATCTTTTACTTTTGTTTCTTGAAGTGCTAAAAAGTCAGGATTATACTCTTTTAGCCATTCAAAACCATTGTTTTTTATAGTTGCTCTAAGTCCGTTTGTATTCCATGATATTAGTTTCAAATTTATCCTTTTTTTGATAAAATTGTAGCTAAAAATTTATAAATTTAGGATTTTACATTGAGCTCACTTGATGTTTATAAAGCCATTTTAGGTGAAAAAAAATTTGAAATCATAGAATATATTGTAGCAAATACGGATGAATTTGGACTTTTTATGAAAACTATCACAAATGTTTGCCTAGAGCTTGACATAAGCAAACCAACTGTCATAGAAGCTTTTAAGCTTTTAGAAAGCAAAGATGTTTTAAGAAAGATAAAAAATGGAGTTTATAAACTCAATATCCCAAGATGAGTTAGAAGTATTTTTGTGCCTATTAAAATAAGTATAAGCCCACCTAAAAACACGGCTTTTGATTCTAGTATCTCACCTATTTTTTTACCTATATAAAAAGCTATTATACACAAAATAAAACATACTATACCTATAATCAACACTAGGTAAAAGATATTATTTTCTTCAAAACTAAAAGTAATTCCAACTGCCATAGCATCGATGCTTGTAGCTATGCCACCTAAGATAAAATCTTTAGTACAAACATCTTTTTGTTCATTTTTATCTTGCGTTTGAAAGCTCTCTTTCATCATTTTTATTCCAAGAAAAGAGAGTATTAAAAATGCTACAAAATGATCTATTTTTTCTATAAAATTAACAAAACTAAGTCCTAAAATATACCCAAAAAACGGCATTAAAGCTTGAAAAAAGCCGTATATAAAAGCCATTTTTAAAACTACATTAAATTTAAAGTTACACTTTGAACCGCTCGCCATACTTAGAGCAACGCTATCCATAGCAAGAGCAAAAGCTATTAAGAAAATTTCCAAAGATTATCCTTGATTATAAATAAAAGTAAAATTATATTTCATAAGTACTTAAATGTAAATTTGGTAATTTTTTGATTATTATGTTCTAGCTAGTATTAAACTATTAAATTTAAACTATGTTTTAATAATTTTATATAAAATAGACAACTAGGTATTTTAAATTAAAGTATTTTTATAAAAACAGCCCTAGGCTCTTTTCAACTCTTTTAAAATATTACGCACCTTTTATAGCACAGAAAAAAAATAATGAGTATTTTTGTATACTAAAAGTATTAGAAGATGAGAATAAAGCAGTTATTTACGATTGTGGAAATGAAACAAGGGAAGTAAGTTTTGATGAGCTTGATAAATTAGTAAATTTAAAATTTATTGTTTTAACGCATAAATCTATAAATTCTCTGATTAAATTTGGCTTTGCTTGATTTTATAAAAGAATTGTTTTTGAAATTTTAATAGCCACTTTTATCTGTAATACCTGCAAATGAGCTGCTTATAATAAAGGCAAATGTATTAAATAAAGACATTGGATTTTTAAGTGTAGGTCAAGAAGTTGCTATAAAAATAGATACTTTTAATTTTCAAAAATATGGCAAACTTTATGGTAAGTTGTTTTATATATCAAATGATTCATTAAAAGATGAGAAACTTGGCGAAATTTATGAGATAAAAGTAGAACCAAAACAAACTACGCTTTTAGTGGATGGAGAAGAAAAAAGCATAGAACCAGGAATGAGCGTAAGTGCTGAGATAAAAACAGGCAAACGAAGAGTTATAGAGCTTTTTGTTTATCCTATCATTAAATATTTAGACGAAGGATTAAGTGTTAGATAAATTTATAGTATTTTTTTAAATTTTGATATAATCCCATTTTTAAATTTAAGGAACTTGTATGAAAAAATTGATATTCGTTTTTATATTGGCTCAGAGTTTTGTTTTTGCTTCTTGGGATATGGCTATATCAAATGCAATGATTTCTCTAAAAAGTTACTATACTTATGATGTTGCAAATTATAAAAAATCTTTGTTAGAAGTTATAAAACAGAGCGAGGAAGCGATTTTAAATCCAAAAAATGGGGATTTTATAGTAAATTTACCAAAAAAATCTAGTGAAATTTTGAAAAATGCTGATAAAAATGGAAGACTAAATGATAAATTTAGCGAAATTTTAAATTTAGTTTTTAAACAAAATGTGCCTTTTATTTCACAAACATTGCAAAAAGCAATATCCTCTATGAGTAATGAACAGGCAATAAAAATTATGAATGGAGAACTTTTAAGCAAGTATTTAAAAAATTTAACCTATTTAAAATTAAACACTACTTTTAAAAATAGCATAAAAAACATTACAAAAAAACCTGAGTATAAGCACACTCTTATGCTAGCAAATAAATCAAAAAGTGGCTTTGAAAATTATCTTGTAGATGATTTTTTAAATGAACTTTTTGAGTTTTTACAAAATAATGAAAAAGATTTTATAAACGTCCTTTTGGTTTTAGTGCAAACAAAGCGGTAAATTTAAAAAAAATAGCATGAGTATAAAAAATAAAACCTTACTCGCAGACACATCACTTTTAATTGTTGCAATTAGCTGGGGCTGTACATTTTTAATAGTTCAAGAAGCAATAAACTCAGTAAATGTTTCTAGCTTCTTGTTTTGGAGATTTTTCTTAGCCACTATTTTGATGTATGTTATCTCTTTTAAATTTGGTATAAAATTTGATAAAAAAAGCGTTATTTGTGGTGCATTTTTAGGATTATTTTTATTTGGTGGATTTGTTGTTCAAACTTACGCTCTTAAATATACGCTAAGTTCAACAGTAGCTTTTATAACAGGGACAAATGTTGTTATAGTTCCTTTTTTTATGCTATTAATTTTTAAATTCAAAGTTAGTAAATTTACTATATTTGGTGCAATATTAGCTTTTTTTGGTTTGTATTTTTTAAGTGGTGCAAATAAAGTAGGTATAGCAATAGGTGAAATACTTGCTTTTATTTGTGCTATTTTTTACGCACTTCATATAACTTTTACGGATAAATTTATCAAAAAATGTAATATTTATGGTATGGTTACAATGCAATTTTTGATAGTTTCGATTCTTTGCTTGTTTGCAGCTATATTTTTTTCTCAAAACTCTTATGGGGCTAGTAAAATTTTAGGTGGCTTAGAAATAAGTAAAAATGGTAATTTTATTTTTGCTGTGTTACTAACTTCTATTGTTGCTACTGTTTTTGCATTTTTCGTCCAAAGTTTAGCTCAAAAATACACAACAGCAAGCAAGACAGCACTTATTTTCACATTTGAGCCAGTTAGTGCTGGGATATTTGGTTATATTTTTGGAGAGATTTTAAGCAAAGGACAAATTTTTGGTGCATTTCTTATTATTATTGCTATTTTAATAAGTGAGATAGGAAATACTGTATTAAAAAACAAAAAAACATAAAAAAATATATAAATTTAATAACTTCTTAAAGCCCTCTTAGATAAAATTTACTATTTTTATAAAAAAAGGTAACATTATGGACTACAAAGATACACTTTTGCTTCCTACAACTCAATTTCCAATGAGAGGAAATCTTCCTCAAAATGAACAGCAGAGATTTAAAAAATGGTATGGTGAGCTAAAGGTTTATGATAAAATGAAAGAAAAAAGAGCTAAAACATCAGTAACATTTAATATCCACGATGGTCCACCTTATGCAAATGGGCATCTTCATATTGGACACGCATTAAATAAAATTTTAAAAGATATTATTACAAAAACTCACTACTTTTTTGGTGAAAATGTGCGTTATTTACCGGGCTGGGACTGCCATGGTTTGCCGATAGAACAACAAGTTGAAGTTAATCTTGGCGAAAAGAAAAAAAATGTTTCAAAAGTTGAGATAAGAGAACTTTGTAGAAAACACGCACAAAAATTTATAGAGATTCAAAAAGATGAGTTTAAATCGATGGGGATTATTGGTGATTGGGATAATCCTTATTTGACCTTAAAGTTTAAATTTGAAGCTAGAATTTATAAATCACTTTGTGATATAGCAAAAAAGGGTCTTTTGATACAAAGAAGCAAACCTGTTTTTTGGAGTTGGGCAGCAAAAAGTGCTTTAGCCGAGGCTGAAGTTGAATATAAAGACAAAGAAGATTATAGTGTGTTTGTTGCATTTGATTTGGGAAAAGAAGCAAATGAAAAAATTGGTGCAAAAAATGCAAAGGCTGTTATATGGACCACTACTCCTTGGACCTTGGTAGCAAATCAGGCAATATCATTAAATCCTAATGAAGAGTATGTATTAACATCTGATAATTTAATATTTGCAAAAAAACTTCTTGAAAATGTTAAAAATGAAGGTATTACAAACGGCGAAGTAGCAAAAATATTTGCTTCAAAAGATCTAGAAAATTTATATGCTATCAACCCTCTAAATGCAAGAAAATCAACATTTATTTTAGGCGAACATGTTTTGATGGATGGTGGAAGCGGTTTGGTTCATACTGCCCCTGGACATGGCGAAGATGATTATCAGGTAAGTTTAAAGTATGGTATAGAAGTTATAATGCCTGTTGATGAAGAAGGACGCTATGATAATACTCTTAAACTAAAAGGACTTTTGCCAGAAAATCTTTGTGATGAGTTTATAGGGCTTCACATATTTAAAGCAAATGAGAGAATTTTAGAACTTTTGGGAGATCATCTTTTAAAACAAAGTAAATTTACCCACTCATATCCATTTTGTTGGAGAACACACAAACCGGTGATTTATAGAGCAACAAAGCAGTGGTTTATAGCGATGGATGAGCCAAAATTAGATGGTAAAACGCTAAGAGAAGTTGCGCTAAATGAACTTAATAATGTTAAATTTTATCCACAATCTGGTAAAAATCGCATAACTTCTATGATAGAAAACCGCCCTGATTGGTGTATATCAAGACAGAGAGATTGGGGTGTGCCAATAGCATTTTTTATAGATAAAACTACACTAGAGCCAATATTTGATGATGATATTTTAAACAATATTTATGATATCTTTGAAAAAGAAGGTGCAGATGCTTGGTGGAGTAAAGAAATTTCAGAACTTTTACCTAAAAATTCAAAATACAATCCTTTAAATTTAGAAAAAGTAACTGATATACTAGATGTTTGGTTTGATAGTGGCTCAACTTGGAATGCGGTTTTAACAACAGATGATTATGATGCAGGAAGCTATAAGGCTGATATGTATTTAGAAGGAAGTGACCAACATAGAGGCTGGTTTCAAAGCTCACTTTTAGTAAGCTGTGCCATAAATGGCCATGCACCATATAAAAGCGTATTAACTCACGGATTTACTGTTGATGAAAAAGGTCAAAAGATGAGTAAATCAGTGGGAAATGTTGTTTCTCCAGATGATGTTGCTAAACAATACGGTATAGAAATTTTACGCCTTTGGGTTGGAATGAGCGATTATTCTAGTGATTTAAAAATAAGCGATAATATTTTAAAACAAATTAGCGAACAATACAGAAAAGTGCGTAACACTATACGATTTTTACTAGCAAATGTTTGTGATTTAGATGATATTTATACAAATTTTACTGAACTTGATAAGTGGATTTTAACTAGAGCCAAAGTAGTTTTTGATGAAACATATAGCTGTTTTAAAAACTATGAATATTCAAAAGGTTTTAATGCTCTTTTAAATTTTTTAAGCTCTGATTTGAGTGGTATTTATCTTGATATCTGTAAAGATAGGCTTTATTGTGATAAAGTAGATTCAGATAGAAGAAGAAGTGCACAAAGCACGATGGCTATTATTGCTAGATCCTTACTACCGCTCATTGCCCCTATTTTAACATACACAGTTGATGAGGTTATGGATTATGCACCAGATATTATAAAAAATGGTGCAAATGATGCGTTTGATCTAGTTTATAAACCTTTAGAATATGAGTTTAATAGTGATATAGGCTCAGGACTAGAAGCAAGAGCTAAGTTTTTTGAAATCATAGATTCATTAAAAAAACAAAAAATTATAAACTCAACCCTAGAGCTTTGTATGCAAACAACATCAAGTGAGCTTTTGAGTTTGGATTTAGAAGAGATAATGGACTGGTTTATGGTTAGTGAGATGAAAGCTTATGATAATAGCGAGGGATTGGCTGAGTTTGTAGTAGATAATTATAAATTTAAACTTCTAAAATCAAACTTGCATAAATGTCCAAGATGTTGGAAACACCAAGCAAAAGAAGAAGGCGAGCTATGTCATAGATGTGAAAAAGTGATGAAAAATGCTTGATAAACCTATGAGTAGCTGGATAATAGTATTTACGCTACTAATTATATTTGCAATTATATATTTTGGCATATTGTTTGTAAATAAACATAAGGAGAATTAGTGATAACTTTAGAAGAAGCTTTAAAACTAAGTAGTGATGATATAAAAGAACTTAAAAAAGATCTTTTAGATAAAATTTATAAAAACAGAGAAATTGGTGCTTATATAGAGCAATTTACAAATGAGCCTATAAATGAAAGTGGAGACGGTGTTCCTATCGCTATAAAAGATAACATTCAGGTAAAAAATTGGAGTATAACTTGTGCTTCAAAAATACTTCAAGGTTATGTTGCTCCATACAATGCCACAGTTATAGATAAAATTTTAAAATCAGGTTTATCTCCATTTGGTAGAACAAATATGGATGAGTTTGCTATGGGCAATACGACAGAATCATCATTTTATGGAAAAACTCTAAATCCACTTGATCGTTCAAGAGTTCCTGGTGGAAGTAGTGGCGGAAGTGCAGCTGCAGTTGGTGCAGGGCTTGCAATAGCTGCTCTTGGAAGCGATACTGGTGGTAGTGTAAGACAACCTGCCGCACTTTGTGGTTGTGTTGGATTTAAACCAAGTTATGGTAGAGTAAGTAGATATGGCTTAGCAGCTTATTCTAGTAGTTTGGATCAAATAGGACCAATTACACAAAATGTAAAAGATGCTGCAATTTTGTATGACATGATAGCTGGTTATGATCCAAAAGATAGCACAAGTGCAAATTTAGAGCATATTAGCACATCTGATAAATTAGATAGTGACAAAAAATTTACAATATGTGTTATAGAAAACTACTTAAAAGAAGCAGATCAAGATACTCAAAAAGCACTGAATTTAAGTATAAATAAACTAAAAGAAGCAGGACACAATATAGTTTATAGAAATTTTGTTAATTCAAAATACGATGTTGCAGCTTATTATATAATTGCAACTGCTGAAGCAAGTGCAAATTTAAGTAGATATGATGGTGTCAGATACGGCAATAGAGCTGATTGTGATAGTTTGTCAGATATGTATATAAAAACAAGAAGCGACGGTTTTGGTGATGAAGTAAAAAGAAGAATACTTCTTGGAGCCTTTGTTTTAAGTAGTGGATATTATGATGCTTACTATGTAAAGGCTCAAAAAGCAAGAGCTTATATAAAAAAAGAGTATGAAGATATATTTAAAATCGCAGACCTTGTTTATCTGCCAGTAACTCCAAAAGTTGCACCTAAATTTGGAGATCTTTGTGATCCATTAACTTCTTATCTAAGCGATATTTATACAATAGGTGTAAATTTAGCAGGACTGCCAGCTATTAGTGTTCCTGTTGGAAAAAATGCAGATAATTTAAGCATAAGTGCGCAATTTGTAGGGAAATCTTATGATGAACAAAGTGTTCTTGATGGTGCATATAGTCTTGAAAAAATTATAAGGGGATAAAATGAAATTAAGAGAAAAAAGGGCTTTAACTTTCGAAGATGTTTTGCTTGTACCGCAATACTCAGATGTTTTGCCAAAACAAGTTGATATAAAAACTAAATTTAGTAAAAATGTATCGTTAAATATACCTTTGGTTTCAGCGGCAATGGATACAGTAACTGAACATAGAACTGCTATAATGATGGCAAGACTTGGAGGAATAGGAATTATTCATAAAAATATGGATATAGCTTCGCAAGCTAAAGAGATAAAAAGAGTTAAAAAAAGTGAAAGTGGAGTTATAATAGATCCAATTTTTATAAGACCAGATGCTAAAATAAAAGAAGCCCTAGATCTTATGTCAGAAGTTAGAATTTCTGGTGTTCCTGTTGTTGATGAAAACAGAACTTTGATAGGAATTTTAACAAATAGAGATTTAAGATTTGAGACAAATTTCGATAAATTAGTATGTGATGTGATGACAAAAGCCCCTTTAATAACAGCACCAAAGGGATGCACACTTGATGATGCAGAGGGAATTTTTAAAAACAATAAAGTAGAAAAACTCCCAATTGTTGATGAGTTAGGTAGATTAAGCGGACTTATAACCATAAAAGATCTTAAAAAAAGGATAGAATATCCAGACTCAAATAAAGATAAATTTGGAAGACTTATTGTTGGAGCAGCTATTGGAGTAGGACAATATGATAGAGCACAAGCTTTGGTAGAAGCTGGTGTTGATGTTATGGTTATTGATTCTGCTCATGGACATTCAAAAGGAATTATCGATACTTTAAAAGAGTTAAAAAAGAGATTTAGTAATGTTGATATAGTTGTAGGAAATGTAGCAAATTATGCCAGTATCAAAGATTTGGCAGAAGCTGGTGCTGATGGTATAAAAGTTGGTATTGGACCCGGAAGTATTTGTACAACTAGAATAGTTGCTGGCATTGGTGTACCTCAAATTACAGCTATTGATGATTGTGTAAAAGAAGCCGATAAATACGGCATTCCAGTTATTGCAGATGGTGGCATAAAATACTCTGGAGATCTTGCTAAAGCTTTGGCAGTTGGTGCAAGTTCTGTAATGATGGGAAGTATATTTGCTGGATCAGATGAAGCTCCTGGAGATCTTGTTACTCTTCAAGGTAGGCAATATAAAGTTTATCGTGGTATGGGCTCTATAGCTGCAATGACAAGAGGAAGTGGTGATAGATATTTTCAAGAAGGAACAGCGAAGGAAAAACTAGTTCCAGAGGGGATTGAAGGAAGAGTTCCTTACGCTGGAAGTATAAGAGCCATAGTTCACCAACTAATTGGCGGGCTTAGAAGTTCTATGGGGTATTGCGGAAGCAAAGATTTAGCTACATTTAAACAAAAAGCGGAATTTGTAGAAATAACAAGTGCAGGCCTTAGAGAAAGTCATGTTCATGATGTTATAATAACACAGGAAGCACCGAATTATAGAGTAAATTAGTGCTAAATTTACGTACTAAAAAAGAGCACTTTAAAGAGCCATTATATCTAGAGAGTGGACGAATACTAGCACCATATGATCTTGTTTATGAAACATATGGTGAGCTAAATTTAAAAAAAGATAATGTCGTAGTTGTTTGTCATGCTTTAACAGGGTCTCATCATGCAGCTGGTAAATATGAACACGATAATAAATTTGGCTGGTGGAATGACTTAATAGGCGATAATAAAGCCATAGATACAAATAAATTTTTTGTTATTTGTATAAATATACTAGGCTCTAGCTTTGGCTCAACTTCGCCTCTTAGTATTGATCCGCATACTAAAAAAAGATATGCTCTTAGCTTTCCTGTTTTAACAATAAGTGATGTCGTTAAAGCACAAATCAATCTTTTTAAAAGATTGCAAATAAATAGTGTTTATGCGGTTATAGGCGGTTCTTTAGGCGGTATGCAAGCACTTTGCTATGCCATAGAGTATCCTAAATTTGCTAAAAATATTATCATTTTAGCTAGTTCATATCAAACCAAACCATGGGCAATAGCTTTTAATACAATTTCTATTGAAGCTATTAGAAATGATCCTGAGTTTAAAGATGGCAATTATGATGAAAAAGAAATAGCTCAAAAAGGCTTAAAAGGTCTTGCTTTTGGTAGAATGGCTGGACATATAAGCTTTCTTTCGCCAACTTCAATGGATAAGAAATTTGGTAGAAATTATGTTCCAACAGATGGTATTTATGAGCTTTTTGGAAGATTTCAGGTAGATAATTATATGCAATACAATGGATTTAGTTTTTCAAAAAAATTTGATCCATTGTCTTACATATATATAGCAAAAATGATGAATATTTTTGATTGCACAAGACACTATGATAGTCTTGATAACGCATTTAGTAAAATTGAGTCATATCTTACTTTGATTTCTTTTAAAGGAGATATTTTATTTCCTCCGAATTTGATGTTTGAAATGTATGAAGTTATGAAAAAAATAGATAAAAACAGGGTTAATTATGTTCAGATAGATAGTGATTACGGACATGATGCCTTTTTAGTCGAGATAGATAAAATAGAGCCATATATAAAAAATGTTTTAAAAGGAGAAAACCATGGAAAATGATAATTTTGAAGAAAAACTAAAAAAAATAGATGAAATACTCAATGAGCTAAATAGTGAAGATATAAATTTACAAAATAGTGTAAATATTTATAAAGAAGGTATAAAACTTTTAAAAGAAAGTAGAAAAATACTTGAAGATATAAAGTTAGAAGTTGAGTATATAAATAAGGATGAAGAGTGAAAATTTGTGCTCTTCAACTGCCAACGCTTCCTATGAGTTCAGCAAGGTTGGATTATTATCTTCAAATTTGTGCAAATGAGGGTGTAGAGCTAGTTTGTATAGGTGAGTATGTTCTAAATAACTTTTTTAGAGATCTTGTAAAAATGCCAAAAAACCTTATAAAAGAGCAAAGTGATATGAGAAAAACTATCATGAATGATCTTTGTAAAAAATATGATATAAGCATAGTCGCACCACTTATATTGCAAAAAGGTAGAGGATTTGTAAAAGTTTGTGCTAAATTTTCTAAGAAGCAAAATAAATTTTATGAACAAAATTTTCTTATGCCCTATTCTCATTGGGATGAAAAGAGCTTTTTTGTAAATTCACTTACTAAAGTAAATATTCCAACATTTAACATAAATAGGATTAAATTTGCTATTATCAATGCTTATGAGACAAACTTTGATGTTTGTTGGCAAGAGATTATGAAAAAAAAAGTAGATGTTGTTATAACACCTAGTGCTTGTACATTTTTTAGCGAAACAAGATGGAAAGAACTTTTAAAAACAAGAGCTTTTACAAATTCGATGTATGTTCTTAGGATAAATAGAGTTGGAGAACATAAATACGAAAATGAGATATGGAATTTTTATGGACAAAGTATGCTAATAAATCCTTTTGGTGATATTGTAAATGAACTTGGAAAAGATGAAGAAATGCTTATAGTTGATATAGACAAAAAAGAGATAAATAAGGCTAGATCTTTGTGGAAATTTAGTGATCAGTTAAAAAATATTGAGGTTTTATAATGAATGAGTATTTTCTTAGACAAATTGCACTTTGGGGAGAAGATACTCAAAATTCCTTAAAAGATAAAAAAATAGCTATAATCGGTAGTGGCGGTCTTGGAAGCTCTCTTGGTTATGCACTTTCATCAAGTGGTATAGGAGAGATTTCTATAGTGGATTTTGATACAGTAAGTTTGCATAATATCCATAGACAAATACTTTTTGGTATGGAGGATATTGGAAAATACAAGGCTGAAGTTTTTAAAAAAAAGCTAGAAAAAAGATATAATGGCGTAAAAATAAATGTATATTTAGAGGATTTTTGTGTTTGGAGTAAAAGAGAACTGAAATATGATCTTATTTTAGATGCAACCGATAATATGCCAACAAGAGTTATGATAGATACTTTTGCAAAAAATACCAATACTCCTTGGATATATACTAGTGTTGAAGGATTTAATGGACAAATTTGTTTTATTGATAAAGCCAAGTTTGATTTTGTAAAGATAAATGATAGAAAACCAGGCGGTATAACTACACCAATTGTTATGTTTATGGCATCATTTGAAGCAAATTTAGCTATAAGGTATTTGGCAAATTTGGATGTAAAAAAAGACATGTTTTATTATTTAGATATAAGTAGCGGGGAACTTAATATAAATAAATTTAAAATAATTTAGAAGCGAAATCGCTTCTAAATGCATACTTAACCAAATACTGGTAAAAATAAAAATAGTTTAATAGTTAAGGCGTTTGCTATATCAACAAAAAATCCGCCCATTATAGGAACAACGATAAATGCTATTCTTGATGGACCAAAGTGATCTGTTACAGACTGCAAATTTGCTATAGCTGTTGGCGTTGCACCCATACCAAATCCACAATGTCCTGCGACTAAGCACGCAGCATCGTAGTCTCTGCCACAAATATTAAATGTAACATATCTTAGCCATAAAATAATTACAACTGTTTGTACTGCAAGAAGCGTAAGTAAAGGAATGGCTAGTTTTGTAAGTTCTATTAAATTTAGAGTCATTATTGCAATTGCAAGGAAGATTGCTAAACTCACATTTCCTATAACGCCAACTTCTCTATCAAAAACCTGATGTATATTAAAATAATGGAATGAGTTTCTAATTATAATTCCACTAAATAGACACCAAACAAAAGTAGGAAGTGCAAAAGCTGTACCTTTTAGGAAAAAGTTAATGGTTGTTCCTAAAAACATAGCAAGAGCAAAAAGACCCAAACTTTTTACAAATGACGAACTTGTTATAAGTCGTTGTTTTTCAGGCTCTGAAAACACCTCATCACTAGTTTGACTATCGCTTTCTTTTTCTGTAGGCTTTAGATTAAATTTTCTAATCAAGCTACCAGCTACTGGACCACCAAATAAACCTCCTGCTATCAACCCATAAGTTGCACTTGCCATAGCGATATCTTTTGCTGCTTCAAACATATATGGTGCTTTCATAAAAGTATCGCCCCACGCAGCACCTGTTCCGTGTCCTCCGCTTAATGTTATAGAGCCAGCTAATAGACCAAGTAGTGGATTTTCGCCCATTAAAGTCATAAGTCCAACACCAACGGCATTTTGAACAAACAAGAATGAACATACAGCAATTCCAAAAAGAACTAGAAGTTTTCCACCTTTTTTAAGACTTGCAAAATCTGCACCAAGACCAACTGATGTAAAGAACATAAGCATAAATGGATCTTTTATAGCTTCGTTAAATTTGATACTTATACCACCTAATGAATATAAAAGAAAAACAAATATAGCAATAACCAAACCGCCCGTTACTGGCACTGGAATATCGTATTTGTATAAAAAATTTGACTTTTTAGTTAAAAATGTTCCAATCCAAAGAACAAAACATACAACAACAAAAGTAGCATAAAAGTCCAAGCTTATAGTTGTTATCTCGTTTGCATTGCTAATAGTAGCAAAAGCTATTTTAGTAACACCTTCTGTCATCAAAACTCCTCTAGTAAGTATTAAGTTGAATTTAGTTGTCGGTTTATAAATTTATAATACATGGAAATGTTTATTAAACCCCATTATTACAATATTTATTTACCGTTCATTCTATCATATAAAATATTAATAAAAATTAAAAAAAATAACTTAATTTTATAAATTTAATCATAAAATGTAATTAAAAAAACAATATCATTTAAATTTAATAATAATTGTTGTAGAATAAATATTTGAGTTTAAAGTCTATAGCTATAGATAGAAAGGAAAAGTATGTCCGAAAAAAACAGTAGGAGAGATTTTATAGGTATATCTTTTGGTGCTGTCGCTGCAATAGGCGGTATATTTGCACTTGGAGCTGTTAAGAAAACATGGGATCCGCTCCCTAGTGTAAAAGCAGCAGGTTTTACCACTGTTGATCTTAGTCCTATAAAAGAGGGTGAAATTTATAATGTGGAGTGGCGTAAAAAGCCTATTTTTGTTATGAAAAAATCAGCTGATTCAAAACCAAATGAAGCTAGAGATATTGTTGTTGGAGATGCTAGATATATTGTCGTAATTGGGCTATGCACACATTTAGGCTGTATCCCAAGCTGGAGTGCATCTAGAAATGAGTTTGTTTGTGCATGTCATGGAGGAGTATTTAATGCTGAAGGCATAAATACTTTTGGACCACCTCCTAGACCTTTGGATATTCCTCCTTTTAAAATAGAAGGAACAACACTTGTTCTTGGCGAAGAAGGTCCTGAATACAAACAACTGATGTCTAAAGCATAAGGGGGAAGTTATGTCGCATATAAAAAAATCTACAAGTTTATTTGATTGGTTTGATCAAAGATTAAATATAGATAAATTTTGGAAAGTTATGGTTAGTGAGTATTGGATACCAAAAAATATAAACTTCCTTTGGGCTATGGGTGTTATTTTGTTAACGCTTTTTATACTTCTTTTTGTTACTGGACTATTACTAGTAATGTATTATAAACCAGATGCCGTTGTGGCGTTTGATAGTGTAAATAAAACTATCATGCAAGAAGTTGAATATGGTTGGCTTTGGAGACATATACACGCAGTTGCCGCTTCTGTTATATTTTTGATACTTTATATTCATACATTTACTGCAGTTTATTATAGATCTTATAAAAATGGTAGAGAGATTATATGGGTTAGTGGTATACTTTTATTTTTGATATTTTCAGCTGAGGCTTTTAGTGGATATATGCTTCCATGGGGACAGATGAGTTATTGGGCAGCTACTGTTATAACTCAACTTTTTGGAGGTATTCCTATTATAGGTGAAGCAGTCGTAGAGTGGATAAGGGGTGATTATGCTGTAAGCGATCCAACTCTTACAAGATTTTTTATGCTTCATGTCTGTTTACTTCCAGTTGTAATCATAGTTGTAATTGCTCTACATTTTTATGCACTTCGTTTTCCACATGTAAATAATCTTGATGGAGAAGAGATAGATTTTGAATTAGAAGCTGATAAATATCTAAAAGGTAATACTAAAGAAGCTAAAGTTATACCATTTTGGCCAGGATTTTTAGCAAAAGATTTCATGTATGTTTGCATATTTATGATATTTTTCTTCTATTTGGTAGGATTTCAGTTTAGCTTTGCAATGGATCCTATAAATTTTGATCCCGCAAGTCATTTAAAAACACCTCCACATATTTATCCTGAGTGGTATTTTTTATGGCAGTATGAAATTTTGCGCGGATTTTTCTTTGATGTTGGACCACTTAAAGCTGCAGATATAGGACTTATGGCTTTTGCATTTTCTGGGGTTTCTCTTATATTTATACCTTGGCTTGATAGAAGCAGTGTTGTTGCTCCTGCACATAAAAACAGAGCATATTTCATATGGTTTTGGGTATTAATGATAGTTTTAATAGCACTTACTATTTATGGTAAGTTGCCAGCCGATGGAGTAACTTTTGGCATTAGCAATACTTATATAGGTTTTGTTCTTTCTATAAGCTATATAACATTATTGCTTGTATTTTTACCTCTCATTACTATAGCCGAAAGAAAAAGGGGGTAGCTTATGAAAGAGTTAAAGATATTAATTATAGTTTTATTTATGGTATTAGTTACATATTGGGGAGTTGAGCCTTTGGCACACTCTGTTATGAATCCGCACACATCTTCTGTAAGTTATGATTTTTCATCTTCAGATAAAGAATTTGTCAATAAAAAAGTAGATTTAGCAAATGTGAATATTAAAAAAGCTGACAATGATGAAGTTAACCTAAATTTAGCAAATAAAGAGCTTGCAAAAGCTACAAATTTAAAAACAAGATATGATGAACTTTGGGGTAAAGTTGATAACATTGACTTTTCAAAAGGAAATATTGCATCAGGAGAGCAAATATTTGCTATGGCATGTGCGAGTTGCCACTCTTTAAAAGTAAAAGGTTTGCCTAATCCTATGGGTGATGATAAAACAGCAAGTGAAGCTATAGGAGTGGTTCCGCCAGATCTTAGTTTGGCTGGTTATTTGTATGATGATAAATTTTTAGCCGCCCTTATACTTGAACCAACTTTAGCTTTAAAAGTATCTCATGTATTTAACGATGAAAAACCTTTTCCTATGACTCAATTTTTTGGTCTTGGTGGAGATATAAATCAAGAAGTTGCAGATATAATAGTTTATTTAAATTCAGTTGCTCCAAAAGAAGTTAGCAATAAAGAAGTTTTTGATAATGCTTGCCAAAGATGTCATGATATGAAATATGACAATATGTATGTTTTAGGAGATAGATTGAGTCTTAAAAACTATATGGGATCAAATCCGCCAGATCTTTCTATGATGATTCGCTCAAAAGGTGAAACTTATTTACATAAATTTATAAATGATCCTCAAAAAATGCTTCCAGGCACTGCAATGCCTAGAGTTGGGCTTAATGAAAAAGCAGAAACACAAGTTGTAGAATACATACAAAAAGTTGGGGATTCTAAAAAAGATGAAAGAGAATCTGTTTCTATAAAAATCATGATTTATTTTGCTATAATTTCTGTTTTTGCTATACTTTGGAAAAGAAAAATTTGGAAAGATTTGCATTGAAATTTATCCCCAAAATAAGGGGATAAATATTTCTTAGATAGAAATGTAAAGGGAATTATGGATTCTATTTTTTCAAAAAAGGGTTTTATACCTTATCTTGTTGTTATGTTTATAAATGCTGGAGTGGATTTAGGTCATAAGATAACAATACAAAATATTATTTTAAAATACTATGATGGCGATACTTTGTTATACCTAAGCCTATTAGTAAATGCTATGATTTTGTTTCCTTTTATATTTTTATTTTCACCATCTGGCTTTTTAAACGATAAATTTTCCAAAACGATTGTTACTAGAGTTTGTGCTATTATCGGGGTACTATTTACATTTTGTATATTAATAAGTTATATTTTTGGATGGTTTTATATTGCTTTTATATTTACGCTATTTTTAGCTATGCAAAGTGCAATTTATTCTCCTGCTAAATATGGTCTAATAAAAAATTTACTAGGATCTCAAAATTTAGGTAGTGGAAATGGCGTTGTACAAGCTGTTACTATAGTATCTATACTCTTAAATTCATTTATGTTTTCTATATTTTTTGAAATGTTATATAGTGGCACAAGTCCTAGTGAAATTATGAGTTCTGTATGGTTTATAGGTGTTATTTTATTTGTATTATCAATTATAGAAGCATATTTTACATTTAAAATACCATATTTTAAAGCAGTTTCTATTGAAGAGAATTTTGAAATTAAGAAATATCTTAATTTAACATATTTAAATCACAATTTGAAATTTATAAAATCTAATAAATCTATATTTCTTTGCATACTTGGATTATCCGTATTTTGGGCTATTTCACAAATAATAGTTGCGACTTTTCCTGCACACTATAAAGCTATGACAATGGATTCAAATGTAGTAATAATACAAGTAATACTTTCAGTAAGTGCAATAGGAATAATCATAGGCTCAGCAATAGCAGCAAGTTATTCTAAAAAACATATAGAGCTTGGCATTGTTCCATTTGGCGCACTAGGTATTTCTATGGCTCTTTTTTTATTATCGGGAAGTAAAGATATTTTTTTATTTGCATTATCATCACTAATTTTTGGTATAAGCGGAGGTGTTTTTATTGTTCCTTTAAATGCGGCTATTCAGTATTTCGCAAAAGAAGAGCAAATGGGGAAAATTTTATCTGGCAATAACTTTTTACAAAATATAACTATGGTTTTTGCAATAATATTTTCAATGTTTTTTGTTAAATTCGGACTTACTACTATTGGCTTATATCTGATTTGTGCTATGGCTACACTTTTTACAGCAATTTATTGTGTAAAAGAGTTGCCACATCTTTTTAGTAGAATACTGCTTTTACCTATACTAAAGCAAACTTATAAAGTAAATGTTAATGGACTTGATAATTTGCCATTAAGGGGTGGCGTTCTTCTTCTTGGTAATCACATTAGTTGGATCGATTGGCTTGTTTTGCAAATTGCTACACCAAGACCTATTAAATTTGTAATGTTTAAAAGTTTTTATAATCACTGGTATATAAAATGGTTTTTTAATTTATTTAAGGTTATTCCAATAGGAAATGGCATAAATAAAAGTGCCATAGAAGCTATAACTAAAAGGCTTAATAATGGCGAAGTAGTAGCTCTTTTTCCAGAAGGTAGGATATCATATAATGGTCATTTGGGTGAATTCCAGCAAGGTTTTGAGCTTGCTGCTAAAAATGCAAATTGTGTTATTATTCCATTTTTTATAAGAGGACTTTGGGGTTCAACTTTTTCAAGAGCTAGCAAAGGATACAAAGAGTTAGCAAATATTGATGGAAATAAGCAAATAAGTGTAACTTTTGGAAAGCAAATGAGCAATACTTCAACTGCTAGTGCCGTTAAAAAAGTTGTAAACGAGCTTTCTTTTTATAGTTGGGGTGAGTATGTAAATAGCTTGGATCCAGTGCATTTTAACTGGATAAATGTTGCAAAATCTCATCTTTTTAGAAGAGCTATTGTTGATTCTACAGGTCTAAAACTAAATAATCTTAAATTTATAACACTTGTTTTGGTGTTATTTTCTAAATTTAAAAACTCATTTGAGAATGAAAAACATATAGGCGTTATACTGCCGAGTTCCGTTTTTGGAAGTGCTATAAACTTACTTCTTTTAATAAAAGGAAAAGTTATTATAAATTTAAACTATACGGTTAGTGAAGAAATGATGATAAAATGCGTCCAAAAAGCTGACATAAAAAGCATTATAACTTCTAGAAAATTTGTTGAGAAATTAGCAGATCGTGGTTTTAATCTGCAAAATAGCATTGGAGATAAACTAATATATCTTGAGGATATTGCAAAAAGTATAGAGAAAAAAGATAAAATTTTGGCGTTTTTAAAGGCGTTTTTTATGCCAGCATGGCTTATAAAACTTACACATTTTGAGCCAGTTGATATAGGGGAGACTGCCACAATTGTTTTTAGTAGCGGAAGTGAAGGTGAACCAAAGGGTATAAAAATAACACATAGAAATTTAATGGCAAATATTAAGCAGATTGCTGGTGTTTTAAATAAACAAAAAAGTGATGTTATAATGGCTACTTTACCGCTTTTTCACTCCTTTGGCATAACAGTTACTACATTTTTACCATTAACAGAAGGCATAATGAGTGTACATATTCCAGATCCAACAGATAGCTCAACTATAGGCAATATGGCTGCAAAGTATAACGCAACTATACTTCTTGGAACTTCAACATTTTTTAGACTTTATAATAAAAGCAAAAAGATAAATTCTTTAATGTTTGCCAATCTTAGGATAGTGGTAGCAGGAGCTGAAAAGCTAAAAGAAGATATTAAAAAAGAATTTAAGATGAAATTTGGTCATGAAATTTATGAGGGTTATGGAACTACAGAAACTACACCTGTAGTTAGTTGCAATATGCCAAACTCATTAGATCCTGACTTTTTTACCGAACTTGTCTTTAATAAGCCTAGAACTGTTGGTTTGCCACTTCCAGGAACTGTTATAAAGATAGTTGATCCAAAAACATTAGAAGAATTAGACATAGGCGAAGAAGGGTTAATTCTTATAGGTGGTCATCAAGTAATGGAGGGCTATTATGATGATATGGCAAAGACATCAGATGTTATTGTAAAGATAGATGGGATTAGATACTATAAAAGTGGCGATATAGGCTTACTTGATAAAGATGGTTTTTTAAAAATTACAGATAGAGTTTCAAGATTTGCTAAAATTGGTGGTGAGATGATAAGTTTGGCAAGCGTCGAAGAAAAAGTATCAAATGCCCTAGGAGAGGATATAGAGATTATTTGCGTTAGTGTAGAAGACGAGAAAAAGGGTGAAAAGATAGTTCTTTTATACAAAGGAGAAATTTTGCCAAATGAAGTAAGTTTAAAACTTAGGGCTTCACATGTGCCACCATTAATGCTTCCATCTTCTATATATAATCTTGAAGAGATGCCGCTTCTTGGAAGTGGAAAAGTGGATTTAAAAGCCGCTAAAAACCTAGCAAGAGCGCTAGAATCCAAAGAGTAAAAGATTTATTTTACTCTTTGTATGGAATTTTATCTTTAAAACCAGCTTTTTTAAAGCCATTTAGTCTAAGCCTACAACTATCGCACTCGCCACACGCTTTATCTTCACTCTCATAACAGCTCCAAGTTAATTCTAATGGTACATTTAAAGATATAGCTTTTTTTACGATATCTGCTTTACTAAGATGAACAAGAGGTGTAATAATCTTTGTTTCTTTTGTGCCTCTTCCTAAATTTATACTACGCTGCATACTTTTTATAAACTCTTCGCTACAATCAGGATATCCACTACTATCTTCTTCAACAACACCTATAAATATCGCATCACAATTCTCTTTTTGAGCAAGTGCTGCTGCAATGCTTAAAAAAACTCCATTTCTAAAAGGAACATAGGTTATTGGTATGTCATTACTAATGCCGGTTTTTGGAATTTCTAAATTTGTATCAGTTAATGCATTTGCACCGATTTGTGATATAAAACTAACATCTAAAATTTCTCTTTTTTTGATGTTTAAATCATCGCATATTTTGCTAAAACACTCTCTTTCTTTATTCATAGTTCTTTGATTGTAATCAAAGTGAAGTGCAACTATCTCATAACCCTCATTTTTCGCCATATATGCACAAAGTGTGCTATCCATTCCACCACTTATTATACAAAGTGCTTTTTTCATATTATTCCTATTGTTAAATTTAATAAAAATTATAGCTACATTTGGTAAAATTTGCTTTAAAAGGTGTAGATAATGATTATTTGTGATGATAAATATCCCAAAATTTTAGATGAAATTTTAAAATTTTTAAGCAATGATGATGTCGAATTAGTATTTGTTGATTGCGATGAAATGCGTAGAATAAACAAAGAAAATAGAAATATAGACAAAACTACAGATGTTTTAAGTTTTCCTTTGGAGTTTGTTTATGGTTCAGTTTTAGGAAGTATAGTTATAAATTTGGATTTAGTTAGCAAAAAGGCAAATGAGTTAAATCATACAAATGATGATGAAATAGCACTTCTTTTTACGCATGGATTACTTCATATTTTAGGTTTTGATCACGAAATTGATAGTGGCGAAATGAGACAGCAAGAAGCTAGAATTATAGAGCATTTTAACTTACCGCCAAGTCTTATAGTTCGCACACAAGGATAGTTTAAAAAAGTATATGGTAAAATCCAGATTTTGGTCCCGTAGCTCAGTTGGTAGAGCACTACCTTGACATGGTAGTGGTCGATGGTTCGAGTCCATTCGGGGCCACCACCAAACCATTTTTCTAATTACAGCTACTTCTGTTTAATTCTTTTTATTATATAATTACTTCTAAATCATTATGGTAATTTATAGGGTAATTCTTGTTTTATAAAAGTAATTTTGTTTTTATGGAGTAAAAAATGGCAAAATTAGTGTTGCAAACTTATTTTAGACAAATATCACTCAAAAGTGTGTGCTCACGGATTTAGAGCCACATTTAAAACCATCTGTTCGTTGCATATAACAGATCTTGTAAAATTTAGTATAAGCAAAAAACAATAGAAAATGCATTAGCACATACAGAACCAAACGCCGTAAAATATGCATATGAAAGACAAACTGCAACACTCTAGCAAAATCAAATACTAATTCAATGGGTATGATGACTTATCTAATTCTCTCGTTGAATTTGTATAAAATTAATTTTTACTTTTAAGATCTTAAGAAAAAATATACAAAAACTTATAAAAAACCTATGGGTTTTTACTGGTTTTTTATAAGTTTTTATGCCTTTTTCAACCATATTTCAACCATATTAAAAACCGATAATCCCTAAAATACGGCATTTAAACTATACGGTTTTTCGGTTTTTTTAAATTTTGCGGTGTGTGCATTTATAAAACTTAAAATGCTTTTAAGCACGATATTATCGTTATTTTAAAGGTATAAAAAACTTAAATTCATATTTTCATTTAAGGTAAAACTTATTTAAGGAATATTTTTCCTTAAAAAATGGCAAAATTTGGCTAAATTCGTTTAAGATTTGAAAAAATTCTCTCGGTTTTTATACATTTTATGGCTTTTTATTACAAAGATTGCCTATTTTAGGCTATTTTATCAAATGCTCTCTAAAATTTATCACTTCTATTTTCTTTATCCCCTCATAGTATTTATTAAAGCTTAGCACAAGGCTTTCTTGGCTGAGAAACTTGAAAAATGCAAGATCTTAGTAGTGAATATCTCCGATACAAACACTATTTTCATCAAGATTTTTCATAGTGATATTTTCTCTCATATCTCCTATATTTAGCTTTTTTCTTAAAAAATCATTCCAAATTTTATAATTACTAAGAGAGTTTGCAAATACAGCCTTATTAGTCCCGCCATGGTTTTTAGTATCTGAGATACAATCCTTATTTAAGCCATTTATATTTATTGTTATTTTATCTTGATAAATATTTTTTATCAAAACACTACTAAATTCTTTTTTATTTTCATCGTTGTATTTTTAAAATTTCCTATTTGTAAACCAAAATTCTCTTCTTTATTTTTCTTTTCTTACAATTCCCATTTCTACGCTTATATATAAATTTTGTTTTATTTTTCCATTAGGATTTATTTTTAAAATTTCTATCCTGTCTTTAGGAATTCCTGCTTTTATAAGAGCATTTTTGATATTTTGTGCTCTATTTATCGCAACTTCATCAAAGTATTTTTGCTTTATATTATATGTTGTAATTATAGCTTTTGTTGTCTCTTGCAAAGAAGGAAAATTTTTATTTGGCAAGAAGCGAATTCTAAGCTTTTCAATGGCATCTTTGTATGATAATCCGTCTTTCATCATGTATCTTGATATATCGGATTCAAATTTATTTTTTTGAAATTCATTTTCGTCTAATTTTTTATTATAAGCTGGAGTTATAGTTATATTTATGCTATCTTTTTGTTCTATTATTTTAGCAAAATTTGGAATTTTTGCCTTTTCTGAGCTTATTAGATTATCATTTCCTGGTTTAAAATCAATCGTATCCATCTGCTCACCTTTTATACCAAGGGTAGATGTTAAAAATTTAAAAGGACTTGTGATTATATCTGTAAAAAGTTGCATTACCGCTTGTAAAACAATGCCACCATAGCTAAATTTTGGATTTGATAAATCGCCAGTTATAGGCAGATTTATTGTTATTTGATTATTTGAATCTTTTAGTATGGATATTGCTAGTTTGAGTGGTAAATTTACAGCTTGATCACTTTGAACTTTCTTTCCAAGTTCTAGTGCGTCGATGTTTATGGTATTTTCAGAAAGCATTACAGAATTATTTATATCATAGACCAAACTTAGATTAAGTCTTCCGCTATCTATCTCATATCCAGCAAATTCGCTACTATATGGAGTAATATCTGGTAAATTAATATCTTTAAAAGTCATATTTATTTTGGTGTAATCTTTTGGATCAAATGGTTTTGTTTGTATTTCTATGGAGCTATAGCCACTTGCACCAACGGTTCCTTCTAGGTTGATATGGCTGATTTTATCATTTCTTATAGATGAAGCTGTGCTTTGTAAATTTGAAATTTTGGTGACAAAAGGCGTAAATAAGGAATAATCACTAAAATCAAGTGTGCCATTTTCTAACTTTATTTTATTTATAAATATTGCAAATTTACTATCGTTTTGATCTTCTTTTTTGTCTTGTTTATCATTTTTTGATTTATCTTTTTTGATAATCTTTGATAAATTTACCTGTTTATTTTTATCTATATAAACATTTAAATACGGATCTTGTAGAGTTATGTCGTCTAAATTTAGTAAGTTTGTATCATATTGTATATTTTTTATATAAAATTGTTTTATATAAAAAATATCAAAATCTTCTTGATTTAACAAAGAAATATCTTTTAACTCAAGATTTCCTTGTATTTTTGGTGTTTTATCAAATTTAAACCTACCTTTAAAACTCATCTTTGCATCTTGAAGTTTTGCATCTATAAATTCTTTTGCATAAGGCATATAATATGACAAATTTCTATGCGATAAGTCTATATTTAAATTTGTTTTAAACGGATTTATGGATACTTCACCCGATGTTTTTAAAGAGATATCTTTTGAATTAGAGCTTAAAGAAATACCGAAAGGTTTTGCATAATTTGAAGTAAAATTTTTTATTTTTATATCTATATCATTAAATTTATGAGTGACATTAAAATCATCCATAATGTTATTTATATCTGCTTTAGCGTTATTTATATTTATCTGGTTTATAGCGTAAGAAAAAGCCTTTTTAGTGCTATTTTGCTGCTTTTTATTGTTTTTAGAAGTCTTATTTGTAGATTGTATAGATGGTAAATTTTCTATTACGCTTATTTTTCTGTTTTTATTTATATTAGTTTTAAAATCAAAAGCATCTAAATTTATAGTATTTATTTTTAAATTTAAATCATTTAGATCAAAAACTATATCTTTTAAATTTAGTTTTTCAAATGAAGAAAATTTAGAATTTTTGCTATAAGCAGTAGTTTTAGAAAGTTCGTAATTATCAGCATTTATGTTTGATGATTGGTTATTAAATGTGTAAGTAAAATTGCTAAGATTTGATGATTGATTGTTAAAAAGTTTTTCTTTGTTTATAAAAAACGAAAAATCAGATGTATTTAATTTATCATTTTTAAATGTGATATTTTTATCTTTTAGGGTGAAATTTGCATTTGTTAGTGTGGCGTCATTTAAAATAGCTTTGATTTTATCTATGTTAAGTTGTGAGTTTTTGATGTTAAGTTTTGCCAAATTTGTATCTATGGATAAATTTCCATCCATATTTTGCAACATAAAAGAGATATTTGAGGCATTTATATCATCGTTAGATATAGCTAAATTGTTGCTAAGAGATATATTTTTGCTAATTATATTTGATGAATTAATGTCTAAAATTGTATTTTTATCTTTTAGAGTGATATTTAAATTATTTTGTATTAAATTTAGTGCATTTATATGTCCGATTTTGCTATGATTTAAATTTAATAAATTTAAATTTTCAAAATTTATCATAGTTGATACATCGTATGGTTTTATGTTAGAAACTATGTTGATATTTGGTATATTTAGCTCCCCAAGAGATATAGAGTCGTTTTTATCTAAAACCAAAATGTTATTTAATGTTAAATTTGAGTTATCTATCAAGAAATACATTTTATCTTTATCGAAAATAATGTTGTAGTTTATCTGTGTGCTTAACTTCCCGCTTTTTAGTTTTAATGGCATATTTTCTAAGAAAGATAACCAAACTGGATTAAGCTCAAGATCTTGAACTTTTATATTTCCATGAAATGTAAGCGGTTTTATCTTTATGCCACTATCTATGGATATATTTTTTGCTAAATTTGATATGGAATCAAGCATGTGATGACCTATGTTTTCATCTGCCATATTAATATTTGAAATTTTATAGTTTATGTCATCTAAATTGATATTAAAAGGCTTGTCTAGAGAGTTATCGCTATAACTAAACTTACCATTTAATATTTCTAGATGATTTAAAATAAAATTAAATGAAGAAGTTTTGCCAACATTTTCATCTTTTTCATCTTTTGGCAAAAAACTAGCAAAGTTAAAAGTTCCATTTATGTCTTTTAAAATGTTTATATCTAGAGTATCAAGTTTTATAGCATTTAGATGTATAGTTTTTTTAAAAATTTTTAAGATGTCTATATCAAAGTCTATTTTTTTTGCACTAAAAATTTTTTCAAAAGTGCTTATAGAAATTTCGCTTATGTTTAAATCATATGTAAAAGGGTTAAATTTAGCATCTTTTATATTTAGTTCTATTCCTTGTTTTTTTAAAGATGATGGAATGCTGTTTTTTAAAATATAAGGAATTCCCAAAAATCCAAATAGTGTATAAATGATAAAAATAAAACTAATAAAGCATAAAATAACTATAGAAATTTTTTTATTTTTACTCATATATTAAGCCTTTTTACAAAATTTATATATAATTATAACAAAAAAGGTAGATGAATGTTAGTGCATATATGCTGTTCTGTTGATAGTCATTATTTTTTAAAAAGATTGAAAAAAGATTACCCAAATAAAAAAATTATAGGTTATTTTTACGATCCAAATATACATCCATATAGTGAGTATTTACTTCGTTTTAACGATGTAAAACATAGTTGTAAAACCATTGGAATTAAGCTTATAAAAGGCGAGTATGATTTAAACTCTTGGTTTGATGGTGCAAAATATATGGCAAATGAGCCTGAAAAAGGCAAAAGATGTGAGTTTTGTTTTGATTTTAGATTAGAAAATACAGCACAAAAAGCATTAGAGCTTGGCGAAAATACAATCACTACAACACTTCTTATGAGTCCTAAAAAATCTCTTATGCAACTTAACACTTCTTTAGAAAAAATTTGTGATAAATTTAATATTAAATTTATAGCACCAGATTATAGGAAAAATGGTGGAACTAGCGAACAAATGAGCCTAGCAAAAAATGATAATTTGTATGCACAAAATTACTGCGGTTGCATTTTTGCTCTAAAAAAACAAAGAGATCACCAAAATCTTTTTATGAGTGAAATGATAAGTAATATTGGCAATCAAAAATTACCAAATTCCATAGAAGAAAAGTTAAATTTTTATAAAAAAGTTCATCGCTTAAAAGATAAAAATATTAAATTTCAAATAATAAAAGATAGATTTTTAAATTATAGATTACTAAATGCATATGTAAAATTTGACGATAAAGTTGTTGATAGTTACTTTTTATATTTAAGTAAATTTAGAAAAGAAAATGTTAATTTAAATTTGAAAAATGATAAAAATATTGCATTTTGCAAAGACGAAATCAAATTTATATCATTAAAATTTTTTAATAAAATTTTAAAAACAAATTATAAAAAAGTTAGAGAAATTGTTTATAATCCGCCAAGTATAAAAAAGGAGTTGATGCTTAGAAACTATATCTGCAAAGAGTATAGTTTAAGTCCAATTATAGTTATCGATGAGATAAAAAATGCAAAAGTTCAAATATATGCAAAATGCTTACTTTATGAAGACATAAGGCACAAAATAGCAAAATTTAAGTAAACTTATTAGCTAAATTTTAGCATTATTTAGTTACAATTCTTAGTTATTTATGTAAGTAAGGAAGTTAATGATAGACATAGTAGAAATCCAGAAAATTTTACCACACAGATATCCGTTTTTGCTTATAGATAGGGTTATAGATATTGTTCCAAATAAGAGCATTGTAGCAATAAAAAATGTAACCATAGGAGAGCAAATTTTCCAAGGACATTTTCCTTCTCATCCTATATATCCAGGAGTTATGATAATAGAAGGAATGGCGCAAGCCGGCGGAGTTTTGGCATTTAAAAGTATGCCTAATGAAGATTTATCAAATAAAGTTGTGTATTTTATGAGCATAGATAAGGCTAAATTTCGCCGTCCTATAAGACCTGGCGATACTATAGAGTTTAGATTGCAAACATTAAAACATAGAGGTAAAATTTGGGTTTTAAAAGGCGAAGCTTTTGTGGATGATATTTTGGTAGCAGAAGCAGAGCTTCAAGCAATGATAATGGATAAGTAGAAAAGATGAACAAAATAGATCCTAGAGCGATAATAGAAGACGGAGCTATGCTAGGAGACGATGTTATAGTTGAGGCTAATGCTTTTATAAGCAAAGATTCTAAGATAGGAAATGGTTGTATTATCAAACAGGGTGCAAGAATCATTGGCGATACTACCATTGGAGATGGTGGAAAAGTATTTAGCTATGCTATAGTTGGCGAAATACCACAAGATATGAGTTTTGAAGTTGGCGAAAAAACAGGACTAGTAATAGGCAAAAATGTTACAATTCACGAATTTTGCACGATAAGTTCAGGTTCTCACAAGGGCGATGGTTTTACTAGGATAGGAGATAATGCTTTTATAATGGCTTATTGTCATATAGCACATGATTGCGTTATTGGAAGCAATATTATTATGGCAAATAATGCAACTTTAGCAGGTCATGTTGAAATGGGAGATTATGCTGTAATTGGCGGCTTGACACCGGTTCATCAGTTTGTAAAAATTGGTGAAAGTTGCATGATAGCAGGAGCTTCTGCGCTTTCGCAAGATATAGTACCTTTTTGTTTGGCTGAGGGTAATAGAGCTTATATAAGAGGCTTAAATTTAGTTGGAATCAGAAGAAGGTTTGATAAAGAACAAGTTGAGATAATTAATCAAGCTTTTAAATTTCTTTTTAAAAGTGAGAATGGCTTAAAAGACCAAGCCAAAGAGTTAAAAGAAAAAACTGATAATAAGCATGTTCTTAAAATGTGCGATTTTATATTGAATACAACAAGAGGAATTCCTCTACAAAAAGGAAAAGATTAATGGCTAGAAAATGTAGCTTTTGTAACAAAGAAGAATCAGCAGATAGAAGACTTCTTACAAGTATAGATGGCAACTCTTTTATTTGCGAATATTGTATAACCGCATCTTATAATATGTTAAATGGTATAAATGGTGAAAATGATCAAAAAAATGAAGATAAAAAAGAAATTTATGATAATCTAACGCCAAAAGAGCTAAAAGCCGTGTTAGATGAGTATGTTATAGGTCAAGATAGAGCCAAAGTGATATTTAGTGTTGGTGTTTATAACCACTATAAAAGAATTTTTAAACAATCAAACATAGAAGATGACACTGAAATTTCAAAATCAAACATTTTGCTTTTAGGCTCAACTGGTAGCGGCAAGACATTGATGGCTCAGACTTTAGCCAGATTTTTAGATGTCCCAATAGCAATTTGTGATGCGACTAGTCTAACAGAGGCTGGTTATGTAGGAGAAGATGTTGAAAATATACTTACAAGACTTCTTCAAGTTGCAAATGGAGATGTAAAAAAAGCAGAGCATGGTATAGTTTTTGTAGATGAGATAGATAAAATTTCTAGAATGAGCGAAAATAGATCAATTACGCGTGATGTTAGCGGAGAAGGTGTTCAACAAGCACTTCTTAAAATAATTGAAGGAAGTGTTGTAAATATTCCGCCAAAAGGTGGTAGAAAACATCCAAATCAAGAATTTATACAGATTGATACTACAAATATTTTATTTGTTTGTGCGGGTGCATTTGATGGACTTAGTGATATTATAGAAAAAAGGCTTGGCAAAAATGTTTTAGGCTTTGGTCAAGATAAAAGAAGCAAGAGTGAAAAAGAGAAATTATTAAGTTTTGTTGAGCCAGACGATTTGGTTCATTATGGATTGATACCAGAACTTATAGGAAGACTTCATGTGGTTGCTACGCTAAATGATATTTCTCAAGATGATATGGTTAGAATTTTAAAGGAGCCAAAAAATTCAATAGTTAAGCAGTATCAAAAGCTTTTTGCAATAGATGAGGTAAATTTAAAAATAGACGATGAAGCTCTAAAGGCTATAGCTTCTTTAGCACTTAAAAGAAAAACTGGTGCAAGGGGGTTGAGGAGCATAATGGAAGAGATGATGACTGATATTATGTTTGATCTTCCTGAGCTTAAAAACTATGATGTAATTATAACAAAAGAAGTTGTAAACGATGGTGCAAAACCTATTTTTGTAAAACATAATAAATTAACAGCATAAAGGTAAGGAATGATTTTAGATCAATTTATTGGATTTTTTTCTAGTGATATGGGAATCGATTTAGGAACAGCAAATACGCTCGTTTTAGTAAAAGATAAAGGTATAATTATAGATGAGCCGTCTGTTGTTGCAGTTCAATTTGAAAAATACGGAAAACAAAAAATTTTAGCAGTAGGTCATGAGGCAAAAGAAATGGTTGGCAAAACTCCAGGGGACATAGAGGCAATTCGTCCTATGAGAGATGGCGTTATAGCTGACTTTGATATGACTGAAAAGATGATTCGTTATTTTATAGAAAAAACGCATAAAAGAAAAAGTTTTTTAAGACCAAGAATTATAATATCCATTCCTTATGGTCTTACTCAAGTTGAGAGAAAAGCTGTTAGAGAAAGTGCACTAAGTGCTGGTGCTAGAGAAGTATTTTTGATAGAAGAGCCTATGGCTGCTGCTATTGGTGCAGGACTTCCAGTAAGAGAGCCACAAGGTAGTTTGATAGTTGATATAGGCGGCGGAACAACTGAAATAGGTGTTGTATCACTTGGTGGTTTAGTTATAAGTAAATCTATAAGAACAGCTGGAGATAAGATAGACTCAAGTATAGTTAACTATGTAAAAGAAAAATACAATCTTTTAATAGGTGAAAGAACTGGGGAAGAGATTAAAATAAAAATAGGCTCAGCCATACAGCTTCCAAAAGAGTTATCTATGGGCATAAAAGGTAGAGATCAGATAAGTGGCTTATTAAGCAGAGTTGAGCTAACGAGCGAAGATGTAAGAGAAGCTATGCGTGAACCATTAAAAGAGATAGCAGATGCATTAAAAACAGTTCTTGAGATGATGCCGCCAGATTTAGCTGGTGATATAGTAGAAAATGGTGTTGTTTTAACAGGTGGCGGAGCGCTTATTAGGGGTATTGATAAATATTTATCGGATATTGTAAAACTTCCTGTATATGTAGCAGATGAGCCACTTTTAGCAGTTGCAAAAGGAACCGGAAAAGTTCTTGAAGAGATAAGTCTGTTGCAGCAGCTTATAAATGAAGAATAAATTTAAACTTATATTTTTAATACTAATTTTCATTGCAATATCGCTTTATAGAAGTGAAAATGCAAGAGAATTAGTCGTTGATACAAATAATTTTTTTGTAAATATATATTATAATGGTTTAACATATATAAAAAACAGTATAAATAGACACTTTAGACAAGCTAATGAGATAGAAAGCTTGATGGAACAAAACAAAGAACTTGAGAAAACTGCAAATTTACTCTCTACATTTGCAGATAAATTAAATTCTATTTTAGTGGATAAAAACTCAAGCATTTATGCTCCAGATATCAAGCTAGTTAAAGCTTTGGGGTATGTTTCTATTGGTGATTATAATAAAATTTGGCTAGAGTTTAATGACTATAATGATAGTAAAATTTATGGACTTATTTATCAAGGAAAAACGGCTGGAATAGTTGTTTCAAAAGATAAGTTGCCAATGGGACTTTTGCAATATGATCCAAAAAGTATTTTTTCTGTTTATGTTGGAGCAAATAAAATCCCAGGCGTTGCATCTGGAAATTTTAAAAATATAGTTGTAAATTTTATACCCCAATGGCTTAATCCAAATGTTGGCGATGAAGTATTTACAAGCGGACTTGATGGTATATTTTTTAGTGGGGTTCTGGTTGGAAAAGTTGAAAAAGTAATAGAGGGAGATTTGTATAAAAGCGTTATAGTTAAGCCTTATATAGAAATTTCTGTTCCATCATATCTATATGTAGTAAATAAGGAGAATTAATGCCAAAAAGAACAGATATAAAAAATATTTTACTTATAGGTAGCGGACCTATCGTTATAGGTCAAGCTTGTGAATTTGATTATAGCGGAACTCAAGCTGTAAAAACTCTAAAGGAGCTAGGATATAGAGTTGTTCTTATAAACTCAAATCCAGCTACAATTATGACCGATCCAGATTTTGCTGACGCTACATATATAGAGCCAATTACGAAAGATAGTATTGCTAGGATTATAAAAAAAGAAAATATTGATGCTATTTTACCTACAATGGGTGGACAAGTTGCATTAAATGCTGCTATGGAACTTTATGAAAACAATCTTCTTGAAAATGTTAAATTTCTTGGAGCAAATCCAGAAGCTATAAAAAAAGGTGAAGACAGAGTAGCTTTTAAAAAAGCTATGATAAAAATAGGTATGGATTTACCAAAAAGTAATTACGCATACACATATGAAGAGGCTATAAGCGTAGCAAATGATATTGGTTTTCCGCTTATTATAAGAGCTAGTTATACTCTAGGTGGCGGAGGAAGCGGCGTTGCTTATAATATTGATGAATTTAAAGAGCTTGCAAATGCTGGTCTTGATGCAAGTCCGATACATGAAATTTTAATTGAAGAGAGTTTGCTTGGTTGGAAAGAATACGAAATGGAGGTTATCAGGGATAAAAATGATAATTGTATCATAGTTTGCTCTATAGAAAATTTTGATCCAATGGGCGTTCATACCGGAGATAGCATAACTGTGGCTCCAGCATTAACTCTCACGGATAAAGAGTATCAAAATATGCGTGATGCAAGTTTTGCAATTTTAAGAGAAATAGGCGTTGATACTGGCGGAAGCAATGTGCAATTTGCTATAAATCCAAAAAATGGCAGAATGACCGTAATTGAAATGAATCCTAGAGTTTCTAGATCTTCAGCACTTGCTAGTAAAGCAACTGGATATCCTATAGCTAAAGTTGCTACAATGCTTGCAGTTGGTTTTACTCTTGATGAGATAAAAAATGATATTACTGGAACTGCAGCTAGTTTTGAGCCAGTTATTGACTATATTGTTACTAAGATACCTCGTTTTACATTTGAAAAATTCCCAGGTTCAAATCCTTATCTTGGAACTGCTATGAAGTCAGTTGGCGAAGTTATGGCTATTGGAAGAACATTTAAAGAGAGTATTCAAAAGTCGCTTTGTAGTATGGAAAGAGGATATTTTGGATTTAATCATATAAATTTAAATAAAAATGACCTTATTTATGGTCTTAGAAATGCTCATGAAGAGAGAATTTTGTATGTTGCGCAAGCTTATAGAGATGGTTTTGATATAGAAAATGTTTATGAATACACAAAAATAGATAAATGGTTTTTAACTCAAATTTATGAGATAGTTCAGTTTGAAAAGTGCATAGATATGGATATCTTAAATAATCCTACTCTTTTAAGAAAAGCAAAAACATATGGCTTTAGCGATAAAATGATAGCTTATCTTATAAATTTAAAAGATGATTTAGAGCTTACTCAAAATGATATTTACTATGTTAGAAGTAAGCAAAATATAGATATAGAATATAGTGAAGTTGATACTTGTGCTGGTGAGTTTAAAGCTTTAACACCATATTTATACTCATCAACAAACATTACTCCAAATTTACCAAAATTAAAAGCAGATAGTTGCGATAAAAAAGTCCTTATCATTGGCGGTGGACCAAATAGAATTGGTCAAGGAATAGAGTTTGATTATTGTTGTGTGCATGCAAGTTATGCACTCAAAGATATGGGTATTAAAACCATTATGTATAACTGCAATCCAGAAACAGTTAGCACAGATTACGATACAAGCGATATTTTATATTTTGAGCCAATTGATTTCGAGCATTTAAGAAATGTTATACAAAGAGAAAAGCTAGATGGAATTATAGTTCATTTCGGAGGACAAACCCCACTTAAATTTTCAAAACGCTTACATGCAATTGGAGCTAAAATTATAGGAACAAGTGCTAGAGTTATAGATATAGCAGAAGATAGAAAGAAATTTAGTGAGTTTATAAAGAATATAGGCGTCAAACAACCAGATAACGATACTGCAACATCTCAAAAAGAAGCTGTATTAAAAGCATCTAAGATAGGTTACCCAGTGCTAGTTAGACCAAGCTATGTGCTTGGCGGTAGAGCTATGAGAAGGGTTTATAATGAAGAAGAGTTACTTACATATATGGATGAAGCCGTGAGTGTAAGTAATCATTCTCCTGTTTTGATAGATAAATTCTTACAAGATGCACTAGAACTTGATGTCGATGCGATAAGTGATGGCAGTGATGTTTATATCGGTGCGATAATGGAGCATATAGAAGAAGCTGGAATTCATAGCGGAGATAGCGCTAGTATTTTACCTCCAATGAATCTTAGTGATGAGATGATAAATACTATAGAAGAACAGACTAAAAAAATAGCTTTATCATTAGGCGTTGTAGGTCTTATGAATATACAATTTGCTATTTATGAAAACGAACTATATATAATAGAAGTAAATCCTAGGGCTAGTAGAACTGTGCCTTTTGTAAGTAAGGCTACTGGAATTCCTATGGCAAAAGTTGCCTCAAGAGTTATGTGGCAAGGAAATTTAAAAGAGGCACTTAAATTTTATGATAAATTTGGTGTAATTATAAATGAGGGCGGTATTTTAAAACCAAAGATAAATGGTCATGTGTGTGTTAAAGAATCCGTTTTTCCATTTAATAAACTTAGCGGAAGTGATTTAATTTTAGGTCCTGAGATGAAAAGTACTGGCGAAGTTATGGGAATTAGTTCAAATTTTCAAAAAAGCTTTATAAAATCTCAAATCGCTGCTAGTAATATTTTGCCTACAAGCGGAAGTGTATTTTTAACACTAACTGATAATGATAAGCTAGAAGCTATAAATTTAGCGAAAAAATTTATAAATTTAGGTTTTAAAATAATAGCAACAAGTGGTACTTATAAATGTTTAAACGAAGCTGGTGTTGAATGTGAATTTGTTTACAAAATAAGCGAAGGTAGACCAAATATAGAAGATAGGTTGAAAAATGGTGATATATCTTTGGTTATAAATACAAGTGATTCTAAGTCTGTAACAAGCGATGCTGCCAAAATTAGACAATCTGTTTTGAGATTTAAAATACCATATTTTACAACCATGCGTGCTGCAAAAGCTGCCACTAATTCTATACTTAGTTTGCAAGATGGAAGTGCTTATGAAGTTAAAAGTTTGCAAGAATGGTTAAATAAAAAGATATAAGTTAGTATTTTATTTATAATTTATATAGACTTTTTTAAAAAAAAGTGTTAGAATAACATCTAGCTTTTTAATTCAAAAAGAGAAAGGAAAGATTTATGAAGAAAATTGCTATTGCATTAACTGTTGCTACAGCTTTATTTGCTAGTGACGCAGATTATCATTGGGAATTTACCCCAACAGTAGGTGGAGTTTTAAGTGAAGGTAATATAGGTACACAAAACCACTTTACTTATGGTTTAAGAATTGCTAAAAACCTTGAAGATGCTTGGATTAATCAAATTGAAATAGGTTTAGATCGCTCATCAGATGTTAGTGTTAAAGACGCTGGTGATACTGATGTTATGAGATATTTTGTTAATTTTGTTAAAGATATTTACAGCTTTAGTGACAATTTTAAAGTTTATGGTTTACTTGGTGCTGGATATGAAGATTATAGAACAGAATTTGGTGGTGGCAAATTTGCTGATATAGATGATGGTGGATTTGGTCAATACGGTTTAGGTCTTAAATATTTCATAACAGATAATTTTGCACTAAAAACAGAAGTAAGAGATGCTATAACATTTGAACATGCAAACCACAATATGTTCTATACATTAGGCTTTGCTGCTAACTTTGGTGAAAGAGCTCCTAAGGCAGCTCCAGCAGCTGTAGTAGCTCCAGCTCCAGTAGTAGAGCCAACTCCAGTATTAGATGATGATAATGATGGTGTTCCAAATGATGTTGATAGATGTCCTGGTACTCCAGCGGGTGTAGTTGTTGATGAATATGGTTGTGAAAAAGTTATTCGTCTTACTATGGATGTAAACTTTGCATTTGATAGTTCAAAAATAACTCCTGCTTATATGGAGAAAATTAAAGAAGTAGCCAATACATTAAATGATAAACCTGATTATAAAGTTATTCTTGAAGGACATACTGATAGTACTGGTCCTGCTGAGTATAACATGAAGTTATCACAAAGAAGAGCTGATGCGGTTGCTAAAGCTTTAGTTGATCTTGGCATCGACAAGAACAGAATTTCTACAGAAGCTTATGGCGAGACAAAACCAATTGCAGATAACGCAACAAAAGCAGGCCGTGCTCAAAATAGACGCACTGATGCTAAATTCAGATTTATACAAACAAAATAATTAACTTATTTTTTGTGTAGCACATTTGTGCTACACGCTACTTTTTATATGAACAATAAAATTATACTTTTTGATATGGATGGAACTTTGATAGATTCCACAGGCGCTATACATGATGGTTTTACAAAAGCTTTTAAAGATAATGGAGATTTGTTAAAACTTGACTATGAGCATTTAAATTCATTAATAGGATATCCTCTTGATATAATGTTTGAAAGATTAGGTGCTCCAATAAATGAAATTTATAAATATATACATTCATACAAAGAAGAGTATAGAAATATTTATTTAAAAAAAACTTCTCTTATAGATAGTGCAAGACAAGCTGTAGAACTTGCTAGTTCATTTGCAAAACTAGGTATTGTTACTACAAAAACTTCACTATATTCTAAAATATTACTTCAACATCTTGAGATTGATAAATATTTTGATGTAGTCATTGGCAGAGATGATGTTATTAACCCAAAGCCTGATTCAGAACCTATACTAAAGGCAATCAACGCTATAAATTTAAAAACAAATAAAGTGTATATGATAGGCGATACTATCCTTGATGCAAAAGCTGCAAAAGCTGCAAATGTAATTTCTATAGGTCTTACATGTGGTTATGGTAGCAAAGATGAGCTTTATAAATATTGTGATTACTGTTATGATTTGCCAATTGATGCTGTTTTATTTACAAAAGAAGACTAACTTATTTTTAGTATTATAATAATTTTTTAGTATAATTTTTAAATATTGTGTTTTTTTAATAATTTTTTAGTATAATCAAGTTAATTATATATTGATTTATAATTAACTTATCAAGGAGTCACATAATGAGTAAAATTATGAAAACTATGGATGGGAACGAAGCTGCTGCTTATGTTTCTTATGCGTTTACAGAAGTTGCTGGAATTTATCCGATAACTCCAAGTTCTCCAATGGCTGATCATGTTGATATGTGGGCGGCACAAGGCAAAAAAAATCTTTTTGGTATGCCAGTTAAAGTTATAGAGATGCAAAGCGAAGCAGGAGCCGCAGGAAGTGTTCATGGTAGTTTGCAAGTTGGTGCATTAACGACAACTTATACTGCTTCACAAGGATTGCTTCTTAAAATACCAAATATGTATAAAATAGCAGGACAACTCTTACCTGGTGTTATACATGTTGCAGCTAGATCTTTAGCGTCTCAAGCTCTATCTATTTTTGGAGATCACCAAGATATTTATGCGTGTAGACAAACTGGTTTTGCTATGCTTGCAAGTGATAGTGTTCAAGAAGTTATGGATATAGGTGGTGTTGCCCACTTAGCTGCTATAAAAGGAAAAGTTCCATTTTTGCATTTCTTTGATGGATTTAGAACAAGCCACGAGATACAAAAAGTAGAAGTTATGGATTATGCAGAGTTTGATAAACTTCTTGATTATGAGGCTATAAAAGAATTTAGACATAACTCATTAAATCCAGAACATCCAAAAACAAGAGGAACAGCTCAAAATGATGATATCTATTTCCAAACAAGAGAGCTTCCAAATAGATATTATGACGCACTTCCAGACATTGTTGCTGAGTATTTAAAAGAAATTTCAAAAATTACTGGTAGAGATTATAAGCCATTTAATTATTATGGTCATCCAGAAGCTGAACACATAATAGTTGCAATGGGATCTGTAAATCAAGCTATAGAAGAAGTTATAGATTATCTTATGGAAAAAGGTGAAAAAGTTGGTCTTGTCAAAGTTCATTTATATAGACCATTTAGTGTAAAATATCTATTTGATGTTATGCCAAAAAGCGTTAAAAAAATATCTGTTTTAGATAGAACAAAAGAACCAGGAAGTTTGGGAGAACCATTATATTTAGATATAAAAGCTGCATTTTATGGCAAAGAAAACGCTCCTTTGATAATAGGAGGAAGATATGGACTTAGCTCAAAAGATGTTGATCCTGCACAAATAATAGCTGTTTATGAAAATTTAAAATCAAACAATCCTAAAAATGGCTTTACAGTTGGTATAAATGATGATGTTACTCATCTTTCTTTAGAAGTTGGACCTAAAATTTCAGTTGGCGATAAAAATAAAAAAGAGTGTTTATTTTATGGACTTGGTGCCGATGGAACAGTTGGTGCAAATAAAAACTCTATTAAAATTATTGGTGATAATACGGATCTTTACGCTCAAGCATATTTTGCATATGATAGTAAAAAGTCAGGTGGTTATACAAGAAGTCACTTAAGATTTGGTAAAAAACCTATTCGTTCAACCTATCTTGTTTCAAATCCTCATTTTGTTGCATGTTCTGTTGCTGCATATCTTGAAATTTATGATGTTATTGATGGTATAAGAGAAAATGGAACATTTTTACTTAACTCTATTTGGGATGAGAAAGAGACAGTTGAAAAAATTCCTAACAAAGTTAAGAAAATTTTAGCTCAAAGAAAAGTTAATTTTTATATACTAAATGCTACAAAATTAGCTCATGATATAGGTCTTGGAAACCGCACAAATACAATTATGCAATCAGCATTTTTTAAACTTACAGATATTATACCTTTTGAAGATGCTCAAAGATTGATGAAAGAATTTGCTAAAAAAACTTATGGTAAAAAAGGTGATAAAATAGTAGAAATGAACTATAAGGCCATAGAAAATGGTGCTGATAAATTAGTAAAAGTTACAGTTGATCCAGCTTGGGCAAATTTAGATGACAAGCAAGTTGCACAAACAGATAAGTATATAGGAAGTGATTTTATAGAAAATATAGTTAAGCCTATGAACGCTGCTAGAGGCGATAGCTTACCAGTTTCTGCATTTTTAGGACACGAAGATGGAAGTTTTGAAGCCGGAACAACGCAGTATGAAAAACGCGGTGTTGGTGTAATGGTTCCAAAATGGATAGAAGAAAACTGTATTCAATGTAATCAATGTGTGTTTGTTTGCCCACACGCTGTTATAAGAGCTTTTTTAGTAGATGATAAAGAAATGGCATCTGCTCCTAGTGGCGTAAAAGAACACGCAATAGATGCAAAAGGCAAAGATATTAAAGATTATAAATATAAAATTCAAGTTAGCCCACTTGATTGTACTGGTTGCGAACTTTGTGCTCAAAATTGCCCAAGTAAAGAAAAATCACTTGTTATGGTTCCTCTTGAAGATCAAATAGAAAAAGGTGAGCAAGAAAATGCTGATTATCTATTTAAAAATGTAACTTATAAAGATGATTTAACGGGCAAAGAAAATGTAAAAGGTGTTGGATTTGCAGAGCCGTATTTTGAATTTCATGGTGCATGTCCAGGGTGCGGAGAAACTCCTTATATAACACTTGTAACAAGACTATTTGGCGATAGAATGATAGTTGCAAATGCGACTGGATGTAGTTCAATATATGGCGGTTCTGCTCCATCTATGCCTTATCGCAAAAATAAAGATGGAAATGGCGTTGCTTGGGGTAACTCTTTGTTTGAAGATAATGCTGAGTTTGGCTTAGGTATGAAAATAGCAACTGAGACTATACGCCATAGAATAGAAAATATTATGCTAGATACAATGGACAAAGTGCCAAATTCTCTAAGTGCTCTTTATAAAGATTGGATAGAAAATAAACAATCTTCTTCAAAATCTCTTGAAGTAAGAGATAGATTAATTCCTATTTTAGAACAAAATAAAAATATACAAGGTGTCGAAGAACTTTTAGAGCTTAAACATTATCTTGCTAAAAAATCTCAATGGATATTTGGTGGAGATGGCTGGGCTTATGATATTGGATATGGTGGGCTTGATCATGTTTTAGCAAGTGGAGAAAATGTAAATATTTTGGTTTTAGATACCGAAGTTTATTCAAATACTGGAGGTCAAAGCTCAAAATCATCAAGATCTGGATCTATTGCACAATTTACATCTAGTGGAAAAGCAGTTCAGAAAAAAGATCTTGGTCAAATCGCTATGACTTATGGCAATATTTTTGTTGCTCAAATAAACTCAAACGCTTCACAAGTTCAAACTATAAAAGCTATCATAGAAGCTGAAGCTTATGATGGACCAAGTATTATTATATGCTATTCTCCTTGTATAGCTCATGGTATAAAAGGTGGTTTGAGTCATAGTGGAAATCAAGCTGAGCTTGCTACAAAATGTGGTTATTGGCCTACTTACACTTTTGATCCAAGATTAGCAAAAGAAGGAAAAAATCCTTTAAAACTATCAGCAAAAGAACCCGAATGGGATTTATATAAAAATTTCTTATTATCAGAAGTAAGATATAACGCCCTTAGCAAGTTGAATCCAGAACATGCTGAAGAACTTCTAGAAAAAAATCTTCAAGATGCAAAAAGAAGATATAGACAACTAAAACGTTTATCTGAAGCTGATTTTAGCAACGAAATTTAATAAATTTAAGAGAGCTTTTGCTCTCTTAAAAATAACAATATTCTTTTTAATAACTTTTGAAAATTACAAAATCATTATAAGATTATATAATTTAACTATTTTTGTGTAAATTTTATTGACAACGGGAGGGGGAGTGATATAATAAATATCTAAAAATTTACTAAAAAGAAGGAGTTTTTTATGTTTCGCAAAGTTGCAAGTAAAATATCTTTAATAATCTTAGTATTGCTTTTTATGTCTTTTGCGATTTTTTCAACGGTTAATTATAGTTCAACTAAAAATACAGTTTTAGATTTATCTGAACAATCAAATAGTAAAAATGTTCTTATAGTGGATGTATTTGTTGAGGAATTTTTCGAACAAAGAGTGCAAAATTTGGATAAATTTGCAAATTATTTGAACCAAAATACAGATATTATTTCTGATGAGGAAAAAATTAAAAAGCAAATTTATATAGCATCTTTAACAGCTGGTGTAAATGGCTTTTATTTTGGATTTACAAATAGAGAAATGATTACATCTAGAACATCAAAAGATGGTATAACTAAGCTTAGCAAGAGAGGTCCGAGCATTGATCAATATGACGCAACTAGTAGAGGATGGTATAAAGATGCCGTTAAAAATGGCAAATTAACATTTTCACCACCTTACATCTCTTCTGGTACAGGAGATGTAACCGTTACATTTTCAAAACCAGTTTATAAAGGTGAAACTCTGCTTGGTGTTTTAGCTGTGGATATATTTTTAAATAAGTTAAATTACAGAATAGATTCTATGATAGATAAATCAGACAATTCAACTGATATGATTACCATTTTGGATCTTAATTCAAAATATATAATTTCTCATCCAAATAAAGATATCGTTTTATCTGACAAACCAGAAGCTAAAAATATTGTTTCTTTGTTTGAGCAATCATATGCAAAATTTGGAAACAAACCTTTTGAATATGACTTTATGGGAGATCATAAAGTTGGTGCTTGCGAAAAATACGAAGCTGCTAACTGGCTTATTTGTTCAGCAAACTCAATGAGTGATTATGATAGCACACTAAGTTATATAATTAAAAGTCAAAGTGTAACTTCAACTATATTTATTATACTTATAGTATCTATCTTAACTTTCATAATAACAAGAGCTTTAAAACCAATCTCTATAATCCAATCAGGTCTAAACAATGTATTTAAATTTATAAATCATGAATCAAAAGATGCTAATACAATAAATGTAAAAACAAAAGATGAATTTGGAGCTATGGCTAAAGCTATTAATGAAAACATTGAAAAAACTAAAAAGAATTTATCTGATGAAGAAGTATTTATAAAACAAGCTAATACATTTGTAGATGAGATAAAAGAAGGTAACTTCTTAGTATCATTTGAAGCAAATTCTTCAAATCCAGCACTTAATAATCTAAAAGAAGCATTTAAAGAGTTACAAACAACATTAGTCTCACTTATAGCAGATAATGGACATAATATACTAAATTTATTAAAATCTTTCCAAAACAAAGACTTTACAACTTCTATAGAAGATAAAGGTGTTATTGCTCAAGGTATAAATACTTTAGGCATTGAAATATCAAATATGCTTAAACAAAATCTATCTCAAGCAGAGAGCTTACAACAAAAATCAGATCTATTATCTAAAGCAGTAGATCAAATAACAGCTTCAGCTAAAAAACAAGCTAGTTCACTTGAAGAAAGTGCAGCTGCAGTTGAAGAGATGTCTAGCTCAATGAACTCAATTAATCAAAAAACAACAGAAGTTATAGCTCAAAGTGAAGAGATTAAAAATGTTATAACTATTATAAAAGATATATCAGAACAAACTAATCTTCTAGCACTTAATGCTGCTATAGAAGCAGCAAGAGCTGGAGAAGCAGGAAGAGGATTTGCAGTTGTTGCTGATGAAGTTAGAAAACTTGCTGAAAAAACAGGTAAATCTTTAACTGAGATAGAAGCTAATGTAAATGTTTTAACTCAATCAATAAATGAGATGAGTGAAAGCATTAGAGAACAAACTGAAGCAATATCTATGATAAATAACTCTGTAGCTGATGTAGATGCTTTAACAAAAGAAAATGTTAATATTGCAAACAATACAAACAGCATTACAAAAGAACTTGATACTATGTCTAAAGATATAGTTGAGAGTGTAAGGAATAATAGGTTTTAAATTAATCCCCCTTAATATATAAATTTTCTAGATGCTTAAAGCATCTAGAAGTAAACTATTAAAATAAACTATATCTTATAAATACTTTGTTTTTGTTTATCAGTAATTAATGCTTTTGGTAAATTTAAGTTATTAAATGCTTTTTGTAATTTCTTATACAATTTTTCAAAATCAACACCAGCTACTCTAGTTTCGCTTATGGTTGTGATAAGTATGACATATAGAATTTTTAGAATTTGAAATTTAAAAATAAACTACATTTTAAATACTCTGTTTTTGTTTATCAGTAATTAATGCTTTTGGTAGTATAATTAATACTCATAAATTTATTAAAAGGATTATATTATGAGTATAAAAAATTTTATGTTTGCGGTTATATGCTCTGCTACGCTGTTTGGTTGTTCTTTGAGTAGTCAAAATGTTGAAAAAAGTGCGGGTCAAATTTACGGCTCTTATACTGCAACACTACCTTGTGCTAGTTGTAGTGGAATAGAGCAAATTTTAACATTGAAAGATGATAATACTTATGTTTTGCAAAGTAATTATTTAGATGAGAAAGATGGAAAATTTACAGATAAAGGAAATTATAGTATAGAAAATGGCATTATTACTACAATTAATGAATTTAAAGAAAAAAATTACTACAAAATTGACGGACAAAATTTAAGAATGCTAGATTCTGATAAAAAAATAACAACAGGACCTCTTGAAAAATTCTATATATTTAAACCATATAGGAAATAAATAAATTTTATAAATATTTTTTATGAAAAAATATTTATATTTATTAAAAACACATAGAAATTTTAGAATTTTATGTGTTGTGCAGATTATATGTTATTTTGGTGCATGGTTTTCTCATACAGGTATTTTTACAATGCTTATAAATTTAAATGCACCTGTTTGGGCTATTTCATTATGTGCTGCTATGGCTTATATTCCTTGTGTTATTTTAGCACCATTTAGCGGTATTTTAGTTGATAGGTTTAGCCCTAAACCTATGCTTATTGTCATGATGATTATAGAAACTATAACTATAGTTATGTTGCTTTTTATAGATTCTCTTGATATGCTTTGGTTGCTTCTTATAATTATATTTGTTAGAATGGGTGTTGGGGGCATATATTTTCAAGTAGAGATGAGTATACTTCCTAAAATTTTAAAAAATCAAGAATTAAAATTCGCAAATGAAATACATTCAATGATATGGGCGAGTTGTTACACAATAGGAATGGCTGGAGCCGGAGTTTATATCTATTTTTTTGGTGTAAAAAGTGCTTTTATGCTTGATGTTATTTTATATATAGTTAGCTTTTATTTTTTACATAAACTTGTTTTACCAAAAGTCGATAAAACAGCTGTAAAGCCTATATTTACAATGTTTAAAAATGGTATAGTTTATATAAAAAACAATAAGCTTATTATACATTTAATTATCTTGCATGGATTTGTAGGAATAACCTCATATGAAGCTTTGATTGCATTACTTGCTGATTATAAGTATACAAATATTTTATCAATACCTCTGATAATAGGATTTATGAATACCGCAAGAGCGTTATCTTTGATAATTGGTCCAACCTTGCTTAGTAAATTTACAAATAATAAAACTATTATGTATATGTATTTTGGTCAGGGATTTGGCATAATCATATGGGCTTTTTTACAATTTAATTTTTATTTAGGTTTTATAGGTCTGGCAACTGCTGGATTTTTTACATCTACCCTTTGGAGTTATACTTATACTCTTGTTCAAAGAAATTGCGATGAGCAGTTTTATGGTAGAGTAATAGCTTATAATGATATGGTGATTTTGTTAGTAAGTGCTATGTTTTCGATGTTTGTTGGATTTATGTTTAAAGCTTCATTTAGTTTGCAAACCATAACTATAATAATGGGAAGCGTATTTTTTATAGGCGGAATTTATTATTATTGGGTAAATAAATTTTATATTATAAAATAAATTTATATTTTTTTATAGTAAGAAACTCCGCTTTCATATACTTTTTGATAAATTTTTGTATCTGGTATGAGATCTGCATGACCTGCATAAAGTCTTCCATTTTGATTAAGTAATTTATGTAAAATTTTAACGCATTTTAGTTTAAATTCATCATCAAAATATATCATCATATTTCTTGAAAGAATAATGTCAAAAGTTCCTATTTTTAGCATTTCATCATCAAATATATTTACTATTTTAAATTCGCATTTGGGTAAAATATTTTTTTTGATTTCAAACACGCCGTTTTTATTTATGAAAAATTTATTTTTTTGCTCATTGTTTAACCTGTGTAAATGCCTTTCGTTATATCTTCCTTCTATACACTCATTTATCGCCTCTGAGTTTATGTCTATCCCAAGTAAGCTAATATTTCTAAGATTATTCTCGACAGCTAACATACATAAAGAATAAACTTCATCACCACTTGAGCATGGTGCACAAAGTATTTTAGGATTTGTAAGTGTTTTTGCGTAGCTTATGACTTCTTGTAGCTGTGGTAATTCTCTATAAAAATATGTCTCATTTACTGTTATGAGATTTAATATATCTTGTTTTAAATTTGAATCTGTTTTTATTAAATCTATAATCTTATCAAAACTAGGTATTTGTCTATTTTTAGCAAAAATTTCAAGTCTTTCAAATATAGTATTATATTTTGGTTTTAAATCAGCACCGCATATATCTTGAATAATGCTTATAAATTTATCAAAATTCCTAGTATCTATGATTAAATCTTTCTTATTTGTTTCTTGCAAATTTGATTCTTCTTTTTTCTTTCTTCTAAAAAACATATAAAAACCTTTCTAGTTCTTTTCTTATATCATTTAAGTTCATAGTTTTTAAATTCGGATTAATCTCTTTAGCTCTTTTTGGCATACCAAAAACAATAGCACTTTCTTCGTTTTCTGCTATACATTTTGCTCTGTTTTCATAAAGTTTTAAAAGACCACTTGCTCCATCATCTCCAATTCCTGTAAGAAGTATCGCCATAATTTCTACATCTTTACATAAATTTGAAGCAGAGGTAAAAAGTATATCTACATTTGGAGAGTATGGTGCTTTAATGTCGGTATGTATAGAAGCTATCAAATCTTTTGATATTTGGGTGTTATGTTTACATATATAAAATTTATTTTCTAGTTTTATTTTATTTTCTATGCATTCTACATTTATATGACATTCTTTTGCTAGTTGATTACAAAAAGATGGTATAAAAATACTATCCATATGTTGGGCTATAACTATTGTGTTATCATTTATCTTTATATCGCATAGAAGTTTTTTTAAATGACCTGGACCTCCAGTTGAGGCACCTATTAAAACAAGTTTATTTTTAAGCATAAATTTCCATCTAGATTAATCTAGATGGAATTATACTAAAGCTTATATATAAAATCAAGTTCTAAACTCACCTAATTTCGCGTTTAGCTGATCTGTCATTTTATTTAGATGTTCTGCAGCTCCGGCTATCTCTTCAACACTTCTTGCATTTTCTTTTGAAATTAAGTTGATTTGTTCTATGTCTTTTACGATAGTATCGATATTTTTGCCAGTGTCTATATAGCTATCAACCGTAGTGTCTGAAAGTTTTATAGCACCACCTATAACCTCGCTCATATTTTTTATACTTTTCTCAACTTCTTGAGCTACATTTGTAAGATCATTTATATCTTTTGCGTTGATATTCATCTGTTTGCTAGAATCATTTATTGATTGAATTATAATGTTTATAGTAGCATTTATTTCAACCAAACTTGATTGTGTTTTTTCAGCCAAATTTCTAACTTCATCTGCAACAACGGCAAATCCTCTACCATGCTCTCCTGCTCTTGCTGCTTCAATAGCAGCATTTAGTGCTAGAAGGTTAGTTTGATCAGCTATTTCGTTTATAACATCTAAAACTTGTTTTACTTGATCTGCTTCTTTGGCAAGTTGGTTTATTTTATCTGACATTTCATTTTCAGTTTGTGCGCTAGTAGATATTTTGCTATTTAAATTTAGCATAGCTTTATTTACTTCATCTATATACACAATTGCTTCTTGAAGATTTTTCTTACCCTGTTTTGCTTCTTCTATAGAATCTTTCATATTTGAGTTTATATCACTACAGTTGCTACTTACTTTTGAAACTATAGCTGTTGAATCTTCAACTCTTTTTCCTGTTTGAAGTGAAGATGAACTAAGTTCGTTTGCAATCGATGAGTTTTCACTTGATAGATTTTTAGCATCACTTATAAGCTTTCTAACTTTTTCTATAAATGCATTTATAGCTTTACTTGCCATAGCTATCTCGTCTTTTCCGCTATCATCTAGTTTTACAGTAAGATCTCCATCTCCACTTGAGAGATTGTTTGCTCTATTTATTAATTTATTAAGAGGTGTTATGATGGAAATTTTTGCATATATTAAAGCAGCAATTATACAAATTATTATTATAGCTATAGCTATTGTCATAAATGTTTTTGCATTCGAAGAACTATTTTCATGAAGCGTATTTATAAATTTATCTATATTTTCTTTTGTAATGGTTGTAGGTGATCTACCCATTATGATCCACTCAGCATCCGCGATTTTTAGTTTCATTCCAGATTGCATATAATCCTCGCCATCCATAACTATCTCAACATAAAAATCCCTATTATCAATGTTGTTAAAAATTTCTTGATTATATTTAATGCCTTTTTCATCTGTATTATTTAAAACATTTACACCAATTAATTCTGGATGACTTGGATTTGCAAGGGTTTTTCCTTTTGAATCTAAAACTATAAAAGTTCCATTTTTTTTCGTACCGTATCTAGCATTGTTTATATACACTAGTATATCTTCTTTTGTTTCTTCTACAGGCTCTTCAGATTCTATATAGACTTTGGCTATGGATTCTGTTATTGTTTTTACAGCATCTAGCTGTTGCATTATAGCAGCTTGTTTTTCTTTAATAATTGAATTTCTTATTTGTTTTTCCGTAAATTCTATGGTTTTATTATCCACACTTATTTTTTCAAAAATGAGTGCTGAGGATAAAAACAATAATGATGAGATTATAGCTATGGCTATTTTTAAAGATATTTTCATACCCCCCCCCTTTTTTTTAATTTAATAATTTTTATTGCAAGGTTTAATTGTATCAAAAATATCTCTAAAAATCAATATTTTTTATTATTTTGAAATATTAATTTTATATAAATACTAAATTTGTTAAAATGCAAAAACGCATCAGGGGAGCTAAAAGCTGAGAAATAAACCCTAAATACCTGAATATGGATAATACCAGCGTAGGGAGAATGCTTCACTTCTTTTGGTGCTTAAAATTTAAGGATATACAAATGCTTAGTATAAATGGGATTTTAAGTAGCGAATTTATAAATTCTAGTGTTGAAAAAATGCTTAAAGAAAAAAATTACGACATAAAACATATCGCAGTAGAACTAAACGGCAAAATACTTCCAAAAAGCAAATTCCAAACTACTATCCTAAAAGATGGAGATAAGCTTGAAGTAGTAACATTTGTTAGGGGTGGATGATGGATAATTTAAATGAACTTTTAAAAGACAAAGATAAATTTTATTATGAAATTTCAAAAAGAAATTCTCCAAATTCGCTAAATTTATTTAAAAATGCAAAAGTTGGTATAGCTGGAGCTGGTGGAATTGGTTCAAATTTGGCTTTAAATTTAGCTAGAGTTGGAGTTGGAAATTTGCATATCATAGATGTTGATAGAGTTGAACTTGTAAATTTAAATAGACAAAATTTCTATCTAAAAGATATCGCAAAGCCAAAAGTTGATGCTTTAAAAGAACATATTTTAGCCATAAATCCTTTTATAAATGTTATTTGTGAGAATATAAAAATCACTTCATCAAATGCTAGTAAAATTTTCAAAAATGATGATATAGTTTGTGAAGCTTTTGATGATGAAACTGCAAAATCTATGCTTGTTGATGAAATTTTATCAAGCTATAATGATAAATTTGTGGTTGCAACTTCAGGTTTAGCAGGACACACAATAAGAGATGAATTTGGTGTAAAAAGTTTTGGAAGTAGACTTTTTGTGTGCGGAGATTTTAGTAATGATGACATTTATGAGTATGGAGTAATGTCGCCTAAAGTTTGCATGTGTGCGGCACTTTGTGCAAATGTGGTTATAAATTTGATACTAAAAGGTAAGATATGAACGATATATTAAAACTTGGAAATAAGGAATTTAACTCAAGATTTATTTTAGGAAGCGGTAAATTTAGTCTAGAGCTTATAAAAAGTGCTATAAATGACGCTGGAGTGGAGATTGTAACACTTGCATTAAGAAGAGCAAATGAAGGCGGAGTGGCAAATATACTAGATTTTATTCCTAAAAATGTAACAATTTTGCCAAATACAAGCGGTGCAAGAACTGCAGATGAGGCAGTTAGGATAGCTAGACTTTCAAGAGAAATTGGATGTGGGGAGTTTATAAAGGTAGAAGTTATTAGAGATAGCAAATATTTGCTTCCTGATAATTATGAAACTATAAAAGCTACTGAAAAACTAGCAAATGAAGGTTTTATACCACTTGCTTATATGTATCCTGATTTAAATGTTGCAAGAGATTTAGCAAATGCTGGGGCTGGTGCGATAATGCCACTTGGTTCGCCAATTGGTTCAAATCGTGGACTTTTGACAAAAGAATTTATAGAAATTTTAATAGATGAGATTAATACGCCAATTATTGTTGATGCAGGCATTGGCTCTCCAGCTCAAGCTTGTGAAGTTATGCAAATGGGTGCAGATGCTGTGATGATAAATACAGCAATTGCAACAGCTGGAGATTTAAATAAAATGGCAAAAGCTTTTAAACTTGCTATAGAAGCTGGAAGAATGGCGTATCTTTCTGGGCTTGGTAGAGTTAGAAAAACTGCCGATGCAAGCTCTCCTTTAACTGGATTTTTGGAGTAAAAATGAGAAGTAATCATATGAAATATCTTGAAGGAATGGAGCAAATAGATCATGAAATAATGAATAAAGTTCTTAAAGCACGAGATGAGTTTAATTGCGAAAATGTAAGCATTGATGATGTAAAAAGTGTTTTACAAAAAGATAAAATTAACGAAAAAGATTTGCAAATTTTACTAAGTGAAGCCGCACTTGAATGCCTTGAAGATATAGCTAAAAAAGCTCAAGCTGTAACAAGGGCAAATTTTGGCAACTCGATTCAGTTTTTTACACCTCTTTATGTTTCAAATTATTGCGATAATCACTGCATTTACTGCGGTTTTGGTTGTAATAACGATATAAAAAGACTTCATCTTGATGAGAAATCAATAGAAGAAGAGTTAAAAAATATCGCTAAAAGCGGACTTAGTGAAATTTTACTTTTAACAGGAGAGAGTGAGAGTTATTCAAGCGTTGAATATATAGCAAAAACTGCAAAACTTGCTAAGAAGTATTTTTCAACTGTTGGAGTTGAGGTTTATCCGATGAATAGTGCTGATTATAAAATTTTACACGAAAATGGTGTTGATTTTGTAACTATTTTTAATGAAACTTATAGCACTACAAAATATGAAAAAATTCATCTTGCTGGAAACAAAAGAGTTTTTCCTTATAGATTTAACTCTCAAGAAAGAGCGTTAATGGGTGGTATGAGAGGCGTTGGATTTGGTGCACTTTTAGGACTTGATGATTATAAAAAAGATGCTTTTGCAACTGCACTTCATGCTAGCTTGATACAAAAAAAATACCCACATGCTAGTATTGCTATTTCTGTTCCTCGTCTTCGCCCAACAATATCAAATACCCGCATAAATCCGCATGATGTAGATGAAAAAAAGCTTTTACAGATTATTTGTGTTTATAGACTTTTCTTACCTTTTGCTTCAATTACAATTTCAACTAGAGAAAATGCTAAATTTAGAAATGGTGCTATGCAAATAGCTGCAAATAAGGTTTCAGCTGGAGTAAGCGTTGGCATAGGAACACATAGTAAAAATTCTCAAAATACCGGCGATGAGCAATTTGAAATTTCAGATAATAGAAGTGTTAAAGAAGTTTATGATGATGTTATAAAACTTGGTTTGCAGCCTGTATTTAAGGACTATGATTATATATCATGAGTTTAAAAATAGTTTTTGTTACAAACTCAACTTTGAGTAAAAAAAGCATAATAGGTATTTTAAAAAGTGGTGTGATAAACAGAATTAACGCCATTATTTTACGAGAAAACGAGTCGTATTATGAAAAATGCGCAGATGAGATATTAGATATCTGTAAACAAAATAAAGTGGAATTTATAACGCATAATTTTGCAAATTATGCCATTATAAGGGGCTTAAAAAGTATCCATTTTAGTTTTGAATGTTTTAAAAATATAGATAAAAAATTACTGCTAAATTTTAACGATATAAATGTTAGCATACACAATGAAGAGCAGTTAAATTTTGTTACTAAAAATGGAGCTTCATCTATTACTTATGGAAATATTTTTGAAACAAATTCCCATCCTGGTAAAATAGGTGTTGGTTTAGAAAAATTAAAAAATTTAACTAATTTTACAAATTTAGATATCTATGCAATTGGCGGTATAAATTCGCAAAATATATCAAAATTTAAAGATATAAAAATAAATGGTGTTTGTATGATGAGAGAGTTTATGAATTAATAAGTTCTTTGAAATTTAATACTATTTGTGATAAAATATAGCAATATTTTAACTAGGTAGAAATACGATGAATGATACTATATACACTAAAATAAAGGCACTCCCGCCTCTTAGCGATACTGTTGTTAGAATTCAAAAAATTTGCAATGATCCAGATAGTTCAATAGCTGATCTTTCTAAGATTGTAGAAAATGACCCTATGCTTACTGCAAATATTTTGCGTTCAGCAAATTCACCGCTTTATGGATTTAGCAGAGAGATAAATGATGTTAGTCGTGCTATTTCTCTTTTTGGTATGGCTACTATTAAAGGTTTTGCACTATCAAGTGCTGTTAAAAGGAGTTTTAATATAAATTTATTGCCATATAATATGGGTGAAGAAAAATTTCTCATAATATCTTCTATGCAAAATGCTCTTATGCTTTCTTGGTATAAAGAAGTTGATAGTAGTATGTTAGATATTTTATCACCTGCTTCTTTTTTGATGGAGATAGGAAAAATAGTTTTGGCAAATGAACTTATAGAACAAGGTCTTGGAGATAAATTTAAAGATGCTATAAAAAATGTAAAATCAATACAAGAGCTTGCAGAGATAGAAAATAAGTTTCTTAACATATCAAATGAGGTTGTAACTGCGAGTATATTTGAGCAGTGGAATTTAGAAAAAGAGCTTGTTGATGTTATTCTTCATTCAAATAATCCTATGAATGCACCAACTTATATAAAAGATTATTGTGTTGCGGTTCAAATAGTAAAAAGTGCTGTAAATATATTTTATCAACTAGAAGATGAGTATTTAGAAAAATACACTTTGCCTATGATTAAAAAAGCAAATTTAGACAAAGAGGTATTTTTACAGGCTATAAAAAAAGTAAAAGAACAGTGAAAATCTTTTTAAAAAAACTACTTAGTGGCGTCAAAGAAAGTGAAGTTTCCCTATCTCATAGGGAAATTTTAAGAAATTTAGAAAATTTAAATGTTGTAACTCTACATAAAAGCAGATACTATCAAAATAATGGTTTTGTTATAGGAAGATTGGATATTTCTAGTAATCAAACTGGATATATAAAAACTTACGATGAAAAAATCAAAAAAGATATCATAGTAGAATTTAGAGATTTAAATGGATCCCATATTGGCGACATAGTAGTAGCTAAGCTTATGAAAGGCAAAAAACTAAAAGCCAAAGTTTTGATGATTTTAAAAGCAAAAATTAAAACAAGCGTTGTGTATACTAAATCTTTTGGCGGAACAATACTTGGTGTAAATATAGCAACTATGCTCTCATCGCAGCTTAAAGCTTCTCAAAAATCACTTAAAGAATTGCCGCTTGGAACACTTTTAAAGATAGATAACATCACAAATGAGATTGTTGAGGTTATAGGAAATATAAACGATCCAAGCTGTGATATGGATATATCTTTGGCGCTTTATAATAAGCATAAAGATTTCCCAGATATCTGCCAAACACAAGCTCTTAGCTGGGGCGATAAAGTTGATAAAAATTTTTATCAAGACAGGATAGATCTTACTCATTTGCCATTTTGCACCATAGATCCAGTTGATGCAAAAGATTTTGACGATGCAATATATTTTGATAAAATAAATAATCAAATTTACATAGCAATTGCTGATGTAAGCCATTATGTTGAGCCTTATACCCCAATAGACAAAGAGGCAAAAGAACGCGGTTTTTCCATATATTTTCCACATATTGCTATTCCAATGTTACCAAGGAGTTTAAGTGAAAATATCTGTTCTCTTAAGCCAAATGAGGATAGACTTGCATATTGTTTTAAAATAACTTTAGATGAAAATTTAAATGCTAAAAAAGAAGAACTTTTTGAAGCTATTATAAATTCAAAAAGGCGTTATAATTATGATGAAGTTGATGAAATTTTAGAAAGTAAAAAAGCTAAAGAAAGTGAGATTTTATCGTGGCTTTTGCCACTTTTTGAAGTTACTAAAAAATTAAAAGAAAATAGATTAAAAAATGGATTTGATTTTAGAAGTAAAGATCTTAGAATGATTTTAGATGATGATTTTGCTTTAAAATCAACCCGTTTTGAAAACGAAACTCCATCACACTCTTTAATAGAAGATTGTATGCTTCTTGCAAACAAGGCTGCTGCAAAAAGGATTAAAAAGGGAATTTTTAGAAATCACGGAGTTGCTGATATCAAAAAAATACATAAATTATTGGATGATTTAAGTATTTTTGGGCTTAATTTTAGTTATGAAAGTGATTTAGTAAAATTAATAGCAAAAATTCAAGCCAAAAGTAGTGAAATAGGAATAAGAGAAGAGGTTGATAAGCTTATCATAAAAGCACAAAAAAGAGCAGAGTATTCGCATGAATGTTACGGGCATTTTGGCTTAGGATTTAAAGAATATTCTCATTTTACAAGTCCGATAAGAAGATATACAGATCTCATTTTACACCGCCTTTTAAAAGCAAATGCAAACAATGATAATAAAAAATTTAATTACCTTATTTTAAATATAGAAGATACATGTGTAAATTTAAATGAACTTGAAAGAGAAGCCGATAAAGTAGCATTTGATTTTATGGATAGAAAATTTGCGAGATGGGCTAAAGATAGGATAGGTGAGGTTTTTAAATGCTATATAAGTTCAAATGATAAAATTTGCGTTGCAAAACTTGATGATGAGATAAAAGGTGCAAGAATTTATATAAATAATTATAGTTGCGATTTATTGCAAAAAGTTATGGTTAAAATCACTGAAGTTGATATAGCATCAACAAAAATTATTGGTAAAGTAGTTGAAAAATTAAATGTATAAAAAAGAATTCGAAACTCTCTTAAACTCTTCAAAATTTCCAAACTATTTTTTAGTTTTTGGTAGTGATGATTATCAAATAGATGAGTATAGTGCAGAAATTTTAGAATTATATGGTAAAGATGAAAGTACACAAATTTACTATGACGAATATGATTTTAATGCTGCAAAATCTGTTCTTTTAGAGCCAAATTTATTTAGTTCAAATTCTGTTTTGCATATAAAAAGAGATAGTAAAATACCAAAAAAAGAGCTTGAAGTTTTGGTAAATGCCTGCAAAAAAAATAGCGATTGTAAATTTTTATTTGAGTTTTATGAGAGTGATATGAAAATCGCACTTGAAAGCACAAAGGTTTTTGGTCAAAATTTTGTTAGATTTTTTGCACCTAGCAATCCAAATGAAGCTGTGTCTTTACTTGTAAAAAAAGCCCAAAAACTTCATCTTGATATAACAACTTCAGCACTTTATCAAATTTATAGCATTCATAATGAAAATTTATATCTTAGTGCAACAGAGCTAAATAAATTATCAAATTTAGGAAAAAAGATAGACGAACAGATGGTTAAAGATTTGGTTTTTGGTTTAAGTCCTGTAAGTTTTGATGAAATTTTTAATAAATTAATAGAGTTAAAAGATTTTAAAGATGACTTTTTTTTGTGCTTTGAGAGTGCAAATTTTAATGAAATATCGTTTTTAAATTCTATTTATCTTTCTCTTTTTAGACTTTTTAAAATTCATTCTTATGTAAAAAGTAATGGAACTTTCGATATAAAAGCTGCTATTGGTTACGCACCTCCTACAAATATAGCTAAATTTTTACAAACCCAGGCTTTAAAATTAAGCTTAAATACATTCAAAGAACTTTTTATGTTTTTAAATAGTGTAGAATTCGAACTAAAAACCGATTCAAATTTAGATAAAAAATATTTTCTTCTCTCATCTTTAATTAGATTTCAAGAAATAATCTACCTAAACAGAAAAAATTAAGTAATTTTGATGTATAATAACAGCTTGTCTAAATAGACAAAATCCCTTGCTCATAATAAAAATTATGAGCTATATATCCATAAGGAGAAAAAAATGAGACATTATGAGGTTTTGTTCATCTTAAAGCCTACGCTTACAGAAGATGAAGCAAAAGCAAAGCTTGACTTCGTAAAAGAAGTTATAACAAAAAATGGTGGCGAAATCGCTTCAGTAATTGAAATGGGAACAAGAAAACTTGCTTATACCATAAAAAAATATGATCGTGGCAATTATTTTGTAATCTATTTTAAAGCACCAGCTAGTCTAATAGCTGAACTTGTAAGAAATCTTAGAATAACAGAAGAAATTATAAGATTTTTAACAGTTAAATATGAAAATAAATTAGAAATTTCTGCATGGGAAAAACTAAGTAAAGGTATTAAATTTAGCGAAATTGCTAAAAAAGAGAGAACTCCAAAAGAACCAAGAACTCCAAAAGAAAATCAGGAACAAGAACCAAAAGAAGAAAATTAAGGATAATTTATGTTTAACAAAGTAGTTTTGGTAGGTAATTTAACTAGAGATATAGAACTTCGCTACTCTACTAGCGGTTCCGCGATAGGTAATAGTGCTATTGCAGTAACTAGAAAATATAGCACTCAAGGTGGTGAGAAAAGAGAAGAAACATGCTTTGTTGATATATCTTTTTTCGGAAGAACTGCAGAAATTGCCAATCAATATCTATCTAAGGGTTCTAAACTACTTGTTGAGGGTAGACTTAAATTTGATCAATGGACTGATAATAACGGACAAAATAGAAGTAAGCATAGCATAGTAGTAGAAAATATGGAGATGCTAGGTGCTGGAAATAATAACCAACAAGGTGGTGGATATTCTCAAAATTATGGTAACCAAAATTATCAAAATAGTGGTTATTCGCAAAATTATGACAATCAAAATAGACAAAGTCAAAATAGTTATTCACAAGGTTTTTCTCAAACAACTAATAAAGCTCAGTCTAAACCTCAGGATAATTATTACGATGATTTTGAAGAAAAAATCCAAGAAATCGATGTCGATTCTGATAAATTTGACAGCGGTGATGATGAAATACCATTTTAATCAAGGAAAATACAATGGCAGAAAAAAGAAAATATTCTAAAAAATATTGTAAATATACAGAAGCAAAAATTGAGTTTATCGATTATAAAGATACAGCATTATTAAAATATTGCCTTTCAGAGCGTTTTAAAATTATGCCAAGACGCTTAACAGGTACATCTAAAAGATATCAAGAGATGGTTGAAAAGGCTATAAAAAGAGCTAGACAAGCAGCTATCATACCTTATATAGTTGATAGGGATGATGTAGTTACAAATCCTTTTGAGGGTCTTTAATATCATTGTTAGCTCTTTATAAAAAGGGCTAACTCATCTGACAAAAGATAATTTTTATTATAAAAAATTCCGTTTTTTAACTCAAGTTTTTGATTTTCAACTAAAAATTCTGCGTTTTTAATCTCTTTTTTATTTAATATACTTTTATTTACACCCACAATACTTCGCAAACCTAGAAATATTTTTTCAAATTTTATATCTTCGAGCGATAAATTTTCTACTATTTTTTTTGTTGGATTTTGTATGTATTTATTTATATTTTTTTGATTAAAATATCTTTTAGTATCTATGTATCCTACCGAAAATGCACCAAGCCCAATATAATTTTTTAATTTCCAGTATCCAAGGTTGTGTTTGCAAATGTTGCCAAAATTTGATATTTCATATTGTTTGAAACCTAAATTTATAATTCCTTCTATAAAAAATTTAGCCAAATTTTCATCATCTTTTGCATAATCTATCTTTTTATAAAAAGGTGTATTTTCTTCCAATGTTAAGGAATACGCACTAACATGCGTTATATTTAATTTTTTTAAATTTTCAAGTTCTATGCAAAGTGAATTTTTATTATCTTCTTTGCTGCCATACATTAAGTCTATATTTATATTTTCAAAACCTGCTTTATTCGCATTGTTTATGGCATTAAATATATCTTTTGAATTATGTATTCGCCCTAAAAATTTAAGTTTTTTTTCTATAAAGCTTTGAGCACCAAAGCTTACTCTATTTACCCCATAGTTTTTCATATCTTTTAGCCAATTAAATTTAGCTGAGTTTGGATTTGCTTCAACTGTTATTTCGGCACTTGTATCTAAATATTTTTCAACCATTTTAAAAAGTTTTTCATAATTCTTACTATTAACCACACTTGGTGTTCCGCCACCTATAAACATAGTTTGTATTTTTACATCTTTTAAGATAGTTATAGTGTGTTCAAATTCTCTTTTTATAGCATCAAAATATGCTTTTATTGTATCGTTGCCATAAGAAACACTTGAGCCAAAAGAACAGTAAGGGCATTTTTGTTCACAAAATGGAATATGTATATAAAGTAGCAAATTATTTTCCAAAAGTTTATTTTTATTATAACCAAATAACTAAAATTTAATCTATTTTTCGCTAAAATTTAGCCAAATTGATAAAACAAGTTGGAGTTATGGCAGAAAAAAAGTATAGACCAAATGTTGCTGCGGTGATTCTTTCTCCATCTTATCCTTTTAAGTGTAATATTTTCATAGCAAAAAGAAATGATATGGAAAATATTTGGCAGTTTCCACAAGGTGGAATTGATGATGGCGAGAGTGCTAAAACAGCTCTTTTTAGGGAATTAAAAGAAGAAATTGGTACAAATGATATAGAAGTAATTGGGGAATATCCGCATTGGCTTAGTTATGACTTTCCAGGGCATGTATCTGCAAAGATGTATCCTTTTGATGGTCAAACTCAAAAGTACTTTTTAGTTCGTTTAAGATCTCTACAAAATATAAATACAAATACTAAGCATCCAGAATTTATAGATCATAAATTTGTGCCTGTAGATAAAATTTTTGATTATATAAAACATTTTAAAAGACCAATTTATGGTAAAGTGATACAGTATTTTAAAAAGGAAGGATTCATTTAATGTTAATTGTTCAAAAATATGGTGGAACAAGCATGGGAACGCTTGAGCGTATAGATGAAGTTGCCAAAAGAGTTATAAAATACAAAAACGAAGGACACTCTTTAGTTATTGTTGTTTCGGCTATGAGTGGTGTTACAAATAAACTTATTGAGTATGCCGAATTTTTTACAAAAAAACCTCAAGGCAGAGAAATGGATCAGCTTTTAAGTGCGGGAGAGAGAGTTACAAGTGCGTTACTTAGCATAGCTCTTGTATCAAAGGGGTATGAAGCCATAACTCTTAGCGGAAGGCAGGCGGGAATTTTAACTGATAATCTTCATACCAAGGCAAGAATTCACTCTATAGATACAAGGAGAATGAAAAATGAACTTGATACTGGAAAAATAGTTGTAGTAGCAGGTTTTCAAGGAGTTGATGAAAATGGAGATGTAACTACTCTTGGTCGTGGCGGAAGTGATCTTAGTGCTGTTGCTATAGCTGGTGCAATGGATGCTGATTTATGTGAAATTTATACAGATGTGGATGGCGTTTATACAACAGATCCAAGGATTGAACCAAAAGCTAAAAAACTTGACAAAATAAGCTATGATGAAATGCTAGAGCTTGCTAGTCTTGGTGCTAAAGTTTTACAAAATAGATCAGTTGAACTTGCAAAGAAATTAAATGTAAATTTGATAACTAGAAATAGTTTTAATGAAAATGAAGGAACACTTATAACAGGAGAGAATAATATGGAGGAAGTATTAGTTAGCGGTATAGCACTTGATAAAAATCAAGCTAGAGTAACTATAAGAGGTGTAGTTGATAAACCTGGTATTGCAGCTGAGATTTTTTCTGCTCTTGCAAAAAAAGATATAAATGTTGATATGATAATTCAAAATGTTGGTGTTGATGGAACTGCAAATATAGGCTTTACTATACCACAAAATGAACTTGAGTTGGCAAAAGAAGTTATGAGTCAAACTGCACCTGCAAGTGAAATAGTATGTAATAGCGAAATAGTAAAAGTTTCTATAGTTGGCGTTGGTATGAAAAGTCATAGCGGGGTGGCTGCATTAGCCTTTAGCACACTTGCTAAAGAAGGCATAAATATACAAATGATTTCTACAAGTGAGATAAAAATATCTATGATAGTTCACGAAAAATATGGCGAATTAGCTGTTAGAGCTTTGCATGATGCTTATAAATTGGATAAATAATATATGATGGATTTTTTTAAATGGACTTTACAAGCCATAAGAGCTGAGGGTTCTATGAGCTGGATGGAAGAAAGAAGGGAAGAGTGGTCTCCTCTTCTTGCTTCAAGACTGAAGTTCTTACTTGATGGTAGAGTTTTTTTGTTAATTTGCGATGAGCAAAGAGAGTGGTTTTTGAGCTATTTTTTAACAAATATAAATAGGCGTTCAATTAGTGCATCGCCTAGACCACTTTTACCATTTTTTTCACTAAAGTCAATTTATCCAAATTTAGATGATATTAGCTCAAAAGATGAAATGGCACTACTTGATGATCTTTTAGAAATAACTTTTCCAAATGGATTTATATATTTTTATATAGGAAGTAGTTCAAATAAAAGAGCTCAAGTTGCTAAAGGTCGAGATGATAGCTATATGTGGTTACTTGATGAACAATCTCAAAATGGTTTTTCTTTAAACTCAAAAGATGAAAATATAGATAGTAAATTTTTATCTCTTTATAGCCTTTTTGATAAGAGCGTAGAGGCGGCAGTTACTGCAAAGGTAAGTTTTTAAATGCAAAGTGAGATCATAATAAGCAATGATTTTGAAAGTATAAAAAATGAAATTTTAGCAAATTATGATATAAATGATATTAGATTTTTTGAGGTTGATGAGCTTTTAGTAGAGGACGCAAGAGATATCATAAAAGAAAGCTATATAGCTGAAGCTAGCAAAAAACTCATTGTTATAATGGCAAAAAATTATAGAGTTGAAGCTCAAAACACTCTTTTAAAAATTTTAGAAGAGCCACCTAAGAATATATTTTTTTGCATTGTAACAACTTCTAAAAGTTTGCTTCTTCCTACGATCAAATCTCGCCTTGTTATAAAAAATAGATTGCAAAAAATTCAAAGAAGCGAGGTGGGTTTAAATTTAAAAAAACTTGAGTTAAAAGAAATTGTAGAATTTATAGATGAAAAATCAGCCTTGCAAAGATCAGATAAGCTAGATAAAAACGAACTTTTAAAGCTGTTTGATGATATTTTATATGCAGCATTTATACAGGGTATAAATTTTTCTGCAAACGAACTTGAATACTTTTATAAGTTATCTACATTAATCACATTAAATGCAAAACCACATACTATTTTAACACCGCTTTTACTAATGATATATAAAAAATAAAAGGATATATTATGGAAATTTATAAAATAGACAATAATACAAATTTTGAAGAAATTTGTAAAACAATAAAACCTTATAAAATCGGTATCCAAAAGATGAAAAAAAAGGCAAATTTAAATTTGTTTTTGATTAAAAATATTAAAGCTCCAGCTGCAAATATCTTAAAACAAGATGCGCTTAGTATAGGTGCGGAACTTGTGTGCAATCGCACAGCTATATTAGGAAAAGAAATTGGCACAGCTTTACTTATAGCAAGTGATAAACAGATGCAGGAGTTAGCAAAAAAAGAAGCTATTCAGGACTTTGAGCTAAAAAAATTATCAGCTTTTTTAAAGCATAAATTTATAAAGCCAACCAAACCAGATATAATGGGTGTTGTAAATATAAACAAAGATAGTTTTAATGAAGCTAGTAGAGTAAGTAGTGAAACATCTATTGCTAGAATAGAGCAATTTATAAACGATGGTGCTACTTATATCGATATAGGCGGCGTTAGCTCAAGACCTGGAAGTGAGTATTGTGGCTCTAAAGAAGAGTTTGCAAGGATAGAAAAAACTATAAAAGATGTCTATAGATTAAAATTATATGAAAAGGCTAAATTTAGCTTAGATAGCTTCGATCCTTATTGTTTGGAGTTTTGTTTAGATCATGGATTTAAGATGATAAATGATATTACTGGAGATACGACTTTATGCAAACTTGCGGCAAAGTATGATGTAGAGTATTGTTTGATGCATATGCAAGGAAATCCAAAAAATATGCAAGAAGATCCAAAATATGATGATTTGATGAACGATATGGATAAATTTTTTGCAAATAAGATAGAAGAATGTTTGAGCTATGGTGCTAAAAAGTTGGTTTTAGATGTTGGTATTGGATTTGGAAAAAGTGCTAGTGATAATATGCTTCTTATAAAACATTTAGAGCATTTTTTGCATTTTGGATATCCACTTTTTGTAGGAGCAAGCAGAAAAAGTGTGATAAATTACTATTCTAAAAGTGAAGTTAAAGATAGACTTCCAGGAAGTTTATATTTGCATCTAAAAGCGTTTGAAAACGGAGCAACTATCATAAGAACACACGATGTTAAAGAACATGTTCAAATGTTTAAAATGCATAAAGTTATGAATGAATTATCTTTGTGGTAAATAAAATGGATAAAAATCAATACAAAAATGCTGTAGAAACGCTAAATTTATGGGCAAAAGCTTATTATACATTAGATAATCCAATCGCAACAGATGATGAGTATGATAAACTGTACCATGAAGTACTTGAGTATGAAAATGCTCATAATGATGAGATTTTGGCTTATTCTCCTACATTAAGAGTAGGTGGAGCTATAAGCGAAAAGTTTGAAAAATCAACTCATATAGCACCAATGTGGTCAATGGAAGATATTTTTAATAATGACGAACTTATTGCTTGGATAAATAGGGGTTTGAAATTTAACAACGATTTTTATGTTGAGCCTAAATTTGACGGTGCTAGTTTAAATTTATTATATGAAGATGGAATTTTGGTTAAAGCTACAACAAGAGGCGATGGTTTGATTGGAGAAAATGTAACTTTAAATGCAAAAACTATAACTTCGATTCCGCTTAAAATTGACTATAAAGAAAGCATAGAAATACGCGGAGAAGTTGTTATAAAAAAGAGTGATTTTGATCTTATCAATGATGAAAGAGCAAAAAATTCACAGCCTTTATTTTCAAATCCAAGAAATGCAGCCGCAGGAAGCTTAAGACAGCTTGATAGTAAAGTAACTGCTAGTAGAAAACTTATGTTTTTGCCTTGGAGTGTTGGAAGTAATTCGTTAAAATTTAAAAAGCATAGTGAGATTATGGCGTTTATACGCTCTCTTGGTTTTATGCAAGATGATTTTTTAAAAGTGTGTAAAAATGCAGATGAGATAAAAGATGCTTATAATCATCTTTTGTTAAATAGAGATAAAAAGTCTATTATGATGGATGGTATGGTTATAAGAGTTGATGATTTACAAAAATGCACAGAGCTTGGATATACTGTTAAGTTTCCAAAATTTATGGTAGCATATAAATTTCCAGCTATAGAAAAAGTTACTAAGCTTTTAGATATTACTTTGCAAGTTGGACGAAGCGGTGTTGTAACTCCTGTTGGGGTTTTAGAGCCTGTGAATATAGACGGGGCAAATGTAAAATCCGCAACTCTTCATAACTTTGATGAGATTGAACGTTTGGGACTTATGAAGAATGATTTTGTAAATATTATAAGAAGTGGCGATGTGATACCAAAAATTACAAATGTTTTTAAAGACAGGAGAGATGGTTCGCAAAGTAAAATTTATAGACCTGAGTTTTGTCCTGTGTGCTCTTCAAAACTGCTAGATGAGGGTGTTTTTATCAAATGTCAAAATATTGATTGTAGGGCTAGAGTTATAAATTCTATTATATATTTTGCATCTAAAACTTGTATGGATATAGATGGTCTTGGAGATGCTATAGTTGAACTTCTTGTAAATAGTGGTAAAATAAACTCTATTTCAGATATCTACACGCTTAAAGATGAGGATTTTAGGGATTTAGATGGATTTAAAGATAAAAAGATATCAAACCTTTTAAATGCGATAGAAGATAGCAAGACAAGAGAGCTTGAGCGTTTTATAACATCTCTTGGGATAGAACATATAGGCATTGTAGCTGCTAAAAAGATAGCCAAGGCATATCCTAATGATTGGTTAAATTTGAGTTATAATGATCTGCTTTGTTTGGATGGTTTTGGCGAAATAATGGCAAAGAGTTATATTCAGTTTGTATCTATAAATAGACAAAAAATAGAAAATTTACTCAGTTTTATAACTCCAATTACAAAAGAGCAGGGCATTATAAATAATGCATTTACTGGAAAAATTATAGTTATAACAGGAACTTTAAGTAAACCTAGAGATGATTTTAAAAGAGAACTTGAAAGTTTTGGTGCAAAAGTTACAAACTCGGTTTCTAAAAAAACTGATTATGTTTTATATGGAGATGAAGCTGGAAGTAAGTTTGATAAAGCAGTTAATCTTGGTGTAAAAACGATAAATGAAGACGAATACGAGAAGCTTTTGTGAGATTTGATCAATTTGTCGCAAATAAGCTAAATATCAGTAGAAATAAAGCGTTAAATTTAATAAAAGAAGATAAAGTTTTTTTAGATGGTAAGTTATCAAATTCCCCAAGCGCTAATGTAATTAGTGGAGAAATATCACTAAATGAACAAATTTTTGTATCAAGAGGGGCTTTAAAATTAAAACCATTTTTAAAAGAACTTAATTTAAATTTAAATTCTATGAATGTGCTTGATGTAGGAAGTTCAACTGGTGGGTTTGTAGAAATTTTGCTTCAAAATGGTGTAAAAAGCGTAACTGCTCTTGATGTTGGTACAATGCAGCTTGATAAAAATTTAAGAAATGATAGCAGAGTTATAGTTATGGAAAACACAGATATTAGGGATTTTAAAAGTGAGGTTAAATTTGATATCATAACTTGCGATGTATCTTTTATATCGCTTAAAAACATAATGCAAAATTTAAAAAATTTAACAAAAGGTATCATAATAACGCTTTTTAAACCGCAATTTGAAGTGGGGATTTTTGCAAAAAGAAATAAAAAAGGCGTTGTAATGGATCAAAAAGCTGTAATATCTGCTAGAAGAGATTTTGAGCTATTTTGTATAAATTTAGGACTTGAAATTATTTTAACAAAAGAGTGCAATATAAGTGGAAAAAATGGAAACAAAGAGTATTTTTATGCATTTAGACAAATTTGATATAGATTCTATTGCCATTGGAACTTTTGATGGAATTCATAAAGGTCATAAAGAACTTTTAAAAAAACTTACCAAAAAAGGTGCTTTGCTTGTTATACAGATGAATAAGAAGTGTTTAACTCCTGGTATAAAAAGATCACAATACTCTAAATTTCCATGCTTTTATTATGATTTTGAGCTAATAAAAAATATGAGTGGGGATGAGTTTATAGATGCGCTTTGTAATGATTTTGTAAATTTAAAAACAATAGTCGTAGGCTGTGATTTTAGATTTGGTAAAAACAGAGTTTGCGATACATTTGATTTGAAAAATTTTTTTAGTGGCAAAACTATAGTTGTTGATGAATTTAAAATAGATGGAATTGGTGTTCATAGCTCAAATATAAAAAAATTTTTAAAAGATGGAAAAATTTATGAAGCAAATAAATTTTTAGGTAGAGAGTATTGTATTGAGGGCAATGTTATAAAAGGTCAAGGCATTGGCAAAAAAGAAATTTATCCTACTTTAAATTTATATATAAAAGATTATATTTTACCAAAAGATGGCGTTTATTCCGCAAGAGCAAGAATAAATAAAAAATATTATGATTGTGTAACTTTTATAGGCAATAGAGTTTCTAGTGATAATAATTTTGCGGTAGAAACGCACATTATAGATGAAAATATTAATGAAAAAGTAGATTTTGTTGAGCTGTATTTTGTAGATTATATAAGAGATAACGCTAAATTTAGCTCTTTTTGTGAATTAAAAAAACAGATAAGTATAGATATACAAAAATCTAAAATAATGCTTGAGAATTCCAAACAATACTAAATTTAATACAAAGATTATAAATGAAAGACGATATTTTTAAAAAACCAATTTCAAAACAGTTCGAATTTGATGAAAGTGTAGCAACAGTTTTTGATGATATGATATCCCGTTCTGTGCCGTATTATGAAATTTCTCAAAGCTTGAGTGTAGATATTTTGTCAAAAATACTAAAAGAAAATGCCGTAGTTTGTGATCTTGGTTGTTCAACTGCTTCAACTTTATTAAAATTGTATGATTTAAGAAAAGATTTGATTTTATATGGATATGACAATGCTCCAAAAATGCTTGAAATAGCTAAAAATAAGTCCATAGCATATGGTGCAAAAATAGTGTTTAAAGAGTGCGACATACTTGATTGCGACTTTGTAAAAAGTGATGCATTTATTTTAAATTATACTTTGCAATTTATTAGACCTATAAAAAGAGATGAGTTTATAAAAAAACTTTATAACAACTTAAATGATGATGGGGTATTGTTATTTTCTGAAAAACTTGTTTTTGAGGATAAAAAATTTACAAAAAATATTATAGAAATTTATGAAGATTATAAAGAAAAACAAGGATATAGTAAATTTGAAATATCTCAAAAAAGAGAAGCATTGGAAAATGTTTTGATTCCATATACTCAAGAAGAAAATTATCAAATGGTAAAGAATGCTGGATTTAAAAATATGGAATGTATATTTAAGTGGGCAAATTTTGCAGTTTTTTTAGCTTTTTAGTAAAAATTTTTATGTTTTTTATATATTTTTGTTACAAAGTATTGACATAGATTATTTTTTAAGATATAATTTGCTTTCACGATTTAAGGATGCTGGTGTAGCTCAGTTGGTAGAGCTACTGCCTTGTAAGCAGTAGGTCGGCGGTTCAAGTCCGTTCACCAGCTCCATTTTGTGTAACAGTGTTTGACCAGACAATAAAAGCAATATTTTGAGGTGAGATACTCAAGAGGCCAACGAGGGCAGACTGTAAATCTGCTGACTATGTCTTCCGTGGTTCGAATCCACGTCTCACCACCATTGCTACATGCGGGAGTAGCTCAGTTGGCTAGAGCATCAGCCTTCCAAGCTGAGGGTCGCGGGTTCGAGCCCCGTTTCCCGCTCCACTTTTGGATACCTAAAACTGGGAGCTGTAGATATCTTAAAACAGTTTACTAGCCATGGTTTCCATTATAGTTGTTTGTGAATAAGAAGCGAAACTCTGCTTTGCCTTGACACTTAAAGTGCTCATATGGCTCAGAGGTAGAGCACTTCCTTGGTAAGGAAGAGGTCGCGGGTTCAAGTCCCGCTATGAGCTCCACGCTAAGTATTGCTTATATACACAAACTTGATATTAAAAAAAATATATCATAAGACGGAGGAAGAAATGGCTAAAGAAAAATTTACACGTAACAAGCCACACGTAAACATTGGTACTATTGGTCACGTTGATCATGGTAAAACTACTTTAACAGCTGCTATATCTGCGGTTCTATCAAGAAGAGGTCTTGCTGAGCTTAAAGATTATGACAATATTGATAATGCGCCTGAAGAAAAAGAGCGTGGTATTACTATTGCTACATCACACATAGAGTATGAAACAGAAAAACGCCACTATGCACATGTTGATTGCCCTGGTCACGCTGACTATGTTAAAAACATGATTACTGGTGCTGCGCAAATGGATGGTGCTATTCTTGTATGTTCAGCTGCAGATGGTCCAATGCCACAAACTAGAGAGCATATTCTACTATCAAGACAAGTTGGTGTTCCATACATAGTTGTTTTCTTAAATAAAGAAGATATGGTTGATGATGCTGAGCTTATAGAGTTAGTTGAAGTTGAGGTTAGAGATTTATTAAATGAATATGATTTCCCTGGAGATGATACTCCAATCGTAATAGGTTCTGCACTTAAAGCTTTAGAAGAAGCAAAAGCTGGAACAGAGGGTGAATGGTCTGCTAAAATTATGAAACTTATGGATGCTGTTGATAGTTATATCCCAACTCCAACAAGAGATACAGATAAAGATTTCCTTATGCCAATCGAAGATATCTTCTCAATTTCTGGTCGTGGTACAGTTGTAACAGGTAGAATTGAAAAAGGTGTAGTAAAAGTTGGTGAGACTATTGAGATAGTTGGTATTAGACCTACTCAAACAACAACAGTTACTGGTGTTGAAATGTTTAGAAAAGAGCTAGATCAAGGTGAGGCTGGAGATAATGTTGGTATTTTGTTAAGAGGTACAAAAAAAGAAGATGTAGAAAGAGGTATGGTTTTATGTAAACCAAAATCAATTACTCCTCATAAGAAATTTGAAGGTGAAGTTTATATTCTTACAAAAGATGAAGGTGGTAGACATACTCCTTTCTTTAGTAACTATAGACCACAATTTTATGTTAGAACAACAGATGTAACAGGTTCTATATCTCTTCCTGAGGGAACAGAGATGGTTATGCCTGGTGATAATGTAAAACTTACAGTTGAACTTATAAACCCAATTGCTCTTGAGCAAGGAACTAGATTTGCGATTCGTGAAGGCGGTCATACAATCGGTTCAGGTGTTGTTTCAAAAATAATAGAATAAATTTTTAGACAGGGTACTACCCTGTCATTTTGTATTGAAGGAATATTAATATGGCAAATTCTAGTAGAGTTAAAGTAGGTTTAAAATGTTCTGAGTGTGGAGATATAAATTATTCAACATACAAAAACACAAAAACAACTACAGAAAAGTTAGAATTAAAAAAATATTGTCCAAGATTAAAAAAGCATACTATTCACAAAGAGATAAAACTAAAATAGTGGGCGAAAGCCATTTAGGGCAGTAGCTCCAACGGTAGAGCGCCGGATTCCAAATCCGATGGTTGGGGGTTCGAATCCCTCCTGCCCTGCCATTTGATAAGGTTATATATGGAAAAGTTAATAAGTTATTTTAATATGTCGAAAGCTGAGTTAGGAAAAGTTATATTTCCTACAAAAGAGCAAATGAGAAATGCATTTATCACTGTTGTTATAGTAGTTACTGTAATATCTCTATTTTTAGCTTTGGTTGATCTGATTATGTCTTTTAGTATTTCGAAACTAGTGTAATAGAGTTAGGATTTATAATGGGACATAAATGGTATGCTATTCAAACTTATGCTGGCAGCGAGATGGCTGTTAAAAGAGCTATTGAGAATTTGGTAAAAGTTAGAAATATAGAAGAAAAATTAAAAGATATTTTAGTTCCAACTGAAGATGTTTTAGAATTTAAAAATGGTAAAGAAAAGATACAAGAAAAAACTCTTTACCCTGGTTATTGTTTTGCTTGTTTAGATCTTGATACTGCTTTGTGGCATGCAATACAATCACTTCCAAAAGTTGGAAGATTTATTGGTGAAGCTATGAAACCAACGCCACTAGGCGATAAAGATATTGCTACTATTTTAGAAAAAACCAATAAAAGAGCAGCACCTAAACCTAAAATATCATTTGATGAGGGTGAAAATGTTCGCATTAAAGAAGGACCATTTGCTAATTTTATAGGTATTGTAGAAGAGTATGATATGGTTCATGGCAAATTAAAACTTAATGTTTCTATATTTGGTAGAAGTACACCAGTTGAAATTTTATATTCACAAGTTGAGAAGATAATATAAGGAGAAAAGTTTATGGCTAAGAAAGTTGTAGGCGAAATTAAATTACAAATTGCCGCTACAAAGGCTAATCCAAGCCCACCTGTTGGACCAGCTCTTGGACAACAAGGTGTAAATATAATGGAGTTTTGTAAAGCTTTTAATGAAAAAACAAAAGATATGGCTGGATTTAATATACCAGTTGTTATAACTGTTTATGCAGATAAAAGTTTTACTTTTATAACCAAACAACCACCTATTACAGATCTTATAAAAAAAGCAGTAGGTATATCTAAAGGTTCTGATAATCCACTTAAAAATAAGGTTGCAAAGATTACTAAAGCACAAATTTTAGATATAGTTGATAAAAAAATTGCTGATTTAAATACTAATGATAAAGAACAGGCTGCTAAGATTGTTGCAGGCTCAGCTCGTTCTATGGGTGTTCAAGTAGTAGAATAAACCTTTTTACCGCCAAGGTTTTAAATAAGGCGGAAGCACTTTTATAAATGCGGAGAAAAAATAATGGCAAAAGTTACTAAAAGATTTAATGAATTATTAAAAAAAGTTGATTCTAATAAAACATATAGTTTAAGTGAAGGTATTCAAACTGTAAAAGGACTATCATCTGCTAAATTTGATGAGACAGTCGAGATTGCTTTAAAATTAAATGTAGATCCAAGACATGCTGATCAAATGGTTAGAGGATCAGTCGTTCTTCCTGCTGGAACTGGAAAAAAAGTTCGTGTGGCTGTTATAGCAAAAGATGCAAAAGCAGATGAGGCAACTAAAGCTGGTGCAGATATAGTAGGAAGTGATGAGTTGATTGAAGATATTCAAAAAGGTATTATGAATTTCGATGTTTTGATAGCAACACCAAATTTAATGGGATTAGTTGGTAAAGTTGGTAGAATACTTGGTCCAAAAGGGCTAATGCCAAATCCAAAAACAGGTACAGTTACAATGGATATAGCATCTGCTGTAAATAATGCAAAGAGTGGACAAGTAAATTTCCGTGTTGATAAACAGGGAAATATACATGCAGGTGTAGGTAAGGCTAGTTTTAGTGTGGAACAACTTAATGACAATATTTCAACTTTTATAAAAGCTATAAACAAGCATAAACCATCAACCGCTAAAGGTAGATATGTTAAAAATGCTTCTTTATCACTTACAATGAGTCCTTCTGTTGTTCTTGATACTCAAGAAGTTATGGATTTAAAATAATTTTTAATAATTATATCTTAGATTAGAGATAGCCGAGGCTGTAAGCTTAATTGGGTTTATCCCTCTCTGCTTGAAATTGCTGGTCGGAAAGGAGTTAAGAATGATAAGAAGCGAAAAAGCAAAATTAGTTTCAGGATTACAAGAAGAATTTTCATCATCTGAAGCTATTGTTGTGTGTGACTTCAAAGGTTTGAGTGTTAAACAACTTGAGGTTTTGCGTGCAAGTGCTAAAGAAAAAGAAGTTAATGTTCAAGTTATAAAAAATACACTTGCAAAAGTTGCTCTTAAAAAAGCTGGCATAGAAGCTTTAGATTTTAAAGATACAAACATTTTTGTTTGGGGAAAAGATCAACTTGCAGTTACAAAAGTTGTTGCTAAATTTGAAGAAACAAATAATCTTTTCAAGATTAAAACAGCTTATATAGAAAATGAAGTTGCTAGCGTTGAGAAAGTTGTGGCTCTATCTAAAATGCCGAGTCGCGATGAGCTTATTGCTATGCTTTTACAAGTGTGGAATGCGCCTTTACAAAATTTTGTTATAGGACTAAATGCACTTAAAGAGAAAAAAGCACAAGAAAGTGCATAAAATTTAGGAGAATAAAATGGCAGTTACTAAAGAAGATGTTTTAGAGTTTATTTCAGGTCTTTCAGTTCTTGAGCTTTCAGAGCTTGTAAAAGAATTTGAAGAGAAATTTGGTGTTAGTGCAGCTCCAGTTGTTATGGCAGGTGGTGCAGCAGCAGGTGGTGCAGCAGCAGGTGGTGAAGAGAAAACAGAATTTGATGTTATATTGACAGACGCTGGTGATAAGAAAATTAATGTTATTAAAGTTGTTAGAGCTCTTACTGGTCTTGGACTTAAAGAGGCTAAAGATGCAACAGAAAATACTCCTTCAACAATTAAGGAAGGTATCAGCAAGGCTGATGCTGAAGAAGCTAAAAAACAGCTTGAAGAAGCTGGTGCTAAGGTTGAACTTAAATAATATGTGGAAGGGATTTGTTTCCCTTCCAAAATACGATGCCAATTTTTGGCTAAATGCTTTTCTTTCAAATAAATACCAAGAGGTAGTCGCATGTTAAACAGCTTACGCTCTGGAAATCGTCTTAGAGTTAATTATTCTGATATAGCTAGTGAGATTGATGTTCCAAATTTATTAAAATTACAAAAAACAAGTTTTAGTTATTTCTTAGATTTAAATGCAAAAACTGCTGGTAGCGGTCTTGAAAAAGTTTTTAAATCGATATTTCCAATTCACGATCCACAAAATAGACTCACATTAGAGTATGTTGGTAGTGAGCTTGGCAAACCAAAATATACAGTTAAAGAGTGCATTCAAAGAGGTCTTACATATTGTGTAAATCTCAAAATGAAAATTAGACTTATATTACATGAAAAAGATGAAAAAACCGGTGAGAAAATCGGTATAAAAGATATAAAAGAACAAGATATTTATATCCACGATATTCCTCTTATGACAGATAGAATATCATTTATAATAAATGGCGTTGAAAGGGTTGTTGTAAATCAACTTCATAGAAGCCCAGGCGTTATTTTTAAAGAAGAAGAAAGTCCAACTGTTGTAAATAAACTTATTTATACTGCACAAATTATACCAGATAGAGGCAGTTGGTTATATTTTGAATATGATGCAAAAGATGTATTGTATGTTAGGATAAATAAAAGAAGAAAAGTTCCAATTACTATACTTTTTAGGGCTTTAGGATACACAAAACATGATATTATAAAACTTTTTTATCCTATAAAAACAATTTATATTAAAAATAATAAATTTCTAACAGATTTTGATCCAAATGATTATTTAAATAGAGTTGAATACGATATAAAAGATGAAAAAGGTAATGTTGTTCATAGTGCTGGTAAGCGTCTTACAAAGAAAAAAGCTGAAAAAATGCTTGAAGATGGTTTAAAGATGGTAGAATATCCAGCTGATATTTTGATAGATAGATATCTTTCATCTCCTATTATTGATAGCCAGAGCGGAGAAGTTATATACGATATACTTTCTCAACTTGATGAAAATAAATTAGCCAAAATTCTTGAAACACAAACAAGTATTCAAATAGCAAACGATAGAGCAAGTGGAGTTGATAACTCTATAATTAATTCCTTTATTCAAGATGCTGAGACTCTTAAGTTATTAAAGCAAACAGAAGGTATTGAAGATGAAAATGACCTTTCTGCTATAAGAATCTATAAAGTTATGAGACCAGGAGAGCCTGTTGTAAAAGAAGCTGCAAAAGCTTTTATGCATGATCTTTTCTTTAATCCTGAAAGATATGACCTAACAAAAGTAGGTCGAATGAAAATGAATCATAAACTAGGATTGGATGCACCTGAATATATCACAGTTTTAACAAGCGAAGATATTATAAAAACTGCAAAATATCTTATAAAAGTTAAAAATGGTCAAGGATATATAGATGATAGAGATCACTTAGGAAATAGACGCATTCGATCTATTGGAGAGCTTTTGGCAAATGAGATTCATTTAGGTTTTGTTAAAATGCAAAAAGCTATAAGAGATAAATTTACAGCAATTAGTGGCAATATAGAAGAAATTATGCCTTATGATTTAATTAATCCAAAAACTATAAGCACAACATTGCTTGAGTTTTTTACAAGCGGGCAGCTTAGTCAGTTTATGGATCAAACAAACCCACTTAGCGAAGTTACGCACAAAAGAAGACTTTCTGCACTTGGTGAGGGTGGTTTAGTAAAAGAAAGAGCCGGATTTGAAGTTAGAGATGTTCATCCAACTCATTACGGCAGAATTTGCCCTATTGAAACTCCAGAAGGTCAAAATATCGGTCTTATAAATACGCTTTCTACTTATGCAAAAGTAAATGACCTTGGTTTTGTTGAAGCACCTTATAGAAAAGTTGTAGATGGAAAAGTCACTAATGATATAGTTTATCTTACTGCAACTCAAGAAGAAGGGCTTGTTATAGCTCCTGCATCAGCAAAACTTGATGATAAAGGAAATATTGTAGATGAAATTCTAGAAGTTAGAAAAGATGGAGAGACTATTCTTGCTAAAAGAGAAGAAGTAAGCTTAATAGATCTTTGTTCTGGCATGATTGCAGGCGTTGCAGCTTCTCTTATTCCATTCTTAGAACACGATGATGCTAACCGTGCACTTATGGGTTCAAACATGCAGCGTCAAGCTGTTCCACTACTAAAAACTACAGCTCCTCTTGTTGGAACTGGAATGGAAGCAATTATTGCAAGAGATTCTTGGGAGTCTATAAAAGCTAAGCGTTCTGGTATAGTAGAAAAAGTTGATAGTAAAAATATATTTATTTTAGGTGAAGATGAAGATGGTCCTTATATTGATCATTATTCTTTAGAAAAAAATTTAAGAACCAATCAAAATACAACTTTTGGAGAATATCCTATAGTAAAAAAAGGTGAGTTTGTTGAAGCAAATCAAATAATTGCTGATGGTCCTAGTATGGAAAAAGGTGAACTTGCTTTAGGAAAAAATGCACTTATAGCTTTTATGCCTTGGAACGGATATAACTATGAAGATGCCGTTGTTATGAGCGAAGGCATGATTAGAAAAGATGCATTTACAAGTGTTCATATTTATGAAAAAGAGATAGAAGCTAGGGAACTAAAAGATGGTGTTGAAGAGATAACAAAAGATATACCAAATGTAAAAGAAGAGGATTTAATTCATCTTGATGAAAGTGGTATTGTAAAAATAGGAACTCAAGTAACTCCTGGTATGATTTTAGTTGGAAAAGTTAGTCCAAAAGGAGAAGTTAAGCCAACTCCTGAAGAGAGATTATTAAGAGCTATATTTGGCGAAAAAGCTGGACATGTTGTTAATAAATCGCTTTATGCTGGTGCTTCTATGGAAGGCGTTGTAGTAGATGTTAAGATATTTACTAAAAAAGGTTATGAAAAAGATAATAGAACTTTAAAAGCATATGAAGATGAAAAATCTGTATTAGAAAAAGAACACCATGACAGGCTTTTGATGCTTGATAGAGAAGAGATGTTAAAAGTTACAAGTTTGCTTTCTAAAAAACCTTTAAATCAAGATCAAATTATTGGAGATGTTGAGTATAAAAAAGGTTCTTTTGTTCCTGTAGATGTTTTAGAATCTATGAATAGATTTACTCTTAATTCTTTTGTAAAAAGCTTTGCTAAAAATATACAAAAGCAGTATGATGATTTAAAAAATTATTTTCAAAATGAGAAAAGGAAATTTAAAGAAGATCATGATGAAAAGCTTGAAATTTTAGAAAAAGATGATATTTTGCCAAGCGGAGTTGTTAAGCTTGTAAAAGTTTATATCGCTACAAAAAGAAAGCTTAAAGTTGGTGATAAAATGGCAGGACGCCACGGAAATAAAGGTATTGTTTCAAATATAGTTCCTGAGGTCGATATGCCTTATCTCCCAAATGGTAGACCAGTTGATATAGTATTAAATCCGCTTGGTGTTCCAAGTCGTATGAATATAGGTCAAATTTTAGAATGCCATTTAGGCTTGGTTGGATGGAAACTTGGTGAGCAAATAGAGAAAATTTTAGAAGAAAAAACAGGCGAGTGGCTAAAAGACTTGAGAAAAAGAATGATTGAAATTGCATCTTTATCAAGATTAACAGATGCTAAAAAACTTCTAAAAGATATGAGTGATGAAGATCTTCTTAAATATGCAAGAGATTGGTCAAAAGGCGTTAAATTTGCAACTCATATATTTGATGGTGTAAATGTGGATGATTTTGTAAAACTTTTTGAAATGGCTGGTATTGATCCTGATGGTAAGACTATACTTTATGATGGAAGAACAGGTAGTAGGATAAACGAAAGAGTTCATGTTGGTTGTATGTATTATCTTAAACTTCACCATCTTGTTGATGAAAAAGTTCACGCAAGAAGCACTGGTCCATACTCTCTTGTTACTCAACAACCAGTTGGTGGCAAGGCACTGTTTGGTGGACAAAGATTTGGAGAAATGGAAGTTTGGGCATTAGAGGCTTATGGCGCTGCTTATACTCTAAGAGAAATGCTAACTATAAAATCTGATGATGTTGATGGAAGATTAGAGGCTTATAAGGCTATAACAAGAGGAGAAAATGTCCCAGTTACGGGTATACCTGAAACATTTTTTGTTTTGACAAATGAACTTAAGTCATTGGCACTTGATGTTGAAATTTTTGATGAGGTAGATGAAGATGAGTGAGTTAAGACCTATAGATATTAAAGAAGAAGATAGACCAAAGGATTTTAAAGCATTTCAACTTATGCTTGCAAGTCCTGAAAAGATAAAATCTTGGAGTCATGGCGAAGTTAAAAAACCAGAAACTATAAACTACCGAACACTAAAACCAGAAAGAGATGGTCTTTTTTGTGCTAAAATTTTTGGTCCAGTAAGAGATTATGAATGTCTTTGTGGTAAGTATAAAAAAATGCGTTATAAAGGCATTAAATGTGAAAAATGTGGTGTTGAAGTAACTACATCTAAAGTTAGAAGATCTAGAATGGGCCATATTGAACTTGTTACTCCAGTTGCTCACATTTGGTATGTAAATTCTCTTCCAAGTAGAATAGGAACTTTGCTTGGCATAAAAATGAAAGATTTAGAAAGAGTACTTTACTATGAGGCATATATAGTAGAAACTCCTGGTAATGCGTATTATGATAATGAAAATACAAAAAAAGTAGAACAATATCATGTATTAAATGAAGAGCAATATCAATCTTTACTTGATAGATACTCAGATAGCGGTTTTAAAGCTAGAATGGGTGGAGAGGTCATTAGAGATCTTTTAAGTAGTTTGGATTTAATAGATATTCATAATAATTTAAAAGAAGAGTATGCATCTACTAACTCAGAAGCTAAGAAAAAAACTTTAGTAAAAAGACTTAAAGTCATAGAGTCATTTTTAGAAAGTGGAAATCGTCCTGAGTGGATGATGATAACTAATTTGCCAGTTCTTCCGCCAGATCTTAGACCCCTAGTTGGTTTAGATGGTGGTAAATTTGCAGTTTCTGATGTAAATGATCTTTATAGAAGAGTAATAAATAGAAATAGTCGTTTAAAAAGACTTATGGAACTTGATGCTCCTGAGATTATTGTTAGAAATGAAAAAAGAATGCTTCAAGAAGCTGTTGATGCACTTTTTGATAATGGCAGAAGAGCAAATGCTGTAAAAGGAGCAAATAAGCGTCCTCTTAAATCTCTAAGTGAGATTATTAAGGGTAAACAAGGTCGTTTTAGACAAAATCTTCTTGGAAAAAGAGTTGATTTTTCAGGTCGTAGCGTTATTGTTGTTGGTCCAAATTTAAGAATGGATCAATGTGGTTTACCAAAAACAATGGCTTTAGAGCTATTTAAACCACATCTCATAGCAAGACTTCAAGAAAAAGGTTACGCTACAACAGTTAAACAAGCTAAAAAAATGATAGATGATAAGAACAATGAAGTTTGGGAGTGCTTAGAAGAGGTTGTTAAAGATCATCCTGTTATGTTAAACCGTGCTCCTACGCTTCATAAACTTTCTATTCAAGCATTTCATCCAGTTCTTGTAGATGGTAAAGCTATTAAGCTTCATCCATTGGTTTGTTCTGCATTTAATGCTGACTTTGATGGTGACCAAATGGCTATACATGTACCTCTTTCGCAAGAAGCCATTGCAGAATGTAAGATAATGATGCTAAGCTCAATGAATATTTTGCTTCCTGCAAGTGGTAAAGCTGTTGCCGTTCCATCTCAAGATATGGTTTTAGGAATTTATTATCTTTCTTTGATTAAAGATGGCGCACTTGGAGAGAATAAAATTTTTGGAAATGTTGATGAGGTAAGACTTGCTGTTGAATATGGTTACCTTGATCATCATGCAAAATTAAAAACTATCATAGATGGCAAGACTATATTTACAACAGCTGGAAGGCTCATTATAAAATCAATCATTCCTGATTTTGTTCCAGATGATATGTGGAACAAAATTATGAAAAAGAAAGATATTGCAAATTTGGTTGATTATGTTTATAAAAATGGTGGATTTGAAGTAAGTGCACGATTTCTTGATGCTCTTAAAGATCTTGGTTTTAGATATGCAACAAAAGCTGGAATTTCAATATCAGTTGATGATATCATTGTTCCGCAAAGTAAAGAAAAATATATTCAAGATGCAAAAAATCAAGTTAAAGAGATACAAAATCAATATGGTGCAGGACTATTAACAGATTCTGAAAGATATAATAAAATAGTTGATATATGGACCGATGCTAGTAATAAAGTCGCAAATGAGATGATGAAACTAGTTAAAGAAGATAAAAATGGTTTTAACTCTATTTATATGATGGCAGATAGCGGTGCTAGAGGTAGTACAGCTCAAATTAGGCAGCTTGCTGGTATGCGTGGTCTTATGACAAAGCCAGATGGAAGTATTATTGAAACACCTATTATCTCAAATTTCCGTGAAGGACTAAATGTTTTAGAATATTTTATCTCAACTCATGGTGCTAGAAAAGGTCTTGCAGATACTGCGTTAAAAACAGCAAATGCTGGTTATCTTACAAGAAAACTTATAGATGTTGGTCAAAATGTAAAAGTGACTATGCATGATTGTGGAACTCACGAAGGCGTAGAAATAACTGAGATTACTGAAAATGGTGAGTTAATAGAAAGTCTAGAAGAGAGAATTTTAGGAAGAGTCGTAAGTGCCGATGTTATAGATCCTATAACAAATGAGATTTTATTTAGCGAAGGAACTCTTATAGATGAAGAAAAAGCAAGAGAGATAGTTGATGCTGGTATAAAATCAGTAAGCATTAGAACTCCTGTAACATGCAAGGCTAAAAAAGGCGTATGTGCTAAATGTTATGGTGTAAATCTTGCTGAAGGTAAACTTGTCAAGCCTGGTGAAGCAGTTGGTATTATATCAGCTCAATCAATTGGTGAACCAGGAACTCAGCTGACACTAAGAACATTCCATATCGGTGGAACTGCTTCTGCTGGGCAACAAGCTAGAAAAATTGAAGCTAGTAAAGAAGGCTTTATAAGATATTATAATGTTCAGACTTATGAAAACAACAAAAAACAAATTGTTGCAAACAGAAGAAATGCTGCCGTTCTTTTGGTTGAGCCTAAAATAAAAGCAGCATTTGATGGTATTATAGATATTGATATGGCGCATGATGATGTTAGTATTATTGTAAAAGGCAAAAAAGAAGAGGTAAAATATACTCTTAGAAAACAAGATATTGCCAAACCAAACGAGCTTGCTGGAGTTAGCGGAAAAGTTGAGGGTAAATTTTATATATCATATAAAGCAGGTGATAGCGTAAAAGAAAATGAGAGTATAGTTGAGGTTATAAAAGAGGGCTATAATATACCTAATCGTATTCCTTATGCAAGTGAGCTTATGGTTAAAGATGGTGAACCTGTAACACAAAAGATTATTTCTGGTGCTAGTGGTATACTTAAATTTTATATTTTAAATGGCGATTATTTGCAAAGAAAAAAAGATATTAAAAAAGGACATCTTGTAAATGAAAAAGGTCTTTTTGTTGTTGTTGCAGATGAAGATGACAGAGAAGCAATAAGACATTATATACCAAGAGAGTCTATAATAGAATTTGACGATAGCTCTACTGTGGATGCAAAAAGTATCATAGCTAAACCTAAAAAAGAAGAGAAAACAGTTATAGCTCAATGGGATCCATATTCAAATCCTGTTATATCAGAAGCTGATGGTAAGGTATCTTTTGAACAAATTGAACCAGATAGAAGCGTTACAGCACAATACGATGAGACAACAGGGCAAACCCGTCTTGTTATAAATGAGTATTTGCCAAGTGGTATAAAACCAACCATAATTGTTACAACAAGCGATGGTAAAATGCTTAAATACCCACTTGAGCCAAAAACAGCTATTTTTGTTGATGAGGGCACAATTGTAAAACAAGCAGATACGCTTGCAAAAACACCTAAAGCTATAGCAAAATCTGAAGATATCACAGGAGGTCTTCCTAGAGTTAGTGAGCTGTTTGAGGCAAGAAGACCTAAAAATGCTGCAATTATTGCAGATATTGACGGTATAATAAGATTTGATAAACCTCTTAGATCAAAAGAGAAAATCATTATAGAGGGCACAGACGGTAGAATTCATCAATATCTTGTAGATAAAGATAGAAAAATTCAAGTTAGAGATGGTGAGTTTGTTCATGCTGGAGAAAAGATTACAGATGGCGTTATAAGTAGTCATGATGTTCTTAAAATTTTAGGCGAAAAAGCACTTCATTATTATTTGATTAGCGAAATTCAACAAGTTTATCGCTCTCAAGGTGTTGCGATAGCTGATAAACATATAGAAATCATAGTCTCACAAATGCTAAGGCAAGTTAAGATTGTAGATAGTGGAGATACAAATTTTATAGTTGGCGATTTGATAAGTAAAAGAAAATTCCGTGAGGAAAATGCTAGAATTATGAAAATAGGTGGTGAGCCTGCTTTAGCAGAGCCAGTGCTTCTTGGTGTTACAAGAGCAGCTATTGGAAGCGATAGTGTTATATCAGCTGCTTCATTCCAAGAAACAACCAAAGTTTTAACAGAAGCTAGCATTGCTGGTAAATTTGATTATTTAGAAGATTTAAAAGAAAATGTTATTATCGGTCGCATGATTCCTGTTGGAACAGGTTTTAATCAAGATAAAAAATTAAAACTTATATATCCAAAAGATAAAGAGTAGCACAAACAAAGGAGAGAAATTTTCTTTCCTCTGTTTAATTTTATAAATTTATACTCATTAAAAAGGAGAAAATAAATGGCGTATTCTATGGGAGATTTAAAAAAGGGTCTAAAGATAGAATTAGAAGGTGTTCCTTATAAAATTGTAGAGTATCAGCATGTAAAACCTGGCAAAGGAGCAGCTTTTGTTAGAGTAAAAATAAAATCATATATAGATGGTAGAGTTTTAGAAAAAACTTTTCATGCAGGTGATAAATGCGAAGCTCCAAATTTAGAAGATAAACAAATGCAATATCTTTATGATGATGGTGAGTTTTGTCAGTTTATGGATACTACTACTTACGAACAAATTTCAATTAGCGATGAAGAGGTTGGAGAGAACAAAAAATGGATGCTTGATGGTATGATGGTTGATGTTCTTTTTCATAATGGTAAGGCAATCGGACTTGAAGTTCCTCAGGTTGTTGAGTTAAAGATAATAGAAACTGCTCCAAATTTCCGTGGTGATACGCAAGGAAGCAATAAAAAACCAGCTACACTTGAAACTGGTGCAGTTGTGCAAATTCCTTTTCATGTATTAGAAGGTGAAGTTATCCGTGTTGATACAGTTAGGGGTGAATATATAGAAAGAGCAAATAAATAATTTTTATATTTTGTATCTGTTTTAAATTTAAAACAGATACAAATTTTAAATTTAAATCATCTTAATGAGTTCTAAAATTTCCCCATCATTAGGAAATCTCGGCTCATCCATATCTCTTTTTGAAAATATAATTTTTCCATCTACTTCAATTATGAAGTTACCGCCACTACCTGCTACAAGTTCTATCTTTGCATCATTATAGACGTTTTTTATTTCTTCTTCCACACGGGAAGCTTGTGGTCTATAAGATCAAGAATTACAATAAGTAATCTTTATATCCATTTTTTAACCTTTATTTTAAAATAAAAGTGCATTATAGTAGGTAAATTTAAATTTATTATAACATTGTATAATTACTGAAATTATATAAAGGAGTTTTTATGAAAATAGCAATTATCTTAGCAACAGGTTTTGAAGAAATTGAAGCTGTTAGCATTATAGATATTTTAAAAAGAGGCGGTATCGATTGTGTTAGTGTGGGATTAGATAGAAGAAAAGTTACTGGAGCTCATAATATTACCGTGTATGCAGATATTGTATTAGATGATTTGGTTGTAAGTGAGTATGAAATGGCTATTTTGCCAGGAGGATTACCTGGGGCAGATAATCTTGCAAACAGTCATAAGCTTTGCGAAATATTACAATCTTTTGATGCTAACAATAAACATATTGGTGCTATTTGTGCTGCTCCGTTTGTGCTTGCTAAATTTGATTTAATTAAAAACTCATACACTTGTTACCCTGGTTTTGAGAAAAATGTGAATAAAAGTGGTTATATATCAAATCAAAATGTAGTTCGCGATCACAATATAATGACTTCTAGAGGTCCTGCAACAGCTATGGAATTTGGATTAGAAATTTTAAGAGAATTAAAAGGCGAAAAGGTATATTTAGATGTTAAAAATGGATTACTTTTTGAGTAAATTTTACTTAAATTATAACAAAATTTAAAATTTATTAAATATTTTTTAAAATCTTACTCAAAATATGTATATTTTTGATATAATGCTTTATCCAAATTTAATTTGGAAAATAAAGCAAGGAACGTGTTCAGTGAATATTTATGTTGGTAATTTGTCATATCGTATGACAGAAGCAGAGCTAAGGTCTACTTTTGAGGCTTATGGATCAGTAAGTCGTGCAAAAATAGTAAAAGATAGAGAAACAAATCGCTCAAAAGGATTTGGTTTTGTTGAAATGGAAAATGTAAGCGAAGGCTCAAAAGCTATCGAGGCTCTAAATGATACAGAAGTAGGTGGTAGAAAACTCAGAGTTAATGAGGCTAGACCAAAAGATTAGTAAAAGGAGTTGCTTGACTCCTTTTACTAAGTATTATTAAATTTAGATTTCTACATTAAATTTTAAAAATAAACTATATGAATTTTAATAGATATTTTGTAAATCTTTTTGATATCATTATAACAACTTCAGGCTTGTCATCACTATAGCAAGTTTTCTATCTTATATAGAATTTACTTTATCTTTTAAATTTTAATTCATAACTTTCTTAAATTTAATTTTTTTGAACTCATAAATGTTGTAGTTGAAAAATAATATTTTTTGATATCAAATTTAAGTATTTATAAAAAATATTTATATTGCATTCATACTTTTTTAAAGCAGTAAAAATCAGTTTTTGTATCTATTAAAAATATTTGTTTAAGCATATAAAAGCAGATACAAATTTATCTAAATTTAAACTAAAAGTAGTCGCAAGAGAGTATATAAAATTTTTAAAAATATAAACTAATATTAAATTTATTTTTTATGTAATTATGTTACAATTTGTTACAAATAAATATTTTTTAATCTAAATTTATAGTTGTAGTTAATATTTTATAAACAAGGTTTTATCGTCCCCCCCCCAGTTATACTAGTGCAAATTTTTAGAACCAAAATATAAAAAATAAATATAATAATTAAAGTATTTTTTGTTAGAATGATACTTGTAAAGAATTTTTATAGCTTTATAAATTTATTATTAGGAGTAAATAATGAAAAGTTTTAGAAAAACTTTAAGTTCAGCACTTGTTGCTGCAATGTTGTTAAGTGTTGGTTCAACATCGGTTTTTGCTATGGGTGGACCAAGTGGTGCTAAGATAGATTGGCAAGTTCAAGGCGAGATAGGTGCTGTAAAAATTAATCCATATGGATATTCTCCACTTACTGCGGTTATACAAAATGGCGGTTATGTTTTAAAAGACGCTAGTGTTGAGATAGTGCCAAAAGATGGTGGTAGAAAAATATCTTATAAAATAGATGATAATAAATTAAAACTATATGGTGGAATTCCTGTTTGGGGACTTTATGCTGATCATATGAATGAAGTAAAAGTTAAATATTCTAAAAAAATTCCAGGTAAACAAGAATGGCAAAATGTAAGCGAACAATACAAGATTCCAACAGCTCCAGTTATGCTTCCGACTTCTGGACTTCTTGGACATACAAAAGTTCCAGTTGGATCAATTAAAGTTGAAAAAGTTGAGAAAGGTTTTGAAGATAGGCTTTATCTTGTGAATAATGTTACAGGAAAATCACCTGCAAATAGTTCACAAATAGTATGGAATAACCCAGCTGGCGGTGCAATGGAGTGGAACTATGGATCAAATGCTTTTATAATAGATACTGCAGGAGATGTTAGATGGTATTTTGATTCATCTAAATTAATCAGCTTTACAGATTTTATGCATACTGGTATTATGATGGGATTTCAACAAGGTAAAGATGGTGCTTTAACTTGGGGTTATGGACAAAGATATGTAAAATACGATCTTATGGGTAGAGAGGTATTTAATAGAGCTCTTCCTCTGGGTTATATAGATTTTTCGCATTCATTTGATCAGGCACAAAATGGTAATTATTTGCTAAGAGTTGCATCTGCAAATACAAAAAGACCAGATGGAAATAATGTAAGAACCGTAAGAGATGTTATTGTTGAAGTATCTCCAAATGGTGAAGTAGTAGATGATTGGAGACTTTTTGAGATTTTAGATCCATATAGAAGTGATGCTATTTTGGTTTTAGATCAAGGTGCTGTTTGTTTAAATATAGATGCTAGTGCCGCAGGACACACTATGAGTGAAGAAGAACTTGCTAAACTTGATTCAGAAGGTGCGTTTGGAGATATAGCCGGAACAGGTACTGGTAGAAACTGGGTGCATGTAAATAGCGTAGATTATGATTCAAATGATGATAGTATTGTTATTTCAAGTCGTCATCAAAATGCAGTTATTAAAATCGGTAGAGATAAAGAAGTAAAATGGATTATAGGTGCTCACAAGGGTTGGAAAGATAAATTTAAAGATAAATTACTTCAACCTGTAGACAGCAAAGGTAATAAAATAGTTTGTGAAAATGATTATTCAAAATGTCCTGGATATGAGAATGAAAAAGGTGGGTTTGACTGGACTTGGACTCAACACACTGCATTTATAATTGATTCTAAAACAAATAAAAATGTTGTATATTTGACAGTTTTTGATAATGGAGATAGTCGTGGTATGGAACAACCTGCACTTGCTTCTATGAAATATAGTAGAGCAGTAGTTTATAAAGTTGATCAAAAGAAAATGACTGTTGAGCAAGTTTGGGAATATGGAAAACAAAGAGGAAATTCATGGTATAGTCCAGTTACAAGCTTGACAAAATATATGGATGATAAAAATTCTATTATGGTATATTCAGCAACAGCTGGAATGGGTTATGATTTGGCAGCAGGAAAAGTTTTAGGTGTAGCAACTCCTGAAATTGATGAATTTAAATGGGGCTCTAAAGAACCTAGTGTTATGATTAAATTTACAGGTGTTGGAAATGGATATCAAGCTATGCCAATTAGTATAGACAAAGCTTTTGCTCCTAAAAAATAAATAATTATTTCTCCTTGAATTTATTCAAGGAGAAATTAATTCTAGTAACTTTTTATCATCTTGTGGTTTGTATAGGTGCTTTGTATTTTTTAAGGAATATAATAAATAATTTGTTAGTAATATTTTTTAATACTATAATAAAAATAAAATATATATCATTGTAATATACAAATTCACTTTCTAACTTTATATTTTAGATATATTAATTTTTAAATTTTGATATAAATTTTTAAATAAAAACAATCAAATGTATTTTATTTATTAAATGTTTTAAAAGCATAAAATTGATAAAATCACAATTTTAATTAAAATAAGGATGATATATGAAAAATGTTCTTAGTATAGCCGGTGTTGATCCAAGCGGTGGTGCTGGAATTATAGCTGATTTAAAGGTTTTTATAGCTCATGATGTTTTTGCTATGGGGGTTGTAACTGCTACTACAGCTCAAAACACACAAGGTCTTTTTGGTATGCAATTAATCGATACTAAAACGATAGAAGATGGCATAAAAAGAATTTTTGATGATATAAGGGTAGATGCTATAAAAATAGGCGTAGTTCCAAGCGTTGAGATTATAAAAACAGTTGCAAATACTCTAAAAAGCATTCCAAATTTACCACCTGTTGTACTTGATCCTGTTATGAGTTGCAAAAACGGAGATATTTGGTTAGAAGAAAATTCCCAAAAAACTCTTGTAAGTGAGCTTTTTCCAATATCTTATGTAATAACTCCAAATTTATATGAAGCACAACAAATTTTACAAACCAAACTTTCTAGTGAAGATGATTTTAAAGAAGCTTGTATAAATTTAACTAAATTTGGTGCAAAAAATATTTATCTAAAAGCTGGTAATGTAAATGGCATTTCTTTAGATGTTTTCTATGATGGAAAAGATTTTGAATTGTTAAAAACACCTAGAATAAACTCAAATCATACTCACGGAACAGGATGTTCTCTCTCAAGCGCTATTGCTGCAAATTTAGCAAATGGTGAAAGTGTAAAAAATGCTTGTAAAAAAGCAAAAGAATACATAACTGGTGCTATTTCTCATCCTGCTATGATAGGATCAGGTTGTAATCCTATAGATCATTTTTATAAAAACCATATATAAAAATAATAAGGTAAATTTAGACATCACAAACGCCGAAATTTGCCTTATTCATAATTTCGTATAATATATAAATTATTAATCCTAATGCAATAAGAATCAAAATACCATAAACATAAGTTTTAGCTATATAAGCTTCTTTATTTTTCCTTAGTCTATTTCTTTGCTTTATAAGTTCTTCTATCTGAGCATCTTTTTTCTTACTTAATTCTTTTAGTTAATTTATGGATTTTTCTATGGAATCTAACTTGTCTTCTTGTGTCATACAAACTCCCTTTAATTATTTTAAATACTATTTTTAGAAAATTTTTTTATAGTGCTTTGATTTACCGGAACATTTATCATATTTAAATTTGCATATCTTAAATCCTCTATAGTATAAAACGCCCAAGGGTTATTTTCTTTTATTAAAGGAAGTATATTATCTATTTCACAGCGTTTTATAACAACAAAAAGTATATTTATATCACCCTCATTTCCGTTTGCATTTATCATACTTACACTATATCCGCTATTTCTTAGCATTTTTGCTAAATTTACTGCTTTTATTTTTGGTATTATCCTAACTACAACATGCCCGAGTGCTAATTTTTCTTCAAGCAGTATGCCAAAAAGATTACCAAGTGCAAAACCAAGAGCATACGCTATATAGTTTTGCCATCCATCAAGGTGAGCCATAACTTGAGTGATTGCTATAAGCCATATTAAAATTTCAAAAAATCCTAAAATAGGTGCTATTATCTTTTTACCTTTTGAAACAAGGATAATTCTTATAGTTCCAAGAGTAACATCTATAATTCTTGCCAAGCATATTAAAATAGGTATCCCAATATATCTAAAAAAATCACTTTGTAAAAATTCACTCATATAAACGCCTTTTATTTTTTATGATTTTACCAAATAAACAAAAAGTTTACAAATAATTATATTGGTTAATTTTAAGTAGTTGTATCAAAAGAAAATTAAATTTTTAGCAGCACCTTGAAGGTGCCACTAAATTCTGTTAGTTAAAAGGTTTTTTATAATCAATTACTAATGCTCTATAGCCGATTATATTTCCGCCAACCATTTTGATTTCTAATTCTGGTGTTTTTGTGCCATATTTAAACTCATGGAGATATGGAGCAAGTTCTGCTGTGCCGTTTCTAAATGCAACTAAATCCCCCATTCCAGCAGTAGCACTATAAACCATCATAGTATCTGTTTTAGGTATATATTCTGTTACTGAGGTTATTGGGCTATACCACTCAAGTCCTCTTTCTTTACCAAATTCCCAAACTTGTTTAACAGTCATATTTTTTTCATCAACTTCATATTCAACAGCACGGATGTATTTCATACTAACCATTGCAGGTTGCTCCATTCCGCGGCTATCTCCATTATCAAAAGTGCTTATATGTCTTATATGACCTTTTGATTTTTCTGGTATAACATAAGCCGTATGTTGTGTCCATGAGTAGTCAAATCCACCTTTTTGGCTTAAATATCCAGGGCAATGTGAACCTTGTGCTTCACAAACTATCTTTTTACCTTTTTCATCAATTGGGGTTAGAATATATTTTTTATATTCATCACTCCATCCCTCAGGCGAACTTAAAATCCATTTTATTTTTTTATCTCTACCTATTTTTATTACAGCACTTTGGTGACGACTTGAAATAATGATACTATCATCATATGAATCATAATTAACGCTATTTACATGAGCCCAGTTTCTACCAGGTCCAACACCTGCAACATCTCCAAATGGCATATTGTCGCTCTCTAGCTCTTCTTTTGAGACCGTTTGCCCAGCTTTACTAGCATCTACATTCAAGCAAACTGCACCTTGATCCATTGCTAGGATATTGTTATCTCTATACGGATCTAAGATTTCACTTAAATTCCATTCATCTATAACATTTCCTTCTTTATCAAGTTCAACTATCACATCTCTAACAGTTCTTACATTTTTGCCGTCTTTGCGTTTCATATCTGAATCAGCAACACGCAATAAATATGTTCCTTTGCTTGTTTCTTCTGCATGGTGTGAAAAATCAATGTATGAACGAGGAAGCATTCTATCAAAAATTTTTCTACCCATTAAGTCATATTTTTTGTAAGTTTGACCCATACCCCAGAGTAAATTTCCATCTGATGTTTGATCAAAGCCCATCATATTGCCTTTTTTTCTTATATCATAAGGATCTCTAAATTTACTAACATCTAGTTGCCATCTAATGTCTCCATTTGTATCAATCATCCATACATAACTTTCATAATCCCATTCTAAGGCACCTCCAGCAGGGTGGTTCCAAACAACTTGACTTGCATTTGGCAAAATTGAACTTAAATGATTCATTAGATATAAATTATTTTTAACTTTAGGCGAAGCAGGTACTATACTTCGGCTTTTGGTAAAAAGTTTTTTATGCAGTTCCTGAGCCATAAGTTGTAATCGGTGGCGCATAAATAGAATATGTTTCGTTTATTTTTTGAGATTTTGCATTTTTACTGCTTGGCTTAAATCTTATGTAACTAACTTCAACTGTATTTATAAAATCTGGATAAAGTCCAAAAATAGGAATTCCTGCATATTGCATAAGTTTTGTATCTGATACATCGTATTGTATATCAATGCCTTTACTACCTTTTCCTTTAACCGTAACTTTAGCGTCTTTTATGTGATATCCGCCATCATTAATTATTGCAGTAAGTGGTGCTGTTCCATAAGGATTCATCACAACTGCACCGATTTTGCCAATTGCATTATATGTCTTTGGACCGTTGCTCCGCCAGCTGCGTAAATATCAGCAGGTGTTATGCATACTAGCAATCCTGCAACTAAGATTGATAAAGAAATCTTTGATTTCATATTGCATCTCCTTTTATAATATTTGTGTTATATTAATAAATTTAATTAACAAATTTGCAACAAGAATATTAATATTTGCTAAAGTAAGATTTTATGAAAAACTGCTAAAATTATTTATTGGAGATTTTTATGAAAAAATTTATTAAAAATTTAATTTTAAATATAGATAATTATAAAATATATCATACAATGGCTATTTTTTCACTTGTTTTTATGTTTTTACTAATAGTAACTTTTCTAAACATAAAAAAAGATGTTTATCAAAAAATAGAACAAAATCGTATTTTGACAACTCAAAGATTAAAATACTCTCTTTCTCTCTGGATAGAAGAGCAGATAAAAAGTTTAGAAGCAGCTACTGCGTATTTACAAAATAATCAAATCTATCAAGATGAAAATAAAATTATAAAATTTAACAAAAATTTTCTTCAATCATCACCAAATTTTGACTTTATTCACATTTATGTTGATGATAAATATTTTTTTGTAAATTCTGATAAAATTTTTGATTTAGAGCATAACAAAAGTCTAAATTCTTTTGCAAATATAAATAATGCAAGAACGCTTGATTGGTATGTAAAAACAAAATCTATGATGAAAACAACTATAAACAACAAAACAAAACATGCGATTTTAAAAGAACGAACTATAAATATTTGCACACCTATTATCGATCAAGATAAATTTAAAGGTGTGGTATGTGGAATTCTTGGAGCGAAAAGTTTGTTTGATAAAATCAAGCAAATTAAGCCACCTAAGCATTTTTACTATTTTATTGTTGATGAAAGTGGTAAAATTCTTACTAAATTAGATAATGAAAATTTAATAGCCGAAATTTCAGAGACTTGCTTAAAACTAGATAATAATGAAACAATTATCAAAATAAATAATGATGTAATAAATTTAAGCACAATAGATAGATTTGATTGGAAAATAGGTGTTGGTGTAAATAATGAAAATTTTTTAAAACAAAATTTTAAAACCATATTTGAACACAGCATTGTGTTATTTATATTTTTTATATTTTTTATGCTTGTATTAAATTTAGGATATGAGTTTATTATTCAAAAATTTGTTATTAAAAAAAATCAAATGGAAATTTTGCTAGCTAGAAAATCTAGATTAAATGAAATCGGCACGCTTATTACAAGCATAAATCATCAGTTAAAACAGCCAATAAATTCACTTAGTTTAATACTTTCAAATACAGAATTTTTTCGTCAAAATCACAATTTAAATGACGATATGTTGAAGTCAAATTTAGATTTATGTTTTAAACAGATTGAATTGATAGATAAGTCGATAAATATTTTTCGCAATTTTTATTCTAATGACGATGCAATAAGCGAATTTTGGATTAATGAATCTATAAAATCATTGATTTTTGCGACTCATTGTGAGCTTTCTCATCACAATATTACAATTAAATTTGAATCTAAAAATGACATAAAAGTTGTTAGTATTGAAAATTTTATTCAACAAATTTTATTGGTTTTGATCCAAAATTCAAAAGATGCGATAATAAGCTCACAAAAAGTATCTATTCGTCAAATTTATATACAGATAAATCAAGTAGATGATTTTGTTGAGATTAGCGTTAGTGATTTTGCTGATGGAATTGATGAAAAACTTAGTGAAAAAATTTTTAGCGAGGATAAAACGACAAATAAAAAATTAGGTTTTGGTCTTGGATTATATTTTGCAAAAACTATTTGTGTGCAAAAACTAAAAGGCGATTTACAGCTTATTTCTTCACGCAACCCAACAAAATTTACTCTAAATATACCAATAAATTTAAGGAGCTAATTTGCAACTTTCTACATTAAAACTTCTTGAAAATTTTACTATAATGGTTGTTGAAGACGACGAAATTGCTTTAAGTATGTTAGAATTAGGCTTAAAGCCATATTGCAAAAAGCTATTTTTAGCTCGTGATGGTTTAGAAGGACTTGAAATTTTTAAAAAAAATCAAATAGATATGATTTTAACGGATTTGCATATGTCAAATTTAAATGGATTTGAGATGATTAAAATAATCTTATCTATAAAGCCAAATCAAAATTTCATAGTTATGACATCATATGATAGCGATCAAAATTTCTTAAATAGTATAAAACACGGTGCTTTAAATTTTATTAGAAAACCATTAAACATGCTTACTATACAAAGTTCGCTGATAATTGCTCTGTCAAATATCAAAAGCGAGAAAAAACAAATTAGTAAAAGAGTAAGCGTTGATTATAGTAATGAAAATATCTATCTTGATGATGAGTTGGTGTTTTTATCACAAAAAAATCATAAAATTTTCTGGCTATTTTTATATAACTTAAACAATGTTGTTAGTTACGAACTTATAGAAAGTTATGTTTATAATGATGAAAATTTTAGTAAAAATGCTCTTCAAATGTCTATAAAGCGTATAAAATCACAACTTGCTGATGTAAAAATAGAAAACATTTCATCAATTGGATATATTTTAAAAAGCTAAATTTATTTTACATTAATTTTACGATGATTGTCTAACATTACTCCATACCAATAAAAAAAGGAGTGCAAAATGGATAGAAGAAGTTTTCTAAAAGGCACAGCAGGCATTGGGACATTAGCAGCTTTTGAGCTAAATTTAGGAGCTAGTGCAAAAGATATAGTTGAGGGTACTGGCGTAAGTAAAAGTGTAAAAAGCATTTGCGAAATGTGTTCATCTCGTTGTCCTGTTGAGGTAAGAGTTGAAGAGGGTAAATGTACCTTTATAACAGGAAATCCAAAATTTTCATCAAATAAAACAGCAGTTTGTGCAAGAGGTGGAGCAGGAGTTAATCAGCTTTATGATAAAGAAAGACTTGTTAAGCCTTTAATTCGCGTCGGCAAAAGAGGTGAGGGTAAATGGAAAGAGGTTAGTTATGAACAAGCACTTAAATTTGCAGCTGATAAACTTAATGAAATCAAGGAAAAATACGGTCCGCAAAGTGTTGTTTTTACTTCAAAAAGTGGAGAAAGTCATGAGCAAATGACAAATTTTGCCTGTAGTTACGGAAGCCCAAATATTTTTTCACATTGGTCTTGCTGTCCGATTACAGAAAAAATAGCTATTCCGCACACATTTGGAACATCACCAAAAAGAGATTTTAAAAATGCAAAATATATTGTAAATTTTGGTCATAATTTATTTGAAGGTATTAACATTTCAGATACTAAAAAACTTATGGCTTTTGCGGATAAAAAAGATACTAAACTTTTAGTTTTAGAACCAAGATTTAGCGTTATTGCATCTAAGGCTGATGAGTGGCTGCCTGTAAAACCAGGAACTGATTTAGCATTTGTAATGGCACTTATTCATGTGTGGATAAGAGATGAAAAATATGATAAAAAATTTATTGAAAATTACACAATAGGATTTGACGAGCTTGCAAAAAGTGTAGCTAACTCTACTCCAAAATGGCAAGAAGGAATAACTGGCATAAGTGCTGAGAGTGTTGAGAGAATAGCTAATGAAATTTATTCAAAAGCACCACAAGTTATCATTGATTGGGGTCATAAAACAACCACAACAAGGGCTGAGTATCAAAGAACAAGAGCTATAGCTATAGCAAATGCTTTGATGGGAAATTTTGAAAAAAAAGGCGGACTATTTTTTGGCAAAAATGCTAAGAAATTTAACGAGCTTTGTGGAGAAGATTTATTTCCTGTTTTATCAAATCCAAACAGCGAGTTTAAAGTTCCAAAAACACCTAGAATAGATGGTTGTGGAGAAGATGGAAGTAGGCATTTTTTTATTCCTAGAAAACATGGTATTTTGATGGATATAGCTCCTGCTATTTTAAATAAAAAACCATATCCTATAAAAGGTTGGGTAAATACTAGATTTAATCATCTTATAAATGTTGCTGGAACACAAGATGTCATAAAAGCGATTAATGAACTTGATTTTGTAATGTCAATTGATATTTATATGAGTGATTTTAGTCAATATGCTGATGTTGTATTCCCAGAAGCGACTTATCTTGAAAGAGATGAAAGCATACAAGACAAATCAGGTACAGCACCTGGGTATTATATGCGTCAAAAAGCAATTGAGCCAATAAATGGTACTTTAAGCGGATATGAGATATTTAGAAAACTTGCTAAGATTATGAACATTGATAGTCTTTATAAATACAATGATATAAATGAGTTTAGAATGATTCAAGCAAAAGGAGATGCAAAACTCCTAGAATCTCTTATAAAAGATGGTTATGTTTCATGGAAAGTTCCACAAGTTTATTATAGAGAGGCAAGTTATATTTCTAAATTTGTAGAAAAATATCCAAATGCGGCTAAATTTGTAGATGAAAATGGTGAGATGAGTTCGCAAATGAAATTTAAAACTCCAAGCGGAAAGATAGAACTATTTTCGTTGCAAGTTGAAGAAAAACTTCCAGGAGAAGGCTGTCTTAATACCAACAATATGGATGTTTTTGATGGACATGAGCTTTGTTTAATGAGCGGTAAAACACCTATCCATACAAATGGACATACGCAAAATATCAAAATTTTAAACGATATGATGAATGATGCACCAATCTGGATAAATACAAAAACAGCAAATAAAAAAGATCTAAAAACAGGTGACAAGATTATGCTAAAAAATAAATTTGGCGAAGAAAAAGGAACCGTTTTTGTAACTGAGGGCATAAGAGAAGATACGCTTTTTGTTTATCATGGCTTTGGGCATATTAGTAAAGAACTTAAGAGAACTTATGGTGATGGAACTAATCAAAGTAAGATTTTAAATCCAGCTGATGGTGCAGTTTGTGGCACAATGGTTACAAATGTTGGCGTTGATATTGTAAAGTTGTAAGGTGGATAAAATGAAAAAATATGTAATGATACACGATGAAAATTTATGCATAGGATGTCAAGCTTGTTCTGTTGCATGTAGAAATGAAAACAAAGTAAGTGATGGTGTTTATAGGCTTCAAGTACACGCAAATATGAAAGGTGTATTTCCAAATTTACAAACAAATTTTGAAAGACAAAGTTGTGTTATGTGTGAAGAAAGTCCATGTGTGGATGTTTGTCCAACGGGAGCTAGTTTTAAAACTGAAGATGGTATAACTTTGGTTGATGAAAGAACTTGTGTTAGCTGTAAATACTGCGTTTTAGCCTGTCCTTATGATGCAAGATTTGTTGATCCAGTTAGTAAAGTTATAGGAAAATGTACATTTTGTTATGAAACAAGACTTGCAAAAGGGCTTGAACCAGCTTGTGTTACGGTTTGTCCTACAAATGCACTTATATTTGGTGATGCAAATGATAAAAATAGTGAAGTAAGTAAAGCAATGTCTACAAATGCTGTAATTTATCCTAAAGCTCATAAAGGAACAAAGCCGTCTTTAGGATATATAAAAAATACAAGAGGAGGATATCATGAATAATATGTGGGGAGATATGGCACAATATGGTGCTATTTACTGGCCTTGGCCAATTGCTGTGTATCTTTTTTTAGCAGGTCTTAGTGCGGGTTGTACGATAGTTGCACTTCTTGTAAAATGGAACAAACATTCAGATAATACCTCTTCTATCTGGGATGCTATGGTAAAAGCTGGCGCAATAACAGCACCTGTTACTATAATAATTGGTCTTTTGCTACTTATATTTGATCTTGGCAAACCACTTAGTTTTTACTGGTTGCTTATATCGTATAATTTTGGTTCTGTTATGAGTCTTGGTGTATTGTTTTTGCTTGTTTATACGCCACTTAGTGTGCTTTTTGCTTTTATTATTTTTGAAAATAGCATTGAAAAAAGTAGAACTTTATCGGTATTTAGCTTTATACCTAGGATAATTAGAAGTTTTGCTAGTATATCAAAATTAGTTGAGTATATTTTATTAATACTTGCAATTTGTGTAGGAATGTATACAGGGTTTTTGCTTAGTGCTATTAGCAAAATTCCACTTTGGAATACTCCTATTTTACCTATTTTGTTTCTAGTTTCTGGATTTTCAAGTGGCATTGCTGCGAACATACTTATAGGTATGGCGTTTTTTAAAGGTTCATTAAACAAAGATAGCATAAAATACCTTTTAGTTTTGGATTTGCGTGCTATACTTTTTGAGCTTCCTTTGCTTTTAATTTTATTTATAGGAATGAATTTCCAAGGCGGACAAAGTGCGGTTGCTGCTTCTCAAGCACTTAGCGATCCGTATTATGGTAAATTATTTTGGATAGTTGTTGTAGGAATCGGTCTTTTAACACCTATTATAATCGCAGCTACAGCTCTTAAAAATCACGCGTATAAACCAGGATTTATAATCTTAAATTCTGTTGTTGTATTAATTGGCGTGATTGCTTTAAGATATTATATAGTTTATGCAGGGCAACTATTTACAGGAGTGTGATATAAAGATATTATTACTTGAAGATAACTATGCTTATAGACTTAGCATAAAAGAGTATTTAGAGACTCTTGGATACGAAGTTGATGAGGCTGGTGATGGGCTTGAAGCGTGTGATAAGATAGCTGCTTCAAGCTACCATCTTTTAATCTTAGATATAAAAGTTCCTGAGATTTCAGGTCATGAAGTTATAAAATATGCAAAAAACCTAAATTTACAAACCCCTATAATGATAATGACATCTTTAACTAGTATAGAGGATTTATCTTATGGATATGAACTTGGTTGCAATGAGTATCTAAAAAAGCCATTTGAGTTAGCTGAACTTAAATTTAGAGTTAATGAGCTTATGAGAAAATACTATAACAAAGATGACAAAAATATTATAAAACTTTCAAATAACTATGAATATGATACTATTTTAAAAGTTATTAAATTTAAAAATCAAGATATAGTTTTAACAAATAAAGAGATATCTATAATAGAATATCTATTAAGCAAAATAGGCTCATTTGTAAGTATAGCTGAAATTATAGATGAAATTTGGGAAGATAAAAATGTAGATAGTGCAGATATAAGAGTTCATATTAGTAAAATTAGACAAAAAACTTATGATGATTTTATAGTATCTTCAAGAGGATTTGGATACAAAATAAATGCTTAAAAGGTTAAATATACCTATAATTGTTGCTATTTGTATAACGCTACTATTTATTTTTCAAGGAATACAAATAGTAAATTTAAGTTCTAAAAAAGATGAAAATACAGAGATTTTAAATTTAATCTACAAAAGCAAAGAGATAATACATGATATCAAAAATATACAAAACAAAAGCACACTTATATACGAATTTGGCATTTACGATAAAGATGATAATGTTTTATACTCCAAGCTTTCTATACCACCTAAAAATAGAGATTTTCAAATTTTAAAAAGCGATGGGTATTTGTATTACAAAACATCATTTATCGATGATAGGGATTTGTTGTTTTTGATAGTTGCTAAAAAGCTAGATTATACTAAATTTATATTTTTAGCAACTTTCATGGCTATAATAACGATAGTTGTTGTATTTGCACTTATGTATGTAAGCTATGAAAGTATTTCAAAACCATATCAAGAACAAAAAAGACTTATGAATATGTTTTTTAACGACGCCATGCATGAATTAAAAACTCCACTTGGCATAGCAACTATAAATTTAGAAATGCTTGGATACAAAGATAAACACACACATCGCATAAAATCGGCATTAAAAGAGATGAAAGTAACTTACGAAGATGTTGAGTTTTTTATAAAAAATTCTTATACTAATCTTCCTAAAATAAAGATAAATTTTTCATATTTTTTGCTCTCTAGGGTTAAGTTTATAAGCACTATAGCAAATGTTAAAAATATTAAAATATTAACTAACATTGAAAAAAATTTAGAAATTTTTATGAGTGAGATTGAGGCTACAAGGCTTGTGGATAACAACCTTTCAAACGCTATAAAGTATTCTAAAGAAAATAGTAAAATTTTGATAAATTTAACTAAAATAAATGATGATTTTATACTTTTTAGTGTTGAGGATTTTGGACGCGGCATAAAAGATACAAACGAAATTTGGAAACGCTACACAAGAGAAGATTATTCTCAAGGTGGTTTTGGATTAGGTTTAAACATCATCTCATCAATATGCAAAAAATATGGCATTTCATATGATGTAAAATCAGTTTATACAAAAGGTAGTATTTTTAGCTATAAAATACCCATTTATATGGATAAAATACTAGATAATATCTAGTTTAGTATTGCATTAATTTTGATACACCATTTTCTACTTTATCTTTGTTAAAGTGAAGTACTATAAATCCTATTTTGTTGTTTTTTATATCATAAAGTTCTATTTTGCAAAAATAATTTGAGTTTATTTTTGTAAACTCTTCATTTTCAAAGTCAAATTTTTTTAGCGTAGTTAGTATGTTTAGATTTGCACTGCTTTCATTTAAAATGGCGTAATTTTTAACAAGTGAGTTTCTTTGAAAGCATTCTGAAAAATACTTTTGATCAACAAGCACAAATATATCATATCCTCTTCTTTTAGCTATTGTATCTAAATGGTTAAAATCAAGCATAACTTCCAAGCTTCCTAAAAATTTACTATCATACGAAATTGGAGAAATTCCCCTTATAAAAACTCCACATCTTCCAGCTTCTATGCCATAAACTGATTTTTTAGAATTTTTTACCTCTAAGAGCGTGTGTCTAAATTTAGTCAAATCATCGCCAAATTTATTATAATTCCAGCTTCTTACCAAACTTTTTAATTCGCTTGTATGTGTGTGAAGCATAATGTTTTGATATAGTGGAATTTTGCTTAATATATCTATATAGTTATTTAGTGTTGTATAGCAAAAATGTCTATCTTGAGACAAAAGACATTGTTTTATATCTTCATTTTGCGAAAGTATCAAAGAAAGGGTCATAGCATTAATGTTATCTTCTTTTATAGTGTTTAGTAAAATTTCTGAGTTGATGTCAAAATATTGTTTTACGATAAGCTCTTCTTCGCTGATTTTAAATTTATAAAAAAGCGCTCCAAGTATAACCATGAAAATAGCAGCAATTATTAGTATAATTTTTTTAAGAGTTTTTTTCAAAACATTCCTTTAAATTTTTGTTTAAAAGTTTACTAAATTTATCAAAGCTTGGTAAATTTAACTTAGCATCTCTTTGTTTTTTACCCCACATACATTCAGGAAAATAACTATCGTTTTTAAATCTAGCCATAATATGTAAATGTACCCTTGGTAGATAATTTGCAAAACTAGCCATATTTATTTTATCTGGATTATAAAAACTAATCATAGTTTTTTCAACACAAATTGCGGCTTTAAAAATAGCTTTTTGTGTAAATTCTTCACAATCACTAATTTCTTTATACTCTTTTTTTGTGAAAATTTTTACCCATGGAATTTCATTAACTTCTTGTTCAACATATATCAAATCATTTTCGTAAATCACGGCATTTCCTTGCTAAATTTAAAATCCATTATATCATAAATTTAGCATTTAAGGATATAGCTTAAATTTTATATTAATTGTAATTTCAAAACTATAACTAAGCGTAAAGTATATAAAATCTATATAAATTACAAAATAAGGAGGGTTTTTATGGAACTAAAGTGGAAAGAGGCAAACTACGAAGAGTTTATCCAAAAAGCTAAAAAGATAGCAAAAGATAGAGTTTTTAATAGTTATTTGCTTAGATATGCTTATGGAATAGACGCGTCTTGTTACAGATATATACCTCAAGTTGTTGTAAAAGTAGCAAATGAAACTGAGGTTATAGAATTAATCCATCTTGCAAAGAAATGCAAAACTCCTATAACATTTAAAGCAGCTGGAAGTTCTTTATCAGGACAATGCTGTAGCGATAGTGTTTTAATCATAGCAAATGATGGTTGGAAAGATTATAAAATTTTAAAAAATGCAGATAAAATCACTCTTCAATGCGGTGTTATCGGAAGTGATGCTAATAAATATTTGCAGCCATATGGTAAAAAAATCGGTCCAGACCCTGCAACTATAGCAACTGCATTAATTGGCGGTATTTTAAACAATAACGCAAGCGGAATGTGTTGTGGTGTTTATCAAAACTCATATCAAACGATTGATTCGCTAAGAGTGATTTTGATGGATGGAACTTTGCTTGATACATCAGATGAGGTTAGTTTTAGTAAATTTTTAAATACTCATAAAGATTTAGTTAATGGTCTTTTGGATATTAGAAATGAAATTTATAAAGATGATGAGCTTAAAAAACTAATCGAAAAGAAATTTAAGATTAAAAATACAACAGGTTATAGTATAAATTCTTTTGTTGATTTTAGTGATATCAGGGATATTATAAACCATATTTTCATAGGAAGCGAAGGAACTTTGGGTTTTGTGAGCGAAGTTACATATAACTGCATTGATGATCCTAAGTTTAAAGGTTGTGCTTTGATGTTTTTTGAAACGCTAGAAGATGCAAGCAGGGCAGTGGTTGCTATAAATCCGCTTGATAAAAAAGAGGTAGTTGCAGCCGAGATGATGGATTATGCTTGTTTAAAAAGCGTAGCAAATCTTAGTAATGTTCCTGAGTTTTTAAAAAATGTAAAAGAGGGTGCAACTTGCTTACTTTTACAAACTCAAAGCAGTGATGAAAAGATTGTTGATAGAAATTTAAAAGTTATAAAACAAACCCTTAAAGATATACCTGTTTGCATGTCAACTCTGATTTCAAAGGATCCAGATGAATACAACAGCTGGTGGGCTATAAGAAAGGGAATTTTGCCGATTGCAGCTGGAGCCAGAAAGTCAAAAAGCGTTGTTATAGTTGAAGATGTTTGCTTTGAAATAGATAAATTTTGCGATGGCGTGATTATGCTAAAAAATCTTTTTAAAAGATACGGATTTGAAAATAACGGAGTGATATTTGGTCATGCATTAAGTGGAAATTTGCATTTTGTCATAACACCTGATTTAAGTAATAAAAATGAATATGAAAATTTTTCAAATTTAGTAAAAGATATGGCTTATGAGACAGCAAATATGGGTGGAAGTATAAAAGCAGAACATGGTACTGGACGGATGGTTGCACCATTTGTTGAGGTTGAATGGGGTAAGAAAGCTTATGAGATAAATAAAAAAGTCAAAGAGCTTTTTGATAAGGAATTTTTGCTAAATCCAGATGTTATCATAACAGATGATCCGCAAATTTATAAGAAAAATATGAAGGTAATGTCGCAAATTGATGATTTGTTTAATCTTTGTATGGAATGTGGGGCTTGTGAGAGAAATTGCCCGTCAAAAAATATCACTTTAACGCCTAGGCAAAGGATAGGAGTTTTAAGAGAGCAGCAAAGGGCATTAGAAGATGGCGATATCAAACTTTCAGATGAGTTAAAAAAAGGTTTTGAGTATTATGGTGCTGAAACTTGTGCAGCTTGTTCTATGTGCGAAGATTTGTGTCCTCTTAGCATAGATACAGCAAAAATAGCACTTAGTTTAAGAAAAGCAGCTAGTGATAAAACACTAAATTTAGCAAATAAAATTTATAACAACATAGATAAAACAGTGAAAATAGCGAAATTTGCACTAAAAACAGATGAACTTGCTAGTAAAGTAATAGGAGAAAAAAATATATCTAAAATTACTTCAGCAATCCACTCAAAAATTCCTATGTTTCCTTATGCACCAAGCGTTATGCCAAGAGCAAATACTTATGAGCTAAAAAGCCAAATTTCATCACAAAATCAAACTAGCGTTGTGTATTTTACAACCTGTATAAACAGAGGCTTTGCACCAAACAAAAAAATGCGTGATACTAGGGCTTTACAAGAAGTTTTTGAAAGTTTATGCAAAAAAGCTAATGTAAATGTGATTTATCCACAAGATTTAGACAGACTTTGCTGTGGTATGGGTTTTGTAAATTACGATAGTATACAAAAGCAAAATCAAGATAAATTTTTAGATATTCTTTTAAAAGCTAGTAATGGCGGTAAATACGATATAGTTATAGATCATTCTGCGTGTTTTTATCATACGCTAAAAATGGCTGCTAAACAAAATAGCTCTTTAAAAATTCTTGACATAAGTGAATTTTTATATAAAATATCTTCAAATTTAGATATCAAAAAAATAGATGAAACCATAATCGTTCATAAGCAGTGTGAGCTGAAAAAAAGTGGTAAATCTGATTACATAGAAAAACTTGCTAAAATGTGTTCAAATAGCGTTTTTGATATAGAAAGTTTTGCGTGTTGTGGATTTGCTGGAGATAAAGGATTTTTCACACCAGAGTTAAATTTAAGTGCTACAAAAAATTTATCCAAAGAGATAAAATTTAAAGCAGCTACAATAGGCGTTAGTTCTAGTTCTAGCTGTGAAGTAGGGCTAAATTCCCAAAGCGATATATCTTTTCAAAGTATAGCTTATTTGCTAGATAGATGTTCTAGTAAAAAGCATTAAAACTATTTAATATAAACTTAAATTTAGCGTAGTTTAAATAAAACTCCGCTATAATTTAAGTCTCATTTCAAACACATCCATTCCTAAATTTGGTTGCAAACTGCTTTTTAAATATTGTAGCTTGTTAAGGGGTGTGGAGGAAAAACTAAATTTCGCGATTTTTCGCATAAGGAGATAACTCATGGTTACAATGAGAGATTTACTAGAGTGTGGTGTTCATTTTGGTCACCAAACTAGAAGATGGAACCCAAAGATGAAAAAATTCATTTTTGGTGAGAGAAAAGGTATTTATATAATAGATTTGCAAAAAACTATTAGATATTTTAGATATACATACAATATAGTTAGAGACGCAGCGGCTGAAGGCAAAACTATACTTTTTGTTGGAACAAAAAAACAATCAGGCTTAGCTATAAAAGAGTATGCTGAAAAATGCGGTATGCCTTATGTAAATCATAGATGGCTTGGCGGTATGATGACAAACTTTGATACAATTCGTCAATCAATAAGAAAATTAGATGTTATAGAAAAAATGGAAGAAGATGGTTCAATTAACCTTCTTACAAAAAAAGAAGCTTTAATGCTACGCCGCAAAAAAGAGAAACTAATAGACACTCTAGGCGGTATTAGAAATATGAAAACTCTTCCTGATATGTTTTTTGTTATTGATACTGTAAAAGAAAAAATAGCAGTAACAGAGGCAAATAGACTTGGAATTCCTGTTGTTGCACCAATTGATACAAACTGCGATCCAGATGTTGTGGATTATCCAATTCCTGGAAATGATGATGCGATTCGTTCTATTCAGCTATTTTGTGCGGAATTTGCAGAGGCAATAAACGAAGGTAAAGCTTTAAGAGATCAAGACGAGAGTGTGCAAGATGAGAAAGATCCTGTAACTAAAGAAGAAAAAGATGAGATTCTTGACGAAGCTATGAGTGAAGAAGATTTTGAAGAAGTGGAGGAAGAGTAATGCAAATAAGCTCAGCCATGGTAAAAGAGCTTCGTGAAAGTACTGGAGCTGGAATGATGGAGTGCAAAAAAGCACTAGTTGAAACAAATGGAGATATGGAAAAAGCAGTTGATTATCTAAGAGAAAAAGGTCTTGGAAAAGCTGCAAAAAAAGCTGATAGATTAGCAAGCGAAGGTCTTGTTAGTATAGCTATAAATAAAGAACTAACAAAAGCTACTGTTGTTGAGATAAATTCAGAAACAGATTTCGTTGCAAAAAATGCACAATTTATCTCATTAGTAGAAAATACAGCACAACATATACAAGACAAATCTATAAAAACAGCAGATGAGTTAAATGCTAGTATAATAAATGGTGTTAAATTTGATGAGAATTTAAAAACTCAAATAGCAACAATAGGCGAAAATATAGTTGTTAGAAGATTTGCTACTGTTGAACAAAGCGATGGTGTTTTAAATGGTTATATCCATTCAAATAATAGAGTAGCTGTTATAATAAGTGCAACTTGCGAGAGTGCTGATAAATCAAAAGTTGCTGATTTTTTAAGACAACTTTGTATGCATGCAGCTGCTATGAAACCTCAAGTTATAAGCTATAAAGATTTGGATAAAGATTTTGTCCAAAAAGAATTTATAGCACTAAAAGCTGAACTTGAAAAAGATAATGAAGAGTTATCAAGGCTTGGAAAACCGCTTCACCACATACCTCATTTTGCAAGTAGATTGCAATTAAGTGATGAAGTTATGAAAAAAGCTACAGAAGATATAAAAGCTGAATTAAAAGCAGAAGGAAAACCTGAAAAAATTTGGGATCATATAATTCCAGGTAAAATAGATAGATTTGTTGCTGATAATACTATTTTAGATCAAAGACTTACACTTCTTGGACAATTTTTTGTAATGGATGATAAAAAAACAATCGAGCAGGTTATAGAAGATAAGAGTAAAGAGCTTGGTGGAAAAATTACTATAACAAATTATATTAGATTTGAAGTTGGTGAGGGTTTAGAGAAAAAAAGTGAAGACTTTGCAGCTGAGGTAGCAGCTCAAATAGGCTAAAATGGAACTTTTAAGAGCGGAGAATTTATCTTGCGAGTATGATTACCCGCTCTTTGAAAATGTAAATTTAAATTTAAACGAGTGTGATACTATAGCTATACTTGGTATTAGCGGCTGTGGTAAATCCACTCTTTTACACGCATTATCAACTCTTTTAAAGCCAAAAACTGGCGAAGTAATTTATAAAAATAGATCAATATACACTCTAAATGACAAACAAAAACTTGATATAAGAAGAAATGATTTTGGTATAATATTTCAATCGCACTATCTTTTTAAAGGTTTTAGTGCTTTGGAAAATATAGAACTTGCTTCTGTTTTAAATAACAAAAAATTGGATAAAGATTTATGTGAAAAATTGCAAATTTCTAATGTTTTAAACCAAAAAGCCACAGAGTTAAGTGGCGGACAGCAGCAAAGAGTTAGCATTGCAAGAGTTTTAAATAAAGAACCTAAGATAATTTTTGCTGATGAGCCAACTGGAAATTTAGATAAAGCTACTTCAAAAGAAGTTATGAGTGTTTTATTTGATTATACAAAAGAAAAAAAAGGTGGACTTATCCTAGTTACGCATGATGAAATTTTAGCCTCAAAATGCTCACAAATTTATCGTCTTGAAAACAGACAGCTACAAAAATGGAGTTAGTAAATTTTATATCTAACCAAAATACTTTAACATTTATGCTACTTTTTGTTAGAATGAGTGCTTTGTTTTTGTTTTTTCCATTTTTTTCACATACCCAAATTCCTTTTGTAATAAAAACTTCTCTTTCGCTTTTATTTACAATTTTATTTTTTCCTATGGCTAAGATAGTAAATTTTAATGATAGTTATATGAATTATCTGGTTTTTGAAATTCTTAGCGAAGCACTTTTTGGACTTTGTGCTGGTATAATTTTGTATCTTGTGTTTGCAGCCTTACAACTTGCAGGAGAGCAAATCGCTTTTGTTATGGGCTTAACTATGGCAAATGTTATAGATCCACAAAGTGGTATAAATACGCCCATTATTTCAAATATATTGAATTTTATAGCACTTATACTTTTTTTACTTTTAGATTGTCATCATGTTGTTATAATGTTTTTTTCAAGCTCACTTGATTTTATACCACTTGGCGGCTTTTATCCAAATCCAGAGCTTTTAACATATATCTCAAAAAGTGTGGTAAATTTATTTATGTTTGGTTTTATCATAGCTTTTCCAGTATTAGCATTTTCACTTATGGCTGATTTTATATTTGGAATGCTTATGAAAACTATGCCACAATTTAATCTTTTGATAGTTGGATATCCTATAAAAATTTGTATGGCATATGTAGTTTTAATAGTAATTCTTGGTATAATTATGGAGGTTTTTAAAAAGCTTTTACTAGCTGCTATGAACAATTTACCAAATTTATTTTTTAGCTAAGCAATTAATAATCAAATTTATCATAAAATAATACAGTTGGTTTTCAAAGGAGAAATTAATGAAAGTTGTTTTGTTAAATAATAATCCCGCTGTTTCAAGGCTTATTAGCTTAAGTGTAAATAAACTTGGATATGATTTTAAAGAGATTACCTCCAAAGATGAGATTACTTCTAAAGTAGATATTCTTGTGGTAGATAGCGAAATAGATGATTTTGATTCTAGCTTAACATCGCTTGCAAATCATACTGTTTTTTTGGTGCCTAAAAATTTAGAAAATAGACCAGAAGGTGGTGAAATTTTAGAAAAACCTTTCTTGCCAACTAGATTTATAGAAATTATTGAGTCTTTTTCACAAAGTTCTTTTGCTGATGTAGAGCCAAAAGAAGATGATGATATTAAGTTTGCTGATTTTGAAGATGTTATGAATGATATAGAAATGTCTAATAGTTTAGAAAATGACTTAAAAGACAATTTAAACATAGATGAAGATAACATTAAAAATGAAGATATCACAAATAAAGATATTGATGAAAAACTGGATATAGAAGATTTAGATAATATAAAAGAAGAACATAGAGAATTATTTGAAAATGAAGATATATCCGAAGTATATGATACACAAGAAAATCAAAGTGTAGATGATTTTAAAGAAAGTTTGGAAAAAGAAATTTCAGATATAAATACAGATAATGTAGATGATATAGATGAAATTACTAGCATTATAGATGAGATAGATAATATGGTTGATGAAAGTAGCGATGAACAAAACTTGCAAGACGATATGACAAGTCAGTTAAAAGAAGAGATGCCTACTGAGAATTTAGAAGATGAGGCTATGCAAACAAATGAAGAAAATCAATATGATTTTGAAAAAAGCTTAGATGAAGTTTTAGAGCAAGATGATTTGCAAGAAAATGTTGTAGAGACAAATTTAGAAGAAGACTCTATAGAAGATGATGTGAATTTAGATAGCGGACTTGTTGATAAAATTAAAGAAGTTGGTGAAAATTTAGATGAGCAACAAGATGATTTGCAAGAAGATTTGATTGAAGATGATTCTTTAGATGAAAATGCATATGAAGAAGATATAAATTTAAAAGAAGATAAGGTTCCTGAATTTAGTAGCGAAGAATCTACTTTTGAAGATAAAAATATAGAGCAAGTATCCAATGAAGATATACGGGATATAAGCGAAATTACAGAAAAAGCTATGAAGGTAGCGCTAAATGAAGAAGTTGTGGATAATGATGAAAATATAAACGAAGATGCCAATTTAAATATTCAAGATGAACTTGATATAAAAAATGACTCTCTAAAGAATGATATTGCCAACAAAATTAGCGATGAGATTAATTCAACTTTGAGTCAAAGCAGCATTAGAGAAGCGTTGAAAAATATGAAAATAAATATAAATATAACTTTTGAGGATAAGTAAAGTTGGCTGGACAAATTTTAGTTATTTCTGGGCCTAGCGGTAGTGGTAAAAGCACACTTTTAGAAAGATTACTAAAAGAAGAAGATGGAATTTATTTTTCTATATCTTCTACAACAAGAGATATTAGAGATGGCGAGAAAAATGGTGTAAATTATCATTACATATCTCAAGATGAATTTAAGCAAGGTATAGAAAATGGCGATTTTTTGGAGTGGGCTAAGGTTCATAAAAATTATTACGGAACTTCATTAAAGCCTGTTAAAGAAGCATTAGAGCAAGATAAAATCGTTATTTTTGATATAGATGTTCAAGGTTTTAAAATAGTAATGTCAAAATTTGCAGATATTACAACATCTTTATTTATAACAACAAAAGATCAAAAAGAACTTAAAAAAAGACTTCAAAATAGAGGCACAGATAGCGATGATACTATAGAACAGAGGATTTTTAATGCAGTTGGAGAGATGGAACATATTTTAGAATATGATTATTTCTTTATAAATGATGATTTGGAGCGATCATATAAAAATTTGCGTTCTATTTTAAATTGTATGCGTATAAAAAGTTCTAACATAAATTTACGCGAAAGCATAAATAATTGGTTAGAATCTTAAAAAATTTAATTAAAGGGTAAAAAATGGGATTTTCAAGTATTAGCCATTGGGTTATAGTTTTAATTATTATAGTTTTGCTTTTTGGAGCAAAAAAGATACCAGAACTTGCAAAGGGCGTTGGTAAGGGAATTAAAACATTTAAAAAAGAGTTAGAAGATGATGAAAATGTCGCATCTAAAACAAAAGATGAATTAGAAGATAAAAAAGCATAATAAAATTAGGAAAATTTTTGAAAAATATTGTTTTAAACGAGATAAAAAATATCTTAGGTTTTGATGTTATTTTAGAAAAACCTAAAGATAGAAATTTAGCACATTATGCTAGTCCAGTAGCGTTTTCATTTGCAAAAGAGATGAAAAAATCTCCAAAAATTATAGCCGAAGAATTAGCTAAGAAATTTGTCAATAGTGATATTTTTAGCGAAATTACAGCAGTAAATGGATATTTGAATTTTAAATTATCAAATAATTTTTTAAATTTACTTGCTTTAAATGCATTAAATCATAGTAGCGATTTTGCTAAAAGTGACAAAAAAGATGAGAAAATACTTATAGAATACATTAGTGCAAATCCGACTGGACCGCTTCATATAGGTCATGTTAGAGGTGCTGTTTATGGTGATACATTGTATAGAATTGGAACTCATGTAGGTTATGATATCACTACGGAGTATTATATAAATGATGCTGGAAATCAAATAGATCTTCTTGGAGTTTCCATTATTTTATATGCAAAAGATAATTTATTTAACGAAAAAGTAAGTTATCCTGAAAAATTTTATAGAGGCGAGTATATAAATGAACTTGCACTAAAGGCAAATGAGCTTTTTGGCAAAGAAATTTTTTATGATGAAAATTACTTTGAAAAACTCTGTTTATGGGCAAAAGATGAAGTTTTAAAAATAATTAAAAAAGATTTAAGCGATGCAAATATCTCTATACAAAACTGGGTTAGCGAGAGAAGTTTTTATGATAAACTTGATTTAACTATACAAAAACTGCAAAAAACTGGCGGTATGTATAAAAAAGATGAAAAAGTTTGGATAAAATCAAGCGAACTTGGCGATGAGATGGATAGAGTTGTCATTAGAGAAGATGGTCGTCCAACATATCTAGCCGGAGATATAGTTTATCATAATGATAAATTTGAACGCGGTTTTGATAAATGTATAAATATCTGGGGTGCTGATCATCATGGCTATATAAAAAGAATGCAATCAGCCATTCATTTTTTGGGTTATGACGAAAATAAACTAGAAGTTATTTTAATGCAAATGGTAAGTTTGCTTAAAGACTCAAAGCCATACAAGATGAGTAAAAGATCTGGAAATGTTGTGCTTATGAGTGAGGTTACACAAGAGTTAGGTTCTGATGCATTGAGATTTATTTTTGTTAGCAAGAAAAACGACACACAGCTAGAATTTGACATTGATAGTCTTAAAAAACAAGATAGCTCAAACCCTATTTTTTATATAAATTATGCTCATGCAAGGATAAATCAAGTTTTTGGTAAAGCTAACAAAAATTTAAATGATGTTGTAGATGCAGATTTTTCAAATTTAAGCGAGGATTGTAAAAATTTACTTTTCGAAGCACTTCTTTTAAATGAAGTCTTAGAAGATGCCTTTAGCTCAAGACAGGTACAAAAGCTTAGCGATTATCTATATGCTTTATCATCAAGCTTTCATAAATTTTATAATGATAATAGGGTTGTTGGTAGCGAAAATGAAAATGAGCTTCTAAAACTTTTTGGAGTTGTTGCACTTTGTATCAAAACCGGATTATCATTAATGGGTATAAAAGCAAAAGATAAAATGGAGCATTAGGATTTGTGAGTATTGTTTAAACTATTACATAGTTCATCGCAAAAATTCATAAAAGTGCTATTTTTTTCTTTTTCTTTTCTGTATATCAAATTTAAATAGCGTATAAATTTGATATTTTTTATTTTTACTTCAAATATCTCATTTTTAGCTTCATTTTCTAGTATAAATTTAGGAATGCAGCTAAAAATTCTCTCTTTTCTAATCAATTCAATTATAGTTTTTGTGTTATTTATTTGCATAATTATATTTAAATTTACGCCGCTTGGTATATTTGCTAAAAATGTATATTTTAATCCAGAGCCATTTTCTCTTAATATCCATTTTTCATTACAAATTTCATCTATAAAAAACTCTTTTTGACTAAAATTTTTATCGCCCGTAATTACAACTAATTCATCATCACAAATTTTTTTTGTTATCAAAGATGAGTTGTATTTTGAGCTTTCTATGATTCCAATGTCGCAGGTATTGTTTAGTATATTTGATATTATCATTTCACTATTTGTAATTTTTAAGTCTATTGTTGCCATTTCATCAAATTTTAAGAGAATTTTTGGAAGTAGGTACATGCCAATATTTTGGCTAGAGTGAAGATTTATTTTTATTTTATTGCCATATTTTGTTTTATTTTTTACATTAATTAATTCTAAAACTATTGGTAAACTTTCTTTGTAAAACAGTTTGCCCTTTTCGTTTAATATCAAATTTTTACCAATTCTATCAAAAAGAGGCGTATTTAAAGATTTTTCTAAATCTTTTATAGATAAACTCAATGTTGATTGCGATATACCTACATTTTGAGCAGATTTTGTAATACTGCCATTTTTACAAACTTCAAAAAAATATTCTAGCTGTTTTAATGTCATATTTTTACTTATTGATTTTTTCAATTATTTTATAATAAAAAATATAATTATTCAATTAAAATATATTTTGTTATAATCACGCTTTCTAAAGGGATAAATATGTATAAAAATATCAACAAAGTATCTAAAAAACAGATAGCTCATGAGAAAATTTTTAAAAAACGAAAAAATAGAGCTTATATTTTGCTCTTTGTGTTGACAATGTGCTCTTTTGGTTTATCGAAAATGCAGCCATTTTCTACACTTGGATTAAGTCCTCTTATAATTGCAATTATACTTGGAGCTTTTTTTGGAAATATAGCGAGAAATCTGACATCTCTTCTTATTAGAACTGGCGTGATTGCTATTAGCACAAAACAGATTTTAAGGCTTGGAATTATATTTTATGGATTTAGAATAACTATAGATGATATTATTTATGTTGGTGCAAAAGGTGTTATTTTATCTGCTTGTGTGGTTTTTTTGACATTTTTTATCGGATATTTTATAGGCAGAGCTTTGAGAATAGAAAAAAAATTATCAGCACTGATAGCATCTGGAAGTTCTATTTGCGGTGCTGCTGCAGTTTTAGCGACAAATAGTGTTATAAAAGGTAAAAGCGAGCATGTTGGAGTTGCGATTTGCACGGTTGTTGTTTTTGGAACTATTGGAATGTTTGCTTATCCTATTTTATTTAAAATGGGTCTATTTGATTTAGATGTTTCTCATATGGGAGTTTTGATGGGTGGAACTTTGCATGAGGTAGCCCATGCTGTTGCAGCTGGAGCTGCTGTTGGAGGCGAGGGTGCAAATAATTCTGTCATAATAAAAATGCTTAGAGTTTTGATGCTTGTGCCATTTTTGATAATGATAGGACTTTTATCATTTGGCGATGAAAAAGAAAAGAAAAAGAGAAATTTAAAATCTTCTGTGCCGTATTTTGCATTATGGTTTTTAGTTGCCGTTGGTGTTGGCTCAATTAGTTTTTTTCCTAAATTTACACTGCCTTATATAGAGCTTTTCGATACATTTTTATTAAGTGTTGCTATGTGTGCACTTGGCTTTACAATCAGAAAAGATGTGCTAAAAAATGCTGGATTTAAGCCATTTTTACAAGCAATAATAATAGCTATTTGGCTTTTGGCTTTTGGATATTTTTTTGTAAAATATTTTATATAAAATTAATGTTAAATAAAAATATTATTATTTTAATTAATTATAGGTTTATGCAATTTAATTATAATTTTGTTGCTAAATCAAATTTTACCACTAGATCAGTTTTTGGGGCTGATGGTGCTACTATTTTTAAAAAATGTATAGCATGTCATGGTACTAAAGCTGAAGCTATCTAAACAAAGTTTCTGTTTTAACAACAATTGAGCTAGAAAAAAGACTTGAAGATATGAAAGCTTATAAAACTGTAACAGTAAATGGTGGCAAAGGTAAATGTTTTTATATTTATAATATCAATTTAATTAATCATAAATTTACTAAATTTAATTATAATTTTAAAATTAAATCAAATAAAGGATATAAAAATGAAAAAGTTAGTTATAGCTAGTATTTTAGCATGTTTTACTGCTGGATCAGTTTTTGGGGCTGATGGTGCTACTATTTTTAAAAAATGTATAGCATGTCATGGTACCAAAGCTGAAAAAAGCTATCTAAATAAAGTTCCAGTACTTACACAAGTTGATCCTGCAACAAGACTTGAAGATATGAAAGCTTATAAAGCTGGAACAGTAAATGGCGGTAAAGGTAAATTTAATATGGGTGCTGTTATGAAGCTTCAAATGTCTTCACTATCTGAAGAGGATATGAAAGCGGTAAATGATTATATTTCAACATTGAAATAATTTAATACATCGGGAAGCTCTTGCTTCCCGACTTTTTTTTCAAAGCTTCTTTTTTCTTTATTTCCATATTATATGCATCATTTAGTGCGTCTTCTCCATCATTTTGAGTTGCTCTTAAAAATTTATCATGATCGTCAAATTGTCTATTTTTTAAAGCCCAAAGCAAAGCCCCTAAGGCTATAAGACCAAGAAATATGGACACGCTTAGCATTAAAGCTATTATTTCTACGCTCATTTTATCTCCTTTATACTTTTTATACGAAGTGCATTTAACACAACTATTATAGAGCTAAAAGACATCGATAGTGCCGCAAATAGCGGTATTATATATCCACACATTGCAAGGGGTATGGTAAGAGAGTTGTATATTAGTGAAAAAATAAGGTTTTGTTTGATTATTTTGTATGTGTGTTTTGCTATTAAAAAAGCATTTTTTAAATTTAGTATTTCATTTCCAAGCAAAACTATATCACTTTTTTCCAAGCTTATATCAGCTCCATTTCCAACACATATCGAAACTCTTGCATAACTTAGTGCTAATGCGTCGTTTATACCGTCTCCTACCATTACAACGCTGTGACCTTTTTTATTTAAATTTTCTATAAATTGTGCTTTTTGTATAGGCGAAAGTTCACTTTTATACTCTTGTATTTTTAAATTTTGCGATACTTCTTTTACTGCATTTTCATTATCTCCGCTTAGCATTATCGTTTTTAGACCATTTTCTTTTAATGATTTTATAAGTTCATATGCACTATCTTTGATTTCATCTTTTAGTTCAAATTTGGCTACTATTTTATTATTTATAGCAAAAAAATAGTTACTAAAATTGCTTTTTTGACAATCAAAGCCAAGTTCTTTCATTAGATTGTAGCTTCCGCCATAAATTATTTTATTTTCAAATTTAGCACTCATTCCTTTTGCTGTTATATCTTTTATCTCACTAAGTTTTAATATGTGTAAATTTCCATAACTATTTTTTATATACTCTTTTATACTAATGCTTATTGGGTGGTTTGAGGCTAAAACAAGTGAATAAAGCAAGCTTATGTCAAACTTTTCATAAATTTCAACTTTGCTAACACTAAGTTTTGCTTTTGTAAGTGTTCCTGTTTTATCAAAAATAACCGTATCGCATTTTGATAAATCTTCTATAAATTTAGCCTCTTTAAAAAGAATACCCTTTTTTAAAGCTACATTTAATCCAACTATCGATGAAATAGGTGTAGCAAGCGCTATCGCACAAGGGCAAGCTATGATAATAACAGATATAAAAATAAGCATAGATATAGAAAAATTTCCAGTTTTTGCATACCAAAAAATAAAGCTTATAGTCGCTAAAATCAAAATAGCAAGAGAAAATTTAGATGATATGGCATTTGCGATATTTTGAATTTTTGGTTTTTTAGAAGTAGCGTTTTGAAGTAAATTTATGATTTTTGATAAAGTAGAATTTTTAAATTCATTTTTTGCTTCGTAAGTTAAACTACCATTTAAACATATCGCTCCGCTTGTTATTTCGTCGCCTTTTGTTTTATATACAGGAATGCTCTCTCCGCTTAAACTTGAATAATCAAAACTTCCTTCGCCACTTAATATAACGCCATCGATTAAAACCTTTTGTCCGCTATTTAGTATGATAATTTCACCTTTTTTTATCTCATTTATGTTTTTTTCTACACTTTTTCCATCTTGCAACACAAAGACATCTGAGAGCATAAAAGAACTTAAAGAATCAAGCGTATCTGTGGCTCTTTTTTGACTTAAAATTTCTAAATATTTTCCTATAAAAACAAATGTAATTATCATTGCAACAGAGTCAAAATATGTCTCACCGACTCTTGAAAACATAGCATATATAGAATAAACATAAGCTATACTTGCCCCACTTGCTACAAGCAGATCCATATTTGGCATTTTGGTTTTTAAAGCTATTAATGCACCTTTGAAAAATACGCTACCAGTGTAAAACAATACAAGCGTAGCAAGTGTAAATTCCCCAAATGCTAATACGCTTTTTATATCTTTATCTATGCCGCTAAAATATCCAGCATAATTTGCTATAGCTATCCACATAATATTCATAACGCCAAAAATCCCAACTAGAAGTTTTGCATAAAATTCTCTTCTTAGTGAGTTTGCCCTTATTTCTGCTCTTTTGGCATCATATGGAGTTGGATTGTAGCCGATTAGTTTAATTTTTTCAAATATCTCTTTTAGTGAAATTTCATTACTATCCCAGACGATTTTAGCTTTGTTTGTAGTAGCGTTTATATCAGCTTCTACGATCCCTTTTGTGTTAAAAAGTATTTTTTCATTTAACCAAATACAAGCAAGACAATGAATTCTTTCTATTATTATGTAAATTTCATCAAAGCCATCATCCGTTTTTGTAACATAGTTTTTATATATATAATCTATGCTATCAGTATTTGTTGTGCTTTGTGTTACAGGTTGGAGTGTATTTTTACCAAGTCTATCGTAAAACTCACTAAATCCATATTCGTTTAGTATATGGTAAACATTTTTACAACCATTGCAGCAAAATTTAAGACCATTTTCATCGCTTATCATGGAATTTGTATCAAATTTAAGTTTACAGTGTTCACATTTTTGTTGAGACATAAATTTTCTTTAAAATGTTAATTTTTTATTATTATAGTAAATTTGGTTTTTAAATTTGATTAAAAAGATACATAGTAATTGCGAGTTATACAAATAGCTCGCAAAAAGTTTGTATTTTTAAGCTCGCACCACCAACTAAAACACCGCTGCAGTTTTTTACATCTAAAATACTTTTTATATTTTCTTTTTTTACGCTTCCGCCATAAAGTAAAGGAGCTTTTGTGTTTGTAGATATAAAATCAAGTATATTTTTTATATCGTTTATACTCGGTATTTTACCGCTTCCTATCGCCCAAATTGGTTCATAAGCTATGATTAAATTTGAATAGTTTAAATCAATACTACTTAGTTGTTTTTCTAAAAATTTTTCGGTTTTTTTATCTTCATAAATTTCTAAACTTTCGCCTATGCAATAAATTATTTTAAATTTATTTTTCATAGCAAAATTAAATTTATCTTTTAATAAACTATCATTTTCTTTTAGTATTGTGCGTCTTTCTGAATGTCCTATCAAAACCGTATTTATGCCAAATTCATCAAGTTGTTCTTTGCCTATTTCTCCTGTATAAGCACCATTTTCGCAAGGATAAAAATTTTGTGCGCCTTGCGTGAAATGTAAATTTTCATTTTTTAAAAATGACGATGAAGTTGGAAAAACCATTATTTCATCATCTATTTTTGAATTTATTATAATATCATTTAGCTCATTAGCATATTTATAAAAACTTTCTCTTGTATGATTGCATTTGAAATTTGCAGCATATATCAATCTTCATCCTTTTTTCTAAGCGGTTTTACTCCAGGAAGTTCTTTGCCTTCTATTAACTCCAAACTTGCTCCACCGCCAGTTGAGATAAATGTTATTTCATCTGCATTTCCAGAACGCTCTACAACATCAGCCGTATCTCCGCCACCAACTATGGTTGTAGCATGACTTTCTGCTATAGCATGACTTATTCTTAAGCTTCCTTTAGCAAATTTATCTATCTCAAACACACCCATTGGTCCATTCCACCATATGGTTTGAGCATCTTCTAGGGCTTCTCTGAAAAGTACAACACTAGCAGGTCCTATATCAAGCCCCATCCAACCAGATGGAATTTCTTGTGTTGTAACATATTTCATAACTGTGTCTTGAGAACAAATTGGTGCTGCTATGGTGTCGATTGGAAGATAAATTTTTACGCCAAGTTCTTTGCCTTTTCTTAATATTTTTAGTGATTCTTCTATCAAATCCTCTTCTAAGAGAGAATTTCCTATATTATAACCTATTGCCTTTAGAAAAGTAAAAGCCATTCCACCACCAATTATAAGCTTATCAATTCGAGGAAGTAGATTTGTAAGTGCTTGTAGTTTTCCGCTAACTTTACTTCCGCCAACTACAGCAACAAATGGACGAGCTGGTCTTTTGATAAGATTTTGTGCAAAAGTTATCTCTTTTATCAGCAAAAATCCTGCGGCTTTGTGTTCATCATCATAAAATTTAGTTATAGCCTCAACACTACAATGGGCTCTATGGCAAACTCCAAATGCGTCATTTATAAAAAATTCTCCAAATTTACAAAGCTCTTTTGCTAAATTTTCATCATTTTTTGTTTCGCCTTTTTCAAAGCGTAAATTTTCAAGAAGAAGAATTTCTCCATCTTTTAAATTTTCAAATTTTTCTTTTGCGTCATTTCCTATTATGTCTTTTGCAAAAACGATATCTTTTTTCATAAGAGTTGATAATCTTTTTGCAACAGGTTCTAGTGAGAATTTTTCCTCATATCCATTTTTAGGGCGACCTAAATGACTTGCTAAAACTATTTTACAACCTTCATCTAAGCAGTATTTTATAGTTGGCAGAGCTGAGCGAATTCGTCTATCATCTGTAATATTGAAAAACTCATCCATTGGCGTGTTAAAATCACATCTTATAAAAACACTGCTACCTTTTTTTAACTTTAAGTCTTTTATAGAAAGCAAATCTTCCATTATTTATTTCCTTTTTTTGCAGCATAAATTGCCAAATCTATAAGTCTTTGTGAGTATCCCCATTCATTATCATACCAAGCCATCACTTTTAGCATGTCTCCATCTATAATTTGTGTTAAATCTTTTGCAACTATGCTTGAATACGGACAAGTTGTAAAATCACTTGAAACTTTGTTGTCTTTATCAACTAACAAAATTCCTTTCATGGGTCCTTTTGCATACTCTTCAAAAGCTGCATTTACATCATCTGCTGTAACTTTTTTAGAAAGTAATACGCTTAAATCAACCATAGAAACATTTGGAACTGGTACTCTTAGTGCAAGACCATGCATTTTTCCTTTTAAATTTGGTAAAACTAAGGAGATTGCTTTTGCAGCACCTGTTGTAGTTGGGATGATATTTGTTGCCCCAGCTCTGCTTTTTCTATAATCTTTCCCTTTTACATCTAGTAAATTTTGACTTGCTGTATAAGCGTGAGTTGTCGTCATCAAACCTTTTACTATTCCAAATTTCTCATCTATAACTTTTGCAATAGGTGCTAAGCAGTTTGTTGTGCAACTTGCGTTTGAAATGATTTTTTCACCGCCATATTTTTCTTCATTTACTCCCATTACAAAAGTTGGAGTATTATCTTTTGCAGGTGCTGACATAACGACTAAATTTATCCCATTATCTATATAAACTTGGCATTTTTCTTGTGTTAAAAAAGCTCCAGTACATTCTAAAACCGCGTCTACTCCATAGCTTTTAAAATCTAATTCTTTTGGATCGCGTGTTGAATAAACTTGTATTTTTTTGCCATCAACTGATATTGTGTGATCATCTATAACTTCTACTAATTTATTAAATTCTCTATGGACTGTGTCATATTGTAGTAAGTATCTTGTAATATCTCTAGAGGTAGCTGTATCATTTATGGCTACAAGTTCGACATCATCTCTATTTAAAGCTATTCTTGCAGCACATCTGCCAATTCTTCCAAAACCATTTATAGCAATTTTTACTGACATTTTGTTCCTTTTTGGTTATAATAGCGTAAATTTTACAAAAAATAAGGTTAAAAAAGGTTAAATGAATATAGCTTTTTTTGGTGGTAGTTTTGATCCACCGCATTTTGGACATGACAGCATTGTAAAAATGGCTTTGCAAACGCTTGATATTGATAAATTTATAATAATGCCAACTTTTATAAGTGCTTTTAAAAATGAGTTTAATGCTCCTCCTAAACTTAGATATGAGTGGGCTAAGAAGCTTTGGGGAAATTTACCTAAAGTGATAATAAGTGATTTTGAGATAAATCAAAATAGACCAGTTCCAACTATACAAAGCGTAAAATATATGTATAAAATTTATAATATAAATACTTTTTATCTCATAGTTGGGGCTGATCATTTGGCAACACTAGAAAAATGGCATCATTTTGATGAACTATGCAAAATGGTAACATTTATAATAGCTTCAAGAGATCACATCAATATACCTAACGAGTTGAAAAAATTTGATATAAATGTTAATATTTCATCTTCGCAAATTAGAACAAATCTTGAAGATGAAAAAATACCTGAAATTATCAAAGATGAAGTTATTAAATTTTACCAAGGAAAGAGATGAATCAAAGAATAGAAAATATAATCAAAATTTTAGACGAAAAAAAGGCTGAAGAAATTCAGTTTTTTGATATGAGTAAAGATGAGTATTTTGTAGATTATGTAATCATAGCTACAACACTAGGCGCTAAACACTCTTTAGCTCTCATAGATGAGTTAAAAAATCAACTAAAACCACTTAAAGAAGAGTTTTTAAATGTGGAAATTTCAGATGAATGGAGCGTTATAGATTTAGGAGATATAGTAATTCACCTTTTTGATCCAGCTTATAGAGCAAAATACAATATAGAAGAGCTTTTAGAACAGATTAAAGAAATGAAAGAAAAAGCTATTTAAGACTTTCTATAAAGCAGTTTTATAAATCCTAATATTAAAAATATAGTGGCAATTAAAGCATAGTTTTTATCAAAAATAATTAAAAAAAATGCCGTAATTATAAAAATAAATCCTATTAAAATAGAATTTATTGTTTCGGCTATGGCTTTTTTAAAATAACTTAGTTGCTGTTTTGATATGTTTATTTCAAGCTCTCCATAGCTTAGCTTTTGTAGGCTATTTTTTGCGTTATGTATGGTTTGTGGAATGCTTTGTATCTCATCCATTGCAAACTCAACAAATGTATCCTTTTTGGTATAAGCTCTTGGTATATTTTTAACTAAAATCGGCAAAATATCCTTAATACCATTAAAATTTTCTATATAACTTGTTCCAAGACCTTCTATGATAGCACTTACTCTTAAAATATAAATTGCTTCCATTGGAAATTTAAATGGAAATTTCCTAGTGCTTTGCATTACTTCATTTGCCAAATCTTGCATATTTGAGCTACTTAGAGCGTTATTTGAAAAGATTTCAAAAATTCTTTCAACAAATTCAGCCAATAAAATATCTGGTGTTTCGTAAGCACTTATCCCAAGTTTTTTTGAAGCGGCTATGTATTTGATATAATCCCCTTCATTTGCGGCTTTAAGTAAAGATATAATGGCAAGTCTTGTATCATTTGGAACCATTTTTATCATACCATAATCAAGCAATATTATCTCGGAATTTTTATTTATAAGCACATTTCCAGGATGTGGATCAGCGTGAAAATATCCATTTATGAGCATTTGCTCGACATAAAACATAACTAAATCATTTATAATCTTATTTATATTTATGTTGTGTTTTTTTATATTCTGTATATCATCAAACCTAAAACCTTCTTCATAACTCATTGTTAGCATATCGTCGTTACAATATTCTTTATATGTTTTGGGAAATTTAATATTGCAATTTTTATAAATTTGTGAAAATTTTTCTAAATTTTTAAATTCCTCATTCATACTAATTTCTCTTAATATAGTTGATGAAAATTCAGAAATTACAGCCTCTATAGAATGTTTTGTGTAATGAGAAAAAAGCGGAGAAAATATATGGCTTAGAAAAGAAATAATCTGAATATCGCAAACCACCATCTCTTTTATGTTATATCTTCTTAATTTTACTGCAACTTTTGTGCCATCTTCAAGATAAGCTTCGTGAACTTGTCCTATAGAAGCAGACGCTATAGGGGTTTTGTTAAATTTAGTAAAAATACCATCTTTATATATTTTTTTAAAATCACTTTCGCTCATTGGAGGAAGTAAATCGTGAATCTTTTTTAACTCTTCTAAATATTTTGGGGAGAAAAAATCACTTCTAGTTGCTAGAACTTGGGCTAGTTTTATAAAACTTGCACCAAGCGAGTTTATGTGTGTTGAAATTTGATTTGCTTTTAAAGGTTTAATTAGGAAAAAAGATTTTTTCTTTCTAATTAAAAGAAAAAATGTGAGTAATAAGCGAAAAATTTTCCAAATTCTTAATGGATTATAAAATTTTATCATCTATCTTTTTTTCTAATTTTGATATGTCTTCTTTTGTTGCCAAATTTAAATCTTTTATAATGTCTTTTAAAACATCTTTTAAAATTTGCATATGTCTTTCATGCTCATCCTCCCCTTTTTCATATAGACTTTTTAGAAAAGCTTTGCTGTCCTCTTTGCTTAATTTACCTTTTTGTTCCAAAGCATCTAGTTCTTTTTGAATTTTATCTTTTGTTGCTAAAAAGCCGCCAAGTCCTATATAAAGTATATCTTTTAGCATAGTTTACCCCTAAATTTTAATTTATACTATTGATTATATCATAAAAGCAATAATCAAATTTTTAAAATATAAATACTATGAATTTTAGAAAATGGCGTTTTTATTGGGTTTGAAAAGATAGTAAAATATTGTTTTTTGTTTTTATAAAATTATAAATCAATAAAAATTTAGCGGATTATTTGTGTTAATCATTTTATCAAAATATTTTAGGTAAAATTTAAGAATAATAATTTTTAAGGACAACAAGTGGCAGATTTTTACAACCCAAAAGAGATTGAAGATAAATTTTATAAAATTTGTGAAGAACGCGGATATTTTGAGATAGATGGAAACAAAAGCATTCAAGAAGATGATAAGACATTTTGCATAATGATGCCACCACCAAATGTTACAGGAGTGCTTCATATCGGACACGCACTAACATTTACGCTACAAGATATAATGACTCGTTACAAAAGAATGGATGGCTATAAAACGTTATATCAACCAGGTATGGATCATGCAGGAATCGCAACTCAAAATGTAGTTGAAAAGCGTCTTTTAGAGCGTGGTATTACAAAAGAAGAACTTGGGCGTGAGAAATTCCTAGATGAAGTGTGGAAATGGAAAGAACAAAGCGGTGGTACTATATTAAAGCAAATGCGAAAACTAGGCATTACTCCAGCTTGGTCTAGACTTCGTTTTACAATGGATGATGGCTTAAAAAGTGCTGTAAAAAAAGCCTTTGTAAATTTATATAACGCTGGACTTATCGTTCGTGGAAATTATATGGTAAATTGGTGCACACACGATGGTGCATTAAGTGATGTGGAAGTTGAGCACAAAGAAAACGCTGGAAAGCTTTATTATTTAAGATACTATTTATCTGATTTTGTTAATTTACCAGATGATAATAAGGCGAAGTATCGTGCGTTAGATTTGGAAAATTCGAGCGAAGAACAAATAAGATGCACTAATAGTCAGTGCAGTTCAAGTGAGAATTTTTCAAAGATGGCGTGTGAGACAAGCGGTTATGTAGTAGTTGCTACTACTCGCCCTGAGACATTCTTTGGTGATACTGCTGTGATGGTAAACCCAAACGATGAGCGTTACAAGCATTTAATAGGCAAAAAGGTGATTTTACCGATCATTAACCGCGAAGTTGAGATAATAGCTGATGAGTATGTAGATATGAGCTTTGGAACTGGCGTTGTAAAGGTAACTCCAGCTCATGATCAAAATGACTATGAAGTTGGAAATCGCCATAATTTAGAATTTATAACTATCTTTGATGAAAAAGGAATTTTAAATGATGAGTGTGGTGAATTTAAAGGCTTAGAGCGACTTGAAGCAAGAGATAAGGTTGTTGAAAAACTTCATAATTTAGGAAATATAGAAAAAATAGAAGATTATACAAATCAAGTTGGGTATTGTTATCGCTGTAAAAATGTTGTTGAGCCTTACATTTCAAAACAATGGTTTGTTAAAAGTGATATCGCAAAAGAGGCTATAAAGGCTGTAAATGATGGTAAAGCAGAGTTTTTTCCAGCTCATTGGATAAATAGCTTTAATGCGTGGATGAGAGAGCTAAAAGACTGGTGCATTTCAAGGCAGCTTTGGTGGGGACATCAAATCCCTGTGTTTTACTGCGATGAATGTGGCCATGAGTGGGCTAGCGAAGAAGATATGCCAAAATGTTGTCCAAAATGTGGCAAAAATCACTTTCATCAAGACCCTGATGTGCTTGATACTTGGTTTAGTAGCGGGCTTTGGCCGTTTTCAACCCTTGGCTGGGGAAATGGCGAAGCATATAAAGATGAAAAATGGTTTAAAAGCGACTTAGATGATTTTTATCCAAATACAATGCTAATAACTGGTTTTGATATACTCTTTTTTTGGGTTGCAAGAATGATGTTTCAAAGCCAAAACGCTTTGGGAAAATTGCCATTTAAAGACATCTACTTACACGCTTTAGTTAAAACTGCTGATGGCTCAAAAATGAGTAAAAGTAGTGGAAATGTTATAGATCCACTTGAAAAAATAGATGAGTATAGTGCTGATATTTTACGCTTTACACTCGCACTTCTTTGCGTTCAAGGGCGTGATATCAGGCTTAGCGAAGAAAAAATGGTGCTAGTTAGAAATTTTACAAACAAACTTTATAACGCTCATAAATATTTACTAATGAATGCTTCTAAATTCCCTGATTTAAATGAGTGTGATATAAAAACTAAACTCGGTTTGTATTTACATAGTCGCTTTAAAGTTTGTGTAAATGAAGTTCGCACAAATTTAGATACTTATAGATTTAACGATGCGGCAAATACGATTTATAAATTTTTATGGGATGAGTTTTGCGATTGGGGCATTGAGTTAAGCAAGGCTGAAAAAGAAAGCGTTATAGAACTTGGAGCGATTTTTAAAGAAGCGATGAAGTTACTTAGTCCATTTATGCCATTTTTAAGTGAGTATTTATATCATGAATTAAGTGGTTCAAATTTAGAAAATTCTAAATCCATAATAGTCTCAAACTATCCTAAAATTTCAAAAAATGATGAAGAGATAGAAAAACTTTTTAGTATTTTAATAGAAGCTGTTATTTCTATACGTCGCGCAAAAGCTGTGATTGATTTAGGAAATGCAAAAATTCCACTTGCTTATGTAAAGTTAAATGGAGATATCGATTTAAATGATGCTATAAAATTTATAAAACTTTTATCAAAATGCGAAGATGTTAAATTTACAGATTCTAAGATAGAAAATTCTATTACTGATGTAAGCGAGAATTTAAGCACATTTGTGCCACTAAGTGGCGTTGATACAAGTGAGTTTGTAAAACGACTTAATGCTCAAAAAACCAAACTTGTTAAAGAAATTTCAAAGCTAGAAAATATGCTTAGTAATGAAAATTTTATCAAAAATGCACCAGCACAAGTAATTCAAACGAATAAAGATGGCTTAAATTTAGCAAAAGAACAGCTTAGTAAAATTGAAGCTGAAATTAAAAACTTGGGAAATAAATGAAAAATATTACCTTAAAGATTTTAGAATTATTATATCTTTTAATGGCTATTTCGCCTATTTTAATTATATATTTGATAAAAAATAATTATATTTATTTTTCTATTGTTATTTGTATAATAGCCTATATTTTTTCAAATTTATTTATCTATATAAAAACAAAAGAAGAAGCTAATGAAACGAGTGGTTTGTGTAATTTGGTTGAAATAGCTGAACCTAAATTTATACCTATTTATATTGCATATTTTGTTGTATCTTTGAGCATTGAGGCAAATAATTGGGAAATGTTTTGGCTTATTTATTTTATTATTATACTTCTTATTTGTAGATGCAAATTTATATTTTTTAATCCTTTTGTATTGCTAAAATGGTCATTTTATGAAGCTCAAATAGAAAATAACAATAAAGCAAGCTATAAAATTTTTATAATTTCTAAAAATAATATAAAAAATATAGATAAAATACCAAATTTAATTAGATTTAGCTGTTCTTTAAAAACACAAAAAAATTATAGTTTTAAATGATAGAACTGATGTTATGTTTGATGGAAAAAAGGTATTTTTTACAGATTTTACTCATTTAGAGAAAATTTTTCCAAATTTAGGAAAATATTATAGAAAAGCTGAAGAGAAAGATTTAGAAAATCTAAAAAGTAGTGATGGTATTAATTTTTCAGATGAACTTAAATTAGAAAAAATCAATAAAACAAATTTAAAAAAACTAGCTCAGATTTGTGATAATTTAGAGAAATTTAAAAATAATTTTAATATGTATAGAGAATATATTATAAATTATTTTCCAGATAATAAAAATTTTGAAAATAATAATTTTAACATTAAAAGTAATGATGATATAAAATTATTGCATAACATTATTTTTGAAAAATATTATACAGCGCAGATTTACGCAGAGCAAAGAATTGTAAATTCATTCAGAAAAATATGATAAAACATCTTTAGATTAAATGATATAATAATTTAAGCTGATATTGATGAATTTGCTATTACAAAATCAAAAGCACCCACTATTCACACAAACTATTGAAAGATGTAAGTAGAGAAAAATTTGGTATAGAAAAAGATACAAATTTAATTATAATAGGCAATCCTCCATATAACGATAAAACTTCTATTATACATAGCCATATTAAAAATCACTCTATGAAATCGATGATAATTTAGCCTATAGAGATTTAGGTATTTCATTTTTACGCTCTTATGCTAAATTATATCCAGATTATGTATATTGCATCCCCTTTCTTATCTTATAAAGCCTACTAATTTCAATGCCTTAAAAGAATTTAAAGAAAATTATTTTTTAATAGATAGTTTAATTATCAGTAGTGAAATTTTTACGCCAAACTCAAGTACGTTTTTTCCAATTATCATAGTACTTTATGAAAAAAATAGAGCTAGAATGAGTTATGAGTTTATAAAAAATTTTAAGTTCAAAACATTAGAAAACCACAAATTTAGACTAAACGACTTTAATTTTATAACAAACTATGTAGGTAAATATCTAACCCAAATGATAAAAGAAAAGAAGTTGCAACTTTCACACCTTAATAGATATAAACGCCTTAAAAAGGAACCAAATTTTTCAAACAAAAAAAGAACTCAAACTCAATAAGGGTTTTTGCTGAAAATTTAAAATATTACTGCTATATCCATCATTTTAAGCAGTACGCAAACAAACTTCCATACTATTTTGGAAATTTAGATATTTTTATAAATAATAGTGAATTTTTAAAAATATCAGATGAGTTTTTAGAGTTAAAGAAAAATCCAGTTATAGAGAGTTATTTTAAAAATTTATTTAAGGAGTATATTTGAAAGTTTTAAATTATGAGTTTCCATTAACAAGTGTTACAGGAAAAATTCGCATAAAAGTTATAAAAAAGGTGCAAAAACTCATTTTGCGGGAGCAAATAGCAAAAATAAACAAATTTATGAACTAAGTGAATTTTTGAAATTTGGGTTAGAAAACAGTCTTATATCATTTGAAATTTTAGAAAATTTAAAAAATAAAATATTGGAAAATAAATTTTTATAGATGAAAAAAAAGAGATTACTCGCTCTCATTTTCTTCCTAAAACCATAAATAATATATGGTTTTTAAAATCAAAAGTAAGCTAACCACTTTTAATTAGTAAATTTGAAGATGATAACTTGCTTTGTGAAATTATTGTTCTTGAAAAACAAAGAGCAGTTTGGTACAATGCCTATGTTTTATTTTTGTATATCTCTAGCAAATATTAAAGATGAGAATGGAAATTTTAGCTTTATTGGTCGCAAAATTAAAAGTAAAAAGAAAGGTTATTTACAAATAAGCTGCGATAATATCCTAATGTTTGTTAAGATATTTAAAATTTTTGGACTTTTAAGAAGGGTTTATAAATATTATTGTTTAGTTATTTTAGATTATATTTTAGAAGGAAATAAATGAAATCATATTACACAATCATGCTTTTAATTGCATCAAATATCTTTATGACAATTGCTTGGTATGGACATTTGAAATTTGCTAAAAGCTTTACTTCGCTTAGTTTGTTTTGGATTATTTTAATTAGTTAGGGGATAGCGTTTTTTGAATACTGCTTTCAAGTCCCAGCAAATCGCTATGGATTTGTAGAAAACGGCGGAGCATTTAATATTTGGCAACTAAAAGTTTTGCAAGAAGTTATAACTTTAAGCGTATTTACTATTTTTACACTTTTAGTTTTTAAAAATGAAGTTTTTAGGTTAAATCATTTGATTGGCTTTATCTTTTTGGTTTTGGCTGTTTATTTTATCTTTAAAAAGTGAAAATAATTGTTATTATTTAATCTATAGCAATAATATAATTTTTATTATCAATTAATTACAACTTTATTTATCAACATAACTTATAATGATAATAAATTAATATCAAAGGAGAAAATATGTCTAAGTTACAAGAAAATTATGGTTTGTTTATAGATGGAGAGTTTGTAGAAGCCGAAAATTCAGCTACAATTGACACTTATAATCCTGCAAATGGTAAAAAAATAGCAAGCATTGCAGATGCAAGTAAAGATGATGTAGATAAAGCTTACAAGGCAGCTAGAAAAGCATTTGATAAATTTAGACATAGCACAGTAAGCCAGCGAAGCAAAATACTAAATAAGATAGCGGAAATTATAGACGATAATGCTAAATTTCTAGCAGAAGTAGAAAGTATGGAAAATGGAAAACCTATACGAGAAACACTAAATGTTGATATACCTTATGCTGCGGAGCATTTTAGGTATTTTGCTGGTGTTATACAAGGCGAAGAGGGAAGTTCAAATGTTTTGGATGAAAAGCAACTTTCTATAGTTTTAAGAGAGCCAATTGGTGTGGTAGGTCAGATAGTTCCGTGGAATTTTCCATTTTTAATGGCTGCTTGGAAATTAGCTCCTGTTATAGCTGCTGGAGATACAAGCGTATTTAAACCATCATCTGAGACAAGTTTGAGTGTTTTAGAGTTAATGAAACTTATAAAAGATGTTTTGCCAAAAGGTGTTGTCAATGTTGTTACTGGAAAAGGCTCAAAAGCTGGAGAGTATCTAAAAAATCATCCAGGTTTAGATAAACTTGCATTTACTGGTTCAACTGAGATAGGCAGGGATATAGCATTAGCCGCAGCAAATAAGCTTATACCAGCTACTTTAGAGCTTGGTGGCAAAAGTGCAAATATTATATATGCTGATGCAAACTGGGAAAAAGCACTTGATGGTGTACAGATGGGAATTTTGTTTAATCAAGGCCAAGTTTGTTGTGCGGGAAGTAGAATATTTGTAGAAGAGGAAATTTATGATAAATTTGTAGATGCTTTGGTTGATAAATTTAAAGCTATAAAAGTTGGAGATCCGCTAGATCCAAATACTCAAATGGGCTCACAGATAAATGAAAATCAAGCTAAGAAAATTTTAGATTATGTTGAGATTGGTAAAAAAGAAGGTGCAACTGTAGCAGTTGGCGGAAAATATGCAAATTGCGGTAAAAGCTTTGTTGAACCAACTTTATTAACAAATGTAACAAATGATATGAGAGTTGCAAGAGAAGAGATATTTGGTCCTGTTGGAGTTGTGATTAAATTTAAAAACTATGATGAGCTCATAAAAATGGTAAATGATAGCGAGTATGGTTTAGGTGGCGGTGTGTTTACAAACGATATCACAAAAGCACTAAATACTGCAAGAGCTATGGAAACTGGTCGTGTTTGGATAAATTGTTACAACCAAATTCCTGCAGGTTCTCCATTTGGCGGATATAAAAACTCAGGCATTGGTAGAGAAACTCATAAAGTCATTTTAGAGCACTATACTCAAATGAAAAATATTATGATAGATTTAACAGGAAAAATAAGCGGATTTTATTAAGATTATCGCCACTTTTTGTGGCGATATGTTATTTTACTCCAACAACTATATTTGTAGCTTTTATCATGGCTGTAACAGTGTCGCCTTGTTTTAAATTTAAGCTTTGAGTAGATTCTTTTGTTATGACTGATGAAATTTCAAGACCATTGGAATCTATAATTATCTTAGACATTACAGAGCCAAGTTCAATATCTTTTACTTTTCCAATTATTTGATTTGCTGCACTAAATTTCAAAGAGTTATCTTTTGAAATGATTACATTTATTGCCTTAAATATAAAATAAGCCTCTTTTCCAACTTTTAAGTCTAGGTTTTTTTCAGATTCGGCTGTAATTGTAGCTTTGAAAATTTTATTACAACTTGTTTTTGCTGTTATTAAAGAGTTTATAGAGCCTGTTTTAATATCTGTGATTTTAGCTTGTATTTGATTTCTTGCGCCTATTTGCATTTTTGTTCCTTTGTAAATGAATTTAGTTTATTATATCATTTATTTAGCTTTAAAACAAACTTTGATAACATAAACGCAATAAATAAAAGGGTAGAATTTGAAACAAAATTTGAAAAATATTTATGATAAAATATATAAAACCGCAAATCTTGTATATGACAAAGATTTAATGCATTTTTCTGCAAGTCTTAGCTTTCATACGCTTTTGTCAATTATTCCAGTTTTGTTAATTTCTTTTTCTATTTTTACGCAATTGCCAAGTTTTAACGAATATTACGCAAAGATAAAAAACTTTGTTTTTTCCTCTCTTTTGCCAACACATCAAGAAACCATATCGACTTATGTAGAGCAGTTTTTATCAAATTCATTAAGCCTTGGTTTTATGGGATTTGGAGCTATAATTTTTACTTCTATTATGTTTTTTAGCGATTATGAGTATATTATAAATAAAATAACAGGTGCAAAAAGTAGAGGATTTTGGAGAAATGTTAGTTCTTATTGGACGCTTATAACCTTAGCACCACTCGGACTTGGAGCTTCATTTTTTTTATCAAATAAAGTTCAAAATATTTTAGATTCAAACTATTTAACTGATTGGATAAATTTACTTGCTATACTTCCTTATATAATAATTTGGGCGATATTTTGTGTTACATACACAATATCTATAAATAAAAAAATAGATATTAAAAATATCCTTATAGCTTCATTTTTAGCCAGCCTTGCTTGGGATATATCTAAGATAGGTTTTGTTGCGTATGCGGTTTATAATAAAACTTATCTTAGCATATACGGGTCATTTTCTGTGCTTTTGTTTTTCTTTGTGTGGATATATCTTTCGTGGATAATATTTTTATATGGCGTTAGAATTTGCAAGATTTTAGATGATTTAGATAAGAGTAAAAAATGGCAAAATTCCGAGCAAAACGACAAAAACAGCGACGAATTTGTATCTAATAGCGATTAATGAGAGTAAATTTATAGCATAAAATTGCCAAGATTGTATTTTTATCATAGTATATTCAAACCTGAGAGAAGAAAAATTTATTAACACAAAATCTAAAAAATCCCCATAACCACATAAATGAGCAAATACACTTAATGGATAAAAAACTCCAAAAATTACAGTTAGTGGCACTACAAATAGTTGTTGAAAGCTTAACATTGGAAAAAAGTATAATACCGGTATAACCATAGCTAAAAATGTCCATATGTTTAGAAATATCAAATTTATCCAAAGCGGAAATTTATGATAAAAATGATTTATGTAAAGATATATGTAAAAAACTCCGAGCATAGAAAAATAAAATCCGATTGAAAAAAGTAACGATGGAAATATGCAAATAGCTATCATAGCTGTTAGAAATAGTGTTTGAAAATTAAAGATTTTTAAATTTCTACTCATAAAATAAAAGCCTATTAACGCCATCAAAATAGATCTAAAAAATGACGGCACAAAATCAGTTAAATAAAGATAAAAACAAAGTAGTGTAAAAATTGCTATGCTTATGTCAAATTTGGAATTTCTATATGGAAAATACCTATTTTGAAAAAATTTATAAATTGGCAAAAATATTATAAATGAAAAAGAAAATATTATGCCAGCGTGGTATCCACTTATGGCAACAAGGTGCGAGATTCCCCAAAAATATACATCATTTCTTAATTCTTTACTAATAGGCGTTGCTAAAAATAGTGCTGAGTAAAATTCACCTATTTTTTCATTACTATGTTGTGATTTAATCAAATTTGAGAGTTTTGTTGAGGTATTATTTGATACGCCATTGATTTTTCTTGCAAAACTTGGTGCGTAAAATGTGCCTTTTAAATAGTCTTTAAATTTGATATTTTTTGTATAAAATCCAAAATGTAGCATATCATTTGATTTTATAGTGCTATTTTTATTTAGTGTTGTGTAAATTTTGCCATAATTTGTTTTAATCTTTAAAACTCTATAAGTTCTATTTTTGTTATTTGTTTTCAGATATGAGGCTAAAATTTGACCATTTGTAAAAATTTTATCTTTGGATTTTAAATTTCTAAACTCAGTATAACTAAAAGTAACATTTGCTATAAAAATTAATATGCAAACAAATGAAAAAATGGCTATTTCTCTTCTTTTTTGAAAAAGAGAAATAGTACTCAAAACTACTCTTCAAAAGTTGAAATTTCGCTAGGTCCCATGTAGTTTTTATCGACAAATCTTGAGTATTCTTTGTGAAATATCACATTTACTCTACCTGTTGGACCATTTCTGTTTTTGCCTACGATTATTTCAGCATCTTCTTCTAATTTGTTTGGTATGAAATTTCTTTGATATTCTTTACCTTCAAGCTTGGCTTTTTTCTCTCTTTCTTTTTCTTCTTTTTCAAGATAAATTTCTTCTCTATAAACAAATAAGATTAAGTCAGCATCTTGCTCTATAGCACCACTTTCTCTTAAATCGCTAAGCATTGGCGTTTTATCATTTCTTGCTTCTAAACTTCTATTTAGTTGCGAAAGTGCAATTATTGGCATATCTAGTTCTCTTGCTAGTAGTTTTAATCCTCTTGAAATTTCGGCAACTTGTAAATGTCTTTCGTTAAATGAGCTAGAACTTGTCATAAGTCCTATGTAGTCTATAACACACAAAGAAATTTCTCCATGAGCTGCTTTTAGTTTGCGAAGTTGAGAGCGAACTTGATGGATATTTACATATCCACCATCATGAATAAAAATTTTCTTTTCGCTAAGAGCTTGAGATACATCGCTAACTCTACTCCACTGATCATCGTTTAGTTTTGCACTTAAAAGATCTTGCAATGGTATAGAAGTTTTTGAACTCATCATTCTAAGCATTACTTGCATTGCATCCATTTCAAGTGAAAACATAACAACTCCACCGCCATTATAAGCAACATTTAACATTAAATTTAAAACAAGAGTTGTTTTACCCATACCAGGACGACCTGCTATTATTATAAGTTCACCCTTTTTAAAGCCTTTTGTCATCTCGTTTAATTCTCTAAAACCTGTATCTATGCCAACTATATCTCTATCATCTTTGTCTTTTTGCTCTCTTAGATAACTTGCAACTTCTGAGACTATTTCTGGGCTTTCTTTTATCCTAGCGTCTTTATTTTCATCAACTAACTCATACAAATCTTTGCTGATATTATCAACCATATCAAGAGAATTTATATCTTCGCTAACTTTTTGCGGTATTTTGTGTGCAAGCTTTACTAATGAACGCTTTATTGATTTATCTTTTAGCTCTTTTGCGTATGGTTTTATATCAATTATGCTATTTGTTGCTAAAATTTCTACTAAAGTTTGTTCATCATAGTCATTACCTAGTTTTTTCTTAAGAAAAGAAGTATCTATCGGTAAGTTTTCGTTCATACAAATTATCATAGATTTAAATACATCACTATGACTTTTTAGATAAAAATCCCCTGGTTTTATAATGTCATAAACCTCTGAAAACATATCATTATTATATATTATACTTTTTAAAATAGCTCTTTCCATACTTATGTCAAAGAGATTTGAGTTGATTATTTCATTTGTCATTTCTTATCTTTATTTCATCGTTTAATTCATCTAAAAATTTATCAAGAATTTTATCTTGTGGCATTTTTGCTACTATTTCACCATGTCTTATCACAAGTCCGCCATCTTTTCCAAAAGCTATCGCTACATCAGCTCCTTTTGCTTCACCTAGAGCATTTACAACACATCCCATCACTGAGACATTTAAAGGTTCTTTTATGTGTGCTGTTTTTTCTTCTACCATTTTTACAACACTTACTAAATCGCTTTGTAAACGCCCACAAGTTGGGCAAGAGATTATATTTATGCCACTTTGTTGTCTACCGCTATCTTGAAGTATGGCTTTTGCTACTTTTATCTCTTCTTCAAGTTCGCCAGTTATGGAAACACGCATTGTATCCCCGATACCTTCCATTAAAAGTGAGCCAAGAGCCATAGCGCTTTTTATGGTTGCGTGAAATTTGGTTCCAGCTTCTGTTACGCCAAGATGGAATGGATAATCTACAAGTGGTCTTAATTTTCTATAAGCTGCGACTGTTTGAACTGTATCTGAGCTTTTTAATGATATCGCAATATCGGTAAAATCAAAATCTTCTAATAATTTTATGTTGTATAATCCAGACTCTATCATAGCCTCAACATTTCTTCCATATTTTTCTTCAAACTGCTTTTCTAAAGAGCCCCAATTTACGCCTATTCTTATAGGTATTTTTCTTTCTTTGCACGCATCAACTACGGCTTTTATTCTGTCTTTTCCGCCAATATTTCCAGGATTTATACGCACAGCATCCACAAAAGGAGCAACCTCTAATGCAAGGCGATAGTTAAAATGTATATCAGAAACTATCGGCAATGGACTTTGTTTTTTTATCTCTTTAAGAGCTTTTGCGTCTTCATGATCTAACACGGCACAACGCACTATGTTTGCTCCTGCGAAGTATAGTCTATTTATCTGCTCAAGAGTAGCAGCAATATCTTTTGTCTTTGAAAATGTCATAGATTGCACAGAAATAGGTGCATCGCCACCAACTGCAACATCCCCAACAAATATTTTTTTTGTTTTGTATCTTTGCATAAATTTTTAAACTTTCTTTGTAAAAATTAAGAAATATTGTATAAAAAATCGGTTAAATTTAAGCTTTATAAGTTTATATTATAGTAATATATAAATTTAAAAACTTTTTATATTGACAAAATTCACTTAAGCAGTGAAATAAATAATTGTATTAAAAAGATTTATTTTTGTATCAGATAAATAATTCACAATCGCTTAACAACTTTTTTATATAATTTCATTACATATTTTTAAGGAGTTATGTATGAAAAAATTATTATTTACTAGTTTGGTTTTAGCTACAATGCTATTTGGTGCAGATTTGAGCGATAAAATGGGAAGTGAGATTATCTCAGGTATCAATAGCTCTGATACATCAAGCTTAGCTGACGCTGCTTTTGAGATAAGAAAAAGAGCAAATAAGAACTATAATGAAATTTCAAAAATGTGCCAAAGTTTTCATAATATTATGAAAGCGGAGATGATGAGTAAAAGTCCTGCTGACAGACAAGCTTTTAGAGATGATTTTCATAAAAAATTAAGTGAGCGTATAAATACACTTAGTTCATCTCAAAAGGCAGATTTTGATTTTGCTATTTGTAAAAAATATATTTCAAATGCAGGTATGTCAAAAGGCGGATGTGGTATGATGAATGGTTCAGGTATGGGCAAAGGTATGAAAAATGGCAGCGGCATGAGTAAGGATATGATGGATAATCATATGCAGCATAATCACTAATGAGTAAAATTTTAATAATAGAAGATGAGCTTATGCTTCAAGATATGATGAGTTCGTATCTTGAAGCAAATGGTTATGAGATAACAACTGCTGCAAGTTATGATGATGGATTAAGCTTGGCTTATGAAAAAAGTTTTGATTTGTGGATATTTGATGTCAAAATAATAGGTGGGAGTGGTTTTAATCTTTTAGAAGAGCTTAGAAAAAATGGCAAAAACACGCCTTGTATTTTTACAACTTCTTTAAATACAATAGAAGATTTAAATATCGGTTTTAAGGTTGGTTGTGATGATTATATAAAAAAGCCTTTTGAACTCAAAGAACTACTTTTAAGAGTGCAAAATTTACTAAAAAGAGAGTTTTTTCATAATTCAAATAAAGTTTTAAATTTAGGTAATGAGATAAGTTATGACATATCATCAAAAACGCTTTTTAATGGCAAAAAAGATGCCGGACTTAGCAAAAAAGAAAATGAACTTTTAGCACTTTTTTTAAAAAATCAAAACAAAATTGTTTCAAGAGAACGAATTTACGAAGCTTTGTGGGATTATGATGAGGCTCCAAGTGAGATGAGTTTGAGAGTTTATATAAGAAATTTACGCAAAATTTTAGGAGATGAAAAAATAATTTCAAAACCAAAAATGGGTTACATTTATGTCTCATAAAAAACATTTTTTGCCTATTTTTTTGCTTTATATGATTACAAGCACTGCATTTTTATCTATATTTTGTATTTTTTTATATAAATTTTACTACTCAGAAATAATCAAAGAAGCAAATTTAGAACTAAGAAATCATACAAATGAGATTTTTAGTGCTATTAGAATGGATTTAAATTTAAATGATATTTTAGAGACTTTAAAAGAGCATGAAATAAATGCAAATATACAAGATAACATTGAAAATAAATTTATATTAAAAGAATTTGATATTCCTAATTTGCAAGATGATAATATACAAAATGAAAAGTATAAAATATATTTTTTAGACGATGTTGCTTATATGAAAACCAAGTTTTTTTATAGATTAAGACCTATGTCTATGCATAACCCAAAATCATTTACTATAACTTTAAAAACTCAGAAGTATGCTAAACTTATATCATTATTTGTCGTAAAACTTATTATTGGATTTGCTAGTATATTTTTTATTTTTTTATTTATTTCGTATTTTATCATCAAACTATCATTTAAGCCACTTTTGCTTCATATAGAACAACTTAATTCATTTATAAAAGATACAACGCACGAGATAAATACGCCGCTTTGTGTGATATTAATGAGTATAGAGATGTTTCAAACGGACCCTAAAAAATATCTTAATAATATCAAAACAGCTTCGAAAACACTTTCAAATTTATATAATGATCTTGTTTTTTTAACATTAAAATCACCAAAAAATGAACCAAAAGATTTAAATTTAAAAGAGATTATAAAAAACCGCATAGATTATTTTGAAGTTATGGCAGAGCAAAACTCACTAAAAATAGAACAAAATTTAAAAGAAGTTTTGCTTAAAACAGATGAAAATAAATTTAAAATGATATTTGATAATATATTAAACAATGCTATAAAATATGCTAGTAAAGATAGTGTAATTACTGTAAATTTATATAACACTGGTTTTAGCATAACAAATTTTGGTGAAGAGATAAGCAAGGAAAATTTAGAAAAAATTTATGATAAATTTACTAGATTTAATCAAAATCGTGGTGGCTTTGGAATAGGGTTAAGTTTGGTTAAAAAATTTGCAGATGAGTTAAATTTTATAGTAAGATGTGAAAGCTCAAATAAAATCACTACTTTTAGTGTTAAATTTGCTTAATTCAATTTATTTAAAGCAAATTTTAGATACAATCTTTTTTCTTTACAAATTTTTTAAAGGATTAGTATGCCAAAAATGAAATCTATTCGTGGTGCTGCTAAGCGTTTTAAAGTTGGTAAAAACAAGATAAAAAGAGGCTCAGCTTTTAGAAGTCATATCTTGACCAAAATGACTCAAAAACGCAAAAGGAACTTAAGAGCTCCTGGTTATGTCGATTCTACAAATGTAACCGCAGTTAAAAAAATGCTTTGCAAAGCATAATTAAGGTTTTGATTTAAATCATTCAAACTCCCCTTTAAAAAGGGAAAGACCCATTGGGCGCCATTTTGTGAAAGGAAATAAACATGGCAAGAGTAAAAACAGGTGTAGTTAGAAGAAGACGCCATAAAAAAGTTTTAAAACTAGCAAGAGGTTTTTATAGTGGTAGACGCAAACATTTTAGAAAAGCAAAAGAGCAACTAGAAAGAAGTTTGTGTTATGCTTATAGAGATAGAAGAGCGAAAAAACGCGATTTTAGAAGATTGTGGATAGTTAGAATAAATGCCGCTTGCAGACTAAATGATATTAGTTATTCTAAATTTATGAATGGACTTAGAAAATCAGGCATACAACTTGATAGAAAAATTTTAGCAGATATGGCTATGAATGATGCAGCTGCGTTTAGTGCAGTTGTAAAACAAGCTAAAGCTGCTCTTTAAAGCTTAGGCGAGAGCTCTCTCGCCTTTTTAATCAATCTTTATTTTTACTTAAAAATTTATATATTATAAAAAAATCCAATTTTATTGATTTATCTCAATATAAATTACAATATTATTTTGTATAATATAGCCGTATAATATTTTAAAGGAGCTTTGATGGATAGACGTAGCTTTATAAAGAGTGCGGCTAGTGCGGCGGCTTGCAGTAGTGCTGGGATAGCAATTCCTAGTTCTGTTTTGGCTGATGCAAATAGTGCCGAAAATGGCTGGCGTTGGGATAAATCAGTATGCCGTTTTTGTGGAACTGGATGTGGCATAATGGTTGCTACAAAAGATGGCAAAATAGTTGCAGTAAAAGGCGATCCTGCTGCACCAGTTAATCGCGGACTAAATTGCATAAAAGGTTATTTTAATGCCAAAATTATGTATGGAGCTGATAGACTTCAAAACCCACTTTTAAGAGTAAATTCAAATGGTGAGTTTGATAAAAATGGTAAATTTAAAGAAGTTAGTTGGAAAAGAGCTTTTGATGAGATGGAAAAGCAGTTTAAAAAAGCTTATAATGAGCTTGGTCCAACTGGTATTGGTGTTTTTGGAAGTGGTCAATACACAATCCAAGAAGGATATACGGCTGCAAAACTGATAAAAGGTGGATTTAGAAGTAACAACATTGACCCAAATGCGAGACATTGTATGGCAAGTGCTGTTGTTGGTTTTATGCAAACATTTGGTATTGATGAACCAAGCGGCTGTTATGACGATATAGAACTAACTGATACCATAGTAACTTGGGGTGCAAATATGGCTGAAATGCATCCAATTCTTTGGTCAAGAGTAAGCGATAGAAAACTGAGTAATCCGCAAAAAGTAAAAGTTGTAAATTTATCTACATTTTCAACAAGAACTTCAAATTTAGCCGATATCGAAATCATTTTTAGACCTCAAACAGATCTTGCTATTTGGAACTATATCGCAAGAGAGATAGTTTATAACTATCCTGAGATGATAGATAAAAATTTCATTGATAAACATTGCGTATTTACAACAGGACCTGTAAATATTGGCTATGGTATGAGAAAAGATATAAAATATGCTAAATATCAGCCAAGTGAACTTGATACTACTGCTAAACAAAAAAGCAAAATTTTAAGCGATAATGAGGGTATAACTCTAGCTTATCTTGGCATGAAAAGTGGCGATATTATGGAAAACTCAAATGCCACAAAAGCTGGTAATCATTGGCAAATAAGTTTTGATGAGTTTAAAAAAGCTTTAATGCCTTATACGCTTGATTTTGTTGCAAATTTAGCAAAAGGCGATGCAAATGAAGATATAGAGCAGTTTAAAGGTAAGCTAAAAGCTCTTGCAGATCTTTATATAGAGCAAAACAGAAAAGTTGTAAGCTTTTGGACAATGGGCTTTAATCAACACACAAGAGGAACTTGGGTAAATGAACAAAGCTATATGGTGCATTTTTTACTTGGTAAACAAGCAAAACCGGGAAGTGGTGCGTTTTCTTTAACAGGACAACCAAGTGCATGTGGAACTGCTAGAGAGGTTGGTACTTTTTCACACAGGCTTCCTGCTGATATGGTTGTTGTTAATCCAAAGCACAGAGAGATAACTGAGAAAATTTGGAAACTTCCAGCTGGCACGATAAATCCAAAAAATGGTTCGCATTTTATGCAAATTATGCGTGATTTAGAAGATGGAAAGATTAAATTTGCATGGGTTCAAGTAAATAATCCTTGGCAAAATACAGCCAATGCAAACCACTGGATAAAAGCAGCTAGGGAAATGGATAATTTTATAGTTGTAAGTGATGCATATCCTGGAATTTCTGCAAAAGTAGCAGATCTTATACTTCCAAGTGCTATGATATATGAAAAATGGGGTGCTTATGGGAATGCTGAGCGTAGAACACAGCACTGGAAACAACAAGTAATTCCAGTTGGAAATGCAATGAGCGATACTTGGCAGATGTTAGAATTTTCTAAGCGTTTTAAATTAAAAGAAGTTTGGGGCGAAAAAAAGATAGATGATAAACTAACTTTACCTAATGTTTTACCACAGGCTATTTCTATGGGTTATAAAGAAGATGACACTCTTTTTGATGTGCTTTTTGCTAATGATGAGGCCAAAAAATTCCCTATAAACGATATTATAATGGAAGGCTTTGATAATACTGAAGTTAAAGGCGATGATAGAAAAGTTGTAGGAAGCGATGATAAGGAATTTAAGGGATATGGATTTTTTGTGCAAAAATATCTTTGGGAAGAATATCGTAAATTTGGCATAGGTCATGGTCATGATTTGGCGGATTTTGATACATATCATAAAGTTAGAGGTCTAAGATGGCCTGTTGTAAATGGTAAAGAAACGCAGTGGAGATTTAATACAAAATACGATCCTTATGCTAAACTTTCGGCTCCTAATGATGAATTTGCATTTTATGGTAATGCAAAAGCAAGTTTGCCAAATGGAGATTTAAGAGGCGTAACAAGTGGCGAACAGAAATTTCCTTTAGCAAATAAAGCTAAAATTTTCTTCCGTCCTTATATGGATCCACCTGAAACTCCAAATGATGAATATCCATTTTGGCTAAGCACAGGAAGGGTTTTAGAACATTGGCATAGTGGAACTATGACTATGAGAGTTCCAGAGCTTTATAGAGCTGTTCCAGAGGCACTTTGTTATATGAATGAGCTTGATGGCTCAAAACTCGGGGTTTCTCAAAATGATGTAGTTTGGATTGAGTCTCGTCGTGGAAAAGTTAAAGCAAAGGTTGATTTTAGAGGTAGAAATAAGCCCCCAGTTGGTCTTGTATATGTGCCTTGGTTTGATGAAAAAGTGTATATAAATAAAGTTTGTTTAGATGCAACCTGTCCTCTTTCAAACCAAACTGACTTTAAAAAATGTGCAGTAAAAATTTATAAAGCGTAAAAATGCAAAGAAGAGAGGCTTTAAAAAAAGGTTTTAAGATAGCAAGTTTGCTAGTCTGTGGCGGTTTTATTTGGAGTGTTGGAGCAAAAGGAGATAGTAAGGTTTTTTTACGACCACCTGGTGCACTTAAAGAGCAAAATTTTATATCAAAGTGTATAAAATGCGGTCTTTGTGTTAAAGCCTGTCCATATGATACTCTAAAATTAGCTAGTATCAATCATAGCGCCACCATTGGAACACCTTTTTTTATGCCAAGAAACATACCATGTTATATGTGTGAGGATATACCTTGTGCCAAAATTTGTCCTACCGGAGCTTTAGATATAAATTTGTTAAAAACTAATGGCAAACTTGATATCAAAAAATCTAAAATGGGCGTTGCTATAGTAGATGATAAAACCTGTGTTGCTTACTGGGGAATTCAATGCGATGTTTGCTATAGGGCTTGCCCTGTTATGGATAAGGCTTTGTTTTTGGATTATAAACATAATGAAAGAACAAGCAAACATGCGTTTTTATTGCCTGTTGTAGATAGCACTTATTGTACTGGATGTGGAAAATGTGAAAGAGCTTGTATAACCAAAAAAGCTTCTATAAGTGTAATTCCTAGAGAATTTGTTATTGGAAAAAGCAATGATAATTATGTAAAAGGCTGGATTGAAGGGGCTGATAAAAAACTAAAAGACGCTGATACTAAAATTTATTTAGATAAAAAAGAAACACTTGATTACTTAAATAGCGAGAATTTACAATGATAAAATACGGCTTTATTTCTAAAATATCTCAAATTATTATTTTGATTGTTTTTATTGTTGGAAATTTTTATGGACTTAATGTATTAAAAGGCGATTTAAGCTCATCTGTGCTGTTTAACACTATACCATTAAGTGATCCATTTGCTGTGCTTCAAATTTATTTAGCTAGTTTTAGTATAAGTTTAAATGCTATAATTGGAGCTTTTGTGATATTTTGTGTATATTCGCTTATTGCTCCAAGAGTGTTTTGTTCTTGGGTTTGTCCTGTAAATTTAATAACCTCCTTTGCTTATTTTATCAAACAAAAATTTGGTATAAATAAAGATACAAAAGTTTTAAATTTATCAAAAAATTTAAGATATTTTTTGCTGATTTTATCTTTTGTTTTAAGTTTTTTATTAGGAGTACCGGCTTTTGAAAATATTAGCTATATTGGTATTATACAAAGAGGAATTATATTTTTGGATTTAAGTGTAATACTTTGGATATTAGCTATTTTTATTTTTGAGTTATATATCAGCGATAGAGGAATTTGTTCGCACATTTGCCCTCTTGGTGCATTTTATGCAATAATCAGTAAATTTGCTCTCATTAGAGTTCATTATGATATGAAAAATTGCTCAAAATGTATGGATTGCAAAAGTGTATGTCCTGAAAAACATGTTTTAAATATGGTAGGAAAAGAAAATGGTTATGTATCTAGTGAGTGTATAAGTTGTGGTAAATGTATAGACATTTGTAAGCATAACTCACTAAAATTTGATATAAGAAATTTAAGGAGAAAATAGATGAAAAAATTTGCAATATTTTTAATAATAATTGCAGTATTCATTGGTTGTAGTAAAAATGGTAGGGTTATTTCAAGTTCTGATCTTGGATTAAGACAAAACATTGCTAATGAAGATATAAAATTAGCCAAAATTGATTGGACAAAAGAGCCAGCAGGACTTTCTACAAAATATAAAAGATCATTTGAAAATGCACCGCCGCTTATTTCTCATGATTTAGAAGGGCAAATTCCTATAACTGCTGATTTAAATATGTGCTTAACTTGTCATATGCCAGAGGTTGCCTCTAGTGTTAATGCAACATCTGTTCCAAAATCTCATCTTGTAAGTTTAAGAACCGGGAAAGATCTTGGTGGAAAACTTGATGATGAGAGATATTTTTGTTTAACTTGTCATGTTCCGCAAGCAAATGCAAAGCCTTTGGTTGAAAATAAATTTAAAGCCGATTTTAGGTCAAAAGATAGCGTAAATAAATCAAATTTATTAGATATTTTAAATGAAGGCGTTAAGTAAGATATGGGTGTAATTTTTAGATTAACAGGAAGTAAAAAACCTGTTAATCCCCCGTATTTTAGCGGTAAATTTGATTGCATTGGTTGCATTGCACCTTGCGTTGTAGCTTGTGAACGAAATTTGCTTAAATTTAATGAAACGAGAGTAGAGTTTATAGTAAATGAGTATGGTTGCAATTTTTGTGCGAAGTGTGCTGATGCTTGTGTCAATTCTGTTTTAAGCACGGAAAATCCTAAATATATAAACGCTTTTGCAAAAATAAATGTAAATTCATGCCTAGCTTGGAATGATACGGTGTGTTATAATTGTTTAGAAGTTTGTAGATATAAAGCCATAGAATATTTTGGAGTTTTTAGGCCAGTTATAAATCAAAATTGTATAGGATGTGGCGAGTGTGTGGAGAGTTGTTTTGTAAAATCTATAAATTTAGTCGCTAAAAAGGATTTATGATGATAAAAAATGTAATTCTTTTTTTGATTTTTTTAACACTTTCTTATGGCGTTGAGCCTTACGATAAGATAGAGCTTTCATCAAATGTAATGAGTATGCATTTAGATAGAAATTTGCTTTTCATAGCAACTGATAATTCAAGCGTTGAGGTTTATGATATAAATTTAAGCAAAATGTTAGAACCTATAAAACTTCCTTATATTAAAACATATTTTAGTGATGAAATACCTGCAAAAACCTTTAGCATAGATACTATGAGTGATAAAATTATGATTTTACATGAAGAAGATTTTGGCAAAAAAGCAATTAGTTTATATAAAAAAAGTGGATTAAATACTATAAATTTGAAAAATGAGTCAATAAAAAAAGCACTCTTTTTAGATGAAAATACGGCACTGCTTGCATCAATTAGTAATGAAATTTATTATTTTGATATAGATAGTTTTAAAGTTATTTTTTCTTTTAAATTTTCAACCGCAGCTTTAGGCGATATAACGCTTAGCAAAGATAAAAAAATGCTTTATGTTGCCGATGAAGGCGGCACTATTTATGTTTTTGATACACAAAAAAAAGAGATTGTAAATAAATTTAATGCACATAAAGATAGTGTGTATTCTATAGATTGTGGAAATTCGGTTGTAGTAAGTGGAAGTGCGGATAAAAATATAGTTGTTATTAAAGATTTAAAAATGAATTTTGTTGCTAGTAGTTTTTTAGTTTATTGCGTTGGCATAAGTAATAATGGCAAGATATTTGCTTATATGGATGGTGAAAATAGTGATATAACCATAAGAGATACTATAAGCATGCAAAAAATTACAACTTTGCAAACTTCTATGAATACTATAAATAGCATTATTTTTATAGATGATTCAACTTTGATTACATCGGGATATGGTAATGAGATTTTATTTTGGAGATTTAGATGAATATATCAAGTGTTGTTGTAAATGTAAAGGAAAATTTTACAGAGCAAGTAAAAAAGATGATTAGTGATTTAAAAGGATGTGAAATTGTTGCATCAAATAACGAAAAAATAGTTGTTTTAATTACAGCTTTAAATTTAGATGATGAGCTAAAAAAAATTAAAAGTATAGAGCATTTAGAATATGTTAATAGTGTATCTATGGTATATTCGTATCAAGAGGATATAAAAGAGGATTTAAGTCAAAGTTTAATTGATAGTTTTTTAAATGATGACATAGACGCAAAAAATATAAAATATAGTGGCGATTTGTATAAAAATGTATAATTTTATCTCTTTGTGTATAAATAAATTTATCTAATTTAAAGCTTATATTGTATATAATCCGAGTTCTACTTCATTTAATTGGGTTCATAGCTCAGTTGGTTAGAGCATCCGGCTCATAACCGGATGGTCGTAGGTTCGAGTCCTACTGAACCCACCACTTTTTAATTATATTTTACTAAAATTTCAAATAATAATGCTATAATGATTGCTAAATTTATTAAAGTAAGGACTTGCATGCTTTACGAAGATCAAGAATTTATAAGAGAAAATTGTTTAAGTATATTAAATTCACTTAAAAACGATTTTCAAAATTATGCTAAAGATAAATGCAATGAGTATAAAAAAGGCAGTGTAGATACTTATGATTTGCAAGACTTTTGCAATGCCGTTTTTTTATCTATAAGCAGTGAAAAGTTAGATGTTAGTTCAGTGCGTTCTACTCTTAAAGTAATGTTTGAGGACATAAATTTTGAGAAATATTTTTTATCTGCTATGTTTTTAAGGCTAAATTATATTTTTTCTAGAGAAATTTTGTCATCTAAAAGAAATAATTTGTATATAGCCATATTGCATTTATTTAATATCACAAATAAAATTTATGATGATTTATTGGCTTTATATGAACAAAAGCAAACTATAAATAGGCAAAAATCTACATTAAATATACAAAGTAGTAGTGGATTTTCTCTATTTGAAAATATTATAGATAGTTTAGTGAGGGTAAAAAATAGTTCAAATAAAGTGCATTTTTTAAATTTATATAATGGTGTTAAAGTTGAATGTGATGGAAGTATAGTCAATATAGAAAATGAAAGAGTGATTTGTAAAGTAAATCTTATGCAAATTTTAGCTATGAAAGAAGAGGGTAATGCCTACATACTTCAAGATGAGAATTTAGCACAACATCTAAAAGCAAATATTATATCAATTGATATAAAAAACTCAACTGTATTGCTTGGTAATTTTTCTAGACAAGCGAAGATGCCTGCAAAAGATAGAAGGTTTCCAAGAGTTCATCCAAATAAATTTACAAAAGTTACGCTAAGTAGTGAAGATGGCATTAGTTTGATTGGAAAGCTTTATGATATATCAGAAGGTGGAATGGGCGTAGTTAGCTCAGAAAATGCTGGATTTAAAAACTCGCAGATTATAAATGCTAAATTTACTTTGGTAATGCCTCAAAATTCAGAAGAATTTGATTTAAATTTAAACTTTAAATTGGTTGTAGCAATTAATTATCAAGGATCTATGAGATATTGTTTTGAAATAGTTGATAAAAATCAATTTGGTATAAATAAGATTGTTGAATTTTCTAGACAAAGAGAAAAAGAGACATTAAAAGAACTTGAAGATAAATTAAGTTTATATCAATAAAAATTATATTTGATAAAGAAGATTTTGTTATTTTAAAGCAAAATTTTCTTTTATTTTTAAATTATTTTGATTTAAATTTAGGCTTTTTCGTAAAAAGAAATTCCAAGTTCGCTTCGTTTTTTAAATACATCTGTAAAAGGCACAGTATCTGCATGTCCTACATATAATCTTCCGCCTTGATTTAAAAGCTTCCAAAAAGTTTCGATTGCTTTTAGTCTAAATTCATCATTAAAATATATAAGCATATTTCTTGAGTAAATTATGTCAAATTTACCCATTTTTTCGAAATTATGATCAAAAACATTCATAACTTTGAAATTTATTCTTGGCATAAGGTGTTTTTTTATTTTATAAGTGCAATCATCTTTTTTATCAAAAAATATATTTTTTTGAGAAAGAGTAAGTTTTTGCAAAGCCCTTTCTTGATACTCTGCGGCATTTGCTTTTAATATCGCTTGTGAGTTTATATCAACACCTGTTATACTAATCATTGATTTGTCTAATCCAAGCGAATAAGCTATCATTCCAATCGAATAAACTTCCTCTCCGCTTGAGCAAGGGGCACAAAGTATATGCATTTGCCAATTGCTTTTTTTGCAATAATATACGCCTGATTCTAACTGGTGAACTTCTCTGTAAAAATATGTTTCGTTTACTGTTATTAAATTTATAACCTCTTGTCTTATTGTCCTATCTACTATGATTTTATTTGTTAGTTGTTCAAAAGAGTTTATGTTTTTAGAAATAGCAAAATCACTTAATCTTTTTTTTGTGATATCTTTTTTATCTATGAGTTCTGAGCCGGTGAATTGTTTAATGACATCTAAAAGGCTATCAAATTTTTGATTATCCTGCAAAGATTGTTTTTCACTCATTATTATTTTCCTTTAAGAAACTTTCTAATTTTAATTTGATATTTGCTAAATTAAGTGTTAATAGTTGAGGATTTAACTCTTTTGCTCTTTTTGGCATACCATAAACTATAGCACTTTCTTCATTTTCAGCTACACATTGTGCTTTTGCTTTATATAACTCAAAAAGTCCTTTTGCGCCGTCATCCCCGATTCCTGTAAGAAGTATAGCCATTATATCGGCGAATTTTGTGATTTTTGCGGCTGAGGAAAAAAGCATATCGACATTTGGGTTATAAGTTGTTTTGATATCTCCATTGTATGGTGCTATGCAAAGCGGCTGTGTTGGTAATATTATAGAGTTTTGAGTGCAAACATAAACTCCGCTTTTTATAAATACTTTTTTATCTATTTTATTTATCAATGTTTCACTTTTAAAAAAATCTTTTATCTGTTGTATAAAAGTATCCATAAAATTTAAACTCATGTGCTGAGCTATGATTATAGTGCAGTTATTTATATCTATATCTAAAAGTAGCTTTTTTAGATGACCAGGTCCGCCAGTTGAAGATCCTATTAAAACAATTTTTTGTGCCATTTAATCTCTTTTTATGTTTACTCGTAATTTAATCTAATAATTTTTTATTATGCCATAATATATGTTTATTTACAAATAAGTAAAAATACGCACTACTTATTTTTATTTGTTATTTTGTATAAGAAGCTAAATATTTCAGCTACTGCTTTATATAAATTTTGAGGTATTTCTTGATTTATATCAACTTTGCTTAAAAGTTCAACCAAATCAGTATCTTCTTTTATTGGAATTTTGTGTTCTTTTGCTAAATTTATAATTTTTGTTGCAATTTCGCCCCTACCAGTTGCTAAAACTTTTGGCGCATTGTCTTTTTCGCGATTATATCCTAATGCTACAGCTTTTTTTATCTTTGCCATTTATGCTCTTTTGTCAAAACCAAGATCAAACATACTAGAAAATTCATAAGCATTTAAAAGACTATTTTTAGGCATAGTTTTTAATGTAAAATTTGTTATATTTAAACCTGCATTTATTATGGCTACTTTTAATTCTTTTGAATTTTCAAGTATTAAGTTTTTAAAATTTTCACTTTGTGCTGCTATTGATATCTCTAAAAATCTATCTTTTGAAAGAGCTAGCATTACATTTAGTAAACCATGATCTTTAAAATTTAAATCTATTTTGCAGTAATATTTATTTTTTTTACCTTGCTTAAATGCGATATTTCCGCCATCTACTAAATCCCAAACATAAGGCACATAAGTTTGAAGGCTATTTGTTGCAAATGATGCTAGTTGATGAATGTCTATTTGAGCAAGAAGTTTGTTTGTGATATTATTTGCTTGGTTTGCATTGGGAAGTGAGCTATTTTCAGTGCTTTTGCTTATTTTTAATAAAGTGTTTTTCATATCGTCATTTAAATTTGACATAGCTTCGGCTCTATTTTTTGGAGTAATGTTTTCTAACTCTTTTTGTGCGACATTAAATGTTTTTAACAAACTTTTAGTTTCATTAAATGTAATTTTTGAATCACTAAATTCTTTATTTGTTAATTTTAAAATTTGATTTAGCTTATTTGCAGCAGCACTTAATTTGTCTTGAAGCGTGAAATTTTCTCCTTTTGATATAAGATTATCTGTCGCTATGCTTTGTTTAAAATTTTCAATTATTGCTTGTCCGCTTGAATTTATCGTATTTAAGGAGTTTTGAGTGCTATTTATTAGTGTTTTTATCTCTTTTTGAAGTTGGGAAATTTGCTTATTTTTAGGCATCGCTATAGTGTTTAGTTCGGTTTTTAAATCATTTATAACTTTATTTATACTACGAGTAAATTGCTTTATATTATCTTGCGAAAGAAGTTTTTCTTGTGCTGATAGTTGTTTAGCATTTGATGTATTTTGAATCAAAGTTTCTAGCGGCGATTTTGGAGTGTTTTGTTTTGTTGGAATTTCATCTATGATTTTATCTGCTGTGATATTTGTTTTAAGATTTTGCAATTCATTTTGTTGTGAATTTGTATTATTTTGTATTTTATCGTTTATTTGCTGATTTGCCAGATTTTGCACTGGATTTGTATTATTGTTGGTTATATTTTGATTTCTTTGTGGTGCACTGTTTTTGATTAAATTTGCTTTTTCATCAACAACTTGCGTAAGTATAGTTTTTGAGTTTGTTTTATTTAAAAATTTAACTATATTTTCAAGTTTTAAAGCTATATTAGTTATGGTTTTAAGCTCTTTGTTTTGTGGATTATCTATTATTTTTTTAGCAAAAATATTTACTTCATCTAAAACTTTTTTTAATTCATTAAAAGATTCTTTTGTGCTTAGAGCTTCATTTTGTGCTAGTTTTGTAAATTCTTTTATAAGCTTATCAGAACTTACTCTTTTCATTTCATTTATTAGTTTAGTTATGTTTTTTGGTATATTTTCTTTATTTAAAGCGTCTTTTATGGCAGCTTCTAGCATTATGCCTGATTTTTGAATTTGAGTTTTTAAAGGCGTTGTTTTGATATTTTCTATAGGCTTTAAGAATTCTTTTAGTTTTGTATTTAACTCTTTTAATTCTGGTAAATTTTCACTTAAAGTATCTAAAACTTTTGTAAGTTGTGCTAAATCCTTTGATAAATTTGGGGCAACTTGTAGAGATTTGGCACTATTTGTTATTTGTGTGTTTTTTATAAGTAAATTTGAATTAGATTTTATTGCATCTAAAAGTTTATTCACAAGTTTTTCAAGAGTTGCTGATGTTTTTTCTTCATTTATAGCAATGTTTGTAACAATATCTGGTTTTTTAAAAAGATCTTTTTTTTCTAATAAATTTTGAACTGAAGAATTTGTTTTACCATCATTTTTTTGAACAGGCTTTTGTGTGTTTTTTAAAACTTCACTTCCAATTCCACTATTTACATTGCTATTTATTGCGGATTCCAATTTTTACCTTTTTTGTCATTTAATGAGTATTATCGGCTAAATTGTCGTATAATTTTAGTCTAAAAGCAAATATTATTATGCCTAATGGCATAAGTAAAATGCCTAATAAAAATGGAATTATCTCAAATCTATCACTATTTCTTAAAAAGAAAAATCCGACTATTAACAAAATGTAGCCAAATATTTTAAATGGAGATAAAAAAGTTGTGATTTTTTGAAATACTATTTTTTTTGGTTTTTTTGGATTTAAGCTTAAATCATCACCATACAAACTATCTTTTAATACTCTTTTTTTGTATACATAAATATTTAAAGATAATATTATTAAAGAACACAAAAAAGATATTTGTGAGTTTAAAAAGAAATTTAAACCCACAAAAATAGAGCATATTATCAATGTAAAATCAAGTATAGAATATATGTAAAATAGTTTTTTAAGCTCACTATTTTTATTCATCATCTTCTTTATCTTCTTCGTATTTTAGGTTTTTGTATTTTGGATCATTTTTTAGTTCATTTAGAGAGGCTAACTGAGTTTTATAAGCTTTATATACATTTAAAATAGCCGCAATAATTCCAAAACCAACACCTATCCAAAATAAAAACCCAATTCCAGTAAATTTTTTAAGCAAATAACCAAGTCCTATACCCAAAAATACAGCAACAACCATCGATATACCAAGACTTAGGGCATTTGCACCTTTTATAAATTCATTCGTTTTTGACATTTTCAAATTTCCCTAAAAGCTTTATTGGCAGCTTTTATGGCTCTTTTAATGATTTTTTCATCCATTGCATCACATACAAAGCCTGTTTCAAACTGACTTGGTGCAAGATAAATGCCTTGATTTAACATATTTGTATGAAATTTAGCAAATGCTAATGTATCGCTTTTTAGAGCATCTTCATAATTTTCAACTTTTTTATCGCTAAAAAAATATCCAAACATAGAGCCTCTTGTTTGTGTTTGTAGTGGGATGTTGTTCTTTTTGGCTGCACTACTAAATCCATCCATTAGCATTTGGCTAAGAGAACTTAGTTTTTTGTATAAATTTTTGTTATTGTTGATTTTTCTAAGTGCAGCAATTCCAGCGCTCATAGCAACAGGATTTCCGCTTAGTGTCCCAGCTTGATATACAGCTCCATCTGGGCTTAAGCAGTCCATTATCTCTTTTTTTCCACCAAATGCTGCTGCACTCATTCCTCCACCTATAACTTTACCAAAAGTTATCATATCGGCTTTTATATCATGAAAACCAAAACTTCCTCTTTTGCTAGCTCTATATCCACTCATTACTTCATCTAATATTAAAACTGCTTTATTCTTATCACAAAGCTCTCGTAGTTGTGACAAAAACTCTTTTTTAGCAGGAACTAAGCCCATATTTCCAGCTATTGCTTCAATTATAACAACGCCAATCTTATCTTTGTTTGCCTCAAATATATCTTTTACGCTTTTAATATCGTTGTATATGGCTAGATATGTATTTTTTACAATATCTTCTGGCACACCGCTACTGCTCGCATTTGCGTATGTAGTAGCACCGCTTCCAGCTTTAATCAGAAGTGCGTCGCTATGTCCGTGATAACAACCCTCAAATTTGATTAAACCATCTTTTTTACTATATCCTCTAGCAGCCCTTATTGCACTCATTGTAGCTTCTGTTCCGCTATTTACAAAGCGTATCTTATCGATAAATTTAAACTCATCAAGTATAAGTTTGGCTAAATTTGTTTCACTAAGTGTCGGTGCTCCAAAACTCACACCTTTTTTTACACTTTTTATAATGGCTTCTTGTATGTCTTTATCACAATGCCCAAATATCAAAGGTCCCCAACTTTGAACAAAATCTATGTATTTGTTTCCCTCTATATCATAAATATAACAACCTTTTGCGTGATCTATAAATGGAGGTGTAGTTCCAACACTTTTAAATGCTCTAACAGGAGAATCAACTCCGCCTGGAATTAGTTTTTTTGCTGCGTCAAATGCTGATTTATTTGTCATTTTTTTCCTTTTGTTTGGTTAGTATTTTTATTAACATAATAATATAAACTTTTTATTTCATCAATGGTAAGAAAATATGTAGGCATTACGCCTTTTGAATCCACTACTGCGTTTTTAAATCTTTCAAAATTAAGATTTGTTATATCTGGAGCTTCTAGTGTTTTGCTTACTTCTTCTTTAAATATCTCTCCATCAACTTTTTTTGTCTTTATATCTTTATATCTTGCTATAACACTTCCTTTGGCATCTTTTCCGTGACATTTTGCACAAGAAATTCCTCTTGGATTTTGATATAGCATCTTTGCATATTCATCTTTTGTGATAAAATCGGCACAAAACAAATTTGATACAAATATACTCAAAAAAACTATAAATTTCATATAAATTTACTCTTTTTAAATAAAAATTTAGCTATGATACAATTTTTGTGATAAAAAAAGCATAAATATCTGGAGAAAAATATGAAAATTTTAGATGGAAAAGCACTTAGCACTAAGGTAAAATCTGAAGTAAAACAAGAAGCTATTAGGTTAAAAAATTTAGGAATTCAGCCAGCTCTTGCTGTTATTTTAGTGGGTGAAGACAAAGCTTCTCAAACTTATGTGAACTCAAAGGAAAAAGCTTGCAATGCTTGTGAAATACGCTCTATAATGCATAGACTTCCTGAAAATATATCTGAAAATGAGCTTCTTGCACTTATAGATGTGTTAAATTTAGATGATAGCATTGATGGTATTTTGGTTCAACTTCCACTTCCAAGACATATAAGCGAACAAAAAGTTATAAAATCTATATCGCCATTTAAAGATGTTGATGGATTTCATGCGATAAATACTGGAAATTTAGTTAGTGGTATAGATGGTTTTGTGCCTTGTACGCCACTTGGAATTATGAGAATGTTTAGTGAATATGACATTGATTTAACTGGAAAATTAGCTTGTGTTATAGGAAGAAGTAATATAGTTGGAAAACCAATGATAAATTTGCTTTTAAATGCAAATGCTACAGTTATAGCAACCCATAGCAAAACGAAAGATTTAGGCTTACTTACAAAACAAGCTGATATACTAGTAGTTGCCATTGGAAAACCACACTTTTTGACAATCGATATGGTAAAAGATGGTGCTGTTGTTATAGATGTAGGTATAAATAGACTTGATGATGGAACTTTGGTTGGAGATGTTGATTTTGAAAATGTTAAAGAAAAGTGCTCTTTTATAACTCCAGTTCCTGGTGGAGTTGGACCGATGACAATAGCAATGCTACTTAATAATACTATAAAATCAGCTCAAAATAGACTAAATAAAGCAAAATAAAATGAGACGATTTTTTTCTAAAGCATATAATTTTTCAAGTAGCTGGACTGGAACTATTATAATAGTCTTGCTTATTATATTTTTTGTAGCGCAGGCTTTTGTAATACCAAGTGGCTCCATGAAAAATACACTTTTAATAGGCGATCATCTTTTTGTAAAGAAATACAGCTATGGTATACCAACGCCACACATTCCTTGGATTGAATTGCCAGTGTTTCCTGATTTTGATGGAGATGGTCATATCATAAATGGAGATAAGCCAAAAAGAGGCGATATAGTTGTTTTTAGATTTCCAGAGGATGAAAAAATTCACTATGTAAAAAGAAATTTTGCAACTGGCGATGATGAGGTTATATTTGATGGTAAGACATTTTATCTAAGAGCAAATGAGGGCGATGAGTATATGAAAAAAAAATTTAAAGGCAGAGAATTTGTAACCTTAAATGATAAACTTTTTGTAAAAGAGCCTTATGATAAAAAAGGTATCCATTATACAGACAGAAAAGATCTGTTTTTAACAATGCTTGCTGTTATGCAAAAAGGCGATAAAGTCGCGATGATACCGACATTTGTAAAAGAGTTGCCAAAAAGAGATAATTTTTATAATGTTAATGTAAATGCTTTTTATTTTAAAGTTCCAGCTAGTGAGTTTTTTATGATAGGAGATAATAGAGACAACTCCTATGATAGCAGATTTTGGGGTAGTGTGCCTTATAAATTTATTGTTGGAAAGCCTTGGTTTATATATTTTTCGTGGGATAGTGAGTATAAGATTAGATGGGAGAGAATTGGTAGATTTATAGATACGGTTGAAAATGATGCTAAATATATTTATGATCAGCCGTGATGAGTTTTGATATAAATTTAAAAGGTGTTAAATTGAAAAATAGAATGAGTGTTGATGAAGCTGTTTGGATGGTAGAAAATATGCCTTTAAACGAGCTTGGCAAAAAGGCAAATGAGCGCAAAAAAGAGTTACATCCAAAAGGTATAACAACTTTTGTTATAGATAGAAATATAAACTATACAAATATTTGCTTTGTAGATTGCAAATTTTGTGCTTTTTGCAGAAAAGTAAATGAAGAAGAGGCTTATATATTAAGTTATGATGAGATAGATAAAAAGATAGATGAGCTTATAGAAATTGGCGGAACAGAGATACTTTTTCAAGGCGGTGTTCATCCAAAGCTTAAGATAGAGTGGTATGAGGATTTAGTTGAGCATATTCATAAAAAATATCCAAATATAGACATCCATGGTTTTTCTGCTATCGAGATAGATTACATAGCTAAAATTAGTCAAATTTCCATTGATGAAACACTAAAAAGACTTCAAAATAAGGGTTTATATAGTATTCCTGGTGCTGGGGCTGAAATTTTGAGCGAAAGAGTAAGAAAAATTATAGCTCCAAAAAAGATAGATGCAAAAACTTGGTTAAATGTCCATAAAAGTGCACATAAACTAAATATGAAAACAACTGCAACACAAATGTTTGGAACAATTGAAACAACAAAAGAGATAGTAGAGCACTGGGAAATGATAAGGGATTTGCAAGATGAAACAGGCGGGTTTAGGGCTTTTATTTTATGGAGTTTTCAAAGTGGAAATACAAAACTAATACAAGAATACCCTAATATTATCAAGCAATCACCAAACAAATATCTTCGTTTGGTTGCAGCTGCAAGATTATTTTTAGATAATTTTAAAAACATTCAAAGTAGCTGGGTAACGCAGGGAAAATATGTAGGTCAACTCGCACTTAAATTTGGTGCAAACGATATGGGCTCAACAATGATGGAAGAAAATGTCGTAAACGCAGCTGGTGCAACATTTAAAATGAATACACAAGAACTCATTGATATCATAAAAGATGTTGGAGAAACGCCTGCGAAACGCAATACAAATTATGATATTTTAGAAATTTATAAATGATGGAGTATTTTAGGTGGAAAGAAAATTTATAGATATAAAAGATATAAAAGTTCCTGTTATTTACGAAAAAGATAGCTCTTTGCCTATAATTAGTATGCAGCTTGTTTTCAGAGTTGCTGGTGGCATACAAAATAATAATATTTTTGGACTTGCTAAATTTTGTGAAAAAATTATGAACGAAGGAACTAAAAAAGACGGAGTTAGTGAGTTTTACAAAAAACTTGATATGAGAGCAATTAGTCTTTATGTGGGTTGTGGATTTGAGACATTTAGTATAAGTTTAGATTTGCTTAAAGAGCATTTTGAATTTGGGCTTAAGGCGATAAAAGAGCTTTTAAGTGATCCAAATTTAGATGAAAATACTATAGAAAAACTAAAACTTATAACATCAAGTGAAATTTCAAATTTAAATAGCGATTTTGATTATTTAGCAAAGACAGAATTAAATAAAATTTTATACGAAGGTAGTATTTTATCACATCCTGATTTAGGATACGAAGATAGTTTAAATGCCATAACAAAGGATGAAATTTCAACATTTTTAAAAGAAAATTTAGATCTTTCAAATTTGTTTATAGTTTTAGGAGGTGATGTAGATTTTGAGGAATATATGTTAAAAGATATGTTAAATTCTCTACATGCAGGAATTCCTAGAGTATTGCCAAAATTTGAAACTTCAAGCAAAGAGATTATAAATCAAAAACAAAAAGATAGCAAACAAGCTTATATATATTTTGGTTCGCCATATAATGTCAACATAGATGAGTATTATCTAGCAAATGTGGCTACTTTTATATTAGGAAGTAGTGGCTTTGGAAGTAGACTTATGGAAGAAATACGCGTAAAAAGAGGGCTTGCGTATAGTGCTTACGCTAGAAATTCTCTAAATCTTTCTCATAAACAGATATGGGGATATTTGCAAACCAAAAATGAGAGCAAAGACGAAGCATTAAGCGTTGTGAAAAAGGAGTTTGATGAATTTGTAAAAAATGGCGTTAGTAAAAAAGAACTTGATATGGCAAAAAACTTTCTTCTTGGAAGTGAGCCTCTTAGAAAAGAAACTTTATCAAAAAGATTAAGCGTAGCTCAAAGTGAGTATTATTTAGGACAAAAAGAGGGCTTTTTTGATGAAAATTTAAAGAAAATCGCTAATTTAAAATTAAAAGACATAAATGATTACATTTCATCTCACGATGAGATAACAAAGTTAAGTTTTAGCATAGTAAGTAATGAAATTTGATATAAAAGATAGATCAAATTTAGAAAAAATAGGAGTAACTAGCTTACTTGATCTTGCTTTGCTTTTACCAAAAAAGTATGATGATTTAAGCGTAAAAAATAGCCCCAATGAGGGCGAAAATGTAGTAGAAATAGAAATCAAATATCAAACTAGAAAACTTAATATTCTTCAAATAACCGCATTTTGTATAACTTGGCAATGTGATGTAAAAATCATAATTTTTAATGCTAGAAAATGGCATTTTGCTGCATTTAAAAGCGGTCAAAAAGTGTTTATACATGCAAAATCGTCGTTTGTTTATGGCTCTTGGCAATTTATAAATCCAAAAATTGTTACAAAAATAGGCGAGATTTTGCCACATTTTAAAAGAGATATAAAAGATCAAGATATTGCAAATTTAATACACAAATACATAACTTATGAAAATTTACTCTCCCAAGGTTTAAATGAAAAAGAGATAAATTTATTACTAAATTTACATAAAAACAATTCAAAAAGCATAGAAATGCTATCAAATTTAAAAGAACACAAAGAAATTTTTACTACTCTTAAATTTGTTGAAATTTATAATTATATGAAAAAATTAAGCACTAAAAAAACTAATTTTATGGCTAAAAAAATTGATATTTTTGATATAACATTATGGCTAAAAACTTTACCATTTACGCCAACAAAAGATCAGTTAAATGCACTAGATGATATAAAAAGTGATTTTCTTTTAGCAAAAGCAGCAAAGCGAGTGATAATGGGTGATGTTGGAAGCGGTAAAACTCTTGTGATGCTTGGAGCAGCTCTTATGGCGTATCCGCAAAATGCTATTTTGATGGCACCAACGAGTATTTTAGCTGAGCAAATTTATAGCGAAGCAAAAAGATTACTACCAAGTTTTATGAATGTAATGCTTGTTAAAAGTGGCGATAAAAACTTAAATTTTAATGGCGTAAATTTGATTATAGGAACACATGTTTTATTATATCAAAAACTTCCAAAAACTTCCCTTGTTATGGTAGATGAGCAGCATAGGTTTGGTTCAAATCAAAGGCAAAAAATCAATTTTTTAACAAGTGACGGCAGATTTAGGGCGCATTTTTTACAATTTAGTGCAACCCCGATACCAAGAACGCTTAGCTTGATTCAATCTTCTCTTGTAAATTTTAGTTTTTTAAAAACTCTACCATATGAAAAACATATACATACTTTTGTGATTCAAAATGATGGTTTTAAAAATCTTATTAATCATATAAAAAAAGAAATAAATCGTGGAAAACAAGCTATAGTGGTTTATCCACTTGTAGAAAAAAGTGAAGTTAGTAATTATCAAAGTATAGATGAAGCAAAGGATTTTTGGTTTAAGAATTTTAAAAATGTTTATATGACACACGGGAAAGACAAGGATAAAGAACAAATTTTGCTAGATTTTAGAGATAAAGGTTCGCTTTTGCTTACTACAACTGTAGTTGAAGTTGGAATATCGTTACCAAAACTTAGCATTATTGTCATAGTTGGGGCTGAAAAACTTGGTCTTGCTTCACTTCATCAGCTTCGTGGCAGAGTCGGTAGAAATGGTGGCGATGGTTGGTGCTATTTGTATACAAAGTTAAAAAATATTCCGTCTAGATTAAAAGAATTTAGCCAAACTCTAGATGGTTTTAAGGTAGCAAATATTGATCTTAAAAACCGTCAAAGTGGCGATATACTAGATGGAACTATTCAACACGGTGCGACTTTTGAGTATTATGATATGGATGAAAATTTGGCACAAATGGCACAAAAAAGATTAAATTTATTAAAGGATAAAAATGAATAAAGATAATTGCAGGTTTCCAAAAGGGAAAGAGGGTAAAGAAACGCTTCTTAGAATGAATGAGATGCATAATGAGGGTTCAACTTGGGCTATATCAAATTTAGAGTTTGGCAGAAATTTAAATATACTAGATGTTGGTTGCGGTGGCGGAAAAAATATATCAAATTTAGCTACTAAATTTAACGATAGTATTATCTATGGAGTAGATTATTCTAGCACTAGTGTAGATTTTGCAAGTGAAATTAATTCACATCTTATAGAGCAAAAAAGAGTTTTTATAGACGAACAAAATGTTTCAAATTTGAACTTTAAAGATAGTTTTTTTGATATTGTTTGTGCATTTGAGACGATATATTTTTGGCCTGATATAAAAAATGATTTTTTAGAGATAAAAAGAGTTTTAAAAGATGGTGGAAAATTTTTAATTTTTGTTGAAGGAAGCACAAAAGAGATTTTAAAAGAGTGGAGTAAAGAAGTGTATTTAAAAAATCAACTTACAAAAAATGAATTAATCAATATTTTAAAAGAAGTAGGTTATAAAAACATACAAAGTTTTAATATGAATAAAAGCGAGAAACTTTGCATTATTTCACAAAAATAATTGAAAATATGATACAATATAACATAATTTATTATAAAATTTTTATTGGTAGGTTATGCAAAGAATTTCTAATATATTTTTAAATAAACCAAAACATGTTGGTATTGTATGTTTTTTTATATTTTTTATAATAATTTCTATACCAATTATTTATACTTATGAAAAACGAAATAGCTTGGCATATGAGGAATTTAGGCACCATCTTGGAATGGCGGCATACGCACTTTCTTTTAGTGTAAATCCAAATTTACATAAGATTGTAGAAGATGAGCAAAATGCTTCAAGTGATAATTATCAAAAAGCCACAGCTCCTTTGTTTGATTTTTTTGCTCTTTATAGGGAAGTTTATGATATATACACAGTTGTAAAAAGAGATGGTAAAAAGTATTATGTTTTAGATGTTGCAAATGCACAAAATGCAATCGCTAAAGACCCCATTTCTGTTCCTGCTGAGATCATGGAAGAGCTTGTAGAAACAGACAACCCTGACAATTGGTTTGAGTTAGTTGAATCTGGTAAAGTGTATATAAATAAAGATTTTGAGACAGATAACCATGGCACATTTCTTTCAGCAATAGCTCCTGTGTATGATAAAAATCAAACATTTGTTGCAGCTATTGGTATAGATGTAAGCATAGAAAAATATAAAGAAATTATGCAAAAAACTAGAAATATATTTATATTAACTATGATAATGGCGGCTATGATATCTCTTTTGATGTCTATCATAGTCATAGCACTTATAAATTATGTAAAATTATTTTACTATAGACTCCAAAAAGTTTCAAATTCAGATAGATTAACCGGCGTTTATAATAGATTTGTATTTATAGATATTTTCACAAGAGAGATGAATAGGGCTCAAAGAAATAAAGATAATTTATATTTGATTTTTTTAGACATTGATAATTTCAAAAGCTTTAATGACAAATATGGTCATAGTGTTGGAGATGATATCATAATATTTACCGCAAAGAAAATAGCAAATACCGTAAGAAAAATAGACATCGTATCAAGATATGGAGGAGATGAATTTTTGATAAGTATTTGTGGGGCTAGTGATGAGTTCATAAAAGATATTATAGATAGAGTAATGAATCAAAAATACGACTTTGTTTATGCTGTAAATAAAAATGGAATAGAAGAAAAATTAGTTGTAAATTTCAGTGTTGGATATACAAAATATAAAGATGGCGATACTTTTGAAACTATGCTAGAAAGAGCTGATCGTGGGCTTTATATATCAAAAGATTTTGGAAAACATAGAGCAACCTTTGTTGAAAAATAGTAGTTTTTTAAATTAAGTATGCTTTTAAATCAAAATAGTATAATCTTTAAATAAATTATAAGGAGTAAAAAATGTGCAAAGATTGTGGTTGTAGCTTACATTCTCACGAACATACACACAGCGATGGCGTAACTCATTCTCATACTCACACTCACGAGCATATGCATAAAGAAGGAGAAAATGCTATACACGAGCACTCACACCCTGCTTTAAATGATACAAAAACAGTTGAGGTTATAACTAAAATTTTATCTCAAAATGATAATCAAGCAGCTCATATAAGAGAGCATTTTGATGAAAATGGTATCTTGTGTATAAATTTAATGAGTAGCCCAGGTGCTGGTAAAACTACGCTTTTAGAAAGCACTATAAAAAAAATGGATTTAAATATAGCGGTATTAGAAGGGGATTTAGAAACAAACCGCGATGCAGATAGAATTTTAAAAGCTGGTGCTAGAGCTTATCAGATAACAACTGGACAAAGCTGTCATTTGGATGCATTCATGGTTCACGATGGTCTTCATCATCTTGATTTAAATGATGTAAAGTTGGTTTTTATTGAAAATGTTGGAAATTTAGTTTGCCCTGCAAGTTATGATGTCGGAGCTCATTTAAATGTAGTTTTATTAAGCACTCCAGAAGGAGGTGATAAAGTCGCTAAATATCCTGTTATGTTTAGGACAGCCGATCTTGTGGTTATTACAAAATCATCTTTGATAGAACATTTTGAGTTTGATATAAAAGACGTTACAGCCGAACTTAGAAAACTAAATCCAAAAGCTGATATCATAGTTTTAGATAGCAGAACTGGCGATGGTTTTGATAAGTGGATTAATTATTTAAAAATAAAAATGGAGCTTAGATAATGTGTTTAAGTATCCCATCAAAAGTTAAAAGCATAGATGAGAACAACTATGCTATAGTTGAAACTTTAGGCGTAGAAAGGGGTGTGAGCTTAGATCTCATAAGTGAACCTGTTAGAGTTGGGGATTATGTGTTGATTCATGTTGGTTTTGCGATGGAAAAAATAGACACAGCTTATGCTCTAGAGAGCTTAAAGGCATATGAAGAAATAGCTAAAATGATGAAAGATGGTACCATAGACAAATTTGAAGGCGATATGGGACTTCTTAGCAAAAATTCTTAAAGAAATCAAATGGATTTAATATCTGAATTTAGAGACAAAGAGCTTATTTTAGCATTAAGTGAGCTTATAAAAAAACATAGCAAAAATCAGCTTAATATCATGGAAATTTGCGGCGGACATACGCATAGTTTGATGAAATTTGGACTTAATGATTTGGTTGGAGAAAATATAAATTTCATTCATGGTCCAGGTTGTCCCGTGTGTGTTATGCCAAAAAGAAGCATAGATGAAGCTATCAAACTTGCTTCTATGCCAGATACTATATTTTGCACACTTGCTGATATGCTAAGGGTTCCAGGAAGTAACACATCACTACAAAAACTTCGTGCAAAAGGGCATGATATAAGGTCGCTTTACACGCCTTTAGATGTTATAAAAATAGCATTAGAAAACAAGGACAAAATAGTTATATTTTTTGCTATTGGTTTTGAGACAACAACACCAATGAGTGCAGTTGTGATACAAAAAACCATAGAACTTGACTTAAAAAATCTCTTTTTTCATATCAATCATGTTACAGTTCCAGCACCAATTAGAGCTATAATGAATGATGAAAATGTTCATATAGATGCATTTTTAGGACCAAGCCATGTAAGTGTGATAACTGGATCAAAAATTTATGAAAGTTTAGCAAATGAGTATAAAACTCCAATTGCTGTAAGTGGATTTGAGCCGCTTGATATGATGGATAGCATTTTAAATTTAGTAATACAACACGAAAATGGTACTTATGAGGTTTATAATCAGTATAAAAGAGTTGTAAAAGAAGATGGAAATTTAAAAGCAAAAGAACTTATAAATAAATATTTTGAAATTTGTGATTTTAATTGGCGTGGTCTTGGGATTATAAAATCAAGCGGATATGATTTAAAAAGTGATTTTGATAAGATAAATGCTAAGAAAGTTTTTGATTGCAGTGTAGAAAGTAAAGGCGAAAGCAAGGCATGTATGTGTGGAGAGATACTTCGTGGTAGGGCAAAACCATATGATTGCAAAGTTTTTGCCAAAGCTTGTAATCCACAAAATCCTATAGGCTCATGTATGGTCTCAAGCGAAGGCGCTTGTGCGGCTTACTACAAATATCAAAAGAGGAGTTAATTTGCAAGAGATTCTTTTAAGTCATGGCGGTGGTGGCGAAGAGATGAATAGTCTTATAAATGAGACTATATTTGGTATTTTTGATAATGAAATTTTGCGTGAAGCAAATGATGCTGCTATTTTAGAAATGAATGGCAAATTAGCTTTTACCACGGATTCTTTTGTTGTAACGCCGATTTTTTTTCGTGGCGGAGATATAGGAAAAATTGCTGTTTGTGGAACTGCAAATGATCTTAGTATGGTTGGTGCAAATCCAATGTATATAAGCTGTTCTTTGATTATAGAAGAGGGCTTAAAAATAGAAGAGCTAAAAGAAATTTTAACATCAATGCACGATATAGCTAGTAAAAATGATATAAAAATAGTTTGTGGCGATACAAAGGTAGTTGAAAAAGGAAAATGTGATAAAATTTTTATTAATACAAGCGGAATAGGTAAAATCATATCAAAACCTATTAAAACAAAAAATTTAAAACCTAAAGCCAAGATTTTACTTAGCGGAGATATAGGAAGACACGGGGCTGTGATACTTGAAGCTAGAGATGATATAGGTTTTAAAAGTTCTCTTCAGAGTGATTGTAAATGTCTTAAAAATGTTGTTTTAGCTTTGATTGATTCAAACATAAATATACAATGTATGAGAGATGCTACGCGTGGCGGACTTAGTGCAGTGTTAAACGAGTGGGCAAATTTTAGTAAAAACGAAATTTTAATATATGAAGAAAACATAAAAATAAAAGATGAAGTTATGGGAATTTGCGAACTTTTGGGTTTTGAAGCATATGAGTTAGCAAATGAAGGAACTTTCGTGTTAGGAGTTGATGAGAAAGATGAAAAAAAAGCTTTGGAAATTTTAAAAAGTTTTGATGAAAATGCAGCTTGTATAGGCGAAGTTACTGAGGCCAAAAAGCCAAGAGTAATTTTACAAAACGCCTATAAATCGCAGCGATTTTTAGAGCTTCCAAAAGGCGAACTTTTACCAAGGATTTGTTAATGCATGAACTTTCTATAGTAGCAGATCTTGTAAAGCTTTGTGAGGATAATTTAAAAAAAAATAATGCTACAAATGTATTAAAATTAGAGCTTAAAATAGGCAGATTAAGTGGCGTTGAGGCTCATTATTTGCAGAGCTGTTTTGATGTTTTCAAAGCTGGAACTGTTTGTGAAAATGCAGAGCTTATGATACATATTCAAAATATAGTAATTCATTGTAAAGAGTGTGGTTTTGACACTGAACTTGATGAAAATAACTTTATTTGTCCAAAGTGTGGCTCAAATAAGCTTGATGTGACAGATGGCGAAGATATGTATCTTATGCGACTTGAAATGGAGTAAGTAGAGCGTAATTTCAAATTTGATATAATTACATTTTAATTTTATAAATTTAAGGAATTTTTATGGGAAGAGCGTTTGAATATAGGCGTGCTTCAAAAGAAGCTAGATGGGATAAGATGAGTAAACTTTTTCCTAAGCTTGGTAAAGCTATAACTGTTGCTGCAAAAGAGGGTGGTTTGGATCCTGATATGAACCCAAAACTAAGAACTGCAATTGCGACTGCAAAAGCTCAAAATATGCCTAAAGACAATATAGATGCTGCTATAAAAAGAGCAAATGGAAAAGATAGTAGCGAGATAAAAACAATTCATTATGACGGCAAAATGCCTCACGGCGGACTTGTAATAGTTGAGTGTGCTACAGATAACCCAACAAGAACTGTTGCAAATGTAAAAGCAATTTTCAATAAAAATGGCGGAGAGTTTTTACCAAGCGGGAGTTTAAATTTTATGTTTAGTAGAAAGTCGGTTTTTGAGGTTGTAAAGCCAAATAAAGACATAGAAGAGCTTGAGCTTGAATTGATTGATTATGGAATGAGTGATGTTAAGCTTGTAAAAGAAGAAGATAACGAAATTTTAGTAATTTATGGAGATTATGAGAGTTTTGGGACTCTTAGTGAGGGCATCGAAAAACTTGGTTTGGAAATAAAAAAAGGTTCTTTGCGGTTTGTGCCAAACACGCCTATAGAGATAAGTGATGAGCAGTATGAGGACATAGAAAAACTTATTGATAAACTTGAAGATGATGATGATGTTCAAGCTGTTTATACAAATTTGGAGTAAAAAATGAGAGAAGAATTAAAAATTTATGATATCAATAAAGATGAATTAGAAAAATGTAAATTTGCCGTGATTTCTACAAATAAAGGCGATATGAAAGTTAAGCTTTATGGGGATGAAGCACCGCAAACGGTTACAAATTTTGCAAACCTTGCAAATAGCGGTTTTTATGATAATCTTACTTTTCATAGAGTTATACCAAATTTCGTTATACAAGGCGGTTGCCCTAACGGAACTGGCACAGGCGGACCTGGCTGGAGAATAAAATGCGAATGTGATAATCAAACACACAAACACCAAAGAGGGACTCTTTCTATGGCTCATGCTGGGAAAGATACTGGTGGAAGTCAGTTTTTTATCTGCCATAGTAAACAATCCCATCTTGATGGCGTCCACACGGTTTTTGGTGATTTAATTGACGAAGAGAGTAAAAAAGTGCTAGATGCTATAAAGGCAAACGATACTATAAAAACTATACAAATCAAAGAAAATTTATAAAACATTTTGGGGTTTATACCCCATAAATTTATTTTAAAGTGTAACACAAAATAAGATATGTTTGATATAGAATATGCAAAAAATAATGATAATTTTAGAGAGTTAAAACATTCACAATCTGTTTGTAAATTTATATATCTTGATGGCAAAAAGCTTTTAAATTTAGGTTCAAATGATTATCTTGGAATTGCTACAAACACGACCTTAAAAGATGAATTTTTAGAAATTTCTAAAAATAAAGACTACTTTTTTGGAAGTAGTGCAAGTAGGCTTGTTTATACATCTAGTGATGAATTTAACAAACTAGAGAGTTATTTTGAGCAGAGATTTTGTGGGAAAAAAGCTACAATTTTTAACACCGGATATTGTGCAAATTTAAGTTGTATTTCTGCTTTAAATGGCAAACAAACGCTATTTTTATGCGATAAACTAATTCACGCAAGTATGATTGATGCACTAAAAATTTCAAAAGCAAAATTTAAAAGATATGAGCACAATAATTATGAAATGCTAAATGATTTGCTTTTAAAAAATTATTCTAAATTTGATGAAATAATAATTTTAAGTGAGTCTGTTTTTAGTATGGATGGCGATAGTGCCGATATTAGGCATTTGTGTGAGCTTAAAAAAGAGTATAAAAATGTAAAACTTTATATAGACGAGGCACACTCATTTTTTGTTAGAAATGAGCTTGGAAATGCACATAAACTCGGACTTGATAAAGATATTGACTTTTTACTTGTAACGCTTGGAAAGGGCATAGGAAGTAGCGGTGCGGTGATTTTATCAAATGCTTTTTATAAAGATATTTTTGTTAACTCAGCTAGAAGCCTTATTTTTTCTACGGCAATTCCGAGCATCTGTGTAGCTTGGACTAATTTTATACTTTCAAAAGATTTTAGTCTAATAAGACAAAATTTAGAAAAAAATATAGCTTATCTTGGGCTAAATGATAGTCATATACAGCCATTTTTAACATATGAAAACTCAAAAACGCTTGAGCTTTCAAAAAAACTTATCCAAAACGGATATTTTATACCAGCTATTCGTCCCCCTACTGTAGCAACAAATACATCTCGCTTAAGGATATCTCTTCGTGGCGATGTAGAAAAAAGCGAACTTAAAATGTTAAAAGAGATTTTGTATGCAAGTTAAATGTATAAAAAATAATGCTGAAAATAAAAAACTTATATTGATTTTTTTAGGATATTCGTTTTTACCACAATGCTTAAATTTATTAATTGCAAATACTCAAAAAAAAGAGTTTGATTTGTGCGTGGTTTATGACTATTCAAATTTAAATTTTGATGTATTGCAAGATATTTTACAATACAAACATATATATCTTATAGCTTGGTCTATCGGTGTTTGGGCTGCAAATTTGGTTTTTGAAAATGATAAATTTAAAAATATAAATTTAGTCAAAAAAGTGGCTATAAATGGAACAATCCATGGAATTGATAATGAGCGTGGTATACCAAAATCTGTATTTAAAAAAAGTATAGATGAGTTTGATTTTGAAAATTTTAAAAGACTCTGTTTTTTAAAAGATTTAGACAAAGTTGATTTTGAATTTGGTAAAAATCCTAAAAATGAGTTAGAACAAATTTATATTTTTTCGCAACAAAATAACAAAATAAAATATAGTTTAGATATCGATAAAACCATAATTTCTAAAAGAGATTTTATATTTCCAACTACTTCTTATAGAAATTTAACTTGCAAAAAAGAGTTTATAAATGCTCCGCATTTTCCATTTTTTTATTTTAAAAACTTTGGAGAAATTTTTGAAATTTGAGATAGCAAAAAACTATGAAGATTTTGCATATGCTCAAAAATTTGCAGCAAAAAATCTCATAAATGAGATAAAAAAACATTCATTATATTATAAAAATATATATGAGATAGGCTGTGGTTGCGGGATTTTAACAAAATTTATTTTAAAAGAGCTGGATTTTAAAGATATTATTTTAAATGATATTTATAAAAGTGATTTTATGAATGGAAATTTTTCAACACAAATAGGAGATATTAGAGATATTAAAATGCCTTCAAATTTAGATTTGATTGTATCAAGTTCAGTTTTTCAATGGTTTGATAAAAGTGGAGAGTTTAAAAAACTTATAGATAAAATTTATCTATCTTTAAATAATGGCGGGATATTTGCTTTTTGCATGTTTACAAGCGGAACGCTTTATGAGTTAAGTAGTTTTACAAGACAAGGACTTAATTATAAAACAGACAAAGAAATTTTATTATTATTGTCAGAGTTTAAAATTTTAAACTTTATAAATGATAAATACATTGCTAAATTTGATAATCTAAAACAGCTTTTAAATCATTTAAAACAAACCGGTGTTAATAATATAAATGGAAATTTTAAACTTACTAAAAGTAACATTTTGGAATTGGAAAATCACTTTCAAAATAATTTTTCGTTAACTTATAAATTTTTAAGTGTAATATGCAAAAAGGCATGACGATAAGCCGAGTTCTGTCTAGAACGGTCATTTATCTAGGCTAAATTTCGCAATTTAGCTCAAGCGAAGGGTTTTAATATAAGACTAAAACCATCCCTTCTTGCTGCAGGTTGGGTTTACAAAGCCATCATTGTTACCAATAATGCTGGTAAGCTCTTACCTTACCGTTTCACCTTTACCGCATTTGCGGAAGTTTACTTTCTGTTGCACTATCCCTTAAGTTTCCTTAGCCATCTGTTAGATGGAACCATGTCTTATAGCAGCTCGGACTTTCCTCTTTGGCGTGAGATGCCAAAGCGACCGTTTATCATGCCAAATGTATTTTATCAAAAATGAACTTAATAATATTTTATCGTATTATTGTTACTTTTGGTAAAATAAAATGCGAGTTTTTTTAAGAATTATATAATTATAAGCTATTTTTTACTAAAAAGTGATATTATAATGTGATTATCATAAAAAGGAATAATTTATATTATGGAAAAAACTTTACAAAATCAGGCTTTAGAATACCATTTAGGTGGAAAGGTGGCTATTGATGTTACAAAACCTTGCGTAAATTCAAAAGATCTCTCTCTTGCTTATAGTCCGGGTGTTGCTGAGCCTTGCAAAGAGATTCAAAGAGATGAAAATTTGGTTTATAAATATACATCAAAATCAAATTTAGTAGCTGTAATAAGCAATGGAACCGCGGTTTTAGGACTTGGAGATATAGGTGCAGCAGCAAGTAAGCCAGTAATGGAAGGAAAGGCTGTTTTATTTAAAAAATTTGCAAATATTGATGCTTTTGATATAGAAATAGACGAAAGAGATCCTAAAAAAATAGTTGAAATTTGTAAAGCTATCTCAGTTGGATTTGGTGGTATAAATTTAGAAGATATAAAAGCACCTGAATGTTTTGAGATAGAAAAAGAGCTTCAAAAAGCAGTTAATATCCCTATAATGCACGATGATCAACATGGAACTGCAATGATAACAACTGCAGGTCTTATAAATGCACTTGAAATTTCAAAAAAAGATATCAAAAATATACGAGTTGTTGTAAATGGAAGTGGTGCGTCTGGCATAGCTTGTGCAAAAATGTATAAAGAGCTTGGTGTACAAAATATAATAATGCTTGATTCAAAAGGCGTTATTCATGATGGTAGAAATGATTTAAATGAGCAAAAAAAGGAATTTGCAATTCATACAGATTTTAGAACTTTGCAAGATGCTATGAATGGTGCAGATATGTTTTTAGGACTTAGCAGAGGAGGAGCTGTTAGCAAAGACATGGTTAAATCTATGGCAAAAAATCCTATAATATTTGCACTTGCAAATCCTGTTCCTGAAATTTTTCCTAATGAAATAATGGAAGTTAGAGATGATGCTATGATTGGCACTGGAAGAAGCGATTTTCCAAATCAAATAAATAATGTTTTAGGTTTCCCATATATTTTTAGAGGAGCACTTGATGTGCATGCAAGAAAAATAACATCAAATATGAAAATGGCTGCAGCAAAAGCTCTTGCAATGCTTGCAAGAGAGCCTGTAAGTAAGGAAATTTTAGATTTAACTAAAAATCCAAATTTAACCTTTGGAAAAGATTATATCATACCAAATCCTTTTGATAAAAGAGTGCTTTTTGCTGTTGCGCCAGAGGTTGCTAAGGCTGCATTTAATGATGGTGTTGCTGGTATTAATAATTTTGATGAAAAAGAGTATTTAGAATCATTAAGAATTAACTTTTTAGAAAAACATTTATAAATTTTAAAGCAACTTTGATTTAAGTTGCTTTAAATTGTTATTGTATTTCAAAATGTGTTATTTTAGATAGTTTTTCATTTGTGTTTAGAATTTCATACTTGAAATTTTTAGCAACTTTAAAGTTTTCGACCTTTTTATATGCATATTAGCGTAATTTTGTGCGTTTTGCTTGTTATTAAATGCATAAATTCCGCCAGCTATATTTTTTATTATTTACTGTCCATATTTTCAACAAAAATTATTTTTCAGCTGTTGTACTTTGTGCTAAGTTTTTGCACTCTTCATACATTTTATTGTCATATATACCATTATAATCAAAAGCAATTTGCAAAAAACCATTTTTATTCTTTTAGTTTTTATGCTAGATAATAGCTTAAATTTATAAATTTATTTTATAAATCCGCTCCCTAAAACTCTATCTTTATCATCATAAAATACTGCAAGTTGTCCACTGGCTATACCATATGCTGGATCATCAAGTTTTATCATAGCGCCATTTTGAGTTATCTTAACGCTTCCATTTATTTTTGGACTTCTATATCTTATTTTAATACCTGCTATAAATTCTTTTAAATTTACAAATGCATTGAAATTTGTAGTCTCAAATTTATTTTGCGATAAATCTTCCTTGCTTCCAACTATGATTTCATTATTTTTTGAATCTATTTTTATAACATAATGTGGATCATGTGCACCATATATTCTAAAGCCGCTTCTTTTTCCTATGGTATAGTGCATATATCCTTTATGTGTCCCGATTTTATTTCCAAATTTATCTTTTACGATTCCTGGAATTTCCGTGTTGAAGTGCTCTTTTAAAACATCAATATATGTTTTTTCAACAAAACATATTTCGCTACTTTCTTTACTAGTTGCAATGTTGTTTAAAATTTCTATTTTTAACGCTTCTTCTTTTATATCTTTTTTAAACATATTTCCAAGTGGGAAAAGCATATACTCCAAGGCTTTTGGATCTATGTTTGCAAGGAAATAGCTTTGATCTTTGCTTAAATCTTTTGCAACTTTTAAAAGATTATCTTCTATCCTTACATAATGTCCCGTAGCAAGTTTATCACATCCTAAGCTCTTTGCATACTCAAGAAGTGATCCTAGTTTTATCTGTTTGTTACAAAGGGCACATGGATTTGGCGTTTTGCCGTCTTTATAAATTTGTACAAATGGATTATAAACCTCTTTTTTAAAAACATCTTGCAAATCTAAAATTTCTGTTTGTATGCCGAGAAATTTGCCAACTTCTTTAACTTTTTGTATATTTTCCTCATGATATCCTGGTTTGTTGTGAAGTAACATATAACAACCAATAACTTCATGCCCGCAGTCTTTTAAAAGCTTTGCACTATACGAAGAATCTATTCCTCCGCTCATTGCCATCATAATTTTCATGATATTCCTTATTTTATGATTAGGGAGAATTGTATTTAAATTTATATTTTATTTTGCTGAATTTATAATATAGTTAAATACTATATCTGTATCATCTTCTATAGTATATAAGTTTGTATCATTTGGTGTAATAGTCATATTTTCAACTAAAGTATCTCTTATAAATTCATCTAGTTTTGACCAAAAATCTATACCAATAAGATATATTTTATTGTCTTCTCTAAATTTTGTTTGAACTAAGCATAAGATTTCAAACAGTTCATCTAGTGTTCCAAAACCTCCTGGAAAGACTATGAATGCTTTTGAGTGTTCTATAAGAGCATATTTTCTAAGTGGTAAATTTTTTAGTTTTGTGCCTTTATTTATATATGGATTTGAATTTTGTTCAAATGGGAGTTGTATATTTATACCAATGCTATTTTTTCCAGCATCATAAGCACCTTTATTTGCAGCTTGCATAATACCATCTCCGCCTCCTGTTACTATAGAAAAACCATTATTTGCTAGTTTTTTTGCTAATTCGTAAGCTTTTTTGCAATAAATATTATCATTTTGTAATCTTGCTGAGCCAAAAAAAGTTATATATCTGTTTTCTTTTTCAAAAATACCATCTAGTAAAGCAATTTCGCTAAATATATTCTCTATCATCTAAGTTGTTCTAGCCTCTCTTTTTTTGTTCCAATTTCAGTTATTTGTATGCCAAAATTTCCATCTATTATAACAACTTCTCCAAGGGCTATTGGCTTATCGCCTATTAGTATCTCAAGTGGATCATTTGCTAGTTGATTGAGCTCTATAACTGAGCCTATATCCATGCTTAAAACATCTTTTAAAAGCATTTTTTTTGACCCAATTCTTACTCTTATTGGAAGCCTTACATCCATAATAAGATTTATATTTCTCATCTCATCACTTGTAAATGATGATTTAACTGAAGATTCCGGTTTTTCCTGATGTGATTTTTGAGCGTTTGGATTAAGAAGCTTATTTAAAACAAGATCAGTTACAAGACCAAAATGTTCGTCTAAAGCGTCTATTTTCACTTCATATATATATGATTTTTCATACGAACTTAGATCAAGTGCTTGGTTTTCATCTAAAAATACTACTTTTGATACTTCAAAATTTAGTTTTGGAAGATCTTTTTGTGCTCCAAGTGTGGTAGAAAATGCTCCTAATATATTTGAAAATACTTCTTTTGCAGCATCTATCTCATCAGCTCCTAAAGAAGCAGTATTTGTGATTTCTTCTTCTCCTATCATCCATTCACCAATGGCTGTCATAAAAATAGGAGTTGATAAAAGTAGAAGTTTTGCTGTAGTTGCACCGCTAACATTTATAGTTGCAACTACTACTGGTGGTTTTATTGTAGTTTGTTCATTGGCATTATCTTCGGTTTTATTTGAAAATACAGCTTGTTTTCCTGTAAGCCCTTCTATGGTTGCAACTACTTCTTTGGTAAAAAAATTTAAAAATTGATCTATCATATATTATCCTCTTCTTCCATATACTCTTCATTTTCATCGTTTTCTTGCTCGTTTTGAAAAGCTAGTGCTTTTGCTTTTCTTTCTTCTTCAAACTCTTCTAAGATGGATTTTATCTCATCTTTATCTGTTTTTATGAGCTGTTCTATTTTTATGGTTTTTCTAAATCTGTGAAGTCCAATTTGTGCCAAAAAAACATCTTTTTTGTCTATTGTTACTATAGCTTTATCATCAGCTGGTCTATCTAGTCTTAGTATATCCCCAACTTCTAAATTTAAAAACTCATTAACACTTATCATAGCTTTGCCTAAGATTGCTTCATATATAACCTCAGCTCTACCAACTAATGTTTTTAGTTCCTTATTTCTACTTTTTTTAGCTGAAGTTTCGCCAAGCATTACATCTCTATTTGCAAGGCGTGATAAGATAGGCTCTAAATATATAACGGGATAGCATATGTTTATCATTCCGCTTGAGTTTCCTATAATTATCTCCATAACAAGCATAATGACAATCTCATTTTGTGAGACTATTTGCACTACATTTGGAGAGCTTTCTTTGGTTTCTATATTTGGATATATATCTGTTATTAAACTCCAAGATTCTCTAAGTCTTTGCATTATTATACGAAGAATTGCATCTAGTAAATTTATTTCTATCTCTGTTAATTCTCTATTTTCTTCAAAGCCTTCTCCATTTCCACCAAGAAGTCTATCTATCATAGGAAACGCAATGCTTGGATTTATCTCTAAAACGCAATTTCCATCAAGTGGTTTTATAGAAAAAACATTAAAGCTTGTTGGACTTGGTAGAGACATTAAAAACTCTCCATAAGTCATTTGATCAACTGAGTGAAGTCTTATTTCTACAATGCTTCTCATTATGCTAGAAATTTGAGAGGCTAAATTTCTAGCTAGTTTGTCATGAATGCCTTTTATAGCACGAAGTTGTTCTTTGCTAACTCTATTTGGTCTTTTAAAATCATATATAATGATTTCTCGCTCTTCTTGCTCTTCTTTTCTACGAGGAGTATCTATATTCTCATCTGTATCTTCGTCTACTACTTCAAGTAGTGCATCAATTTCTTCTTGTGTAAGTATATCAGCCATCTAGGCTCCAAATCTTTCTTTTATTTTATTTATTAGTTTTTTGTGAATTTGAGAAATTCTTGATTGAGAAATGTTTAAAATTTCACTAATCTCAGCTAAAGATAACTCTTCATAATAATACAATTGAACTATAAGTTGATCTCTTTTTTCAAAAGTTGCTAAAACTTCTTCTATTTTTTCAAGTAAATCATCTCTAATAACTCTATCTTCTGTATTTTCTTGTTCGGGGTTTATAAGCTGATCATCTATCGGCATTACCGAGCATATACTACTAGCCATTCTTGCTTCTTTTATTTTATCTTCGCTTTCATTTAAAACTTTGGCTAAATATGCATCATCTGGTTCTTGTTCGTGTTTGTTAAAATAATTATCTATTTCTATTTCTACTTGTTTTATGAGTTTTCTATTTGATCTACTAACAGTATCAAGTGATCTAAGATAGTCTAGCATTGAGCCATATACTCTTTTTTGACAATATCCCCAAAATGAGTCATTTTGGCTTTTATCATACTTTCTAGACATTTTTATCATTTGTGTAGCACCAATGCTTATTAAATCATTTACATCTATACTAGCAGGAAGCCTTTCTTTTAGTCTAAATGCCATTGAGCGTAGTGCAGGCATGTATTGTAAAACAAGCGAATCTTGCTCTTGTTTTATGGCGTTTGTATAAGCATTATGCTGCTTTTTTTGCTGTTTTTCTACCATATTTTTTATCCAACTCTTTGGCTCTTAGCTTTTCTGATGATAGCTTATACAAAATGTTTTCCATTTTTCTTTCTCTCATGGATAGTTCTGCTATTAGCTTTTCATTTATCTCTTCATGTTTTTCTTTATTGAAAAAAATATTAAATGTTTGTTTGCTAACTTTTATATAGTTCATTATAGCCAAATGTATCACTAAATAAAAGAAAAATGTAATAAGCAGTGTATATACAACTATTTCTACGGGGTCTTGTATTTTTATAATTACGAACATAACTCCTATAAAAAATCCACAAGTTGTAAAAAATGCTATAAAATTATCGGCTTTCAAAATAAACTTTCCTTAGTTAAAATTGATCCATTAGTTGTTTAAAAAAATTACTAATACTTCTCCTACCATCATCTACAAGCACTTTTCGTTCCAATCTATAAAGAAGCTTAGATGCCATCTGTTTGATTTCACTACTAGAAACTCCAAATGGCACATCTTGGGTAAATAAAGTTCTTTGTTTTATGCTTTTTGCTACATTTTTGTCATTTTGAATGTATCCAAGCATAGAAAGATTTAAATTTGTAATGTTGTTTAGTGCTACTTTTTGTATATTTTCAAATATTTTTATTGCTTCTTTTTCATCTTTTGCCATATTTATAATCATTAAAAGATCATTTTTTATTTTTGATGTTACTTTTATAGTTGCATAAGCATCTGTAATAGCCGCAGGATCAGGAACTGTTACAACTATAACCTCATCGCTTGCTTGTAAAAAAACTTGTATATGATCTCCTATACCTGCACCTGTATCAATAATCAAAAAATCAAGATAATCAAGATCGCTAACTTCGCCTAAAAATCTATCATATAAGAAATGATCATTGTATTTTAGTATTTCATCGCCACTATCTCCAGGGATTAAAACCAAATTTTTTTTAACTGGAATTATAATATCGCTTAGAGAACATTCGCCTTTTAAGACATTTAATAAATTTTTATTCATTTTAACATTAAGAATAACATCTAAATTTGCTAACCCAATATCAGCGTCAAAAAGCCCAACTTTATACCCATTATTTGCAAGGATATTTCCTAAATTTGCACTTATTGTGCTTTTTCCAACACCACCTTTTCCACTTGTTATAGCTATAAAATGTGTCGTTTTTTGTTTTTTTTGCTCTTTTGAAACTAGGTTTTGAAGTTTATTTGCTTGATTTATCATCAGAGTCCTTTTTATTAAAACCTTCTAAAACACATTCTATTAAAAATTCACTTCTAGCTTCCATTAAATCGTCTGGAACTTCTTGTCCGATAGAAAAATAACTAACAGGAGTTTTTGTTTCATAAACCAAAGAAAATACATTTCCAAACACTTTTGTCTCATCAAATTTAGTAATAATCATAGTATCAATATGTAAAAAAGAGAAATTATCATAAATTTCTAGCATATCCTCAACTTTAGATCCAGCAGACATAACTAGTGTTACATCTATATCTGCATCGCTATTTTTCAAAAAACTATCGAGTTTGTTGAGTTTTTCTTTATCATACTGGCTACTTCCAATTGTGTCTATCAAAATAACATCACACTGTCTTAAATTTTTTATAGCATTTTTAAAATCTTGTATTTGAATAACATCTAAAATAGGCAGTTTCATCAATTTTGCATATTGAAAAAGTTGCTCAACTGCACCAATTCTATATGTATCAAGTGTTATAATTCCAGTTTTATATCTTACATCTCCAATATATGCAAAGCGTGCTGCAAGCTTTGCTAAAGTAGTCGTTTTTCCAACACCAGTTGGACCTACTAACATCATAATTTTTTGTTTTTTTAAGTCATGCTTTTGATTAACTCTACAAGGTAACATTTTTCTTAAAAATGTGTAAAAGAAATTTTTCACAGCAGTTGGATTTGTTTTTATGTTTGTTGGCATACATTCTATCGTAGCTTTCATAATTGATTCTAGATGTTCATCTTTCATGCCACTTTTGCTTGCTGCTTTGTAAATGCTAGAAAATTCAGGCGGTATTATAAGATTATTTCTTGCACCTGCTCTTTCATCCCAAAACATATCAGCTATCATTGTGATTTTATCATTTATATCATTTACTTTTTTTGAGACATTGTCTATTTGTTTATTATAATGCTCGTTATTTACAGATTTAATTTCATTTGTGCTTGTTGTTACATTTTTTATATTTTGTGTTGCTTGTGATATATTTAAAAGCACATCATCGGATGAATTTTTAGTAGTTTTTGTATCTGAAATAAAATTTGATTTTGCATTTGCTTGATTTAAATAAGGATTTTGTTTTTTATGCGATTGCATTGGTTTTTGTGGTATTTCGTCTTCTTCAACACTGACTAAAATTTCAAACAATGCTTCTTTATTTAAAGTTTTTGGTTGAATTTGTTTGGTTGTAACAAGCATAGCTTTATCACCACATTTTTCTTGAGCTTTTCTTAATGCTTCTATAGGACTATTGCCAGTAAATGTATGAAACTTAGTAGCCAAAAAATCTCCTTTTATAATCTCATTAAACCAAGTGGCAAAATGACACTTATTCGCTCATTTACGCCAGGATGTGGCACTATGAGCCTTTTGCTTTTTATTTTTATATTTGTATATAAAATATCCAAATCTATTGTTCTAGGTGCGTTTTTAAAAGGTCGTTTTCTTTTAAATTTAAGTTCTAAATTTAGCATTATTTTTAAAACTTCTTTTGGATGCAAATTTGTTTGTAAAAACAAAATAGCATTTAAAAAATCATCTTGCTTTGTAAAACCAAATGCTTTATTTAAAACAATTGGCGAACTCTGTGCTATGTAAAAACGCCTGTCTTTTGATAAAATTTGAAATATTTTATCAAATCTTTGTTTAACTTTTCCTACATTTCCTCCAAGCCCCAATATAATGCTGTATTTGTAGTTTTTTATTTTTCTACAAAAAGGAAAAAAATCACTTTTTATAAATTTTATAGCGTCTTTTAGTTCAAAAAAGCCGTTTTTAGAGTATTTCACATCCATTTTTTGTTACCACTACCACATCTTCTATTCTAACTCCAAACTCGTTTTCTAGGTAAATTCCAGGCTCAACGCTAAAAACCATACCTTCTTTTAATTTTGTTTTGCTTTTTGGACTAATTATCGGTAATTCGTGTATATCAAGCCCTACGCCGTGCCCTGTTGAGTGAAAAAATTCTTTCTCATAACCATTTTTTGCTATGAAATCTCTTGCGATACTATCTACTTCACAAGCTAAAATTCCAGGCTTAATAGCTTTTATGGCTTGATATTGTGCTTCTTTTACTATATCGTAAATTTCTTGATGTTTTTGGTTTTTATAAATTTGATCTTTTAAGAAATTTAGTTTATTATCAAAAAATGCGGTTCTAGTCCTATCAGAGCAATATCTTTTAAATTTTATTCCCCCATCAACTAATAGCAAATCACCATTTTTTAGCTTGGTTTTGGTTGGTAAAGCATGAGCTTTTGCAGCATTTGCATTTATTGCTGTGATTGGTTCAAAACTGAGATTTAATGCCCCATTTTGTCTAAATATCATTTGTGCGTTAAAATTTATCTCTTCTTCGTTTAAATTTTTGCTTTCATTTATAAATTTAGCTAAATCATAAAAGCATTTTTCGCCAAGTTTTGCAGCTTCTTTTAGTAAATTTATCTCACGCTGAGATTTTATTTCTCGTTTTTTTTGAGAAAAATTTGGTGATGATTTAAAGTTTAAGTTTAAAGATGAAGATAGATTTTTAAATTCACTAACGCTAAAGCTTAATGGGTCAAAACTTATCTTTTTAATGTTAAATTTTTTTATAAGTTTTTTTGCATCTTTTATAAGAGAATTTGATTCTATTACGGTAGCATTTTTTATATTTTCTCTTGCTTCTATGCTATATCTTGCATCTGTTATGAAAAAGCACTCATCTTTTAGGCTAAGATATAGTGCATTATCGCAACTATATCCGCACTCGTAAAAAATTGCATTTTCGTTTTTTAGTATGAAATTACTGCTCATTTTGTTGTTTTTGAGCCTCTTCGTAAGCCTTTATTTGTTCAAATCTTTGTAACATCGCTACCATTGCAAGATGATAACCAAGTGGTCCAAAACCTACGATACATCCTGCACTTACTGGACTAATCATACTTTTTTGTCTAAAATCATCTCTTTTATAAATATTTGTTATATGAACTTCAATTGCTGGCAATCTAACTGCTTCTATGGCATCTCTTATGGCTATTGATGTATGAGAGTATGCGGCTGGATTTATGATTATACCATCGCTATCTCCGTAGCATTCTTGAATTTTATCAACGATTTCGCCCTCTAAATTGCTTTGAAAAAATTCTATTTCAACATTTGCTTGATCTGCTACGATTTTCATTTGTTTATGAATATCATCCATACTCATTACGCCATATAAATTTTGATCTCTTTTTCCGAGCATATTGATATTTGGACCTTGAATAACTGTTATTTTTGGCATTACACTTCCTTATAAAATTAAATTTTTTATAAATTATATCAATTTCTTTATAAATTTATTCATAGCTTTATTTGTATGTTAATAAATTTGTAATTATAAATTTAACAAAATTTATTATAATCTTTTTTAGAATTAATACTTAAGGTTTGTTTTCAATGGTTAGAAGTGCCAAAATTTCCGATGCTTTAGTGGCTATTGATCTTATAGACTTAGCTCTTGAGAATATAAGTTCTGTTCTAACAGGGGAAGAAAATAAAGAAAAAGCAAAGAGTGTTTTAAGAGAGTTTTTTGTTAGTAAACAAAATTTATATAGTTTTGAAAATGTTTTTGTTTATGAGATTAATGGTTTAGTCGTAGGTGCAATGTGTGTTTATGATTCAAATTTAAGAGATAAACTTTTAGAACCTATAATATCAAGATTAAAAATGATAAATAAAAACCATAAAATAGACAAAGAGTGCTTTGAAAATGAGTATTATATAGATACTATTGCTGTAAATGAGAAATTTAGAAAAAGAGGGATTGCTACAAAAATGTTCGAACACGCTTTTTTAGAGGCAAAAAAACTAGATATAAAAAAGTGCTCACTAGTTGTAGATATTTTAAAACCAAAAACTAAAAGTTTTTACGAATCTTTGGGATTTTATCAAAACTGCGTTGTAGATATAGCAGGAGGCAGATATTTTCATATGTTAAAGGATATAAAATGAGAAAATTTGAGTTAGAAAATGTTAAATGTAATAATTGTGCAAATTTAGTAAAAAATGCATTAAGGGATGATTTTGGAAAAGTTGAGGTTGATGTTGAAAATAAAACCATTGTTTTAGATGTAAAAAATAAGGAAAAACTTCTTTTTGAAACATTAAAAGATATAGGATTTCCTATAATAAAGGAAATTTGATATGTCTCAAAAAATAAGACTTAACATAAGCGGAATGAACTGCGTTAATTGTTCATCCGGCATAGAAAAAAGTGTCAAAAAAATTAAGGGAGTTAAATCCGCAAATGTTAGTTTTGCAAACTCAAGTGGCGAGTTTGTTTTAGATAGTAGTGATGTTTTAGAAGATGTGATTAAAAAGATAAAATCTCTTGGATTTGGCGTTGTAAAAAATTATCAAGAACTCGAGCATTATAGAAAATTACACATAAAAAATATGCTTTTTAAATTTGTTATATCTGCTATTTTATCGTGTGTGATAATGTTTATTGAGATGTTTTTAGCACCAAATTTGTGGCTAAATTTAATTATGTTAACATTAAGTAGCGTTGTGGTTTTTTACTGCGGCGGGCATTTTTTTATTCACGCAAAAAAATCTCTTCAAAATTTAAATTTTGATATGAATGTTTTAATATCTCTTGGTGTTATGGTGGCTTATCTATACTCTTTGTTTGTCGTTGTCGTGCCTGATTTTATACCTCAAAATTTAAGATATTTGTATTTTAGTAGCAGTGCAATGATAATAACTTTTGTAACACTTGGAAAATTTTTAGAAGAAAGATCTAAGTTAAAAGCTAGCGATTATTTAAAAAATTTAATGGATTTAGCACCTAAAAAAGCATTAAAAGTTTCAAAAGGAGCTCAACTTGAAGAAGTTAATGCCGATGAACTTAAAAAAGGCGATATAGTAATAGTAAAAAGTGGTTTTAATATCCCTTGCGATGGCGTTATCATAGAGGGTGGCGGCGATATTGATAAATCATTTTTAAGCGGTGAAAGCTTGCCTGTGTATCATTCAAAAGGCGATAATGTATATGCTGGATGTGTAAATTTAGACGGTTATATGACTATCGAGGTTGCAAAGGAACAAAGTGATACTATGCTTTATCAAATTTTAAATTTAATGAGCGAAGCAAGTAGTAAAAAAATGCCAATAGCAAGACTTGCTGATAAGGTAGCAAATATCTTTGTTCCTAGTGTTATTTTGATTGCTATTTTTACTTTTATTTTTTGGTCGCTAAATAAAGATTTATCTTTGGGTCTTATACTGGCAGCTAGCGTACTTATCATATCTTGTCCTTGTGCTCTTGGTTTGGCTACGCCAATAGCCATAGTTTGTGCTCTTGGAGCTGGTGCAAAGAGAGGAATTTTGATAAAAAATCCTGAAGTTTTAGAAAATATGCAAGATATTAAATTTGGTGTTTTTGATAAAACTGGAACGCTCAGCAAAGGAGAAATTAGTGTTAAAAAATCTTTTTTAAGCGATCAAATTTTATCTTTTGTTGCCGGTATAGAAGAAAGAAGCGAACACCCAATATCAAAAGCAATTGTAGAGTATGCAAAAAATAATTGTATGTGTGCTACTAAATTTAACGGTGAGTATAAAAATATACCTGGAAAAGGAATTATCGCATCACAAGGCAATATAAATGTAATGATAGGAAATCTTGCTTTAATGCAAGAAAATAGTGTTTATATAAGAGATGATATTTTAGAAGAGATAAATAAAATAACAAACGATGGTTTTGGTGTTGTTATGGTTGCTTATAATTCAAATTTTAGTGGATATTTGGTTTTAAGTGATAGTCTAAAAGATGGAGCAAAAGAGCTGATTTTAGAGCTTAAGAAAATGGATATAACTCCTATTATGCTAACAGGCGATAGTTTAAATGTGGCAAAATATATAGCAAATCAAATAGACATACAAGAAGTTCATGCAGAACTTTTACCGCAAGATAAATATGAATTTGTTGAAAAACTTAAGCAAAAAGGTAAAGTGCTTTTTGTGGGTGATGGTATAAACGATGCACCTTCTTTAAAAAGTGCTGATATCTCGGTTGCTATGAGTAGTGGAAGTGATATAGCAAAAGAAAGCGGCGATATAGTTGTTGTAAATAGCGATTTAAAATCAATTTTGGCTTTTATAAAATTAACTAAAGAAACAATGAAAACTATAAAGCAAAATTTATTTTGGGCTTTTATTTATAATGCTATTTGTATACCTATTGCAACTGGAATTTTGTATCCATTTGGATTTATTTTAATGCCAATGTATGGAGCTATAGCTATGAGTATAAGTTCTGTAAGTGTAGTGCTAAATTCCATAAAGCTTAGGTTTATAAAATTTTAAAATAAAATATGATTTTACATATTGATCTTGATTGTTTTTTTGTATCGGTTGCTAGGATAAAAGATAGCAGTTTAAATGGACAAATAGTTGCTGTAATTGGCGATAAATCAAGCAATATATTTGGCGATGAAATGATAGCAAATTCAAACAAAGGCGTGATTTTAAGCTCAAGTTATGAAGCTAGAAAATTTGGCATACATTCTGCTATGAGCGTAAATGAGGCTTTGAAGTTATGTCCGAAGTTAAAATTAATTCCAAATGATATGAAGCTTAACAAAAGTATTTCTACGCAAATTTATAATTTTCTTTATATCTTTACGCCAGAAATAGAGCGATTTAGCATAGACGAATTCTTTTTAAATTTAAAAGGTACAAAATATCAAGATGATTATATAAGCTTTGCTAAATTTTTGCAACAAAATATACTTGATAAATTTAAACTTCCTTGTAGTATTGGGCTTTGTGAAGGTAAATTTTTAGCAAAACTTGCAACTGATTTAAAAAAGCCATTTGGTATAAAATTTTTAGATATAAAAAATTTAAAAGAAGAACTTAAAGATGTAAATATCGCTAAGTTTCCTGGCATTGGAAAAAGCACTCAGAAATTTTTATATTCTCACTGTATAAAAACCATTTCTCAAGCTTTGGAAAGTAGGACTATTTTTGAAAAAATGGGTAAAAATGGTGTCAAAATTTATAATAGAATTTGTGGTATAAGTGATGATAAAATATCAAATCAAAGAAATGCAAAAAGCATAGGTCTTGGAAGAACCTTTTCTCCAACATTAAATAGAGATGAAATTAGGCGTAAAATTTCCATTATGTGTAGATATTTGGGCTTTGAAGTTCTTAAAAATGATTTAAATCCTATGAGTTATGAGTTAAAGATAAGATATAGCAATAGATACGAGTTTTCTAAAAGATATACTCCAAATAAGCCTTTTTGTATGGATTTGCTAAATAATATTAGCACTGAACTTTTCACTAAGATAGACAAATATAGCTTTGGGAGCATAATTTATATAGGCATAAATTTATCAAATTTTTCTTCAAATTTAGAGTTTTGTTCAACGCTATTTAGTTATGACGATGATATAAAACAAAAAAATTTAGATAAAACTTTTAGCAAAATTTGGTCTAAATTTGGTATAGATAAAATAAAAAAAGCAAGTGAAATTTAGTTATCAATATAGATTAAACTAAATTTTGATACGATATTAGTTTTAAAAAATTTAAGGAATGATATGAAAGTTGCCGAACTATACTCTGTGATATGCGTGATTTTTGCTACAAATTTTAGAAATGTTATAGACAAAGAGCATTTTTCTAAAATGTCAAAAAATTGGATAGTAAAAAATGATAATGTTGATAATATAAAAGGACATGAGTGCTGGGGAAATGCACTTGAAAATGAGAGTTTAGAAATGATAAAAAAAGATTTTGAAAGTCTAAAAGATAGTTTTGATACAGCGTATTTTAAATTTAATGATGAAAAAAAAGTTAATGAATTTTTTGGAAATATTAAATTTAAAAAACCCTTTGATGAATTAAGTAGCTCACATATGTCAAATATACTTGCACTTTTGTCTGCTATTTTAAAACAAGATAAAGACGAAAAATCTCACACTCTTTTAGGATATTATTTAAGCGAGTATTTTATTTATCCAGCAAGGGAGCTATCTTTGCATTTACAAAAAAATGCTAATAGCAATTATTATAAAGCTATGGGCTACTTTTTAGCTGATTTTTGTCATCTTTTAAAAACTTCTCTTGGCTTAAAGGCTTAAAATGAACTGGTGGAGCGAAATATATTCTAAATTTGATCCAGTGGCATTTAGTGTTTTTGGGCTAAATGTTCATTGGTATGGGATAATGTATGTTTTAGCTCTTTTGGTTGCACTTTGGGCTGCAAAGTATTTTGTAAAAAAAGATTATCTTGGTTTTAGTGATAAAACATTAGATAATTACTTTATATGGGTTGAAATTGGCGTCATCTTTGGGGCAAGACTTGGTTTTATTTTTATTTATTCGCAAGCTCAAATGTTTTATCTAACTCATCCTTGGGAAATTTTCAATCCTTTTTATAATGGAAAATTTGTAGGAATTAGCGGAATGAGTTATCATGGAGCTGTGATTGGATTTATTATAGCTACATTTTGGTTTTGTAAAAAATATAATCAAAATAGTTGGAAATTACTAGATTTGGTTGCTATTTGTGTTCCTTTGGGGTATATTTTTGGAAGAGTTGGAAATTTTTTAAACAAAGAGTTAGTGGGTGTTGTTACTGATGTTCCTTGGGCTATAAATGTTGATGGTGTTTTAAGACATCCTAGTCAGCTTTATGAAGCATTTTTAGAAGGAATTTTAGTATTTATTATGCTTTTTATTTATAGAAAATATAAAAAATTTGATGGAGAACTTATTTCATTATATGTTATTTTATATTCTATAATGCGTTTTGTTAGTGAGATTTTTAGGCAACCAGATGTTCAGATAGGGAAGGTTTTATTTGGTCTTAATATGGGGCAAATTTTATCTTTTTTAATGCTTTTTCTTGGAGTGTTTTTGTATTTTTATCTAAAAAATAAAACTTATAAAAATCATACATAAAGGAGATATGTGATAAGTCCAAAAAGAACTATAAGAATTTTAACAGCACTTTTTGTTGCTATAATTTTTATATTTGTTGGAAATTCACTAGCTTTAAATTCAGCTGGTATGATGTTAAAAAATATAAATATAGATGATTTTCATATAGGCATTATAACATCTTGTTTTTTTCTTGGAGCTATTTTTAGTTCGATTTTTGGATACAAATTTATTAGCATTTATGGATATATTAGATCTTATGCTGTATTTACTGCATTGTTTGCCATATCTGCAATACTACACAACATTGCTAATAATATAATTTTATGGGCTGTGCTTAGATTTATGCTTGGTTTTTCATATTATAGTATATGTATGGTTGTAGAAAGTTGGATAAATGCTAGATCAAGAAATGAAATTCGCTCAAGAGTTTTTAGTTTTTATACTGCTATATATTACATATCTTCATCATTTGGTATGATTTTGTTGTCTTTGGAACTTGGCTCATCTCAGGTTTTTGTTCTTTCGGCACTTTTTATAATGATTGGATCTATTCCTTTAAATATAATTCGGATAAAAGAACCGCAGCTTCCTCCAAAAAAGAAAATTTTCATACCAAATATTTTTGGCTTAGTTCCGTTAGCCTTAGTAACAAGTTTTATAGGCGGTATTTTGATAAATGGATTTTTTTCTATGGCAGGTGTTTTTATATTATCAGCAGGAGGCGATATAAGAGATGCTTCATTATTTTTACTTATTGCTATGGCTGGTGGCTTCTTTGGGCATCTGTTTTTTGGGTATTTTTCAGATAAATTTGGAAGAAAATTTTCAATTATGTTAGCTTGTGCGATACCTTTTGTATCTATTTTAGCAATGCTATTGTTTAGTAAAAATATATTATTTTATAAATTTTTTGTTTTCTTCATAGGATTTGGTATATTTTGTCTTTATGCTCTTAGCGTTGCTAGAGCAAATGATGTGCTAGGCAGTAAAGGTGAAGCGGCTAAAATAAGTGCAACTTTGTTACTAAATTACTCAATTGGATCACTTTTAGGACCTATTATTATTGGATATTTTATGCAAAAATTTAATGAAAATGGTTTTATTTTTGTATATTTGATTGGATTAATAATTTTGTTTTTAGTTGCGTATTTTGTTGATGTTGTGCCAAAAGAGCGTAGAAGTAAATTTATGTCTCATCACCCAAGTGAGATTTTACATTAATAATTAATAATTACTATTTAGTATCGTTTTTAACGAGTTTTAATAATCTAAGTGAGTTTATTTATTAAAAATTCCTTTAACAAATAAACTTATATTTTTTATTAATATTTTATCAATATTTTCAGCATCAAATAAGTCTAGCTGATATATAATTAATAGTTCAAATACTTAATATTAAAGGAGTTCTGTATGGTAAGCCGTATAGAGGGTTTTCTTGGAAAATCTATAGATGGTAAAAAAAGTCGCTTGCCAGCTTTACAAGATAAATTGCAAAGTTTAAGCGGTTTGGTACTTGCAATATTCATGATGTGTCATATGATTTTTACAAGCACAATTATGTTTGGCAAAGGTGCTTTTGAAGGTGTTGTTCATTTTGCTGAACCTTTTGGAATATATCAAGTTACAAATTTAGTTGCATTGATTATATTTATAATCTTTGTAATTCATGCGTTTTTAGCTATGAGAAAGTTTCCTGCAAACTATAGTGCTTATAGGGCTTATAAAGCTCATAAAATTCGTATGAAACATTGCGACACAACGCTTTGGTGGATGCAGTTTTTAAGTGGATTTTTGCTATTTTTCTTTGCTAGTGCCCATATTATTACCATAATTTTTGGTGATAAAATTACAGCTGATCTTTCAATTGGTCGTTTTTCTCAACTACATATTTTTTATTTGTTGTTATTGCTTGTTACTGTTTTGCATGCTAGTATAGGCACATATAGGCTTTTTGTAAAATGGATTAGTATTGATGGAACAAAAGTAGAAGCAGCTGCAACAAGAAAAAAAGTCAAAACTTTGAATTTTATAGTTTGGGGTGCGTTTGTTGTGCTTTCAATAGTTGCTGATATTGTTTGGCTATCTTTAGGCGAATAAAGGAAATATGATATGAAAATAATATATTGTGATGCGTTGGTTATTGGTGGTGGACTTGCTGGACTTAGGGCGGCAGTTGCAGCAGCCGATAAAGGCAATAGTACTATAGTTTTAAGTTTGTGCCCTGTTAGAAGATCCCACTCAGCTGCTGCACAAGGTGGTATGCAAGCAAGTTTAGGAAATTCTAAAATGAGTGAAGGTGATAATGAAGATGTGCATTTTGCTGATACCGTAAAAGGAAGCGACTGGGGATGCGACCAAGAAGTTGCTAGAATGTTTTGTCAAACAGCTCCAAAGGCTATTCGTGAACTTGCTAGTTGGGGTGTTCCTTGGACAAGAATCACAAAAGGAAAAAGAAGTGCGGTTATAAATGCACAAAAAACTACTATTGAAGAAAAAGATGAAGTTCATGGACTTATACACTCAAGAGATTTTGGTGGAACAAAAAAATGGAGAACATGTTATACAGCTGATGCTACAGGACATACAATGTTATTTGGTGTTGCAAATGAGTGTGTAAAACATAATGTTGATATAAGAGATAGAAAAGAAGCTATTGCCTTAATACACAAAGATAATCGCTGTTATGGTGCTATAGTAAGAGATCTTATAGATGGTAGAATAGAAGCATATGTGGCTCGTGGAACACTAATAGCAACAGGTGGATATGGAAGAATTTATAAACATACAACAAATGCTGTTATATGCGAAGGAACCGGAGTTGCCATTGCATTAGAAACTGGTATAGCTCAGCTTGGAAATATGGAAGCAGTTCAATTTCACCCAACTCCTATTGTCCCAAGCGGAATTTTGTTAACTGAGGGTTGCCGTGGCGATGGTGGTATATTAAGAGATGTTGATGGGTATCGTTTTATGCCTGATTATGAGCCTGAGAAAAAAGAACTTGCAAGCAGAGATGTTGTAAGTAGGCGTATAATGGAGCATATTAGAAATGGAAAAGGTGTAAAAAGTCCTTATGGAGAACATGTTTGGCTTGATATTTCAATACTTGGAAGAGAACACATTGAGACAAATTTAAGAGATGTGCAAGAGATTTGTCAAATTTTTAACGGCATTGATCCAGCTGATGAAGGACCAAAAGGATGGGCGCCTATTTTACCAATGCAGCATTATTCAATGGGTGGAATTAGAGTAAAACCAACAGGAGAGAGCCAAACATTAAAAGGTTTATTTAGTGCTGGTGAGGCAGCTTGTTGGGATATGCATGGATTTAACAGACTTGGTGGAAATTCTGTTTCAGAAACAGTTGTCGCTGGAATGATAGTGGGAGATTATTTTGCTGATTTTTGTAAAAGCCATGAAATAGATATAAATACAGAGTTTGTTCAATCTTTTGTAACAAAAGAAGAAAATTATATAAATGAACTTTTAAGTAAAGATGGCAAGTATGGTGTTTATGAGATAAAAAATAAAATGAAAGAGATAATGTGGGAACATGTTGCTATTTTTAGAACAGGTGAAGGATTACAAAAGGCTGTAAATGAACTTGAAGAGCTTTATAAACAATCTTTAGATATAAATGTAAAAAATAAAGAAAAATTTGGAAACCCAGAGCTTGAAGATGCTTACAGAACTCCAAAGATGATAAAACTTGCTCTTTGTGTTGCGTATGGTGCACTTCTTAGAACAGAAAGTAGGGGGGCACATTATAGAGAGGATTATCCAAAAAGAGATGATTTAAATTGGCTAAAAAGAACTTTAGCAACTTGGAAAGAGGGCGATACAATGCCAACTATAAGTTATGAAGAACTAGATATCATGAAAATGGAGATGCCGCCAGCATTTAGAGGCTATGGTGCAAAAGGAAATATCATAGAAAATCCACTTAGCGAACAAAGACAAGCACAAGTTGATAAAATCAAAGAAGATATGCAAGCACAAGGCAAATCTCGTCAAGAAATTCAAGAAGCATTGATGCATTATGAACTTCAACCTAAATTTAAACAACCAAACCAAAGAGTAGGAGTTGGCAATGAGTAGAAAAATAACAATAAAAGCATTTAAATACAATCCACTTAGTAAAATTTCAAAACCTCATTTTGCTACATATGAGCTTGAAGAAACAAGTGGAATGACGCTATATGTAGCCTTAAATGTAATAAGAGAGAAATTTGATCCTGATCTTAGTTTTGATTTTGTATGTAGAGCCGGAATTTGTGGAAGTTGTGGAATGGTTGTAAATGGTGTTCCCAAACTTGCTTGTAGAACTCTTACAAAAGATTATCCAGATGGCGTTATAGAGCTTATGCCAATGCCTGCTTTTAAACTCATAAAAGATTTGAGTGTAAATACAGGAGAGTGGATGGCTGCTATGAATAAAAGAGTTGAGAGTTGGATACATTCAAGTAAGACAACTGATATATCAAAAATGGAAGAAAAAGTTGATCCAGTAGCTGCACAAGAGACATTTGAATTAGATAGATGTGTAGAGTGTGGAATTTGTGTTGCGAGTTGTGGAACTGCTATAATGAGAAAAGATTTTATAGGTGCTGTTGGATTAAATAGGATTGCAAGATTTAAACTAGATCCTTTAGATGAAAGAACTGATGAGGATTTTTATGAATTAGTTGGTGATGATAATGGTATTTTTGGTTGTATGACTTTACTTGGTTGTGAAGATAACTGCCCTAAACACCTTCCTCTTCAAAGTAAAATAGCTTATATGAGAAGAAAACTAGCTAGCGTAAAATAACTACTTTTAAGCAAGGATTTATCCTTGCTTAAGCTACATACTGAGTATCTTTTGATAAAATAACCATATTTATATTGACAGGGAATTTTATGGATGCTTTTTTAAGCGAAATTTGGGGTATAAATAAGCTTTATATAGATAACTCAGTAGAACTTAGTTTTAATTCAAAAGAGAGCGCTGTGCTTTTATCTTGCAGTGATAAAAATTATGATAGATATCTTTCTTTAAAATCTTTTTGCACAATTTTAAAAAATTCAAATTTAAAAACAAATCTTTATGATATTCAATTTGCACAAATAGGCATCATAAATTCTATAAAAAATTTAAAAATATCAAGAAATGAAGTTATTTTAAATTTAAAACAACTCTATGAAAACGGCATTATAAATATAGATTATTTAGATAAGATTACTCATTTTTTAAAATCATTAAAACTTATAAACGATGAAAATATATTTAAATTTACGCAAAAAAGTGATATTTTTCATAATAATATTAGCGTTTTAAATGAATGTTTTTATGAGATGAAAAACATTACTAAAAACAAAAATTTGATAAATTTACTTGAAAATGCTTTTAAAAATGCAAACGAAGCACAATTTTTTATATCAGTAACTGGTATTATAAATGCCGGAAAATCCACTATGCTAAATTCTTTGCTAGATTTTAATGTTTTAGGAACAGCAAATATACCAGAAACCGCCAATCTTAGTTTTTTAAAATTTTCTAACGAGCCTTATGCAAAAGTTAAATTTTGGAATGAAAATGAGTTAAAAGAGCTAGGATTTGAGCATGGTAAAGCAAGGCAAGATTTGTGTGTTAGTATTGATGAGCTTAAAAATTATACAACTGCGAAAGAAAATATTAGTAAATTTGTAAAGATGGTAGAAATTGGGGTTTGTGCTGATATTTTAAAAGATGGTATTTGTATAGTAGATACCCCTGGTCTTGATGATGCTATAGTGCTTAGAGAGGAGCTAACTAAAAAATTTATGCATGAGAGTGATTTTGTTATTCACCTTATGAATGCAGCTCAAAGCGTTACAAAAAAAGATATTAGTTTTATAAAAAACTTTTTAGCTTATGGTAAAGCAAATAATTTCATGATAGTTTTAACTCATATTGATTTGCTTGACAAATATGAGTTAAATGATGTTATCAAATATACAAAAGATAGTGTTACAAAAGAACTTCAAGATGATGGTTATGATTTATCTTTGGTAAATAATATCAAATTTTTCGCTATTAATGGTATAAACAAAAATGGCATAGAAGATATAAAAAATTATCTTTATACAATGCTTTTTGGAGAAAAAAGCTTAAAATCAAATATGATTTTATCTAATTATAAAAAAGAGTTAAATAATGCAATCTCATATATAAAAGATGAACTTGAGCGTGAGTTTAGTATGATTAGTTGTGATGATGCTAAATTTAGTGAAGAAATTTTACAACTAGAGCAAGAAACAGATATTTTAAATAATGATATAAAACAGGTAAATTTACTATTAAATGAAAATCTTAAAAAGCTTGATTATTCAAATTTATCAGCATTTTCACACATAAAAAATATTTCAATTATTTTAAAAGATAGAGTTATAAGTGATATACAATACTCAAATAAAAATAGAAAAAAGGTGGATTTTGATCGTATTTTTAACATAGTAAAAGGCGGGTTTGATGATTTGCTCTTAGATCTTTTTAGGGATATTAAATTTAATGTAGCAAAAGATATGGAAAGTATTTCTAAGCAAATTTCACTTAAAATAAACTCTTTTGATGATAGTAAAATAGGCTTTTTTGATATAAAAAATTATCTTGATGAAAACTTTATAAAACCTGATTATATTTTATTAAATTCCAAGCTTTCAAAAATAATAAAAACAAAAAGTTTAAATATGCAAAATGATATCCAAAGCCTTTTTGATGAGTTTTTATCTTTTTTGGATATAAAAAAATCTTTATTAAAACTCATTGATAACTATACAAAAGATTTTAAGATATATTTCGAAAATGCTATAAATATCAAAAAAAATTCTTTAGAAGAAAAAATTTTATTATTAAAAGATAGAATTTCTAACATAAATAATACATCTAAAAATTCGCTTTATGATATGCAAAAAATAAAGCAAAATCTTGATTTGATAAATATGATTAGTGCAAGGATAAACGGGTGTTAGAAGAATTTATAAAAGAGTATAAACAGCGTTATATTCTAAGTTTTAAAAGTGATTTTGAAGGAAAATTTAAAAATTACAAAGCACATTTGCTTGAGCCAAAACTACACCCAAGTTCTGAGCTTTGTTTAAAGCTAAACTCTCTTAACGCACTTTTATATGAGCCTATGCAAATAGCCGTAATAGGTCAGTTTAGTAGCGGAAAATCTACTTTTTTAAATACACTTCTTGGGTTTGACATTTTACCAACAGGAGTTGTGCCAGTAACCGCAAAGCCAACTTTTATAAAATATAACTCTTTTCCTATGTTAAAAGCAACATATAATGATAATAGAGAAGAGTATATGGATGTAAGTGTTTTAGGAGAATTTGTAGATCAAAGAAAAGAGATGAGAGATGTGAAATTTTTAAGCATTTACTCAAATAGTGAAATTTTAAAATACATTACTTTTGTAGATACACCAGGACTTAATTCTATAAGTGATGCAGATACTAGTGAAACAATGGATATTTTAAATAAAGTTGGAGCTATTATATGGATAACTTTGATTGACAATGCCGGCAGAAAAAGTGAGCTTGAAGAGCTAAATCTTATACCACAAAATTTAAGAAAAAATTCTATTTGTTTGCTAAATCAAAAGGATAAATTAACAAAAGAAGAGATAGAAAATGTATTAATGCACTCAAAATCCATTTATGGTAAAGTATTTGATACAATTTTAGCAATATCTGCAAAAATGGAGTTAAAAAATGAAAAGAGCTCTGGTTTTGTAGAAGTAAAAGAGTTTTTGAGTAAAGATATCGAAAATAAAAAAGAGAATTTTATAAAAAATGAACTTGAGTTAATCAATGTAAATTTACAAGAGCAGTATGAGTATTTTATTAAAATTTATGAAAAGCTTTCATCTATTTTAAATGATTTTTTATACAATTTTGATAAAAAAATACAGACATTTTTAATAGACTATTTAAAAGAATTTATGAGTTTTTATGCACAAGTAAAAGATATCGCAAACTTGGTAAGTGATGAAATTTCAACTTATATAGAAGATGAAAAAAGAGCTTATTTTGTAGAAGAAAAAAATATAATTGGTTCAAAAATTAGAAAAATTGTCTATACAGCTCCAACTTTAAATAGCGATAAAGTCTTATCTTCTCTTATATATTCAGATGATAAGCTAAGTAAAATTTTTAAAAAATTGAGATTAAAACTAAACTCTTTTCATGAGAAAATAAAATCTGATATCGATATTTTGCTTGATGAGTTTAAAAACGAGATACTAATGTATAAGGGAGAATTTGAAAGCATAAGAAAAAATCATAATTTGCACTCAGATGTAGAATTTGCTTATATAAGAAAATTTGCAAGCGAAGTTGTATCTTTGTTTTTTAATGATTATCAAAAAGCTGTTTTTGAATTTAATGAAAAAAATGATCTATTTTTTGATAAAATCACCATAAAAATAGCTACGAATTACGAGAGTGCTATAAAACAAAGCGTTTGGTTTTTATCTGATAAAATTCAAAGATTTATATCTGATTATGAAAGTGACCCAGTTACTTTTAGTCTTTATTATCCAAAAAAAGATGAAATTTTATCTAGAATTTTGATAAATTTGAACTATTTTGAGTTTGAAAACGATCTTATAGGAAATAAAACTTTTATAAAAAAGAATGTAGATGATTTAATGAGTAAATTTGTAATCATCAATAATAAAAATTTAGATTACATAAATTCACTAAAAAATAAGAATTTAGATAATATTAACTATCTAAATGGCTTAAAATCTATTTTATAAGTTTACTTTTAAAAAAATATTAATATAAAAACTTATAATATTTTTAAAATTCCTTTTGCTATATTTTTTAAAATTTAGTTTAAAAGGAAAAAAATATGAAACAAAATGTTGTTTTAAATTCTTTAAAATTAGCACAAGAACTTCAAAATAAAGTAAATAGCAGCATAAGCCAAAAAGAAAAATCTTTTCATGAAAAAATGAAGAAACTACTTGTAAATCCCAAAAATAAAGTTATGCTCATTGAACTTCTTGATAGAAGTTTTAGATCAAAAGATCCATCAAAATGTTTTGATTTGATAAAGAAAACTTTTGATAAATACGGAGTTGCTGACTTTTTTAGTCCTTATGAGAAGTTTTTGTTATTTTCTTTTTTAAATTTTGGAAAGTTAGTACCTAGCATAAGTGTACCATTTTTTATAGATCATATAAGGCAAGATACAAAAGATATGGTTTTAGATGCAAATATTAGCGTTTTAAAACCACATATACAAAATAGAAGAAGAGAAAATATCACTTTAAATGTAAATTTCATCGGCGAAGAAGTTTTGGGAGAAGGTGAGGCTGCTTTTAGAATTAAAAAGTATGAAGAAGCGATAAAATCTGATTTTATAAGTTATATTTCTATAAAAATAACAACCATATTTTCTCAAATAAACATTATTGATTTTGATTATTCTAAAAAAGAGATAGTAAAAAGATTATCACATTTATATGAATTAGCTATAAGTGAGCAAAAACGACAAAATATGTCTAAATTTATAAACTTAGATATGGAGGAGTATAGAGATCTTGAGCTAACTTCAGAGGCTTTTAAAGAGGCTATATCAAAATATCCAGATTATCAAGCGGGTATTGTTTTGCAAGCTTACATTCCAGATAGTTTTAAATATTTGCAAGATCTTTTCGAGTTTTCAAAACAAAGAGTTGAAAATGGTGGTAAGCCTATAAAAATTCGCTTTGTAAAAGGTGCAAATATGGAAGCAGAAGAAACTGTTGCATCTCAAAAAGGCTGGGCTCTTCCTACATTTGATAAAAAAGTAGATACTGATTCAAATTATAAAAAAATGCTTTATTTTATATTAGAAAATGAGCGTTATAAATATATAAATATTGGTATTGCAAGTCATAATATATTTGAAATAGCTCACGCTTATACGCTTATATCTCAATCAAATGCTATTGATAGTTTTACTTTTGAGATGTTAGAGGGTATGAGTTTGCAAACAAGTTTTGAGCTTAGCAAACTTCACGAGCTTATATTATACGCACCAGTTTGTGATAAAGAGCATTTTAATAATGCCATAGCCTACCTTGTGAGAAGACTTGATGAAAATACCGCCAAAGATAATTTCATGAGATACTTTTTTGATCTTAAGGTTGGTGATGAAAACTGGGAAATTCAAAAAGAGATATTTTTAAATTCTCTCAAAGGTATTGAAGCATTAGATAATACCACTAGAAGAAAACAAAATAGATTAGAGCCTGTGATAAAAAGTGAAATATCGAAAACTGATATTTTTGTTAATGAATTAGATACTGATTTTATTTTGCAAAATAATAGAAAATTAGCAAATTTGATAAAAGAAAAATATACAAATTTAGACGCAGTAGAGATAGCTGCTATGGGAAATAAACCTTTACATAGTGATGAGATTTTAGAAGTAAGAAATAAAATCAACGATAAACTCATAGCAAAGATAAGTTTAGCTAGCAAACAAGGTATATATGAGGCTTTAGATATGGCTAAAAACTCTAAATATAGTGAGCTTAGTTTTGAGGAAATATATCAAATTTTAAGTAGGGCGGCTGAAATTTTTAGAGCAAAAAGAGGCGAGCTTTTAGGTATAGCAGCTCTTGAAGTTGGTAAAACTTTTGGAGAAATTGATCCTGAGATAAGTGAAGCGATAGATTTTATAGAGTTTTATCCACACTCTCTTAGAGTTCTTCAAAAGCAAAATCCAAAAACTAAATTTAAACCAAAAGGCATTAGTGTAACCATATCTCCTTGGAATTTTCCTATAGGAATTCCTGTTGGAACAATAGTTGGACCGCTTGCTGCTGGAAATAGAGTGGTATTTAAACCATCTTCATTAAGTAGTGTAACCGGATATGAAATTTGTAAGATATTTTGGGAAGCTGGCATTCCAAAAGACGCACTTATATACTTGCCAACAAAAGGTAAAATGGTAAGTGAGTGTTTGTTAAAAGATGATTTGGTTAAATTTTGTGTGTTAACTGGTGGCGAAGATACAGCTTATAATATCTTAAAAGAAAATCCTAAAATTATTTTGAGTGCTGAAACTGGCGGTAAAAATGCAACTATAGTAACAAAAGCAGCAGATAGAGATAGTGCTATAAAAAATATAATTCACTCAGCTTTTTCAAACTCTGGGCAAAAGTGCTCAGCTACATCTCTTCTTATACTTGAAAATGAAGTTTATGATGATGAGAATTTTAAAAATACTTTGGTTGATGCAGCTTCTTCGATGGCTACTGGAGATCCATTTGAGTTTAAAAATAAAATTGGTACACTCGCAGATAAGCCAAGTAGTAAAGTTAAAAAAGCTTTAAGTGAATTAAAAGATTATGAATCATGGGCGTTAAAACCTGAGTTTATAAACAATAATGAGTTTATAATGAAGCCTTGCATAAAATATGGCACAAAAAAAGGAGATTTTACTCATATGAGTGAGCTTTTCACACCTATTTTAACCGTTATGAGAGCAAATGATTTAAAAGATGCCATCGATATAGCAAACTCAACTGGCTATGGTTTAACAGGAGCGTTAGAAAGTCTTGATGAAAAAGAGTGGGAGTATTATAAAGAAAATATTGAAGTTGGAAATATCTATATAAATAAGCCTACAACAGGAGCTATAGTTCTTCGCCAACCTTTTGGTGGTATTAAAAAATCAGCTATAGGATATGGTAGGAAGGTTGGAATTTATAACTATATAACTCAGTTTTTAGATATATCGCAAGACGAAGTAGATGTAAATTTAAAAGAAAATGAATTTACAACTACTCTTGCATCTTTAAGTATAGATAAAGATATCTTAGATGTTGCAAAAAGCTATGTTTATCACTATGAAAATGAGTTTAGTAAAGAAAAAGAGTATATTTCTGTAAGAGGAGAGGATAATTTATTTGCTTATAAAAATATAAAATCACTTTTATATATAGTTGATGAAAATGATAGTTTAAAAGATATGCTTCTTGTTTTAATTGCTGCCAAGGTTTCGGGCGTAAAAACAGCTATAAGCTATAAATATGAAAATGAAGATATCAAATTTATAAAACAACATAAAGATATTTTTGACATTGAGTTTGTAAAAGAGGCTGATTTTAAAGATTATGAACGAATTAGATATCATGGAGATTGTAATGAAATTTATAAAAAAGCAAGTGCTTTGGCAAAGATTATTATAAGAAATAAACCTCTTTTAAATGGTCGCTTTGAGTTGCTTTATTATTATAATGAAAAATCAACAAGCGTGTCGTTTCATAGATATGGAAATTTAGGTGTTAGAGCACTAGATTTTAAATAAGCATAAAATAATCAAAAAGGAAAAATATGGAATCAGTAGATATAAACTTACCAATAGCTGTAACTTTTGTTATATATTCTTTGGGAATGTTAGCAATAGGTTTTTATTTTTATAATCAAAATAAAACAGCAGAGGATTATTTTTTAGGAAGTCGCTCTATGGGTCCAGTAGTTTCAGCACTTAGTGCTGGAGCTAGCGATATGAGTGGCTGGCTTTTGATGGGGTTACCAGGGGCTTTATATGCAGGTGGTTTAATAGAAGCAAATATAGCCATAGGATTAACTGTTGGTGCGACATTAAACTGGATGTTTGTAGCAAAAAGACTAAGGGTTTATACTAGTGTGATTGATAATTCTATTACCATTCCTGATTATTTTGAGACTAGATTTAGTGATGATAGTCATATTTTAAGAGTTATATGTGCTATTGTTATACTTATATTTTTTACAATTTATATATCAAGTGGATTAGTTGGAGGGGCAAAACTTTTTGAGGCAACATTTGGTCTTGAGTATTACAACGCATTGATAACAGGAACGGTCATTATAGTTATTTATACATTTTTTGGTGGGTATAAAGCTGTTTGTTGGACAGATCTTGTGCAAGGACTTTTGATGATGGGTGCTTTGATTGTTGTAGCTATTGTAATGCTTTATCAAATAGGCGGTTTTGGTGAAGCTATGAAATACATAAAAAATTCCGATGATTCTAGAACTCAAATAGCACTATATCAAAAAAATATACCTCAAATTATACAAAAAATGGAAGATAGTGATATAAACACCATAAAAACAGATATAGATGGTATAAAATCAGCATTTTTAAATGCAAAAGATATGCAAATAGTAAATAAAGGTAAAAATATAGATGTAAAAGAGTTTATACAAAATTTAGATAATGCAGTAAATTCAAACGATAAAGTTGCTTTAAAAAATCTTTTGGATTTATTAAAAAAACAAAAAATTACACAAAATAGACTTACTTTGTTTGATGGAGTTTCTGTAATTAGCATAATTTCAGCTTTTGCTTGGGGTCTTGGATATTTTGGTCAACCTCATATATTGGTTAGATTTATGTCAATTCGCTCGGTAAAAGATATAAAAGTAGCAACAAGTGTTGGTATTTCTTGGATGTTTATTAGTTTATTTGCAACTTGTGTAATGGGGCTTTTGGGAATTGCTTATATAAATAAATTTAACATCAGTTTGCAAGATCCCGAAAAAATATTTATCGTAATGAGCCAACTTCTTTTTAATCCATGGGTAGCTGGAGTGCTTTTAAGTGCTATCTTAGCAGCTATTATGAGCACTGCAAGTTCTCAGCTTCTGGTGTCAAGTTCGACAATAGCAGAAGATTTTTATAGAAGAGTATTTAAAAAAGATGCATCTGAAAAACAAGTTATGATACTAAGTAGAGGCGGAGTTTTGCTAGTTTCACTAATTGCTTTTATCATATCTTTTGATAAAAACTCAAGTATCTTAAATATAGTTTCTTATGCTTGGGCTGGATTTGGTGCAAGTTTTGGTAGTGTTATAGTGTTTTCTTTGTTTTGGAGAAGAATGACAAGACTTGGTGCGATATTTGGTATGATTACTGGGGCTGTGGTTGTAGTTGTATGGAAAAATTACTTATCTGAAGCTTTAAATTTACCTCTTTATGAGATAATTCCTGGATTTTTAGCAGCTAGTGTGGTTATAGTCCTTGTTAGTTTAACTCAACCAGCAAGAGAAGGAACTAAAAAAGCTTTTGATACTATGATGGAAAACATTAAATAGTTTTTAAAATTTTTAGAAAATGCTCTATATTATGGGCATTTTCTCTGCTTAGTGCCATATATGGTTCATTTTTTAATTTTGGTGCGTTATATTTCAAAAGTTCCCCAGTTTTTGAATTTACCATTATGCCGCCACTTGCATTTACCATCAAATCACCTGCTGCTATATCCCAAGAATGCGAAATTCTATTTCTCAAAAACATTCCGGCATTTCCAAGTGCAAGTTTATAAAACTTAATGCCAGAGCCAATATGAATGATTTCTGTTTTAAATTTTTCTATGATATCTTGTTTTATTGTTGTTATACGCTCTTTTTGGCTACCTAAAAGCATAATATTTGGAGATATATCAACTCTAAATTTATTTAATTTTTCATCATTTATATAAACTTCTTTTCCATCACAACTCATAAAATTATCATACATTGGCAAATAAATCACACCTAAGATAGGCCTATTGTTTTTTATAAGTGTTATTAATATACAAAACTCGTTTTCGCCTTTTACAAAATGAGATGTGCCATCAAGAGGATCAATTAACCAAAAAGTGTTGTTATTTTTATTTGTATTATCAATCTCTTCAGAACAGATGTCAATGCCTGTTTGTTCTAACATTTTTACTATAATTTCGTTTGCTGCAATATCTGCATCAGTTACTATGCTTCCATCTGTTTTTTTATATTTGCTAAATCCATTTTGTCTGTACCACATAATTTTTTGTGAAGCTAGTTTTGCTGCTTTTATGGCTAAATTTAATTCACTTTTCATCTCATATCTTTAAAAAGTATTGTTCCAAGTCTTAACATATTTGAGCCGCATTTTATAGCTAGTTCAAAATCACTACTCATTCCCATTGAGCAAATTTTAGCCCCGTTTGATTTTAGTTTTTCATAAATTTTATAAGTATCTTCAAAACTTTTTCTTACTAAATTTAAATCATCGCTATTTGCGCCTATACTCATGACACCGCACATATTTAGATTTTTGCATTCTTGTTGAATTTGCAAATATTCTTCGAGTGCTTTATTTGTATCAATCCCACTTTTAGTATCTTCGTTTGCTACATTTATCTCAAGAAGTGTATCTAGTTTGTAATCTAATCTTTTATCAACTTTTTTTGCAAGTTCAAGCGAATTACAACTTTGCCAAAGCGTAGGGCGGAGCGAAATGAGTTGATTTATTTTATTGCTTTGAAGCGAGCCTATGAAATGCCATTTTATATCATATTTTTCAAGTTCACTCATCTTTTTGTTTAAATCTTGAACTTTGTTTTCGCCAAATTCAATTTGACCTTGATTATATAAATTTATAATTTCATTTGATGTTACATATTTGCTTACTGCTATTAATTTTATTTCGTTATGTTGGCTAAATTTATCTTTTGTATTTTGAATTTTTTCTAAAATTTCTTGGTAATTCATCAGTTATAACCTCCAGCCAAGCGAAAAATATCATTCATGATTGTAAATGCCATAAGTGCAAACAAAAAAGCCATCCCGCCATAAGTTAGCATTGAAAATACTTTTTGTGAAACTGGTTTTTTAAATATAAGTTCGTAGGTATTAAAAAGTATATGTCCGCCATCAAGTGCTGGAATTGGAAAAAGATTTAATATGCCTAAATTTACAGATATTAGTGCGGTTATTATAAGTAGTGCCGAAAGGCTAATGCTAGCAGCTTTTGAAGTAATATCACTCATTGCAACTATGCCACCTAGTTCTTTGATTGGAACAACGCCTATTATAAGTTTTTCTAGGCTAACAAAAATAAGCTTTGATGCTTGCAGAGTTTCATCTAGTGCGTAACTTAGTGAACTTAAATCAGTGTGATAAAGTGTAGTAAGTTCGCCACTTGGAGAAATACCAATGAGTGGTTTTTGAATTTCTTCTTTAAATATAGTGTAGGTTTTGCCTATCTTTGGTGTTAATAAAACATCTAAAATAACACCATTTCTTTGTATATTTATATGCATAGGATTTGACGAGACTAGTTTGCTAATATCATCCCACTCTTTAACTTCTATGCCATCTATGGCTAATATTTTATCGCCTTTTTGTATATTTGCACTAAGTGCTGCTGAGTTTTCAAGGACATTGCCTACAACTGGGGCTAATTTTTGCACACCAATATGTCCTAATGCTATGTATAATAAGAATGCTAAAAATATGTTAAAAAATGGACCCGCAACTAGTATAAAAATTCGCTCAAGTGGAGAAAGAGAGTTATAGCTATCTGGATCATCGCTTCTTTTGTTTGGATTTGTATCATCTTGACCTTTTAATTGCACATATCCACCAAGCGGTATTGCGCTTATACAATAAGTAGTGTCTTTGATTTTTTTTGAAAATATCTTTTCTCCAAAACCTATACTAAAAACATTTATATGAACACCAAGCTTTTTTGCTGCTAAAAAATGCCCAAGCTCATGAAAAAATATCAAAAATGAGATTATTAGTATAGTTGCTAAGAAATTAGCTCCATAATGCCAAAAACCTAATAATAAAATAGTTAGTGTAAAAAGTATGCTTTTCAAAATTTGTATCCTACTAAAAAATAATATATAAATTTAGCATTTTTTAATAAATTTAGCATTAACTGGCAAAAATTAAATAAATATTTTTTAAATTGATATAGTTACTATCAAGTTTTCTAAATATATTTTCTCATTATATTGCAATTTTTGTCAATCTTTGTTATAATCTGCTAAAAATTTCAAAAGGAATACAAATGTCAAAACACGAATTTCAAACAGAAGTAAATGATCTTTTAAATTTGATGATTCACTCTCTTTACTCAAACAAAGAGATATTTTTAAGAGAGCTTATATCAAATGCAAGTGACGCTTTAGATAAGCTAAATTACTTAACTTTAACAGACGATAAATATAAATCTCTTAACTATACTTCAAAGATAGAAATTTCTATAGATAAAGAGGCGAAAACTCTAATCATAAGTGATAATGGTATAGGAATGGATGAAAATGAGCTTATAAATAACCTTGGAACCATTGCAAGAAGTGGAACTAAAGGTTTTTTAAGTCAAATAAGTGGTGATGCTAAAAAAGATTCAAATCTCATAGGTCAGTTTGGTGTAGGTTTTTACTCAGCTTTTATGGTGGCTTCTAAAATAGAAGTAACTAGCAAAAAAGCATTAAACGATGAAGCTTATGAATGGAGTAGTGATGCTAAAAATTATGAGATAAAAAAATCTTCAAAAGAAACGCATGGAACATCTATAAAACTATATTTAAACGATGATGAGTTTTTAGAAACATATAGATTAGAGGGTATTATAAAGAAATACTCAAACCACATTCCTTATCCTATTTTTATGGATAAAGAAGAATGGATAGCACCAAAAGACGGTGAAAAAGAAGGTCATTATGAGAGCAAAAATACTCAAATAAACAAAGCTAGTGCTCTTTGGCAAATGAGCAAAAGTTCATTAAAAGATGAAGATTATAATGAGTTTTATAAACAAATTTCTCACGATAGTACAGATCCACTTATGTATATTCATACAAAAGCAGAAGGAAAGATAGAATACACAACGCTATTTTATGTTCCAAGTGTTGAGCCTTTTGATCTGTTTAGGGTTGATTATCAAAGTGGTGTGAAGTTATATGTAAAAAGAGTTTTTATAACAGATGATGAAAAAGAGCTTTTACCTACACATTTAAGATTTGTAAAAGGCATAATTGATGTTGAAGATTTGCCTTTAAATGTAAGTCGCGAAATTTTACAAGACAACATTATAATGAGAAGTGTAAAAGAGGCGAGTGTTAAGAAAATTTATAGCGAGTTAGAAAAACTTCTTAAAAATGATAGAGAAAAATACATTAAATTTTATAAACTTTTTGGTAAAGTTTTAAAAGAGGGGTTATATGGATTTGGTGCAAACAAAGATGATATATTAAATTTAACTCTGTTTAAATCAAGCTCAAGAGATGGATATATCACTCTTAAAGAATACAAAGATTCTATGAAAGAAAATCAAAAATCTATATATTTCATAACAGGTAAAGATGATAAAATGCTTAAAAACTCACCACTTCTTGAAGCATTTAATGAAAAAAATATAGAGGTATTGATTTGTGATGATGAGATAGATAGCATTGTTATGCCAATGGTATATGAATATGATAAAACACCTATAAAACCTGTACAAAATGCTGATGATGAGGTTAGTTTAGATGAGAAGATTGATGAGAGTAAATACGCAGAACTTGTAGTAAAACTAAAAGAATGCTTAAAAGATGAAATTAAAGATGTAAAAGTAACCTCAAGACTTAAAGATTCTCCAGCTTGTTTGGTTTATGATAAAAATGATCCAGATTTTGCAACACAACAGATGTTAAAACAAATGGGGCAAAATGTGCCTGAAATAAAACCTATACTTGAAATAAATCCAAATCATGAAATATTTTTAAAACTTAAGGAAAATCAAATCATGATAAATGATATCTCAAATTTACTTTTAAATATGGCTAAGGTTAGTGAAGGTATGAATATATCAAATCCAAATGAATTTGCTAAAACACTTTCAAAAGTAATACTAAAAGCTTTATAAAAAACTCAAATTATGCTAAAATAGCCCTTATGATTAAATTTATAAGGGCTTGTTATGAAAAATATATTTTTTATTTTATGTTTAAGTGTGATTTTAAATGGAGGTGAATTGGAAAAAAATTTAAAAAATCTTTTTCCAACTTATGACATAGTTTCTGTTGACAGACTAAATTCCATACCTAAATCAAATTTAGTAGTTTTGATGGATAAAAATAGTAATCAAAAAGATATCATAATAAGCGATGATAGTGGTAAAAATTTCTTTTATGTAAAAAATGCTTTTTTAAAAGATAAAAATGATAAAAAGTTGTATGATCAAAAAGTTGAATTTATAGAAGATAAGGTTCAAAAAGAAGTTTTTGAGATACTAAAAACTATCCCACAAGATAGGTTTATAAGCATAAATTCTTTTTATAAAGACAATAAAAAAACAATTTATATGATAACAGACCCAGAGTGTCCGTATTGTAAAAAAGAAATTGACAGGCTTGTAAAATATCTTAGAAATGCAAATTTAAAGATGATTTTTGCTCCAGTTCATGGAAAAAGTGCTTTTATAAAATCAGCTATTATGCTTGAGAAATCAAAAAATATTGATCCATCAAACCAAAAAGCTTTTATAGATTTAATAAGTAAATATTATGATACGAATACTACTGTAACTGATGATATGGCTAGTGATGAACAGGTGCAAAAAGTATTTTTTGATGCTAAGAAAATTTTCTCAAAAGGACTTGTAAAAGGTGTGCCTTTTATGTTTGAGATAGAGAAGTAAAATAAATTTTGAAAATTAAATTAAAAATTTAAATTTTATGTTATAATTATGCTCAAGAATTAGTTTTAATTACTAATAATATCTTAAATTTAGGAGTGTAATTATGAAATTACTTAGAGTTGCCGCGCTTGTTGCGTGCTTAGGAGTTTCTATGGTTTTTGCAAAACCTACAATTTATATACTTGCTACAGGTGGAACTATAGCAGGAGGTGGTGATAGTGCACTATCTGGTAATTATAAATCAGGAACTGTTACAGTTGATAAACTAATAGCTGCAGTTCCTCAGATAAATGAAATAGCAAATATAAAAGGTGAGCAAATTTCAAACATAGGTTCTCAAGATATGAATAATGAAATTTGGCTAAAGCTTTCAAAAAGAGTAAATGAATTATTGAAAACAAATGATGTTGATGGTATTGTTATTACGCATGGAACTGATACTATGGAAGCAACTTCATACTTTTTAAGTTTAACTTTGAAGAGCAAAAAACCTGTTGTTTTTGTTGGTGCTATGAGATCAGGAACTTCACTAAGTGCTGATGGTCCATTAAATATCTATAATGCTGTAAATGTTGCTATGGACAAAGCTAGTATGAATAAAGGTGCTTTGGTTGCTATGAATGATGAGATTCATGCTGCAAGAGAAGTAACAAAAACAAATACTACAAATGTTGCTACATTTAAATCTCCAAACTCAGGTAAAATAGGCTCAGTAAATTATGGTATAGTTGATTATCTTTTAACTCCTGCTAGAAAACACAGCGTTGATAGCGAATTTGATGTATCAAAATTAGATAAATTACCAAAAGTAGAGATTGTTTATGCTTATGCAAATGATAGTGCTGATTTCGTAAATTTAGCTGTTAAAAATGGTGCAAAAGGTATAATTTTGGCAGGCATGGGAAATGGAAATCCTTCAACAGGGGTTCAAGATGCTCTAGCAAATGCAGCAAAACAAGGGGTTGTAGTTGTAAGAAGTTCTAGGGTTGGCTCTGGTTCAACTAGTGTTGGCGCAGAAGTTGATGATAAAAAATTAGGTTTTGTTACAGCTGATAGCTTAAATCCACAAAAATCTAGAGTTCTTTTAATGCTTGCATTAACAAAAACAAACGATGTAAATAAAATACAAGAGATGTTTAAAATGTACTAAAATTAAGGGCGAAAAATTCGCCCTTATAAACAGTTATTAATCCAATTTTGATATAATTTATATCAAAAAAAAGGGTTGATAATGATAAAAATACTTATGATTGAAGATGATTTAGAGTTAGCTGAAATTTTAACAGAGTATCTAGCTCAATATGATATGGAGGTTGTAACGATAGACGACCCATATCTTGGCATATCAACGCTAAATGTATCTAAATTTGACCTACTTATTTTGGACTTAACTTTACCTGGAATTGATGGACTTGATGTTTGTAAAGATATCAGGAAAAATCATAATATTCCTATTATTATCTCAAGTGCAAGACATGATATCACAGATAAAGTTGTAGCACTTGAAAATGGAGCAGATGATTATTTACCAAAACCATATAATCCACAAGAATTGTGTGCTAGAATAAAAAGTCATTTAAGAAGACAAAGTGTAAATTTACAAGAAAACTCAAAAGAAAATATAGATAAAGATATTGTTTTAAAAGAATTTGAGCATGTTATACTTTTTAAAGGAAAAGAACTTGATCTTACGAATGCAGAGTATGATATTTTAGCGTATCTTATAAAAAAAGAAGGAGGGGCTATAACAAGAGAAGAGCTTGTTTATAACTGCGATGCTATAAGCGAAGACTCAACAAATAAAAGTATAAATGTTATAATCGGTAGAATAAGAACAAAGCTTGGAGATAGCCATAAAGAGCCAAAATATATCCATTCTGTTAGAGGTATTGGTTATAAGTTGGTTCAATGAAAAATCGCTCTTCTATATTTTACGCTATTACTTTTGTTTATATTTTATCAATAATTTGTATATTAGTGCTGTTTTTGTGGCTTATAAACTATGATAAACAAAATTATACAAGAGAACTTAATAATAAATATTCTTATGTTACAAGAGTAACAATTTTTTATCTTAACAATATGATTTCTAAACAAGATTATGAAAAACAGATGTCAAATATAGATATGCCTATGATGGAAGATCAAAAATTAGTAGATGATATCATAAAAAATGCAAATGTTTTGCAAGAAATTTCAGAAGATCTAGGGACTGCTGCGATTTTAGTATATGAAAAGAGAAATTTTTTAAAAATCATTGTGAATGATAAAACTTTTTTATTGCAAGATGATGATTATCAACCTTATAGATATGTGATAGTAAAACTGATTTTAGGTGCTGTTATACTTATACTTTTGATAGCTTATACTTTTATTTTAAGAAAAATTAAACCTTTAAGAAAATTAAAAAGGCAAATAGATAAATTTGCAAAAGGTGATCTTGACATAAAAAATGTCAAAACTGGAAACGATGAAATTTCCGAAGTTGCAGATGCTTTTTATATGGCTGTTATGCAGATAAAAAAATTAAACTCATCAAGGCAACTTTTTTTAAGAAATATTATGCATGAGTTAAAAACACCTATCACAAAAGGTAGGATTACTGCTGAAATGATACAAAAGGATAAGTATCAAGAAAGACTTATAAATGTGTTTGAAAAGCTAGAAAATTTGATAAATGAATTTGCTGCTGTTGAAAGAGCTGCATCTACTTCAAGTATAGGTAACTTAAATCCTTTTAAGATAGATGATATAATGGATGAAGCTATTGATATGGCGATGATTGATAAAGAAAACTATACTCTTAATATATTAGATGATATAACTATAAATGTTGATTTTAAGCTTATTACTACTGCTGTAAAAAATATGATAGATAATGCTATAAAGTATTCAACAAATAAACATGTAAATATCATTGTAAATAAAAATACTATCAAATTTTGCAATGACGGAAAACGACTTGATAATTCCATAGAATATTATTTAGAAGCATTTACACAAGGAAACAATGCCACAAAAAGTTTTGGTTTGGGACTATATATAGTAGATAGCATACTAAAAGCTCATGGAATAAAACTTGGTTATAAATACAAAAATAATATGAATATTTTCTGCTTTTATGATTTTGATAAATTATTGGTGGATTAAATTTAAAATATTAATATTGTCTAACCATTCCAGCTTCTATTAAGAATTGGCTTGGTTTGTATTCGATTTTACGAATTTTATCAAATTTAGCATAACTTAAGTAGAGTTCGTCTCTAGCTCTAGTTACGGCTACATAAAATAGTCTTCTTTCTTCTTCCAAACTTCCGCTCATATTCATAAGTTTTAAATTTGGAAAGCGGTTTTGTGCTAAATCAACCACAAAAACAAGATTAAACTCAAGCCCTTTGCTTGCGTGTATAGTGAGTAAATTTACGCCTTCTCCTTCACTCATTTCTTTTGATCCAAGGGTTATGAAATTATGAAGTTTATCAATACTTGTGTATGTTTTTGAAAGCTCTACTAAAACTTCTGTTTTTGAGTAAATTTTGCTTTTTGCATTATCTTTTAATTCTTTATCTATGCTTCCGTTTTTTAGCGTTGCTCTTTTTGTTGATAACAGCTCAACTATGATAGAGTAAATTTTTGATTTTATAATTGTATTAATAGCCATAAAAGCGTTGTTTGAGTTATGCAAATCGATAAAACATTGTCTTAGCTCATATAAAAACACAGCACCACTTTCGCTCATTTTTGCATCATTCAAGATTGGGTTATTTATAAATTTATCATCGAAATTAAATTTACTAAATTTTGATTTATCGTTATATTCATCTACATCATCAAAAAGTCCAAGTTGTTTATTTTGAATTTTCCCAGTTTTTAAATTTACATTAGTATCTGGATTTAAAAGCCCATTTACTACACTTCCATGACCTAATTTTAACAAAGTGTCAAATATTTTTTTGCTATATGCATTTCCTACGCCTTTTGCATACTCAAAAAGATTTATAAAAGCCATAACATCTTTTGGATTTACAAAAATGGAGATGATATCAATTAGAGCTTTTATCTCTTTGCTTTCAAAAAAGCTAATGCCGCCTTTTCTTTTTGATTTTATTCCGCGCTCTTTTAGCGCAACTTCTAATCCATCTGCACTTGAGTTATTTCTAAAAATTATAGCTATATTTTCGTGTGAAAATTTACTATTGCAAATAATCTCAGCAATATTGCTATATTGTGCAAAAAGCTCTTCATAAACTAGCAAAGTAGGGGGCTTAAATTTACCATCCCTGCTTACGCTTAGATTTTTCTCATAAAGTCGTGGATTATTTGATATTACTTTATTTGCTAATGAAAGTATCGATGAGCTTGAGCGGTAATTTGTATTTAGCGTGTAAATTTGTGCATTTTTGTAGTTATCTTTAAAACCGCCTATTATCTCAATATTTGCTCCATTAAACGCATAAATGCTTTGATCAAAATCCCCAACACAAAAAAGACTTTTTTTGTTTATTGCGTTTATTAGTGAGCTTTGAAGTGTGTTTGTGTCTTGATACTCATCAACCAAAACTTCTTCAAAATATATCTTAGCTCCTTTTTTTAGTTCATTTCTAAATTTTATTAATAAATCGTTAAAATCAACATATCCAAATTTCTTTTTTTCATCTTCAAATTCTTTTAATATATCTTCATAAATTTCAGCATACGCAGATTGATCTTCGTAATTTTTGCAAAACCACTGGCAAAAATCATCATCAAGAACTTTATTTTGATATAGCGAATATACATCATATAAATACGCACCGCTATATGGTTTTGTGTCGCTTATATGGTCAAATTTGCGTCTATCAACAATGCTTTTTAATAGTATTTTTAGTTCATTTGGTTGTTTTAATACAATATTTTTATCAAGAGACTTTAAAAGATTATATGAAACGCTGTGAAAAGTTCCTGCAAGTATTTTTGATGTAATGCTTTTATTAAAATATTTATTTAACCTTTCTATCATCTCCTTTGAGGCTTTGTTTGTAAATGTTAAAAGTAGTATTTTTTCTGGCTTTATGCCTAAATTTAAAAGATGAGCTATTCTTGCAACTATAGTTGAAGTTTTACCTGTTCCTGCACTTGCTATTATTAGAGAATTTCCACTTGGGGCAGTTGCTGCAGCATATTGCTCTTTGTTTAACTTACTTAGAGGCATTTTTTCTTTTTATTATGTAAAGATAAATACTAATTATTATAGCAACTGCTATTAAAAGCATAATTGTTATGATATGTAAATACTCTTTTATAAGTTCTTCATTTTCTCCAACATAATATCCCAAAACCATAAGTATAAAAACCCAAATAGCCGCTCCAATGGTTGTATATAAGCAAAATCTAAACATATTCATTTTTGCTAGTCCAGCAGGAAGGCTTATGTATTGTCTAATTCCAGGGATTAATCTGCAAGTAAAAGTAGAAACTTCTCCGTGTTTATTAAAAAATGCTTCAAATTTTTGCATTTTTTCTTCGTTTACTCCTATGTATTTTCCATATTTTATTATTAAATTTCTTCCAAAGAAGTAACATAAGTAGTAGTTAAAAATTGCTCCACTTAGCGATCCAGCAACTCCCATAAAAAAAGCTATAAAAAAGCTCATCTCTCCTTTTTGTGCAAGATATCCAGCAGGTATCATAACAACTTCGCTTGGAAAAGGAAAAAAAGAGCTTTCTAAAAACATCATAAAAAATATACCCACATATCCCCAAGTACCAACGGTTTGAACTATGAAATTTATTATATCTTGCAAAACTAATCTTTCTTATTTAAACCAGTTTTTTATCTTATCCAATATACTATCTTCGCCGTTGCTATCATGTTCGCTTTTTACATCAAAAGTTGCTTCTAATTTTTCTAGTAAGTCTATTTGTTCAAGAGATAATTTTTTAGGCATTTTCATAGAAATTTGAGCTATCAACCTTCCTTTTGATCCATCCTTTAAATTTACCACACCTTCATTATCAAATACAAATTGTTGTTTATCGTGTGCCCCTATTGGAAGTCTTAATTCTAGTTTTTCATCTTTTAAATTTGGAATGCTAAGTGTTGCACCAAGAACTGCTTGAGTGAAAAATACTGGAACTTCAATATATATATCGTCATTGTGTCTAATGAAGTATTTATCTTCTTTTACTGAAATTCTAATATACATATCCCCGCTAACTCCACTTGCTGAGAGATTTCCCTTAGAGCTTACCCTTATTTTTGTTCCATTATCAACGCCTGCTGGTATATTTATGGTTGTAGATGTTGATTCTTCCTCGTAGCCTTTACCATTACATGCGCTGCATTTGTCTTTTACTACCTCTCCTGTTCCGTTACAATATGGGCAGGTTTGAATAAAGCTCATAAAACCTTGCCTTTGTGATATTTTTCCGGTTCCATGACAATGCGAACATACGGTTTTTTTGCCATCTTTTGCACCTGTTCCATTACAAACTTCACAAGGTATTTTTATCTTATAGTTTATCTCTTTTTTTACACCAAAAACAGCCTCTTTAAATGTTAATGTAACTGGAATTTCTATATCTAGTTCATAATTATCTATATTTTTTTTGCGATTTCTTTCACCTCTTGAAAAGCCACCTCCAAAAAATGAACTAAATATATCTCCTAAATCAAAATCTTCAAATCCGCCAAAACCTCCACCCATTCCGTTTAATCCGCTTTTTCCATATCTATCATACATAGAGCGTTTTTCGCTGTCACTTAAAACCTGGTATGCTTCATTTATTTTTTTAAATTTTTCCTCGGCTTCTTTATCGCCTTGATTTCTGTCTGGATGGTATTTTAGAGCAAGTTTCCTAAATGCACTTTTTATCTCATCACCGCTAGCGGATTTACTAATACCTAAAATTTCATAATAATCTTCTTCCATACACCGTCCTAATTAAATTTATATGATTGATAATATTTTGTTTGTTTAAAAAATTGTAATTGTATCAAAAATTAAATTAAAGTATTAGAAAAAATTTGTTATAATCATACAAAATTTAGTAAAAGGATAGATAATGATAAATGTATTAATGATAGAAGATGATACCGAATTTGCTCAAATTTTATCTGAATATTTGGCAAAATTTAATATACAAATTACAAATTATGACGACCCGTATTTAGGTTTAAGTGCTGGTGTTAAAAACTATGATTTGCTTATATTAGATTTAACTTTACCTGGTATGGATGGTTTGGAAGTTTGTAAAGAGATAAGAGAAAAATATGATATTCCTATCATTATTTCTTCTGCTAGAAGTGATTTAAGCGATAAAGTTGTAGGGCTTCAAATAGGTGCGGATGATTATTTGCCAAAACCATATGATCCAAAAGAGATGCATGCAAGGATAATGAGTCTTATTAGAAGATATAAAAAATCAGCAGAACTTACTGAGCAAGAAAGTGATTCTGTGTTCAAAATTGATGAGTTAAGGCATGAAATTTTATTTCACGGGCAACCGCTTACTTTAACACCAGCAGAGTTTGAAATTCTAGCATATCTTATAAAACAACATAGTTTTTCAGTATCAAGAGAACAACTTGTATATAATTGCAAAAGTTTAAAAGATAAAGATTCTAAAAGTTTAGATGTTATCATAGGCAGACTTAGAAATAAAATTGGCGATAACTCAAAATCACCAAAACATATATTTTCTGTTCGCGGGATAGGATATAAGTTAGTAGGATGATGCACTCAATTAGCACAAAAATAACTATTATTTTTTGTATAGCATTTTCCGTTGTTTGTTTGTTATTTTTGACATTTTCTGATATGCAAAAAAATATTTTTATAGAAAAAACAAAAGATAGACAAATAAGTGCTATAAATTATCTGACTGTTTTATATTCAAGAGGAAGTATTCCAGATGATTTTGGTGTGTATTTTAAAAATTTTGGTTTAAAATATGTTGATGATGAAAAACTTAATGATTCTATACTAAATTCAAAAACTCAGCTTTTTGTTGTTCCAACAGAGCTTGGAGTTTTTGAGTCTATATCATATGGAGATAATCTATATTTATATCTTAAGAACCCATCTTTTGATATTCTTTTAAAAAATATAGATGATGATAAAATTAGTGATTCATTGTGGATAGGATTTATTTTGAGTGCTACGCTTTTGATTTCACTTTATATATCTGTTATGAAAAATTTAGCTCCTCTTAAAAAATTAAACAGAAATATTAAAAACTTTGCTACTGGAAATTTAGATGTAGTATGTTTTGAAAGCAGTTCAAATGATGAGATAGCAGAACTTGGAAGAGAATTTGGAAAAGCTGTTATAAAGATAAGAGAGCTTATTCGCTCAAGACAACTTTTTTTACGAGCTATTATGCATGAACTTAAAACGCCTATTGGAAAGGGTAGGATAGTTTGCGAACTGCTTGATGATGAAATTCAAAAAAAAAGACTTTCTACTATTTTTGAAAGACTTGAAATGCTGATAAATGAGTTTGCAAAAGTCGAACAACTTCTTTCTAAAAGTTACTCTTTTAATTACTCAAAATACCATATTAGTGAAGTAGTGGATCAAGCGCTTGATATATTAATGCTTGATAATTTTGAAAATAAAATAAGTATAAATGCCAAGCAAAATCCTATCTTAAAAGCTGATTTTCAACTTTTGTCTTTAGCGATAAAAAATCTTCTTGATAATTCATTAAAATACTCTCAAAATGGCAAATCAGAACTTTATTATGATGAAGATAGATTGATTGTTAAAAATCTTGGTAATCCTCTTGATAATACTTTTGATTATTATAAACAAGCATTTATTAGGGAAAAAGATAGTAAAGTAAGTGGAATGGGGCTTGGTCTTTATATAATTGATCATATTTGTGAAATGCATAAATTTAAGTTTGATTATAGGTATAAAGATGGATATCACGAGTTTATAATATGGTTTAGTAAAGAAGCTTCTAGTGAAAAAAGGGCTTGAAAAATTTAATGAACTTGTGGAAGCCTTTGAAAAACTTCCTGGAGTTGGCAAAAAATCTGCACTAAGATATGCTTATTTTGTAAGTATTAAAGATATTTCAGCTGGACTATCTTTAGCTCACCGCATAGAAGATGCTTCTAGAAAACTTAGAAGATGTTCTATATGTAATGGTTTGAGTGAAAATGAAATTTGTGATATTTGTGCAGATGATGATAGAAATAGCGATTTGCTGTGTGTTGTTGAAAATCCAAAAGATATTTTAGTTTTTGAACAAAATGGTATTTATGATGGACTTTATTTTGTTTTAGATGATATTAACGAAGAAAATATTTTAAATTTAAAAAAATGTATAGAAAAAAATAGCTCTAAAGAGTTGATTTTTGCTTTTACTCCAAGCATAAATAGTGATGCACTTATAATGTTTTTAGAAGACAAGTTATCGAATTTTAATCTTAAATTTACAAAAATTGCCCAAGGCATACCAACTGGAGTTAGTTTAGAAAATGTTGATATGCTTTCTTTGCTTAAAGCAATTGAAGGAAGAACTAGTATTTAATTTATATAGTAATTAAATATATTTATTAAATTTATATATAAAAAAATGTTTTTTAATATCATAAATATAGCGATATATAATTATATATTAAATATATAAATTTACTTGACATTATATTTTTTTTCGGATATACTTATTTTAATTTTTAAACTAGAAAGGTATGCTATGAAAAAAAGTACAATTGCAACACAATTTGGTTATGATTCAAAAGAAGGTTATGGAAGCGTAAATATTCCAATACATCAAACAACTGCTTATGATTTTGGTTCTGCTGAAGAAGCAGCTAATAGATTTAACCTAAAAAGTTTGGGTCAGATATATACCCGTTTGACAAATCCAACTACAGATATATTTGAGGCAAAAATGGCAGCATTAGAAGAAGGAGAAGCGGCCATTGGTGTTTCAAGTGGGCAAGCTGCTACTTTTTTTGCTGTTGCAAATTTAGCATCTAATGGAGAAAATATTATAATATCAAATAAAATTTATGGTGGCTCTGTTTCTCTTTTTAAACACACTATGAAAAGATTTGGCATAGAAGCTAGGGTTTTTGATTCAGACACTGCAGATGATTTAGAATCCTTAATAGATAATAAAACTAAGGCAATTTTCTTTGAATCTCTTTCAAATCCGCAAATCGCTATACCAAATTTAGAAAAAATAACACAAGTTGCTAAAAAATATAAAATAATAACAATAGTTGATAATACTGTGGCCACACCGATACTTTTTAATCCGTTTGAGCATGGTTTTGATGTTGTAATTCATAGTGCTAGTAAGTATATAAATGGACAAGGAAGTGCAATAGCTGGCGTTATAATAGAAAGAAAAGGTTTAAATGAATATATAAAATCAAATCCAAGATATGCACATTTTAATGAGCCAGATGATAGTTATCATGGACTTGTTTATAGTGAATTACCACCTTCTTTTCCTATTTTTACACTAAGAATACGCCTTGCATTGTTAAGAGATATAGGTGCAACCCTAGCTCCTTTTAATTCATGGATATTGCTTCAAGGTTTAGAAACTTTGGATTTACGCATAAAACAGCATTCAAATAGTGCTTTAAAGATAGCTTCTTGGCTTGAAAAACACCCAAAAGTTAAAAGCGTTAATTATCCAGGATTAAAAAGTTGTAATACTTACGAAAGAGCACAAAAATACCTTGAAAATGGTCTTGCAAGTGGTTTATTGAGTTTTGATGTTGGGGATTTCGAGTTTGCTAAAAAAATTTTAAACTCAACAAAACTTTTTAAAGTTGTTGTAAATATAGGCGATAGTAAATCTATAATAACTCATCCTGCAAGTACAACTCATTCTCAGCTTAGCGAAGAAGAGCTAAAAAGTGCAGGAATTTCACAAGGTCTTATAAGACTTAGTATAGGATTAGAAGATGTAGATGATCTTATAAATGATTTAAGTGAGGCACTTAAATAATGGCTGTTTTATCAACTAAGGGAATTTATGGTCTTTTAGCACTTTTTGAGATAATGAAAGCTAGTGAGGTTTCGCCAATAACAATAAAAGAAATAGCTAAAAAAACTGGTATTTCTAAAAACTATTTTGAGCAAATTTTAAACTCTCTTAGAAATGCTGGAATTATTTCTAGTATAAAGGGTAAAAATGGTGGATATTTTATGGCAAAATCGCCTGATGAGATAAGCTTTTTGGATGCATTTAGTGCCCTAGAAACAAATTTTATGATTAGTAATGTATATACAAAAAATAGCGCTATTGCACATTTTTTAGAAGATTGCGAAGCGAAATTTAAAGGTATATTTGATATGCAACTTTCTAAACTAAATGATTTTGAAGATAAAAGTAAAGAGTATTTAAATTTTATAATATAAAAGGGAAAATATGAATATAGCAAATAATGTAACTGAACTTATAGGAAATACTCCTATTGTTAAAATAAATAGTTTTTCAAAAGATGCAACTATTTTGGCAAAGTGTGAGTTTTTAAATCCAAGCCACTCCGTAAAAGATAGAGCAGCTTTTTTTATGTTAAAAGATGCAATGGACAAAGGATTAATAAACGAAAAAACTACAATTATAGAACCAACTAGTGGAAATACCGGTGTTGCCTTGGCGATGTTAGCTGCTCATTATAATCTTAAAATGATACTTACTATGCCAAGCTCTATGAGTATAGAAAGACAAAAGCTTTTATCGGCATTTGGAGCAAAAATAGTTTTAACTGATCCTAAATTTGGTATGAAAGGTGCAGTTGATGAAGCAAATAAGTTAGCAAGTGAAATTTCAAATTCTTTTATACCTATGCAGTTTGAGAATTTATCAAATCGTGAAGCACATAAAAAAACTACAGCAATGGAAATTTTAAGAGACACAGAAGGTAAAATAGACTTTTTTGTTGCGTCTTTTGGCACTGGCGGAACGCTAAGCGGAACTGCTGAAATTTTAAAACAAAATATCCCAAATTTAAAAGTTATAGGGGTTGAGCCAGAAGATTCCCCTTTGCTTACAAAAGGATACGCAGGAAGTCATAAAATCCAAGGAATAGGTGCAAATTTCATACCAAAAAATTTAAATCAAGATGTAGTTGATGAGTTTGTTTGTGTTAGTAATGAAGACTCGTTTAATACTTCAAAACAGCTTGCAACAAAAGAGGGTTTATTGGTTGGAATTTCAAGTGGTGCAAATGTATTCATAGCTTCGCAAATTGCAAAAGAAAACAAAGGAAAAACAATTATAACTATGTTAAATGATACTGGGGAAAGATATCTTTCAACAGATCTTTTTAAATAAATTCAAGTCAAACTAGTCTTGCTAGTTTGACTTTTTAAATTTAAAACCTATTCTTCCTTACACTCTCAACTATATCTTTAGACATAGTATCAAGTTCTTTTGTAATGCTGTTTGTATTGTTTGCAATATTAACATTTTCTTTTGTTAAAGCATCTACATCAGCTACAGAGTTATTTATCATAGATATTGCTTCAGTTTGTTCTCTAATGCTTTCACTCATCTCATTTATTGATTGAGTTAAAACATTTACATTAGCTTCTATCTCAGTTAAAGATTTACCTGTTTTTTCAGCAAGTTTTCTAACTTCATCAGCAACAACTGCAAATCCTCTTCCTGCTTCTCCAGCTCTTGCTGCTTCTATAGCAGCATTAAGTGCTAGAAGATTAGTTTGTTCTGATATATCTTTTATAATAGTTATAACATTTTTAATCTCTTCACTTTGAGCTATAACTTCTGTTGTTTTTTGATTAATTGAGTTCATTGAGCTAGACATCTCTTCAACTGCAGCTGCACTTTCTTCAAGTGAACTAGCTTGTTTTTTAGCTGAAGCTGTTATTTGATCTACTGCTTTAGATAATAGATCTGATTTTTGTTGTAAGCTCTCTGCTTGAGATAGATTTTGTTTAAGCATATTTGATATTTCAATGCCTAAAGTATTTATACCTTGAGCAATAACACCTTTATCTTCTATAGAAGTTGTAAAGTCTTTGTTTTGGAAAGATTTTAATAAATTTAGTATATTATGTCCATTATCTGCTATAAGTGAGACTAATGTTGTTTGTAACTCTTTAAATGCTTCTTTTAGATTATTAAGTGCTGGATTTGAAGAATTTGCTTCAAATGATACTAAGAAGTTACCTTCTTTTATCTCATCTACAAATGTATTAGCTTGTTTTATAAATACTTCTTCATCAGATAAATTCTTTTTAGTTTTTTCAATGTTTTCATTAATAGCTTTAGCCATAGCTCCAAATTCATCTTTTGTTTTTACATTTATTGTATTAGCATCTTTTGATTCATGATTTATAAATTTAAATACATTGTTTAGACCTGATTGGATTATAGAGATTGGTTTTAAAGCTCTTGTTATTATGAAAGTTAAGATAGATACTATAAGTATAATAAATATAGTTGAAGTTACACTTTGACTTTTAATTATATAACTTAGTGTGCTATCATAATCACTCATTGAGTTTGCTGAACAAATAAGCCAGTTAGCAGCTTCGTATTTTTCGCAAGCACCAACTTTATGATCTCCCATAAAGTCATATTCAAAAGGTTTGTTTCCAAATTCTTTAAATTTACTTGTAAATGTATTAAAAGCATCTACGGCATCTTTTGAATTCGACATTACAAATTCTTTATTTGGATGTGCTAATATTTGATTGGAATTTAAATCCATTATATTTACTAGGGATGTTTTTGTAGGTTTTAAACTATTTGCTGCATTAGACAATATTTCTGTATGTATATCTGTTCCTACAGCACCAACTACTTTTCCATCTACAACAATTGCTCTTGCAAGACTAACAACAATTTTGTTATTCTCTATATATATCTTTGAAACATATGCTCTAGAAGTATCACTAGATGCGCCTTTATACCAATCTGTATTTCTAGCATCATAATTTATCTGTTTACCATGTATTTCGAATTTTGTAGTTCCATCACCATTAAAAATTATACTATAAACCTCTCCAGTATCTGCAAAGCCAACATAAAATTCTTGAAAATCAAGTACAGGACCTATACTTTCTAATCTAGACCTAATAGCATCCTTATCATCTAAAAGATAAGGATTTGCTCCTAAATACTTGGCAAAATTATTTATAGCAAAAACGCGTGTTTTAATATATTGTTCAACATACATTTCTACTGATTTAGTTATAGTTTTTTTATTGCTCATAGATTCGCTTAAAACAACATTTTTAGTCGAATTATAGTTTATAAAAGAAAAAACTGTAAAAGAAACGGCTAACAAAAAAAGAATAATAAGCGAAACCTTGCTTGAAACTTTACTCAACATAAAAATACTCCTTATAAATTAATAATTTTTTAGTTAGTAATTTTAAATGATAAATTATATCACTCCCCCCCCCCGTTGTCAAGGGCGATGTTATAAAAATAAAATTATATTTTTATTCTACTGTAACGCTTTTTGCTAAATTTCTTGGCATATCAACATCATTTCCAAGTCTTATTGAAATTTGAAGAGCTAAAATTTGTAGTATTATCATCATTTCAAAAAACTCACACATAATATGTTCTTGATTAGATGTTTTGATAAAATCATCACTTAAATCAAATTCTAAAGGGCTTATAGCAAGTATCGTGGCATCTCTTGCAGCAAGTTCTTCAACATTGCTTTTTGTTTTTTCATAAAGTATATTTTGTGGCATAAGGGCAACAACAGTTAAGCCGTCATCTGCTAGCGCTATAGGACCATGTTTCATCTCTCCTGCAGGGTAACCCTCGGCGTGTAGATAGCTTATTTCTTTTAGTTTTAAAGCCCCTTCAAGTGCAAGTGGATAAAATACATCTCTTCCTATGAAGAAGAATCCATGTCCTTTTAGATATCTTTTTGCTAGTCTATAAATTTTATCTTGTAAGCTGTCTTTTATGTTTAAAACTTGTGGTATATGTATAAGTGCTTTTACTTCGTTATTATAAATTTCATCATTAATCACATTTTTTTGATTTGCAATATATAAAACGCACATCCATAAAACCATAACTTGTGTTGCAAAAGCCTTTGTACTTGCCACCCCTTTTTCTATGCCTGCTCTTGTTAGAAGCACCCCATCAGCAGCTCTTACTATAGAGCTATTATCAACATTGCAAATAGCTAGAATTTTTAATCCAGCTTCTTTTGCCATTTTTAGAGCTTCTAAAGTGTCTGCTGTTTCACCACTTTGCGATATTACTATAAATAGCGATTTTTGATTTAAAAGGGGATTTTTATATCTAAATTCACTTGCATATTCTACTTTTGTGCGAATTTTTGCTATCCTTTCAAAAAGATAACTCGCAACTAATCCAGCATGATAGCTTGTGCCGCAAGCACAAATTGTAATTTCATCTATATTTTCAAAAATAGCTGGATTTAACTCATCTAATGTAATTTTTCCATTTTTTACTCTTCCCATTAAAGTTTCACTCACAACCCCAGCTTGTTCATAAATTTCTTTTTCCATAAAAAACCTATAACCCTCCTTTTGAGCATAGGTTTTATCTTTTGGAAGAGCTACAAAGTTTTTTGAAATCTCTTTTTCATCTTTATATATATTAACTTCGCCATATTTTGCATATCCATACATCATGTCTTCAAGATACATGGCATCTGTTGCTAGTGTGATTAGTGGTGCATCAGATGATGCAAAAAATATCTCTTTTGAACTGCTATTTTTTCCAACTATTAAAGGAACTGCATTTTTTGCAAAAAATATTGTATCTGGGGCTGATTTTGTGATAAGGAGTATTGCAAAAGATCCTTTTAATTTTTTTATAGTGCTCTTAAAAGCTTCAAAATTTGAGCTTTTGGTTTTAGTAAATTGTTCAAATAGATGAACTATAACCTCTGTATCTGTTTGACTAAGAAATTTAACTCCATTTTTTTCTAATTCTTCTTTTAGCTCTTTATAGTTTTCTATAATACCATTATGTATAACAAAGCTAAATTCGCCTAAATGTGGATGAGCATTGATTTCAGTTGGTTTTCCATGAGTTGCCCAACGCGTATGACCTATTGCAATTCCAAATCCATTACTTTCATAATCTTTGGTTTTGTGTTTTAAGTTTTCAAGTTTTCCAACTGCTTTAAAATAATTTATTTTATTATTATCCATAACAACCATTCCGGCACTATCGTATCCTCGATATTCTAATTCGCTAAGCCCATTTAAAATTATGTCTTTTTTCTCTTTTTCGCCAATGTAACCTACAATTCCACACATATCTATCCTTTAAACATTTTTTGTTATTATACTTAAGTTTTTTTAAATTTAAAAAACTTTATTTTAAGTTAAAAATCATATAATTATAAATCATTTTTGTTAATGTAAATACCAAGGATAGTAAGTATAGTTATGAATTTAATAGACAAAATAAAAAATGGTAAAAGGTTGGGTTTTGATGAAGCTTTATTGCTTTATGAAATGGATCTTTTTGAGCTAGGGCACATTGCAAATAATATAAGGCAGAAATTTAATGGAAAAAAAGTATATTTTAATGTAAATAGACACATAAATCCTACAAATTTATGTGCAGATGTTTGTCAATTTTGTGCATTTTCTTCACATAGGAAAAATGAATATGCCTACACAATGAGTCACGAAGAAATAATGCAAATAGTTGATGAAACAGTTGCTAGAGGAACAAAAGAGATTCATATAGTTTCAGCACATAATCCAAATGTTTCATGGCAGTGGTATTTGGAAATTTTTAAAAAAATTAAACAAAAATATCCATTTTTGCATATTAAAGCGATGACAGCTGCAGAGGTTGATTATTTGCATAGAAAATATGGATTTAGTTACGAAGAAGTGTTAGATAAGATGATAGAATATGGCGTTGATTCTATGCCTGGTGGCGGGGCTGAAATTTTTGATGAAGAAGTTAGAAAAAAAATATGCAAAACAAAAGTTAGTTCTCAAGATTGGCTCAATATACATAGATTATGGCACAAAAAAGGCAGAGAAAGCAATGCAACTATGCTTTTTGGTCACATAGAAGATAGAATTCATAGAATAGATCATATTTTTCGCATTAGAGATTTGCAAGATGAAGCATTGAAAAATGAAAAAGGCGGTTTTAACGCCTTTATACCGCTTGTTTATCAAAGGGAAAATAACTATCTTAAAATTGACGATTATCTTGGTGCTGAGGAAATTTTAAAAACAGTTGCCATTAGTAGAATTTTGTTAGATAATATAAAGCACATAAAAGCTTACTGGGCTACGATGAGTTTAAAACTTGCTATGGTGGCTCAAGAATTTGGTTGTGATGATTTGGATGGAACTATAGAAAAAGAAAGCATTCAAAGTAGTGCGGGTGCAAATAGTAGGAATGGTGAGAGTATAAAAGATTTTATAGACCTTATAAAATCATCAAATTTAATTCCTGTTCAGCGTGATAGTTTATATAATGAAATTAAAACTTATTAAATTTTGGAAAATAAAATGAATTTTTTTAAATTAAAAGAAAACAATACATCCATAAAACAAGAGCTTAATGCTGGACTTACAACATTTCTTACAATGGTTTATATCGTCCCTGTAAATGCAATCATAATGAGTAAAGCTGGAATGCCAGTGGATGCTGTATTAACGGCAACTGCGCTTTTAACAATGATAGCTACTATAGTAAATGGATTTTGGGCAAACACGCCAATAGCTATGAGTGTTGGAATGGGCTTAAATGCTTACTTTGCATTTGGTATAGTATTAGCCGGAAAGGCTAGTTGGCAAACTTCACTTGGCATAGTTTTTATATCTGCTTTTATATTTTTTATACTATCTTTTACTAATTTTCGTATATGGATTTTAAAAAGCATTCCTATGGATTTAAGAAGGGCAATAAGTGCAGGAATTGGTGCATTTATAGCATTTATTGGCTTGAAACAAATGGGTTTTATAAGCTCAAATCCAGAAACTCTTGTAGCTTTGGGAAATTTTAGTGATAAAAATGTGATTTTAGGTATCATTGGACTATTTTTTGTTATAGCATCTTGGGCTTTTAAAATAAAGGGTGGGTTTATACTTGCTGTTATTGCAACTTCTATAGTTGCTTGGATTTTTGGTTTTAATGAAGCTCCAAATACTATTTTTTCTATGCCTTCATCAATATCTCCAATTTTTTTAGAGCTTGATATAATGGGTGCTTTAAAGTTATCTTTAGTTCCTGTTATAATCACATTTTTTATCACACATCTTTTTGATTCTCTTGGAACACTTTCTGGTGTTGGAAATAGGGCTGGAATTTTTGATAATAAAGATGGATTAGTAAAGTTAGAAAAAACACTTCAAGCAGATTCTGGAATGGCTGTAGTTGGCTCTTGTTTTGGACTTTCAACTATAACAGCTTTTGCAGAGAGTGCAAGTGGTGTTGAAGCTGGCGGTAGAACCGGTTTATGTGCTGTATTTACTGGACTGTTTTTTATATTAACACTTTTTATGCTTCCATTTTTTAAGTCAATTCCTGCAAATGCAATATATCCTGTTTTAGTAATGGTTGGAATTTTAATGTTTAGCGAGCTTGGTAGGATTAATTTTAAAGATCAAGCAACAAGTGTGGCTTCTTTTTTGATAGTTATGCTTATGCCGCTTACTTATTCTATTACAAACGGATTAGCGTGTGGATTTTTGGTATATCTTTTCATAAAACTTATAAAAAAAGAATTTAAAGATATAAATTTAGGTATTATTACCTTATCTCTCATAAGTTTGATAGCTTTTTTAGTTTATTAAAGGATTTTTTATGCTTTATTATACATATGAAGAATTTGCAAAAGATGTACCCGCTATGGCAAGAAAGATCAGAAACGAGTTTGATCCAGAGGTGATTTTAGCTATAGCAAGAGGCGGTATGACGCTGGGACACTCACTTTCTGTTGCTTTAGAAAATAGAAATTTATTTGCCTTAAATTCGGTGCATTATGATGGTAAGACGAAATTAGATACCATTGAAATTTTTAATATCCCTGATTTAAGTAAATTTAAAAGAGTTTTGATATCTGAAGATATTATAGATAGTGGTGAAAGTATGGTAGCTGTAAAAAAGAGACTACTTGAAATTTATCCACATTTAGAGATAAAAATAGCAACAATTTACTATAAATCAAAAGCACTTTTGCTTCCAGATTTTACGGTCAAAGAAGCAAACGAATGGGTCGAGTTTTTTTGGGATATAAAAATTTAATACTAAAATGACTAAACAAATTGATAAAACCCCATTTTACATACTTTTTTTTATATGTTTTTTGGATCTGTTTATTTTGTTTTATTGTGTTTCAAATTTGAGTATTAGTTACGATGAGGCAAGAATTTTTTATGTAGAAAATTCTTTATTGTCGCATATTGTGAGATTTAGTTGTCAAATTTTTGGACAAAATGATTATGCTTTAAGACTCCCGTTTTTAATTTTTCATTTTTTATCACTGATATTGTTTTATAAAATTTCAAAACATATACTAAAGAGAAAAAATGATAGATATATTTGCGTGATTTTATTTATATTTTTGCCTGGAATTTTAGCTAGTGCTATTTTGGTAAATGAAGCTGGATTAGTTCTTTTACTAACAATTTTTATGATATATTTATATCAAAATAATTTTTTAAAATCTTTTTATATTTCAATGTTTATTTGTGCGTTTTTATCAAATTCATTTATGCTTTTTTATGTATGTGTTTTGATGTTTGGTATCTACATAAAACATAGAAGAATTTCATTTTTAGCACTTTTTTGTTTTATAGTTTCTATATCTTTTTTTGGCTTTGAAATAGATGGAAAACCAAAAGGATATTTACTAGATACGATAGGAATTTTTGCTGCAGTTTTTTCGCCTTTTTTGTTTTTGTATTTTATATATACGATTTATAGAATAGCTATAAAAGAAGAAGATAAAAACATAGTTTGGTTTGTAAGTGCCGGTTCTTTTGTGATTTGTGCTTTGTTTTCTATAAGACAAAAACTTTATTTAGAAGATTTTTTGCCATTTAGTATTATTGCACTCCCGCTTATGGTAAGAGTTTTTTTTAATTCATACAGAGCAAGACTTCCTAAATTTAGAATGAAATACAAAGTTGCTACGACTTTTGCTCTTTTTTCTTTACTTTTTTTTAGCATGCTTATAGTTTTAAATCCTATTTTATATACAATAAGCTTTAAAGATAATCCTCAAAAACACTTTGCTTATAATTATCATATAGCAAAAGAACTATCAATTTTTCTTAAACAAAATAACTTTAATAATTTATATATTAAAGATAAAAAAATGGCATTAAGACTTAAATTTTATGGTATAAATAATGATAAAAAATCCATTATTTTTCTCGAAGAGCAAAAATATACTTCTAAAAACGATGAGATTGTTTCTAAATTTAAACTATATAAAGTAAATACTTTGATATCGCAGTATAATGTTATTAAAGAAAAATAATGCTATAATTTTAAAAAATAAATTTGGATATGATATGAAAAAAGCTTTTTCTTTGATTGAACTTGTAATGGTTGTAGTCATAGTTGGTATAATTGCAATTGTTGCAGTACCTAGATTTCAAAGAGATAATCTGCAAGAAGCAGCCGATCAAATTCTTTCACATATTCGCTATACACAACAACTTGCAATGCTAGATAATAAATTTGATCCAAATGATGAGACTTGGTATAAAGCAAGATGGCAGATATTTTTTGCCAAAACAAAAGAAACTGGAGATGAATACTCTTATACAGTTTTTTCGGATTATATAGACAAAAAAAGCGGATTTCCAAATTTAGAAGAGATTGCACAAGATTTTGCAAATCCTAAAAAATTGCTTACTGGAGGATATAGTGGTGCAATTGAATTTTACGACGAAAGAGTAAGTAAAAATTTAAGAATTGGTAAATTTTTTGATATAAAAGATATAAAATTTAAAAGATTAAATGGTGCTACTAGAATAGTTTTTGATGAAATAGGAAGACCATATAGTGCAGTTCAAAATTCTATAAATTCTACTGATAAAATATTAAAAGAGCCTTGCATTATTACATTAATTGATAATAGTGGTAAAAATAAATCAATTACTGTGTGTAATGAAACGGGTTACGCTTTTATTTTACCACCAGATGTAGATATAGGAGATGTGGAGAAGTATTCTGATAAAATTTGCAATGATAAAAAATAAATTTTAATTTTCCCCATAACTTTCACATCTTTTCAGCTCACTTTAAGCAATATTTCTATACAATTCAATTTCCGCTTCGCAGAAAAACCTTTTAAAAAGATCTTTTTTGTTGTTAAGTGTGTTTTTTAAATTAATATTGTTAAACATTTTTAGTCAATCTTTGAAATCTAAACAAGTGATCGATTGAGCCATCTATTTTTAGGCTTTCTTTGGAAAGTAAAAAGTAGTAAAAAATATAATTATTAATAATAAAGATTAAAATATCAAATTATTAAAAAATAAAAAGTTTTTAGATTAAAACTTCATATAAAAGCGTGATTAAATTTCTTTAAGTTATTTAGAAATTTATACAAACACCTTAGATTTATCATTATATGAAAAACTAAGTTTTTCGTAAATGTATGTAACTTTAGGTGGGTGTAAGAGAGTAAAACTCCTACACGCAGAACGGACTTTGTTCGTTTAAGTAATAAATATGGAGAGTTTGATCCTGGCTCAGAGTGAACGCTGGCGGCGTGCCTAATACATGCAAGTCGAACGATGAAGTCCTAGCTTGCTAGGATGGATTAGTGGCGCACGGGTGAGTAATGTATAGCTAATCTGCCCCATAGAGAGGAACAACACTTAGAAATGAGTGCTAATACCTCATACTCCAATTATACATAAGTTTAATTGGGAAAAGTAGCTCTTAATAATATATATCAAAGATAATTTATAAATAAAAAATCATAAATATAACAATGAGTTTTTTTAAAGCTTTATATTAATAAAGCAAAAAAAGCAAAGTAGTTAGATTTATTTAGTTTTTAAATATTTTTAAACATAAACAAATTTAATCATAATAATTAAATTTAAATTATCACTAAATTTCTAAACCATCATTTAGAAATATCTTAATATATATTATTAAGAGCTTTCGCTATGGGATGAGGCTATATTGTATCAGCTAGTTGGTAAGGTAATGGCTTACCAAGGCTATGACGCATAACTGGTCTGAGAGGATGATCAGTCACACTGGAACTGAGACACGGTCCAGACTCCTACGGGAGGCAGCAGTAGGGAATATTGCTCAATGGGGGAAACCCTGAAGCAGCAACGCCGCGTGGAGGATGACACTTTTCGGAGCGTAAACTCCTTTTCTTTGGGAAGAATAATGACGGTACCAAAGGAATAAGCACCGGCTAACTCCGTGCCAGCAGCCGCGGTAATACGGAGGGTGCAAGCGTTACTCGGAATCACTGGGCGTAAAGGACGCGTAGGTGGATAGATAAGTCTCTTGTGAAATCTAGTAGCTTAACTACTAAACTGCTTGGGAAACTATCTATCTAGAGTAAGGGAGAGGCAGATGGAATTCTTGGTGTAGGGGTAAAATCCGTAGATATCAAGAGGAATACTTATTGCGAAGGCGATCTGCTAGAACTTAACTGACACTAATGCGTGAAAGCGTGGGGAGCAAACAGGATTAGATACCCTGGTAGTCCACGCCCTAAACGATGTATACTGGTTGTTGCTATGCTAGTCATGGCAGTAATCCACCTAACGGATTAAGTATACCGCCTGGGGAGTACGGTCGCAAGATTAAAACTCAAAGGAATAGACGGGGACCCGCACAAGCGGTGGAGCATGTGGTTTAATTCGAAGATACGCGAAGAACCTTACCCGGACTTGATATCTAACAAATCATCTAGAGATAGAAGAGTGTCTGCTTGCAGAAATGTTAAGACAGGTGCTGCACGGCTGTCGTCAGCTCGTGTCGTGAGATGTTGGGTTAAGTCCCGCAACGAGCGCAACCCACGTGTTTAGTTGCTAACAGTTAGGCTGAGCACTCTAAACAGACTGCCTTCGTAAGGAGGAGGAAGGTGTGGACGACGTCAAGTCATCATGGCCCTTATGTCCGGGGCGACACACGTGCTACAATGGCATATACAATAAGACGCAATATCGCGAGATGGAGCAAATCTATAAAATATGTCCCAGTTCGGATTGGAGTCTGCAACTCGACTCCATGAAGCCGGAATCGCTAGTAATCGTAGATCAGCCATGCTACGGTGAATACGTTCCCGGGTCTTGTACTCACCGCCCGTCACACCATGGGAGTTGATTTCACTCGAAGCCCAAATACCAAATTGGTTATGGTCCACAGTGGAATCAGCGACTGGGGTGAAGTCGTAACAAGGTAACCGTAGGAGAACCTGCGGTTGGATCACCTCCTTTCTAGAGTACAATGAATATTTCTCACAAAATATTCATCAAAGGAAAATTTTAGATTAGTATATATAAACTAATCTACTCAATCATCCTTGTTTAGTTTTCAGAGATTGATCTTAATAAAGATATATAGTGCTAAAAAGAAATTATATAATTTAGATTTTACTTAAATAAAAAATAATTTATTTTATTGTTTAAAGCTATCTAAAACAGAATATGTGAGCTTTGCACAATAAAAAGCAAACTGCTTTGCTTTTTAATTGATTACTGTTGTGAGCAAAGCGAACCAGTAAGCATACTGCGTGCATTTGAGTTTATTTGCATAAGAAAATATATAAATATGGGGAATTAGCTCAGCTGGGAGAGCGCCTGCTTTGCACAATAAAAAGCAAACTGCTTTGCTTTTTAATTGATTACTGTTGTGAGCAAAGCGAACCAGTAAGCATACTGCGTGCATTTGAGTTTATTTGCATAAGAAAATATATAAATATGGGGAATTAGCTCAGCTGGGAGAGCGCCTGCTTTGCACGCAGGAGGTCAGCGGTTCGATCCCGCTATTCTCCACCATTTAGATAATACAGAACTGAATATGGAAAACAGATTAAAGAAAATATCCGTTATCTGCACTCAGACATCCGTATTTGGTAAGAGGGCCTATAGCTCAGCTGGTTAGAGTGCACCCCTGATAAGGGTGAGGTCATAAGTTCAAGTCTTATTAGGCCCACCATTATATCATTAATTAGTTTTTAGTGCATTGTTATAATAAAAATGTTTATAATATAATATTATTTAATCCAAAAAAACTTCTAGTATTCATTTTATTCAAATGCTAAATTTAAAATAGCTTTAAATCTTAAATTTGTTTTTATAGTTGCTTGTATTATAACGAGATACTATTTAACTGTTATTATTAAGATAAATTTAATATCTAGAGTAATCATATATAATGATGAATATTAAAAAAACTAAATTTTGTGTATTATTTAGTTTTAGCACTGTCTTATGTAAATATTTATTATTAAGACTTAATAACTTCTGTTATTATCCAATCAAAATATAAATAACAATTTATGATTTTATTTATATGTTTTATAAAATATTTTTTATACCCTGTATTGGTTTTAAAACTTATTGCTATTTTTAAAGATTTTCTTCTAAAACTACTTATAATTTTAGATATTTTAATAATACACAAATTTTAAAAAGTTATAAAGAGAAAAATAGTCTTAAGTGTGTTTTGATATAATTATAAATAAATATTTATATAAAGTGCAATTAAAATGAATAAGGAAATTTCTTTTCGTTTTACGATTATAATGATTTTTAGCTTTTTATCATTGTTTATTATTATGATAATGTTTGGCTTCCAGTATATTTTTAGTGAAAAACTTGCTAAAAATATAACTCTTGAAAAATTTGAAACAATGGTAAATCAAATTGAAGCAGGTGCTATTAATAGACATGAGACAAATATTGATTCTATTGAACAACTTGCTAAGATTATGGAATATTACAATATTAATAACGCAAAAGATACTCAAAATAATAAATATAAATTGCTTGATGTTTTTAGTGCTATTTTAAATAACAAAACTAGGTTTTATGCTATTTATATTGGCGATAAAGATAATAATTATTTTGAAGTTATCAAACTTACACCCTTTGATGATGAAAAATACAACACCACAAGTAACGAGAAGTGGGCACTTATCGAGGTTAAAGAAAACGATATTGGTTATAAGTATATTAGTTTTTATGATAAAAATTTACACAAAACTAGGGAATTAAGATTACAAGATAATTATCTTGTAAGTGCTCGTCCTTGGTTTAAAGAAGCAAATGTAAGCGTTACAAAAATATCTCCGTATGAATTTACAGCAGCTTTAATTCAAGGTGTTATGGGTATGACTTATACTAAAAAAATTAACGAAAATACTGTTTTGGCAATAGATTTACTAATAGATGATATAAAAAATTATTTAAAAGAAAGCTCTAAAGTTTTTAATACTGAGTTTTATATGTATTCATCAAACGATAAACAACTTATAATAAAATCACAAAATGCTAGTTCCAACATTGTATTAAATGATATTTTAAAAAACAAAAATGACTATCTTTATACGGATAAAAATGGTGAGACATTTATATACAAGATTTTAAATTTAAATCAAACATACATAATTTTATTAGTTAATTTAAACGAAGCAAAAAGCGAATATTCTGATAAATTTAAATATATGATTTATATAACAATTGGTGTTATTTTACTACTTTTGCCTTTTATTTTTTATATGTCAATGCTTATTTCAAAACCTATTATTGCTTTAGTTAAAAACACTATTTTAATCAAAGAGCATAAATTTAACGAAATAAAAACTATAAATTCTAGAGTAAAAGAAATTTCACAGCTTGTAAGTTCTCTTACAGATATGGCTGATTCAATTCATGATTATCAAACAAATTTAGAGAGCAAAATTCGCCAAAGAACAGAGCAATTAGAAGAGAAAAATAACGAGTTGCAAATTCTTTCGATTACTGATAGACTTACTGGGATTTTCAATCGTATTAAAATTGATGAAGTTTTAGAGCAACATATGGAAAATGCAAATGATTTTGGTGTTAACTTTGGTTTAATAATGATAGATATAGATCATTTTAAAGCTGTTAATGATACATATGGTCATAACACAGGAGATATTGTACTTAAGGAATTTGCATCTATTATTAAAAGAAATGTTCGTTCAACTGATACTTTTGGTCGTTGGGGTGGTGAAGAATTTATGATAATTTGCGTAGATGTAAATTTGGAAATTTTAACTAAAATAGCAAACAAATTTAAAAAACTTATCGAAGAACATGATTTTTCAATAATTCACAAAAAAACTGCAAGTTTTGGTGTGTCTATATACAAACAAGGCGAGAAGGTAGAACAAATGGTTGATCGTGCAGATAAAGCACTTTATAAAGCTAAAGAAAATGGCAGAAATCAAGTTGTAAATGAGAGTGAAGTTTAATTAGTATAAGTAGTAAATAGTAATGTATGTTTTAATAAATATTTAAGCTTAAATTAGTATAATTACATTTCCGTTTCGCAGAAAAAGAAAAATAAACGAAGCGATGTTATTTAACTTACTATTGTTAAAAGTCACAAACAAGTTTTAATAAAATAAAACAATTTTACAGGACCTTGTTAAAGCTTTAATTATATTGATTACAAAAAAGCAAGCTTTTAGATTTATCTGTTATCTAAATTTAAAAGTTTAAAGATTATGTCACGGTATATAAAGAGTTAAAAACTTATCTTTATATATTATTAATCTCTTTCCGTCTTAAATCATATATAATTAAACATTGTAAATAAAGTAAGATAAAAATAAAGAGAGAATTTTTTAGACATTTAAAAGTTTAAAAGGTAACTTTTTATTAATTAAATAATAAAAATATAGTTCTTATTTATAACTTTATTAGCTATAGAGTTTAAATATCAATTATTAATATTTAATTATTTAAAATATTTTTATTACTATTTATCTTTAACAAGGAAGTGATGCGAATTAGAATATAAACATAATAAACAATTCTAATAAATTCCAAAGACAATAAAATTAAATTTACTTACAATCGGTGAATTTATGTTTTTGTTGTAAATCTTTATAACTTTAGGTGGGTTGAGAGAGTGCTTGCACTCCCCACCGTAAAGACGAATTTTATTCGTCTGCGGAATTAAAAAAAGGTAAGCTACTAAGAGCAAATGGTGGATGCCTTGGCTGGTAGAGGCGATGAAGGACGTACTAGACTGCGATAAGACACGGGGAGCTGTCAAGAAGCTTTGATCCGTGTATTTCCGAATGGGGCAACCCAGTGTATAGTAATATACATTATACGGGTTACAGAGAATAGATTAAATACCAAATTTTATTATTAAATTTATTATGATTAACTTTTAAATTATTTCTTAGTCTATAAATCATAGTTTAGAAATAACTATAAAAGAGTAATAAATAGAATAGATAAAAATATTTTTTACTTCATAAAGATTAATTATAATAAACTAAAAACTAAAATTTCTGTATATAGTTATCTGTTGTCTGTAATCCGTAGGCGAACGTGGGGAATTGAAACATCTTAGTACCCACAGGAAAAGAAATCAAAAGAGATTACGCTAGTAGCGGCGAGCGAACGCGTAAGAGGGCAAACCACTAGTTTACTAGTGGGGTTGTAGGACTGCATAAAAGACTAAAACATGATAGTAAAACAATCTGGAAAGATTGAGCATAGAGGGTGATACTCCCGTATACGAAATCATCTTTTTACTTAGCAGTATCCTGAGTAGGGCGAGGCACGTGAAACCTTGTCTGAATCTGGGAAGACCACTTTCCAACCCTAAATACTACTACTAGACCGATAGTGCACAAGTACCGTGAGGGAAAGGTGAAAAGAACTGAGGTGATCAGAGTGAAATAGAACCTGAAACCATTTGCTTACAATCATTCAGAGCACGATTCTTTATGACGTGTGATGGACTGCCTTTTGCATAATGAGCCTGCGAGTTGTGGTGTCTGGCAAGGTTAAGGAAACCCGGAGCCGTAGCGAAAGCGAGTCTTAATAGGGCGTTTAGTCAGATGCTGCAGACCCGAAACGATGTGATCTATCCATGAGCAGGTTGAAACCGGTGTAAAAACCGGCGGAGGACCGAACTGGCAAGCGTTGAAAAGCTTTCGGATGACTTGTGGATAGGGGTGAAAGGCCAATCAAACATCGTGATAGCTGGTTCTCTCCGAAATATATTGAGGTATAGCGTTGTGTCGTAACTATAAGGGGTAGAGCACTGAATGGGCTAGGGCGTATACCAATGTACCAAACCCTATCAAACTCCGAATACTTATAGTGTAATCACAGCAGTCAGGCGGCGAGTGATAAAATCCGTCGTCAAGAGGGGAACAACCCAGACTACCGACTAAGGTCCCCAAATCTTATTTAAGTGGAAAACGATGTGAAGTTACTGAAACAACCAGGAGGTTGGCTTAGAAGCAGCCATCCTTTAAAGATAGCGTAATAGCTCACTGGTCTAGTGATTTTGCGCGGAAAATATAACGGGGCTAAAATAAGTACCGAAGTCGTAGATTCGGAATACAGATTACAGAATACAGATTACAGAGTTTAAAGAAATAAAACAGAGTGAATACAAATAATAAAAAACTAGATGTAACTGATTTAGAAATTTATAAATCATCTTATAATCTTATGTTAGAAATTCACAAATTAACACTATCTTATCCAAAGATAGAACAATTTGGTGGTATAGCTGATCAATTAAGAAGATCAAGTAAAAGTATAACTGCTAATATGGTAGAAGGTTATGCTAAACATAGATTCTATAAAGATGAGTTTAAAAGAATGCTAGTTTATTCAATAGGAAGTACAGATGAAACTATCTTATGGATAAGAGTTTCAAAAGATTTAGGTTACATTGATGAAAAAATATCTAATAAATTAATAAAAGAGTATAAAATCTTAGTTAGAAGATTATCTGTATTTACAAGTAGTATTAAATAATTAACTTTAAATTCCGTAATCCGTATTCTGTCATCTGTATTCCGTCTGGTAGGAGAGCGTTGCATTCAGCGTTGAAGGTGTACCGGTAAGGAGCGCTGGAGCGGATGCAAGTGAGCATGCAGGCATGAGTAGCGATAATTAATGTGAGAATCATTAACGCCGTAAACCCAAGGTTTCCTACGCGATGCTCGTCATCGTAGGGTTAGTCGGGTCCTAAGCAAAGTCCGAAAGGGGTATGCGATGGAAAATTGGTTAATATTCCAATACCTTTGATTATGTGCGATGGAAGGACGCTTAAAGCTAGTGGGGCTAACTGATGGAATAGTTAGTCTAAGGATGTAGGTTGAGTTATAGGCAAATCCGTAACTCTTTATCTGAAATCTTAAAGGCTTACAAAACTCTTCGGAGTAGCGTAAGAACCCATGATGCTATAGAGCCAAGAAAAGTTTCTAAGTTTAGTAATCAAAGCCCGTACCGTAAACCGACACAGGTGGGTGGGATGAGTATTCTAAGGCGCGTGGAAGAACTCTCTTTAAGGAACTCTGCAAAATAGCACCGTATCTTCGGTATAAGGTGTGCCTACCAGGGTGTTAAAGCCCTAGAGGTTACAACAAAGAGTCCCTCCCGACTGTTTACCAAAAACACAGCACTCTGCTAACACGTAAGTGGATGTATAGGGTGTGACGCCTGCCCGGTGCTCGAAGGTTAATTGATGGGGTTAGCATTAGCGAAGCTCTTGATCGAAGCCCGAGTAAACGGCGGCCGTAACTATAACGGTCCTAAGGTAGCGAAATTCCTTGTCGGTTAAATACCGACCTGCATGAATGGCGTAACGAGATGGGAGCTGTCTCAAAGAGGGATCCAGTGAAATTGTAGTGGAGGTGAAAATTCCTCCTACCCGCGGCAAGACGGAAAGACCCCGTGGACCTTTACTATAGCTTGACACTGCTACTTGGATAAAAATGCGCAGGATAGGTGGGAGGCTTTGATCCATAGATTTTGGTTTATGGTGAGCCATTGTTGAGATACCACTCTTTTTTATTTGGGTAGCTAACTAGCATGAGTTATCCTCATGTAGGACAATGTCTGGTGGGTAGTTTGACTGGGGCGGTCGCCTCCCAAAATGTAACGGAGGCTTACAAAGGTTAGTTCAGAACGGTTGGAAATCGTTTGTAGAGTATAAAGGCATAAACTAGCTTAACTGTGAGGCATACAAGCCGAGCAGAGACGAAAGTCGGTCTTAGTGATCCGGTGGTTCTGTGTGGAAGGGCCATCGCTCAAAGGATAAAAGGTACCCCGGGGATAACAGGCTGATCTCCCCCAAGAGCTCACATCGACGGGGAGGTTTGGCACCTCGATGTCGGCTCATCGCATCCTGGGGCTGGAGCAGGTCCCAAGGGTATGGCTGTTCGCCATTTAAAGCGGTACGCGAGCTGGGTTCAGAACGTCGTGAGACAGTTCGGTCCCTATCTGCCGTGGGCGTAAGAAGATTGAGGAGAGTTGACCCTAGTACGAGAGGACCGGGTCGAACCAACCACTGGTGTATGGGTTGTTCTGCCAAGAGCATCGCCCAGTAGCTAAGTTGGGATGTGATAAGAGCTGAAAGCATCTAAGCTCGAAGCCAACTCCAAGATGAATCTTCTTTTAAGAGCTCTTATAGACTATAAGTTTGATAGGCTGGATGTGTAAGTGATGTAAGTCATTTAGCTGACCAGTACTAATAGCTCGTTTGCTTATCTTTTATTTTTTTTGTTTGTCTTTTTTCTACTAAACTGCGTCAGACTTCATATAGTTCTGCGGTCATTACCTATATGGTAACTCCCTTGAACTCATTTGTCTTCCTTGTTTAGCGAAAAAATACCTCCAAAAATACATAATAACTATACAAATAAATAGTTAAAATTAAGCATCACTTCCTTGTTAAGGATAAAATTAATAATGATTTAGTTTAGTGTAAGAACAATTGCACGAAAGCTTGATTAGATTTTTGCATTCATTACCTTTAAGGTAACTCACTTAAAACTAATCAAACTTTTTACAAGCCTTACATCTAATCACAAATCAAGTTTGCTAGAAAGATATAAAAGTGAAATATCTTTAATCCTTAATAAGTAAAAAGTTTTATAATTAAAACTTAGACTTTTAACAATTTATCTAACAGTGTTTAATAAGAATACTTTTATAAGTTCGTGGTTTGCTTAAAATACGACTATTTTTAATTTAGATAAGGAAAGCGAATAATAAGCATACTTTTTAATCTTGACGCAGTATAAATAAAAAGAGAAAGTATTTTTATTTAACACTGCTTTGTGGCTATACAGATATGGAAACGCCTTGCCCCATCTCGAACCAAGAAGCTAAGCATATCATGGCTGATGATACTCTCCCTTACTGGGATGTGGAAAAGTAAGTCGCTGCAAAGCGTGTTAATAATTTATTCTACAAATCTTTCTTAATTTATTCACATTTATTTATATTAAAATAATTAAATAAATTTAGTATTTTTTATATAATAATTCATATTAAATTAAATATAATTTGCTTTTGTTATTGTTTGTTTCCATTTGTTAATTTTTATATAAATTTATAAAATTTTAAGTACAAAAAATGTAAAATCTGATTTATCCTAATATATTATTAATTAATCATTATATATAAGAAAGATAAAAAATATACTAAATTTAAAGGAAAATATATGAAAAAGTTACTTTTATTATTAATGCTTGTTTGTTCTTATGTATTTGGAGCTATAGATTTAAATACAGCTTCTAAAGACGAACTTATGACATTAAAAGGTGTTGGAGAATCTAAAGCAGAGGCTATCATAGAGTATAGAAAAACTAATAAATTTAATAGTGTTGAAGATATAAAAAATGTCAAAGGTATAGGTGATAAGATTTATAATGATAATAAAAATAGTATGAGTGTAAATAAAGCTAATAACAACAAAAATAAAAAAGAAGATAAGAAGGATAAATAAGTCTTTATAATGCTTTTATGATTATAAAGAGTTTATTGTAAATTTATAATTTTAAATTTTGCTAATATAATATTATATTAGAATGGGATTGTAAAGTAAATCTTATCCTTATGATGCACTACAAAATTTCCTAGAAAACTAGAAAAATGATAAGTATTACAAAAAATATAGTTAAAATTGTTTTTAATGTTATGTTTTTATTTGAAGTATTATTTGTTTTAAATTTAATTTTATCAAAAGTAAAATTTAAGAATTTGTAACAAAAGTTTTTATAATCCCCAATTTCATAGTTTATAATTACAATTATAGTTACAAGCATTGATACTACTATTCCTTCATTTTCATTCAAAGCCATGCATTCAAATAACACTATTGTGCCAGCTTCCGTGTTAAATCTGGGATTTAATATTGAATCTGATAAAAAATTTTCTTTTGGAATATTTAAAAAATCAACAATAGCTCGCTCTCCTGAGTGATAGTAGCAATTTAACTGTTCGTAAACAAATTCTTTTGCATCATCTTGTGTACAAAAAGTTTCCGTAACTTTTTTATAAATACCTTTTACAGAATCATTTTTAAAACATAAACTTAATACAAGATTTACTTTGTCGTCTGAACCATCGTACATTTTATTTTACCTTTTTAAATTATTTGATAAATTTCCATAATTTACATTATCATTTTCTACATATTTTATAAAACTATCATCGCATTTTAAAATTTTAGAAATTTCATCTATATCTATATCACAATCCATAAGTCAATCTAGCCAATTTGGAATATCATATATGTTTTTATTTTTAAATTCTTTTTCATCAAATTTGAGTAAATAATATTTTTTATATTCTTCAATTTTTAATGATAATATATTATTTTCAAAAATATTTACAAAATATTTGCCAGTTATATCTCCATAAATTTGATAAAAAAGATAATTTAGGCCATGAAGTGTTAATGGTGCCAAAGTTTCAGTAAAATTTGATTGATTATATCTTATTATTTTATCAACACCATGTGTTTTATCATTTAAATAAATTTCAAATTGCCCATTTTCCAGATTTGGATTAAATTTATAAATGAACAAATGCCTGCCTGCATTATTTTATCCACTATAGCATGTCCTTTATAATAAAAACCCATTTTATTTATCAATGTTTTTTTCTTATCTTTAAAATCTAGGTTACTAAATATTATAGCTATTTTAAATATTTCTATATATTCATCTACTGTGACTAAATTTCCTTTTTCTTTTGACAATAGCATATTATTAAATTGTTTTAAGGATTGCATTTGATTAGGAAATGTATTTATATCAAAAAATCTTCTTAATCCTTCTTCTTTATATGTTTTAATATAGTATCCATTTAATGGATCGCCATTAAAATCTACAAATTCTAAACCATAATCGTATTGTGCAAAGGGTAGTCATAAAGCTCTAATGTAAGTATATCCAAATATTTTCTATCCATATTTATATCCTTTAAATTAACATTTGATTGATAAAATTTTTGTAATTTCCAATCTTAGATTTTAATATAGCGTTTGCCGTAATTAGTGTTAATATTAATGGGGTATAAAAGTCTATTCCATCTAGTTCATCGCAAATTTTTAAAATTACATATGACGATGAACTAGAAATTGCAAACAAGTTTTTTATTTCTTCTATATTTGAAATTTCTCTTGGAATTTCTAAACCAGAATCTATAATAAACTTTTTAGATATTTTGTTTTGTGCATTATTCATTACAAAAACTGCATCTTTTGCTAGGCTTTCAAAATCAGTATGGTTAAATAAATTGTTTATGCAGCCAAGAGTATATTTTGCACATTCATATATAGCATAAATCTTAAATGGAGTAATTTCATATGGATAAGGATTTACTTGATTATGCAAAAATTCTTTAACAAATAATGGAAATTCATCCCAAATTTTAAATATAATTTCGCCACTATCCATTTTATTTTTAAAATCAAATATACTTATAATTTTTGAATTTGGAAAAACATTTCTGATTTGATTTTCTTTTATATTATCATATTTTACACTACATTTTTTGATAGCTATATTAGCAATTTCTCCCATTGTTCTTGTGCGATTTTCACCTGATTCTAAAAAAAATTGACGCTTAAATTCATAGTTTTTATCTATATTAAATATCATTTGGCAAATATATCTATAGACCGTACTTCTACTTAAGTAATCATTTGGTAAATTTGGATAATTTGATATATCTATATTAAAATCATTTTCTGATATAAATTGCATAGTTTTATAATCCTTCATCTATATGTTTGCATATTAGAGAACAAATCTCTTTTTTTCTAGTTGGAGATGAGTCTTTTTCTAAGCTTAGAGTATTACCGACAATAATTTTTAAATCATCTACTGTTAGTATCCCATTTTTAAAATTAGCTACTAATTTTTTGCAGTATTTAATAGCTAATTCATTGCCATATATATCATTAATTAATAATATTGCTATGATACAACCGATTGTTATTAAAGATAATTCTTCCTTGCTTTTTACATTGTTATTATGATTCTGATTTAAAATATATGACTCAAGGCGCTTTGTTAAGAACTTATATATAAATTTTATAAATTCGTTAGAATTATTTTTGATATTAAAACCCGATGATAGTAATCTTTTAATGTCATTAATAAATTCATCCTCTTTATTATCTAAAATATCTAATAAATTATTGTTGTTATTGGATATCTCATGCTCTTTACTAAAAATTAAAATGTATACAATAAACACTAAAACTATTATTATTCCTATAATCCACCACATTTTAAATTCCTAGTATTCTTCTAATGTTTCAATATGGCTTAAAATTGACATATAGCTATCTATTTGTTGTTTTATTTCGCTTATGTCAAAATCTAGTTTTCTAACTATATTATATTGTGTCAAATCATCATTTAAAGCTTCTAAAATTTTATATAAATTCTTGCAATCAGTTATTTGTTTGTTTAAATAAATATTATTTTCATTGATATTTATAATTTTATCAAACATGTCATTTATAGAGTTTGCTCCTAAAATTTTAAACATTTTATTATTCATAAGCTCAACAAATATTTTAGTACTATATATGTATACAACTGGATAATTCTGTAAATTACCTTTCTCTAATGTCTCTAACGCCCTATAAAATTGAGTTATTATTTCTAAATCATTTCTCATATTAAAACCTTTTATTTAAATTAATTTTTTTATTATACGAAATAAAGTCTAAATATTTTATAAATTTACGATTTTATTTCGTTGTTAATTGTTTATTGCTTAAAAGATAAATTTGCTTGAAAAAAGGTAAATTTATGAAATATACACAAAGAGACAAAGCAAGAATTTTAAGAATAACTACAAGAACGCTTCAAAGGTGGCGGATTACCAAACCTGAGCTTTATGCTATTATAGAGGCGAGTTTTATATTAAGAGAGGCCATCAAAAAAGATGAAGATGCCATGAAAGAAGTAAAAGAGATTATTAAAGATGCTTTGCCACAACAATAGCTTTGCATTAGTATATTTATTTAAATTTAATATTTTTAGTTTTTATGTCAAATTTGCCAAATAAGTTTTTTGCCAAATCCAAGCGTGTTGTCTGTAAATTTAATCCAAGTTAGGTTTATTTCATACATATCGCTTGGATAAGCTATGGCATAAGGAAATTTTTTGTAGTAAATTTGTTTATTTTCGTTAGATGTTTTTTTTATGATACCTAAAGCTTGAATTCCTTTTATTTTTCCAACTATTTTTGTATCTAGCGCTATACATATTGATACATTTTGATTTAAATTTGTTGCTTTTATGTGTGCTGTTTGTTCGTTACTAGCTATTATTATCTTATAATTTTTTTCATCATAGGCATAAAATGCACTACACAAATATGGCTTATTTTCAATTATCACGCCAAGTGTGAGTAGTTGCATTTTATGTAAAAATTTTACTATTTTTTCATCCATAATTTTTCTTTAATATTTTTTGTAAATTTATCAAATTTTGGCACTAAATTTGCTTAATAAAAACTAGCTTTTGACGATTTACATAGCAAGCAAGGAGTTCTAAATGCAAACCAATAAAATGTCAAATCTATCAATGAATAATTTTGATTTTAATTTCAAAACAAGCTCAGGGGATAATATATCTTTATCTATGTATGATAATAAGTCTATGAATCTCAAAAGCTCTAATAATGGCAATTCTCAACTCACTGAGCTTACATTAACCCATGAATATGGATATAATTTTAAGTATGAAGACAATGGTATAGATCAAAATGATATAAAAGAGATTAATGAGGCTTTAAGTAAGATTAAGCCTATTATGGAAAAGTTTTTGCAAAATGTTAAAGATGGCGAAAAATTTGGTAATTCAAGTTATACAAATTTAGCAAATGAGATTAAAAATATGCTACCAGAAATAAAAAATGAAAATCATAAAAATATGGTTAGTGATAATGTTTTAAAGCTATTTGATGAGTTGCTAAAACAAAATAAAGCTGATGAAAATATGCTAAAAAATGCAAATAAACTTTTTGAAAATTTATTACAAAGATTTGATAGTTTTAGTTTATATGTTTAAATTTATATAAATATTCATATTTAATTGTTATAATTTTATAAAAAATGGAGATTTGTATAATATGGATTACATTAAAATGCTAAAAACTATGCTTGATATGCAGCAGTGTTTAAACGACCAAACTTGTGGTATAAATTGGGAGAGCGGATATACTAAAGATGGAAAACTCATAAGTTGGAAAAGATGTATTTATATGGAGTGTGCAGAACTGATAAATAGCTTTTCTTGGAAGCATTGGAAAAATATTTCTCAAAGTGCTGATATGCAAAACGCTAGAATAGAAGTTGTTGATATTTGGCATTTTATAATGAGTTTAATGCTTGAATATTACACATCTAATAGTATTGGAAATAAAGATGTTTTAAGTGAGCATATATCAAGCGTTAGCGGATTTAGTAAATTTTGCAATGGATCTTATATTGATGGTTCACATTCTGATTATGAAATAGTAAATGATATAGAGTCTTTGATTCATAAATGTAGCGGATTTAGTTATAAACTAGAAGATATTTTAACAAATTATTTTAGAATAGCACTTAGTTGCGGTGTAAATTTAAATGTCTTATTTAAGCTTTATATAGGCAAAAATGTTTTAAATCGTTTCAGACAAGAACATGGTTATAAAGAGGGAAAATATAAAAAATATTGGAATGGCAAAGAAGACAACGAGATAATGAATGTTATATTAGACAGTGGAATTATCGAAGAGGGTGAAATTTACAACGCTCTTGAAAAAGAGTATCAAAAATCATAATGATTAAAATTTTTCAAATAAGTCTAAGAGAGTTTTTAACTAAGAAATTTATTTTACTTTCTACATTGCCGCTTATTGTTTCAGTTTTAATACTCGGTGGATTTTTGATTTTTGGCGGTATAGAATTTTTTAGTATGCTAAATGATGGGGCTAAAAGCGGAGATTTTTCTTTCATTGATGAGGCACAATATCCGCTTTTGACTTCCATTTTGGCTTTTGCTTTGACAAAATGGCTTATCATAGCCATATTTTATATGATAGGTGTTTTTTTTGTTGTTATTATTTCTGTAGTTATAGCACTTATTGTTGCTGGATTTCTCACGCCCATTGCAACAAATCATTTAAATAAAAAATACTATCATTATGATAGATTGCAAGGAATTAGTTTTTTTAAAACTTCAAAGTTAATGATGATTATACTACTTAAATTTTGCATTTTTTTACTTATCAGTATTCCATTTTTATTTATCCCTGTGATAAATGTTATTGTTGTAAATATTCCATTTTTTTATCTATATTATAAATTTATGCTACTAGATGTAGGCTCAAATTCATTAAATAAAAATGATTTTGAGATTCTATGGTTAAGAGATGGTGGAAATGAATTTAAATTATCTTGCTTGGTATTTTATATAGTTAGTTTAGTGCCGCTTTTAGGGCTTTTTTTACAACTATTTTTTGTTATTTTTCTTTCAAATTTGATATACAAAAAGCACAATTAAATATATTTAATTATAAAAATTGATTTAAATCATTTAAAAATTTGATTTTAGATATTAAAATTACGCGAAATTTATATAAAGGAATTTAAATGGTAGAAAATGGTGTAGTTATATGCAATGTTTGTGGTGTTAGAAGCGATAAAGAAAGCGATATAGTTTATATTTTGGCTACTAAAAATGGTGAAAAAGTAGATATTTGCACATCTTGTATGCCAAATGTCATACATGGATCAGGTCTTGTTGTAAAGAGCAATGATGAAATAAAACAAGAGTTTTTGTCTAATTAAATTAATATGTTTTTAGGTTATTTTAGTATAATAAAGCATATTTTATTTACAAGGAGACTTAATGAGACAGTATGAAACTTATAGATGCCCAAAATGTGGAAATGTTATAGAAATACAAGAAGTTGGTGGAGGTCCATTAACCTGTTGTGGTATAGAAATGGAACTTGTTACAAAAGACTTAACATCTGTAAATTTGATGAAAGCTTTTGCCGGAGAATCAATGGCTAGAAATAAATATGATTTGTATGGCGATATAGCAAAAGAAGCCGGATATCATGCTATAGCAAAGCATTTTTATGAAGCAGCAGAAAATGAAAAATGGCACGCTAGAGCGGAATTTAAAAAATACAATGAAATTCAAGGTTTATCACTAGATAAAATGGATAAAAATCTTATATCTGCTGCTGATGGTGAGAGATATGAGCATACAACTATGTATCCAGATTTTGCAAAAATAGCGGAAGATGAAGGTAAAAAAGATATAGCTAGACTTTTTAATGCTATTGCAAAAGTTGAAGTTGAGCATGAAAGAGAGTATTTAGAACTTAAAAAAATGCTAGAAGCTGATGGATTTTTCCAAAGTGATGAAGAAGATGTTTGGGTTTGTGAAGTTTGTGGTCATGTACATCGTGGCAAAAAAGCACCAGGAGCCTGTCCTCTTTGCAAGGCACCAAAAGAATACTTCAAAAGAGAATTTCTTGGATAGTTTTTTTGGTGCATTTGCACCAAAAAAACTCTAAATTTAAATTTATTACTACAAAACACTTTTTAACTAAATTTAATTAAAAAATTTGCTAAATTTCATTATAATTCCTTATTATACTAAGGAGTTAAAATGATTCAAACTTGTCTTTTTCCAGCAGCTGGCTATGGAACTAGATTTTTACCAGCTACAAAATCACTTCCAAAAGAAATGTTGCCTATTTTAACAAAACCACTTATACATTATGGTGTTGATGAAGCACTTGAGGCAAATATGAATAATATGGCATTTGTAACAGGAAGAGGAAAAAGAGCTTTAGAAGATTATTTTGATATTAGTTATGAGCTTGAACATCAAATAGCAGGGACAAGCAAAGAGCACCTTTTAACAGAGATTCGAAATTTAATGAGTGCTTGTTCTTTTACTTTTACTAGACAAGAAAATATGAAAGGTCTTGGAGATGCGATATATACTGGGAAAACACTCGTCAAAAGTGAGCCATTTGGTGTTATTTTAGCAGATGATTTATGTATAAATGAAAATGGCGATGGTGTGTTATCTCAGATGGTTAAAATTTACGAAAAATACCGCTGTTCTATAGTTGCAGTTATGGAAGTTGAGAAAGATGAAGTTGATAAATATGGTATTGTAGATGGTAAATTTATAGAAGATGATCTGATAATGGTTTCGAATATGGTTGAAAAACCAACACCACAAGAAGCACCAAATAATCTAGCAATAATTGGAAGATATATCCTAACGCCAGATATTTTTGATATGATAGAGCAAACAAAGCCTGGGAAAAATGGAGAAATTCAAATAACTGATGCACTTTTAAAACAGGCAAATAATGGAATGATTTTGGCGTATAAATTTAAAGGCAAGAGATTTGATTGTGGTTCTTTGAAAGGTTATGTAGAAGCTACAAACTATTTTTATGAGAACATATATGGTAAACAATAAAATTTATTTTAAATTTTCTCCCTTAGAAGATATTAATAAATTTTCAAAAAGAATGAATGATGAGTTTAATGCTGGAGATATAGGGTATTATCATCTGCCAGAACTTGGTTATGAAGCTATAAATGTGTTAAAAAAAATCGATGATAAATTTAGTAAATTTAAAACAATAGTTCTTATGGGGATAGGCGGATCTTCGCTTGGTGTGCAAACAGTTTATGAGATACTAAATTTAAAAAGTTCAAAGAAAATTATTTTTTTAGACAATTTAGATCCGTTTGAATTTTATAAAAAAACTAAAGATATAGTCTTTGATGAAACATTCTTTTTAATTTCTAGTAAGTCTGGCACTACAATTGAGCCAATATCTATTTTTAAATGTGTGGTTGAAAAATTTAATGTCAAAGACTTTAGTTACAATTTTGCTGCTATAACTGATTTAGGATCGCCTCTAGAAAATTTTGCAAAAAAACATAATATATCTGTTTTTTATATACCAAAAAATGTTGGTGGAAGATTTAGTGTGCTTAGTATGATAGGTCTTGTTCCATTGTATTTTTGTGGTTTTGATGTTATTTCTTTGCTTGATGGTGCCAAAGCTTGTAAAAAAAACTTTTTAGAAGATCAAAATGACACAATACTTCAAAAAGCATATCACTATGCTACGCATAAAAATGCAACTATAAATGTTTTGTTTAGTTACTGCGATCGATTTGATAAATTTAATGATTGGTATGTGCAGCTTTGGGCGGAATCGCTTGGTAAGAAAAAAGGATATCAACGCATAGGACTTACTCCAGTTGGTTTAGTTGGCTCTAGGGATCAGCACTCTTTTTTACAACTCATTATGGATGGAGTAAAAGATAAAACAGTAACTTTTATAAAAGTTTTAAATCATGATCAAAATATTAACATTCCAAATATTAAATTTGATTTTTTGCAAGATTGTGATTTTGTAAATTCATACTCTTTACAAGATGTATTAAATGCGCAATGTGAAGCTAGTTTAAAAGCTATAATTGCTGAAGGAGTAAGCGTTGATTTGATTGAGGTTGATAAAATAGATGAATGGCATATAGGGTATTTGCTTTATTATTTTGAACTTTTAACTTCTGCAACTGGAATTATGCTTGGAATTAATACCTACGATCAGCCAGGTGTTGAAGTTGGCAAAAGAATACTTAAAAAAATGCTTTTACCGCTTAGTTAAATAAATTTTACAAATAGCCGATTTATATAAAATACATTAAGGAGAATGGATATGAAAATAAATGATTTAAATGCTTCATATATGAGAGATGTTTCTACAAATTTAACAAATAAGTCAGAGAATAAACTTGTCGATAAACAAGAGCAAAATTCACATAAGTTAGAAAAACAAGAAGAGATGAAAAAACATTTTAGTGAGCTAAGTTCCATTGGTGCAAAAGGCATTTCAAATGCTTATTTTATGCAGTTTCAAGCACAAACTTTTAGTTTTTCAAACGGTAGTTTTTCTTTTCAAAGTTTTTCATTCGGTATAAGCAGTGATAATAGTGGTGATTTTTTAAGTTTCTTGCAAAATCCAACAAATAAAGTAAAAGGACTTTTATCTGGTATAGATTTGTCTCAAATAGGATATAATGGTAAACCAATCCACGCTTTAAGCCAAGATGAAGCAAAAGCGCTTGTTAGCGAAGATGGTTTTTTTGGAATAACTAAAACATCTGAGAGAATAGCTGATTTTGTTATAAATGGTGCAGGAAATGATTTGGAAAAATTAAAAGCAGGTAAAGATGGTATGTTAAGAGGTTTCGAGCAAGCAGAACAAATGTGGGGTGGAAAACTTCCAGATATATCACAAGAGACAATGCAAAAAGCTCTTGCAAAAATAGATGAAAAAATATCTGCTCTAGGAGGCAACACTCTTGATATTCAGGCTTAGTTTATCTGTTTTTTTAGCATTATTTATGGTTGGTTGCAGTAGCTTTTTTGGACAAAACAATCAAAAACCAGTTAAGCAGCCAATCGTTCAAAATCAGGTTCAAAAAAATCAAATTCAAACAAAAATGATTAAAGGCTATGTCAAGTCTTTGCAATTTACAGATAAAGGTTGGCTGTATAATATAATAGGTATAGATACTACAAATAATAAATTGCCAAGTGCTACTGCATATGCTAAAAAAATTTATTACAATGAAAAAGATTTAGTGTATGCTATTATAAAAGGTAATAGAATTTCTGAAATGTATTTGATAAATGCTTCAAATTCAAGACATCCTGCTGTTAAAAAAAGCAATCGTTCTTCAAAAAAAATTATTATTCCTGTGCCAGAAAGTGAGAATATATCTTTTTAGGTTGCCGTTTGTTTATCCTCAAATAGTATCATTTCAATGTGCAATAGAACAATAAATGAAGTTTAGCTAGAACTCCTTTCTTTATGGGAAGATTAAATCTTCCCAAATTTCTTTTTTTATTTCTACCAAGTTTTATATTTTATTTAATAAAAAATGTTATCCTTAACTTATTTGCAAATTTTAAGGATATATAATGAATAAAATCATATCTGGTTTTTTAGGTATGGGATCTGCGATAACCATGCTTCTTATTTATGCTGTATCTTGTGGAACAGCAACTATAATAGAAAATAATTACGATACGCCAACTGCTTGGTCGGCTGTTTATGGAGCAACTTGGTTTGCTTTATTGCAACTTTTACTTGGTGTAAATTTGCTTTATAATATTTTTAGATACAAACTTATTACACTTAAGAAATTGCCATCTTTTCTCTTTCATTTTTCATTTATAATTATTTTAATTGGCGCTGGCATTACTAGATATTTTGGCTTTGAGGGCGTTGTTCACATAAGAAATGGCGAAAGTACTGACGAGCTTTGGACTTCCGCTGTTTATTTGCAGTTGATTGCAGATGATGGAAAGAATTTATACCAAGATAATGAAGAAAAACATATATCTCTAAAAGGAGATAATGATTTTTCTATGAGCGTAGATATAAATGGCAAAAAAGCTACATATAAATATAAAGATTATATACGCAGTGCGGATTTTGTTTTTACTGATAGTAAAGATGGAAAGCCTATTATAAATTTAATAATTTCTGGAAATGGAAGTTCAAATGAACTTATTTTAGAAAATAATACTTCAAATATAATTGATGGAGTTGAATTTACATTCAACAAAGAACCAAATAGCGATAAGTTTGTTAAATTTACATTAAAAGATGATAAATGGTTTTTTACATCAAGCGATAAAGTATCTTATTTTATAATGAGCGAAAATAAAAAAGATAATTTTGAAAGCAACTCTTTAAATGAGTTTAAAGAAATGAGGCTTTATACTGTTGCCAATATAAATTTTTCTCCAAAATTTCTTTCTAAAAGCGCTTCAAAAAAGCTTGTTAGTGCAAATGATGGAAATGATGCTATGATTGGAGAGCTTGAGTTTAATGGAGAAAAACAAGATGTTCCTATATTTACAAATGGAAAGGTTTATTCTACCCATATTGGCGGTGTTGAGTTTGTTACCAAAGTTGGCTCTTTAAAACATACTATGCCATTTGTAATGCATCTAAACGCATTTAAGCTAGATAGATATCCTGGTTCAAATTCTCCTATGAGCTATTCGAGTGATATTACTATCTTCGATAAAAATGGAAATAAAATTATGGATTATTTGATTTATATGAATAATGTTTTAGATTTTAATGGGCATAGATTTTTTCAAAGTTCTTATGATATGGACGAAAGAGGAACTATACTATCTGTAAATAAAGATCCCGGTAAAATTCCTACTTATATAGGTTATTTTTTATTAGGTCTTGGCTTTTTCTTAAATTTAATAAGTCCTTATAGTAGGTTTAGAAAGCTTGCAAATTTAGTAAATTCAGAAGCTACTAAGACTCTTTCTTTAATGTTTGTTATAGTTTTGGCATTTGCAGGAGTAAATTTAAAAGCTTCTGATGTTCCAAGTATAGATAAAAATCATGCAAAAGAATTATCATCTTTGCTTGTTCAAAGTGTGGATGGTAGAATAAAACCATTTGATACTGTAGGTTATGAAGTTTTAAATAAGATTTATAGAAGCTCATCTTTTAATGGTATGAGTCCAACAGAAGTTATACTTTCTATGATGTTAAATAGTGATTATTGGCAAGAAGCTCCTTTGATTGCCATTTCAAATAAAGAATTAAAAAAACTTCTTGGTGTTGATGAAAATGCAAAATATGCAAAATTTAGTGATTTTTTTAATATGGGTAGCGATGGAAAGCTTACTTATAAGCTAACTAAAACTGTAGAATTAACAAATAGAAAAAACCCAGCATTAAGAGGAATGTTTGATAAAGATGTGATAAAGGTTGATGAAAGGGTAAATATATTATATATGGTATTTATGGGTGAAATTTTTAGAATTTTTCCAAAAATAGATGATCCAAATAATACTTGGTATTCTCCAGCGTCCGCTATTATGAGTTTTCCTAAAGAAGAATCAAATCAAGTTGCTAGTATTTTACAAAATTATTTTAGAAGTATAATAGATGCCCAATCCTCTGGTGATTGGAAGCAGGCAAATGATGCACTGAATGTATTAAAAGAATATCAATCAAAATATGGTGCAAGTATTCTTATAGATCAAAAAAAGATAGATATGGAGCTACTTTTAAATAAATACAATATATTTGATAGATTGTCACCTTTTTATCTAATTTCCGGACTTATTTTACTAGCTGTAGTTTTTATAAAAATGGTAAGACCAAAAACAAATGTTTTGTATCCTTTTAGATTTGTATATTTTTTAAATTTAGTGTTATTTTTAGCACTTACTGCCGGACTTGGCATGAGATGGTATGTTTCGCAGCACGCTCCTTGGTCAAATGCATATGAGTCACTTATATATGTAGCTTGGGCAATGGCTTTATCTGGACTTATATTTGCAAAAAGAAGCCCAGTTACCATAGCGCTTACATCTATTTTAACTGGCGTGACTTTGTTTGTAGCTCATCTTAGTTGGCTTGATCCTCAAATCACAACGCTAGTTCCTGTTTTGAACTCATATTGGTTAACTATACACGTTTCTGTAATTACTGCTAGTTACGGATTTTTAGGGCTTTGTGCTCTTCTTGGTATGTTTACATTGATTTTAATGTGTTTTCAGGGTAAAAAAGAAAATAAAGAAATATCAAGAAATATTCTTGAGGCAACGAGAATAAATGAGATGTCTATGATATTTGGTATAAGCTTATTAACTCTTGGAAACTTCCTTGGCGGCGTTTGGGCAAATGAAAGCTGGGGAAGATACTGGGGCTGGGATTCAAAAGAAACTTGGGCTTTAATATCTATAATTGTATATGCAGTTGTTTTGCATTTAAGATTTATTCCTAAGCTAAATAATCAATATGCTTTTGGTGTTGCTTCTTCTTTTGCATATTGGTCTATAATAATGACATATTTTGGAGTAAATTTTTATTTAAGCGGAATGCACTCTTATGCATCAGGAGATCCTGTGCCAGTTCCAAATTTTGTTGGCATTATAGCTACGGTTATGATTATAATTACCTTGATTGCTTCAAGAGGCATTAAATTTGCTAAAAAGCTATAAGGGATAGTTGTTGGAAAATGATAATAACTCGATTATTTATATTGTCATATTTTCTATAATTATATTCTTATTTGTCATTGCCGTTATTTATATAACATTTTTTGATAACGATAATGACAAAAATAGCATTAAAAAAGATGAATATTATGTATTAGACAAAGTTCTTAAAAATAAAAAAGATAAAACTATAGATATAGACGATATGATAACAGTTGTATCAAAAGATAATTTAAGAAAAAATGATCTTTTTTTAGCTTTGCAATACTATATAAATAATTTTGAAATACCAAAAGAAGATGAACTAGAACTAAATAAATATATGCTTTTTGTTTTTTTAGTATCTAGTCATAGAAGTGCCGATGCAAAACTTATAGCTTATATGAGCATTACTTTAAGGAAATTGTATCCACATCACTCTGCTAGAATAGAGATAGAAGAACAAAAAGGTATAGAATATCGCAAGAAAAGATATAATTTGGGAAATTTATAATATAAATAATAAAAATATTAGTCCTACTACTATTCTATATATCCCAAAAGGTATATAGTCAAATTTACTTACAAATTTTAGAAATATTTTTATCGCAAATAATGCTACTATAAAGGCTACAATTCCACCTAATAAAAATATAAAAATATTATCCATATTTTCAATAAATATAGCTCTGTTTTTATAAGAATCATAAAATGTAGCTGCAAACATTGTTGGTATTGCTAGTAAAAAACTAAAAGTTGCGGCTGTTTTTCTATCAAGTCCTGCTAAAAGTCCAGTTATGATTGTCGCGCCGCTTCTTGATGTGCCTGGCACCATAGCAAGGCATTGTGATAAGCCTATTAAAAAAGATTGTTTATAGCTGACATCCTCTAATGTTATTGTAGTTATTTTTATTTTTTCTTTTTTGTTAAAAATTTCAACTATTATAAAAATAATACCCCAAAATATAAGCATATAAGCTACTATATCTGGAGAAAAAAGCTCTTTTATGTATTTATGAAGTAAAAAACCTATCGCACCGGTTGGAATAAAACCTATGGCTAATTTTATCCATATATTTATATCCTGTTTTAATTTACTAAAATATATAAAAACTACTGCCAAAATAGAACCAAGTTGTATTGAAACTTCAAAGCATGTTAAGGTTGGAGTTTGTTGTAAATTTAAAAGCTTTGAGGCTAATATCAAATGTCCTGTTGAGCTAACTGGTAAAAATTCAGTTAAACCTTCAACTATGCCAAGTATTATTGTGCTTATTATGTCCATTGATATATTTTCTTTCTTAAATTTGTTATATTTTCTTTTATTGAGTTTGGTTTATAAATAGCCTCTATCATTGCTATCATATCAGGCTTTTTAGTTGCAACATCTGCTATATTGCCTTGGTTTATGCCGCCTATTATACAAATTGGTAGTGATATTTTTTCTTTTGCTTGAGAGATTATTTCTATGCCGCTAAGCAAGGCATTTGGTTTAGTCGCGCTTTTAAAAGCAGCGCCAAATGCAACATAACTAGCACCGATATTTTGAGAATTGATGGCTAAATTTATATCATTATAGCAACTTACTCCGATTATAAACTCACTCCCTAAAAACTCTTTTGTGTTTTTTAACATGGCGTCATTTTTTCCTATATGAACGCCATGAGCTTTTAATTTTTTGGCTAAATTTACATTATCATTTATGATAAGCTTTGCATTAAAATCTTCGCAAAGCGATATGAGATTTTTGATGATTTCTTCATTTTGTATACTTTTTTTACTCCTATATTGTATAAATTTTATACCATTTTGTAAAATTTCTAAAACTTGATCTTCTATAGTCTCATCTGGAGTTAAGATATCATCCGTTATTGCATAAATCTCAGACACTTCAGGTTCTTTTAATACAAAAATACTTAAATTTATTTTAATTCATATTGTTTAAGAAGTTTTTCATATGTTCCATCTTGTTTCATTTTATCAACTTCTTTGTTTATTTTTTTGATTAATTCTGTGCGCTTGTTTTTATCAAATGCTATAGAAAAACCCTCACTACCATCTGGTTCTTTTAAAAATTCAGTCAAATCATCATTTTTATTTAAATATCCATAGCCTATAGAACTATCAACAAGAACTGCGTCTACTTTGTTATTTTTAAGTGCCATTATTGAGTTAAAAATATCTTTTGTCGGAACTACTTTAGAACCTTTGATTTCTCTAGCTGCCATTTCTTGAACTGTGCCAAGTTGAACTCCTATTTTTTTACCTATTAAATCATCTTTTGAATTTATTTCAGCATTAGATGATTTTTTTATAAATAAATTCTCTGTTGTGTAGTAAGGATCTGTAAAATCTACAGCTTTAATTCTTTGAGGAGTTGCACTCATCGCAGCAGCTATTGCATCTATTTTACCGCTTTTTAAAGCTGGTATCAAAGCATCAAAGCCCATATTTACAATCTCATATTTAAAGCCAATTCTTTTGCTTAGTTCATCGATTAAATCCATATCAAAACCAGTTATTTTTGAATTTTGATCAATGTATTCAAAAGGAGGATATGTGGCATTAGTTCCAACTTTTAAAATATCATTAGCATTGATACATGTAGCTAAAAACAAACTAGCTAGTAAGCATTTAAACAACTTTTTCATTTTTCATCCTTTATTAATGGTTTAAAATTTTATTTAAAAATTCTTGTAATCTTTCATTTTGTGGATTTTCAAAAACATTTTTAGGAGTGTCATCAACTGCTATAATTCCACCTTCCATAAAAAATATCCTATTTGCAACATTTCTAGCAAAACCCATTTCGTGGGTTACAACTAGCATTGTTAATCCTTCTTTTGCAACTTCTTGCATTATATGTAAAACTTCACCTATCATTTCAGGATCAAGTGCTGAAGTTGGTTCATCAAATAAAATAACATCAGGATTCATTGCCAAACTTCTTGCTATTGCAATTCTTTGTTTTTGTCCGCCACTTAATTTATGTGGAAATTCATCTTTTTTGTCTTCAAGACCAACTTTTCTTAATAGTTCTATTGCTTTACTTTGTGCTTCTTCTTTACTATAAATTCCTGCTTTTATAGGAGCTAGAGTTAAATTTGATAAAACGCTTTTATTTGCAAAAAGGTTAAAGTGTTGAAAAACCATACTAACTTTTTGTCTTATTTTGTTTATATTTGTACTTTTTAATGTTATATCTTGATTTTTAATAAATATATGTCCACTATCTGGCTCTTCAAGCTTGTTTATACATCTTAAAAATGTACTTTTTCCACCACCGCTTGGACCTATTATAGCTACAACTTCGCCTTTTTTTATATTTGTGGATATATTGTTTAAAACCGATAAATTTCCATATTTTTTACAAAGATTTTCTATTTTAATCATTCTTATTTAACCTTGTTTCTAGCATTTTTGCTAAAAAAGAGAATATCTTAACGCTTATATAGTAAATCACCGCAGCAAAAAGTATTGGTTTTGCTGTAAAAAGTGTAGCTTGCAAGCTTTGTGCATTCATAGTTAAATCAAAAATTCCTATCATTCCAACAACAGAAGTTTCTTTAAAAAGTGATATAAATTCATTTGCTAGTGCTGGAAGTATATTTTTTATAGCTTGTGGAAAGATAATCTCTTTCATAGAAGTTTTATAGTCTAGTCCCATAGCTCTTGCAGCTTCCATCTGTCCGTTATCAACGCTGTTTATACCAGATCTTACTATTTCGGCAACATAAGCTGAGCTATTTAATCCAAGAGCTATAATGGCTGCATATATATTGTTGCTCCAAGCGGCAAATACAACAAAGCTAAAGACCATAAGCTGTATTAAAACAGGCGTTCCTCTTATTATATCTATATATTCATCTATAATAAAACTTAGTATTTTTATATTTATAAATTTTAAAAAAGCTAAAATAAAACCTAAAACTATACCTATAGTAATTCCGCCAATTGTAAGTATGAGCGTTGTATTGTAACTCTCTAAATAGCTTAATGCTTGGTCGCTACTAATTTCATCTGGATATGTAAAGTATACGCCTAGTGTAGCTATAAGTATAAAAACAATAAATTTTAAAATCTTTTCATTCAATTATTTATGCCTTTTTGCAATAGAGAATATAAACCAAAAGATTACAATAAATTTAATATTATTTTGCTTAATTTATCTTGTTTTCAAGTAAATAGTAAATTTTATCATAAAGAAAAATTTAACTTTTATTTTGCTAGTATAAATATAGCTGTCAAAAATTAAATACAAAAAGGAGAAATATGGATGATTTTTATATATATTTAGCTATTGTTATTTACTTAGGTATTCTTATTTATATAGGAAAAAGAAATTACAATAAAGACGCGGGGGTTGACGAATTTATCTTAGATAATCGTGGATTGGGACCTGTTTTAACAGCTCTTTCAGCCGGAGCTTCTGATATGAGTGGATGGATGATATTAGGTCTTCCTGGGGTTTTATATGCAACTGGACTTTGTAATGTGTGGATAGCTATAGGATTAAGCGTTGGAGCATGGGCGAATTATAAAATTTTAGCAAAAAGACTTAGAGTATATACTGAGGTTGCTGGAGATAGCTCTACTATACCTGATTTTTTCGAAAATAGATTTAGAGATAACACAAAAACAATAAGATTTATATCTGGAATTATAATCTTGGTATTTTACACTCTTTATGTTAGTAGTGGGATTATAGCCGGGGGAAAAACATTTGAAAGTTTTTTTGGTATCAATTTTGCTTTTGGAGCTATATTTACACTTTTTGTTGTTGTAGTTTATACATTTTTTGGCGGATTTAAGGCTGTTTGTGAGACAGATGCTTTTCAAGGAGTTCTTATGTTTGCTATACTTGTTTTAATACCAAGTGTTGCTTATTTTAACATAAATATACCAGATGGTAGTTCATTTGTAGGAGAGATTAAAAAATATAGTTCAGACATGGGTTTAAACCATTTAAATATATTTGAGGGACAGAGTTTTTTAGGTATCATTGGTCTTCTTGCTTGGGGACTTGGATATTTTGGGCAGCCTCATATAATAGTGCGTTTTATGGCAATAAGAAGCATAGATGAACTTACAAAAGCAAGATTTGTAGGAATTTCTTGGATGGTAATAGGTTTGATTGGAGCTATTGCTAGTGGGCTTATAGGCTTTGTATATTTTAGTTCAAATGGTGTTATTTTGCAAGATTCAGAGACTGTATTTTTACAGTTAGGTTCTACTCTTTTTCATCCATTTATAGTTGGTGTTATTATTTCAGCTGTTCTTGCTGCAGTTATGAGCACTATTTCTAGTCAGCTTTTAGTTTGTTCTAGTTCTGCTACGCAAGATTTTTTGTTTCAATTTTATAAAAAAGATTTAAGCGACAAAGCTAAAACTTTTATAAGCCGACTAGCTGTTGTTTTTATAGGTGTTGTTGCTACATTTATAGCATTTATGCTTGATGATACTGTGTTAAAAGTTGTTGGATATGCGTGGGCTGGTTTTGGTGCTAGTTTTGGACCAGCGCTCCTTTTTTCTCTATATTCTAGTAAAACTACTACAATTTCTGCATTAAGTGGTATGATAGTTGGCGGAGCTACTGTAATTTTATGGATAGCTTTTGGATTTAGTCAATATATATATGAGCTGTTTCCTGGTTTTATATGTTCGATTTTGGCTATAATTATTGTTAATTATTTTAATTCTATGCATGATAAAGAAACAAAAAAGGCAGAAAAAATACTTAATGAATTTGATGAATTTAAAGAGCAAATTTAATGAAAAATTTAATTAAGTAAAATTATGTTAGAATTTAGTTTAATTTTAATTTATAGAAGGTAGAAATGCACGGTTATAAAATTTTTTCTGGCAATGCGAATTTAGAGTTTTCTAAAAAGATTTCAAAATACCTTTCTTTGCCTTTGAGTGAAGCTAATATAAAAAAATTTAGTGATGGCGAGATAAGTGTACAAGTTGGTGAAAGTGTAAGGGGTAAAGATGTGTTTGTTATACAGCCAACTTGTAGTCCTGTAAATGTGAATTTAATGGAACTTTTAGTTTTAACAGATGCACTAAGAAGAAGTAGTGCAAATTCTATAACTGCTATTGTGCCTTATTTTGGCTATGCGAGGCAAGATAGAAAAGCAGCTCCTAGAGTGCCAATTACAGCAAAACTTGTTGCAAATATGATGCAAGCAGCCGGCATAAGTAGAGTTGTAACTATGGATTTGCACGCTGGACAAATTCAAGGTTTTTTTGATATACCAGTTGATAACTTATATGGTTCTATTTTGTTTACAGAATATGTTAAAAATAAACATTTTAAAAATCCAATAGTAGCAAGTCCTGATATAGGCGGTGTTGCAAGAGCAAGAGCACTAGCAAAAAACTTAAATTTAGATATAGTTATAGTTGATAAGCGTCGCGAAAAAGCAAATGAAAGTGAAGTTATGAATATAATAGGGGATGTAAATGGTAAAGATGTCATTTTAGTTGATGATATGATAGATACTGCTGGAACTATAGTAAAAGCTGCATCTGCCCTTAAAGCTCGTGGTGCAACTAGCGTAATGGCTTTTTGTACACATGCTGTTCTTAGCGGGCCTGCTTATGAGAGATTAGAAAAAGGTGAACTTGATGAACTTGTTATAACAGATACAATACCTTTAAAACAAGATTGTGATAAGATAAAAGTTCTTTCGGCTGCACCGCTTTTTGCTGAAGTTATAAGAAGAGTTTATAATAACGAAAGTGTCAATAGCTTGTTTTTATAATAAATTTAGAGTTTGCAAGAGATTGCAAACTCTTTTATATTAGTATAGTCCAAATTTTCCATCTTTTCTTTTATACATTACTCTTAATTTTGCGTCCATATCATTGAATACAAAGAACTGATCTGTGCTATTTTTTAGTTTTTCTAAAGCCTCTTCTATCTCTAATGGTTTGTATAATTCAAGATCCATTGGAACTATTTCATCTGTATCTTCTATCTTTTCTTCACTTGCTTGCGTTATACTTGCTTTTTGGTCATCTTTGTTTTTGTGAGTTGTCATTTTGTCATGTTCTCTTCTTAAAACTTTTGATGCTCTTTCGCTTGCAAGATCAATGGCTGCGTATAAATCTTTATCTTTTTGAGATATAACGATAGTATCTTTCCTTGCTAAATTTATGGCAAAATCTACATTAAACCCTTTTTTGTTTTTCTTTTCATCTGCGGAAATCACACATCTTATTGAGATAATATCAAGATTATATTTTTCTAAAGACTCAAATGCATTTTCTATATAGTCTTTTATGGGTTTTGTAAGTTCAAACTGTCTTCCTACTATGCTTATATTCATAGTTATACTCCTTTAAATTTGATATATTTGATTATATCATAAATTTGACAAAAATTATGGAGTATTTCTGTTAATTGGCTCTAGTTTGATACCTGTATCTGTAAAATTTAGTGGCTGAGTAATCCTTCTGTGAAATCTTATTGGTTCACTTGTTATATTTTCTGTAGTTTCTACTATAACATCAATGATAGCAACTTGGTATTTGCTTATTAAATTATTATTATAAAATATATTTATATCTCCATTGTATGCTATTTCGCATTCTTTTGGAAGTTTATTTCCTATATATCTTATACTTACATTTATATTATATTGCGGTTGTTTGTCATCTGGATATTTTGAGGTTATTGTATTTATGCAATTTTGATTAAAATCATGAGCTTGTAATGCCAAGACAGTATGTTCTGCGGCACTTATGGCTAAAAGTTCAGCTTCTTCTCTTAGGTAAATATCTGAGCTATTTTTTACGCTACTTGTTGCTATGGATAAACTAAGTATTCCTATAGTTGCTATTAATACAACAAAAATTACAGCTGTAATAAGTGCAAAACCTTTTTTCATTAATAAACCGCCTTTGTTTTACAAACTGCAAAGTCTATCTCATCTGTATCAAGAGTTCTCATACATAATTTCATAACTATAACTCCACTTTGTGTTTGTGTAAATCTAAATAGACTAACATCTTGTGCTAATAAAGCTTTTTTTCCATTTGTATAATTTTGACCTTCCCAAGGCTGATAACCATAGTAAAGATATAAATCAAAAATATTTTCATCATAATTTTCTCTTGATTGTTTATCTTTTTCTTTTTTGTAAATTCCATCCTTTTTCTTGTTTTCTGGAACTACTGCATAAGCTGTATTTAAAAGATAGTATATATCGCTTACTTCTTGCATGTTACCTGGAATTTTTATAGTGATATTGTTATCATTTTTTATCTCTCCTGAGGCTATTTTATTATGAGAATTATTTATATATCCAAAATCTTTTTTGATATCAGATTTTTGATTTATTATAAAAAATATACCAAATTTATCAGAATACACATTTTTTAAAGTATTTTTAAAAGTTTCATCAAATTTAGAACCAGGAGATGTGAAAGTTGTCTCATTTGTAGAAGTTGGTTTGGTGAAATTTAAATCAGCAATGCCACTCCAGCCAACTTTATTGTCTTTTTGATCTGTTAAAATTTGCGTTTCGTATGATTTACTTATCCACTCTAGTGCGTATTTTTTATCATCTTCTGGTCTATCATCTTTTATAGATAGTATTATATCTGTAAATTTGTCATTATTTGAGTCAACAAGTCTTGCTATTTCAGATCCTTTTAGTCTATGGCTTAGTCTTTTTGAGATTTGCTCTAAAGATATATCTGTTTTATACTCAAGCTCATTTATAGAGCGAGTGTGTATATAGTTTTTATATACATTTGCTAGTAAATCTGAGCTAATTAAAGCTAAAATCGCCATTATAACTATTACAAATATAACTTCTACTAAAGTAAATGCTTTTTTCATATGTTAATTTATCTCTCTTGTTATGATATGAGATGGTGCGACATTTGAACTATAAGCTCTTAGGATTATCTTCTTATTATCATCTGTGCATTTATCTGTTTTTTCATTTTCTATGAAACAAGTGTGAAGTTCTATCATTTTTATATTTGTGGTATTTGTAGTATTTTGATTAGATGTAAAGTTAAATTTAATATCTGTGCCATCTATATAACTACCAGTTTGTAATTTATCATCTATATAGCTAACATTAAATTTAGTTTTTATAGGAACTATCATATCTCTAATGCCTCTTTTGTTGGTTGGACTTTCTATATTTAAATTTGTTGTGTATTCATGAAGATGATTTAAGCCATCTAAGTCATTATTTTTTAATGGCTTACTTGCTTGTTTGTTTATGTAAACATTAGTCGGGAAATTTTGTCTAGTTTTGTTATTTTCGTAATCTTGCGTAGAATTACCATTTTCTTCTATAGCATTTTTTAAACCATCTGTTTGGCTATTTGTTAATGTAACTCTGGGAAATACATCTGTTTCGTCCATTGAGTTGCTATCCCATGGCATAGAAAACATTAAATGCATTTGCATTTTAGATGAAAGTATGGCTTCTTGTTTTAATGCATGTAAATTTGAAATGGTGCTTTGAGAGATTATAGTTGGAATAGCAACCATACTTAATCCCATTATAACTACAGCCAAAACAACTTCTATTATAGAAAAAGCTCTTTTCATTACCAAAATATCCTATTTGAGTTTTTATTTAAATTTTTATCAAACTTATTGTCTTTATCTGTTCCTAAGACTTTACCGACATTATTTTTACTTTCATCGCTTTCAGCAGAACCAACAGAACCATCTCCAAACCATAAGTTTTCATTGTCTTTTATAAACTCAACACCGAATGTGTTTTGATATTTAAGATATGTTGGTGTTATAAATGTTATTGTATCACTATCTACATTTTTATCATCTGGAGCCTTAATATTTATATTTTGTGCGTATTTATCTAACGAGCTTGTAGTTGTTGTGCTGCCTTCTTTTGAGGTAAAATTATAAATATCACCAGTTGTTGTTACGGTTGGTGTATAATCAGGCGTTTTATACCAATGTGGTATTAGCACCATGTTATTATGGCTTGTATTTATATCAAATATATCACAATTTTTAGTGCAATATGCTGTATAATCTATGATGTGTTTTATACCGTCTCGTGACCCTTTTGCATCTTTTGCATAAGCACTTCCATAGTAAAACAATGCACTCTCATTATCGTCGTGGTCATAATAATGAATATTAATTTTTGTAGGGATATTAAAAGGATCTTCTACATTTTTATCTTTAATTTCTAATCTATTTTCATCAGATACAAGCCAAAGTGAATTTGGTATAAAATCTCTTATAAAAATTTTTGTAGGATTCATAGGGGTTTCGTTTCTTTCTATGTTAAATCCTATCATAACTGAAGTTGCTCCAGTTCTTTTAAGAGGTTGTTTTTTGTAATCTTTGTCTATAAATTCAATGTTATCATTAAAGAAATTTTTACTTATTTGTACTAAAGTGCTTTTATCATCAAATTTATCATTGGTTTTGTCTGCAAAAGTGAAAGAATCCCACTCTTCTACATCGCCTCTTTTTACTTTTTTTGTTTTATATGAATTTCTATCGGTATTAAAATTTTCCTTTTCATCTCTATTTATATCTGTATCAGTTGTATATGGCGAGATGATTTTTATGAAACATTGTTCTGTTTCGTTTGTGTCTTTACAAAAATTTTGTGAGCTTTTTTGATTATAAAAGCCAGCCACATTAAAAGAAATTTTATCAGTATCTAGGGAATTTTGTTTATCTAAAGATATACTTTCTTTTTTTAGTATATCTTTTATATCTTCGGATAGTAAATTTTCTTCTTTATATTTAATGTATTTTCTAAATTCATCTTTTTGATTTATATTTTTTTCTAAATGAGCATTTTCTTTGTAATTATCAGAAGTTGTGTTAAATGCTGTTATGGCATTTTTCATTAGAGATGTTTCTTTTGAAGAAAGTGTTTTTACATCATTATTTTGGATATTTTCTTTATATTTAAAGTTTCTATCCCCAATATAGCTTAAATTTAAAATTATATCTTTTGCATAGCAACTATTTGTAAAATTAGGATAAGAATTTCCGTTTTCATCAGATGCTGCTATGATTAGCTGAAGTTTTGCACTCATTTGATTTTCTATATCTAATTTATTTTTATCATTATTATATGTTTTATTTACATCTTGCATTAAGTCATTATAGTATGTAAAACCACCTTTTAATGGCTCTTTGTTTATATTGCTTTGATTTAAAATTCTAGTTACATATATATCAAAATTGTTTGGAATAAATTCAATGTATTTTGGATTTAATGCTTGTATGCTACAATCTACAAGCTCATCTGCAAATTCATTATTTATCACAAAATCTTTAGATGCATCTTGACTATCTATGTCTGGTCTGCATTGATAACCATAATTTTTTAAGTTTTGAGACAAGGCTATTTTTTCTTCAGCGGTTAATTTGTTTTTATTGTTATTGTAAATATCTATGAAATTTATGGCTGTCCAGTATGGATCTTTGAATAAATTTTCAAATTTCATAACATTGTCATATTTAAGGTATAAATCTTTACTATCATTTATCAATATCCCATTTATTTTTAAATTTTCTTTTACACTGTCTGTTTGATTTTGATATTTTATTTGACTATCTCTAAAAGTTATTCTTAGAATATCGGGATTAATAGTGCTATTTTTTCCTAAAGATAAATTTTCATCATTTTCGCAATTCATATAGTTGTTTGTTATAGCCCTTAAAAGTGTGAAGTTATAAACTGGATCTGTTTTTTGTGTGGCTTCTATGAGATTATAATAGTTTGTATTTTTCGAATTTGCTAATGTGTATGTATATTTGTAGTCTTTCTTATTTGATATATTTAAAACCATAGGTGTGGCATTTACTTTATAAATACTGCTGGAATTTAGTATAGTTGTACTATCTAATATGCTTATATTTGCATCGTTTATAAAAAATTTAATAGGCATATTTATTTTATTATTGTCATCTGTTTTTATTAGTTCTTTCGTGTAGTCTTTCTTTGGTTTTATTTCTAGTTTTGGTGTTCTTTGTGGAAAATTTGCATAATCTATCTCTTCAAAAGTCATATAAAATCCAGCCGGTTTTATGGCAAATGGATTGTTTGAGCTTTTTATACCTTTTAAAATATCTTCTGATTTTATAGATAAATCGTAAGCGTTAAAATACATATGACTTGTTATGTTGTTAGATGTAAAATTCTTATGCAAAACAAAGCAAGCTGCAGTAACATCATTTGGATCTGTTGTTAGCTCCAAGTTATCTTTGCCATCAGAATATACTAATTCTTCTTTTTCAACATTATTTATTGGAAAGTTTCCTGTTGTAAGATTTTGCTCATTAGAATATAGATTATTTAAATCATCTTCGTTAAATTTATTGTCTAGTTTATATTTAAGAAGTTCTTTATCATCTATTTTGCTGTAAGTTACATATACATTTTGTGGTTGAGTAGATGGATATGCATTTCCTTCTTCTACTTTTGCGCCTATTACGCAGTATTCATATCCAATTTTATTACTATTTTTTTCATAAGGTTGAAGTGGTGCACCACCTGCTATTTTTGTTCTAAGGGGGCTATTATAAAGCCAGTTAAAGTCGTATTTTGCCTTATTTGCTTTGTGGGCTTGGGCAAATTGTCTTTCTACAACTTTTAGCGTATATGTCTCTTGCTTTGAGAAGGAGCAATCGGTTGATTTTATGCTTACATTTGCAATTTGATGAACATTTGAGTATCCAGTTCTTTTTGTTGAAGCCGCAAAAGCTACTTTAAATTTTCCAGATTTTGGAAAATAAGATGTTATATCTTGTTTATCTATAATTATTTTATCATCTCTGCTTACACTTATAAGTGTATTTCCTGTGGTAGAATCAAGTGTTATTTTAAATCTACCAGCATGATAATCATCTGTTTTTGGATTACCATCTCCTAATTTATCTGTTTGCTTACTAATTATAAATGGTGCATTTTTATCTACAGATCCTCTTATAGTTATAGAATTTGAAAGATTATTTTGACCGCCATTTAGACCATTAGCATTTTGTGCGAAATCTTGTGCTTGATGTATGCCTATTGCTAGTAAGCCATTTGTAAATTTTGTGTTTTTAGATAAATAACCTAGACCTGGCAGAATATCTATAGAATCAGCCTCAGCTAGTCTTGGTTCATCTATACTAGCATCATATAAAACAACAGCCATTCCCAAACCACCATCCTTTTTTGTTTCTGTATTAATGCTAACCTTGTTTCGTATTATCTCTCCTATATAAGGACTATAAGGTTCTTTTTCTCCGCCCCAAGCATAATAGTCAAATTCTATAACAGTTTTATTTTTTGAAATATTTATACCCTTACCATCTTCTCCTAAATTTATATTTGCTATTCCCCCAATCTTGCTTGGTGCACCGTGATGTATAGTAAGTCTTTTTGTGCCGTTGTTTCTTGCTTCTGTATTCCAATCAATTTTTATATTCCTATAATCCGCTTCTGCGTCGTAATCATTGTAACCAGAATACTTTCCAGATGATGTATAAGCACTTATTCTTTTCCATCCAAATCCTGCTGGAGACTTATCTTGCGGATTTTCTTGTAGACACTCTCCTGTCATAATTTTGCTGATTATTTCTATTTTTGTTGAATCATATGGTTGTTTTAAAATTTCTCCTATTTCTTCGCCCGTTATGCTTTCTGTAGATTTTGATGGCGTGATTTGAGAAATTTGGACATTAAATGTTTTTCTAGTATTAGTATTTTTGTAATTTTTCAAAATTTCTACTTTTAATATCGCTTTTGTTTCGTTTGTTGGTATGGTAATGGTATCGTTTAAAATTTTATAGTCTATGTTGTTTGTTGCTGTTTCATCTTGAGTATTAAATTTAATTGTTATATCATCTTTTAGTTGTGTGCTTAAATTTATAGGGATTTCTATAATTTTGTTACCTGTATTTGGTTCATTTAATGAGTAAAAATTTTTTTCAAATGATACTTCTGCCATTTTATATGGAAATAAATTTTCAGTTGGGACAGGTTCAATAGGAACATTTGGATCTATATCTTTAAACATTAAACTAAAATATCTTTTGTTGCAATCAGGTACTCCTACATATGTATAAATTTTAATTTTATGTAATCCTGGAATTAGTTTATCTAATTTAACTCCGTTTTTAGTATTCGGATCCCATGCGCTATTATAAGACCAAGTTTTTGAATTGTCTAAAGGATGACCACAACCATTAGAATTTGTATCAAATTTTGTATTTTCATCTACTGCCACTCTTGTGGTTACAGTTCCTCGATTAATTATTAATTGTTTGTTTTTTGGTATATTAATATATCCGCTCCACACAATACCCCAACTGTCATTTCTCTTTGCAGCATTTGTTGAGCCAATACTATCAAAAGGAGCACATGCTGGTTTGATGTTCCAAAAAAAATCTATAGTCGGATCTATTCTTCTTGTAAATTCTTTTCTATCTGCACAATATGGATCATTTGTATAATAAATTCCTTTTAATCCTATTGCAAAGCTATTTATTGATGTTAAAAAAAGCATAAGAAAAAATATAATTTTATGCATTTTTATCCTTTTATTTAGTCTTATAATTACTAGCTAAGTATATCATAACTTTACATAATATATAATAAAGCAATAGACTAAGATTTTATATTTTGTTTTAATATTTATAGGAATAAGATATAATATACAAAATGCTATTTAGGAGAAAAATTTGAAAAAATTTTTATTTTTGCTTATTTTATGTGTAAATTTTATATTTGGTGCTGATTTTTTTATGAAAGAAGTTGATTTAACTTTACTAGATGTAAAGGATGGTTATGGCACCATTGCTGATAGTAATGATTTGGTTGTAGGAAGTAGCGGCGTTGTGATACATAGTTTTGATTCTAACAATGAAAGCATTATAGCTAGAGTTAGTGTTGTAGAAAAAAATGGTTTAACTGCCAAAGTTCAGTTTGAACTTTTTTCTATGCTAGAACAAAACGCACTACCGCTTCCAAGAGTTTTACCTGAGGCTGGAGATCGAGTAAAATTGAATTTTTTATATTCCAGATCTTTAATAGTAGCTCCAAATAAAGAGATTTATGATGAAGTTACAAATAGTTTTACAAGATTAACTTTTATACACCCAGACATATTGGCTTCTTATCTAAACTATGAATTTAAGCCAAATCCAAGCAGAGATGATTTTAGAAAGATGTGTAATAAAAATTTAGCAGGTCTTATATTTTTTGCATTAGAAAATGAGAGTGTTTTTGTAGATTGCGGAAGTTTTAAGGTTATAAAAAGGTTTAATAGCGGTCATATAGGTTATTATAATTTACCTTTTTATTCAAGAGTTGGTAAGATTGATACTGTTTTTTGGGATTTTTCAAGTGGACAGATCAATAACTATGATGCTTATTATAGAAGTTTATTGAAAGAGTAAAAATGATAACTAATTTACAAAAGAAATATTTTTTAGATTTAGTTGGGTATGAAAATGCGTATTTTGATGATGTTCATAGAGTTGCGTATTGTTACGACGCGACTAAAAAAAGATATATGCCAGATGGAGTTTTGTTTCCAAGAAATGAAGAAGATGTAAGTAAAATTTTAAAGTATTGTAATGAAAATAAAATTATAATTATTCCTCGTGGTGCGGGTAGTGGATTTACTGGAGGGGCTTTAGCTCATGAAGGTGGGATAATTTTAGCTTTTGAAAAACATATGAATAAAATTTTAGAAATTGATATGGAAAATATGGTAGCAGTTGTCCAGCCTGGATGTATAAATATAAATCTTCAAAAAGAAGTAAGTAAAGTAGGGCTTTTTTATCCGCCAGATCCAGCTAGTGAAAATTACTCTACAATAGGCGGAAATGTCAGTGAAAATGCTGGAGGGATGAGAGCTGCAAAATATGGCATAACAAAAGATTTCGTTATGGCTTTAAGGGCAGTTTTGCCAAATGGAGATATTATAAGATGTGGCAAACGCACTATAAAAGATGTAGCTGGGTATAATACTGCTGGAATTTTAATAGCAAGCGAGGGGACTTTGGCTGTGATTACTGAAATTACGCTAAAGCTTATCGCAAAGCCAAAATTTAAAAAAACTGCAATGGGTGTATTTAAAAGTGTTGATGACGCAATGAGGGCAGTTTATAAAACAATGGCAGCTGGTGTTACTCCTGTTGCTATGGAATTTTTAGATAATTTGAGTATAAGAGCTGTTGAGAATAAATTTAATAAAGGGTTGCCAAAAGAAGCGGGAGCTATACTTATAGCTGATGTTGATGGAAATTTAGAAGTTTTGCTTGATAATGATTTAAAAGTTATAAATGAAGTTTTTAGTAAAAATGGTTGCATAGATTTTAAAATAGCAAAAAACGAAGAACAGAGTGCTGATTTGTGGTTTGCTAGAAGAAATTGTTCTCAAGCCATAACTTGCTATGGAAATTTGAAATTAAATGAGGATATAACCGTTCCTAGATCAAAACTGCCAGAGCTTTTGTCTAAAATTTATGAAATTTCTAAAAAATATGGTTTAACAATACCTTGTTTTGGTCATACTGGTGATGGTAATGTTCATACAAATGTGATGGTAAACAAAGATAATGAAGATGAAGTTAAAAAAGGTTATGCTGCCATAGAAGAGATATTTAAAGCTACAATAGAGCTTGGCGGAACACTTAGTGGGGAGCATGGAATAGGGCTAAGTAAAGCACCATATATGAAATTAGCGTTTAGTGATGCTGAAATGGAGCTTTTTAGGACTATAAAGAAGGCATTTGATCCAAATAATATACTAAATCCAAATAAAATGGGGTTATAAGTGTAACTCCATTTTAATTCAATACTTTTCTCATAGATTTTTCTATTTTTTCATTGTTTAGTTTGCCATCATTAAATATATTAAAAGCTAAAACAGCTTGATAAAGCAACATGTCTAATCCATTTTTATGTGTTATTTCATTTGTTTTGCATAAATTTAAAAATGGGGTTTGTTTATTGTAAATAACATCGTAGGCATATCTGCTTTGTTTTATGAGCGGCTCTAAAAGTTCTTTTGGCATAGGTAAAATATCTTCTTTTAATCCAGCACTTGTCGTATTTATCAGTAAATCATACTTTGATATTTTAAAGTCATCCCAAGTAAAGCAGTTAAAATCACTAAATTTAGCTAATTTTTCTTTGCTTCTATTTACTATATCAACTTCTATATTTTTTGTTTTTAGTATGTAAGATATAGCTTTTGCAGTCCCTCCAGCGCCTATGATAAGGACTTTTTTTAAATTTTCAAAAAATTTTATAGATAGCAAAAATCCAGGAGCGTCAGTATTGTAACCTATGATTTTATTTGAGCGTTTGACAATGGTATTTACTGAGCCTATGGCTTTTGCGATTTTATCGAGCTCATCGCATTGCAATAGAGCTATTTCTTTATGTGGAACTGTTATGTTTGCTCCACATAAATTTAAAGATTTGAAAGTTTCTATAAGCTTTGAACCATCATTTAAGCAAACTCTTGTATAAACAGCATCTATATTTAAATCATAAAAGGCTATATTGTGGAGTCTAGGAGATATCGAGTGATCTACTGGATTTCCAAATATAGCGTAAATATCCATTATTTTACTCTAAATATAAATGCGTTTGGATTTATTTTAGATCGTATATCTTTCAAGGCACCATCTATTTTCGCATTATCATATGATCCAACTAAAATTTTGTTTATTTTTTTACCATTTATAGTTGTTTCATAGACCTTGTAATCATATCCGTTGTTTTTTAATTTCTTAAAAAGTTCGCTATTTGTATTTACTTTGGTTACTGATGCAACTTGTATATATGTTCCAGCACTTACTCCACTAGCATTAGAAGTGCTTTTTGAAGTATTTGTTGTTTTGTTGTTTATGCTAACTGATTGTTTGATAGGTTTAGTATCTTTTTTTGCCTCAGTTTTAGCTGTAGCGGTTGTATCTTTTTTAGTGGTTATTTTGTTTTCATCTGTTGTTTTAGTAGCTACATCTTTTTTGGTTTCTTGTGTTTTAGGAGATTCTTCTTTTTGAACTACTGGTTGTGCGGGTAATGAATCTTTATTGTTTATAGCTGCTTGTTGCCTTAATTCTTCTTTTTCTTTTAAATTTTTAACAATATCTTCAAAACTTTGTTTTTGAGATGAATTTTCATCTTGCAATATTGGAACTTGTTCAAAAATAGTATCGTTTGGTTCGCTTTTTTGAACTGTTTCAATCTCAGGAGGTATAACAATTCTACTATCATTTTGTGTTGTATTATCTGAGCTATTTAACATTTTCATAACAAAAAGAATTATTAAAAATAAAATAACTAAAGAAGCTATTATAATCAGCAATTTTCTCATTTTACGAGAATTTGAACCATCATCTTTGTCATCTAAAACCAAGTCTTTTAATTCGTTGTTTTCTTCCATATTTTCTCCTTTTTACATATGCTTAGCCCAAGAAGCTCCGCGTTCTTTTTGATAAAGCTCATAAGGTAGTGTAAGTATATTAAATTCTTTAGGAACATCAAGAGTTGGAAAAACTTTCCACTCTTTCATCATTTTGGCATTTAAGAGCATAGAAAGTCTATTTGCAATCTGGCAACCCTCTTCAAAAGTAGTATGTCCTTTGTGTATATAAAGGTGTAGATGTCCTGGTGTCTTTGTAGTATAAGCTGTAAAATTCATATATCCTTCTTCTCTAAAAAGAAGCTGCGCTCTGTGCCAAAATCTATCTGGCATTCTGCCGTTATAATCAAAGACTATATTTTCAACTTTATTAAATTTATTTATCAAAGAATGAGCTACTGTGATTTCATTGTTTAAATGTTTTTGCATGATATTAAAATCAAGTGGTTCATCAATACGCTCAAATTTATCAAAAAATACTCTACCTTTATATTCTGTTTTTTGAACTATCGTATCTCTTTTGATATAATAATGGTCTTTTATTATCTTTATAAGCGCAAGATCTATTGTTTGCATTAAAACATAGCCTTGTCATATATTATAAATTTAGAAGCCAATTCTTCTAGCTCTTTTCTTATATTTTGTTGCAAAGATTCATTTGTTATATCATCTAAAACATCAGCTATTTTATTTGCTATAAACTCAAATTCTTTTTCTTTCATACCTCTTGCTGTTAGAGCAGGGCTTCCTATGCGGATACCACTTGTTACAAATGGACTTCTTGTTTCTCCTGGAACTGTGTTTTTATTTACTGTAATTCCAGCATTTCCTAAAGCATGATCAGCATCTTTTCCGCTAAAAGATTTATTTAAAAAGCTTACCAAGATTAAGTGATTGTCTGTTCCGCCACTTACTAAATCATATCCTCTTTTCATCATTACATTGCCAAGCATTTTAGCATTTGCTTTTACTTGTTTTGCATATACTTTCCATTCATCGCTAAGGTTGTGTTTGAAACCAACCGCTTTTGCTGCTATAACATGCATAAGTGGTCCACCTTGGATTCCTGGAAATATACTTGAGTTTACTTTTTTTGCTATTTCTTCATCATTTGTCATGATTATACCGCCTCTTGGGCCTCGTAAAGTTTTATGAGTTGTTGAACTTACAACATGACAATGTGGGAATGGACTCTGGTGCTCTCCTGCTACAACCAAACCGGCTATGTGTGCAACATCTGCAAAAAGATACGCACCAACACTATCTGCAATACTTCTAAATTTAGCAAAATCAATCTCTCTTGCATAAGCACTTGCACCACAAACTATCATTTTTGGTTTAACAATTTGTGCTATTTCTTGGACTTTATCATAATTGATTCTTCCGTCTAACTCAACGCCGTAAAAAAAGCTCTCATAGTATTTTCCACTACTTGAAACTTTTGCTCCATGTGTTAAATGTCCGCCATGGCTTAAATCCATTCCTAATATTTTGTCGCCTGGTTTCAAAAGTGCCCCGTAAACTCCTTGATTTGCTTGACTTCCTGAGTTTGGTTGTACATTTGCAAAATTGCAATTAAAAAGTTTTTTACATCTTTGTATAGCTATTTCTTCGATACCATCTACAAATTCACAACCACCATAGTATCTCTTTCCTGGATATCCTTCGGCGTATTTGTTTGTAAATATCGAACCCATAACTTCCATAACATCTGGATAAGTGAAGTTTTCACTAGCTATCATCTCTAGCCCATAGGTCTGTCTTTTTAACTCTTTATTTGCAAGATCAAAAATTTCTTTATCAAATTGCTCTAAATTTGACATTATTGCTCCTTTTGTAAATCTGAATCTAAATTTTTTATTGGTTTCATTGCAGGAAAAAGTATAACATCTCTTATAGATACTTTATCTAACAACAACATAACAAGTCTATCAATTCCAAGCCCCCAACCAGCTGTTGGTGGCATGGCATAACCTAATGCTTTTACATAATCTTCATCCATCTCATGTGCTTCATCATCGCCAGCGTTTTTTGCATCAATTTGAGCTTTAAATCTATCGTATTGATCAAGTGGATCATTAAGTTCATTGAATGCATTTGCAAGCTCTCTTCCTGCTATAAATAACTCAAATCTTTCTGCAATATTTGAATCTTTATCGCTTCTTCTTGAAAGAGGACTAATGGATATTGGAAAATCAATTATAAATGTTGGATTTATAAGTTTATCTTCTACATAGTTATCAAAAAGCTCAGCTTGCAAGTGTCCTAAATCAAGCTTATCATTTGCCTCAAATCCATCTTGTCTTAGTTTTTGGAGTATTTTTTCTTTATCATTTATAATCTCTTTTGAAATTCCGCCAATATTACTAAGTGCATCAAGATATTTAATTCTAGCAAAAGGTTTTGAGAAGTCAATATCTTTTCCATCGAATTTTATAATTTTTTCTAGATTTAATTTATCTAAAAGTTCTTTAAAAAGCTCTTCTGTTAAATCCATTACTTCAAAATAATCGTGCCAAGCCCAGTAAAACTCAATGCTAGTAAACTCAGGATTGTGTGTTAAATCCATACCTTCGTTTCTAAAACAGCGATTTATTTCAAAAACGGCTTCCATTCCACCAACAACTAGCCTTTTTAAGTATAATTCAGGCGCTATTTTTAAGTATCTATCTACATCTAAGGCATTATGATGAGTTATAAAAGGTTTTGCATTAGCTCCACCTGCTATAGGGTGCATCATAGGTGTTTCAACTTCTAAAAAACCTCTTTCTTCAAAAAATCTTCTAATTATCTTAATGATAAAAGATCTTTTTTCAAAAGTTTCCCTAACTTCTGAGTTCATTATCATATCAAGATATCTTTGACGATATCTCATTTCTTTATCTGTTAAGCCATGAAATTTCTCAGGAAGTGGCGATATACTTTTGGAAGCTAAAGTTATGTCACTGGCATGTAAGCTAAATTCTCCAGTTTTAGTTATAAATGCATAGCCTTTTACTGTTATTATATCCCCAACTTCTATATTTTTTTTACTAAAAGAGTATTTTTCCTCGCCAATACTATCTCTTGAAAAATAGATCTGAATATTTCCGCTTTGATCTTCAATATTTGCAAAAGTTGATTTTCCAGCAACTCTTTTTAGTTTTACTCTTCCAGCTAATGTAACTGAGTTTTCTTCACTCTCTCTTTTTTCTTCTAAATTTTGAATATGTATAAATTTTTCTTTAAATTCGCATATATTCATATCTTTTTTTAAAAAATGCGGATATGGATTTATACCGATATCATTTATATCTTTTATTTTTTGTATTCTTTGTTCTTCAAATTGTGTATCAAAAATCACTTATTACCTCTCTTTTTTTGGCAGTTTTTACATATTCCATATAACTGCATAATATGACCCGTAAGTTCAAAACCATGCTCTTTTGCTATAGCAATTTGTCTTTTTTCTATGGTTGCATCTTCAAATTCTATTATAAGACCACAATGTTTGCATATCATATGATCATGGTGCGGTTTTGTAGCAAGTTCAAATTTTTTACCCTGCGATCCAAAAGTAATTGTAGTTACCATTTCAGCTTCTTCTAATAAATTTAAAGTTCTATAAACAGTAGCTATGCCCAAGTTTAATTCAGGGTGTTTTTCTTTTATAAGCAAATATATCTTTTCTGGGGTGAAGTGTTCATCGGATTTATAGAGAGTTTTTACTAAAATTTCTCTTTGTTTTGTAAATTTAAGACCATTTTCCTTTAAAATTTTTTTGAAATTATCAATAAGTGTGTCGTATTCTATATTTTCTATCAACATTATTTCTCCTTGGTTAGGTTTTGATCATAATACAAACTTATATTATCATCTAGAGTTAAATTTTGATCATCTAAATTTTGTATTTTAATATTCAAATCATCTTTTATTTTGTCTATATTTATGTTCATTATCCATTTTCCGCATTCAAGCATTGTTTCGTATACTACACTTCCTCTAAGAATTGGCTCTATTTTTAAATTTAACACATATATGTTTGTAATAACCACAAATATTACAGAAAATATCAAAAAAACTTTAGCACAACCAAATACAAGACCGCCAAGCCTATCAAAAAAGCCTAAGGCACTTACTCTTATAAATTTTGTAAGTATATTTCCAATTATCAAACAAGCTAACCAAAAAACTATAAAAGAGGCTATAAAAGCTATAAATGATAGCATTTGTTTATTGTCTGTTTGATATAAATATGTGCTTATAAGTTCTTGTGCACCATCAAATCTAGTGGCAAATATAAGACCACCTATGATACCAATTAGTCCAAAAATTTCTTTTATAAGACCATTTATAGCACCTTTTATGCCAACTAGTATAATTATACCAAGTATTATTGCATCAAACCAATTAACTACGCTCATATGTTTTCCATTAATGCTTTTAGCTCATTTGGGCTTGTTGAGTATCTTAAAGCTATCTCTTTTGATATTTGTCTTGCTTTTAATAATTTTATCATATTTTGAGTTTGTGTTACCATTCCGCTTTCAATCTGACCTAATTGCATTTGAGAATAAATTTGATGAATTTTATTTTCTCTAATCAAATTTGAAATAGCTGAGTTATTTATAAGAATTTCATGACAAACAGCTCTACCTTCACCAATTTTTGGAATTAGTGCTTGAGATATTACAGTCGTAAGCGATATAGAAAGCATACTTCTAATTTGAGCTTGTTTCCCAGCTTCAAAGCTATCTATTATTCTGTTTATTGTTTGCATAGCCGAGTTTGTATGTAGTGTTCCAAGGACTAGATGTCCAGATTCTGCTGCTGTTATAGCTATGGAAATAGTTTCTTCGTCTCTAAGCTCACCTATTAGAATGATATCTGGATCTTGCCTTAGGGCATATTTTAAAGCATTTTTATAGCTATGTGTATCTGTGCTGATATTTCTATGTGAAAAAATAGCTCTTTTGTTTTTATGTATAAACTCAACTGGATCTTCTATAGTTATTATATGTTTTCGGTATTTTAAATTTATCTCATTTAGCATAGCTGCTAGTGTGGTCGATTTTCCAGATCCAGTTGGTCCACTAACCAATATAAGCCCTTTTTCTCTTTTTATGACATCTTTTAAAATGCTTGGTGCTTTTATATCGTCCAAAGAAGGTATTTCCAATGGGATTATACGAAAGGCTGCTGCCATATTGCCATTTCCTGTATAATAATAATTACCTCTAAATCTACCTATATTAGGAAGTTCTATGACAAAATCAAGTTCTTTTTGTTCTTCAAGTATACTTCTTTGTTCATCTGAAATTAATGCATAGCAAAGACTTTGTATATCTTTTCCATTTAATACTTGCAAATCTAGAGGTCTTAATGTCCCATCAACTCTAATTTGTGGTTCACTATCAGATACTAAATGTAGATCACTTGCTCTATGTGCTACAACTGTTCTTAGAAGTGTTTCTATATCAAAATCTAAGTTAAGCTCTTCCAAATTTAAATCCTTGTCATTCTATAATTTTTGGTACTACAAAAAAATTGCCATCACTATTTGGGTTATTTTTTAGTATAATTTCTATTGTATCTTGATCATTTTTAGGTTCGTCATTTCTTAGTATTAATCCATTGTTTACATTGTTTATTGTTTGCTCTACGCTATCTAAATCAAGTTCGTTTAAATTTTCTACAAACGATACAATTTCAGTAAGTTGTTTTGATATTTCTTGGCGTTTATCATCGCTTATTTTAAGAGAGCTTAGTTTCTCTAGCTTAGTAAATAAAGAGTCATTTATAGTCATATTTTACCTTAAATATTAAAAAATTGAAATTATTATAACACATTTATCTTTAACTTATGGCTGTTTTAAAATTATTTATGCTACAATCAAGCCAAAATTTTTATTAGCAAGGATTAGACATTGGCTTTAAAAGATAATTTACAGTCCATAAAATCAGAAATTAACTCTGAAGAGCAGTTTTTGGAAAATATGATAAAAGGTGAGAGATTTTTTCACAAGTATTTTAAATCTATAATCATAATATTAGTTGTAGCACTTAGTGCTTTTGTTATATATAAATTTGTTGAATACAAAAAAGAATCAGATATAATTAGCGCAAATGAAGCTTATAATAGGCTTTTTCAAAATAAAGAGCAAAAAGGCGATAAAGAACTATTAAAAGAAAAAGCACCATCTTTGTATGCAATGTATATTTTATCTGATACAAATAGTAGTTCAAATTTAGAAGAGCTAAAAAATTTAAAATGCGTTGACCCATTTTTGATTGATTTGGCTAAATTTAAAACAAATAAAAATAATGATACTTTACTAGTTAATTATGCAGCATTGTTAAAAGGTTTTGAGTTTATAAAAAATGGTGATTTTGGAAAGGCAGACATAGAGTTTTCAAAAATTCCAATGGATTCAAACTTACAAAAAATTATAAAAAATTTAAAACACTATAATGGAACACGAAAATGAAAAAAAATTTATTACTAATAGTATTTGTATGCGCATTTTTTATATCAGGATGTACAACAAAAAGACAATATTTTGAACCAGAAAATGTCGCTGGTGAAATGAAATTTACATCTCAATTGCCATCAGAAATAGTTTCAACAACTATTAATGGAGCCATCTTAGAAGATGGAACTGTTATTAGTTTAAATGGTATTGAAAAAAATTTAAAAGTTTCAAAAAATGTATCCTTGTTAGACCATACAAATAATACTTTTATCATATCAAAGCTTAATGGCGAAATTTATGTTATAGATAATAATGGTAAAGTTATATTTTCTAAAAAATTTCCAGTTGCTATAGTTAGTGCTGCAACTGATGGAGAATTGCTTGCTACTCTTAGCTCCGAAAATGACATACAGCTAATAAATATAAATACAAATGAAATTTTATTAGATTATAAATCTAGTATAACATATGCACAAGATTCTCGTATGGCACCTCCATATTTTATGAGTTCGCTAATAATTTTCCCAACACTTGATGGAAAAATTATTGTTGTAGAAAAACAAAGTGGAAGAATCATAAGAGATGTTGTTGTTAGTAATGAGCCATTTTTTAACAATATTATATATTTAGATGTTATAGGAGATAGAATGTTTGCTGCAACTGCAACAAAAATAATAATGATAAGTCCAACTATAACAACAAATCATAGAGGGGAAATAAAAAATATCAAAATATATAATGACAATGTTTTTATTTTTGAAAAAGATGGAAATATAATCAAAGCTGATTTGGATTTAAGAAGAATAAAAAGCAAAGATTTTCCATTTGCTATATTTTCAAATGTAGTTGTAAAAAATGGTTTTTTATATGCTCTTGAAAAAAATGGACATATCATAAAAATTGATGAAAATTTAGAAAATTCAGAAATTTACAAACTAGATGATGAAGTTGAAAATAGAAGTTTTGTATCTAAAGACGGCATATATTACGATGATAGATATTTAGAAATAAAATAATAATCATGGAAAAAGAAATTTGTAAACTTTTTGAAGATAAAAAGTTACTTTTAAAAAATTTAAAAGATATCGACCTTTCTAAATTTACAAAAAAAAGAACATATAGATGCTATTATGGTGTAGATACTAAGAGTTTTTATACCATAGTTTTAATCAGAAATGCTAAAAGTAGATTTTTAATAAAAGAGTTCGAATTTATAGAAGAATTGCATTCTCAAATTTGCATTAAAACTGGTGTAAGTATCAAAAAACTTGTATGTTTTTATAACTCTGATATTTGTTCAAAAACTCTAAACGCATTTAAACAAAAAGGTTGGAAAAGTTATGCTTTTGTGTAATATTGGAAATACAAACGCAAATTTTTTTGATGACGGCAAGATAAGTAGCATGGATATAGCTAACTTTATGTCTTATGTGCCAAAAGAAAAAGTATATATCATAAATGTAAATGAGTCTGTAAAAGATAAAATTATTTCAAATTCAAATTTTATAGACTTAGAACCATATTTTGAGTTAGAGTGTGATTATGTTGGACTTGGTGTGGATAGGATAGCAAATTGCTATGCTATAAGCGATGGAGCTATAGTGGATGCTGGAAGTGCTATTACTATCGATATTATGTATCAAGGCGTTCATCTTGGTGGCACTATACTTCCGGGTCTTTCTTTTTTGCAAAAAGCTTATAGTTCAATTTCTCCAAGGCTTAATGTTGGATTAAATACACAAATAAGCTTAGATTCTTTTCCGCAAAATACATTAAATGCTGTTAGTTATGGCACAATATTGCCTATAGTTTTAATTGTAGAATATATGTCAAAAGGTAAAAAAGTATTTTTTACAGGCGGAGACGGCGAGTTTTTTATAAAATTTTTTGACAAAGCTATATATGATAAAACCGCTTCATTTCGAGGAATGTTAAAAATTATAAGAGAAAAAGGATTGTAATGTTAACAGTTGCACTTCCAAAGGGCAGAATAGCTGATGACACTTTGAAAATTTTTAGCGAAATTTTTAGTGATGATTTTTTATTTGAAGACAGAAAGCTTATACTTCAAAAAGGAAATTTTAAATTTCTTATGGTAAGAAATCAAGATATTCCAGTTTATGTTACAAACGGGGCTGCGGATATTGGCGTTGTTGGTCTTGATGTACTAGAAGAGCATAAGCCAGAAGTTGTTAGACTTTTAGATTTAGGCATTGGAAAATGTAGAGTTTGTGTTGGTATAAGACAAAACGAAGAGCTTAATTACTCACTTCCTGAGATAAAAGTAGCGACAAAAATGCCAAATATATCAAAAACATATTTTGCTAAAAAAGCAATTGCTGCAAATATAATCAAACTTTATGGATCTATTGAATTAGCTCCACTTGTAGGACTTGCTGATATTATAGTAGATGTTGTGGAAACTGGAACTACGATGAAGCAAAATGGTCTTAAAGTGGCTGAAACTATAATGGATAGCTCAGCCCATCTTATAGCAAATAAAACTAGCTATATCATAAAAAGAGATGAAGTTTTTAATCTTTTTTATAAAATTTCAAATATCGTAAAATCATAAATAAGCCTCTTTTTTTATACATTTATAAATAGCATTAGAAATTTTTTCTATATCGTTTTTATCGAAGTTAAAGTGTGGCATTGTGTAAATTAGCTTTCCAAAAGGTCTTAACCAAACACCTTCTTTAACAAAAAATTCTTGAATGTGTTTTATATTTACATCCGTTTTTAGCTCAACAACACCGATTGCTCCAAGAACTCTAACATCTTTTACTATATCAAATTCTTTGCATTTTTCAAGAGAATTTTTTAGCCATATGCTTATATTTCGCACATTTTCTTTCCAATTTGAGCTAAGGAGAGTATTGATACTTTCTAGTGCCACATTACAAGCCATTGCATTTGCCATAAATGTTGGTCCGTGCATAAAAGGTAGATTATTTTCTGATACACCATGAGCTATTTTTTTATTTGCTATGGTTACGCCAAAACTCATAAATCCTGCTGTTATAGCTTTGCCAAGACATACTATATCAGGCGTTACTTTTGCTAAATCCATAGCAAACATTTCCCCAGTTCTACCAAAACCAGTTGCAATTTCGTCAAATATCAAAACAATATCTTCTTTGTCGCAAATATCCCTTATAAATTTAAGATATTCTTTATTGTAAAACCACATTCCACCAGCACCTTGAACTATAGGCTCAAGTATTATAGCAGCTATTTCATCTTTATGCTCTTTTAGTTTTATTTTTAAATCATCTAAAAAACTATCTTTAAACTGCTCATCATAAGCACATTTTGGTTTTTCAAAAAATATCTGTTTTGCAAGTGTATTTTTAAAAAGTGAGTGCATACCATTTATAGGGTCGCAAACGCTCATAGCTCCAAATGTGTCGCCATGATAACCGCCAAAAGGGGTTAAAATTTTTGTTTTCTTAGGGTTTTTGTTATGCTGATATTGAAGTGCCATTTTTATAGCAACTTCTACACTAACTGAACCTGAGTCGCTATAAAAAATATGCTCTAAGCTCGATGGCAATATCTCAATTAGCTTTTTTCCTAAATTTATGGCAGGTTCGTGCGTAATGCCACCAAACATCACATGAGAAAATTTATTTATTTGTGAAATTGCAGCTTTGTTGATATTTTCCTTATTGTAGCCATACCACACAGCCCACCATGAACTCATCGCGTCTATTAGTTTGCCTTGATTTGTAAAAATATATTTATCGTAAGCATAATTAACAAAATATGTTTTTAGTGGCTCTAGCATAGAAGTATATGGGTGCCAAATATGGTTTTTATCAAATTTACTATCAAACTTATACTCATCTTTTTGTATGTTTAAATCGTTTAAAAACTCACTAAAATCCACATCTTTTATGATATTTTTAAAAGCATTATTTTGATATTTTTGCACGATTATAACTGGAGTTTCGTATTTTTCTTTTATGAAATTTATATTACTAAGAGCGATTTTATCATTTAAATTTGTTTTATTCATAACAATACAAGCTATATCTATACCATTATTTTGACAAAATTCAATATTTAAAACAGTATTGTTTATGGCCCCAAGCTTATTTTCAACTACTAAAATTACGCTAATTCCTAGCATTTTGATAAGGTGAGAGAAATTTTGTTCTTTATTAAGCGGTACCAAAATACCTCCAGCTCCCTCGATAAGCGTAATATCCGCACTTTGCATATGTTTTATACAATAATCATAAACTTTATTTATATCAATGCTTCTTTTTTCCAAATTTGCTGCAAAATCCGGAGAAGCTGGATATTTAAAAGTATAAGCTGGTATAAAACAACTATTTTTATCAACGCTCATATATGAAGCTATATCGCTAGTTTGTGGTATTTCCCCGCTACTTTCAAAGCCTGTTTCAATTGGCTTTATTGCTCTTGTTTTTATGCCAAGAGATATAAGTTTTGCTAATAATAATGTGGTAACAAATGTTTTTCCTACATCTGTATCTGTTGCTGTTATAAAATACGATTTTTTCATATTATACTTCCTTTAATTAAGCAAGGATTATACTACAAAAATCTAAAATTGCTATTAGCGTTTCGCAAGTTGATATAAGCAAACTCCTTCTCTAAGCCCATCATCTATAACTATAAATTCTTTATCTTGACAAATTTTAAGCATATTTGTAAGTAAAATACATCCAGCTATCATAAGAATTTGCCTATCTTTTCCTAGCAGTTTTGTTGCTAAATTTACATCTAAAAGCGATATTTCATTGATAGCGTTTTTTATCTCTTCGTAGCTTAATTTTGTTCCATTTACTAAATTTGCGTCATAACTTTCATAGTCCATTTTAAGCTTTAATGCAGCCAAAGTTGTAGGAACTCCAGAAGTTAAAACAACTTTGTCAAAATTAAATTTTTGTATAAATTTAGTAGCATCTTTTACGACAAAACCGGCATTTTCTTGCATTTTTTCTAAAGAATTAAACTCATTAAAAAATGTAACTATACCAAATTTAAAACTCTTAAAATTATCCCCAAAAGATATCTCACTGCTTCCACCACCCAAATCTATAAAAAGTGCATTTTTATCATAAATTTGAAGTTTTTCTAATCTATTTTTTATGGCAAGCCCAGTAAGTTTTGCCTCGGTTTCGCCTGAAATTATTTCAAATTTAATGCCAAATTTAGCATAAATTTCCCTAAAAAACTCATCGCTATCGCTTGCCATTCTAAAAGCTTCAGTTGCTACGGCTTTGCTTTTGCAAAGATCGTATTTATGTGTAAATTTCTCAAGTGCTGATATTATACGCTTTTTTGCTTCATTATCAAGTTTTCCATCTTTTTTTAGATTTCTTGCTGAGCCAACTATAGCCTCACTTGAGCTAATGATATTTGTATTTTCATCCATAACGCAAATTCTAAGCGTATTTGATCCTAAATCTATACTACTTACCATTATTTATACTTTTTTATGATTATATCTTCGCCTTTTGCATCTATGACAATCTCATCACCGCTTCTTATCTCATCTTTTAAAATTTGCTCAGCTATTTCATCTTCTACTAAATCATAAAGAGCCCTTCTTAATGGTCTTGCGCCATAATCCCTATCATATCCAGCTGAAGCAATGAGTTTTTTTGCATCATTTGTAATGCTTGATTTGATTGAGCGATTTTCTAGTGTTTTTTCTAAAGACTTAAACATTATATCTACAATATCAATTAGATTATCCTCGCTTAGTGGATTAAATATTATTATATCATCAAGCCTATTTAAAAACTCAGGTTTAAAATAGTTTTTTAGCTCATTTTTTATAGCTTTATCTCTATCATTTCCTTGTAAATCCATTATGAAATTTGAGCCTATATTTGATGTCAAGATAATGATTGTATTTTTAAAATCAACAGTAACGCCCTTATTATCAGTAGCTCTACCATCATCTAATATTCCAAGTAAAATATTAAAAACATCTTTATGAGCTTTTTCTATCTCATCAAAAAGCAAAACACTATAAGGTTTTCTTCTAACTGCTTCGCTAAGTTGTCCGCCTTCATCATACCCAACATATCCAGGAGGCGCACCAAGCAATCTTGAAACGCTGTGTTTTTCCATATATTCGCTCATATCAAAACGGATCAAAGCTTTTTCATCGTCAAATAAAAATTTAGCCAAAGCTTTTGCACTCTGTGTTTTTCCAACACCTGTTGGTCCTAGAAAAAGGAAACTACCTATTGGGCGATTTTCATTAGAAAGACCAGCTTTATTTCTTTTAATAGCCCTTGAAAGAGCAAAAATAGCTTCATCTTGACCAACAACGCTCTGTTTTAAATATTTATCAACATTTAGATATTTTTCTTTATCGCTTGTAAGCATTTTTGATACATCTATACCAGTCCATTTACTTAAAATTCCAGCTACTAAATCTTCATCAACTTGGTTTTTTAGTAAAGTGCCATTCTCTTTCATATGTTCCCATTTTTCTTCAAGTTCTTTTATCTTAGCTTGTGCTTCTGGAATTTTGCCATATTCTATCTCTGCAGCTTTGTTTAACTCACCATTTCTTTTTGCTAAATTTGCTTCATTTTTTAGTGAGTCTATACTTTTTTTAGATGATGAAATTTCATCAAAAACGGCTTTTTCGTTTTCAAATTGTGAATTTAATGCATTTTTCTTTTCATTTAAATTTGCTATCTCTTTTTGAATTTCTGCTAGTCTTTCGTCATTTTTTGGATTGTTTTCCATTTTCAAAGCTTCATTTTCAACTTGAAGCGTCATTATGTCACGCTTAACCTTTGCTAGCTCATAAGGTTCACTTTCTATTTGCATTTTAAGCTCTGCTGCTGCTTCGTCTATGAGATCTATTGCTTTATCTGGCAAGAATCTTCCACTTATGTATCTATTGCTTAGTTTTGCAGCTGCAACCAAAGCACTATCTGTTATTGTAACATTATGATGGACTTCTAGTTTTTCTTTTATACCGCGTAAAATTTGCAATGCTTCATTCACGGTTGGCTCAGGTACATTTACAGGCTGAAATCTCCTTTGAAGGGCGGCATCTTTTTCAAAATATTTTCTATATTCTTTTAGAGTTGTTGCACCTATGGTATGAAGTTCGCCTCTTGCAAGGGCTGGTTTTAGTATATTTGCAGCGTCCATTGACCCTTCGCTTGCACCAGCTCCTACTATGGTGTGAATTTCATCTATAAAAAGTATAATATTTTTAGCTTTGATAACTTCATTTATCACCGCTTTTAATCTATCTTCAAACTCACCTCTGTATTTTGAACCAGCGATTAATGCACTCATATCAAGTGCTACAACTCGTTTGTTTGCAAGGCTTGTTGGAACTTCATTTTTTACTATCATTTGTGCAAAACCTTCTACTATAGCAGTTTTACCAACGCCTGGCTCGCCAAGTAATATAGGGTTGTTTTTAGTCTTTCTTATGAGAATTTGCATCATTCTTTGAATTTCCTCATCTCTCCCTATAACAGGATCAAGTTTTTCTTCGCTAGCTTTTTGTGTTATGTCTATACCAAATTTAGCAAGACTATCAAGGGTCTCATCGCTAGTTTGAGAGTCTATTTTTCTATCTCCTCTTATTATAGTAAGTTCTTTTTTTATGTCTGTTAAATCTGAAAATTTTGATAATACATCTTTTATAGGAGAGTTGTTTAAATTCGCTAAAAGCCAAGTATCAACAGCTATAAAACTATCTCCTAAATTTGCCATATAGCCTCTTGCATTTTCAAAAGAATTAACAAGTTCTGAGCTTATTTTTATGTTTTCTTTTGTTACATTTGAAGATGTAGGTAAATTTTGTATTAGGCTTTTTATATCAAGTTCTACTGCTTGTTTTGATATATTTAGTTTATTAAAAATTTGATTTAAAATAGAATTTGAATCAACTGTCAAATTCCAAAGCAGATGGATAACTTTAACTTCGCTATTTTTGCTATGAAGTGCTAAACCTACGCTATTTTCTAAATTTGTTCTCATTTGATCTGTTAGAATTTCAAATACATTCGCCATTTTTAATCCTTTTATATTTATAATGCTGATATTATATAATTTTAGTCTAATAATGTCAAGTTTATTTAATAAATATTTTTAACTATGCATAATTTTTTTAAATTAAAATAGTAAAAATCAAGATATTTTTATATCTTTTTTAGGGAATTAAGACTAAAATATTGTTTTAAAATAGAGCTAGGAGTATTAAAGTTGAAATTTTCAAAAGATGGTTTAAGGTTGGGCTTGGTTGGAGCTATAGTATTTTTTGTATTATGCATAACAGAGCTTTTTGCAAAAGAAGATAGCGTTATTCTTAAAAATACACAATCTTTAGCGAAAATGACAAAAGTAATGTCTATAGTTGAAAACTATTATGTAGATGACTTAAATTTAAGTGATATTATAGATAAATCTATTTCTGGACTTTTATCAAATTTAGATGCACACTCTAGTTATCTTGATGAAAAATCATACAAAGATATGCAAGTTCAAACAAGTGGAGAGTTTGGCGGACTTGGTATAACTGTTGGTATGAAAGATGGCGCACTCACAGTTATTGCCCCTATTGATGATACACCTGCTTATAAAGCTGGCGTAAAAGCTGGAGATGTTATTTTAATGATAGATGGAAATTCTACTATAAATACAAATTTAGAAGAAGCTGTTAAAAAAATGCGTGGCGAACCAAAAACAGATATAACTCTTACGCTTGTTAGAAAAGGTGAGCCAAAACCGATTGAAGTTAAGATAACAAGAGATATTATAAAAGTTGATTCTGTTAAAGCTAAAATGATAGAAGATGAAAATATACTTTACATAAGAGTTTCAAATTTTGATCAAAATGTAGAAAAAAAAGTCGTAGAAGTAGTTAAAAAGTATCCAAAAGTACAAGGAATTGTTTTAGATCTTAGAAACAATCCTGGTGGGCTTTTAGATCAAGCCGTAAATCTTACAAATGTGTTTGTAAAAGATGGGGTTATAGTTTCTCAAAAAGGTAGAAATTCCAATGAAAATGTGATTTTTAATGCAAAATCTTCTAAAAAAATAACAGACGCACCTCTTGCCGTTTTAGTAAATGGTGGAAGTGCAAGTGCAAGTGAGATTGTAAGCGGTTCACTCCAAGATCATAAAAGAGCTGTTATTATAGGAGAAAATACATTTGGAAAAGGTAGCGTTCAAATGGTAATGCCTCTTGGCAAAGAAGAAGCTATAAGGCTTACTATAGCAAGGTATTATTTGCCAAGTGGTAGAACTATACAAGCTGTTGGTGTAAAACCAGATCTTGTAGTTTATCCTGGGGCTGTTCCAAGAAAAGAGTTTGATTTTAACATAAAAGAGAGTGATTTAAAGCAACATCTACAAAGTGAGCTTGAAAAAGTTGAAAAATCAAATAAAACTGGTAATAAAACAGAAGAAGATAAAAAAGATATGATAACAAAAACTCAGGTTATGGAAGATATACAGCTTAAAACTGCTATAGATACTATTAAAATTCAAAATATACAAATTAATCATTAAGGAGATTAAAAATGAAAATTACAAAAAAAGATATGATTTACGAGGGAAAAGGTAAAAAAATGTGGTCTGTTAATGAAGACCAGGATTATTTAATAGCTGAATTTAAAGATGATTTAACTGCTTTTAATGGAGAAAAAAAATCAAGCGAAAGTGGAAAAGGTGCATTAAACAATAAAATAAGCACACAGCTTTTTAAGCTTCTTGAATCAAATGGTATAAAAACAGCTCTTGTTGAGACTATAAGCGATACTGAACAAGTTGTTAGAAAATGTAAAATTGTTCCACTTGAAATTATTGTAAGAAATATAGCAACAGGTTCTCTTACAAAAAGACTTGGTATAAAAGAAGGCACAGTGCTTCCGTTTCCTTTAGTTGAGTTTTGTTATAAAGACGATGATTTAGGCGATCCTATACTAAATGATGAGCATTGTATAATCCTTGGTGCGGTAAAAACTCAAGATGATTTGGAAAAATTAAAATCAATAGCTAGAAAAATTAACTCAATACTATTTAAATTTTTTGAGGAAAAAAATCTTAAATTAGTTGATTTTAAGATAGAGTTAGGCGTAGACAAAGATGGAAATATACTTTTGGCTGATGAGATCAGTCCTGATAGTTGTCGTTTTTGGGATGCTACAACAAATGAAAAACTAGACAAAGATAGATTTAGACAAAATATTGGCAATGTAAAAGTCGCTTATGAAGAAGTTTTAAGAAGAATTTTATCTTAAGGGCGATAATGAAAGTAGTTGTAAATGTAAGATTAAAAAGTGGAGTTTTAGATCCACAAGGCAAGGCAGTAGAGCATGCTCTTGCCTCTCTTGGTTTTGATAGCGTAAATAGTGTTAGGATTGGCAAGCAAATAGTTTTAGATGTAAAAGAAGCAGATGAAAACGATATCAAAAAAGATATAGAAGAAATGTGTGAAGAATTGCTTGCAAATACAGTTATAGAAGATTATGAGATAGTATTATGAAAGTAGCCATTATAAATTTCCCAGGCACAAACTGCGAGAGAGATACAAAATACGCTTTTGATAAACTAGATTGCGAAACTGAAATTTTGTGGCATAAAGAAGATACTATAAATGCTGATTTGGTAGTTTTGCCTGGTGGATTTAGTTACGGAGATTATCTAAGAACTGCGGCTATTGCTAAATTTAGTCCTATTATGAAAGCTGTTGTTAAACATGCTAAAAAAGGTGGTTATGTTTTAGGAATTTGTAACGGCTTTCAAATGTTATTAGAGTTAAAGCTTTTAAATGGAGCAATGAACAGAAATATAGGTCTTTCTTTTATATCTAAGTTTCATTATCTTAGAGTTGTTAGTAATTCAAATAAATTTCTTTCTAAATTTAACATTAATGATATTTTAAATATCCCTATAGCACACGGCGAGGGAAATTATTTTGTTGATGAAGATAGCTTAAAAGCTATGTATGATAACGAGCAAGTTTTGCTTAAATATTGCGATGAGTTTGGAAATTCGCTAAATCCAAATGGATCAGTTGACGATATTGCTGGAATTTGTGATGAAAATAAAAAGATTTTTGGTCTTATGCCTCATCCTGAGAGAGCTGTAGAAAAACTTTTAGGAAGTGAAGATGGTATAAATATGCTAAAAGGACTCTTATATTGAGATTTTTTTTAGTATCTATAATTTTCATATCAACTCTTTTTGGCGAACCTAGTGTATTTGATATGTTTAATGAAGCGTTATCTAAAGAAAATACCCAAAAGGATGAAAAAGATACAAAAATTTTAGATCTTTTTAAATCTACACAAAAAGATTCACAAGTAGATAAAAAAACGCAACAAAATAACCAAAATAATCAAATTAGCGTAGAAGAAATGCAAAATGTAGCTCCAACTGATGAGGTAAATTTAAATTTAAAAGATGAACAAATTTACGAAAAAGTTGAACCTACTAAAATAAATTTAAATGTATCAAATATGCCAAAAAGTGTATTGCAAAATGAGATTTTTAAATTTGATGTTATTGCAGATATTAGTGATAATATAGATATATCTATGCATACAGATATAACCACATCTTCAAATTTAGAAATTTTAAATTCAAACTTTGAATGGGTTGATATAGGAAATGCTAAATACAAAGCCATTATTTGGGCTGTTGTAAAAAGTAGCTCAAATACTAATATGGATTTAAAATTAACTTTAAATAAAAATGGAGAATTTTATCAATCTGCTTCTATATCTCCGCAATTTCCAAAAATAAATGTATTAAATACAAATTCAAATTTCTCGCAAATAGTTGCAGACAATTTAAAAATTTTAAAATACAAAACAAGCCATTTTGATGATAAAAATTACATAATGGTTGTTGAAGCAAGAGTAAAAAACGGCGATTTGTCGCTTTTTCATTTAAACAATAAACACATAATAAAACAAGGTGTGGATTCTATAAAAGGAGATTATAGCAATCAAAGTGCATTTTATTTTGTGACATTTGATCCCACTTTAAAAAGTTTAGATTTTAATTACTATAATACAAAGTCAAAGACATTCGAAAATTTCTCTTTAAAAGTTGAAGTTGAGGGTGATGAGATAAGCACTCAAATAGGATTAAATCCGCAGGAAAGCGAGTTTAAATTTTATAAAGATTTGCTTGTGTATTCTTTGATACTTTTCTTTGCTGCTATGTTTGTATGGAAAAGAAAGTATTATATGCTTGTTTTAAGCGTTTTTTTTATAGCAATTGCCATTTATAGTTATAATCCTTTTGGCAAAGCAACACTTATGGCAAACTCAAATGTTCGGATTATCCCAACAGAAAGATCTACTATTTTTTATATATCAAAAAATAATGAAAGCGTAAAGATACTTGGTAGCAAAGATGATTATAAAAAAATTCTGATGAAAGATGGTCAAATAGGATGGGTAAAAAGTGAAGCTTTGGTTAAAAATTAGAGCTTTTATCTATAGTGTTGAGTTTATTCTCTCTGTGTTATTGGTTATATTATTAATGGCTATATTTAGAAAGCATAATCATAAAATAAGAACTCTTTGGGCTAAATTTCAACTTGCTTTTATAGGTATTAAGATAGATTTTCATGGTAAATTTGATAATAGTGCAAATATGATTTTGATGAATCATCAAAGTTTGCTTGATATAATAGTTTTAGAAAGCATGTATCCGGGGAATTTGAGTTGGATTGCTAAAAAAGAAATAGGCGAAATTCCCATAATAGGACTTATTTTAAAACTACCAAAAATGATACCAATTGATCGTAAAAATCCGCGATCGATAGTTCAGCTTTTAAAAGATGTCAAAGATAGATTGGATGATGAGCGTGTTATAGCTATATTTCCAGAAGGAACAAGGGGTAGGGGGCAAAAGCTTCTTAAGTTTCAAACTGGTGCTAAGGTTTTAACTCAAAAGTTAAATTTAAAAGTTCAACCAGTAGTTCTTGTAAATACTAGAAAAATTCTAGATAGCAAAGACTTTACATTAAGCAAAGGAGTTATAAAGGTTATAGCTCTTGATATGATAGATACTAGCGATGAAAACTGGCTTGAAAAAACTAGAATAAAAATGCAAGAGTGTTTAGATAAAAATAGATGAATATAGCTTCATTGTTTGCTGTTGGATTTGGCGGTTTTATAGGTGCTTTGCTTAGATTTTATGTTGGTATTTTATGCATTAAACTTTTGCCAACACACTTTTATTTTTCTACTCTTATAGTAAATTTAATATCTTCATTTTTTATAGGATTTTTTCTAAGTTTTCTTATATCATCAAATTTAAAAAATTTCATAGTTGTTGGAATTTTGGGCGGACTTAGCACATTTTCCACATTTAGTTACGAAAATTTTATATATTTACAAAATGGCGAATTTATAAAGCTGTGTATAAATATCTTTTTAAATGTTTTCTTGTGCCTAGCTTTTTGTTGTATAGGAAATTTCATCGCCAAAGCATTTTACATTTAAAAATACAACGCTTTTTAGTGACAAAGCCGAATTTATCTGTATTTAAAGCAAGGCTAAATTTTCACGCAAGTTTTTAAATTAAGCAAGAAGTTTTTAGAGATAGCTTAAAGCTATCTCAAATTTATCTGAAATTATGCTCTGTTCCGAAGTATTTTTCTAAAATTTTCTTAAGAGCCTTTGTTTGAACTGAATCTTTTGGAGAGTTATTTAGTATATCCTCATAATCATACATTCTCTCATAGTAGTCGTTTGTATCTTGATCATTTATTCTCATCATAGCACTATCGATACTAGCACCTATAAACACACCTTTGTTATCGCTACTACTTCTTATATATGTTGCAAGCTCACCCATTTCATTTTTATAACCACTTCCAACCCCGTTTACAAAAGTCGCATCCGCATTTGCTTCTAGTGTTAATTGAGAGTCAAAAAAGTTTTTAAATGATCTTGATGTGTAAAATAGCATAACAACATCGCTTGATTGGTATCCAAGTTGAAAACCAAGTCCAGCACCTTTATAGTCAAAAAACAGAGGAGAAGACCATGTGTTATCATGATTTTTCATCACAAAAATTCCTTTTCCACCTTGAAAAGATAGCACCGCTCCGCCTTTTTTAAGTCCAAGTATAACTGCTATAGCTCTTACATTTTTCATATTTTTACTATTTGGAGTTATTTTTCTATCAATTGCAAAATCTTGCAATAAATTTGTAGCTGCATATACTTTTTGGTTTTGAACTATATCAGCATTTAAAAAACTAACTAAAAATGTGGCTATGAATAAAAGTTTTTTCATTTTAAATTCCTTAAAAAATTTATTTGTTATTATACATTTTTTTGCTTAATTTTTAGATAAATTTAAGCAAACTTTCATTGCATTTATAATACAATTGCTAAGCATTTTATATAAGAGTATATAAAGTGAAATTTTAAACAAGGAGAAAACCATGAAAAAAGGTTTTACTATGATTGAGTTGATCTTCGTGATCGTTATTTTAGGTATTTTAGCAGCAGTTGCTATCCCAAGACTTTCAGCAACTAGAGATGATGCTGAGGCTGTAAAAGCAGCGACAAATCTTTCTACTATTATAAGTGATTTAGGTGCTTACTATACTTCACAAGGTGCTTTTGCAGACGATTTAGCACAAATGACAAATGTTCAACTCACAGCAGCAGTAGAAGGTAAGGATGGTGGTGAAGGCGCAACTGGAAATTTGGCAGCAGCTGGAACTGATTGTCTTACAATTGTATTACATAAAGCAGTTCCTATAAATGAAAGTGAAGTTGGTAGCGGTAAACCAGCCCATATAGCAGTTACAGGTATAAATAATAACAATGCTATTTGTAAAAAAATTCATAGTATGGGATCAATTGATAAGATTTTGAATGGTAAATTTAAGTATCCAGCTGTCAAAACTGCTAAAACTAGTAACTCAGCTGCTGTAATAGAAGATGCAGATAGTAATAACGGAGAGTTTGCAGTAAGTGGAATGAGTGTTAAATTCTAATTTCTTTTAGAAATTTTATAAACACTATAAGCCCCTTGCTTTGAGGGGCTTTTTAAATTTAAAATATAAAATCCTTTTCTCTATAAGAATTCCTAAATATTTTTGTATAAAAGTTTCAAATTTTTCTAAATTTATAAAATCAATATTTTAATTTATTTTGACTAAAATTAAATTTTACTACTTCTAATTAATCTAATCAATGTGAGGGAAATTTTTGTTTTTTGTGATGATGGAGGAGTTTAGCAACCGCTATTTTAGCACAAATATATTGCTGTAAATCCTCAAAGTTACTTCCAAAATTTTATTTTATAAAAAACTAACTAAAAAGCTCACTATGATTTCCCAAATCAACAAGAGTTAATACTAAAATCTTATTTTCTTTTCTATGAATTAGCAAAAAATCAGGTCTTATAGCATTTTTTATATTCATCATTTAGGCTATGATTTTTATATCTTTTATCTAAAATTTCATCATTTGCTAACATATCAACGACTTTTTTTAACTCATTTACTAAGTCTTTATCGTGTTTTATTTTTTTTAAAAGATTTTTTGAAGTTTTTTGTATATGCGACTTTAAATTTAGTTATTTTCTAGCTCATCAAAAAGCTTATCAATGTTTGTGTAAAATTTAAATTTACTAGGATTTTTTATAATTTCATCACTTTGTTTTATAGCATTTAACATAGCAATCAAACTTGCGTCTGCATTTGGTATGGTTATAATCATATTTTTCCTTTTTTACTTTCATTATACTAAATTTCTTTTAAATCATTACTTTAAATTTGTGTATTATGTAATGATATTTAAGGTAAAAATTTATTAATAATAATTAGTTTAAATGATTCCAAAGTTTTAATTTATATAATTGCAAAAATAGATACAAAATATAGTAAGGTGGGGAATTTGATTTTTAAAGATTGCACAATTTTGTTTTTTATAAATATAGAAATTTTGTTAATTTAAAAGCAAAATTTGTGGAAAATTAAATGATTTCAATTTTGTTTTTTATCTTATCTTTACTATTTTTATTTTTTGTAAAACATAAATTTATTAAGATTTTTGGAGTTGCTTTTTGCTTTTTATTTTGCTTAATTAGTATTTTTAGGTCTATTTTCAGGTCATTTATATAAAGCTGGACAAGCTTTTATGCTTTTTTCTATTGGATATGTTTCTTATCTCCAATAATTTTTATTCAATTATTTTATATGATAGACGAATTATAGAATTAAAATAATATTTTAGTTAATAGTGTATAAAAACTCATTAGCTTTATTTTTCTTCTTTTTTAAGCTAAATCAATCTTTTTTATCAAATAATAAGTCATACCAAAAAATGCAACTATTCCAAAAATAGCAAAAAGCATTTTATAAGTCCTCCAATTCATTGATTTTTTTGATTATAACCTTAGCCCCAAATCCCAAAATTATACAATCAGCGACTATCGCAACGCATACTATCAAAGATTTTGTAATGCTAAGATTATCAAAATTTAAGAACAAATAACTAGCCATACCAAAAAGAGCGACTAATAAAGTAACTAGAAAGCTCTTTAATAAATCAATATAAGTTTTATTTTTATCAATCTTACTCATAGACGAATTATATCATATTTTTTATTGCACAAAACTTTTTCTTTCCAAATTTGTTACCATTGATTGAATAATATTATTTGAGTTGCTTGAATTTACTCCTACCATATCAAATTATCATTTGGGAGTTCAAATGAAAATTTAGTAGTTTGCATTTTGAGCCCTTTTTGCTTTCATTATACTAAATTTCTTTTAAATTATTACTTTAAATTTGTGTATTACGCAATGATATTTAAGGTAAAATTTATTATAATAATTGGTTTAAATGATTTCAAAGTTTTAATTTATATAATTGCAAAAATAGATACAAATATAGCAAGGTGGAGAATTTGATTTTTAAAGATTGCACAATCTTGTTTTTTATAAACATAGAAATTTTGTTAATTTAAAAGCAAAATTTGTGGAAAATTAAATGATTTCAATTTCGTTTTTTATCTTATCTTTACTATTTTTATTTTTTGTAAAACATAAATTTATTAAGATTTTTGGAGTTGCTTTTTGTTTTTTATTTTGCTTAATTAGTATTTTTAATGTTTTGTTGTTTCACTACACTGGAAGTTACTTAAATTTTGGAAATTTAAATATCTTTTTATTTAGCATTAAAGGTGCACCACTTTTAAGTTTTTATAAACAGATTTTATTTATTTTAGCTCTTATCTTTGCTAGTATTTTATTTAGTGTGATAGTTTATAAAAGAGTTAATTCATTTAAAAAAAGCTTTAAATTTGCAAATGTTTTGTGGGGAATTTCCGTGATTTTAGCGATTTGTTTTAATCCGCTTACAAACTCGCTTTTTCAAATGTATATAATCTCAAACTTTCAGTATCATCCAGCTTTTATTAAGAAATTCAATGAAGTTTATAAAAAGCCAGTTTTTCAAAAACCTTTAAAAAATAAAAATATAGTTTATATTTATTTAGAGAGTTTTAGTAGAAATTTCACTACTAAATTTGAAAACTTAACGCCAAATATCAATACTTTATCAAATAGACTTGAATTTTCTAATATAAATCAAATAAATAATGGTGCAAGTATTACATTAGAAGGACTTTTTGCAAGTGCGTGTGGGTATCCTTACTCTGTTTTGAAATACGCAAAAAATGATAATGTTAGGATATCGAATTGTGAGTTTAAAAACTCAAATATGATTTGTGCAAATGAGCTTTTAAAAAAGCTAGGGTATTACACTTATTTTATAAAAGGTGCCAGTTTAGAGTTTCAAAACACAAGAGGGTTTTTAGAATATATGAAGTATGATGAAATGCAAGGCAAAGAAGAGCTCTTAAAAAGAGGTGCTAAAAACTTAAACGAGTGGGGCGTGGATGATGATGAGATGTTTGAGTTTGTCTTTGATGACTTTTTAAGGCTTTCTCAAAGTAAAGATAAGTTTTTGCAAGTTGTATTAAATGTAGGAATGCATGTTCCAAGTGGCTTTATCTCAAAAAAATGTGAAAATTTAAAATACCTTGATGGCTCAAATTCTATGCTAAATGCTGCTAAATGCACTGACTTTTTGGTTGGCGAGTTTGTAAATAAAATCAGGGCTTCAAAATACTCTAAAAACACAATCATAGTTATGCAAAGCGATCACTTGTTGCCTTATAGTGTCGTTGATGGAATAAGTGATGAAAAAATGGGAGATTCTAAACTATTTTTTACGATTTTGGATGATGATATAAATGGCACAAAAATAGTGCAAAATTATGGTTCATCACTTGATACTTTTACTACTTTTTTGGGCTATATGGGGATAAGCAATGAGATGAATTTAGGTAGAAATATCTTAAAAGAAAAGTCAATCAACAAAAGTATCCCAGGTCTATTTTATCAAGGTGCAATGATGATAGGTGATAGCGTAGAGTATAAGTAGTTTTAAAAACAAAACTATCTTAGACTTTTTTCTCTATCTTTATAATCAGGCATTAGATTTTTTATAAATTCATAAAATTCTTTTTTATGATGTGGATATAAAAGGTGCGTTAGCTCGTGTAATATGACATACTCTATCAAATCCGCATTTTTAAAAATAAGATTTAAATTTAAATTTATATAACCTTTTTTAGTATTGCAACTTCCCCAACGCGTCGACATTTTGCGTATACAAATGCGGTTTATGGGTTTTTTGATATATGGTTTGTATGAATTTATATAATGAGTAAAAATTTCCATAGCTTTTTGTTTTAAGAATTTTTCTAAATTTGCTTCATTTTTAGTTACTAGTGTGTCTTTTATAAACTCTGTTTGTTTAGTATTTTCATCAAATTTAAGGTTATAAATTTTACCTAAAAATCTAATTTTATCTTTTGGTAAAAAATTTGATTTTATTTTTGATAAAGTTTTTTCTAGCCACTCTTTGTGTTTATTTAGCATTTCATAGACTAAATTTTCATTGAAATTATAAGGGATATTAAGCGAAATTTCGCCAGTTTTACTAACTTTAAGTCGTGCGTATTTTATCTTTTTTATTGTTAGATAAATTTCAAAGTTATGAAAATTTATACAAGTCTTTTGTTTTGCCATTTTTTACTTTTCCATCTATAAGTATTTGCAAGTCCTCTTAACCATTCATCACAAGTAAAACCTATCCAAACTCCTAAAATTCCCATTTGCATATAAATTCCAAGAAAATATCCAACAGGCAAAGAAACTCCCCACATAAAAATTATCCCCATTAAAAAAGGAAATTTTGCGTCCCCGCTTGCACGAAGAGAATTTACCATCACGATATTTAAAGTTCTACCAAGCTCTAAAATAAGGCTTAAGTAAAATAATGGTCTCATTATATTTTTTAGTTCATCATTTAGGTGGTATAGGTTCATTATAAATTCTTTTGCAAACAAAACTATACACAAAAATGCCGCCGTACTAAAAATACCAACTTTAAGTGCAAGAAATGCTTTTTTGTATGCTAAATTTAGCTCATTTGATCCAACAAGCCTTCCTACTATGACTTCGTTTGCTATACTTATAGCACTTCCTCCAAAAAATATAAAAGCTGAAATTTGAAAGTATATAGTTTGAACGCTTAGAGAATTTTCGCCCATACTTGCTACAAAACTAAAAGCAACTAGATACTGACCTATCCAAAGCAGATTTTCGCCAGCACTTGGCATACCAACTGATAGTATTTTTTGAAGTATTGAAAGTTTAAATTTAAAAAGCATTGCAAAGTAAAATTTAAGTCCTATTATCCCAAATAACACAAAACACAGCATAAAAATACCGATAAATCTACCAAAAGCTGTTGAAATTCCAACTCCAAGAAGTCCAAGATGAGGCATACCAAAAGGCTCGAACAAAACTATAGCGTTTCCTATAATGGTTATTAAATTTATTATAATAGAAACAACTAAAATATGCATTGTATAGCCATAAACTCTAATTATAGCCGATATTAGTATGGCTATGGCATCTATGAAAAATACCACAGATAATGCCCTTAAATAATATGTCGCATCTACTAAAAGTATGTCTGGAATGTTTAAAAGATGAAGTATTTCTTTGGAGAAAATAAAAACCAAAATGCCACAGATTAAGCCAAGTAGGGCATTAAAAGATATACTTATATGAGTTGCTTTTAGTGCAATTAGTTTTAAATTTGCCCCAAGTGCTTGAGCTACAAAAACAGAGCACCCAACAGCTAAAAAACTAAACACAGTTACAAAAAGGCTAAAAATTTGATTTCCAGCTCCCATAGCTCCAATTAAATTTACATCTATAAGACTTATCATATATGTATTTATGATTATAGTTGCAAGCTTTAAAATCATATCAAGATAGATTGGAAAAGCTAATTTGCTAAGAGAAAAAGTTTTCAAGTTTTATCCGTAAAAATGAGTTAAGAGCTAATTTTATCAAAAAAGTTTAAATTTAAAGCCTATTTGAGAGCCAACACCTTCTTTACTTAGTATGATTAATGAAATATCGTGAAGTTTAAGCATAAATTTAACTATATAAAGCCCTAATCCAAAAGAGTTATTCCAGTTGTTTTTATTTACGCGGTAAAATTTCTTTGTTACTAATTTTATCTCATCTTGTGGTATGCCTATTCCTTTGTCAATAACCATAAATTTGCCATTTTTTATCTCTATTAAAATATCATCTTTTGAGTATTTAAGTGCATTTTCTACTAAATTTGCTATAACTTGCTCGATCATAGTTTTATCTGCGTTCATAATGCTATTATTATCGCTATTTATGATGATATTTCTATTTTGATATTTTTCTTGCAGATTTTGAGTGACTTCCTTTGCAAGTTTAGATATATCAAAATCTGTCTTTTTTATATTTATCTCTTCATCTTCTAAATTTATTTTTAATCTATCTATAAGATTTGTTAGTTTTATGCAGTTTTTTTCTATCTTGTTTATGAATTTATTTTTTGTTGCTATGTCCATATTTGGATCATTTTGTATAGTTTGAATACTAGCTTTAATTATCGCAATTGGATTTTTAAACTCATGAGATATTGAGCTTAAAATTGCTTCAAGTTGCATATTTCTAAAGCGAATTTTAGCTGATTTTTTTCGATTTTTTTTATCCTTTTCTTGTAATTTTTCTTTTGTTAAATTTAAACTATCGTATAATAGTTTTAAGTCGGTACTTTTTGTATTTTCTAGAGCTACATTGTAATTGCTTTGTGAAATATTGCTTAAAAAGTCAATTATCTTATATATCTCTTTTTCTATGCGCGTTTGAAAAATTTTATATATGATAAAAAGAATTATAAAACAAATCGAAGCTATATTAAAACCTTTGTTTGTAAAAAGACTCATATCTGTTTTTGTTTGCTTTTTTTCTGAGGTAATTAATATGTTGTATTTTTTGTTTTGCAAATAAAGTCCAAGCATTTGTTTAGAATTTGGAGTTAAAAATTCAAATATCTCTGCGGTTTTTAATTCTTTTTTTAAAATTATATCTTTTAAACTTTTATCACTTAATATAATAGGTGAGTTTTTCTTATCGAAAATTCCTATATTTAGCTTTGTTTGTGCTGATACATAATCTATAAATTCTTCATTTAAATCTAAACTTTCGTGATTTAGAATTTTGGAAATATTTGTAATTTTTTGTTGTTGGGAAATTTCTGTAGCATCTTTTTGTGTTTTGTATGAAAAAAATGTATATGTTCCAAATGTGATAAGAAAAATGATGAAAAAATTAGCTAAAAAAAGGTGATTTATTTTTAGCACAAAATATACCCCTCGCCACGAATAGATTTGATATAATTTTTATTTTTATTTGGATCTATTTTTTCTCTTAGTCTTTTTATGGCTATGTTTACTGTTTTATCATTGGTATTTTCGCCATCCCATATAGTTTGAAGTAAGTAATCTCTGCTTAAAACTACATTTTTATTTTTGATAAGTTCTATTAGTAAATTTAGTTCAAGTTTAGTAAGCTCAATATGTTTATTTTCAACTAAAATTTCTCTACTTTGAGTATCTATAAAAATATCTCTATACTCGTATGTTTTAGAGTTTTTTGAAGTTCTTTTAAGAACAGCTTTTATGCGAGCAATTAGCTCATCTATATTAAAAGGTTTTGTTATGTAATCATCTCCACCAGCGTCAAATCCTTGTAATTTTTCATTGTTAGTTGTTTTTGCACTAAGAAAGATAACTGGAATAGTGTAGTTTTTCGCTCTTAATTCCCTTACAAAATCACTTCCTTCTATATCTTTTAAATTTCTATCTACTATAAGAAGATCAACATTTTCTTCATTTAAAAACTTTTCTATCTTTGTAGTATTTAAAAATCCTACTACTTCATAACCAGCTTTTTTAAGATTGTATTCTAATAAATCTATAATATCTTCTTCATCATCAATTACTGCTATGAGTTGTTTCATAAGTGCTCCTAAATTTGTGTATTTTATCTAAAATATGATTAATTATTCAATAAAGCTAAATTTAGTGCAAATTTAGTGCTTTTTTTATACAATGTTTTAAATTTAAATAAGGTAAATGAGTGGCGATAATCGACATTATAGATGGAAGTAAAAAATTTGGTTCAAAAGTTATTTTAGATGCGATAAATTTTAGTATAAATGATAAAGAAAGAATAGCAATAATAGGTAAAAATGGTGGCGGAAAATCCACGCTTATGAAAATATTGTGTTCTATTTACAGCCTTGATGATGGTAGAGTTATAACGCAAAATGGTGTGAATATACAGATGTTTTCTCAAAATCCATCTTTTGATGAAAATATGAGCATAAAAGAGGTTTTAAAAAAAGAGTTAGATGAAATTTTTGAAGCTAGGAAAGAGTATGAAAAAACCTTACATCTAATATCAGAAAATACAAATAATAAAGAATTTTTAGCAACTGCTGATAAGCTTATGAAATTTATAGAAAGCAAAGATGGCTGGAATATAGAAAATAAAATTCAAAGAGTGCTTGAAAATTTTAAACTAAAAGAATTTGAAAATAGAGCTATAATGAGCCTAAGTGGCGGTGAGATAAGGCGTGCTGCACTTGGTGCATTGATACTAAAAAAACCTGATGTAATGTTACTTGATGAACCTACAAATCATCTTGATGTTTATATGGTTAAATTTTTAGAAGATATGCTTCTTAACTCAAATCAAACTATAGTATTTATCTCTCATGATAGATATTTTATAGATAAGGTTGCAACTAGGGTTGTGGAGATAGAAGATGGTAAAATCACAAGTTTTAGTGGTGGATATAGTAATTATTTGATTAAAAAACAAGAAATGTTTGAATCTTTAGCAAAAACTCATGAAACTCTTTTAAAACAGCTAAAAAGCGAAGAAGAGTGGTTAAGAAGAGGTGTAAAAGCAAGATTAAAAAGAAATGAAGGTAGAAAACAGCGTGTTTTTGCTATGAGAGAAGAAGCAAAGAAAAACCCAAGTATAATACGAAAGGTTAAACTTGAGCTTCAAAGAGCTACTCAAAATTTTAGTCAAAGTTCTAGTCAAAACCGCAAAAAAATGCTTTTTGAATGCAAAAATATCTCAAAAACTCTTGGCGGAAAAAAACTTATAGATGATTTTAGTACTAGAGTTTTACAAGGCGAGAGAATAGGTATAGTTGGTAGAAATGGAAGCGGCAAAAGCACACTTTTAAAACTGCTTTTAGGAGAAATTGAGCTAGATAGTGGAGAAATAAAAAGAGGAGATATAAATATAGGATATTTTGATCAAACTAGGCGAAATATAGATGAAGATAAAAGTTTGATAGAAAATTTTTGTCCAAATGGTGGCGATCACATAATGGTAAAGGGTCGTTTTATGCATGTTTTTGGATATCTTAAAAATTTTTTATTTCAATTTTTAGATCAACCAGTTAGCACATTAAGTGGTGGAGAAAAAAACCGCTTAGCACTAGCTAAACTTTTCACAAAAGAATACGAATGTTTAATCCTTGATGAGCCTACAAACGATCTTGATATTGCTACCATAAATATACTTGAAGATTATTTACTAAACTTTAGTGGTGCTGTTATAATAGTAAGTCATGATAGATATTTTGTAGATAAGTTGTCAACTAAGCTTTGGGTTTTTGAAGATGGCGTTATAAATCAAACTCATATGGCTTATAGTGAGTATTTAGAATATGAAGATGAGTTAAAAGAGATAGATGAAATTTCATCAAATTTACAAAACGAAGAGATAAAACAAAAGCAAAAATCAAACGCAATCAAGCTTAGCTATAAACAAAATAAAATTTTAGAAGAACATCCTGCTTTGATAGAAAATATAGAAAACAAGATAAAAGAGCTAAATCACGCACTATCTACACCTCAAATTTATCAAGAAATAGGGCTTGAAAAACTATATCATGAGCTTGAAGATTATAAAAAACAGCTTGAAAAACTAGAAAATGAGTATTTTGAAGTTTTAGAGTTTAAGGAAAGCTTATCTTGAAAAAATTACGAATTTGCATAATTCAAACTGATATAATTATGGGTAAAAGTGATAAAAATTATCATAACATAGTTAATAAAATGCAACACGCTATAAAAGATAGACCAGATGTCATAGTTTTGCCTGAAACGCTAAATTTAGGCTTTTTTCCAAAAGAAAATTTATATAATCTTGCCGATAAAAATGGCAAAAAATCAAAAGAAATTTTTGGAGAATTTGCTAAAAAATATAGTGTAAATATCGTAGCTGGGAGTGTTGTAAATTTAAAAAATAACAAAATTTATAATACAAATTATAGCTTTGATAGAAATGGAAATGTTATAAATGAGTATGACAAAATACACCTTTTTACTCCATCAAACGAGCATAATTACTTTGAGAATGGTGATAAAATAAGTTATTTTTATATAGATGGCGTTAAATGCAGTTGTTTTATATGCTATGATTTGAGATTTCCAGAGATATTTAGAATAGCTGCTTTAAATGGCGTTAGTATAGTTTTTTTGCCAGCCCAGTGGCCTCTTAGTAGGAAAAATCATTTGCAAACATTGATAAAAGCAAGAGCTATAGAAAATCAGATTTTTATGTGTTCTTCATCTGCTTGCGGAAAGTTGGATAAGGTAATTTTAAGCGGACACTCAATGCTTGTAAATCCGCTTGGCGATGAACTTATGAGTTTTGATGAAAAAGAAAATATACAAAGTTATGATATAAATTTAGATGAAATTTTATTAGTGAAAGAAAAAATGAATATATTAAATGATATTAAATTTAAAATCTATGATAAAAAATTATCATAGATTTATAAAATTAGATTATTTTTCTACTGCTTCTATTTCGATATTTATATTTACTTTATCTCCAACCATTACAGATTGTTCGCCTACGCCAAAGTCGCTTCTTTTTATCTCGCCATCCAAAGAAAAGCCTATCATATTTTTACCATCTTTGTTTTTAGTAATTCCGCCAAAATCATAATTCAGAGTTATTGGTTTTGTAACTCCTTTTACTGTCATATCTCCTTTAATTTTCCCCTCACTTTCATCGCCTGGGATAAATTCTTTCATAACAAATTTCATTTCTGGGAATTTTTGTGCATCAAAAAAATCAGCTGTTCTTAAGTGATTATCTCTTTTTTCTATACCTGTATTTACAGATGCTACTTTTATAATTGATTCAATTTTATTTGGATATTTTTTATTTTCATCGAAGTCTATAATAGATGTATGATCTGTAAAAAATCCTTTTACATTTGAAACTTGCATATGTTTGATTTTAAAGCCTATAGATGAGTGAGCATTATCAACATTGTATTCTGCACCAATTAATGCAGAACCTGCAAATAAAGAAGTAGCAGTTGCAAAAGCTATGATTGTTTCTTTCATTTTAGTCCTTTATAATAAATTTTATTAATGATATAAAATTATTATAAACAAAAATTAATTTTTATATAAATAATCTATCATTTTATTACAAATTCAAATAAATTTATATAGAATGTATATAAAAAAGGATTTTTATGAAAGTAGCAATTATCATGTATGATAAGATGAGTTTACTCTCTTTTTCTCAAATTTATGAGTTTTTTAAGAGAGCAGATATAGCTTCTTTGAGTGTTGATTGTTGTGCTTTAAAATATGAGATAATAGACGAGTTTGGATTAAAAATATTGCCAGATATTCACTCTGAGTCCCTAGATGGATATGATATAGTTACCGTTCCTAGCGGTATTGGTGCTATGTCTTTAAGATATGATGATATTTTTTTAGCGTGGATAAGAAGTGCTAGAAAAGCTAATTTGAAAATTTCTTGTGATATGGGTGCATTTATATTTGGTGCTGCAAGAATGCTTGAAAATAAACAAGTATGTATAAGAGCAGGGTATATGAATGCTTTAAAGGAGTATTGTAATCCAAGCGATGGAAATGATTGTTTTTGTGAGGATGTATTTTCTTTTAGTGAATTTAATGATGATGTTATGTTTAAGCTTGAAAATTGCTTGTCTAAATTAATTTAAAGTTAAAAATGGTGCCCGAGGTCGGACTCGAACCGACACAAGGTTACCCTTACTAGATTTTGAGTCTAGCGCGTCTACCAGTTTCACCACTCGGGCTTTTTTAAAGTAAATTATGATTTTACTTTAAAAGATATAAAAGTTTGTTTAAATTTATAAAATTTCAAATAAATATTCTTCTTTATGTTTAATTTTTTTGATATCTATTAGTTGTAAGTTTTGGAAATTTATCTTACCTAGCTCATTTAGATTTTGTAAATTCGCTATAGCAATTTGTCTTAGAACTTCTCCCCTATAATGCTTTGCAAAATGGCTTACAACTTTGCCATTTTTTATAAATTTAAATGTAACATAAGGTTGTTTTATAGTATAAAAATTTTCATAAAAACTAGCTCTAAGGTCTATTATTTCGCTATTTTCTAAAAATTTATCTATTGATGGTGAAAATTCTTCGTTGTAAAATTTTTCAACTCTAAAATCTCCTATCTTTTCGCCTTGTTTTATTTTGTAGTTTGGTATCTCATCTCCGAGTTTTATAAATCCAAACAAATTTGAAAAAACAAAGACATTTTCATCTATGTATTTTTGGCATTTTTTATCTAAATTTTTGTATCTTAATGCGTCGTAAGCAACACCACTATATCTTAAAACCGCTTTTATGACGCCTTGTTTATAGATGTCATTTTTTAACTGATTTATATCATCAAGTTTTTTTAAACCAAACATTTTTGATAATTTTTCATCACTAGCAGTATTTATAAATTCGCTATATTTGTCTATGACAAATTTTCTCTTATCAAAAAGTTCTTCAAATATAAAAGACTTTTTGCTTATAAATTTTTGTTTAGATAGTGTCGTTTTGGTTTCGCTTGGCGAAAACAGAATTTTTATCATGGCTTGTCCTTTGAAGTTATTATATCAAAATAAATTTTTTAAAATTTATGTCGATATAAAAAAAGTGAAAATATTTTGGAACTAAAATTGCTTAACTTATATTAAGTTGTGTTTACAAGGATGAAATATGAGAATTACAAATCAATTAACAAATACAGAAGTGCTAAGAAACTATCAAAATAGCGCTAGTGCGATAAATAAATTTAACGCTAAATTAACAAGTGGCTTAGAGATACAAAATTCATACGATGATAGTAGTGTTTATGTTGATGGCGTTAGACTTGATTATGAAATTTCAACTATAGATCAAGTTTCTGAGGCGGCGAAAAAGGCCATTCATTACTCAAAAAATTCGGATAAAGCTCTTCAGGAATTTGTAAAACAGCTAGAAAATTTTAAAGTAAAACTTATACAAGCTGGAAACGAATCACATTCTTCCACTTCGCTTGGTGCTTTAGCAGATGAGCTTCAAGGCATCAAAAATTTCCTTGTTGATATAGCAAATACATCAATAAATGGTCAGTATCTATTTTCAGGTTCAAGTGTAACAACAAAACCAATTGGTCAAAATAATGCATATATGGGAAATAATGAAGAGGTAAAAGCAGTTGTTGGCTCTCATACAACCCTAGCTTACAATATACCAGGAGAAACTATCTTTTATGGAACAGATAGTGATTATTCTAAACATATCACAACAAACATTAAACTTACTGATAAAAGCGACGATGAAAATATAAAACATTTAACAGCAGACAGTAAAATAATGCATTTGATTGGAAAAGATTATAAAGTAGATAGGAAGCTAGAAACTGTCATGGATTTTACAGATAAAAATAAATATCAAAATACTGTTTTTTATCTTCAAGGTGTAAAGCCAAACAATGAGAGTTTTAATGCAAAATTTGAAATGACTTCAGATTCTAGTATGCAAGATTTGATGGATAAGATAGGCGAAGAGTTTGGTAATACTAAAAATAACAAAGTAGTAGATGTTTATTTAAATAAAGATGGTCAGATAAATATTGTTGATTTGAAAAAGGGAAACCAAGCGATTGATTTTTATATGGTAGCAGCTACGCAGCAAAGCGATGATGTAAATGTTATACCAGCTGGAACTAGCGGAATAGCTGGTAATGCAAACACATTAGAAGAATTAGAGCAGTTAAAAAACGATCCTAAAAATAATCTTTTAATAACAGAGTTTATAACCAGTAATTATACAGATAGTACTGGGGCTAAAACAAATGCTTTTGATTACGATAAAGTTAGATTTCAAAATAATGGGAGCCATGTTACTGGAACTATATCTCAAACTTTAAACTCAGATAGTAGCTTTGCAAAAGATACAACCAAACTTAGTGAAGTTGCAGCAGGAGAGATGGTTGGTTCAAAATTAGAAATGAAAGTTAGTTCAAAATCTGGTAAAGAATATACCATAACGCTTGATTTTACAGATAAAGATAATGCAAAGGTAAATTTTAAAGGAGATGGAATTGACAATACAACTCCTATTTATCATGGGGAGTGGAAAAATAACAAATTACCAAAAAATTTTGGAGATTTGCAAGGAATGCAAACTTCAGTAGGAGAAGTAACATTTAAACAACTAAACGACATTATAGCAATGGCTGTTAGTGATAATATACCAGCTGATGGGGCTACATTTGATGAATACAATAAAGCTATAGATAATACAAAAGGTAGCGTTGAGGTTAGTATGGATTATAAAGGTAGAATCGATATAAAAGATATGACAGATGCTACAAGTAAAATAAAATTAAGCTTGTATGATCCAAATGGTGGAAATTTTACAGCAGTTGGAACAACTACTAAGGGTCCAAATTTTACATTTTCAGCAAATAATGCAATTACTATAGATGAACCAAGTAATGATATATTTAATGATTTAGATGAGATGATAAAGGCTGTTAGATTTGGTTATTATAGATCAGACACTAATAGTGAAGATCCTAGAAATGCTGGAATTCAAGGAGCTTTAAAAAGGATAGATCATATAAGTGATCATGTTATAAAAAGTCAAACAAAATTAGGTTCTATGACAAACTCACTTGAAGCAACTGAAACTAGAGCTAAATTTATGAAAGTGAATGTTTCTGATATAAAAAATGAGCTAATAGGTGCTGATTATGCTGAAACATATCTTAAAATGACACAACATATACTTTCTTATCAAGCAATGCTTCAAGCAAGTGCAAAGATACAACAACTTAGTTTGTTAAATTATATGTAATGAAAAATTTGTTATAATCCATCTTTTATTAAAAAAGGATTGATTATTTTAAGAGAGAGTATATTAACTTTTGTAGTTTGTTTTTTGATATTTTTTGGCGTAGCTACGATATTGCCAGATTCTTCATTCGTTGGGATATTTGGCAATATTATCGGTAAATACAACTATAAGCTTTTTGGACTAATTTGTTATATATATCCATTTTTACTTATAGTGCTTGCTATATATTTTCGTAAAAATTTTAAAGGTTTTAATCTTAGGTTTGCTGAGCTTATTATAGGTATTTTGTTGCTTTTTTTCTCATTTTTACTTTTTCAAGGCAATTTCATAAAAGATCCTTATAAAGTAGGCGTGATAGGATATTATTCTATGCTTGGACTTAGAGATTTTATTGGAACTATAGGCGGAATTGTATTTAATTTGATGATATTTATAATATCTCTTGTTCTTATTTTTGAAGAAAATATAGTAGTGATATTTAAAAATGCTTTTATAGAGCCTGTTAAAAATTTAAAACAAGAAACTAAGCCTAGAAATATTTCAGCAGTTCAAAACAACTCTTTTGAACAAAACTATGATAAAAATAGCAATAAAAATTCATACGAAGAAGAAAATATAGAAGTTTGTAAAGAAGAAGTTTTAGAAGATATAGAAGAAAAAAATGTAGAGATAAAACAAGAAAAAACTCAAGATAAAGAGATTAAAGAAACTCCTAAAACTATAAAAAATGTAGAACTTGTAAATGAAGTAGCTGAAAACAAAAAGCTTCTTGATGAGCTTGAAAAAGGTAAGATAGAAAAACCAAATGATTTCTCTTTGCCTCCGCTTAGTTTTTTAAAAGATCCTCCTAAAAAAACTCAAAGTATAAATGAAGCAGAAATAGATAGTAAAATTTCAGATCTTTTAGATAAATTAAAAAGATTTAAGATAGATGGAGATGTTGTTAGAACATATACTGGTCCCGTAGTTACAACTTTTGAGTTTAAGCCAGCTGCACATATAAAAGTTAGTAAAATTTTAACACTCCAAGATGATTTAGCAATGGCACTTATGGCAAAAACTATCCGTATACAAGCCCCAATTCCTGGTAAAGATGTAGTTGGTATAGAAATTCCAAACAGAGACATACAAACTATATATTTAAAGGAAATTTTGCAAAGCGATATATTTAAAAATGCATCAAGTCCTCTTACTATCGCACTTGGAAAAGATATAGTAGGAGATCCTTTTATAACCGATCTTAAGAAACTTCCTCATTTGCTTATAGCAGGGACAACAGGAAGTGGAAAAAGTGTTGGTATAAATGCTATGCTTCTTAGTCTGCTTTATAGAAATAGTCCTAAAACTTTACGCCTTATAATGATAGATCCAAAAATGCTTGAATTTTCTATCTACAATGACATACCTCATCTTTTAACGCCTGTGATAACTCAAGCAAAACAAGCTATTACGGCTTTAGCAAATTTAGTAAATGAGATGGAAAGAAGATATAAGATTATGAGTCATACAAGGACTAAAAATATAGAAAATTATAATGAAAAGATTAAAAAATCAGGCGGTGAAACCTTTCCTTATATAGTTGTTATTATTGATGAACTTGCTGATTTAATGATGACAAGCGGTAAAGATGTGGAGTTTTATATAGGCAGGCTTGCTCAAATGGCAAGAGCAAGTGGAATTCATCTCATAGTTGCAACACAAAGACCAAGTGTAGATGTTGTTACTGGGCTTATAAAGGCAAATTTACCATCTCGTGTAAGTTATAGAGTAGGGCAAAAAATAGATAGTAAAGTTATACTTGATCAAATGGGTGCTGAGAGTTTGCTTGGTAGAGGCGATATGCTATTTACTCCTCCATCAAGCACTGGACTTATAAGGCTTCATGCACCTTTTGCTAGCGAAGAAGAGATAGAAAAGATAGTTGAGTTTTTAAAATCACAAGAAGAGGTTGTTTATGATGATAAATTTTTAAAAGATAGCGATGATAACTCTTCTAACTCTTCAAGTGGATCGGGGGTTGTAGATGGAGAACTTGATGAACTATATGAAGAGGCAAAAAATATAGTTTTAAGCGAAGAAAAAACTTCTATTAGTTATATACAAAGAAGGCTTAGGATAGGCTATAATAGAGCTGCAACTATAGTAGAACAGCTTGAAAATATGGGGGTTTTAACCGAACCAAACGCCAAAGGTCAAAGAGATATAGTTAAATAATAATTCTTCAAAAATAAATCTAATTTATAATTTATTTAAATTTATATATAATAAAACAACAATAAAAATTATATTGTATTAAGGAGATTGATGTGAAAATAGGTTTAAAGCTAAATTTAGCTACTGCTGGAATTGTAGTGTTGTGTATGGTTATTTTTTCTACATATTATAAGAGTATAATATTTGAAAATAAAAAGTTGGATTTTCAAAATTCTATAGATTCTACCCTTGTTCAAACAATAGGTGTTTTAGATATTTTTCATAAAAACAACCTTGCTTTAGCTAAGCAGATGTTTAATTCTTTCAAATCTTCTTTGGGGGAATTTGAAATAGATAATACCTCTATAGCAAACGCTAATGGCGTAAATGTGCCACTAATGCTTATGAATGGCAAAAGTGTTGTAGAAAATTTTGAAGTAGTAGATAATTTTACTAAAGCTTCATCAGGTGTAGCTACAATTTTTGTTTTAGATGAGGGGGGGGGATTTGTAAGAGTTACAACCTCTGTTAAAGATACAAACGGAAATAGGGTTTATGGCACAAAACTAGACACAAATAGCGAAGCTTACAAGTCTTTAATGAATGGACAAGATTATTTTGGTTTAGCTAATCTTTTTGGCAAAAACTATGTAACTGGTTATTCTCCTATATATAATATAAATAAAAAAATAATTGGTGCTACTTTTATAGGATTTGATTTTACTGATGGTTTAGAATCTATAAAAAAACATTTTATAGATTCAAAGGTAGCAAAAACAGGACAATATGCTATAACAATAAAAATGCCAAATGGGGAAATAAGAAATATTGTAAATAAATTTGAACCTAAAGAAGGATATATATTTTCTAAGCATAAATTTGATGAATATTCTTGGGATATAACAGCTTTTGCACCAATTAGTGATTTTCAATCTGATGTAGATAGATTAAATTTTATATTTTATATAGCTATTTTAGTGGTTACTGTTATCTTGATTATAGCTACAAGTTTGCTTAGTAAATTTGTAATAACAAATAACCTAAATGTATTATATAATCAAGCAAAAGAGCTAAATAGTGATGATGGTGATTTAACCAAGAGAGTAAAGATATCATCAAAAGATGAGATAGGAAATGTTGCTCGTGAATTTAACGGCTTTATAGAAAAAGTTGGCGGTATTGTTGCGTCTATAAAAGGTAGTTCATCAAAAAATTCAGACATTTGTAAAAATTTATCCAATATATCAAATGAAACAAAAACTATAGTAGAGTTTAACTCAAATTCGTTAAATGAGAGTTCAAAATATATAAATCAAAGCTTAGATTCTATGAATGCAAATACACAATCTATGAATGAAATTTCAAATAAATTTTTAGAATTAAACAAAAATGTTTCAAATATGAATACACTTATGAAGCAGTTTTCTAATGATATAAATTTGGTTTCTCAAAATGAAAATGAAGCAACGGCTAAATTTATAGAACTAAAAAATCAAGCAAATGAGATAAAACAAGTTTTAGAAATCATAAGCGATATTGCCGATCAGACAAATTTATTATCGTTAAATGCAGCTATTGAAGCTGCTAGGGCTGGTGAAGCAGGAAGAGGATTTGCCGTGGTTGCCGATGAGGTTAGAAATTTAGCTGAAAATACACAAGCTTCTCTTGACAATATAAATCAAAAAGTAAGCGCTGTTATAACAAGTATAAATGAATCAAGTAAAACTATAGAGCAAAATAGTGCATCATTTGCTGGAATTATGAATAAATCTGAAAATATCACAAATACAATCAACAATGTTTCAAATGAACTTAACATTACAATAAAAGAAAATGATGAGTTGGCTAAGAATTTTAAACTTTCTATCGATGGAATTTATAACGATATTTTAAAACTAAACGAAGTTGTAAAAAACAACGCAAAAACAGATATGGCTGTTGAGGATATGAATAGCCAAATAGATACTTTAAACAAGATAAGTTCAAATTTAGATTCAAAACTTTCAACTTTCAAAGTTTAGTTTTTTTCTCATATTTGTAAATTTACAAATATGAGATTTTTTAGTAATAATAAATTAAAGATTATGTGTTAAAATTGTGCCTAAAATGAAAAAAGGTATATTTATGCAAGATTGGATAAAAAAATTTAAACAAACCGGTCTTTTAAAAGTTATAGAAGATAAAGTTGACATAGATAGAGAAATAGCCCACATTAGTTACTTAGAAGTAAAAAAAGATGATTCAAAAGCACTTTTATTTACAAACCCTGTTGATAAAAATGGCACTATTTTTCCGCCCGTTCTTACAAATATATTTGGCAGTTTTGAAGCCTTAGAACTTATATTAGGAAAAAATCCTGAGCAAATAGCAGATGAAATAAACAATCTTTTGAAGATAAAAAAACCTAAAGGTTTTATGGAAAAAATTCATTTTTTGTCTTATCTTTTAAGCTTAAAAAATGTTTTTACAAAAAGATTAAAAGGAGAGGGTGAGTGTCAAAAGATAAAACACTTAGAAGACAAAGTAGATCTTTTTAGCCTTCCTATCCTTAAAACTTGGGAACTTGATGGCGGACATTTTATAACAATGGGTCAAGTTTATACAAAAACTCTAAATGGAGAAACTCAAAATTTAGGAATGTATCGTTTGCAAGTTTATGATAAAAATAGACTTGGAATGCATTGGCAAATTCATAAAGATGGTGCAAATTTTTATAAAGAATATAAAAAAGCCGGGGTTAAAATGCCAGTAAGTGTTGCAATAGGAGGCGATCCTTTGTATATTTGGTGCGGACAAGCTCCACTTCCAAAAGATATTTTTGAGCTTTTACTTTATGGTTTTATAAGAAAAACGCCTGCTGAATTAGTAAAAAGCTTAACAAATGATATTTATATTCCACATGATGTTGATTATGTTATAGAAGGATTTATAGATACTGAAAATTTTGAGCTAGAAGGTCCATTTGGTGATCACACTGGATTTTATACACCAGTTGAGCCATTTCCTGTTATGGAGGTTAAGGCTATAACTCATAAAGAAGATCCTATTTTTCACGCTACTGTTGTTGGCAAACCACCTTTGGAAGATAAATATATGGGTTATGCAACAGAAAGGATATTTTTACCACTTTTTAAAACTACTGCTCCAGAATTGATTGATTATAAAATGCCAGAAAATGGAGTTTTTCATAACTTAATACTTGCTAAAATGAACTGCTTGTATCCAGCCCATGCTAAACAGATGATGCATACATTTTGGGGTGTTGGGCAGATGAGTTTTGTAAAGCATGCGATTTTTGTAGATGAAAAAGCACCAAAGTTAGAAAATTTTGTAGAACTTGCTAAATATATTTTAAATCGCATTAGTTCAAAAAGTCTTATATTTAGCGAAGGAGTTTGTGATCAACTTGATCATGCTAGTCCAAATTCGTGTTTTGGTGGGAAATTAGCCATTGATGCAACCATAAATTTAAATCCAAACAGTGTAAATACTTTAAATGATAATGAACTTCTTGCTTTGTTTGCAAAAGAAGATGAAAATATTTTAAATTTAAAACAATATTTCACAGATACAAAAAATCCTATATGTTTTATAAATTATAACAAAGTTGATATAGTTAAAAAAAGCTTTGAAAAGCTAAATAAACTCAAAGAATATTTTAAAATTTTAATCTTTTTTGATGAAAATGCAAATATCCAAAATCTTTATATGAGTGTTTGGAGAGTTACAAATAATATAGACGCCCTAAGAGATATTTTTATAGATGGCGAGCAAATATGCATAGATGCAACTTCAAAATCAAAAATGGATAATTATGAGAGAGCTTGGCCAAAAGAGACTAATTGTTCTAAAGATGTTATAGAAAATTTAATAAATAAAAATATTATAGAAGATGATAAAGAATTGTTTTATAAATTTGAAATTTTTGGCTAAAACATACATAAAATAGTATTTAAATGATTTTTTTAATGATTGATATCAATCATGGAATTAAAGAGTAATTTACTCTAAAATACCATCATAAATTTTTAAAAAGGATATTATGATGAGTAAAGAAAACTTAGAGATGTTTTGTCATCAATGTGAGATGAGTGCACCTAGAGGATGTGGCTCAAAGGGTCAAAGCACGGGAACTTGTGGTAAAGATAGCACACTAGCAAATTTGCAAGATATGATGATTTTTGGGCTAAAAGGTATGAGTGCTTATCGCCAACATGCAAATGAACTAGGATTTAACACAAAAGAAGTTGATGATGTGATAGCTGATACACTTTATTTTACGCTTACAAACTCAAATTTTAACTTTGATGAGCATATCGCACAAGTTTTAAAAGTTGGTAAAGCTGGTGTAAAAGTGATGGATATTTTAAGTAGTGCACATACAACTATTTTTGGTACCCCAAGTCCTGTAAAAGTTACTCAAAACAAAGCTAGTGGTAAAGCAATTTTAGTTAGCGGACACAATCTTTTTGCACTAAATGAACTTTTAAAACAAACTGAAGGAAAAGGTATAAATATCTACACTCACTCAGAAATGCTCCCAGCACACGGCTATCCAGAGCTTAGAAAATATAAACATTTAAAAGGGAATATTGGTAAATCATGGTTTGATCAAACTAAACTTTTTAATGAGTTTAAAGGTGCTATTTTAATGACAACAAACTGTATTGTGCCACTTAGAAGCAACTGTGAATATGCACATAGACTTTTTGGATACTCTATAGCTGGAACAAATGGCGTTACTCATATACAAAATTATGATTTTTCGCCTTTAATCAAAAAAGCTTTATCTCTTCCTGAAATAACTGGTTTTGATAGTGATGAATATGTTATAACAGGTGGGCATTACAAAGCTATGTTACCTATGGCAGGAGAAATTTTAGAAGCCCTAAAAGATGGTAAAATTCGCCGCTTTTTTGTAATAGCAGGTTGTGATGCACCTGGAAAAGGAAGAGATTACTATAGAGAGCTTGCAATATCACTTCCAAAAGACTGCATTATTTTAACTTCAAGTTGTGGAAAATTCCGTTTTAATGATATTGATTTTGGTGTGATTGAAGGAACAAACATCCCAAGATATATTGACTTAGGACAATGTAATGATAGTAACGGTGCTGTTAAAATAACATTTGCGCTAAGTAAAGCTACTGGCATAGCTGTAAATGATTTGCCAGTTTCAATAGTGCTAATGTGGATGGAACAAAAAGCTGTGATAATCTTAATGGCGCTTTTATATCTTGGTATAAAAAATGTCCATGTAGGTCCATCTTTACCTGAATTTTTTAACGATAAAATTTTAAATTTCTTAGTTGAAAAATTTAATATAGCTTTGATAAGTGGCGACACTAAGGCTGATTTAAAGAAATTTCTAGGCTAGTAAATTTACTGTGTGTGGTAAATCCACGCACTTTATATAAGCCAAACTTTTAATTTATGTGTTTTTATAGAATTTGGGATATTATCGCCAAAACATATCTCATATAGTTCTTTTAAGCTTAATACATAAAAGTTTCCAAATTCTCTGTTTGTTTGAGCTTGAAGTTTTTTAGAGCAAGTATCAAAAAGATAAAAACTAATTTCATCATTTACTACCATAAAATCAGCACCATTATCTATTGCATCAAGCATTATATCTCCTGCTATATTATAAGCTATTTGTGGCTCTAAGCTTAATATATTTGATACATCTGGAAATTTATCCATATCAAAGTTTATATTTTTTGCACCTAGCATTTTTGTAAATTTAAAGATATCATCTTTTTTTTGCGAGTATACTGCTATATTAAAATCATTAAGTTTATGCTTAAAATCTTTTTTCTCAGTCGATAAACACTCCTTTTCATTTTGATGTATGAAATTTGAGCTTGTAATATGTGGTGGTTTTATTTCGAGATATAGTGATGATTCTTTTAGGCGTTGTTTTAGTGTATGTATGATATTTTCTACATTTAAAACATCATTAAATATATATTTTGATATATCTATGTGATGATAAATTCCGTTTTTGGTATCGTTTATGATTTTTAAAAACTCTTTTTGTTTTTGTGGATATTTTTTTATCATTTCATTTACAAATACAAATGCACTTTCTGCGATATAATCATCTTTATAGGCTCTTAATGGAGATGCGTAATATAGCCATTGCAAACTTTTATAAAATTCAAAATCTTCTTTGTCGCAAAATGTAGAAAATTTATCAAAATGAGCCATAAAATCATCATCATTTATTTTTAAATCTTTGTAAACCCTAAGGGTGCTAAGCGGCTCTATGGTTATGCTTTTTCCAAAATAATTTATAATGTTTTGAATATTTTCGTTTATATTTACACAGATATTTGAGATTTTTACATGAGTTGTATTATCAAATTCAAAGTAAGGGTCTTGTTTTTTTATCTCTTCAAACATTTCTTCTAAAGTGGTAAAATATATGTCTTTAAATTCATAAGGTTTATAGTATCTTAATATATCTTTTTTAGTATCAAATCTAAACATATAAACTTCAAGCATATCTATCCTTTTTTTATATGATTTTATTCAAATTTAACTTAAATTGATTTTATGAAGCCATGTTTAAATAATTTTTTTATAAAATATGAAACTATGGATAAAGAAAAATTTATAATATCTCATTTTAAAAGCAAGTTTATAGGCGATGATTGTGCTGTTGTTGGAAATTTAGTTTATGCTAAAGATTTGTTTTGCGAAAATTCACACTTTAAAAAAGGTTGGCTAAGTCATAAAGAAATTGCGTATAAATCAATGATTGTAAATATTTCTGATATCATAGTCATGAATGCTTTACCAAAGTATGCTTTAATAGGACTTAGTGTCCCTAAAAATATAAAAAAAGATGATATAAAAGCTCTTTATGATGGATTTAACAAGGCTTGCAATGAATTTAATATAGAAATAATAGGCGGAGATACTATAAGCAGTGATTTGCTTAGTATATCTGTAACCATGATAGGAGAGCTTATTTCAAAGCCAACTATGAGAAAAAATCTTAAAATGGGAGATATTTTGTGCTTTACAGGTGAGCTTGGATCATCTTTAAAATCCCTACAAATACTTCAAAGACTTGGAAAGCCAAACTTAAAATCAAGATTTTTTAAACCTATTTTAAGAGATAAGTTTTTTTATAAATCTAGTAAATTTATAAATGCAGCTATGGATATAAGCGATGGTTTAAGTAGAGATTTAGAACGCTTGGCTGATATAAATGGTGTAAATTTTAAATTTATTAAAAAACTTAGTAAATTTGAACTAAGAAGTGGCGAGGAGTATGAGATACTTTTTAGTGTAGAAAAAAGAAAATTAAATAGAGTTTTAAATGAGGCTAAAAAAGCTAGGATAAAAGTAACGCCATTTGCAAAAGTTATAAAAGGAAGATATAAAAGATATGGAAAAACAGAACATTTTTAATAAAACATTTGTGTTAAACCATTCGCCTATAAATGCATATTTTTCTAAAAATTCAAATGATTTTGTTGTTAGAGAAGTACCGCTTTATGAGTGGAGTGGAGATGGAGAACATCTCATAGTTGAAATTCAAAAAAAAGATCTTACAACTTATGATGCTTTGCATTTATTAAGTGAAGTAAGTGGCGTGAAAATGCGAGATTTTGGTTATGCTGGTCTAAAAGATAAAGAAGGAATGACAACCCAGTTTATATCAATGCCTAGAAAATTTGAAAAAACATTAGAAAATTTTTCGCATCAAAAGATGAAAATATTAAGCTTAAATTGCCATAACAACAAGCTTAGAATAGGGCATTTAAAAGGAAATAATTTTTTTATAAAACTAAAAAAAGTAAATTCAATAGAAGCACAAAAACTCTCAGATGCACTTGCTACTCTTAATAAAATAGGTTTTGCAAATTATTTTGGTTATCAAAGGTTTGGTAAATTTGGCGATAATGCAGACGAGGGCAAGGCGATATTAAGCGGAAAAAAAAAGATAAAAAATACTAAAATTTCAAAACTCATGATTTCGGCATATCAAAGTAATCTTTTTAATGCTTGGTTGTCTAAAAGAGTTGAAATTTCAAAATTTTGTTCTGAGTTTAGCCAAAAAGAGATTGCAGATATTTATAAATTTGATAAAGATGTTATTAGAAATTTAAAAAATCAAACCCAGTTTTATAAGCTTTTTGATGGCGAAGTTTTAGGGCATTATCCATTTGGTAAATGCTTTATTTGTGAGAATTTGCAAAGTGAGCTTGAAAGATTTGCTAAAAGAGATATAACGAGTATAGGGCTTATTTTTGGAGGTAAAACCATACAAGCCAAAGGCTTAGCAAAACACTTAGAAGATGAAATTTTTTATGAGACAACTAAATTTATGGATAAACTTAATGGAACAAGAAGATTTGCTTGGAGTTATCTTGATGATTTAGAATATAAATACAATGAGGATATGGCACAATTTAGCTTAAGCTTTTATTTACCAAAAGGTTCATACGCTACTGTTATTTTAGAAGAAATTCTTCATAGAGATATTTTTGATGATTGTTGGTAAAAATATTTATAAATTAAATGTATAATCGCCACAAATATAATTTAAAGGATGAAAGATGAAAAAGATATTTTGTATTCTAACATGCTTTTGTGTTTTGGGTTTTGCAAAAACAATACAAATTGATGTTACAAAAGTAATTCCTCTTTATGAAAAACAAGCATCTAACACAAATTGTGATGTGAGCGGTTCTTCTGATGAAAACAATATTTTAGGAACTGTAATAGGAGGTGTAGCTGGCGGTGTTTTAGGCAATCAAATAGGCGGTGGCACTGGAAAAACTATAGCTACTATAGTAGGCGCTACGGCTGGTGGTTATACAGGAAATAAAGTTCAGGGAAATATGAAATCAAAAAATAATTGTGATAATACAACGCAAAGAGAAGTTTTAACTGGATATAAAAATATCGGATATTATAATGGCAAAGAGTATTATGAAATTTCAAATAAAAAACTAAATAGCATAACAATAGAAGTTAGATAAAATTATCTTGATTTTTATTTTCTTAATTAAGCATTAAAACAACAAGTGCTATAATAAAAAACTTTATCTATCGGGTAGTATTAATGAAAATAAAAGAAATTTTTATAGCAAGTGATCATGCCGGGTTTGAGGCTAAAGAATATACTAAAAATTTACTCTTAAAACTTGGCTATAATTTAGTTGATTTAGGATGTGATAATGCTGATATAAGCGTGGATTATCCTGATTTTGCTAAACTTCTTAGTCTAAAAATAACAGATAGTGAAATTTATGGAGTTTTGATTTGTGGTAGTGGGATAGGAATTTCAATTGCTGCAAATAGGTATAATCACATTAGGTGTGCATTATGTCACGACACTTATACTGCAAAACTTTCAAGACTTCATAATGATGCTAATGTTCTTGCTTTTGGTGGTAGAATTTTGGACATTGGCGAGATAAAAGATATCGTTGAAACTTTTTTTTCCACTGAATTTGAAGGCGGAAGACATCAGCGCCGAATTGACAAACTAAAGGTTTGATATGTTTACAAATTGGGTTGTTTTAACTTTTTTAATATGTGCTTGTATTTATCTTTTTGTAAAGGCATATTATTTTCGTTCGCTTCTTAAAAAAGAATCCTCTATAAAAGATTTTATGAAGAGTAATATAGATGACACTGAACTTCTTATAAGAAAACTTCAGGTTCAACTTCAGCGTTCTTTGGGTAATATAGATATACTTACAGAAGAGCTAAATAAAGTAAAATCTGATGTTGTTTCGCTAAGAACTAGAAATTCTCAATACCGAATAGAAAATGATAAATTAAGACAAAGAATAAGAGAGTTAGAAGGTAAAATAGAGGCATTATTATAAGGAAAATTTATGCAAGAACTTGATGAAAAAAGCAGACAATATCTTCTTAATAGTATAAGAGATATCAATGATTTCCCAAAACCTAAAGTTGTTTTTAAAGATATTACTACTCTTTTAAATAACAAAGTTGCATTTAATATGCTATTAGATCATTTAAGTAGTAGATATAATAACAAAAATATAGATTTTATTGCAGGTATAGAAAGTAGAGGTTTTATTTTCGGTGGAGCACTTTGTGCAAGATTAGGTATAGGTTTTATACCCATTAGAAAACCAGGAAAGCTTCCATATATGACTATTTCTCAAAAATATTCACTTGAATATGGAGTAGATGAGATAGAAATTCATGTTGATGCATTTAGTGGTATAGATAAGGCAAGAGTATTGCTAATAGATGATCTTATAGCAACAGGTGGAACAGCAAAGGCTTCTGTTGATTTAATAAAACAAGCTGGTGGAAATTGTATAGAAGCGTGTTTTTTAATAGATTTGATTAATTTAGGCGGAAGTAGAGATTTAAAAAAAATAGTTAATGTCTATAGCGTTTTAGAGGTATAGGCGTGGAAGATTATTTAAAAGATTTAATGCTTCAATACCACCAATATGCATATTTGATACTATTTTTTTGGTGTATTTTAGAAGGAGAACTTGCACTTATACTTGGCGGTATATTGGCCCATGAAGGGCATGTAAATTTAGGTCTTGCTATTTTTACAGCAGGACTTGGAGGATTTTTAGGAGATCAAATTTATTTTTATATAGGTAGATATAATAAAAAATATATAACTAAAAAACTTCACTCTCAAAGGCGTAAATTTGCTGTAGCACATTTATTGCTTAAAAAATATGGTTGGCCTATAATTTTTTTACAAAGATATATGTATGGTTTTAGAACCGTTATTCCTATGAGTATAGGTATAACTAGATATAGTGCTAAAAAATTTGGTTTTATAAATTTAATAAGTGCTTGGGTTTGGGCTGCAATTACAATAGCATTAGCTTGGTATTTTGGTCAACAAATTTGGGATATAGTTACTTTTATAGAGGAAAGATGGTATTTTGCTGTTCCTATAATACTACTCATAGTTGTTGGCTTTTTTTACACTATGAAAAAAATAGAAGCAAAAATTTTAAACGAAAGGAAGTATAGAAAAAATGCAATTTCAATTTGAAAATAAAAATATTAAATTTATAAAAGCTGATATTGAAATTATTTTTGTAATAGATAAAAACTTAAAACATAAATTTATACAAGATAGCGCAGAGTTTAAATTTTTTAATTACAAAGGTGATTCAGAGCTTTTTTTATGTGATAAAAAAAGACTTTATGTAGGTATAAAAAGCTTAGAGTATGATGAGTTAAGAATAGCTTCTTCAAAAGCTTTTAATATGCTTAAAAATTTAAATATAAAAAGTGCAAAAATAGCAATATATGCAGATAAATGTATAAAAATGAGCATACAAAGTGTGGTTGAAGGTTTTGAATTATCTAGTTATAATTTTGATAAATATAAGAGCGAAAAAAAGAAAATCAGTTTAAATAAAGTTATTTTTTCTAATGATGAGTATAACGACAAAAAAATAAGTAAAGAAGAAATTCAAGATGGTATTTCGCATGGTCTTATAATGGCAAAAGCTACAAATTTCACAAAAGATATAGTAAATGAAATTCCTGAAATTTATACACCTATCAAAATGGCAGAAGATGCCAAAACTCTTGCAAAAACTTTAAAAAATGTTGAGTGCAATGTGTTTGATGAAAACTTTTTGAAAAAAGAAAAAATGAATGCTTTTTTAGCAGTAAATCGCTCAAGCACAAATCCTCCCCGTCTTATACATCTTATTTATAAACCAAAAAAACCTTTTAAAAGAATTATTTTTGTTGGTAAAGGTTTAACTTATGATAGTGGTGGACTTAGCTTAAAGCCAAGCGATTATATGGTTACTATGAAGAGTGATAAAAGTGGTGCAGCAGCTGCACTTGGGATTATAAAAGGAGCAAGTGAACTTGAACTTCCTTTTGAAATTCATGCTATTTTGGGTGCAACTGAAAATATGATAGGTGGAAATTCATTTAAACCAGATGATGTATTGATATCAAGAAGCGGTGTAAGTATAGAAGTAAGAAATACTGATGCCGAGGGTAGGCTTGTTTTGGCTGATTGTCTTAGTTATGCTCAAGATTTTAAGCCAGACATACTTATAGATATGGCTACATTAACCGGAGCTTGTGTTGTTGGACTTGGAGAATATACTAGTGGAATTTTAGGAAATAACGATGAATTAAAGTATAAATTTAAAACACTTATGAAAAAAAGTGGAGAGCTTGCAACGGTGCTAGATTTTAATCCATATCTAAGTGAACTTATAAAAAGCAATATCGCAGATGTTAGCAATAACGCATCTAGTAGATACGGCGGATCAATAACTGCAGGGCTATTTTTAGATAAATTTATAAAAGATGAGTATAAAGATAAGTGGATTCATCTTGATATTGCTGGACCTGCTTATGTTGAAAAAGCTTGGGGTTATAATACTTTTGGTGCAAGTGGAGCTGGGGTTAGAATGAACCTGTATTTTATGCAAGAGTTAGCAAAGGAGATATAATGGGGCTTGGCGTTGGCATAGTAGGACTTCCAAATGTTGGAAAATCAACAACTTTCAATGCTCTTACAAAAGCACAAAATGCTGAGGCTGCAAACTATCCTTTTTGTACTATTGAGCCAAATAAGGCCGTAGTTCCTGTGCCTGATTTTAGATTAAATGAACTTGCAAAGATAGTAAATCCAAATCGCATAGTGCATTCTATGGTAGAATTTGTAGATATTGCTGGTCTTGTAAAAGGAGCTAGTAAAGGAGAGGGATTAGGAAATAAATTTCTTTCAAATATTAGAGAAGTTGAAGTTATATTGCATATGTTAAGATGTTTTGAAAATGAAAATATAACTCATGTTGAGGGAAACATAGATCCTATAAGAGATATTGGTATTATAGAAACAGAGCTTATTTTAGCAGATATTGAACAACTTAGTAAAAAAATAATTAGATTAGAAAAAGACACAAAAAGCGGACAAAAAGGTGCAAAAGAATTGCTTAGTATAGCAAATGAGTTGTTAGAACATTTAAATGATGGAAAAAATGCATCTTCTTTTGATAAAAAAGATGATGAAGTGTTTATCTCTTTAAATAAAGAGCTAAGACTTCTTTCGGCAAAAGAAGTTATTTATGTTGCAAATGTTGATGAAGATGCTATTGTAGAAGATAATAAATATGTAAAAAATGTTAGAGAATATGCTGCAAAAAGTGGTCATGAAGTTGTAAAAATTTGTTCTAAAATAGAAGAAGATATGATAGGACTTGAAGATGAGGAAGCTATTGAATTTTTAGAATCAATTGGTGGCGAAATTAGTGGATTAAATCAAATTATTAGAACAGCTTTTAGAAAATTAAATTTAATAAACTATTTTACAGCTGGAGTTCAAGAAGTTAGGTCTTGGACTATAACAAATGGTTGGAAGGCACCAAAAGCAGCCTCTGTTATACATAATGATTTTGAAAAAGGTTTTATAAAAGCTGAAGTTATAAGTTATGATGATTTTATTACTTATAAAGGCGAAAGTGGTGCAAAAGAGGCTGGAAAGTTAAGATTAGAAGGCAAAGAATACATAGTAGCTGATGGCGATGTAATGCATTTTAGATTTAATGTTTAGATTATTTTTTACCTTATGGATAATCCATAAGGTAAATTTTATGCACCGATATCTTTTAATATATCTTTAACTGCTTTTTCAATAATATCAACTGATTTTAATTCTACTTTTTCATTTATGCTATGAGGATTAAATATATTTGGTCCTATAGAAGTTGCGAGTAAGCTCTCGTCTTTGCCTATAAAAACACCACATTCAAGACCAGCATGAACTGCTGCAAATTTGGCATTTGGTGAGTATTTTTTAAGGGCTTTTAATACAATTTCACTAAATTCGTTTACTTGAGGATTCCAAGGTGTTGTTTGGTTTTGGAATTTAAAGTCAAAACCAAAGCACTCACATAGAGTTTTTGTTTCAAATTTGCTATTTTCCAAGCCTTCTTTAGACATAGATCTTGCAAAAAATAGCACTTCAAACTTACCTTCTTTTTCTTTAGCGGTTGATAAATTTATACTATCTCCTGGTATTTTTAACTCTTTATTATAAGTTCTAACGCCTTGTGAAAAAAGTACAAGCATATTTAATAAATCATCACTAAAGTCGTAAATTTCACAATCTTGTTTTCCTATTAAATTTGCTTTTATGTATTCTGGTGTGTTTTTTATCTCTGTATCAAAAACTGCTATTGCACTAGCATTTGCAGCTATTGAGTTTCTTCTTTCGCCACCATCAAATTTAGATATCTTTCCGTTATTTTCTTTTATAAATTTAACTAGAAATTTTATTGCATTTGGTATGTTTTGATCTATTTGTGTGCCGCTATGACCGCCAGGAAAACCACTTAAATTAAGCTCATAAACAAATCCATTGTGAGGTATTTTTTTGATAATTTTGTTTGCATACATATCTACACTTCCTGCACAACCTATGGAAACTCTATCATCTTCTTCGCTATCAAGGTTTAAAACTTTACCGCTTTTTATTTTATAGTTAAATTTAGCAGCTCCCCAAAGTCCGACTTCTTCATTGTTGGTAAAAATAACTTCTAAATTTTTAAACTCTTCCATCATAACCATACTTATCGCAATACCAATTCCATTGTCTGCCCCTAAGCTCGAGTTTTTTGCTCTTAAAAATCCATCTTTTTGCTCTAAAACCAAATTTGGTGCATCTCCCACACACACCATATCATAGTGGCTTTGCAAACATACTTTTGGATCGCCTTTTATGGCATAAATGTTTCCAGCTTCATCAACTTTAGCCTCAAAACCGCATTTTTCACAATGTTTTAACAAATATTCTTTTAATTCATCTGTTTGAAAACTAGCGTGTGGAATTGCACAAATTTCTTTAAAATAATCCATAACTTTTTTCATACTTTCTCCTTAAATGTTTTATCTTTACTTTTGCAAATATCATTTAAAATACATTTATCGCATTGTGGTTTTATGGCTTTACAAACATATCTTCCAAAAAGCACCATAGCTTGGTGAAGTTTATTAAGATCCGTTTTAAACAATCTTGTAAGATCAAGTTCTGTGTTTTGTGGAGTTTTTGCTTTGCTTAAATTTAGTCTATGAGCAACTCTAAAAACATGCGTATCAACAGCCATTACATTTTCATTTTGCCACTCAAGCAATACAACATGTGCTGTTTTTTGTCCAACACCTTCTAAACTCATCAAATCTTTTTCGTTTAATGGAATTTCTGAGTTAAAATTTTCAACCACATTTTTTGCCATTTTTATTAAATTTGAAGCTTTGTTGTTAAAAAAACTACATGAATTTATTATTGTTTTAAGACTATTTAAATTTGCTTTTGAAAGCGAGATGACATCAGGATAATTTTCAAACAAACTAGGAGTTATTAAATTTACCCTTTTATCAGTGCATTGTGCCGAGAGCATAACGCATACTATAAGTTCATAAAGGTTATTAAATTTAAGTTCGCTTTTTGCATCTTTATAATTTTCTATAAGACGAGATTTTATTGTTAAAATATCTTTTTTATTCATGAATTTAAGTTTATCTAAATATTGATTAATTTTTTTTAAAAAAGTAAGTTTTATTTATAAATGATAAATTTGTTTTATGATATAATTAAAACTGTTTATTTAAAACAAAAAAATAAAGGAAAATTTATGAGAAAATTAGTTTTTACAACACTTAGTTTAGCTACGGCTATTAGTTTAAATGCAGCGGTTTTAGCAACTGTTAATGGGCAAAACATAACATCTGAAGAACTTGAGGCAATCCCTGGTATACAATTAAATAAAATGTCGCCAGAACATAAAAAGCAACTTATTGATCAAGCAATAGAATATAAACTTATAGTAGATGATGCTAAAAAAATCGGTATTCAAAAAGAGCCTGAATATACAAAATCTTTGAAAAATTTAGAAGAAAAAATAATGGCTGATATTTATATGAAAAAGATTTTTGATGATATAAAAGTTAGTGAAGCAGATATTAAAAAATTTTATGATACAAACAAAGATAGACTTTTTAAAAGACCTGGACAATTAAAAGCTAAACATATACTATTTGCTATAGATAATGAAAAAGGAGCAAAAGATGCTATAAAATCATTACAAGCATTTAAAGGTAAAGATTTAGAAAATAAATTTGCAGAACTTGCTAAAGAAAAATCAATAGATGATGGAAGTGCAAGACAAGGTGGAGAGCTTGGATGGTTTGAAAAATCAAAAATGGTAAAACCTTTTGCTGATGCTGTAGCAAGTCTTAAAAAAGGCGAACTTAGTAAAAATCCAGTAAAATCACAATTTGGTTATCATGTTATATTAAAAGAAGATGAAAGACCAGAAGGAACAATACCTTATAATGATGTAAAAGATGAGGTAGAAAATTCACTTAAATTGCAGCAATTTAAAGGCAAAATGCAAAGTAAGATTCAAGATTTAAAACAAAATGCAAAAATAACTTATTCTAAATAAAAGGTGATAAAATGGGCGTTTTAGATGTAGTAAAACCAGGTGTATTATTTGGTAATGATGTTGTTAGACTATATGATTATGCTAAAGAAAATGGCTTTGCGATTCCTGCTGTAAATGTGGTTGGTAGCAACTCTATAAATGCGGTTTTAGAAACAGCTAAGAAAGTTAATTCGCCCGTTATTATCCAATTTTCAAATGGAGGCGCTAGTTTTTATGCAGGCAAAGGTTGTCCAAATGCTGGTGTAATAGGCGGGATTGCAGGAGCAAAACATGTTCATATTTTATCTGAACACTACGGGATTCCAGTTATTTTGCATACAGATCATGCTGCAAGAAAACTACTTCCTTGGATAGATGGTTTAGTTGAGGCAAATAAAATATATTTTGCTAGGCATAAAAAACCACTTTTTAGCTCTCATATGCTTGATTTAAGCGAAGAAAGTTTAGATGAAAATTTAACAACTTGTGAAGAATACTTTAAAAGTTTTAAAGAACTTGGTGTTTCAATAGAAATTGAACTTGGAGTAACTGGTGGCGAAGAAGATGGTGTTGACAATACTAGCGTTGATAATGCACTTTTGTATACACAGCCAAAAGATGTGGCTTTAGCGTATGAAAGACTTTCTAAGATAGGAGATGCTTTTAGTATAGCTGCTAGTTTTGGTAATGTTCATGGTGTTTATAAACCAGGAAATGTTGTTTTAAGACCCGAAATTTTAGCTAATTCTCAAAAATATCTAAAAGAAAAATTAAATTTAAAAGATGACAAACCTATTAAATTTGTTTTTCATGGTGGAAGTGGAAGTGAGATAAAAGACATAAAAGATGCCGTAAGATATGGCGTTGTTAAAATGAATATAGACACAGATACTCAGTGGGCATTTTGGGATGGTGTAAGAGAATATGAACTTGAAAATAGAGCTTATTTGCAAGGTCAAATCGGCAATCCAGATGGTGAAGATAAGCCAAATAAAAAATATTACGATCCTAGAAAATGGCTAAGATGTGGCGAAGAAAGCGTTATAAAAAGACTTAGTGTGGCTTACGAAAATTTAAATTGTGTCAATAAAAATTAAGGTAGTTTTAATGGATTTGAAAAATGATGCATTTTCTGAGTTAAATTTAAGTGAGATTCAGGCTAGTCAAACTAGATTGGTTTATTTTAAGATTATAGTTTTGCCTACTATCTTTTATATTGTGTTTTTATTGGGATATTTTAAATATATAAATTTTGAAGTTGGTTTGCATACTGTAATTATGATGGGTGTTATTTATATTGTATCTTTGATTTTTGCAAGACATAGTGCAGAGCTTGGGTGCAGTATTTTCGAGCATCAACTTGATGAATTTAAAAAAGATTTAAGAAAATACATCATAAAAAATTTACTTACAATAGCTGGTGAAAAAAGATCAAATGCCGGTTTTGATGAATTTGTAGAAAACCATTCAAGACATGCAAGAAACGAGCATTTTGCATCTGTTGGAGCAGTTGTTTTTCCAATGCTTGGAATTCTTGGGACATTTCTTAGTATTGCTATTTCTATGCCAAAATTTGAAACTGAGAATTTTGGTAATTTAGAAATAGAAATCTCAGGGCTTCTTAGTGGTGTTGGAACTGCATTTTATATATCTATTTATGGTATTTTCCTTGCATTATGGTGGTTGTTTTTTGAAAAATATGGTATGAGTAGATTTGAGAAAATTATAAATAGACTTAGAAATGATACAAGCGGATTTTTTTGGACAAAAGAAGATATAGAACAGAGATATCTAAGTGAGAGTTTAAAACATTTTGATAAAATAGGCGTTATTTTCGGTTATGTTGCAAATCAAGAGTTTTTTAATGAATTAAATAATTCTGTTGAGAAAAAATTTGAAACATTTAAAAATATTCTTCTTACAGAAGAAAAAGCAGTCAAACTTAGCTCAGAACATATAAAACATACTTCAGATATGCTTCTTCGCTCGCAAAGAGATCAAAAAGATATAGTAAAAGTTCATGCAGAAATGTTAAACATACTTCATGCATTTAGTTCAAATCTTAAAGAATTGCAACTTGATTTTTCTAAACAATATACTAGATTGCACGATCTTTCTGAAGATAGATTGAGTAAGATAGAAAAAATAATATCTACTTTTGAAGAAAATATTTATAAATTTAATCTTTCATTAAGTAAATTTAGTGAAAATATTTTAGATAAGCAAAAGATATCTATGGAAGGTTTTCAAAAGAGCATTTTTGAGGGAATGAAATCTTTTAAAGAGGTTTTTGAAAAAGAAAATTCTGATATTTATGATACAAATAGCGAAGAGATGATTGGTGAATATAAGAAAAATGTTGATAAATTAGATGAAGAGGTTAATAAAGTTTTAGATAAAATTAATAAATTAGATGAAGATATGTCCCAAGAAAGTAGTAAATGAAAGTAAAAAACTCTCATAACGATACAAATAGTAATTTTTGGATAGCTTATGCTGATTTGATGGCTGGATTACTTTTTGTATTTATTCTTGTTTTGGGAGCTATTTTTATTAGATATTTCTTTGCAAAACACGATTTAAGTATCCTTAAACAAAATTTAATTTTAAAAGAACAAAATTTAGAACTTAGCAATAAAGAACTTGAAAAAAAACAGAAAATTCTTAGCGATGTATTGCAAAATTTAAATGCAGCACAAGACCAAAACAAACAACTAGAAATTTTAAACGAGTGGATTAGTGCAAGACTTATTGATTTAGAATCAAATGCTACCAAACTTGAAAGCTCAAATTTGACATTCAAGCAAGAATTACAAGATGCAAACCTAACGCTTAATGATCTTAACTCAACTGTAATTATGCTTCAAAATGAGATTTTAAATTTACAAAGTGTTATTGCTGATAAAGATATTAAATATAATGAACTTTATAGCGATTTTAATGTTACAAAACAAAAAGTAAAAAGTTTAAGTGGCATAAGAGTAAAAGTTATAGAAACTTTGCAAAAAGAGCTTGGAAATGACATTAAAATAGACAAAAATAGTGGAGCTATATCTCTTCTTTCATCAGTACTTTTTGATGTGGTTTCATGGAATCTTAAAGAAGATTCAAAAGAGTATTTAAAAAATACATTGCAAAAATATCTTAATGTTTTACTTAGCGATGAAATTCGTCCAAATATCGATCAAATTATGATAGAAGGGCATACAGATAGTGATGGCGGCTATCTTTACAATCTTGATTTATCTCAAAAAAGAGCTTATGAGGTTATGAAATTTATATACACTTGGAATAATGACAAAAATTTACAAAAATATCTTGTAGCAAGCGGAAGAAGTTTTTTGGATACAATTAAAAAAGATGGAATAGAAGATAAAGTTGCATCAAGAAGAATAGAAATAAAATTTTCCATCTCAAACAAAGAAGCTATGGAAGAGATAGAGAAATTTCTGGAGCTTAAAAATAACTAGAATTGATAAAATTTCTTTTAGAAATGTTAATTTTTTCATTTTAAGAGATGATTTAATTGACGGTGATTTTAATGGAAATAAAGCTAGAAAGTTAGAGTATTTTTTACATTTTGACATTAGTAAATTTGATAAAATAGTAAGTTATGGCTCAAATCAGTCAAATGCAATGTATAGCATAAGTGTTTTTGCAAAAAGACATAATTTAGATTTTATTTATGTATGCGATCATATTGGCAATAAGCTAAAAGAAAATCCCGTTGGAAACTTTAAATTTGCCATTGAAAATGGTATGAAATATTTTGTGGATAAAGATAGAGAAAATTTTGCAAAAAATTTAGTCGATACCAAAACACTTTTTATAAAAGAGGGCGTAGCTCAAAAAGAAGCCGAATTTGGTTTTGTAAAACAAGCCGAGTTTATAGATAATTTTTCTAAAAAACAAAACATTAAATTTGATATCTTTTTACCAAGTGGAACTGGTGCAAGTGCAGCGTATCTATCAAAAAATATAAAATTTAATGTTTTTACCACACCTTGCGTTGGCGATACAAATTATTTAAAAGAGCAAATTTATGAACTTGATCCAAACTCTAAGGTTCAAATTTTAAATCCTCCAAAAAAATATACTTTTGGAGATATCAAAAAAGAACTTTATGAAATTTGGAAAGAGTTGTTTGATGAAACAAAAATACAATTTGATTTGATTTATGATCCGGTTGGATTTTTAACTCTTTTTTCAAATTTAGATAAATTTAAAAATCCTATTCTTTATATACATCAAGGTGGAATTATAGGCAATATAAGCCAACTAGAGCGTTATAAATATAAAGGTATTTCAAATTTATAGTATAATTATTATAAAAAGGACTTATATGAAAATACTAAAATCAACAGATAAAAACTTTCAAAGTGAGTTTGACAAATTAGTTCATAGATCAGATAATGATATGAGCAGCGTTATACCAGTTGTTAAAGACATAATGGATAATATAAAAAAAAGAGGTGATGAGGCTTTAGTAGAGCAGATTGCTAAATTTGACAAATGGGATGCTACAAATGCTCTAAAAATTTCTAATGATGAAATGAAAAACGCATATAATTCTTTAGATGAGAATTTAAAAAAAGCATTAAAAATTGCATATGATAGAATAAAATCTTATCATGAAAAACAGATTGAAAAAACTTGGCTTAGTTTTGAAGAAAATGGCACAATTTTGGGTCAAAAAGTTACACCAGTTGATAGGGCTGGACTTTATATACCTGGTGGAAAAGCAGCATATCCTAGTTCGCTTTTAATGAATGCAATTCCTGCAATAGTTGCTGGAGTAAAAGAGATAACAATTTGCACTCCTGCTATAAATGGCAGTGTAAATAACTTGCTTTTAGCTACTATGTATCTACTTGGTATTAAAAATGCATATAAAGTTGGTGGTGCTTCAGCAATTGGAGCTATGGCATATGGAACACAAAGTATAAAAAAAGTAGATGTTATAACAGGTCCTGGAAATATATATGTAGCAACTGCTAAAAAACTTGTTTTTGGGGATGTAAATATTGATATGATAGCAGGACCAAGTGAGATAGGTGTTTTGGCTGATAATAGTGCAAATTATAAACATATAGCTGTTGATTTACTTTCTCAAGCAGAGCATGATGAGATAGCAAGTAGTTTTTTAATAACTGATGATGAGAAATTTGCAAATTTGATTAAAGATGAAATAAATGCTGTTTTACCGACATTGCAAAGAGAAAAAATTGCAAGAGCTAGCATAGAAAATAAAGCTGCTATGATTGTTGCAAAAGATATGCGTGAAGCTGTTTTTCTTATGAATGAATTAGCAGTTGAACACCTTGAGGTAGCAACTGATAATGCATTTGATTATTTACATAAGATAAAACACGCTGGAGCTATATTTTTAGGGCATAATACGCCTGAAGCAATGGGCGATTATTTAGCGGGACCAAATCATACTTTGCCAACTGGAGGGAGTGCTAGATTTTTTTCTCCACTTAGTGTCAATAATTTTGTTAAGAAAAGTTCAATTATATCAATTAGTAAAAATGGTATAGATGAATTAGGTGAAGCATGTATGTCTCTTGCAGAAGCTGAGGGGCTTGGTGCTCATAAAAAATCAGTAGAATTACGATTTAATAAACAATAAGTTTATTTAATTGTGTTATAATTATCAAAAATGCAAACAAAGGAGATGTTATGCAGATAAATAGTTTAAATACAAACTCAGCAAACGGAAATTACTATTTAAACCAAGCTCAAAACAATGCAAACAAGGCATTAGAAGCTGTAGTTGCTAATAGAGCTATTTCTAGCACAGATGGTGCTAGCATGAGCATAGCTGATTCACTTAGAACACAGAGTTCATCAATAGAGCAGGGCGTTGCGAATGCAAATGATGCGATAGGAATACTTCAAATTGCCGATGGTGCTTTAAGTAATATCACTAAAAGTGCCAATAGGATAAATGAGCTTTCAGTTTCTATGAATAGTGCTGCTTTAAATAGTGATCAAAAGAAAATGATTCAAAATGAAGCAAATGCTTTAGTTAATTCTATGAAAGATGCTGTTTCTAGTGCTAGTTTTAATGGTAAAAATGTTTTTAGTGGAAGCATGGAATTTGTTACTGGTAATGGAAATGCAAGTATATCTTTAAATGCACCAAGTTTTGGCACAATAGATCTAAATAATCAACAAAGTATTCAAGATTTTATTAGTAATATAAACTCTCTTAGAAGTGATATTGGTTCAGCGCAAAATGGTATAATGAGTGGTGTAAATGTTGCTATGAATACAAATGTGAATATTCAAGCAAGCGAGAGCAATCTTCAAAATAACGACATTGCTAACAATGTAAATGATTTCAATCAGGCTAATTTGCTTATAAACTCTAGAGCTTATGCTTCTGCATTTAACTTACAAAATGCACAAAATCAAATAGCAAATTTGCTTAGATAAATAATTATAAAGCCTAGCTTATAACAAGTTAGGTTTTTATTATCTTACGCAATTTCTTCCGCTATTTTTTGCTTTATACATTTTTATATCTGCTATTTTTATTAAATCTTGAAAAGATTTTGCGTTATCTTCACTACTAGCAACTCCTAAACTAGCACTACCTTGCCAATAAATTTTTTTTGAATTTCTTTTTCCAAGTATTATTTTTATACTATTTATAGCTTTAAGCAAGTGTTTTGCCAATTTTAATGCACCGCTTTTATTTGTATATGGACAAATTATCAAAAATTCATCTCCACCAATTCTGCAAATTATATCATCTGTTCTTATATTTTCTTTTAATACATTAGAAAGAGCTATTAATACATTATCTCCTACATTATGACCAAATTCGTCGTTTACACATTTAAAATTGTCGGCATCAAGTATAATAATGCTTAATACACCCCCCCCCTCAGATAGTTGTTCGTAAAATCTTTTTAATACTTCCATTCCAAAGCGTCTATTTTTTAACTCTGTAAGTTGGTCTGTTTGTGAAAGATACTCTAATTCGATATTTTTAGCCATAAGTTCTTTTGTTTTTTCTTTTACTTTTTTTTCAAGATTATTTTTAAGCTCCATAAGTTCTTGATTTCTATCTGTTAAAATACTAAAAAGAGTTGTTAGTGAGTGAACCAAGGGCTCAGTTTTATTATCTATATCTTTAGTAAGTTTTTCATAAGCCTCGTCTGGAGTTAAGCCATCTTTTATCATATGATATTGTGCTCCAAACATTTTATCTTGGCCAAGTATATGAAACGCAAGCCAATTAATCAAAAAATCCAATAGAGATTTTGCGTTCATAAGCATATTTTCTTCATTTATAGATGAAGCTAATTCCTTAACTGTATGTATAAATGTGTTATGATTTTTTTTATGATTTGAGAAAAAATCTTTATTGATTTTAACTTTCTTCATAAGCTTTTCTTCATCATTAAAATGGTAAACGGTGTAGTCTATAACCTCTTGTAAGAAAAAAATCATATCTTTAAAATCAAGTGTTGATAAATTTATCTGTTCTGCTATATTATTTATCAAATCAACTAGATGTTTATGTTGTTTATCTACTATATCAATACCGGTTTCAAAAGTTTCATTCCAAACAAACATTTTTATTTTAGGTTTATTGAGTAAGTCCACAATCTTTTTATCTACTGATGATATAGCCATAACTAAACTTTCTATATAAATTTCTGTTAATTCTATCATAAATTTGCAAATAAATTTGTTATATTTTAATTTTGTTTATAAATCTATATTTTTTGTTAATAAAATGTAGATTTTTGTATCAATTTTATTAACATATAAAAATTTTGTATTTTTCTTGACAAAATATCAATATTTGTATATAATACAATTTCGTTTTTTTAAAAAGTCTTGCTAGCTCAGTCGGTAGAGCATCTCACTTTTAATGAGGGGGCCGTTGGTTCGAATCCAACGCAGGACACCATTGTTATATAAAGTGCGTTACTTTGTGATTTGACCCTTTCGTCTAGTGGCTCAGGACATTACATCTCTTTGTAATAACGTAAGTTCAAATCTTGCAAGGGTCGCCATTTGGTCGCTTAGCTCAGTTGGTAGAGCGCCACCCTTACAAGGTGGATGTCATAAGTTCGAGTCTTATAGCGACCACCATGTCATTACTTGGTGCAGCGGTAGTTCAGCTGGTTAGAATGCCGCCCTGTCACGGCGGAGGTCGCGAGTTCGAGCCTCGTCCGCTGCGCCACTTCTTGTCTTGCTAGCTCAGTCGGTAGAGCATCTCACTTTTAATGAGGGGGCCGTTGGTTCGAATCCAACGCAGGACACCATTATTTTATATTAGTTTATAAATTACTTTTTTATGTCATTATAATAAATAAGAATATTTTTTCGATACATTGCAAATTAAGGATAAATAATGTTAAATTTATTATTTTTAATATTTTTGATAGTTATTTATGTTAGTTTTCATTATAAAATTTATAAAAGTTTTTTTAGTTCAGTATATATAAAAAATGATTTTTTGTGTTATTTGAATGATGTTTCAAATTTATATAGATATAAAAAGATATGTAGACAATGATATAAAATTCTTGTTATAGGAGGGCTATTTTTATCATTACTACAATTTGTCTATTTTTAGGATATTAAAATCATTATAAAATTTTATATTTTACTTATTAATTTTATAATTAATTAGATTTTTTAATATTGCTAACTTATTAAGGCTGTGATAATATATAGTTTATTGTTTTATAAAAGTTTTAGTAAAAAAGTTAAATAATCATATAAACTTTGATATAAACTTTTTTAAAATTTGTGACTTAATCTTAACAATTTTTATTTTCATTTTTTTTACTATATAAAAAGCTTAAATGTTAACTAATCCATTATTTGCATAATTTTTTAGAAGTATGAGAATTTTTGAATTTTGTTATTTTTTTTAGTTGATGATTTTTTGTTAAATTGGTGGAGATGTGCGGGATCGAACCGCAGTCCAAAAATAAACATCCACAGCATCTACATGTTTAGCAAAAGTGAAAATTTCATTTAAAAGAGCTCACTTTCCAAAGCTTTCTTTTAAACTAAGACAAAAAATTCGCACAAATGCTTGTCAGGCATTTGAACTACACTATTTAAAATTACTTGCTTTTGTGCCTAAATAGTATCAGTACAATGCAAGGCTCAACTGAACCTACGCAGCTTTAGCGTAAGCAGGAGCGAATTTAACGTTATTTGCGTTTAAATTTAATTTGGATTTTATACGCTATATCCAAAGCGACATGCAACTATGGGTAATCTACTCCTGTCGAAGCCAAATCATCCCCATAAAATTTCGCAAAATATACTATAAAAATATTTAAATGTCAAGTTTTGTAGGTATTGCTATTATTTTTGGATTTAATATGCTAAAATATTCTTTATCTTCATTTATATCATTTGAAAAAGAGGTGAATTGATCACTTACTAAAAGTAGCCAGTCTGTAAATTCTGTATTTGCTGGACCTTTTAGCATTCTTGCTTCTTCCATCACATCTTCACACATCATTGCTAGTTTTGATATAGTGTCTAATTTCATATAAGAAGCAGATGATTTAATGTTATGAAAAATTCTAAATAGCTCATTTATGCTATCTTTATATAAATCTTCTCTTTCTAATTTTATAATCAAAGGTTCCATAAGTTCACACATAAGACTATAGTGTGACAAAAAGTCTTCTACCAAATCACTAGGAAAATCTACCTCTATGGTTTTTAATATTCCCACTTTTACTCCTTGGATTCTTGATTAAGATTGAGTATAAAATTTTTTGATAAAATAAAATTTATATATTTTTTAAATTTTAATATATGTTTGTTAGTATAACACAAAATTATTATATTTTGAAATTTATTATAAAATTTGGGAGAAATATTTGAGTATACTCAATAAAATTTTTTATGAAATAAAAAATTTATTTACAATAAATAAAACAGATCGTCCTTGGCATATGCCTCTTAGTGCGGCTATATCAACATCTGGACCGATTTTTATTGGAGAAATTTTTGGATATATCCAACAAGCAACCGTTGCTTCTTTAGCTGGACTTGTTTTTTTATATACATTAAAAACTCCTATTTATCACAGAATGGTAGTGCTTATGGCTTGTAGTTTTGGTATGATTGTATCATTTGTATTTGGTAGTTTTTCGCATATAAAGCCATCTTTACTTCCTATTATTTTAGGAATTATTACAACAATAACAACTATGATAGTGAGATTTTATAAATTGCCAAATCCTGGAAATTTCTTTTTTATAATGATAGCTACTCTTGCAGCTTTTATGCCTTTTAAAACAGAAGCTTTGATACAAATTAGTGGTTATTTTATGCTTGGAACTATTTGGGCTTGTTTTGTTTCATTTTTATATGGATTAAGCACTGTTAAATTTATAAAACCAGACCCAATACCAAAAATAAAATATGATGGATTTGATAATGTTGTGCTAGATTCTGTCATAATTGGCGTGTTTGTATCATTTAGTGTATTCTTAGGAAATTTTATGGGTTTTGAAAAACCTTATTGGGTGCCTATTTCAACACTAGCCATACTTCAAGGAATGACATTAAAAAGCAAATGGACAAGACAGATACATAGAATTTTAGGTACTTGTATTGGTATATTTTTAACATATTTACTATTATCTATGTATTTAGATGGATATAAAATAGCAATTTTAATAGCAATTTTAACTTTTTTGATAGAGTTTAGTATTGTTAGAAATTATGGCATTGCTTCTATTTTTATAACGCCTCTTACGGTTTATATGTCTGAGATAAATGGCGTTTTAAGTGCCGATGCAACATACTTAATAGTAGCTAGGCTTGAAGATATAGTGTTTGGTAGCTTTATAGGTTTTATAGGTGGAATTTGTCTACATAGCATTAAATTTAGAAATATTATTCTTAGACATATAGTTTTGTTTTTTATAAAAAAATAAATAAGAGTTTAGTTATTTCAGTCTTATTGTAGTTATTTTTTGATAGAATCTTTTGAATATAATTCTTATGGAGAAAATGTGAAAAAACTTAGCACAACTGATATTATTTCTAAAAAAAACAGAGAAAAAATAGTTATGATAACAGCTTATGATGCTCTTTTTGCAAGATTATTTGATGAATTTGCCGATATGATTTTAATTGGTGATAGTTTAAATATGAGTTTTAAGGGTGAAAGAGATACCATAAGTGCAACTATTGAAGATATGATTTATCATACAAAAGCTGTAAAAAATGGTGCAAAAAATAGTTTTATAGTTACAGACATGCCATTTGGTAGCACAACAAATATAAAACATACAATAAAAAATGCTATTAAAATTTATAAAGAAACTTCTTGTGATGCAGTAAAAATAGAAGGTGGAAAAAATATAGCTCCACATATAAAAGCTCTTTGTAATGAGGGGATAAGCGTAGTAGGTCATATAGGTCTTATGCCCCAAAAAGTTAGGTTTGAGGGTGGATATAGGATAAAAGGCAGAGGTGAAGATGGGCTTAATAAATTGCTAGATGACGCTTTTGCTATATATGAAGCAGGTGCATTTTGTTTTGTTTTAGAGGGAACTTTAAGTAGCGTTGCAGCTGAAATTTCAAAACAAGTTCCAGTTCCTGTAATAGGCATAGGAAGCGGTTTGCATGTTGATGGACAGGTTTTAGTTTGGTCTGATATGCTTGGTTTATTTGAAGATTTTAGACCAAAATTTGTAAAGCAGTATTTAAATGGTGCCACTTTAGTTAAAGAAGCTGTTAAATCATACAAAGATGAAGTGAAAAATTCGCTTTTTCCAAGTGAAAATTTTGAATATAATAAATAAAGGAAGTATATGAAAATCAGTATTATCGTAAGTTTATTTTTAATGTTTGCAATTAATTTGATTGCTTTTGAAGGTTCAATAAATCAAAAAGAATTTGATAAAGCTTACGAATACTATAATAAGGGCAAATTTAAAGAAGCACATGATATTTGGAGTAATTTATGTGATAACAAAGATGCACAAAGTTGCACAAATTTAGGTTTTATTTTTGATAATGATGACTTGGGTTATAAAAAAGATGAGAAAAAGGCTATGAGTTTATATAAAAAAGCTTGTGATTTAAACGATACTTTAGGTTGTAAAAATTTAGCCATATCTCAATATAAAGGCGGTAAATCTAGCAAAGATGATTTAGCGCAAGCCTTAAAAAATTTTGAAAAAGCTTGCGAATTAAGAGATGGTTATTCTTGTACAAATGCTGGTTTTCAGTATGAAAATGCACAAGGAGCAACACAGAGTCTTAATAAAGCTTATGAATATTATGAAAAAGGCTGCAAGCTGTTAAATGCTATGGGATGTACAAATGTTGGGGGAATGTATGCAAATGGTTTTAGTGTTAAAAGAGATTTTACTAAAGCATTAGAGTATTTTAAGAAAGGATGTGAACTAGGAGATGATCTAGGTTGCAAATACGAAAAAGAACTTTCTGGGGATGATTTTTTAAAAAATCATATAAAAAAGTAGAATATATAAAATGGACAGAATAGTAGAGATAGAAAAAACAACATTTGAAAACGAATATGAGAGTTCGCTTCGTCCAACTTCTTTTGATAGTTATATAGGGCAAGAAAAAATAAAAGCAAATTTAAAAGTTTTTATAAAAGCGGCTCAAAAAAGAAATGAGTGTTTGGATCATGTGCTTTTTTATGGTCCTCCAGGTTTAGGTAAAACTACGCTTGCTTGTATAATAGCCAATGAGATGAACTCAAATATAAAAATGGTTTCTGCTCCTACTATAGAAAAAAGCGGGGATTTGGCTGCAATTCTTACAAATTTACAGCTAGGAGATGTGCTTTTTATTGATGAAATTCATAGGTTGTCTCCTGCTATAGAAGAAATTTTATATCCAGCAATGGAGGATTTTAGACTTGATATCATTATAGGTTCAGGTCCAGCTGCTCAAACCATAAAAATAGATATACCAAAATTTACTCTCATAGGGGCAACAACTCGTGCTGGAATGATATCTGCTCCTCTTAGAGATAGGTTTGGTATGGACTTTAGGTTGCAGTTTTATAAAGATAGTGAACTTTGCAAAATCATACAAAGTGCTTCTTTGAAATTAGATAAAATATGTGATGAAAAAGCTGCCCTTGAAATAGCAAAAAGATCTCGCGGTACACCTAGAATAGCCTTGAGATTGTTAAGGCGTATTAGGGATTTTGCTGAGGTTAATCACGAAGATGAAATAAATGAAAATAGAGCAAAAGGAGCCCTTAATGCCCTTGGTATAAACGATATTGGTTTTGATGAAAAAGATATTAAATATTTAAATGTCTTAGCCTCATCCAATAAACCAATAGGCCTTGGTACTATATCAGCGGCACTTAGTGAAGATGAAAGAACGGTTGAAGATGTTATAGAACCATATTTGTTAGCAAATGGATATATACAAAGAACCGCAAAAGGTAGGATAGCTAGTGCAAAAACTCTATCTTTTTTTGGTATAAAACATATAAAAGGTCTTTTTGATGAAAACGACAAATAATAAATTTTTTATAGCAATTATACTATTTGTATCTTGCTGTGTGTTGTATCTTTTTAAGTCATTTTTGCTCACTATAACTATAGGTGTTTTGATGGCTGTTTCTACTGCTAGTTTGGAACAAAAGATTATAAAAATAACAAACGGAAGAAAGATCATTTCTGCTATTCTTATAACAATATTATTGTGTGTATTTTTCTTAGTTCCACTCATTTATGCTGTTATTTCTTTAGCAAAACACGCTAGCGAGATAGATATGAATAATATTTCGATTATTATAGAAAATATTAAAAATTTTATTTCTAATTTACCAGATAGTTTTTCTTTTTTAGAGCCAAGAATAAAGGCATTTATTTCTAGTATAGATATAAAAGCACTAATTAGTAAATCTATAGATTATGTAGGCATCATAGGCAAATCTAGTGCAAATTTTGTTATAGATATGGGACTTATTGTTGTATTTTACTTTTTTGCAAATTTATATGGTCCTTTTTTGATTAAATTTATAAAAGATATAATGCCAATGGAAAAAAATGATTTAGATTTTATATTTTCAGAGCTTGCAAATACAATGAGCGTTGTTATATATTCAACTATCATAAATGTTGTTTTACAAGGCTCACTTTTTGCGATAATTTCTAGTATATATGGCTATAATCCACTACTTACTGGTGTTTTGTTTGCATTTGCTTCGCTCATACCAATAGTTGGTGGCGCACTTGTTTATGTCCCAATTACTATTTTTGAAATGACTCAAGGTAATTTGATTGGCGGTATTATTATATTAGTTTATAGTATTGTTGTGATATCAACAATAGCGGATAACTTTATAAAACCGCTAATAATAGCTTTTATAAACAAAAAAATGGTAGAAAAACCTGCAAATATAAATGAATTGCTGATATTTTTCTCTATGTTTGCAGGAATATCTACTTTTGGATTTTGGGGAATTATATTAGGACCTGCAATTGTTACTTTTTTTCTATCAACACTAAAACTATATATGATACTAAACGATAAAGAAGTTTGATATGGTGCGATCAGCGAGATTTGAACTCGCACACACGGAGTGCACTACCCCCTCAAGATAGCGTGTCTACCAATTCCACCATGATCGCACAAAATAATAGATTTTCCCGCAAATTTGCGGGAAAGTAAATACTAGCCTAATAATGGGTTAGCATAAAGGATTATAAGTGCAACAACCAAAGCATAAATAACTTGTGCTTCAATCATCGCAAGAGCAATAAACATAGTTGTTGTTAATTTACCGCCAATTCCTGGGTTTCTAGCTGTTCCAGAAATGGTAGCAGCAGCTGTATTTCCCATACCTATAGCGCCACCTAAAGCAGCGATACCTAAGCCTAAACCAGCAGCTAAAACAGAATATGATCTAATCATCTCACCATCAGCTGCGAATGCAAAACCAGTTAATGCAACAAGTAGAAAAACTATCTTTTTCATACTATACCTCCATAAAAAGCTAAAGTTAGTTCGGATCATTACCCCTACTTAAAACTTCGCAAGTTTTAATTTTATACAATATTTCCTTTTGTTTTGATTAATATTTATTTTGTATCAAATTTTAAACACAAAAATTTCTAAAATATTTTATAATTTTATTTATTGTAGCTATATAAATATAGTTTTTATAAAATGTATTTTAATAAGGAGATAAAATTTAAATAACTTATTAAAAAAGCTATAAAGTATTAAATATTGAACTAAAAAATGGAAAAATACTTTAAAAGAATTTTATTTTAAATGTTTTTATTCACAAAGATTTGGCTGTTTTTTACAAGCCAAATTATAAAAATATTCACTTTCTTTATTTAATTTTTCATTTTTCATAATTTTGCTAAACATTAAACAACTTGTAGCTGATATAAATTTTCCAATATTATCTGGGTTATTTGAATTACATGCTAAGTTATAATACTCTTTTGCAATATGAATATTTTTATAGCCATTTTTCTATCAAAATAAATTTCTCCTAGAACAGAACAACTCGTTATAGCTACTTTTCTGTAGTTAGTTACGCTAGAACATTTTAATTCTGCTAAATATTGAGCTTGTTTTATAAAACTTTCTTTATTGATAGGCTTTGATATTGTATGAAAATTTTCATTGCTTTATTTATATCATTTTTTAAATATTTTTTAGCAAGATTTATACAAGCGTAAAGTCCTGTTAATTTCTTTGTCATTTTTGCATTTAGTTTGAAGTTCTTTTATTTCAGATGAATGTAATGTAGAATTTATTGCAAATAATATTATTAATATCTTCTTTATTTTAGTTTCTAATATCCTTGCTCGTTTAGATTTTGATATTCATTGCAACATTCTTTTGCTTTGGTTGTTGAACAACAAATTCCAAAAAATTTTTTTGCAGCAGTTCTACTATCTTTACTTTCATTTCCCATAAGTATAAAACCAAGTGAACCACAAGAAAGACCGTCTTCTAAATCAATACAACCTTTTTTAGAATAATCAAATGCCTTTTTCATATCCATATTAGTTCCTAAACCATTAGAATACAAATAAGTTAAACTAGCACAACTTTCTGCACTATCCAAATCGCAACCTTTTGTAAAATATTTTAAAGCCGACTGATATTTTTTTACTTCTATAAAAAGAAAACCTAGTAAACTACAACTATCTCCATTGTTTAATTTTTCACAAGCTCTAATAAGATAATTATATCCTTTTTGTATATTTTGTTTTGTTCCTTTACCAGATATATAATATAAGCCAAGTTTTCTACAAGCCGTTTTATCATCCAAATCACAATCTTTTTTGGCATAATTAAAAGCATTTTTATACATATTAGCTGTCTCATACAATATACTCAAATTAGAACAACTTATTCCATTACCAGAATTGCAATTTTTGAGAGTTTTTTGAATACCGGCTTTAAAAGTTTCAGAATCTATATTGCTATTATTTATAAGATTGCATACAAAATCGTCAACTTTAAATTTGCAAATATCAATAATAGAATTATAAAGTTTTTCTTCGTTTGCTAAACAACTTATAAAAAATATACATAACATTAAAATAATTTTTTTCAATTTTTATCCTTTAAAATATTTTCAATTTTTTTTGTAATACAAGAACATTTAAAATACTCTATACTATCTTCAAATATGGCAATATCAATTCTATTTTCTACAAAATACTCATAATACAAATCAAATTGTGATTTATTATTTTTAATTAAATTTGGAGATTTATAGTTTTTCTTTAGATAATTTTTTAAAATTTCATTGCTTTTTTGACCATCGAAATTTATAAAAACATCAAAAATATCTAATCTTCTTTCATTATTTTCAAACTTACCTTTTTCTATATCGCTTAGTATAGTAAATTCTTTGCATATTATAAAAGATTTGATGAGATTAATTAAAATTTTATTTTTATCATAAAATTTTTGATTTTTCATAAACTTGGCAAAATCATTTAGTGCCTCAAATATATAAAAAATCGTGCGTAAATTTTTAAGTTCTATTTTCTCAAATTCTGATAATACAGTCTCTTTATTAAAATATTTATCTATGGAAATTTCTTTTTTATCAATTTCAAATAGATCTTTAATGCTTGGATTAAAATCTAAATTTAAATCAATACATTTTTCAGAAAATACATTAAATATCTTATCATCAAGTTTATCAATATTAAAAATCAAAACTACATGGCAATTTTTTTGTTCTTTTAAATTTGATATAAGCCCTAAGAAATCATTAATTTGTAAGTTATTATTTTTTCTTTCTAAATCATCAAAACAAATTACAATATCTTTAAAATCATCATTTTTGATTAAATCAAAAATAGAAACTAAATTAATATTTATATTTAAATAATTAAGAATGTTGCTAGTGATTTTGCATAATGTTTTTAATACCGCTTTTATTTTTTCTTTTTCTTTATAAATCTCAAGAGTTATATTTTCCAAAATATCCCTATAACTTTCTTTTCCAAAAAGTGAAATATGGATAAATTTTTTATCTATATTGGAATTTTTAGTAAAGTTGTTCAAAAAATATGTTTTTCCACTTCACCAAGCACCACTTATTGCTATTATTTTAGCTTTTTTCTTTTGTAGATTATTGGTTAAAATTTTTTTAATATCTTCCATTTAAAATTCTTGCTCGTCTCGCATAAAATTGTAAAAACATTATATTAGGATTTATACTTATAGAAATCTTACCTATAGAGATGAATAATGTTAAATTTGCCACAGATAACAACAGAAAAAGAAAATGAAGAATTTTTTAAAAATATAGCAAATAATGTAAAGAAGAAAAGAATTGAAAAAGGTTTTAGCCAACTTGAAACTGCCTTAAGTATAGGTCAAGCATCAAGTGGCTTTTATGCAAATATGGAAAATAACGCGCACTCAAAAAATTTAATCTCCTTCATCTTTTAAAACTTTCAAAGCTTTTTGAGTGTGATATAAGAGAATTTTTTGAATGAATTTTTACTTTATCTCAGCTTCTTCTTTTAATGCTTGTGCGTAAATTTCTCTTAATTTTATAGTATATTTACCTATTTTTCCATCATTTATAAGCTTATCATCAGCTTTTATAACAGGTAATAATATAATCGTAGCAGCACTTATAAACACCTCATCTGCTTCGTATACTTCTTGCATAGTGAAATTTCTTTCTTCTACGCTAAGTCCTATATTTTTTGCTATGTTGATTATTTTGGCTCTTCTTATACCAGGCAAAATTTCATTTGAAAGTGCTTTTGTTATAAGGATATCATTTTTTATGATAAAAGCACTTGAACTAGAGCATTCTGTAACATGTCCGTTTTCAGTCATAAAGCATTCATAAACTCCAGCTTTATGTGCAAGTTCTTTTGCTATACACTGACCAAGTAGCGATATTGATTTGATATTTCTTTTTTTCCATCTTATATCAGGAACACTTATCGTTTCTATGCCAGTTTTAGTTAATTCATTTTCTAAAACATTTGTTTTAAAGACATAAGCCATTACTGTTGGTTTTAAATTTTTAACAAAATAAAATTCTCTTTGTGCTACGCCTCTTGTGATTTGTATGTAAATTCCACCTTCTTGTAGATTATTTTTTTCTATAAGTTGTTTTAATACGTTATCTTCAAATTCAACTTTTGTATAAGGCAGTTTTAATTCTATTGATTTCATAGAATTTTCAAATCTTTCCCAAAATGCTTCCCTATCTACTAGTTTAGAATTTATTATTGGAACTACTTCATAAATTCCATCGCCAAATATAAAACCTCTATCAAAAATGCTAACTTTAGCTTCATTTTTATCCATAAATTTGCCATTTAAAAAAACTATATTTTCACTAAACATTAATTATCCTTTTTTGTTTTTTTATCATTGTATCAAATTTTAAACTATTTGTTACAATTTTTTTGTTATAGTTTTAGCGTAGTATCAAAATCTAATAAGGCTTATAAAAAATGTTTAGCAAAATCAAAACTTTTATATTAAAAAATGTTTTTTTAGTGTCTAAAAAACCAGTTCTTTTTTTGGATCTTTTAGAAGCAAATTCTCTATACAACGAAAATATGCTTATAGATCCATCAAAACTAAATTTTAGATTTAAATATACATCATTGTATGGTTTATTTGCACTTTTTACTATATTTGTGTTACTTTTTGTTACTTTATTAATGCATAGATTTTTTACTACTTTAAATTTTCATTTACTTATAGTAATTGTAGTTGTTAGCACGATTGGTATGGTTTTTTGTTTTGATGTGTTTAAAATTTGGGCTAGAAAAAATATAAGTTTGGTTCTTATCAAAAAAGCCTGGGAAAATCATTTTCCATTTTTTCCATATGAAAAATATTCTAAAAAAGTAGAAGAAATTTATAATAACGCACTAAAAGAAGAAATTCAAAGAAGAGATATGCAACAATATGTTATGAGTAAGATTTCCAAATCTTGATTTTATGGTATTGAGAGTGGGGTTAATATTTGATTTTTAAATTTAATTGCTTGTAGGGTTGAGTTAAGTTCTCTATTTTCTTCTTTTAAAACCTCTATTTTACTGTTTATCTCAGAAATATCTCTGCTTATATAATAAACTTTATTTGTTATGCCTATTTTCATTAAAAATATCAATAATAAAACAAACATTCCAAGAACAACTATAACAAGATCTTTAAAATTTATGCCATTTTCTTGTAAATTTGATATCCTATTTTCTTCTAATAGAGTTTGTTTATCTTGGATATTGTCATTTTTGTTGTTCATTTTTTCCTCTGTTTATATAAAACACTCTTAATTTTGCACTAGAACTACGAGAATTTTCTTTTAACTCATTTTGCGATGCTACTATAGGTTTTTTGTTTAGTAAGTATCCAATGTTGTGATTATTCCCACATTCGCATTTTAAAGCAAATTCTGGACAAATACAACTTTTTGACCATTGTTTAAATTTGTTTTTAACTATCCTATCTTCTAGTGAGTGAAATGTTATTATAGCCAAAAAACACTCATTTATGTTACTTTTTTCAATGTTATTTAGTAAATTTTCTAGTTCATCAAGTTCTTTATTTACCTCTATTCTTATGGCTTGAAAAACCAAAATAGCGGTGTCTATATTTCTACCTTTTATCTTAAATTTATTTACTAAATTTGTTAAATGTTTTGGTGATGTTATATTTGAAATTTTTCTTTGATTAATTATAGCTTGAGCAATTTTTCTTGCGTTATTAAGTTCTCCAAATTTATATAAAATATCACTTAAATTTTCAAAAGAATATGAATTTATAACATCATAAGCACTTATACTTAAATCACTATCCATTCTCATATCTAAAACATCGCTATTTAATCCAAAGCCTCTTGAATTTTTATCAAGTTGCAATGATGAAACACCAATATCTGCCAAAATTCCTTTAATATTATGTATATCGTCTTGCTTAACATAATTTAGTATATTTGAGTATGTATCTTTATGTATATCAACTCTATGTTTGTATGGCTTAAGTCTATTTAGTGAGAAATTTATAGCCTCTATGTCTCTATCGCAAGTAATAATCTTTATATCTTTGCAAGTTTTAAGTAAAGCCTCGCTGTGTCCACCATATCCAAGTGTGCAGTCTAAAATAATGCCATTTTTAATGTTAGAAAAAAAAGATAAAATCTCATCTTTTAAAACAGGAATATGAGGAATTTTCAAATTAAAACCTAAATAAGTAAAATAAATGTAGTATAATATCAAATTAAAGTTAAATAAGGTTAAAAATGTGTTTTGATTACTATTTAGAAGAGATTCAAAAAATGTCGCTTTCCATGTTTCGAAAAGGTTTTTTAGGAATTTTTCATGGTTCAATTTCTGCAAGGTTAGAACAAGATAAATTTATAATCAATAAAAAAAATGCAGTTTTTGATAGTTTACAAAAAGATGATTTGATTATTTTGACATCGCAAAAAGACTATAGATGGAATGAAGCAAGTATCGATAGTTATACTCACTATAATATATATAAAAACATTTATGAGGCAAAATATGTTTGTTATGCAATGCCGCCAAATGTCATAGCTTATAGTTTAAATAATAGTGCTATAGTCCCAAAAGATTACTATGGTGCTATAAATTTTAATAACATTGAAATTTATGATCCAAAGCAGTTTGATGATTGGTATGAAAGAGCTAGTATTGAAATTTATAGATATATGATAGAAAAAAATACAAATATTATAGTTATAAAAGGTTATGGAATATTTTGTTATGGTAGGACTATATATGAGCTTGCAAAAAATATAGCAGTACTTGAAAATAGTTGTAAGTTATTAAATTTAAGTAAAATTTAACTAACTTTCTTGTTAGTAAAAAAGTTTAAATATTTTAAAATATAATGCCGAATTTAAGCTTTTTTAAACACTAAATTATATAAAATATTAAATTGATTATTTGTATTTGTTAGTAAAGGGAAAAATTTATTATGATAACATGGATGCAAAAAAATAAGAAATATCTTGTTGTTACTATATGGATAAGCACTATAGCTTTTGTTGGTGCTGGTTTTGTTGGTTGGGGTGCTTATGATTTTAATTCAGATAGATCAAAATCTGTTGCAAAAGTAGGTCATAGAACTGTTAGTATAGAAGAATTTCAACAAAGGTATTCTAATTTTTATAATTACTATAATAATATGTTTGATGGTAAATTTACAAAAGAACAAGCAGAGCAGATGGGACTTGACAATCTTGCTTTGCAAAATTTAATACAAGAGAATTTGTTGTTAAATTATGCCGATGATATAGGTATAAGAGTTAGCGAAAATGATATAGCTGATAGTATAATGAAAGATGTAAATTTCCAAAAAAATGGTGTTTTTGATAGGTCTCTTTACGAGGATATACTTAGAACAAATGGTATTAAACCGGCAAAATTTGAAGAGAGTTTAAAAAAGACAATATTATTGCAAAAACTATTTAATGCTTTGAACATCCCAGCATCAAAAGATGATATTGAAATGCTAGCTTCTTCTTTTTTTATGCAAGATAGGATTGCTATAGATGTCGTAACGCCAGATAAAAATGTTAGTATAAATGAAGAAGAACTTAAAAAAACTTGGGAAGAGAATAAAAATAAATTTCAAACAGAGAAAAGTTATGAGCTTAAAGCTCTTTATATTCCTAGTGTAAATGTTGATTTAAATGAAACTGAACTACTTGCATTTTATGATGAAAATAGAGGAAACTATAGAGACATTAATGATAAAATATTAGAGTATAAAGAGGTTAAAGATAGCGTAAAACAAGATTATAATATGAAAGAAACTAGAAAAATAGCTCTAGAAAAATATGTTGAGTTTAAAAAAGATACAAATATTGCTAATCAAAACTTACTCGTAAAAGAAAGTAATGCAACTTTTCCTATTGTAGAGCTAGAAAATGCAAAAGCTAATGATATATTAAAGCCATTTGAATATGATAATGGTTATTTGATAGCTAAAGTTGAAAAAGTAAATTTACCAGAGCCTAAAACTTATGAAGATGCAAGAAATGATGCTATGGATATATACATGGCAAAAATAACAAAGAAAAATTTAGAAGATAAAGCAAAAAAATCTTTGGAGAATTTTTCTGGAAAAGATATTGGTTTTATAAGTAGAGATACTAAAAAAAGTTTTGATAATATTACTGAGAGTGAGTTTCAAATTTTTGTTTCACAGTTATTTGAACAAACTAACAAAAAAGGTTATATTCTTTTAGATAAAAAAGCTATAATATACGAAATTTTGGAACAAAATTTGCTTGACAATAACAAGTTAGTTGAATATAAAGATATGCTAACACAAAGTTCAAATAGCTTAATAAATGATGAGTTAAATTCAGATCTTATAAGCTCGTTGTTAAAAAGTTATAAAATTGAACAATATTATAAAAGGTAGTATATTATGACGATATTAGGGCTAGATATTGGCTCAGTTCATATAAGGGCTGTTAGCGCTGAGTTAAATAGCGATAATGAACTAAAAATTACAGGTATTGGCAAAGCACCTTCTGAGGGCATAAAAAAAGGTGTAATAACAAACATAGAGCTAGCCTCAAAGTCTATTAAACAAGCTTGCGAACAAGCATCTTTGATATCTGGTGCACAGTGTGATAAGGTTGTAGTTTCTGTTAGCGGTGCTTATGTAAAAAGTGTAGATAGTGTTGGTGTTATAACAATAAGCAATTCAAAAAGCGATAAAAATGAAAAAAATAATGCAAATGGTTCAAATATAGGTATAAATCAAATAAGTAGAGCCATTAAAACAGCTATGTATAATGCTACAATTCCTCCAAATTATGAGAAATTACATGTTCTGCCTTATAATTTTAAAGTTGAAGAACAAAATGATATAGAAGATCCGCTTGGCATGTGTGGATCTAGATTGGAAGTTTCAACACATATAATTTTGGTTCAAGTTGGAACTCTTGCAAATCTTAAAAAAGTTATAGAAAATGCGGGAATTGCTGTTGATAATATAGTATTATCTGGTTATGCATCTTCAATAGCAACTTTAAATAAGGATGAAAAAGAGCTTGGTGCAGTTCTTATAGATATGGGTGGTGCAACTTGCAATATGGTTATTCATTCTGGAAATTCAATAAGATCAAATGAATTTTTAAGCGTTGGTTCTGTAAATATTACAACAGATCTTTCTGTGGCTCTTCATACGCCTATGGTGAATGCTGAAAATGTTAAATTAAAATATAGAGATTTAAAACTTCAAGGAAGTGATATTATAGAGCTTCCAGTTCTTGCAAATGAACAATCAATGCACGAAGTTTCTTTAAATGTTATTGAAAAAGTGATTTACGCAAGAGCCGAAGAAACCTTAATGATACTTGCTAAAATGCTTGAAAAAACAAATTTGAAAAATCTTGCAAGTGCTGGAGTTGTATTAACTGGTGGTATGACAAAATTAGATGGAATTTATGAACTTGCTTGTGCTGTATTTAATAATATGCCTGTTAGAATGGCAAAACCAAGGGAACTTTCTGGATTAGTCGAAGTTTTAAGAGATCCTGAAAATTCTTGTGCCATTGGTTTGTGTATGTATGGAGCTGGTCATTTTACGCCATATGAGATAGATTCAAATGGAAATATGAGATATAAAGGTGAATTTGATGCGTCTTTAAATAACGCAAAGAGTTCAAAATTTGATATTTCAAATTTTGAATATGAAAACAATAACAATGATTTTTCTAAATTTACTAAAGATAATGATAAAAATGAAAATGAAATTAAAAACATAAAAGAAGACAAAAGTGGTATTTTAAGTAGTGCAAAAAAAGGACATCCGGACATAGGATTACCTAAAGAAGAGATGGAGCTTAATATATTTGCTAAAATTTGGCAAAAACTTGGACAAATTTTTTAGAGGAGAATTACATATGGGCAATTTTACTGTTGAAGAAAATAAAAAGACATACGGAGCTAAGATTAAGGTTATAGGTGTTGGTGGCGGTGGCGGCAATATGATAAATCATATTATAAGAGAGGGTGCAAATGTTGAACAAGTTGATTTAATAGTTGCAAATACTGACGCACAAGCTTTAGATGGATCATTTGCTAAAACTAAAATTCAACTTGGGGAAAAACTTACAAGAGGTCTTGGCGCTGGAATGACCCCAGATGTTGGAAAAAATTCAGCCGAAGAAAGCAGAGATGAGATAAAAAGTGCATTAGAATATTCTGATATAGTTTTTATAGCAGCTGGTTTTGGTGGAGGAACTGGAACTGGTGCAGCTCCTATAATAGCAAGTATTGCCCAAGAAATAAATGCATTAACCATAGGTGTTGTAACAACTCCATTTCCTTTTGAAGGTAAAAAGCGTAAAACAATAGCTTTAAATGGTATTGAAGAATTTAAAAAAGAGTGTAATTCTGTTATTATCATACCAAATGAAAAACTACTAGGATTGGTTGATAAGAAAGCTAGTTTAAAAGATTGTTTTAAAATGGTTGATAGTGTTTTAGCCAAAGCTGTTTGTGGTATGTATTCTGTTATATTAGAACATGGTGAAAGCGATGTAAATGTTGATTTTGCGGATGTTAGAAAAGTTATGTCAAATAGAGGATTAGCCATCATTGGAGTCGGTGTTAGTGATGGAGAAGATGCTGCAAATGAAGCTATAAAAGAGGCTATATCATCTCCTCTTTTAGATAATTCATCTATAGATGGGGCAGTTGGAGTTCTTGTGCATTTTAAAATTGGTCCACAATGTTCACTTTTTGAGATAACTGCTGCAATGAATTTGGTTCATGAAGCTGCTGATGAAGATGCTATAATTATATTTGGAACAACAACTGATCCAAATATAGTAGATAATAAAGTTGAAGTTACTATAATAGCAACTGGTTTTAAGGGTAAAAATGAAGAATTAAAACCATCTGAAGCTGAAATTAAAAAACCAGAAAGTTTGCTAAGATTAAAAGTTAGTGGTGGATATGATGAATTTGATATATCTCAAGATTTAGATAGACCCGCCTATACTAGATATAATATGGATTAAAATTCTTTTAACTCTCCTCTTAAAAGCATTATAAGTTAAACTTATAATGCTTTTTTTCTTTGCTATTTTGCTTTGTATATCAATATTAATTGCTATTTATAAAAATACATTATAAAATTAAAAATAGTTAAATTTTTGTTATTATTATATTTTTTTAATTTTCATTAATGTAGAATAACAATATTTTATATTTTTAGGAGAAAATGATGGATTTCTTAACAAATCTTAGTAGTCCAACTCAGTTTTGGATAGAACTTGTAATAGTTCTAATGTGTCTTTTTTATGGTGCAAAAAAAGGTGGTATTGCCCTTGGTTTATTGGGCGGTATAGGTCTTGTATTTATGATTTTTTTCCTTGGAACTCAACCGGGAAAGCCTGCAATTAGCGTTATTTTGACAATACTTGCAGTTGTTACTGCAAGTGCAACACTTCAAGCAAGCGGTGGACTTGATTGCCTTCTTCAGATAGCTGAAAAAATACTTAGAAAAAATCCTAAATATGTTTCAATACTAGCCCCTATTGTTACTTGTACCTTAACTATACTTTGTGGAACAGGACATGTTGTTTATACTGTTTTGCCAATAATTTATGATGTTGCTATAAAAAATAAAATTCGCCCAGAAAGACCGATGGCTGCAAGTTCTATATCTTCGCAAATGGGTATTGTTGCAAGTCCTGTTTCTGTTGCTGTTGTAACACTAACTGCTTTTTTAGTTAGTGGAAAAGCTCATCTTGAAAATTTCAACGGTTATACGGATTTGCTTAAGATTACTATACCATCTACATTTTTTGGTGTCATTGTTGTTGGAATTTGGTCTATGTTTAGAGGAAAAGATTTAGATAAAGATTTGGATTTTCAAGAAAGGATTAAGAATCCTGTTGAAAAAGATAAAATTTATGGTGGGGATGTTGCAACGCTAATTGGTGTTAAAATTGATTCTAAAAAATGGATAGCTATGTGGATATTTGTTATTACTGTTGCTGTTGTTGCAATTTTAGGATATTTTAGTGATCTTCGTCCAGCTTTTGCAAATGCAAAAGGAGTTGTAAAGCCTATTGGAATGACAGAAACTATTCAAATTTTTATGCTTTTAGCCGGAGCTCTTATTATAATTTTTACAAATACAAATGCAGCAAATATAGCTAAAAATGATGTATTTAGATCAGGTATGGTGGCAATGGTTGCTGTTTTTGGAATTTCTTGGATGGCGGAAACTATGTTTGGTGCTCATCTTGATATGCTTAAAAATACTCTTGGCGGCGTTGTTACAGAACATCCTTGGACTTATGCAATTATGCTACTTCTTATTTCAAAATTTGTTAATTCACAAGCTGCTGCACTTACAGCTTTTGTTCCGCTTGCTTTGGGTGTTGGAGTAAGCCCTGGAATTATAGTTGCATTTGCTCCTGCTTGCTATGGATACTACATACTTCCAACTTATCCAAGTGACTTAGCTGCTATCCAATTTGATAGAAGTGGAACAACAAAAATAGGAAAATATGTTATCAATCATAGTTTTATTCTTCCAGGATTAATAGGAGTTTTTTCTTCTTGTGTTGCTGGATATATACTTGCAAATTTATACGGGTATTTATAATATATTTTTGTTTGTAGTAAATTTAATTAAATTTACTACAATTTATTCCTAGAAAGGAGCATAAATATGAAGATAGTTAAATATAATGACATTGTAGAAAATGTTTCAAGGTTATGCAAAGAAGCTTGTTGTATTGTTACGCCTGATATGAAAGAAGCTTTTTTAAAGGCAAAAGATAGTGAAAAATCTCCTCTTGGAAAAAGTATAATAGAAAAAATTATAAAAAATTCCGAAATTTCAGCTAAAAGCGGCGTTGCACTTTGTCAAGATACCGGAATGAGTGTTGTATTTTTAGAAATTGGTCAAGATGTAAAGATAGATGGTGGATACATTGAAGATGCTATAAATGAAGGTGTTGCAAAAGGATATACTGATGGATATCTTAGGAAATCAGTTGTAAATGATCCATTATTTGATAGGAAAAATACAGGAGATAATACCCCTGCAATTATTCATACAAAAATAGTAAAAGGCGATGTTTTTAAAATAAAATTAGCACCAAAAGGTTTTGGAAGTGAGAATAAAAGTATGCTTAAAATGCTTGTGCCAGCTGATGGAATAGAAGGTGTTAAAAAAGTATTTTTAGAAGCTGTTAAACTAGCAGGACCAAATGCATGTCCGCCTATGGTTATAGGTGTAGGAATTGGTGGAACTATGGAAAAAGCTGCACTTTTAGCTAAATTTGCAGCTGCAAGATCTGTCGATACTAAAAATAGCGATGAAAGATATGCTAAATTTGAAGAAGAACTTTTAGAGCTTGCCAATAAAACAGGCGTTGGTCCTCAAGGACTTGGTGGCACAACTACGGCTTTAAAAGTAAATGTAGAATGGTATCCAACTCATATAGCAGGACTTCCTGTTGCTATAAATATAAATTGCCATGCAGCAAGACACGCTGAATTTGAAATTTAAGGAGGGGTTATGTCAGATGTAAAAAAAATAACTGCGCCTTTTGATAAAGATGTTGTAAAAACTCTAAAAGCAGGGGATAATGTTCTTATAAGCGGTTATATTATAGCTGCAAGGGATGCTGCTCATAAAGCATTAACAGAAGCTTTGGCAAGAGGCGAAAAACTTCCGCTTGATTTTAAAAATCAAGTGATTTACTATGTTGGACCAACGCCAGCAATTCCTGGAAATGCGATAGGTTCAGCAGGACCAACAACAAGTGGTAGAATGGATAAATATACTCCAACCATGCTAGATTTAGGGGTTAGTGGTATGATAGGAAAAGGCTATAGAAGTGATGCGGTTGTTGAGAGTATGAAGAAAAATTGCGTGGTTTATATGGTTGCAATTGGTGGAACTGGGGCGTTAATATCTCAAAGCATAAAAAAATATGAAGTTTTAGCTTATCCTGAACTTGGACCTGAAGCTGTTGCAAGGCTTGAAGTTGTAGATTTTCCAGCTATTGTTGCAATTGATTGTGAGGGCAATGATTTTTATAAACAAGGTCAAGCACCATTTAAACAAATTTAATTATTATTCAAAGCGTCTAAAAGCTCATTTATCCAGAGCTTTTTAGGTGCTATTATTTCGCTTTTACTTCCATTTACACTATGATATATGGTTGTGTTGTTTTTTGTTGCATAATATTTTATAATTAAGTGTTGAAGCATTGGTTGTGTTGATGGCCTAAACCATGCATTATTGCTTATTGCTATCATAAAATTTGGGGATTTTTTATAGGTTTCACTTCTTGTTGCTTCATAACATATTGCGTTGCGTATTTTTACGCCATTTATATCGTAATCGCTATAATTATTTGCTTTGCTAAAATCCATTGCTCCATTAAAAAAAATTTTGTTAATAGGTTCTTTGATAAATTTTGGAAGAGGAATTTCTTCGCCAAATGGAACTAAAATAAACTTATCGTATCTTGAAAATTCTCCATTTTTAAAAACATAAGTTGAGTTGTATGATTTTTGATTTTCGTATGCTAAAGCCCCAGTGATTATTGTAATATTATGCGATCTTTCTTTTAAAAGTTTTAACAAATTTGGTTCTAAATTTAAAAACAAAGGAAAAGCATTTTCTGGTAAAACTACTACATCTTTTTTTGCTATCATAGCTTTATCTATCAAAACTATATTTTCATGTATTATATTTTGTGCGTGAGCTTTTTCCCATTTTATATCTTGACTTACATTGGTTTGAGTGAGTTTTATGTCAAATGGTAGAAATTTAGACTCATTTTGTGTAAATTGCAAGCCAAAAATAAGTAAAAATGGAGCTATAAATTTAAACTTTTTAAATTTTATAAATATAACTATGCTTAGAAAAATAACACCAAGTCCTCTTAAACTTGGATCAAAAATACCTTCAACCAGCATAACTTCAAAATTTAACCAATCAAAACCAAGTGGATGAATAAATTTGATTGTTAATAATAAAACAGCTCTTATAAATAGATTTGAAAAAAATCCTATAAATAAAAATATAAGTGCATAAACTATAGAAATTCCAAATATCTCAAGTGGTATAAAAAAACCAAAATCATAATAAATCAAGCTAAAACTAATCCAATAAAACCATAAAATCCCAATCCAAAGTCCGGTTGTAAAAAACTCCTCTTTAGAGTTTTTGAGCAATAAATAAAATCCTAAAATAAATAAAAACGGACTGATAAAATTTATGAAAATATTGTCAAAATATCCTAAAAATATTAAATTTGATATAAGAATTGCATTAACAAAGCCTTTTATTATAATTTTAGTGTTAAAATATGTTCTTAAAAAAAATTTTACAAAGGAAAAAAATGAATAACGAATTTTTTGCTTCATTGTTACCTCTTATCGTGCTTTTTGCGATATTTTATTTTTTGGTTATAAGACCTCAACAAAAACAAGCTAAGGCGCATAAAGCCATGATAGAATCGCTATCTAAAGGCGATAAAATCATAACAAATGGTGGATTTGTTTGTGAAGTTGTAAAACCAGAAGATGATTTTATCAAAGTTAAACTTAATGATGATGTAATTGTTAGGCTTGATAGAGCTTTTGTTGCAAAGAAATTAGATGCGTAGTCCTAGTATTTCTAAGTCAAAAATAACATATAGACTAATTATTTTTACTATAGCAACTATTTTTAGCCTATTTTTTTGTATGCCAACATTTTTAAGCTCTTATGTAGATGATAATAAAACAGCGAATTCTTCTATATTAAATTTTTTAACAACTGGACCAAAAATAAATCTTGGCTTAGATCTTAAGGGTGGTTTATATATGCTTCTTGGCGTTGATACAAATGAAACAATAAAATCAAAAATGAAATCTATTGCTTCTAGTGTAAATTATTATTTGACAAAAGAAGAAATTTTAGTAGATAAATTTAAGATGAATGAAGATAATTTGTATTTTTCTATTATAGATGAGCAAGAGCAAATTAAGATAGATACTATGCTTAAAAGTATAAAAGGTCTTGATATAAAAAAAGGAAGTAAGGATTATACTATAAATTTAACCGAAGAAGAAAAAGCTGCAACTGCTAAATTTGCCATAGATCAAGCTGTTGAAACTATAAGAAATAGACTTGATATGTTTGGTCTTGCTGAGCCAACTGTTGCAAAACAGGGTGAAGAGAAAATTCTTGTTGAGCTTCCTGGTATAAAAACAGCCCAAGATGAGGAAAGAGCAAGAGAACTTATAGCAAAATCGGCTCACTTGCAACTTATGGCTCTTGATGAAAAAAGGCAAAATTTAGCTCAAAGTATAACTCAAAAAGATGCAAGGGCTTATGGTGATATAGTTTTAAGTGATGTTAAAAATGAACAATTTAAATATCTCATAAAAGAAATTCCTATACTTGATGGAGCTATGCTTATAGATGCAAAAGTTGCTTTTGATCAAAGAAATAATATGCCTATTATTAATTTTACTTTAAACACAGAAGGTGCTAGAATATTTGGTGATTTTACTGGTGCTAATGTTGGAAATAGACTTGCTATAGTGCTTGATAATAAAGTTTATTCTGCTCCTGTTATAAATGAAAGAATAGGTGGCGGAAGTGGTCAGATAAGTGGAAGATTTAGTGTTGAAGAGGCAAATGACTTGGCGATTGCACTAAGAAGTGGAGCTCTTCTTGCTCCTGTGCATGTTCTTGAAAAAAGAAGTATAGGACCAAGTTTAGGTCAAGATAGTATAGATAAATCTATGGTAGCTCTTTATGGTGCTTCTATCTTGGTTATACTTTTTATGGCATGGTATTATATGATAGCTGGTATTTTTGCAAATATAGCTCTTATTACAAACATTTTACTACTTATTGCCACTATGTCATTTTTTGGAGCAACGCTTACTCTTCCTGGTATGGCAGGAATTGTCTTAACAGTTGGTATGGCAGTAGATGCGAATGTTATAATAAATGAAAGAATAAGAGAGATGTTTCAATCAGGTGCTAGTGTGCGATTAGCCATAGAAAAAGGTTATGAAAATGCTATGAGTGCGATTATAGATTCAAATTTAACTACACTTATAACAAGTGCAGCTCTTTATGCTTATGGCACTGGTCCTATTAAAGGATTTGCAGTTACAATGAGTATAGGTATATTAGCTTCTATGCTAACTGCAATTTTAGGAACTCATGGTATGTTTGAGTTTTTTGTAAATAAAATCGAAAAAAGTGGAAATTTAAAACTATGGTTTGGCTATAAAGTAAGAAAGGTAGAAAATGCAAATATTTGATAAAGGAAAAATTTATGACTTTATGTCATATAGATATCACTCTTTAGTCATTTCATTTTTACTCATTATTGCTTCTATATTTTTTATGGCAACAAAAGGATTTAATTATGGCATAGATTTTTCTGGCGGAACTCTTATACAAGTAAGATACGATTCGCCAGCACCGATATCTAAAATAAGAGAGAAATTTGATACTATAGAATCTTTAAAAGGTGCTAGTGTGACGGAATTTGGTTCAAAAGAAGAAATAACTATAAGATATTCTGGTTCAAGTAGTTCCATAGGAGAAGATCCAGCTGCAGCTATGTCTGAATTACTAAAAGATACTGGAAATTTTGAGATAAGAAGAGTTGATATAGTTGGGCCAAAAGTTGGAGATGAACTAAGAAAAAGCGCTATAATGGCTCTAAGTATATCACTTATTTTAATTTTAATATATCTAGCTTTTAGATTTGAATGGAAATTTGCTCTTGCTGCCATAGTTGGAGAATTTCATGATGTTATTATTACTCTTGGCGTTATATCTTTTTTTGAAATAGATGTAAATTTAGATATATTGGCGGCTGTTTTAACTATAATTGGCTATTCTCTCAATGATACTATTATCGTTTTTGATAGGATAAGAGAGGGGATAAAAGAAAGTAAAAACACTGATATATTTCATATTATTAATGAATCTGTTTCAAAAACTTTATCAAGGACTATTCTTACATCGTTTACTACATTTATAAGCGTTTTTGTATTATATCTTTTTGGTGGAGATATGATACATGGATTTTCTTTTGTTGTTTTAATTGGAGTTATAGCTGGAACACTAAGCTCTGTTTTTGTAGCCGCACAAGCTCTTATGTGGTTTAAATTTAGTGTTATTGATTATAGAAATTTTTTAGAGCAAAAACTAAAAAAGAAAAAAGAAAAAGAAAGAATGCGGGCATTATATGAAAAAGGCACTATATAAGGAGATATTATGAATTGGGGTAGAGTAATATTTATATTTTTTTCGCTAATGTCACTAACCACAACAGCTGGTTTTTTGTATGATCAAAATGAGATTGCACTATTTATTGCTGCTAGCGTAAACTTAATTTCTACTCTTTTAAAAACCGGTATTAAAAGTGATCTTTCTACAGAGCTTTTTGCAAGCTCTTTAGTTGCAGATTTGCACTTGATACCTGCTTTTACTGTTATACAAGTAAGTGGAAATATGACAGTGGTTTATTCTTTAGTTATAGGTGCTGCAATAGCAAATGTGTTTTCGTTGATGCTTGTTTTGGTTGAATCTCAAAAAGTCAGAGACGAATTTTAGGAGATATTATGGCTTACGATTTTAAAAATATTGAGAAAAAATGGCAAAAAATTTGGCGAGAAAACAATGAATTTGAACCAAAAGATGATTATATGCTGCCAAAAAAATATATTTTAAGTATGTTTCCATATCCAAGTGGACGCATTCATATGGGGCATGTTAGAAACTACTCAATTGGAGATGTATTAGCAAGGTATTATAGAAAAAAGGGTTTTAATGTTTTACATCCAATAGGCTTTGATAGTTTTGGAATGCCTGCTGAAAATGCTGCTATAAAGCATAAAGTACATCCAAAAACTTGGACATATGAAAATATTGATTATATGATAAAAGAATTAGATAGTTTAGGTTTTAGCTTTTCTAAAAAAAGACTTCTTGCTACTTCAGATCCGCTTTATACAAAATGGGAACAAGAATTTTTCATTAAAATGTATGAAAAAGGATTAATTTACCGCAAAAGTTCAGTTGTGAATTGGTGTGAAAACGATCAAACTGTTTTAGCAAATGAACAGGTAGAAGATGGTAAATGTTGGCGTTGTGGTCATGAAGTTGTGCAAAAACAGATGCCAGGGTATTATTTAAAGATAACATCTTATGCTAATGAGCTTTTAGAAGATTTGAAAAAATTAAAAGATCATTGGCCAAATCAAGTTATAACTATGCAAGAAAATTGGATAGGAAAAAGCGATGGTTTGAAATTTAAATTTGAGTTTGATAAAGAGAGTAAAGAACTCCTTGATGGTATTGATGGTTTTAGTGTTTTTACAACAAGACCAGATACTATTTATGGTATGAGCTATACAGCTCTTGCACCAGAGCATGAAGTTGTAAAGAAACTTTTAGATAAAAATATCTTAGATGAAAATAGTGTTAAAAAGATTAAAAATATACTAAATCAAAGTCCAAAAGATAGACAAGCTAGTGATAAAGATGGTTTGTTTTTAGGTCTTCATGTTATTCATCCGCTTACAAAAAAGAAAATTCCAGTATGGATGGCAAATTTTGTTTTAATAGAGTATGGAGATGGTGCTGTTATGGCTGTCCCAGCTCACGATGAAAGAGATTATGAATTTGCTACTAAATTTAATCTCAAAATAACTCAAAGCATAGCTTTAAAAGATAGCAAAGATAAATATAATGGAGAGTTTTTAGATATAAAAAATGGTGGAGTGCTTGTAAATTCTGATGAATACAATGGCATGGATAATGAGCTCGCAAAAGATGCTATCATAACTAAATTTGAGGATATGGGTATAGGAGAAAAAGTTACAAATTATAAATTAAGAGATTGGGGTGTGAGCCGCCAAAGATATTGGGGTGCACCTATTCCTATGATACATTGTGACGATTGTGGTTTAGTGCCAGAGAGCTTAGAAAATCTTCCAGTTACCTTGCCTGATGATGTAGAAATAACAGGAGAGGGTAATCCTCTTGATAGACACCCAACTTGGAAAAATTGTATTTGTCCAAAATGTGGCAAAAAAGCCATAAGAGAAACAGATACTCTTGATACATTTTTTGAGAGTAGTTGGTATTTTGGGCGTTTTGCAAGCGATGAAAAGACTTGGGAAAATGCAGCTTTTGATAAAAAAAGTGTAGATTATTGGATGAATGTTGATGAGTATATTGGTGGAATAGAGCATGCGATTTTACATCTTTTATATGCTAGATTTTTTCAAAAAGCTTTAAGAGATTTAGGGTATTTAAAAGATGATGAACCTTTTGCTAATTTGCTAACTCAGGGAATGGTATTAAAAGATGGTGCTAAAATGAGTAAAAGCAAAGGAAATGTTGTAGATCCAGATGATATTATCGAGAAATACGGCGCAGATACTGCTAGACTTTTTATACTTTTTGCTGCTCCTCCTATAAAAGAACTTGAATGGAATGATAGTGCGCTTGAGGGTGCTTATAAATTTATAACAAGGCTTGTAGATAGATCTAAAAATGTTATTAAAACTACTTGTACGCCTAAATTTGATCACTCAAAATTAACAAAAGAGCAAAAATACGCAAGACTTAAAGTTTATGAAGCACTTAAAAAATCTTATGATGTTTATAGCTCAAGTTTTGCTTTTAATACACTAATTGCTGCTTGTATGGAAGCTATGAATGCATTGAACGCACAAGATAACGATGAAATTTTAACTGAAGGTTATTTTATTTTATTAAATTTATTAGAGCCAATTATTCCACATATTTCAAACGAGCTTAGTGAAGAACTATTTAAAAGAGAGAACTTTAAAGAACTTGTTATGTGTGAAGAAGTTTTTGTGCAAGATACTTTAAATTTAGGTGTTAGTATAAATGGCAAAGTAAGGTCTCAAATAGAAGTTAAAACAAGTGCAACTCAAGATGAAATTTTAAATATCGCAAAAAACTCAGTTTCAAAATGGCTAGAAGGAAAAACTATCATAAAAGAAATTTATGTAAAACAAAAGCTTGTAAATTTGGTAATAAAATAAGGAAATTATATGAGACATATTTTTTTTATCTTCATCTGTTTTTTTATAACTTCTTGTGGATATCAACCAATTTCAAAAATAAGCACTGATTTGCTTGGAGAAAATGTATTTGTAGATGTCATTATTAGTAAGATTGATCCAAAAAATAGTGTTTATATAAAAGATAGTGTAAGAGAAGGAGTTGTAAATAGGCTTCATAAAAATTTGGCTGAAAATGAAGAAAATGCTGATTCAAAAATTTATGTTTCTATAAAATCAATAAATTTTTCTCCTTTAATGTATGATCAATATGGTTATGTAACTACATATAAAGCAAATTTAACACTAAATTATAAAACTTATTTTAAAGATGGGAGTGTATCTAATATAACAACAAGCGGTGAATATGATTTCAAAATAAGTGGAAAAATTAAAAATACCCGTTTTACTGATAGTATTATAAGTGATACTGAGAGATATAATGCTATTAAAAACTCATCAAGTGAATCTTTTGATGAGTATATTTCAAAACTTGCAATTAGAGCATATAGCAATGTCAACTAAATTAAGTGAAATCATAAAGGAATCTCTTTTTGAGATTAAAAGCAAACATTTACTTTTAACGCCAGATAATTATGCTCAAGTTTTTTGCGAAGTATCCGCAAGATATGGAGTATCAACAAAAGATTGTCAAAAATTAAAAAAATATGTAGAGAAGCTTGGCGATCAGTATAGTTTAGAAGTAAAAAGGTTAAATGTAAAAACAGTTGATGAGCTTTTTGCGTTTTTGATATCTAGGCTAAATATGGCAAAGCCTACAGAGTGTGCTGTTATAATAAATGCTTTTAGTATATTTTGTAAGAAAATTTTACAATCAATAATCTTGCTTGGCAATAAAGATGCGAGAAATTTGGCGAATGCAACAATTACAACTTTAGAAAGAAAAACAGATCAAAATACATTAAATATACTTAGCGATAAGTGGAGAGATTTTGCGGCTAGTTATGATGATAGCTTTTTTAAGAAGTTAGAATTTCATGGTATATCTAAACCAGATGATATATCAAAATTTGTTGATGATATCGATAGTTTAATTGTAAATTTAAAACAAAATAGTGTTGATATGAAAAGTATTGCAGAGCTTGTGCTTCTTTCTTTGGTTCCATCTATTTCAAATAAAAAAGATGAAACAATTAGCATATTAAATAAAAATATAAAACAAAACCCATCATCTCTATCTTTGCCGCAAGTTTCAAAAAATATTAAAAGTTGTGTAAAAAGACGCATAGAATTAGATGTAGAAGAGATTAGCGATAAGGCAATAGCTTTAAATAATATTTTAAATACTATAAACTCAAGACTTGTAAATGCTACCAAAATGTCTAATGATAGATCTAAAAATATGAAAGATATTAAGAAAAATTTGGGTTCTATTGATTTAGCAAATGATAATTTTGATATTATCAAGCAAAAACTTATAAGTATAGCAGATGCGCTTGATTTAGAAAATGAAGAATTTCAGATACAAATGACAAGCGATCAAGAGATTATAAATTCTCTTAAAGCAAGAGTTGAAGAGCTAGAAACCAAACTAAGCGAGGCAAAAAAAGAGAGCAATGAAGATTTTCTTACTAAAGTTGCAACAAGACGCGGGCTAATGCAAGAGCTTAGTAAATTTGATGAAATGTATATAAGATATGGCATAAACTATTCAGTTTGCTTTTTTGATCTTGATAAATTTAAGAATGTAAATGATATTTATGGACATGATGCGGGAGATCTTATACTTTCAACATTTGGTTCGATTTTAAAAAAATATACAAGAGAAGTTGATTTTGTAGGTAGATATGGTGGAGAAGAATTTGTTCTTTTGCTTCCAAATTTAGATTTAAAGCAAGCTTATATTGTAGCCCAAAAAATAAGAAATATAGTTAGTAATTTTCAGTTTATTTATAGGGATAAAAAAATAACAATAACTGTAAGTTGTGGTATAGCAAGCAGATCTGAGCATAAAAATTCGCAAGATCTTTTAGATGCTGCAGATAAACTTCTGTATGAAGCTAAAAATAGCGGTAGAAATAAGGTAATGCCTGAGTTAAATAATGAAATTAAGTAAATTTTTAAATAAAAAGCCACTATATTATAAAAAAATAGACCATTCTTTTATGCCAAATGTTTTTAATGCTATAAAAGATAAATTTATAAATAAGCAGGTTATTCATGTTGTTGGAACAAATGGCAAAGGAAGTACCGGTAGGTTTTTAGCCCAGCTTTTAAGACTGGCTAATAAAAGCGTAGGACACTATACATCCCCGCATATTTTTAGTTTTAATGAGAGGTTTTATATAAATGATAGTATAGTAAGCGATGAAAATTTACAAAATGCTCATGAAAGACTTTGGTATATTTTAAGCGATGAAATTAAAGAAAAAATAAGTTATTTTGAATACGCAACCCTTCTAACACTTCCGCTTTTTGAAAAATGTGATTTTGTCATTTTAGAAGCTGGAATGGGTGCTCAGTATGATGCAACAAATGTATTTGATAAACAGCTTTGTCTTTTTACGCCAATTGGACTTGATCATGTTGGAATACTTGGAAATAATTTAGAGGAAATTTCTCGCACTAAGCTGATTTCTATGGCAAAAAACGCTATTTTAAATGATGAAATGAATGATGTTTCTGTACAAATAGCAAAAGATATAGCATTGCAAAAAAACTCAAATCTATTTTTTGCAAAAGATTTATTAAATGAAAATAATTTTAATGATATAAAAAAATATATAGATAAATTTAATCTTGCAAATTTTCAGTATTCAAATTTAGCATTAGCATTTAGTGCTACAAAATTTCTAAAAATAGATGTAGATTTATCAAATTTAAAAAACTTAGATTTACAAGGAAGAATGCAGCGTATATCTAAAAATATTATCATAGATGTAGGACATAATGAACTTTGTGCTAAAAAAGTTTTAGAAAATATATCAAGCAATGATATGATTTTAGTATATAACTCTTTTTTAGATAAGGATATAAAAGGAGTTTTAAAGCTTTTTAAGGGTAGAGTAAAAAGAGTTGAAATTCTAGACTATCCAAGCGATAGAGAACTTGGTGGCAAAAAAATAATAGAGTATTTAAATGAGCTTAATATAAAATGGGATAAATTTAAAGGCATACAAGATGATGAAAAATATCTAGTTTTTGGATCTTTTATGTTAGTAGAATATTTTTTAAGGAACTGTTTTGAAAGATAGGTTTATAATAACTATAAGCGATACAAAAGGTACAAAACACATAACTATGCATAAGCTTATCAAAAAGATAGTTTTATATATAGTTATTTTTGTGATTTGTTCATTTATTTTTGGAATGCTTTATATTGGTATTTTATCTACTCAAACAAACGAACTTTCAAAAAAAAGAAATGAGCTTTTAATTTTAAAAAATGAACTAATGTTGGAAAATGAAAAAATACAACAACAACTTGACAAAAGAACTCAAGATTTTAAAGCTGTAGAAGATAAAATTGCTGAGATGGAAGAACAAATTGGACTAACTTCTGATGATAATGTTACATTAATTGAGAGAATAGATGATATAAAAGTTACTACATATCAAATGAATGCTATATTTTCTCAAATTCCAAATGGAGATGTTATTGATTATAAAAGAGTTAGTGCTAAATTTGGCTGGAGAGATCATCCAATACTCAAAAGAAAAGAATTTCATCCTGGAATTGATCTTTCTGCAGATATAGGAACACCTATTTATGCACCTGCTGATGGTGTTGTTGAGCTTGCTGAGTATAATGGAAATAATGGTTTTGGTTATTTGGTTGTGATTGAGCATAACTATGGGTTTAAAACAAGATATGCACATATGAGTAGAAAAGATGTTGTTAAACAAGGTCAGTTTATAAAAAAAGGAGATCTTATAGGCTATAGTGGAAATACTGGACTTTCAACTGGACCACATTTGCATTATGAAATTAGATTTATACAAAAACCTTTAGATCCTGCAAATTTTATGAAATGGGATAGTAAAAATTTTGAAGAAATATTTAAAAAAGAAGGGAGAGTTCCATGGCAATCTTTAATAAAGGCAATAACCAATTAGCCACAGAAACAACAGTGATATCAACTGGCGCAAAACTCAAGGGTGAGTTTAATTTTGAAAGTATGCTTCATGTTGATGGTTTGCTGGATGGAGATATTTTATCAAATTCAGTTGTTGTTATAGGAAATCAAGGTCATATAAAAGGCACACTAAAGGCTAAAAAACTCATAGTAAGCGGAGTTTTTTCTGGAGAAGTAGATTGTGAGAGCGTTCAAATTTTAGCTGGCGGAAGCATTAATGGAAATGTAATTTCAGAAGAATTTATAATAGAAGCAAAAGCTATTTTTGAAGGTAAAAGTAGTGTTAGAAAAGTTGCTGAGGAAAACACTGGACAACTTGATATTTTGATACAAAAAGATGATGAATAAATGTGGTTTTAAGGTTTTTGTATAGTGCAAAGTGAAATTTATGAGTTTTGTCTTGAAAAAAATGATTTTGATATTATAGTTTGCGATGATGATAAACAAGCAAGTGTGATTAGCAATGTTGTGAGTTATTGTGGTATAGAGGCTTATAGATTACCAGATTTTAGAGCAAGTTTTGGAGATGATTTAAGACCATTTAATGCAGAGCTTTTTGAAATATCTTCTGTTTTAAATGGTTTTTATAAGTCAAACTCAAAAAAAATGCTAATAAGCCCAATTAGAACACTTTTAAACAAACTGCCTTCAAAATCTCATTTTCATACTATAAATTTAAGTTTTGCAGACAAAATAGATTTAAATTCTTTCAAAGAAGAGATTTTAAGATTTGGTTACAACATAGTTGATATAGTAGAAAGCGAAGCAGAAGTTAGCTTTCGTGGAGAGATAATAGATATTTTTTGCATTGGAAAAGAAAAACCATTTAGGATTCTTCTTGATGATAATGAGATAGAAAGCATAAGATATTATGATCCAAGCACCCAAAAAAGCGATAAATTAGAGCTTGAGAGTATAGAAATTTCGCCATTTTTAGCTTATTTGAGTAAGAATGAGTATGAAAATGTAACAAACAAGATATCTCAAATGCAAAGCGATGCTTTTATAAATGATCTTAATTCGCTTGGTTTTTGGGCTATTGATGGGTTTGAGAATTATTTTGATAAATTTAAAGTAATACTTGTTAATGATATAAATTTGCAAGATATAATTACAGATACTGATTTGTCGTTTTTAAAAAAACTTCCAGTTATAAAAGAAGCCAAAAATTTTAAAGACTTAAACACCACACTAAGTAAAGAATTTTTGGAGTTTCATAAAGATAAAAAAATTACTATTTTATCAAAAAATGATGGTATTTTTAAGTCTTATGAACTTGATTGTTTTTCAAATGTAAATTTAAAAATTTCACCTTATGTTGTAAATTTAATAAGCAAAGATGAGATTATCTTATCGTTAAATAAATTTGAAAAGAAAAAACGAGTTAGAAAATCAAGCCTTGTTTTAGATGAGCTAAATAGCGGAGATTTAGTCGTTCATGAAGATTATGGTATAGGTAAATTTGAAGGACTTGAATTAGTTGAAATTTTGGGTGCTAAAAGAGAATTTGTTGCGATAATATATCAAAATAATGATAAACTTTTGCTTCCAGTAGAGCATTTAAATAAAATAGATAGATATATAGCAGGAAGTGGAAATATAGCTGTTTTAGACAAACTTGGAAAGGGAAGTTTTGCTAAAATAAAAGAAAAAGTTAGACAAAAACTTTTTGCTATAGCTTCAAATATCATCGCACTTGCTGCTAAAAGAGAGCTTATAAAGGGTGTTAAAATTGAGTGTGATAGTTTAGAATATCTAAAATTTATGCAAAGTGCTGGATTTGAATATACAAAAGATCAAATAAAAGCAATTGATGATATAAGCAAGGATTTAGCAAGTGGCAAAGTAATGGATAGGTTGATAAGTGGTGATGTTGGTTTTGGGAAAACAGAAGTTGCTATGAATGCTATATTTAAAACTATCAAAAGTGGATATAGTGCGTTGTTTTTTGTTCCAACTACTCTTCTTAGCTCCCAACATTATGCAACTCTTAAAGAGCGCTTTAAAGGTTTTGGTATAGATGTTTTTAAATTTGATCGTTTTACAAGTACTAAAGAAAAAGCAGAGATTAAAAAACAACTTCAATCAAATAAACCTTGCGTTTGTATTGGAACTCACGCCCTGTTAAATGTAAAAGATTTAAGTTTAGGATTAATTATCATAGATGAAGAGCATAAATTTGGCGTAAAACAAAAAGAACAATTAAAAGAAATTTCATCATCTTGCCATCTTTTAAGTATGAGTGCAACTCCTATACCAAGAAGCTTAAATATGGCACTAAGCTCCATAAAATCATATAGCACACTTACAACTCCACCGCAAAACAGGCTAGATATAAGAACTCTTGTAAAAGAGTGGGACGAAAAGATTATAAAAGAAGCTATTGCTAGAGAGTTAAGGCGTGCCGGACAGACATTTTATATACACAATCACATTGCCACTATGGAGAGTGCAAAAAAAGAACTTCTTGGAATTATTCCAAATTTAAAAATACTCATACTTCATTCAAAAATAGATCCAAAAGTAACAGAAGTAGAAATGATAAAATTTGCAAATAAAGAGTATGATGTATTGCTTTGCACTAGTATTGTAGAAAGTGGAATTCATTTACCAAATGTAAATACCATCATTATAAATAATGCAAATAATTTTGGTATGGCTGATTTACATCAACTTCGAGGAAGAGTTGGAAGAAGCGATAAACAAGGATTTTGTTATTTTTTAGTTGAAAATAAGTTATCTTTAAGTAGTCAAAGTGTAAAAAGATTAGTTTCTCTTGAGAGTAACTCTTTTTTAGGGGCTGGTTCTGTGCTAGCGTATCACGATTTAGAGATTAGAGGTGGTGGAAATTTAGTTGGTGTCGAACAAAGCGGACATATAGAAGCTATTGGGTATTCGCTTTATTTAAGGATGCTTGAAACGCATATTAACACGCTTTTAAATCAAAATTTAGCAAAAGAAAACAAAGAAATAGAACTAAAACTTAGTATAAATGCATTTTTAAATAGTGATTTTATAAGCGAAGATAGGCTGAGATTAGAACTTTATAGAAGACTTAGCAAGTGTGAAGATGTAAAAGAAGTTTATGAAATACAAAGCGAGATAGAAGATCGGTTTGGTAGATTGGATATTTATACATTGCAGTTTATTGAACTTATGGCTATAAAAGTTATGGCTATAAAGCAAGATTTTGTTTATATTGGAAATTACGAGCAAAACATTACTCTTAAAAAGCAAAATGGCGAGAGTATAAAACTAAAATCAAAAAGTAAAGACGATGATGACATTATAAATGAAGTTTTGGTTTATTTGAGGAAAGAGAGTAATAAATGAACTGGGATGAAACATACGCAGCTGTTTATAGAAAAAGCAAAAATGCACTTATGGCTGTTAAATTTTGCGACATAGATGCTGTAAATTTAGATGATTTGATAAATATCAATGAACAAAAAGAAAAGCTTTTAAATAATACTATAAATTTTATAAATGACAATGGTGCAAATCACGCCTTGCTTTGGGGTGAGCGAGGTTGCGGTAAGTCAAGTTTAGTAAAAGCTGTATTTTGGAAGCTAAAAGATAAAAATCTTAGAATTATAGAACTAAACAAAGCTGATCTTGAAAATTTAGTTGATATTATAGATGATATCCGTAATGAAAAGTATAAATTTATAATATTTTGTGATGATTTTTCATTTGAGAATAGTGATGATAGCTATAAGTTTTTAAAGCCTATTTTGGAAGGAAGCATACAAAAAGCCCCTAAAAATGTAATCATCTATGCCACATCAAATCGCAGACATTTAGTTAGTGAGCAAAAAAGCGACAATAATGATGTATATGTAACAAGCGGTGAGTTGCATTATGGCGATAGTGTTGATGAGAAGATATCTTTATCTGATCGTTTCGGACTTTGGATAAGTTTTTATCAAGGCAGTTATGATGAGTATATAAACATAGTTAAACACTATTTTTTAGGTTATAAATATGATGAAGAAGAGCTTATAAAAAATGCAAAAAGTTTTGCTATGTTAAAAGGTTCAAGAAGTGGTAGAACTGCAAAGCAATTTTTTATAGAATATAAAAATTTATTAGAAAGTAAAGTATAAATTTAGATTATGAGAGTTGGTTTTATAGGCGATGTTATAGGAAGACCTGGTAGGGAAATTCTTATATCAAATGTTAAAGAAGTTAAAAAAACTTATAAACTTGATTTTGTGGTAGCAAACTGCGAAAATGCAAGCGGTGGATTTGGTATAAATTCTAAAAATGCTATTGAGATTTTAAAAAGCGGTGTTGATGTTATTACTGGTGGAAATCATAGTTTTGATCAAAAAGATATAGTTGGTTTGATGGATGAAATGCCGATACTTCGACCTTATAATCATTATGATGGTATTAGTGGCAAAGGCATTATAAATTTAAAAAAAGATAACAAAAATTTATGTGTTATTAATTTGATGGGAAATTATGGACTTAACATTACAAATAATGCTTTTTTCTCAGCAAAAGAAGCGATTGCAAAAAGTGAAAGTAAAAATATACTGATTGATTTTCACGCTGAAGTAACTAGCGAAAAAAGGGCTATGATGTGCTATTTAAATGGCGAAGTTAGTGCTATTTTTGGAACTCATACTCATATTGGGACTGATGATTTGCAAATTTACAATGGCACGGCTTATGTAACAGATGTGGGGCTTAGTGGAAATTATTTTGATATCATAGGCTTTGAGGCAAGTTCTCCCATTAAAAGCTTTTTAACTGGTTTAAAACACTCTTTTAGTGTAGATAAAAATGCTAAAAGAGCTTTTCAAATGGTTGTTTTTGAAACAGATAATAATGGTAAAGCTGTAGATGCTTTTAAGATTAGATTAATAGATGGTATTGATGAAATTTTAATTCAAAGGGCAATTTTTGCAAAGTGATGAACTTTTTATAGCTATTTTAAAATCTGGTATTAAAGTAAATGATTGTTGGTGGCCAAATTATGGAACATTTGAAGTAGTAGTTGGTGCTATTTTAACACAAAATACAAAATGGAATAATGTTGAAAATTCTTTACAAAATTTAAAAAATGCAAATTTATTAAATTTAGAAAAAATAGCAAATTGCGATATTTTGGTTTTAAGTGAACTTATAAAACCAAGTGGTTTTCATAATGTAAAATCAAAAAGATTAAATATGCTTTGCAAAAACATATTAAAAGATTTTGGAGATTTTGATAGTTTTGTAAATTTAGTAAGTAGAAGATGGCTTATTTCTCAAAAAGGGATAGGTTTTGAGAGTTGTGATGCTATACTTTGTTATGCTTGTAAGCGTGATATAATGGTTGTCGATAATTATACGAAAAAAATATTATCAAAACTAAATTATGAATTTGAAAGTTACGACGAAGCTAGAGAGTGGTTAGAAAGTATGGATATGCAAATAATATGTGATTATTATAGAGAAAATCTTAGTATAAATGAAATTTATGCTAGATTCCATGGAGCCATAGTTGAGTTTTGCAAACTGCACTTAAGGGGAAATAAATTTAGTAAACAAGCAGATGAAATCTTTGCAAAATTTATAGATTTCTAACTTTTTATTTTTAGAATATCTAAAGTTATGCCATAATTATCTATAATCATATCTTGTAAATTATTCATAAGAGTTGCGCCATCTTTTCCGTCATCTGGATAACAGACTATATTATCATATTTATCATCATCGAAAAAACTTTGAATCCCACTTAAAACCTCTAATGCGCCATTCCAGTCAGTGCCTATTAGCATAGCGATATAGTGATTATCATCTATGAAAAGCGCATCTGTAGATCTTAAACTTTTTTTAAAAATATCGCTATTTTTAAAGTCTTTTGGTGCCTTAAAATATATCAAAGAAAATGTTGATTCACTTCCATTTGTAAATCTTTGTAATATGTTTATATGATGATTTAACAAAGGCTCTAAATCCTGCTTTTGAAAAACTATACTAGACATTGCAAATCCTTTATAATTTTTTTTGATAATTATATCTATTAAATTCAAAAATGCAAAGAATTTAACTATAAATTTAATCAATTTTAACTAAAATATAGAATAATTTTTAAAAGGTGTTTTTTGAGAGCAGTTATACTATTTTTCATATTTGCTGTTAGCTTAATTGGTGCTGAGCCTACTATACCAACCGTAAATTTAAGTCTTAGTGCACCAGATACTCCTGGACAGCTTGTAACATCTTTAAATGTTTTAATAGTTTTAACCATTCTTGCTCTTGCTCCAAGTCTTGTTTTTATGATGACAAGTTTTTTAAGACTTGTGATTGTTTTTTCTTTTATGAGACAAGCAATGGGAACGCAGCAAATGCCTCCAAATACAATACTAATTTCTCTTGCTATGATACTAACATTTTTTATTATGGAGCCTGTTGGCAAACAAGCCTATGATGATGGTATAAAGCCTTATTTAGCAGAGCAGATTGGATATCAAGAAGCATTTGTAAAAGGCTCAAAACCTTTTAAAGATTTTATGATAAAAAATACTAGACAAAAAGATTTAGCTCTATTTTTTCGTATAAGAAATTTAGAAAATCCAGCAACAGTTGATGATATACCTTTTAGCATAGCAATATCTGCTTTTGTTATAAGCGAACTAAAAACAGCATTTGAAATAGGCTTCTTGCTTTATCTTCCATTTTTAGTTATAGATATGGTTGTTAGCTCAGTGCTTATGTCTATGGGTATGATGATGTTGCCACCAACTATGATCTCACTTCCTTTTAAGCTTCTTATCTTTGTTTTGGTTGATGGATGGAATTTATTAGTAGGAAATCTTATAGCGAGTTTTCATTGATATATAACAAATTATTGCGAAAATACTTATAGTTCCGCCTATAATCATATCTAAATTTACAATTTCTCCAAGGATTATATGCCCCCAGATTGGAGCTAGTATGCTTTCTAAAACGCATATTAGTGTAACTTCAGCTCCTAAAATAAACATTGCTCCATAACCTATAGCTAACCTTGATATACTTGTTAGAAAAAATCCCATAAAAAATAACAAACAAAAATCTTGCAAATTTATCTTTGTATTTGCAAAAGGAAGTGCGAAGAAAAACAGCATTAAACCACAAAGAGTTATTACACTTTTTCTATCTACTTCTTTTTTATTGCTAAGTACAATATAAATTATGCTAAAACAAATTAAACCAATTAAACAAAAAAATATATTTAACATTTCATCAAATTTAATATTATCTTTTATAGCTATGAAAAGACCAAAAATTATAATTAAAGATGTTATATAAAGCATTGCTCCAGCTCTTGTTTTATAAATTATGCTTTCTAAAATCGCAGTTAAAATAGGACAGGTTGCGTAAATTAAAACAGTTATAGTAATACCTATATATTTTACTGAATAAAAAAAGAAAAAATTTGCAAAAGCCATACAAAATGCAGCCGTAAAAAGAGCCTTTTTTTCTATTGAAAACGATTTTTTCGTTGTTTTTAATCCATTTTTTAAAGATATCAAAAATGATGATAATGCCAAAAAAAGACCAAAATACATTGTTATACTAAAAATATCACTTTTTGTCGCTTTTATGATAAGTGATTCAAAACTCATCAAAAAAACACCAAAAATAACTAAAAACGTACCTTTTGAACGAGTATTCAAAGTAATCCTTTTATAAATTTACATACAATTTATATGAAATTATGTGTAATTATACACCAAACTAAAACAATAGTAATATGTCTAGGCGTTTCTTTTGGTAAATTTAAGTAATATTATAATCAAAAAACAACAAAATAAAATCACAAATAAAAAATCAATCTTAAATTTAGATATATGTGTTTTTTATAATAATTTGATAATGTAAATTCTCTCATTGATACAAAATTTATAATTTAATATTAATATCATATTGACAAATATCAATATGTGTTATATAATTTTAAAAAAAGGATTAAATTTGGATAAATTTATAGACAATTCTAGAGTTTTTAAAGCTTTTTGTGATCCAAATAGACTTAAAATACTTGATATTTTATGCAGTGGTGAAAAATGTGCGTGTGTATTGCTTGAAGAGTTAGATATAAAGCAACCTTCTCTTTCTCATCATATGAAGATACTTTGCGATTCTAATATTGTAAAATGTAGAAAAGATGGCAAATGGATGTATTATAGTTTAAATGAAGATGGGTTAGATATGGCAAAAAATTTATTAGATAATATAAAATGCCATTAGTTAGTATTTTTTTTCTATTTTATATAGAAATATTTAAAAGCATCAATCAATAATGGAGAAAAATAATTTGGATAATTTTTTTACAACTCAAGTTTTAGGTATGCAGTGGTTAAGTGATTTTATAAGAAATTTGCTTTTAAATTTTAAAGTTGATTTAGATGGTAAATTTGGCGGAAGTTTGCACTTTTTTATCTATGATGTCTTAAAGATAACTATACTTTTATGTGTTTTAATATTTTTAATCTCATACATACAAAGCTATCTTTCTCCTCTAAAAAGTAAAAAAATACTTGGAAAATTTAAAGGTATTTTTGCAAACATTATCGCAGCTCTTCTTGGGACTGTTACGCCATTTTGTTCTTGCTCGTCAATACCTCTTTTCATTGGTTTTAGTTCTGCTGGTTTGCCACTTAGTGTAACGCTATCTTTTCTTATATCTTCTCCCATGGTAGATCTTGGCTCGCTTGTTTTGCTAAGTAGTATTTTTGGGATAAAAATCGCAGTGATTTATGTTATAGTTGGGCTTGTTATAGCTGTGCTTGGCGGAAGCTTACTTGGAAATTTAGATGAAAAAAAATATATACAAGAATACATATTATCTATACAAAATACAAATTTACAAGAGTTTGAAATGAGCCAAAAAGATAGAGTGGTTTATGCAAAAGAGCAAACATTTCAAACTTTTAAAAAAGTATTTTTTTATATAATAGTCGGTGTTGCAATCGGCGCTTATATTCACAATTGGATACCACAAGATTTTATACAAAATTTACTTGGTAAAGATAGTTTCTTTGGTGTGATTGTAGCTGTTTTAGTTGGTGCGCCAATGTATGCTGATATATTTGGCGTTATTCCTATAGCTGAAGCATTGTATTTAAAAGGAGCAACTCTTGGAGTGGTGCTATCTTTTATGATGGCAGTAACTACGCTTTCTTTACCATCTATGATAATGCTATCTAGAGCTATGAAGCCAAAACTTTTAGCTTTGTTTATAGGTTATTGTGTGATTAGTATAGTTATGGTTGGATATATTTTTAATATTTTTGAGAAAATTTTTATATAAAGGGAAATGATATGTTTTTTAAATTTAAAAAAGCACAAGATCAAAATGATAGCTTAGATGAAAATGCAAGGATAAAAATTCTTGGAACTGGTTGCAAAAAGTGTAATGAATTAGAATCAAATACGCTTTTAGCATTAAAAGAACTTGATATGGATGAAAAAGTAGGGCATATCAAAGATTTAGTTAAGATAGTTGGATATGGAGTTATGAGCACTCCAGCTCTTTTGATAGATGAAAAAGTGTTAAGTTATGGTAGAGTTTTAAGTGTAAAAGAGATAGTAAATTTAATAAAAGAAAATTTTAATTTATCTTTATAATGTATAATCCTAAAGAAAGGATAAGATATGAATAATTTTATACTACATACTCCAACTAAGATAGTTTTTGGTAAAGATGAGGTTAAAAGACTTTCATCACTTCTTCCAAAAGATAAAAAGATTTTACTTCTCTATGGCGGTGGAAGCATTAAGAAAAATGGCGTTTATGATGATGTTATAAATGCAATGGATGGTTTAAATTTTGTAGAATTTGGTGGAATAGAGGCAAATCCAGATTTTGATACATGTGTAAAAGCAAGAAATTTTGCTAGGCAAAATGGCGTGGAGTTTTTATTATCTGTTGGCGGAGGAAGTGTTTTAGACGCTACTAAGTTTATATCGCTTATATTTTATGAAAACGGCGATGAATGGGAAGTATTAGAGGGTAAAAAATGTGCTAGTAATGCACTTCCGCTAGCAAGCGTTATGACGCTTCCTGCAACCGGATCTGAGATGAATAATGGTGGTGTTATATCAAGAAGAAGCACTCAAGATAAACTCTCTTTTAAAAGTCGTCTTGTTTTTCCTAAATTTTCTATAATTGATCCAAGTTATACCGCAAGTTTGCCACTTAGACAAATTCAAAATGGCATAGTGGATACATTTGTTCATACTTTGGAACAATACGCTACTTGGGATATAAACACTCCTATGCAAGATTTGTGGGCTATAGGCATTTTAAGAACTTTGCTTGAAGAAGGACCTAAGGCTATATCAGATCCAAGCGATTATGATGTTATGTCAAATATTTGTTGGTGTGCAACATGTGGATTAAATGGTTGGATAGGGGCTGGAGTTATTCAAGACTGGGCTGTGCATATGATAGGACATGAACTTACTGCATTTTATGGCATAGATCACGCTCAAAGTTTGGCTGTGGTTTTACCAAGTAGATACAGACTTCATTTGAAAAATAAAAAAGAAAAACTTTATAAACTTGGTGTAGAGGTATTTAAACTAGAAGGAAATAAAGATCAAATCGCATCAAATTGCATAAATAAGATAGAGGAATTTTTCAATTCACTTGGAGTAAAAACTCATCTTAGTGATTATGGTATAGATGAAAAAGAAGCATCTATTAAAATTGCTGAGAGATTTATACAAAGAAATAAAATTTGGGGAGAGCATAGTGAAGTCACCCCAGAAGTAGTTAGAGTTATTTTGATTAACGCAAAATAGGATATGTTTGTATTAAAATACATAAAATATTATGTATTTTAATACGCTTTAAATTTAGTAAATATTCTCTGATTGTAGTTTTTCAGCCATTATTTCAGCTTCTTTTAAAAGCTCTTTTGCACCTTTTTCTATAAATTTAGTAGCTAATTCTTTACCTATAGTTTTGTATTTATCTTTATTAACAATCAAAGTTTCTTTTAAAAACTTGCTTCCATCAGGCAATCCCAAAACAGCCCTTATTTTTACATCATCACCTTTTAAATTTGCATTTATACCTATTGGAACTTGACAGCCACCGTTTAACATAGTAACAAAATCGCGTTCTATAGTTGTTTCTATGTGAGATTTTTCATCATTTATAAAGCTAATTATGTCTAAGATATCATTAGAGTTTTTAGCCTCTATTCCTAGGGCACCTTGTCCCATAGCAGGCACCATTTCATCAAGTTCAAATGGTGTAACAAATTTTATTTCTTTGTTAAGATTAAGTCGTTTTATACCAGCAACGGCTAGTATGATTGCATCAAAACGGCCTTCTTTTAGCTTTTTTAAGCGGGTATTTACATTGCCTCTAAGTGAGATTATATTTAAATCAGGGCGAATCATAAGAAGTTGCATTCTTCTTCTAAGGCTTGTTGTTCCAACTCTAGAGCCTTTTGGCAGTTCTTGTAAATTTTTGAAATTTTCGCTAACAAAAGCATCTCTAACATCTTCTCTTTTGCTAATTGCACCAAGTAAAAGACCATCTGGAAAAACAATGGGAACATCTTTTAAACTATGCACAGCTATATGACTTTCGCCTCTAATCATGCTTTCTTCTAGCTCTTTTGTAAAAAGTCCTTTGCCGCCAATTTTTGCAAGAGGGGAATCTAATATAACATCGCCTTTTGTTTTCATACTTAAAAGTTCAACTTCCATGCCATGAGTTTTTTTAATCTCACTTTGTATAAACTCGCTTTGCCACATTGCTAAGGCACTTCCTCTTGTTGCTATGATTAATTTTTTCATTTTTTATCCTCATCTATCACTTCAACATCTATGATATCTTCGTTTGTATTATCTTTTTTAAAATTATAATTTTTATCAATCTTTTTATTTGCAAAAACTGAAAATATTATAACGCATAAACCAACTATATCGCACATTAACCCAGGCAACATTAATAAAAATCCGCCAATGCTTATACCAAAATTGCTTATCATTTGCATAGGAGAGCTTAAATTTGCCATATTTATAAATCCAAATTTAAACATAAGCATTAAGCCAATGACTGCACTTATTATAATTTCTAGTAAGAATTTCAAAAATCCATATTCATCTATAAATGCATAAATTATAAAAATTTCGATAAAAATATAAATAAAAGCTAATGTTTTTTGCATAATATCTCTTTTAATTTGTCTAAAATTTCATCTTTTTTGATTATAGTTTTATTGAGTGTTTTTCTCTCTATTAGCTCTACATTGCCTTCATTTAAGCTTTTGCCTATGAGTAGGGCATATGGAAATCCCATAAGTTCAAATTCACTCATTTTAACGCCAAATCTTTCGTTTCTATCATCAAGAAGTGTTTGTATGCCTAGGCTTTTGCAGTTTTTATAAATTTGGTTTGCAAAATCTACTTGAGAGTTATCTTTTAAATTTGATATGATTATCTCTAGTTTAAAAGGAGAAGTTTGCTCGTTCCAAATACAACCTTTTTCATCATGATTTGCTTCTATTATAACGGCTACTAAACGACTTACGCCTATGCCATAACACCCCATATAAAAAGGCTGTGCTTTTCCGTTTATATCTAAAAAGGTTGCATTCATTGCACTTGAGTATTTATCTCCAAGTTGAAAAATGTGTCCAACTTCTATACCTTTTGTGATGTGTAATTTGCCTCCGCAATGAGGACATATATCTCCTTGTTTTACAGCTATTAGGTCTTTGAATCTATCGTCATTAAAATTTACAATATTTAAACCAATTATATGATAGTCTTTTTCGTTAGCACCGCAAATCATTTGTTTTGCATTTTTTAGTTCACTATCTATGTAAAAATCTACATTTTTTAAACCAACTGGACCACAAAATCCAGGAACCAATCCCGCTTTTAAAATATCTTCCTCACTAGCATCAACGAGTTCTATTGCGTTACAAGCGTTTTGTGCTTTCTTTTCTTGAACTTCATCACATCCTCTTACAAATAAAACCACTATTTTGCTATCGTTTTCGTAAATAGCTTTTTTTATCACGGCTTTTATCGTAAAAAATTTATCAACTTTAAAGAAATTTGCTATTTCATCTATTGTTTTTAAATTTGGGGTATAAAATTTACTCATTTGTGCTTCTGGCATGTCTGCTGTTGTTTTCAATGGTTTTCTTTTTGCGGCTTCTATGTTTGCTGCGTATTTGCAATTATCGCAAACCAAAATATCATCTTCGCCGTTATCTGCTAAAACCATAAATTCTTTACTTCCGCTTCCACCAATTGCACCGCTATCTGCATCAACTGCTCTGTAATTTAATCCAAGTCTAGTAAAGATATTTGAGTATGTTTTTTCCATAAGATCAAACTCTCGTTTCATATCTTCTTTTGAGACATGAAAACTATAACTATCAGTCATTATAAATTCCCTGCCTCTTAGTAGTCCAAATCTAGGTCTTGCCTCATCTCTAAATTTTGTATTTATTTGATAAAGATGGAGTGGAAGTTGTTTGTAGCTTGTAATGTTATTTTTTACAATATTTACAACACTTTCTTCGTTTGTTGGGCTTAGAACAAATTCGTTTTCTTTTCTATCTTTAAATCTTAAAAGTTCTTTGCCATAATAACTATATCTACCGCTTTGCTTCCAAAGTTCGGCTGGTGTAACCATGCTCATAGTTATTTCTAAGGCTCCAGCTTCATCCATCTCTTCTTTTATAATATTTTTGATGTTATTTATTACCATTTGAGCAAGTGGCAAAAAGTTATAAAGCCCACTTCCAATTTGTCCTATAAATCCAGCTCTTAATAAAAATATATGGCTAGGAAGAGTTGCATCTTTTGGCGCTTCTTTTGTAGTAGGTGCGTAGAGTTTGCTAAATTTCACTATCTTTCTCCCATTCGTATTCGCATTTGTAAAAATTAAATTCTTTAAATTTATCTTGTATATCAAATATGTATTGAACTGATCTAATTATAGCATCAGCTTCTACCTTGTTTCCCAAATCTTTTAAATTTACACTAGGTGTATGTAAAAAAGCCTTAAAAACTTGGTGAACTAGCTTTCTTGCTTCTTCCTTATCTGAATTTTTTAAGTAGCCTTTTTTGATAGCTTTTTGTATCTCATTTTCTGCTACTTCTCTTGCTTTAAATCTTAAAGCTTTAATTATAGGAGTTGATGCCAAACTTTGTATCCATTTAAAAAACTCATTTGTCATATCTCCTACTAAGGCGTATGCAATTTGTGCTTGTTCTTCTCTTATGGTTGTGTTTTTTTTGACAATCTCATCTAAATCATCAACAGCAAAAATATGAATTTTATCAGTTGGAGTTATATCAATATCTCTTGGAACAGCTATGTCAAAAAAGTATCTATCAAAATCCTTATTTTCTAGCATATCGTCTGTTATTACGGGATTTGAAGACCCTGTTGCACTAAATATAATTTTGTTTTTATTTATGTATTGTGCTAGTTTTGAGATAGAATCATATGACGCATTTATACCAAGTTCATCTGCTAAATCTTTTGCATTTTCTAAACTTCTATTTATTATAGTAACTTTAGCTCCGCTTGCTACTAGATGTTTGCCAGCAAGCCTACTCATTTCGCCAGCACCGACAATCAAAGCTTCTATATTTTCAATTGAACCAAAAATTTCTTTGGCTTTTGCTACAGCCACGCTTGAAACAGATATATGATTTTTAGATATATCAGTTGAGTTTCTTATACTTGCTGCACATTTAAAAGCATAGTGCATAGCTCTACTTATGTTTAGTTTTGCAAAACCATTTTCATATGCAAAAATAAAGGCATCTTTAAGTTGCCCAACTATTTGTGTTTCGCCTATGACTAAACTATCAAGTGAGCTTGCAACTGAAAAAAGATGATGTATTGCCCCTTCATCTTCATAAATATCGGCTCTGGTTGTAAGCTCTTCTAAATCAATACCGCTTGATTGATGAAGTTGTGAGAGTATAAGATCTTCTGCTTCTTTATGTTCTAAGCTTCTGGTAAAAATCTCAACTCTGTTACAGGTACTTAGCACCATAGCTTCGCTTATATATTTGCTAGAACAGATGTTTTGTAGAAATTTTCTTTTATTTTCATTATCTGAAAAAGAAAGTTTTTCACGAACACAAATATCTGTATTTTTGTGCGTGAAACTAATACTCATATAATGCATTAAAATGTCCTATCTATCATACTTTTTACTATATTTTCAAGATCTTCTATATTGTATTTTTTAACCGAATTTATAGCATCATTTCCATAATTTTTTGCTACATTTAAACATTTTTTTATAATGTTAAATTTAGCCAAATTTTCTTTTATCCAGCTTTGTTCTTCATCTTTTAAATCTTTTTTAAATAAAGAAATAAGATATTTTTTATCTTTATTGTTGAGTTTTTCATAAAGATATATGTAAGGAAGTGTGGTTTTTCCTTCTTTATAGTCATTTAAAGCAGGTTTTCCAAGTGTTTTTGAATCTTGTGTTACATCTAGTATATCATCAATAATTTGAAAAGCAATACCTAAATTTTTGCCATATTTTGCGAAATCATCTATATCAAATTTTCCTAGATATGCCCCGCATTTAGCTGTTGCTTCTATTAAAACTGCAGTTTTATAATAAATCATTTTTAGATATTTTTGTTCGCTTTGATTAAATTCTTCTCCCATAGATACATCCATTATCTCGCCTATACTAAGCAAGCTAACGGCGTTTGATATATTTTGAGATATAAAATTATCAAATTTGCTAAGTTCAAAATATCCTTTTGAATATAAAATATCTCCAAGCATTATCGCATTTTTAGCACCATAAATTGCATTTATACTAGCTTTTCCACGCCTTGTATAGCTTTCGTCTATTACATCATCGTGCAAAAGGCTAGCTGCGTGAATTAGTTCTATGATAGCACATAACTTTAATGAATTTTCATTTTCTGTGGCTATTTTTAAAAGAAGTTTTGATCTTAGTTTTTTGCCTGAGTTTATGTTTGCAAACATTTCATTTAATGGCTCATAATCAAGCTCTTTTATCATATTTGTAATTATGGTATCTATTTTATCCATTTTTATCCTTGATTATTTGTATTGTTTGGTTTTTTTGGATCAATAAATTTTACCTCAACTCTATTTGCTTCGTCTTTGATATATACCATAAAAGTAGCTATACCTTTTTCATATTTTAAGAAAGCAAGATAAAGCCTAACTTCATCTTTGGGAAAGTTTTCTTTTGGCTCAAATAGCAACTGGTCGTATTCTTTTAATCCATTTCTTAATGAAACACTCATATGTCTTGGGTATTTTCTCCACCAACTATGAACTATCATATTTGTAGCATCATAAAGCGTCCATCTAAAGTTAAAATACTCTATCTCTCTTTGCTTATCCTCGCTATTTAATCTTACTGCAACTCTAGCCATCTGGTCTTTTTTTAACTCAAATTTATATTCATAAGCAAATTCTAAAGAAGCACAAAAAAGATTGACATAAAATATGATTAAGATACAAAAAATTTTAAACAATTTTATATGCTTTTTGTTAAAATTTCACTACTTAGATGCATATACATATTTTGTAACTTTTCATCTAAAATTTTAGCATTTTCATATTCAAAAAGATCAACTTGTTTTAGATCAATTCCATTTTGTTCTAGTAAATGCTCCATAGCTATGTATTTTTTAAGTAAATTTTGTATTTCATCTTCGACACTATTTCGTGTTGCATGAAATAAAATATCAAAAAACTTTTCTCTTAAATCTCCGCAAAAAAGATCATTTTCATTCATTTTTTACCTTAACTAAAACATTAAACCTAGATTATATCACAATAATGTTTTATTAAAAATTAGTTTAAATTACACAATTATATAATTTATATATCTTCTATAAATTTTATCAGCTCATTAGAATTCTTAGCATTTTTAAATTTAGTGCTATTTTCTCCAAATCCCCATGAAACATTTATATAAGGCATATTTGCATTTATCGCAGCCATTTCATCTTTTATGCTATCTCCTATAAAAACTGCTGTATTATTTAAACCTTTTTCTTTGGCTAAATTTAACATAGTTGGATCTGGTTTTTTGGGTGTATTTTTACTAAAACCTATGATAAAATTAAATTTATCATATATTTTATTTTTTTCTAAAATTGCTTTTAAACTATCTTGTGGAGCGTTACTTGCAAGGACTACGAAATATTTCTTGGATATACAAAAATCAAGTATTTCATCAACACATTCATATTTTTTAGCATAAATATTGTAGTTTTTGTCAAAATCTTTTTGAAAATCTTGCATCATTTTATTTGTTGGATTTTCTAAATTAAAAAACTCTTTTGTCATATTTTTATCTAGTGAGTTAATTGTTTTTAAAATAAATTCTTTTTGTAAATCGGTTTTTAGTCCGATATTTCGTCTTGTTTGATTTATAGTAACACAGATAGCTTCTGAGCTATCTATAATTGTTCCATCCATATCAAATATAATTGTTTTAGTATTCATACTCATTAAAGCTCTTTTTGTGTTTTTCTTTTTTATATTTTAGATTTTTTATCTTTTCTAGTTGATTAAATGATTTTAAAAGCTCATCTTTATTTGTGCTACTTAAAGATAAATTTACAAACTCAACCAATCCTTTTGTATAGGATTGATCAAGATACACGGGCTCGACTTTCTTTAAAATTTCAAAACTTTTTTCAACTCTTTGTTTAAATAAATTTTCATCAAAATCATCTCTTTTTATTATTCCAACGATTGATTTTACAAATTTTTCAAGAGATCTTATGTATTTTACTCTTTTAAATTTATCTGTTTGTTCCAAGTTATTTTTTCTCTTTTAAATTTTCATATTGAACGCAAGCTATTTCGTCTTTTAAATCGCAAGCTTTTTTATAATACTTCATAGCCATATTTATATCATTTTTAAAGCCTTTTGCATTATGGTAAAGCGTAGCGATACTAAAACATCCCATAGCGTTACCTTTATCACAAGATTTTATAAATAAATCTTTTGCTTTATCATAATCTTTTTGTGATGCATACATTGTCCCAAGGTAATTGCAACTTTTTAGATATTCGTTTTTACAAGCTTTTTCATACAAAGAGATAGCTTTTTTAGTATCTTTTTGAACGCCAAAACCGCCTTCATACATTACTCCAAGCTCAGCACAACCTCTAGCATAACCACCTTCGCAAGCTTTTGTAAATAGTTCTATGGCTTTTTTATCATCACCATTTATTTCTAAACCCTCACTATATAAAAATCCAAGATCGCTACAAGCTTCTAAATCGTTATTATCGCATTTTGTTTGTAACTCATTTGCCTTATTATTAGCAGCTGATAACATAATAGCAAAAGCTGATAGTAAAAAAACTATTTTTTTCATAAAACTCCCTTTTTAAATTTTTAACTATAAGGATAACAAAATAGCTTTTAATATAAAATAAATGCTACGCTATAAATCCATAATCTTTAAGTATTTTTGTATAAAAATCTTCATCTTTACAAACTATCAAAAGCAAGTCATTTGCTTTAAAAAGATAAGATCCTGTAACTTTTATGTATTTTCCATCTCTTACAGAAAGAACTACATAGAAATTTTCTGGTAATTCCAGCTCGGCTAGGTTTTTTCCAATTATTTTAGAATCTTCTTCTATTGAAAATTGCCTAATAGATTGATAAAAAATTTGATTTTTAATGGAAGGTTCTTTTATTTCTTCTTTTTTATTTTCTTCTAATCTTACGCCAAGTATTGTAGCAGCTTTTGATATTGTAGAACCTTGTATTAAAACAGAAATGAAGACTATAACAAAAACTATGTTAAACATATCCTCTGCATGATTTATGTTTGCACTAAGAGGATAGGTGGATAATATAACAGGAACAACGCCCCTAAGCCCAACCCAAGATATAAATGTTTTTTCTTTTATGCTAAATTTAGTAAAGATAGTGCCTATAAACACGCTGATTGGTCTTGCAACAAAAGTGAGAAAAAGAGCTATAAGTGCTGCCATAAGAGTAACGCTTGGTAGAGAGCTTGGAAAAACTAACAATCCAAGAGTTAAAAATACAAAAATTTGCATTATCCAAGCTACTCCATCAAAAAAACCAACTAAATTCTTTTTGTATACATATTCTCGTCTATTTGCAAAAATTCCCATAACATATACAGCTATATAACCATTTCCGCCTATTTTTGTAGTAATTCCAAAAACCAAACAAACAAATCCAAGAACTAAAATAGGGTAAAACCCCCATGAACTAAGTTGAATTTTGTTTAAAATACTTGGCAAAGAGCATCCGCAAGCATATCCGACAATTCCGCCTATAAAAAATTGCATAGCAAGTTCTATGACTATATTTCCAGCAGTTGGTGTTTGTGATGCACTTATAATACCAATTATGGTCATAGTTAAAAATATTGCCATTGGATCATTGCTTCCGCTTTCAAATTCTAAAAGCTCACCAAGATTGTTTTTTAGTTTTATACCTCTTGATCTAAGTATCGCAAATACTGCGGCTGCGTCAGTTGAGCTTATAATGGCGCCAAGTAAAAAGCTTTCAAGCAAACTCCAACCTAAAAGAAGATAAATAAATAATCCTAATACAATAGCAGTTATAACAACTCCAAGAGTTGCTAGAACTATGGAAACTTTAAGTATTGGGGCAACAGATTTTATATTTGTATCAAAGCCACCTGCAAATAGTATAAAAATAAGAGCTAAATTTCCAACTAAAGCTGCAAATTTAGTATCATCAAAAGGAAGACCTAATATACCGTCGCTTCCAGCTAACATTCCAACACATAAAAATACTATAAGAGCAGGAATTCCATACCTATCTGAAATTTTGCTAAAAAATATACTAGCTAAAAAAAGTACACCGATTATGATTAGGTTTTCTTCCAAAATTATGCCTTAAATTTAGTCATTATCTTTGTAAAATATTATATCAAAATTATTTTTTGCCTTTACTAAAGATTTTTTATTAGATGTCTTATTTATATTATTTAATCTTTCTAACTCTTCATTTAAATTATCTAAAGCTCTTTCCATCTCTTCCATCTGTTTTTTTAGCCTTAAAACAACATCAACGCCTGCTAAATTTATCCCCATATCTCTTGTTAATCTAAGAATTGTTTTAATTTGATCTATATCTCTTTCTGAATAAAGTCGCATCTTGCCATCAGTTCTGTTTGGACAAACAAGTCCTTCTTTCTCGTATTGTCTTAAAGTTTGTGGATGGATATTTAAAACTTTTGCAACTACGCTTATTAAATATACTGGTTCGTCATAATGTGTATTCATATTTTGCCTTTATTGTGGTAATTTTTCTTTCATAAGTTCTACTAGATTATCATCTAAATTTGAAATATCTGGTAAAACAACATTTACTTTTAGATACAAATCTCCATAAATGCCACTTTTTCTATTTTGCACCCCATATCCTTTTAATCTTATTTTTTGATTAGGTTTTGTGTTTGGAGATATTTTTATACTAACTGGTTTTTTGTATGTTTGAATATCTACTTTATTTCCAAAAAGTGCAGTTTTTAGAGATATATTTAACTCTTTTGTTAAATCATCCCCATTTCTTTCATACTCGCTACTAGATTCTACAGCAACATTTAGTATAAGATCTCCTCTTTGACCACCTATGCTTCTACCTTTTCCTTTTACCCTGAGTTTTTCTCCGCTATTTATGCCAGCAGGAATGCGAATTTTAATGCTTTCGCCACCTATATTTATCTGTTTTTCTCCACCCATTACAGCTACATCAAATGGTATTTTTATTTTAGCTTGAGTGTCCAAATCAGCCCCAAATCCATCATAAGAACTAAAAGAGCTAAAGCTATTTCCTCCAAATCCACTAGAACTTCTTGAGCCAAAGGCACCACCAAATATATTTCTTAAAATTTCATCTAAATTTCCCAAATCCTGATTTTGTGTAAAATCATGGAAACTTTGTCCACCAAACATAGAATCCCCATGCATGTCGTATTGTTTTCTTTTTGATTCATCACTTAAAATTTCGTAAGCTGCATTGATTTCTTTAAATTTGTCTTCGGATTTAGGATCTTTATTTATATCTGGATGATATTTTCTGGCAAGTCTTCTATATGCTTTTTTTATCTCTTCATTAGATGCTGATTTATCTACACCTAGTGTTTCATATAAACTATTACTCAATTTTAAATCCTTTTATGTATTTTTCTTAATATATATTATATCATAAAGCTTTAGTCTATGTCAATCAAGTATTATAGATTAAAAAGTGAAATTTCATTTACAATCAACATATTAAACATTAACTTTTATAAAATATAATTTTAAAAAATAAAATTAAAGATAAGGAAAGAAATAAATGAAAAAAACTATTTTTTTATCACTTGTGACTGCTTGTATTTTAAATGCAGGAAGTATAAAATTTAATGAAGCTTCCACATCTCCAGATAGAGTTGAGCCAGGCTATAATCCAAATGCTATACTTTCATATCATGATTCCATAAAAGATGTTAAACAATCAGTTGTAAATATCTCTACTAAAAAAACTATAAAAGATAATGGAAATATGCCGTTTTCCCATATGTTTAATGACCCATTTTTAAAGGAATTTTTTGGATTTAATTTTGGTATCCCGCAAGATAGAAATAGAAGCACCTCTTCTTTGGGAAGCGGGGTTATAATTTCAAGTGATGGATATATAGTTACAAATAATCATGTAATTTCTGATGCTGATGAGATAGTAGTAACAACAATGTATGGAAATAATGAGTATAAAGCAAAAGTTATAGGTGCTGATACTAAAACTGATCTTGCTGTTATTAAAATAGAAGCAAAAGATTTAAAAGCCATATCTTTTGCTGATTCATCTTATCTAATGGAAGGCGATGTTGTATTTGCTGTTGGAAATCCTTTTGGGGTTGGTGGAACTATTACTCAAGGAATAGTTTCTGCTTTAAATAAAAATAATATTGGCTTAAATCAATACGAAAATTTTATACAAACAGATGCTTCTATAAATCCTGGTAATTCTGGCGGAGCTTTAGTTGATAGTAGGGGTGCTTTGGTTGGTATAAACTCAGCAATACTTAGTAGAAATGGCGATAATAATGGTATTGGATTTGCAATACCTTCAAATATGGTAAAAAATATCGCACAAAGACTTATTGTTGATGGAAAGATAGATCGTGGATACATAGGCATAATGATATCAAATTTAACAAGTGATCAAAAAGAAGTATATAAAAATAAAGAAGGAGCCTTGATATCTAGCGTAGAAAAAGATATGCCTGGAGATAAAGCTGGATTAAAAAGAGGCGATTTGATAATAAAAGTAAATGATAAAGATATAAAAGATGCATCAACTCTTACAAATTTAATCGGCTCACTAGATCCAAATACAAAAATAGACATAAAATATGAAAGAATGGGCAAAGAATATACTACTAAACTAAAATTGGCAAATATGAATGACGCCTCTTCAAATTCTGGAACAAAAACAGGTTCAGTTTCAAATTATATAGTAGATGGGCTTAGTATTGTAAATTTAACAGATGAATATCGTGCTAAGTATCGTATCCCAAGTGATGCAAGTGGTGTTTTAGTAACTGATGTTAAATCTGGTTCTAAAGCTGAAAATTTAGGCTTTATGAGCGGGGATTTGATTATACAAGTTGGGGATAAAAATATTAAAAATATAGAAGATTTTAACTCTGTTATGAAAGAAAGCAATGGAGATAAAGTCCTTGTTTGGATAAATAGAAGAGGTGTATATAGAGGTCTTGTTATAAAATAGTTTTATTAAATACAAGATTTAGTTTATAAGTTTAAAACTAAATCTTGTATAAATTTATAAATAAACTACTTTACTTCTCTTTGAAAAAGAGATTTTATCGCATCATAAATTTTTATAGCTACTTTTGCATTGTTCATAGTATAAAGATGAATTCCATCAACTCCATAAGTTACTAAATCTACAATTTGATCTATCGCGTATGCAATTCCAGCATCAAACATAGCTTTTTTATCATCTTGATATTTATCTAAAATTCTAACAAATTTAGGCGGTATTTTTGCTCCACAAAGTGAGGTTATTTTCAAAATTTGACGCTTATTTGTAACAGGCATAATTCCAGCACAAATTTTCGCATTTATATTTGCTAAAGCGCAATTTTGTCTAAATTTATAAAAATCTTCATTATCGAAAAATAACTGCGTTAAAAGCGTGTCAACTCCAGCATCAACTTTAATTTTAAGATTTTTTATATCCTCTACAAAATCTTTTGAATTTTTATGTTTTTCTGGATAACAAGCGCCATATATCGTAAAATTTCCATTTTGCTTTATAAATTTAACTAAGTCACTTGCATATGAAAAATCTTCGCTTACTTTTTCATTTTCTACTTCATCGCCTCTTAGAGCCAAAATATCATTTAATCCACGCTTTTTACACTCTTGCAAAATTTGCAAAATTTCATCTTTATTTTTATGAATACAAGGTAAATGAACTATGCTTTTTGTATTGTATTTATCTTTTACAAGAGTTGCAATATCTAAAGTATTTGTTGAATTTTTAGAACCAGCTGCACCAAAAGTTACGCTTATAAAATCCGGATCTAAATCCTTTAATGCTTCTAATGTATTATAAATTTTTTCAACACTGTCGTTTTTACGAGGTGGAAAAATTTCAAAAGAGAGGGTCATATTACCCCCTAATTTGTTTTGTTGCACTTACCAAATTTTTAAGGCTAGCTACTACTTCTTTATAGCCTCTAGTTTTTAATCCACAATCTGGATTTATCCAAACTTTTTCTTTTGGTAATTTTTCTAATATTTTTATAATCACACTTTTTAACTCTTCTACACTAGGTACTCTTGGGCTATGTATATCATAAATACCAGGACCTACTTGAGTTTTAAAATTTACTTTTTTTAATGTATCAAGAAGTTCCAAATTTGATCTTGCTGCTTCAAATGATATTACATCTGCATCCATTGCGTCTATTTCTTTGATTATATCGCTAAATTCACTATAACACATATGTGTATGAATTTGAGTTGTAGGTTGCACACCACTATGCACTAGATTAAACGCAGGTATCGCCCAATCAAGATACTCGCTGTGCCAATCGCTTTTTCTAAGAGGTAGTTTTTCTCTTAATGCAGCTTCATCTATTTGGATAATTTTAATTCCTTCTTTTTCTAAATCCAAAACTTCATCTCTTATTGCTAATGCGATTTGAAGAGTGCTATCTTTTAGGCTAATATCTTCTCTTGGAAAAGACCAATTTAGTATCGTTACAGGTCCTGTTAGCATACCTTTGACATATTTTTTGCTTAAACTTTGAGCATATTTTGCCCATGAGACAGTTATTGGCTTAGTTCTGCTTATATCACCCCAAATAAGAGGTGGTTTAACACAACGAGTGCCATAGCTTTGCACCCAGCCATTTGTTGTAAATAAAAATCCATCTAAGCTTTGCCCGAAATACTCAACCATATCATTTCTTTCAGATTCGCCGTGAACTAACACATCAAGTCCAATTTCTTCTTGTAGTTCTATGCACTCTTTTATTTTTAATTGATGAAAGGTTAGATAATTTTGAGCTGAAATTTCTCCTTTTTTATATGCCAAACGGTTTGAGCGAATATCTGGTGTTTGGGGGAAAGAACCTATAGTGGTTGTAGGCAAGAGTGGTAAATTTAACGATTGTTTTTGTAATTTTTCTCTTTGTGAAAATTCTGGCAATCTTACAAAATCGCTATCTTTAAGATTTTTAATCCTGTTTTGAACACTTTGGTTTGTTTTGTTTGTTTCTTTTTGAAATAAATTTTTGTTTGATACAAAAGCAGTGTGTCTTGATATTTGATTTGAGTTGATAATATCTTTTAAATCTTTTAACTCTTGTAATTTTTCTATTGCAAATGAAAAATGCTCTAAATATTTTTCTTCTAAATTTGTTTCATTTTGCGTTGTATAAGGCACATGCAAAAGTGAACAAGATGTGTTTATAACGGCATTTTTTGCATATTTTTGTATCTCTTTTAGTAAATTTATAGTTTTTTCGTAGTTATTTTTATAAATATTTTTACCATTTACTACTCCTGCAAAGAGTGTAATATTGTCTGGAAAATTATACTTTTTTAATAACTCTAAATTTTTTTTACCCTCTATAAAATCAAGCCCTATAGCATCAAAATTTAAATTTATTAAATCAACATAAATATCTCTAACATCTCCAAAATATGTTTGTAGCAATATCTTTACAGAGTTTTTATTGTTTAAAATTTCTTCATAAAATTCTTTAAACAAAGATATATCTTCTTTATTTAAATCGCTGACTAAATATGGCTCATCGAATTGAACTAGTTTTACTCCAGATTTTTCTAAGTTGTTTAACAGCTCTATATAAGCCTTTTTAAGTTTGTCTTTTACTTTTAGCTTTATATCTTCATTTGTAAAATTTATAAGCTTATAAAATGTAAAAATACCGCTAATAGCAGGTTTTGTTTCAATTCCTAATTCTTTTGCTTCTTTGTATTGGCTTATAATTTTTGTATCATTTACAGATATGTTTGTATTATCGCATTCTGGAACCAAATAATGATAGTTTGTATTAAACCATTTTTTCATTGCAAGAGCTTTTTCATCTCCGTTTTTACCTTGATAGCCTCTTGCTTGTGCAAAATATTCATCTAGTTCATTGAGATTTAGTTTTTTATATTTATCGCTAACAACATTAAAAGTATTAGCACAATCAAGGATATTATCGTAAAATGAAAAATCATTTGAACTTATAAAGTCAATACCAGCATTTTTTTGACTTAACCAATGCGTTTTGCGTAAATTTTTAGCTAAGTCTAAAAGCTCTGTTTGACTAATTTCATCTTTAAAATATTTTTCAACACCAAATTTTAACTCTCTTTTTTCACCTATCCTAGGATAAGAAATCACAGAATTTTGCATATTATTCTCCCTTTAATGTAAATTTTTAAATAAATGTTATAGAAATTAAATTTTTAAATTATAGTTAAGCAGTTAAAACGCCAAGCGGCGCATTATGAAAAATATTTTGTAAGTATTTAGTATGTTTGAAAAATTATTCATTTTAAATCCTTTCTTTTAATTTTATGTTTTATGTAAAATCAAACTACGCATAAGCATAAATTTTCTCCTAAATTGTTTAAAATAAACTTTTTAATTATATATAAATTTATTTTAAATTCATATAAATCAATTTTTTTACACATTAAATTTTATCTATATTTTATAAATTTATGAAAATTTAAAGGAATTAAAAATAGGGCTTACTTAAAAAATAGTAAGCCATATTGGATTTTATTAAATACTTGGTCCAGCTTTTGCAAATTCAACTCCAGCTTTTACATCTTTGTATCTATTAAAGTTTTCTACAAACATTTTTGCTAGGTTTTTTCTGGTTTTTATAAACTCATTTTTATCTTTCCAGTTATTTATAGGATTTAATAGGGTTGTTTCAACGCCATTAAGCTCTTTTGGTATAGAAATATTAAAATCATCAAAGTTTTCAAACTCGCTTTTTTCTATATTGCCATCTAATATTGCATTAATGCAAGCTCTTGTTGCTTTTATGCTCATTCTTTTACCAACGCCATAAGCACCACCGCTCCAGCCTGTATTAACAAGATAAACTTTTACTCCGTATTTATCTATCTTTTCTCCAAGAAGTTTTGCATAAATAGTTGGATGAAGTGGTAAAAATGCCTCGCCAAAGCATGCGCTAAAAGTTGCCACTGGTTCAGTTATACCTCTTTCTGTTCCAGCAACTTTTGCGGTATATCCACTTAGAAAATAATACATCGCTTGTTCTTTTGTAAGTTTTGCAACAGGCGGTAAAACTCCAAATGCATCTGCTGTTAAGAAGATTATGTTTTTTGGATGTCCACCTTTTGAGTTTTCTTGTCTATTTTTAATATGTTCTATTGGGTAACTAACTCTTGTGTTTTCTGTTTTTGATCCGTCATTAAAATCAACATTACCGTTTTCATCTGCCACTACATTTTCAAGTAAAGCATTTCTTTTGATAGCATTATAAATTTCTGGTTCATTTTCTTTACTTAAATTTATGCATTTTGCATAACATCCGCCTTCAAAATTAAATATACCTTCATCATCCCAGCCATGTTCATCATCGCCTATTAAAGCTCTATTTGGATCTGTAGAAAGAGTTGTTTTTCCTGTTCCACTAAGTCCGAAAAATAGAGCAGTATCATTATTTTTTCCTATATTTGCAGAGCAGTGCATAGAAAGTTTTCCCTCTAATGGAAGCCAATAATTCATCATAGAAAAAATACCTTTTTTCATCTCTCCGCCATACCAAGTTCCACCTATTACAGCTACATTTTCCTCTATGTTAAAAATTACAAAAACTTCACTATTTAAGCCATCTTCTTTATAGTCTTCGTTTGAACATTTGCAAGCATTATAAACTACAAAATCAGGTTTGAAATTTTTCAACTCATTATCTTTTGGGCGTATAAACATATTCTTTACAAAATGTGCTTGCCAAGCAATTTCTGTTATAAATCTAACTCTTTTTTTGCTTGCATCGCTTACTCCACAATATGCATCTTGAACATAAATATTTTTATTCGAAAGCTGTTTTTTGGCTTTTTTAAGTAACTTATCAAATAAGTTTTTTGAAATTGGCTGGTTAATTTTTCCCCATGCTATGTATTTTTGAGATTCGTCTTGCTTTACAAAGTATTTGTCTTTGGGGCTTCTTCCTGTAAATATACCAGTATCAACCATAAAAGTACCATTACTGCTAACTTTTCCTTCATTGTTTTTGACTTCGTGTTCAAATAATTCTTCATAACTTAGATTATGATAAATCTCTTTTACATTATCAAGTCCAAGTTTTTTAATCTCATTCAACATTACATTCCTCCTAATTTTTGTTATTCTATTTAACTCTAGCTAAGAGTTGATCATTTTCTACTGTATCACTTGGCGATATTAGAATTTCATCTATAATACCATCTTTTGGTGAAGCTACTTCTATCTCCATTTTCATAGCTTCAAGTATAATTACTGTTTGTCCTGCTTTTACCTCATCTCCTTCTTTTAGTAAAATTTTAAAAACACTTCCTGGCACTGTTGCTAATATATCACCGCTAGTGTTTTGACTTTTGCTTTTTGTTTCAGTTTTAGTCTTATCTTCTACTTTAGAGATATTTTTTATTTTACCAAAATTATCAAAACCATCACTAATTTCCACATTGTATTTATTGCCATTTACACTGACACTATATTTACTAATTTCTGATGTATTTTTTGAAGAGCATTTCTTTTGCTGTGGTATATCAGAGTTTTTTCTAACCATAACTTTGCCTTCACCTTTTAAGAAAGCTATACCTTTTTCTTTGCAGGCTGCAACTATAAATAAATTTTCTTCTGTTACTTCAATGTTGTTTTCTTCAAGTATTTTTTGCGTATATTTTAAGCTTTTTGTCTCATCTGCATCTGCTATATCAATGGCATTTTGTGTTGTAAAATCTAGTCCTAGTTGTTGAGAGGCTAATTTTATAACATTCTCATCTGGTTTAACTGGGGTTTTTCCAAAGTATCCAAGCACCATTTTACCATAGCCTTCGGCCATTTTTTTCCATTTACCAAACATTACATTATTAAATGCTTGTTGAAAATAAAATTGGCTTACAGGCGTTACGCTAGTTCCATAGCCACCTTTTTCTACAACTTCTCTCATAGCCACTATAACTTGATGAAATTTGTCTAAAATATTATTATCTCTCATCATTTGAGTATTTGCTGTTAGTGCCCCACCTGGCATTGGTGAAAATGGTATTATAGGGCTAACTTTGGTTGCTTCAGGCGGTAAAAAATAATCTTTTAAACTATCTTTTAAAACTTCTTCATATTTTAGTATTTTCTCTATATCAAGTCCGCCCAAATCATAATTTTTTCCTTTAATAGCATGAAGCATTGTTAAAATATCTGGCTGACTTGTTCCCCCACTTACTGGACTTGCTGCTAAATCTATACCATCAACTCCAGCTTCAAGTGCTGCTAGGTAACAAGCAACACTAACTCCTGCGGTTTCGTGTGTATGAAGTCTAATGTGTGTATTTTCTGGAAGCAGTTTTCTAGCCATTTTGATTGTTTGATAAACTTTTTCTGGGCTACTTGTTCCACTAGCATCTTTAAAGCAGATACTTGTATAAGGTATGTTCGCATCTAAAATATCTCTTAAAACTTTTTCATAAAAAGCTGCGTCATGTGCACCAGTGCAGTTTGGTGGAAGATCCATCATAGTAACTACAACTTCGTGTTTTAAGCCATGAGCCATTATCCTTTCACCGCTATATTTTAAATTTTCAACATCGTTTAATGCGTCAAAATTTCTAATAGTTGTTGTTCCGTGCTTTGCAAAAAGCTTGGCATGAAGATCTACTATTTCTCTACTTCCTGTATCAAGTGTTACTGTATTTACACCGCGACTTAAAGTTTGTAAATTTGCCTCATCTCCTACAATTTCGCGGAATTTATCCATCATTTCAAAAGCATCTTCGTTTAGATAAAAATATAAACTTTGAAATCTAGCACCACCTCCAAACTCAAAGTGGGTAATCCCGGCATCTTTTGCCGCACTTAGAGCAGGAAAAAAATCCTTCATCAAAACTCTAGCACCAAAAACAGACTGAAAACCATCTCTAAAAGTAGTATCCATGACATCTATAAATTTTTTAGACATATTTCTTTGCCCTTTTGTGTATAATTTTTATGAAATACTAACATTTTTTATATTAAGTTAAAATTATCTATTATTTTTTATGTTTAAAATAGTAAAATTTCTTAAAATATTAGTTAAATTTGGCTACAATAATGCATAAATTTAAAAATTAAGGCTTTTTATGAGTGATGTTTGTGTTGTGATTTTAGCAGCCGGCTTTGGAACTAGAATGAAATCAAACAAGGCAAAAGTTCTTTTTGAGATTTCAGGAAAACCCATGATTTATCATGTAATACAACGCAGTTATGAGATAAGCAATGATATAAGCGTGATTTTAAATTATCAATTTGACGAGATAAAAGAGTTAGTTTTAAAAGAATTTCCAAATATAAAAATTTATCGACAAAATGTTGATGAATTTCCAGGAACCGCTGGTGCGCTTTTTGATGTAAAACTTGATAGAAAAAAAACACTTATTTTGTGTGGCGATATGCCTTTGATACAAAGCGATGATTTAAAAAAACTTATATCTGAGGATTGTGATATTGCACTTAGTACATTTGAGGCACAAGATCCTTTTGGTTATGGTAGAGTTATAAGTAAAAATGGTGAAATAGAGTGCATTGTAGAGCAAAAAGATGCTAGCGATGAACAAAAAATGGTAAAAGCGGTAAATGCTGGATGTTATTGTTTTAATACGCAAGTTTTAAAGCAAATTTTACCAAAAATTGATAATAAAAATGCACAAAATGAGTATTATTTAACAGATAGCATAAAAATAGCTAAAAATATGGGTTTAAAATGCGTTGCAGTAAATGTAGCAGAACGAAATTTTATGGGTATAAACGATAAATTTGCATTATCACAAGCCGAGAATATAATGCAAGATATGATAAAAGAAAAACTTATGAAAAATGGTGTTTATATGAGATTACCACAAACTATTTATATAGATAGTAGAGCTAAATTTGAAGGTGAATGCACTTTAGAAGAAAATGTAAGCATCATAGGAAAAAGTGTCATAAAAAATAGTATTATAAAAAGTTCATCGGTTATAGAAGATAGCATTGTTCAAAGCTCTGACATAGGACCTATGGCTCATCTTAGACCTGGAAATGATGTTAAAAATACACACATTGGAAATTTTGTAGAACTGAAAAAATCAAATTTAAATGGAGTTAAAGCAGGGCATTTAAGCTATCTTGGAGATTGCGATATAGATAGCGGCACAAATGTAGGGTGTGGAACTATAACTTGTAATTATGATGGCAAGGCAAAATATAAGACTAGCATAGGCAAAAATGTATTTATTGGAAGTGATACACAGCTTGTTGCGCCAGTTAGCGTAGAAGATAATGTTTTAATAGCTGCTGGCTCAACTGTAACTCAAAATGTAAAAAGTGGATGTCTTGTTATAAGCAGAGGAAGGCAGATAAATAAAGAAGGATTTTTTTATAAATTTTTTGGAAAAAAAGATGCTAAAAAATAAAAAAATACTACTTTGTGTTTGTGGTAGTGTTAGTTTTTATAAGTCTTATGAAATTTTATCTGCATTAAAAAAACTTGGGGCTGATGTTTATATAATGCTTAGTGATGGGGTTTTGAAGTTTGCAAATAGTGTTAGCTTTGAAGCACTTTGCAATCATAAAGTGCTTTGTTCTCATAGCCAGAATTGGGCTGATGGGCTTAGTCATATACAATATGCAAAAATGGATCTTGTTTTGATAGCCCCTGCTAGTGCAAATACTATAAATCGTCTTGCTAATGGCATAGGCGGATCTGTTTTTATGGATACATTAATCGCAGCAAGTAGCGTAAAAACAATAATAGCTCCTGCTGCAAACAATGCAATGCTAGAGCATTTTTCTACTAAAAAAAGTTTAGAAATTTTAAAAGAAAATGGCATTAAGATAATTGAGCCTGTTTGTAAAACGCTAGCTTGTGGAGATTATGGAAAAGGTGCATTGGCTGATATTGAGGATATAATTTATGCTGTAAAAAGAGCAATATTTGAAGATGAGTTTTTTAAAGATAAAAAAGTTGTTATAACAGGCGGCGCTACATATGAAAATATAGACGATGTTAGAGCTATTACAAATTTTTCAAGCGGAAAAATGTCAAAAGCTTTAAGCGATGCGTTTTATACGCTTGGCGCGAATGTTCATTTTATTAGTAGTGCTGGTTTTAAAGTGCCTTATAAATTTACTAAATTTAAAAATTCTTTTGAGTTAAAAACTATTTTAGATAGAGAAAATTTGCAAGATAAAGATATTTTGGTAATGGCTGCTGCTATTAGTGATTATGTGCCAAAACAAAAATTTAGTGGTAAGGTAAAAAAAGATGTTTTTGGAGATAAATTTAGTTTAGAGCTGATTAAAAATGATGATATTTTGTCAAATTTAAAAGTTTCTTGCAAAAAAATAGGTTTTAAAATGGAAGTAGATGAAAAAACTGCCAAACAAAATGCAAAAGATATGCTAAAAAATAAAAACTTAGACGCGGTTTGCTTGAATATTTTAAATGATAATGTAAAATTTGGCTCAGATTCTACACAAATTGAGTTTATAACACCCACAAATTCTACGCTTTTAAATTACGATACTAAAGAAAATATAGCTTTAAAAATTGCAAATTTGGTTAAAAATTTATGAGTTCTATAATCCTTAATAATTCACTACCATTAAATATAAAAGTATTAGAAAAAACCTCATATAATCGCTATTTGCTTAGATTTGGAAACAAAACATTAAGCACAAAAAGTATGAAAAATCTTAATGTTGGTGGTGAGTATTGGGGCGAGATTTCTCAAAATGGAAATTTAATATCAGTTAGTAACTTAATTGAAAAACCAAATATAGGCTATTTACTTGAAAACGGATCAGAGATTATAGAAAAAATAATTTATGAAAAAAGTTTAAATTCTTTTTATGAACTTTGCATAAATATGCTAATTAGTTCTAAAGATAAATCCCATTTTGATTTGTGGAGCGATATTTTTATGGCACTTAGTGAAAATATCATTCATATACCATTTGTTTATGAAGGTTATCCGCAACTTTTTCAGCTTAAAAAAAGTGGAAATGTAATGCAAATTTATCTTATATTTTTAAATTACGCACCACTTTTGTTTTTATATCAAAAACAAAAATTAATTAGCATAAAAACGCCATATTCTACCGTGGCTTCTTTACTCAAAAGTTTTTTTGATGTAGAGATAAAAATAGATTCAAATTTTAATATGCTTTGGAAAAAGAGCATAAATTTTGTTGATTTTAAAGGTTAAATTTATTGAATACACTTAAGCATTTAGCAATAATAATGGATGGAAATGGGAGATGGGCAAAACAGCGTTCTCTTATGAGAATAAATGGGCACGAAAAGGGTGCTGAGGTTGTGGATGATATAGCGACTTATTGTGCTAAAAATGGCATACAAACTCTTAGTCTTTATGCATTTAGCACAGAAAATTGGAAAAGACCTAAAAATGAAGTAGATTTTCTTATGAAACTGCTTAAAAAATTTATTATAAAGCAGCGAGAAAAACTAATCAAAAATGATATTAAATTTGATACTATAGGCGATATATCGGTTTTTGATAGTGATTTATTAAATGAAATTTTAAATTTAAAAGAATTAACAAAAAAAGGTGCAAGTTTAAATTTAGTTTTAGCATTAAATTATGGCGGTAGAGACGAGATAGTTAGGGCTTGTAAAAAACTAGTTTTAGCAAATGATGAAATAAATGAAGAAAATATTTCAAAAAGTATAGATAGTGCAAGTTATGGCGATGTTGATTTGCTTATAAGAACAGGTGGAGAAATAAGATTATCAAATTTTATGCTTTGGGAAGCTAGCTATGCAGAGCTTGAATTTACAGATACATTTTGGCCCGATTTTAATTCAAAAGAGCTTGATATTATAATTAAGAAATTTGAGAAAAAACATAGAAGGTTTGGTGGATTATAGTGATTTGGGTATTATTTTTCATATTTGGGGCTGTAATTGGTTCATTTGGAAATGTTTTGATTTATAGAATTCCATTAAAACAAAGCGTTGTTTTTCCAGCTTCGCATTGCCTAAAATGCAATAAAAAGCTTAAATTTTATCACAATATACCCATAATTTCTTGGATATTTTTACGTGGCAAATGTGCATTTTGTAAAAATAAGATTAGTTTTGTTTATCCTTTAGTTGAGTTTGTTAGTGGAATTTTGATGGTTTTAGCATATTTTTATGTTTATGAAATTTTTAACTCTTTTATGCTTGGAGTTTGTTTTATAATACTTTTTTGTCTTAGCATTATTGACTTTAAGATAAAAATGGTTCCTGAAAATTTGCTGCTTTTTGCTTATGTTTTTGCTATTTTATCAAATTATGACAGAGATTTGATTGCGTATCATTTAATAAATTTAAATTTATACGGGACTTTTTTTGTTGATTCTTTGATATTAGCAGGTGCGATTATAATTATAAAAACTATTGTTAGTGTTATAAAAAACAGAGGCAAAATTTATGATAATATAGAAGTTATGGGAGATGCCGATACTATCATAATTGCTATTATTGGAGCGATTTTAGGCATAAAAATGGGAATAATTGCTATTATTTTGGCTTGTATTTTTATGCTGCCTTTTTTTATGTATTTTATTTTAGTCAAAAAACAAAGCGATATAGAGCTTGCGATGATACCATTTTTATTTTTAGGTTTAATTTTTACATATATTTTTAAAAGTGAAATTATAAATTTAATTTCGTTATATTATAATTATATTCAAAATTTATGATTTGGTTATGGTATGAACAGAGTAAATAGGTATCTTTTAACTAATTTTTTAAGTAGTTTTGCTTCGCTTTTCGCAACACTTTTTATAATAGTTTCCATTGTATTTTTTATACAAATTTCAAGAATAACATCTTATGTAAGCATAACATTTTTTGAACTAGCTAGACTTTATATGTTTTTGCTTCCACAAATTTTACTTTTTACTATCCCAATAAGTTTTTTTGTATCATTAGCCATAAGTTTTTTTAAACTTTCAAAAGAAAATGAGAGTATAGTTATTTTTACATTAGGATATCCAACTAGACAAATAGGAAAGTTTTTTGCCATATTATCTACTTTTGTAAGCATCCTTTTGCTTGGAACTTCTCTTATAATGATACCAATTGCCGAGGAGTTAAGCGATAATTTTATTGGACACAAGCTAAATGATGCACAGCTTAATATCAAAGCTTCACAATTTGGTCAAAAATTTTCTGATTGGATGGTATATATAGAAAACCAATCAATGGATCAAAATACAACCGTGTATGAAAATTTGATACTATATAATCCAAAAAACAGTGATAGTAACGATAGGGTTTTAATGGCAAAAACAGGTTACATAAATAACTTTAATGGCACAATAGAGCTAAAATTAATAGATGGATATAGTTATGATATAGCATCTAATGTCATACATGCTACAAAATTTGATAATATGATTATAAGAAGTAAGCAAAAAGATAATTCAAAAGAAATTGTTAGTATAGTTGATTATTGGAAACAAGCACTAAACGATGATAAGCGAAAAAAAGATTTTACGATAAATGTATTAGTTTCTATTTTTCCACTTGCAAGTGTGTATTTTGCACTTACTTTTGGAATAGTAACTTATAGATATGAAAAAGGATTTATATATTTTGGTATATTTGGTGTCTTGTTTTGTTATTTTGCTGCTTTAATGATACTTGTAAAACAACCATTTATAGCTATTCCTCTTATTTTTATAGTTACACTTCTTGCGTCTATTTTTTCTTTTAAAATTAAAATTTTAAGTAGATATTAAGGATATGAAGTTTCTTTTTATTTATAGTTATGATGGAAGTGAGTTTTGTGGTTCGCAACGCCAACCTCATAAAAATAGCGTAGAAAACTACTTGCAAGAAGCACTTTGCCATGTTGGAATTTTTGATAAAGTGGTTTCAAGTTCTAGAACAGATAAAGGCGTTCATGCTTTAAATCAATGCTCGGCTGTGTCTTGCAAAAATGATTATTTTAATGATAAAAAAAGACTTTGTGAGCTTATAAATCGCCATTTACATCCAAAAATGCATATAAAAAAAATTATTCTTGTAGATGATAATTTCAATGTTCGTTTTGATGCTATTGCTAGGAGTTATAGATATGTGATAAATCATAGTGAATTTAGCCCTTTTTTATCAAAATATTGCCATTTTATGCCTAAATTTGATATAGAAAAACTAAATGATATTTTGCAAGTTTTTGTTGGAGAGCATGATTTTAAAAACTATATGAAAACAGGAAGTGATGCGAAATCAAGCGTAAGAACTGTGTATTTTGCAAGAGTTTTTAGAAAAGATAATTTAAGCATTATTACATTTAAAGCAAATGGATTTTTACGCTCACAAATAAGACTTATGCTATCAAATTCTTTTAAAGCTTTAAATGATGGTAAAATAATTGAAAATAGTTATAAATTACAAGCTTATACCAGAATCCCGTTTTCGCCAAATGGACTTTATCTAAATAAAATTTTTTATAATAATTTTTTAAATAAATCTTTTTTTACCGATATAGATATAAATTAATTTATAGGAGATAAAATGATAAATTCTAATTTTTCAAATTTACCAAATAATAATGCAAATTTGCCAAAAATTTACCCATCTTTGCAAAATTTTAGCGAGTCTCTTGTAAAATATGGAGAAAATCAAACAAAACTTTATGAAACTAAATTTAAAAATGATGGAAGTATATCGATTGAAGAATTAAAAAAAGAGATAAATAAAGAGTTTCCAAAATATCAATTTACATCTAGCGATCCAAGCGACCCGATAAATGGGCAACATCTTTTATATATTGATGATAAAAATTTACAAAAAATGGCAAATGATTCAGATTATAGAGCAAAAATTTTTGGACTTATGAAAAGAGAGTATAGTTCACTTGATACAAATCACAAGATAAAAATGGGCTCAAATATAGTAAGTTCAAGCACTACTGGATCAGTTTTTTCTCTAAGTGATAAAAATGAAAATATTGGCGGAGTTCCGTATAAAGGAATGGGTATAAGTTCTCCAACTTTTGATAACTCTATATCTGTTAAAAAGCGTAGTAATTCTTTTGGATATACTAATGATTGGTTTGAAGAACTTTTAAAGAAAATACAGGAAAAAAAGAGAAGAGCAAAAGCGTTTAGAAGTTAAAAAACAAAGAGATGAGTTTTTGAATATTAAAATTTAATTATCAAAGTAAAAATTTATAATTTTGGATTTAATATGATTTTTATTTAATTTTTACAAATCTAAAATTTTATATCTTTATATTTATAATTATTAAAACTATATGTATTATTTTCTTTTGGTTTTTGCATAAAAATTTGATAAGGCAGATAAATAAACACAAAATATAAGCATATAAAAGGGAATAAAACACCGCATACAAATGGATGTAAAATATTTTGAAACATTTTTTATCCTTAAATCAAATTTTATATTAAATTGATAAATTTTTTAAATTCATCGCCTCTTTGTGCGTATGAACTAAACTGATCTAAACTAGCGCAAGCTGGACTTAGCAGACCAACTTCATTTTCTTTTTTCATATTTTTAGATATCTCATTTACAGCTATATCTAAAAATTCACACTTAAAAGCTTTTAAGTTAAATTTAGCTGATAAATCCATAATTTTATTTGTATTTGAGCCTATGGCATAAATTACAGCATTTTGTTTACTTAAAATTTCAAAAATTTTACTTAAATCCACACCTTTGTCATCACCACCAATTATAGCGTGAATTTTAAATTCATTGTATCGTTTAAAAGCCTGCAAGGCTGCGTCGATATTTGTGGCTTTTGTATCATTTACCCAAAGTCTGCCAAACTTATCGTAAATTTCTTCTAGTTTATTTGGTTCTATTATAAAATTATTTAAAAACTCAAAATCTGCTTTGTCAAAAAATATTTTTTCTATACAAAGTGCCATCAAAGCATCCATTAAAAATGGTGTTTTAAATATTAAATTTTTACTTTCTACCCCACAAATTTTCTCTAAATCTTTTTCATCTTCGTAGTATAAAATTTGTGCCAAACTTTCAATACCTTTGTATTTTTTAGGTAAAATTGCAACAGAGCCTTCTTTCATTGATAAAATTGGTTTTAGTTTGGCTTTTTCATACTCTTGCATACTTCCATGCCAACTTATATGATCTGGTGTAATTGGTAATAAAATATATACATTAGGCGAAGCAAACTTTGTATAATGAAGCGTAAAGGAACTTGTTTCTAAAATCCATATTTTTGCATTTTTATTTAGCGTAGCAAGCGGATTTCCTACATTTCCGCCTATATCTGAGCCATATTTTTCTAGTAAAAATTGAGCCATTTTTGTCGTAGTTGTTTTGCCGTTTGTTCCACTTATCCATACGCTTGTAGGCATAATATCTTTAAAATAATCATATTCACTTATTAAATTTTTAGCATTTTTAACCAAATTATGAGTAGGCGGAAATCCTGGACTTGGAATTTCGAGGTTACTTTTTGACGCGTCAAATTTATCTGTTGGCAAAAGTAAATTTCCATATTCGTCTTGTGAAATTTCCTTAAACTTATCATCATAAATATCCCACCCGCCAGTTTTTGCGAGTGCTTTTGTAGTTAGTGCGTATCCAAATAGTGATTTTTTCATTATCTAAGCTTTAATGCAGTAAGTGCAACTAAATTTGCAAGTAGGGCAATTAGCCAAAATCTAATTATAATTTTGTTTTCAACCCAACCTTTTATCTCAAAATGATGATGTATTGGAGCCATTAAAAATATACGCTTTTTAAATATTTTAAAGCTTCCAACTTGCAATATTACAGAAACCGTTTCCATTACAAAAACAAATCCTATAATTATTAGCAAAAACTCATTTTTACTCATAATACCAACAAGTCCTATGAATGAACCCATACTAAGACTTCCGCTATCCCCCATAAAAACCTCAGCTGGATAGCAATTAAACCATAAAAATCCTATCAAAGCACCCATTAATGCACAAGTAACTATGATAACCTCTCCAAGTCCTTGAATACTTGGCAAAAATAGATAATTGCTAAAAACTATGTGTCCACTAAGATATGAAAATACACTTAGGCTTAAAAGTGCAAATATACTAGGAACCGTTGCAAGTCCATCAAGTCCATCTGTTAAATTTACAGCGTTTGAACTTGCAACTATTACAACTACCCAAAAAACAATTGAAAAAAATTCCATATTTAGGATTGGGTATTTGTAAAATGGCACAAAAAGTTCCGTATTTGCACCATTTGCAAACAGCACAATACTTATTACAAAAGCAAAAAGTATTTGAAGTGTAAATTTACCTTTTGGTGTTAATCCAGCGTGATTAATGTTTTTTATTATCTTATTATAATCATCAATGAAACCTATAGAACAAAATAAAAATAGACATAAAATAGAAGATATTACATAAAAATTATCAAGTCTTGCACAAAGCAAACTAGCAACTATGGTTGAAAATATAAAAACAAGTCCGCCCATAGTTGGAGTTTTATTTTTTGTTTGGTGTGATTTTGGTGCAAGTTCATATATAGGCTGATCTGCATGTTTTTGTTTTGCCCATCTTATAAATTTAGGCATAAAAAAGATCGTAAAAACAAAAGCTATAAAAAAAGCAAATCCAGCTCTAACTGTAGTGTATTGGAATAAATTTATATTTAAAAATGTATATAAATAATAAAACATAATAACCTTTATTGATAAAAAGCTAAATTTTAGTATAATAATGCTAAAAAATAATTAAATTTTTATAGAGAAAAAAGCGATGAATCAAAAAACAATTTTAATAATAACAGATGGTATAGGGTTTAATCCTAAAAATAAATTTAATGCGTTTGCAAATGCTAAAAAACCTACTTATGATTATCTTTTTAAAAATGTGCCAAATTCTCTTTTAAAAACAAGTGGCAAGAGCGTAGGTCTTCCTGATGGACAGATGGGAAATAGCGAAGTAGGGCATATGACAATAGGAAGCGGTAGAGTTTTATATCAAAATTTAGTAAAGATAAATATGGCCATAGAAGATGGTTCGTTAAAACAAAATACTGCTTTAAATTTGATAGCAAAAAAATGCAAAAGAGTCCATATTATAGGTCTTTATAGTGATGGCGGGGTTCATAGTATGGATAATCATTTTGATGAAATAGCTAGTATTTATGAAAGTTTTGGACTTGAAGTATTGCAACATGCGATAACAGATGGTAGGGATGTCTCTCCAACAAGCGGTGCTAAATTTATAGAAAAACTAGAACAAAAGCAGACTAAAAATAAAAAAATAGCCACTATTTGCGGTAGGTTTTATGCAATGGATAGAGATAAAAGATGGGATAGAGTGCAAAAAGCCTATGAAAATATGATTTTTGTTAATAATCCTTTAAATTTATCGCCAAGTAAATATTTAGAAAAATCATATGAAAACAATATCACAGATGAGTTTATAGAGCCAGCAAGTTTTAATGGTTTTGACGGCATAAAAAAAGATGATGGAGTTGTTTTTATAAATTTTAGAAACGATAGAGCAAGGGAAATTTGTTCAGCCCTAGCTTGTGAAAATTTCAGTGAATTTAAAAGAGAATTTGTAGTTAAAAACTTAATAACTATGACAAATTACGATGATAGTTTTGATTTTAAGGTTATTTTTGATAAATATGATATCAAAGATACATTAAGTGAGATTATATCTCAAAATGGTCTTAGACAATTTCATTGCGCAGAAACAGAGAAATACGCACATGTAACATTCTTTTTTAATGGTGGAAAAGAAGATGTTTTGCCAAATGAAACTAGAATTTTAGTTCCTAGTCCAAAGGTTAAAACATATGATGAAATGCCACAAATGAGTGCATATGAAGTTTGTGATGCTACGCTAAAAGCTATAAAAGATGGATTTGATTTTATAGTTGTAAATTTTGCAAATGGTGATATGGTTGGTCATACTGGAAATTATGAAGCATCTATAAAAGCTGTTGAAGCTGTTGATGAGTGCCTAGGAAAGATAATTAAACTTGCAAAAGAACAAAATTATGCTTATGTGCAAATAAGTGATCATGGTAATTGTGAAGCTATAAAAGATGAAAATTTAAATACCCTTACAAACCATACAACTTTTGATGTATTTTGCTTCATTTTAGCAAATGGAGTAAAAACTATAAAAAACGGTGGCTTAAGTAATGTCGCGCCAAGTATTCTTAAAATAATGGGAATTACTTGCCCAAAAGTTATGGATGAGCCTCTTATATAGCCGGTAAAATAATGCCAAAATATATTAGTGCTTTAAGCGTTATTAAAGCACTAAGCCCAGCAAAAAATCCAGCTAACATATCATCACCCATTACGCCCAAACCGCCTTTTACTTCCCTATCTATGCGTCCTATAATAGATGGTTTATAAATATCAAAAAGTCTAAAATAAATAATACCAAGTATAAAACCAAACAAAGAAAGCCCGCACATTGATAAAGTTAGCCAAATACCTGCAACTTCATCTATAACTATACAAGAGTTATCATGAGAGTTTGTCTCTTTTTCGTATTCTTTTATCGGATTAATAGCAGCAACAAATACTAGAATAGACAAAAGAGCTAGTGTATTAGCACCTAAAAATTTAAGTATAAAATACGCTACCACGGCTCCAGCTATAGTTCCAAAGGTTCCTGGTGCAAAAGGTATTAAACCGGTATAAAAAAATGTAAGAAATAGTTTTCTCATATAATAATCCTTAATTCATTATTGGTGTTTGATAAAGCTTCATAAGTGCTATATAAAAATCTTTTTCATCGTGTTTTTCTAAAATACCTTTGTTTGCAAATAAATTATCATAAATTTTTTGTATATCTTTAAATCTATTTGGAAAAAGTTCACTTAGTATGAGTGCTGAAATGTCACTTCTCATAAGGATGGATGGTGGCATAATTCCATTATAAAGCAAATCTCTTAAAGTTTTTGTGCGATATTTTATATGATGATGAGCACCATGCGGACAACTTCTTGTGCTAACTAAGCATTTACATTCATTGCAATATACAAACTCTGGCATAACTATGATTTCTATATTTAATTCTTTTTTATATATGTCTAAGGCTGTATGTGGTGTATTGCCATCATAAAACATACCTATACCACCATGATTTTGTCCAACTACAAGTTTATTTGCACCAAAATTATGTGCTGCAATGCACTCTAATGCCGGATCTACATGATCTTTGAAAAAAAATGTATTTTCAAAAGCTACTATTTCTATTTTATCTACCGGTAGATATTTACTTGCAAAATATTTTAGTGTTTTTACTCTTAAATCAAACTCAAGTTTATCTTCTGATAAAGTTCTTATTAAAAATATTATTACAAGATCTGCCTTGTCTATCATGATTCTTATAAGTCTTTCGTGGGCTCTATGAATCGGATTTGCTCTTAGCATAACCGCACTGATTTTTTTAAGATTATTATTTTTAATTTTTTTAAAAATTTTATCTTTTGTCTCTTCTAGTGAGGTATCAAATACCCGTATTTCACCACTTACTGCGTATTTTCCATATTTTAAATTTTTATTTGCTTTAAGTGTATCTACTAAAAATATCGACTTATCGGCTATTTCTTTTTTTGTTTTATACACACTTTCTACTTTTATATATCCTACTTTTTTATCATTTAAAACAAGCTCTAGCGTATCTTTGCTTTTTAAATTTTGCAATTCATCTTCACACCCACTTGGTGCAAAAACATAAGTAAATGGACTTGGTTCATCTTTAAATTTGCCGCTCATAGCAATCTTTGCTTCATCTTCATTCATTAGTTTAGTAAATTTGCCTAAAATTCCATTTTCTATGAGTGATAGTATGCCATACTCTGTTTTATTTATATTTATGGATTTATTTTTGGATTCCATATTTTTTTCTCTTTTCCCATAATGATTTTCTTGACATTCCTAGTTTTTTTGCAAGGTCTGTATCGCTATATTTATTTTGATATTTTGATATAGCAAGTTTTGTGTAATCATCAATGCTTAAAATTTCATTTATATCGAAATTACTATCTTCTACAGGTATATCTATGATTTGGCAATCTGCTTTTTCAAGTAAATTTGTAGTTGATATAATTACTTGTTTTTTTGAACAAATTTCTAAAACTTCCATCTTTTCTTTATCTTTTAAAGATTGAAAATTTATTAGATATAACAAATTTTTACCAATACGACTTTTAAGCTTTTCTAAAGAGTTGTTGTTTTTTAAATCAATTTGCTCAAAAGCTATATCTAAATTTATTGTATAAAATAGCGCAAAACTATCTGAGTTTTGAGTTTTTATACTGCGAATTAAAACAGGTAGTTTTAGTTTTTTTAATTCATGTTCTTTTAAATATGGTGATATTAAATTATTTTTAAAATAATTTTTATATGTTGTATTTAGCATTTTTAGTTTGTGATAATTTATAAAATACTTTATTTTTCTAATGAGTTCTTCCATTATGAAAGGTTTTTGTATATAATCATGTGCTCCAAGTTCTATTGGTCGTAAAATAGTATCATTACTTATATATGTAATCATTACTATAATAATAGAATCTCTATTTTCTACTATAATTTGTTCAAATTTTTTATTTGAAAAGCTAGTTGAAAGCAGTATTACATCAAAGAATTCATTTTTGTTATATTCATTTTCGTTTTCTAAAATTGTGCAATCAAAACCAAATTTACTGAGTTTTGAAGCTATGCTTTGTGCTAAATATATCTCATTTTCTACTATTAAAACTTTCATACTTAGTCCAATCAAAAAATTTTAAATTTACATTTGCTAATGCTGCAATCCCTTCTTTTTTTCCTATAAATCCTAAATGTTCTGTTGTTGTTGCTTTAATATTAACTCTATTTTGTGTTAAATTTAAAGTATTTGCTATATTTTTTGCCATTTTATCTTTATAAGATGATAGTTTTGGCTCTTGTGCGATTACAGTTATGTCTAAATTTATAATCTCAAATCCAACTTTTTTTATCATAGTATTTACGATATCTAAAAGTTTTATTGAACTTATATCTTTAAATTTATCATTATTATCTGGAAAAAGCTCCCCAATATCTCCTAAAGATGCTGCTCCAAGCATAGCATCAATTAATGCATGAATTCCAACATCTCCATCAGAATGAGCTATTATGCCTTTTTCATGTGGTATTTTTTCTCCGCAAATCACTAATGTTTTATCATTATTTTGGCTAAATTTATGCACATCAAATCCGTTTCCACTAAATATATCGTTTGATGGTTTTGGTAAATTTAAATTTAGCAAATCTTCATAATATGTTATTTTATTTGCGTCTTTGTTTCCCTCAACATACCAAATTTTGCCGCCAACTGCTTTTATGGCTGAGCTATCATCTGTGTATATTATGTCGCTTTGTAAAGCTTTTTTTAGCATACTTGTTTTTGATAACTGCGGTGTTTGAATAAGTTTTAATTTTTCTCTATTTATACTTTCTTCTTCAAAATACACAGTATCGCTAACTTTCAGAGCAGGAACAACGCAATCAGCGTTATTTAATCCTTCAATAAGCTTTAAAAATAGCTCTCTTCTAATGCAAGGTCTTGCTATATCGCTTACTAAAACAAATTCACTATTTATCTTATCTAGTGCATTTTTTAATGAATCTTGTCTAGTTTCGCCACCTTTTATAAATTTAAAATTATTTGTAAATTTACTCATATATTCGCATTCGTTACTTACTATAAAAACATCTTTAAAAGGGTAAAAATTACATAAATTTTGGGTTGCATATAGCCAAAGCGGAGTATCATTTAATCTTATCCATTGCTTTTTTACAGGTAGAGCAAATCTACTAGATGAGCCTGCACCAAGCATTATTAAAGATATATCAAGCATTATCATTCCTTTATATATTAACAAATAATTATTATACATTACAAAAGCTGTTTTTTAGCTTTTTATTGATATATTTGATAATTATTTTTAATATAGGAAAATGTATATGCAAAATACTAAAAATACTTTTGGAAAAACACAGCTTTATTATGCTAAAAATGGCATAATAACTGATGAAATGAAATATGTTGCAAAGACTGAAAGCTTAGATGAAAATTTAGTTATGCAAGAGGTTGCAAAAGGTTCTTTGATAATACCTGCAAATATCAATCATGCTCATTTAAAACCAATTGGTATAGGTATTGCAACAAAATGCAAAGTAAATGCAAATATTGGCTCATCTAGTTTAGCTAGCAATATAGATGAAGAGGTTGAAAAACTTAATATTTCTATAAAATACGGAGCAGATACTGTTATGGATCTTTCAACTGGTGGCGATTTAAACGCTATTAGAGAGGCTATCATAAAAGCATCATCAGTTCCAATAGGCACAGTTCCGATGTATCAAATCATTCACGATGTTGGAAATATTGAGAATTTGGATATAAAAACTATGCTTAATGTCATAGAAAATCAAGCAAAGCAGGGCGTTAGTTATTTTACTATACATGCTGGTTTTAAGTTAGAATTTATGCCGCTTGTTTCAAAAAGAAAGATGGGTATAGTAAGTAGAGGAGGTAGCTTGATGGCATCATGGATGATGCATTATCACAAAGAAAATCCATTTTATACCGCTTTTGATGAAATTTGTGAGATATGTGCTAAATATGATGTTTCATTATCTCTTGGTGATAGTTTGCGTCCAGGTTGTCTTTATGATGCTAGTGATGAGGCTCAAATTAGTGAATTAAAAGTTTTAGGCGAGCTTGCAAAAAGAGCTTATGAAAAAGATGTTCAAGTGATGATAGAAGGTCCTGGTCACATTCCGTTAAATCAAATTGAGTATAATGTCAAGCTCGAACAAGAACTTTGCAATAATGCACCATTTTATGTTCTTGGTCCGCTTGTTAGTGATATCGGTGCTGGGTATGATCATATCACAAGTGCGATTGGTGGAGCACTTGCTGCATATCATGGCGTTAGCATGCTTTGTTATGTTACGCCAAAAGAACATTTAGGTTTGCCAAATGCAAAAGATGTTAGAGAGGGGCTTATTGCTCATAAAATAGCAGCACACGCAGCAGATATAGCACGAAATAGAGTAGGTGCTATACAAAGAGATCATGCTATGAGTGATGCTAGGTATAATTTTGATTGGAATAAGCAGTTTGAACTTGCTTTGGATCCAGATAGAGCAAGAGAGTATCATGATGAATCTCTTCCTCAAGATGTATTTAAAGAAGCTGAATTTTGTTCAATGTGTGGACCAAAATTTTGTGCTTATAAGATAAGTAAAGAGATAGCAAAAAAAGAGTGTAAGGAGTATCCAAATGGATAAAAATGAAATTTTAGAAAAATTAAAACAGGTTATTTATCCTGGTTTTGAAAAAAGTATAGTTGATTTTGGTTTTGTAAAAGAGATTAAAACTAATAATGGTATCATTATAAATCTACAAATAGTATCATCAAATCCTGAAGTTGCAGACAAAATAAGAAATGATATAAAAGCACTTTTAGGAGATGTTTGTATAAATATAGCTCAACCAGAAATTCCAAAAGAGCAAAGCAACACAAGAAGTGGTAAAAACTTAGCACCACAAATCAAAAGTTTTGTAATGGTAAGTAGTGGAAAAGGTGGTGTTGGCAAAAGCACAACTACTCTAAATTTAGCTATATCTTTAGCAAAACTTGGTAAAAAAGTTGGTCTTATGGACGCAGATATTTATGGTCCAAATATACCAAGAATGCTCGGTGTTGAAAATGAAAAACCATATGCTATTGGTAATAAAATAGAACCAATTAAAACTCATGGCATAGAGATGATAAGCATGGGAAATTTAATGGAAAGTGGTTCTGCTTTGATATGGAGAGGTGCTATGATTATGAAAGTTATAGATCAACTCTTAAGAGATGTTGCTTGGGGTGATTTAGATGTGCTTTTATTTGATATGCCACCAGGAACTGGAGATGCACAAATTAGCCTTGCTCAAAGCGTGCCAGTAACTGCTGGAATTTGCGTAACAACTCCACAAACTGTTGCACTTGATGATAGTGCTAGAGCTCTTGATATGTTTGAAAAACTTCATATTCCTATAGCTGGAGTTATAGAAAATATGAGTGGATTTATAGCACCAGATACAAAAAAAGAATATGATATATTTGGAAAAGGCGGTGCAAAAAAACTATGCGAAAGATATAAAACTGAAATTCTTTCAGAAATTCCAATAGAACCATCCATAAGAGAGGGTGGAGATAGTGGAAAACCTATAAGTTTTTATGAGCCAAATTCAGTAAGTGCTAAAAGATATTTAGATGGAGCTGAGAAGCTAATAAAAATTATAGAAGATATAAACTCCAAAGGTGGAGCAGATAACTCTGCAATTCAACCAGATATGAGTGGTAAAGCACACTGTCATTAGTATAAAATGAGCTTTTTGCTCATTTTATAAATTCATTTAAAATTAGGAAATTTTATGCAAACAGAAATAGAACTAAAAAAATCCGGTAAGATATCTCGTCTTACAAATAAAACTTTTAAATTTGATGATAGGATAAAAGATGGCTTTTTTTCGGCTAATTATTTTTTAAAAACAAATAAAATCATTAAAGAAAATTTACCAAATCAAAATGTAACCCAACAATGGTTTTGCAGAACGGATGAATATATTTTATGTGGTATAGACGAAGCTATAGCAATTTTACAAACTTTTGCAAATAATCCTCAAAATTTAAAAATTCTCGCATTAAATGATGGAGATATGGTCAAAGGATATGAGCCTGTTTTAAAAGTTAGTGGAAAATATGAGGATTTTGGTTTTTTAGAAAATATCATAGATGCAACTTTAGCAAGAAGAAGCTCTGTTTGCACAAATGTAAGTGAAGTTTTAAAAGCAGCAAATGGAAAAATAGTTTTTTCTATGGCAGATAGACAAGATGATATTTTAACACAAATTGGTGATGGATATGCTACTTTTGTTGCTGGTATAAATAAGGTTTCAACTGACGCACAAGGCTTATGGTGGGATGGAAAAGGCATGGGAACTATGCCACACGCACTTATACAAATGTGTAAAGGGGACATCGTAAAAGCATGTGAAATTTATGCAAAAACGTTTCCAAATGAAAAAATAACAGCTTTGGTTGATTATAATAACGATGCAATTAACGATGCATTAAAAGCAGCAAGTGCTTTAGGAAATAGACTTTATGCTGTTAGAGCTGATACTTCAAAAAATTTGATAGATAAATATTTTAATGACAAAGATACTAGCGGTTTTGATCCGCATGGAGTTTGCAAAGAGTTAGTATTTGCCTTAAGAAAAGCTTTAGATGAAAATGGTTTTTCTTATGTTAAGATAGTGGTAAGTTCGTCTTTTACACCAAAAATTATCAAAGAATTTGAAGATGTTAGCACGCCTGTTGATATGTATGGAGTTGGAACATATACTGTTATAAACCAAACTTGCGGATTTACGGCGGATTTAGTAGAATTAAATGGAAAAGAAGAAGCTAAATACGGCAGACATAATTTTAAAAGCAATAGACTAAAAGAAGTGAAGCTAAATGCTAGATAAAACACTCCACTCTTTTATAAGTTTTTCTAAAGAGTATCTAGCGTTTGCTGGGCTAGTTGATACAAGAGGATAATTTTGTATAAAAGTATCTTTTAAAATGTATTTTTTATATAAAAACGAGGCTTTACTACCATTTGTAAATATGTGTGAAATATTGCTATTTTTTAAAATTTGATTTATATCATTTGTTTTTAAATTTGTTATAGTTGAGTCACTTGAACCTTTTATATCGCAACTCTTTACTATATCCCATAAGGCGATATTATGGTTACATAGTAGTGATTTTTTATCATCTAAGCTTACTGGTTCTTTTTCGTCAAATACAAAGCTTAAAACTTTCCAAAATCTATTTTGTTTATTAGCATAGAAAAATTCATTTTGCCTTGAAATAACTGATGGAAAACTTCCAAGTATTAGGATTTTTGAATGTTTATTAAAAAATGCAGGAATGTTGTTTATCATATTATTTTTTTGCCCTAAAAAGGGCAAAATTTATCATAAAGTATCGTGGATGATATCTTCTATACTTTTTGCACTTAGTAAAAACGGAGGTATTTCAAATATAGTTCTAGCACCACTTTGACCTGATTTTTGAAGCCTAAAAGCAGCTCTTGCATATGCAACCATAACACTTGATGTAAACTCAGGATTTGAATCAAGTTTTAAAGAAAATTCTATAACATGATTATTTTCTAAATTTTTTCCAGTTTTACCACCCCTAAAAACATTTCCGCCATGTGGTAAATTTGCGTGATTTTTATCTAGCTCATCTTTAGTTATAAAATTTACAGTTGTATCATAATCACTAAAATAGTTTGGCATAGAAACTATCTCTTGTTCAACTCTTTTTCTTTCGCTTTGCGTATCATTTTCTAGCACTACAAAACACTCTCTTGTGTGTTTTTGCCTTGTTGTATAATCTCCAAATTTAGCATTTCTTACATCATCTAGAATTTTTTGCGAAGGAATTGTGTATTGTCTTGCATCCACAACACCAGAAATTCTACGAATTGCATCCGAATGTCCCTGAGAAACACCTTTTCCCCAAAAAGTATAATCTTTTCCTTCTGGCAATACGCTTTGCATTATAAGTCTATTTAGAGAAAAAAGTCCCGGATCCCAGCCTATAGAAATAATGCCTATTTTTGAGCTTTTTTTAGCAATTTTGTCTACATTTTTATAATGTTCTAGCGTTTTTGCATGAGTGTCAAAACTATCAATGATATTAAAACTCTCAACAAATTTAGGACTTTGTTCCATCAAATCATTTGCACTTCCGCCACATAAAATCAAAACATCTATTTTGTCTTTCATATTAAAGCATTCATCTTGATTATAAACTTTAGAGCTAAAAAGAGTTTTTATGCTTTTTGGATCACGCCTTGTAAAAATGCCTACAAGTTCCATATCGTTTGTTTTTTGTAAAGCGGTTTCAACACCGCGACCTAAATTTCCATAACCAACTATGCCTATTTTTATCTTTTGCATTTTATTCCTTAAACTTAAATAAGATTGATTTAAATTATATATTTTTTTTGCTTTTATTTTTTTAAATTTAATTCATAAAGTTTTGCTTCTTTTAAAAATGCGTAAAAAGCATTTATCATTGAAGTTATAAAGCCTTTTTTACCATCAAAAAATGATCGCCTTAAAATGTAAGATTTAAAAAATATTAATGGAAAAATAAAAATCAGCTTTAAGAAATTTGGTTTTTTGCCTTTTTCAAAATCACGCTGGGCTCTAAGACTTGAATAATTATTATTTTTCATAACAAGCTCTTTTATAAATTTATCACTAAAATGATGGATTGAGTGTTTGCTTTTTGCTACTTTGCCGTTGATTGAAATTTGTGCGTGAACACCTAGATTTCTATATTCTCCACAACTTTTCTTAAAAAACCTAATGTGTGTATTTTTACGAACAAAAGGCGAACAAATCCGCCCTAAAGAATACTCGTGAAATTTTATATCAAGCCCGACATACTCACTTTGTTTCATAAAATTTTCAATTTCAGTTTTAAGCTCACCAGTAATTTCCTCATCAGCGTCTAAATTTAATACCCATTCATTTTTACAAAGTGAAAATGCATAGTTTTTCTGCACACCTTCGCCTTGCCAGTCGTGGTGATAAATTTTATCTGTAAATTTTGCTGCGATTTCAAGCGTTTTATCCTTGCTTCCGCTATCTACAACTATGATTTCATCAAAATCCGCGACAGATTTCAACATCCGTTCGATATGTTTTTCTTCATCTTGACAAATCATATAAACAGACGCTTTTATCATAATTTATTCCTTATTTTCTTAAATTTCAGCCAAAAGTCAAAAAAACTCTCAGTGCCAAGAATTCCTATTCGCTTGATTTCAAGCCTATTTTCACCAGATTTAAAAACTCCACGCTTAACAATTACGGCATTTTTAAATCCGCATTCTCCAGTTATTTGTAAGATTTTTTCATCATATTTTCCATAAGGATAAGCAAAACTCTCGCAAATTTTACCTGTGATTTTTTCAACCTCTTTTTTAGAATTTTCTATTTCTATCCTAGCTTGTTCAAGTGATATTTGAAGCAAATTTGCGTGATTTATCGTATGAGAACCAAACTCCACAATATCGCTCATTTTGGTAATTTGTTGGCTATTAAGCATAGCTGAAAAATGCGTTGCATTTGCCTTTTCCCAGTGATTTTCCTTTTGATTAGGAATTAAAAAAATTGTGGCTTTTGCACCATATTTTTTTAAAATTTCATAGGCATTTGTGAAATTATCAGCATATCCGTCATCAAATGTTATGCAAACTGCTTTCTTGGGCATATTTTCTGATAATTCGCAAAGTTCAGCAAGAGTATAAAATTTATAACCATTTTTTGCAATCCAAGCAATTTGCTTTTCAAAATCTTTTGGTAAAACTCGCCATTTATCAAATTTATCGCCAAAATGTCGTTCGATTGAGTGATACATTAAAACTCTTGCGTGATTATCGCTTATACAAACTCGCCACCAGTTATACCGAAGTGAAAATGCCACTAAAATTATAAACAAAAAAATACAGACAAAAATCATAAAGAATTCCACATTGAGTAAAGTAAAGTTAGATAGTATCATAATTTGCTTTATTGTTTTATAAAATGAATTACGATAGAATTAAAATCTAGGAGTTGTAAATGTTAGAACTTAAAGAAATCTTAGATAGTGGTTGGTATCGCGATTGCTACGTGCACCCAAATGATAAAAACAAAATGTTAAAAGTCCAAAAAGATGGCAAAGATGAGCTTTTATTGGTTGATTTGCAAAATTACAAAAAGATTTTATCTCTATGTATGAAAATTCAAAAATTCTTACCAAAAATTGAAAATGAATTAATTCAAACAGATAAAGGAAAAGCTATTATTTGCGAGATTATAAGAGACGATAATTTACAAATTAGTCAAAATTTAGAAGTTTATCTACAAAATCACACTTTAAGTAAAAATTTAGCCACTCAAATTGATACATTTTTAAAACTTATAAGAAAATACAATATAAATCTTTTTGATATTATAAATATGAAAAATTTCTTAGTGCAAATCAAAAACGGCGAAGAAAATCTGTTTTTTATCGATTTTAAAAGACTAAACAGCACTGACAAAGAAAATAATTTTTGTTTCAAATTACCATTTATATCAAAATTTAAACTTTTTAGACGCTCTTTAAGAGTTAAAAAACGACTCGGAATTAATAAGATTTTAACTGAAAATTAAAAATTTAACTTTTAAAGGTTAGATTATTAAAAAATCCCAATTTTTAACTTTTGCAAATATTCCAACACCTAAAATCGTAAATTTATCACTATTTTTATAAAATTTAGAGAAATTTCGCTCGCGATATTTGTGATTAAATGTTTTTTATCATTTAAATAATTTTTTATTAAGCTTTTATATGCTTTTATATATTCATTTGCTACATTTTCTATGCTGTATTTTTGTGTATTTTTTTATTTTTTCAAATTTAGTTTTATAAAAATCATAATTTTCATAAACTTCATCTAATTTTCTAGCAACAATTTCATCATCATTTTCTACTATAAAATCCTCTCCTAAAACTTCCTTATGATTTGCAGTATCAAGTGCAAAAACCATCTTACCATAATAAATTCCTTCAATCAAAGCCAAAGAAAAACCCTCTAATCTTGAAAACAAGACTTGCAAATTTGAGCTATATATGTAAATCCCAAGGATTATCAACATAACCTACAAGTTTTATTTTATCCTCTAAATTTAGAGAATTTATTAACTTTCTAAGCTCGTTTTCATAAATTCCTTGACCTAATCAAAGTAAAATTTAAAGTCAAATTTTACTTTGCTTAGTGCTTTTATAGCAAGTTGAAAGTTTTTATGCTCTTCAAGTCTTCGAACGCCAACTGTATTAAAATCGCTTTCATTTAAATTTTATTTGGAGCTTTAAAACAAATTCCATTTGCTTGTTTACAAAGCAACAAAGTTTCTGGAGAAATTCCAACACACAAATTGGCAAGTTTCATTTTTTTCTTAAAAAACCAATTATGTTTTGTAAAAACAAGTGGAATTTTGCGATTTAAAAATATCTGCATATATTTGCTAATTTCTAAAAATTTAGTATTGTGCGTGTGAATTATGTCTGGTTTATTTGTTTCACCATTTTTTGATAATTTATATAAATAAAATGGGTTAAATCTATTTTTATTTGTAGGGAATTCTTGTTATATTGTGATTATCTGAACTAATTTTATTACTAAATAGATAAACTTCGTGTTCCTTAGACATTTGATTACATAAATCAATGCAAACTTTTTCAGTCCCAGCAAACTGCACCCAGTGAAGTGTTTGTAAAATTTTCAAATATTTTCTCCATTTTTATAGATAAACTCTCTCCATTCGTAGTTTTGTGAAAATTCCCTACCGAACAAAACTTCAAGCATAAAATTTGTAACTCTTTTGGCATTTGCTATTTTTAGTGCTTTTTCTCGCCCATTTTCTCCTATTTCTCTCCACTTTTTGCTTTTTAAAATTTGTAAAATTTTTTCGCCACAATCATTTAAATTTTCAAAATAAACTATCTCTTTTTGATCTTCAAATAATCTTTCAAAACCACTAATTTTTGGGCTAAAAGTGCAAATTCCGGCACCCATAAATTGAGCCATTCTATCGCTTGCGTATAAAATTTTATCTTCATTTAATTTATCAACAAAATCATCAGCATTGAAATTAACAGCTATTTTTGATTTAGCAACTGCTTTAAAAAAATCATTGCCAAAAATAAAATTATTTCCTAAACTTCCATAAATTTTAATTTTTATATCATTTTTTTGACACATTTCATTTAAATTTTTTATAAATTTTTTTCTATTTTGTGAATAATCATTACCAATATAAAGCACATCATAAATTTTTTCTTGTGTAAGTTTTATATCAAATGCTTTATCTGAAATATTTGGTATGAAAGAAACCAAAGTATTTGTATATTTTTTTGAAATTTCTTTTAAATTTTTACCATTTGTCATAAAAAATGCATCTAAAAAATGGATTTTATTAAAATCATTGTCATCAATATTTCTTAAATCGGCATACCATTGTATAATTTTTATATTTGGTAGTGCTTCTTTTATTTTTTGCAAAGTCTCACGGCTTATTTTTTCAGCTTTTCCAAGAAGCAATAAATCTGCATTTAAATTTTTGCAAATTTCAATTAATTTATTTTGCATTTTTTTTAAACCAGTATTTTTAAGTTTGCAAAATCTTAAATTTCTTTCCCAGTCGCGATAACTAAAATCATATACAAAATGCCCATTTTGATGAAGTCCGTGACTTATTTTTCTCTCTAAACCATAAAAGAAATTTCCATCATCATATTCGTTAAAAATTCCACAATGAACTATTCTCATAAAATACCTTTATAATACTCTTTTAAATTTGATATGTAATTATAAAAATCTAAATTTTGCCTAGCATTTTTATGTAAATCTCTAAATTTAGCTCTGTAAATTTCATAATTTTTATAAATTTCATCTACTTTTTCATTCAAATTTTCATAAAAAAACTCACCATTTAAAACTTCATCTATTCCACCAACTTTTGATGAGATTAAAACATTTGAGTAAATTAGTCCTTCTATTAAAGTTAGCGGAAAGCCTTCTTTCCTTGAACTAATGACTTGCAAATGAGAATTTGCTAAAATCTGTGCAATATTATCTTTATGCCCTAAAAGTTTTACTTTTTGATTTAAATTTAACCCATTTATGAGTTTTTCAAAATTATCTTTTTCTTTTCCATTTCCAACTATTTGCAAAATGAAGTCAAATTTAAGCTTACTTACTTCATTTATCAAAATGTCAAAACCTTTAATAAAATCAAGCCTTCCAACGGCTGTTATAGTAAATTTAGCGGGTAAATTTCTAGTGATATTTTTAGGTTTTATACCAAAATATATAACCTTACTTTCATTGTTTATCGTAGTTGCGACTTTTTTTGAAACGGCAATTACATTTTTAACGCGGTTAAAAATTTTACCTTTTCTATCGTTGTGTTTTGTTGATACAAATTTAAAATCATAAAATTTACTTAAAATATAGCAAATTTGAGTGGCTTTACTTCCATGTGTATGAACGATATCATAATTTTTTATGATTTTTAAAACTTCTATGTATAAAAATGGATTATATCTTTTATCGTAACTTTTATACTCATAAATTTTAATTCTTTTATCAAATTTATCTAAAAAGTTCGCTCCTTTTGGTAATATTAAACCAACTTCATCACTTTTACAAAGCTCATTTAAGGTTTGCAAAATAATATTTTCTACTCCGCCAAAGATATTTGAGCAAGAAAAATAACAAATTTTCACCTACTTCTTCCTTTTTTGATTTTTAGTATAAAATGAAGCAAACTTCCACGACCGCTTATCATAAGGCGCGGAATTTCAAAATTTGAGTATTTATTTCTTAAAACATCGGGCGTTGTTGTAGTGGCAAATTTGTAGCCCGATTTTTCTACTAAAATAGTGTCAAATTTATCATAAAACCCAAAAGGATATGCAAAACTTTTGCAAGTTATACCAAATTTCTCTTCTATTAAAGATTTTGAGTGTTTAATCTCTATTTCTTTTTCTTCTAAGCTTAAAGATGGCAAATTTGCGTGATTTAGCGTGTGTGAGCCAATTTCTATAAAACCGCTTTCTATCATTTGCCTAACTTCATCATCGCTTAGCATCTCTTTAGCATTTAGCTCTGGGCTTGATTTTTTCAAATCTTTATCATTAGCCCAGTTTTTATCAAAGCGATTGCAAACTATAAAAATAGTAGCCTTAAAACCATATTTTTTAAGAAGTGGTAAAGCGTTTGTAAAGTTATCCTCGTATCCGTCATCAAAAGTTATTATGATAGATTTTTCAGGCATTAATGGCGAAATTTCACTTAAAAAATAGCTTTTAAAACCATTTTTTTTAAGCCAAATGAGTTGCTTTTCAAAACTTTTTGGTTTAACTCTTAGGCGATTAAATTTACTTTTGTTTTTTGGTAAATGATTTGCTATCATATGATACATTAAAACTCTTGGAATTTTATAATCAATACCCTTTAGCCACCATTTAAGGCGAATAGAAAAAATCACAAAACAAACAATGACTAAAAAAATAGATATAAAAATTATTGTTTTCAAAAATTTTCCTTAAATTTATCACTATAAACTAAAAATAAAAACACACTTACATAACTAAAAAGCTCTTTTGAGTCAAACACACTAAAATCAAACTGAGTTATAACTACAAAATATGCAAGTAGTGGCAAATATATGAAATTTTTACTTTTTAAAATTTCAAAAAAAACTAAAAATACCGCACTTATCCATACAAAAAGACCAAAAATACCAGTAAATAGTAGAATTTCTATAGTTGAGTTATGAACTCCTGTGTGAAGTGCGATATCAGGCGGCAAATCAAGACTTCTCCAAATTGAAACTCCATGACCAAAAAATGGCTGATTTATAATTTGACTTATGCCATATTTCCATAAATAAGTGCGGTAACTAGACTGACCTGCTAAAAGTTGATTAAATCTAGTTTGAAAGCTATCAACATTTAAATAAATCAAAATCACAGCAGCTATAAATAAAATCACTACAATAAAAAATCTTTTATCAAATTTTTTAAAGTTTAGTGTTATAAAAATCAAAAATGCCACGCCACTAGCTACCCAGCCAGATCTTGAAAATGAAAAAATCATGCAAAAGCCATAAATTGCCAACAAAACAAAACTTATAAGTAAGTTTTTTCTTAAAACAAAAAGTGAAAAAACTACGCTCACACTCATCATAAGCCCCATTATATTGCGGTTATTAAGAGTTCCTCTTAAGCCTGTTGTATTACCATTAGACACATTTCCAAACAAAACATTTGGGTTTAAAATCGCTTCACATATTCCACTGAGTGCTAAAAGCATAGTTCCAAATAAAAGCATAAAAACCATCTCTTTTTTAGAGAAGAAGGAAAGTGCATAAAAATAAGCAAGTGCTATGAAAATAAAAGCATATCTATAAATAAAAGAAAATGTATTTTTCCACGAATCTTTTGTTGCTAGTTCTAAATTTAGTAAATTTGAAACAATCATACTTAAAATTATAAGCCCAACAAAAAAGCTTAATATCTTAGTTTTGTTAAAATTTTCTTTTAAGATAAAATAATTTTTATTTTTTATAAAATGTATTATACAAAACAGTAAAATTAAAACAGTTGAAATTTGATAAATAGAATTTTTAAAAGGGACACTACAAAGCCACACAAAAAGTAAAAACTTAAAAGCAAATTTAGTTTTATCAGCTTTTAAGCTTAAAATATATTCACTCATTTAGCATTTCCTTGTAAATTTCCAAAGTTTGATTATACATTTTTTCTACTGAGAATTTGCTTTTTATATAGGAAAATCCATCAAATTTAAGCTCTTTTGCCGTTAAAATTTTATCGGCGAGTTCTTGTTCATCCAAAGGCTCAAAAAAGTAGCCATTTATTCCTTCTATTATGATATCTTTTACTCCGCCATGATTACTTGCAACAACTGGCGTATTTAGCGAAATTGCCTCAGCAACACTTCTACCAAAACTCTCAGGCTTAATCGAAGCACTTACTACCACATCGCTAAGTGCGTAAATTTCAGCGATTTTGCTAATACTACCTGTAAAAATCACTCTTTTTTCTAAACCTAGCTTACAAACCAAAACTTTTAAAAACTCAAAATATTTTTGCCTTTTTTTATGCACGCCACCAACGACTAAAAGCTTGGCATTTGGTAAAAATTTAAGTGCCTTTACGATAGTTTCTATGTTTTTTAAGTTTGTTATTCGCCCAACGCAAGATATGATAAAATCATCTTTTTTTAGATTAAATTTTGTCCTTAAAATTTCACTATCAAAATTTAAAGGATTAAAATCACTCAAATCTACACCTCTAAAAATCACTGAAATTTTAGTCTTATCTGCGTGAAAATTTTTTAAAATATACTCTTTTACGCAGTTGCTTGGCACTATTATTTTATCAGCATTTATCATAATTTTACTATAAAAATTTACTGAATTTAACCCATGCACCGTGCTTACGACCTTAAATTTTAGCCCTTTTTTAGCAAAAAACACAAGCCACGCAGGAACGCGGCTTCTTACATGAACGATATCTGGATTTAAATCTTTTAAAATTTTACGAAGTTTAAAAATTCTAGGGATGAAAGTAAAAATATTTTTAGAACTAACATCAAATTTTATTTGATTTTTAAGCTCTTTTTCAAGCTTTCCACCATTTGAAATCACATAATTTTTAATACCATCTTTATCTAAAAGCCTAGAAATATCTATCGCTCCACGCTCCACGCCACCTTCGTTTAACTCTGGCAATAACTGCACTATTATCATAAATTTATACTTTCTAAAACTTCTTTTAAATTAAATTTTTTTGTTTGTTTTAATTTGGCGTTGTTATCATAAATTTGAACTAAATTTAACTCTTTTAAATTTAGTAAAAACTCATCAAATTTTGAAATTTTATTCTTGAAAAGCTCCAAAATACACACATTTGCACTTCCATTACAAACCGCTTCACTTATCATAGAAACGCTATCGGCGGTTATAAAAATAAACTCACTTTTATGAGTAAAATCATAAATTGGATTTATTTTATTTTCACTAAACCAAACACTAAAACTAAAATTTCTTTTTTTAAGCTCGCTTTCTAGCCATTTTGGAGTGCGTGGAGAAGTGGTTATCATGCACTCATAATCACTAAATTTAGACATAATTTCATCTATTTTATTTAAAATATCGGGCAATATTTTGTAAATTTTATTTTCCCCGCCGATTATAAAAGAAATAGCCTTTTTTTGAGGTTTATAAAACTCTTTTTTTTCTAAAAAATTTAAATTTACAGGTAAAACTACCAAATTTAGAAGCTCTTTTTTAGCATCATTTTTAGTTGCAAAAATATAGCTAAAATCTTTTCTAAAACCCTTTGGCATCATTAAAGCTATGTTTTTAATGCCATTTTTTTTTGCATAGTATTTATTTGCATAATAAGTAGTTGAACCAGATGAAACAACCAAGTCATAGCCACTTTTAAGCTCACATTCAAAAATAGTCTTATAAATTCTTAAAAAATCCAAAATATAGCTTAAAATTTTTAAAAATTTGTTTTTAAATTTAATACTAGTTATCTCAAATTCAAGCCCTAACAAACGACAAAATGCTACGCTTTGGCTTTCATGACCCGCTCTTTTATCGCTTATAATTAAAGCTTTCATTAATTTAATTTCCAGCGATTGTGCATCCAAAACCACTGCTCTGGGCTTTGTTTAATTATATCTTCGTAAATTTCATTGCAAGTTTTAGTAATTAGCTTTATATCATTTTCTTTATCGCCACTTAAATTTAGATTAGGAAATTCTTTTACGATGATTTCATATTTGCCATTATCAATTCTTCTTGCAAAGATTGGAATTATTTTTGGATGATATTTTAAATAAAGCGAACCAACAGTTTTTGCAGTGTAACATTCACGCCCAAAAAATGGAACTAAAATGCTATTATTTAATTTTAAATCCGTTAGAATTCCAACAATTTCACCTTTTTTTAAAGCTTTTACAATCTTATTCATAGCTTCATCTTTATAAGCAAATTTGTTTCCAAACTCATCACGAAAAGGTATAGTGATATTTTTTTCTATTAAGGTATTATTTCCCTCTCTCGAAATAACAAGTTGCGGAAATCCTAGTTTTGCAACATATTTTGTTAAAATTTCCCAGTTTCCAAAGTGTGCAGTGAAAAACAAAACACCAGTATTTACATTTTGCATTAGGGATTTTATCTCATTTTCATAAGATTTATTAAAAAAATCTTCGACTTTTACTCTTTTGTTTATTAAAAGCAAACAATCTGCTACAGTTTTTGCCAAACTTCTAAAAGTTTCTTTTGCTAAATTTTTTATCTCGTTTTCATCTAAATTTTTAAAAGCATTGGCTAAATTTGAAATGGCTAAATTTCGGCGTGATTTTAATGTATAAAAAAGTAGCAAAGAGACTTTATCTAAGAAATAATAAATAAATTTTTTAGGCATAAATTTAGCACATTTTATAAAAAATAATACTAGTAAATATTCTATATTTTCTCTCAAATTTTCCCCTTAATATTCTTGTAATTATAGCTTTTTTAATTAAAAAATTGATAAAATAACGCAATTTAAAAATCTGGAGCAAATATGACAAAAATCGCAATTATAGGCTTAGGATATGTTGGACTTCCATTAGCGGTAGCATTTTCAAATAAATTCGAAGCTATAGGATATGATATAAATAAAGATAGGATAAAAGAGCTGCAAAATGGATCTGATAAAACACTTGAAATAAATGATGAGGAATTAAAAAACTCACTTAAAAATGGTATAAAATTTAGTTCAAATTTAGATGATTTAAAAGAGTGCAACTTTTTTATAATCGCCGTTCCAACGCCTGTTGATAAAAATAATCGCCCAGATTTAACACCGCTTTTAAAAGCAAGTCAGAGCGTAGCAAGCGTGCTTAAAAAAGAAGATATCGTAGTTTATGAAAGCACGGTTTATCCAGGAGCAACGGAAGAAGAGTGTGTGCCAGTTTTAGAAAAATACTCAAATTTGAAATTTAACAAAGACTTTTTTTGTGGATATTCACCAGAGCGTATAAATCCTGGAGACAAAGAACACACTATTACAAAAATCAAAAAAATCACATCTGGTTCTACGCCGCAAATTGCAGATAAAGTTGATGAAATTTATTCAAGCATAATCGAAGTTGGCACATTTAAAGCAAGTAGCATTAAAGTCGCAGAAGCAGCAAAAGTTATAGAAAACACACAAAGAGATATAAATATAGCATTTGTAAATGAACTTGCTATGATTTTTGAAAAGATAGGTATTGATACTAAAGAAGTTTTAAAAGCAGCTGGAACAAAATGGAATTTCTTAAAATTTAGCCCAGGTCTTGTTGGTGGGCATTGCATTGGTGTTGATCCATATTATTTAACACATAAAGCTAGGGAACTTGGGTATCATCCTGAAATCATTCTAGCTGGAAGACGCATAAATGACAATATGGGAAAATATGTTGCAAACCGAGTTGTAAAACTAATGATAAAGCATGACAAAAAGATAAATAATGCAAATGTTTTGATTCTTGGCATAACTTTTAAAGAAAACTGCACTGACATAAGAAACTCAAGGGTAATTGATGTTATAAGTGAGTTAAAGGATTTTGGTTGCGTTGTTGATGTATTTGATCCATGGGCTGATAAAAACGATGTTTTAAGAGAATATAATATAAATTTGTTAGATAAATTCGATTTAGAAAAATACGAAGCCATAATATTGGCAGTTGCTCATAATGAGTTTAAAAATCTTGATTTAAATGGCTTAAATGCCGTAACTTTTGACATAAAAGGCGTTTTAGAAAAAGCGGATGAAAGGCTCTAAAATAAAATGATATGTGTTTTTGATTGTGAAACTGTGCCTGATGCTGATAGTTTAAAAAAAGTATATGGATATGATGGGGATGATAAAGAAATTTCAAATTTAGCCTTTTTAGCCCAAAAAGAAAAAACCGGGAGTGAGTTTTTACCTGTAAATTTTCATAAAGTTGTTGCAATTAGCGCTGTTTTAGCTGATGATTTTGGTAAATTTATAAGAGTAAATACCATATCTGGCAATAATGAGAAAGAAAAAATTAATGATTTTATTAATTTTATAAATAAAAAAAATCCCCGTTTAGTTAGCTTTAATGGGCGTGGATTTGATCTTCCTATGCTTATGATTAGAGCCATGAAATACAACATTCAAGCTCCAGCTTATTTTGAAACAAATAATAAAGAATTTAACAAAACTAAATGGGAAAATTATAGAAGTAGATATGATGGAGTTTTTCATCTAGATTTGCTTGATCATATTAGCGATTTTAGGGCAGTTAGTGGAATAAGCCTAGATATGCTTTGCAAAACTTTAAATTTGCCAGGCAAATATGATACTCACGGGGATCAAGTAACTGAACTTTTTTATGATGATAAACTTGATAAAATTTATCAATATTGCGAAAGCGATACATTAAATACATACTGGCTGTTTTTAAAATATGAACTTTTAAGAGGAAATATTACTACACAAGATTATGCAAACAACATATCTATAATGAGTGAGTATTTACAAAAAGAAAAACAGGATATGAGTTATACTGCTGTTTTTAAAGAGTATATAAATGATGAGTTAAAAAGAGTTGAAAACGATGCTTAGAGTTTGCATTTTATTGATTTTTTTTATAAGTTTTATAAATGCACAAAGCAGACAAATAATGCTCTTAAGCGAATACGATGATGAAAATTTAACAAACTGGTATATAAGCGAAAAATTAGATGGAGTTAGGGGTGTTTGGGACGGTAAAGAGTTAAAATCAAGAAATGGTTATAAATTTACCTATCCTTCAAATTTCACGGCTTGTTTTCCAAATTTTGCACTTGATGGTGAGCTTTATACAAAAAGAGGGGATTTTGAAAATATCTCTTCCATAACATCAAAAAGTGAAGCTAATAACGACTGGAAAGAGTTAAAATTTTACATTTTTGATATACCAGATATGAATGTAAGTTTTGATAAAAAATATCAAAAAATGCAAGAAATTGCTAGTAAATGCAAAAACATAAATGTAATAGAGCAAAGAGTTGCAAAAAATAACGATGAAGTTTTTAAATTTTTAGATGATGTGATGAAAGGTGGTGGAGAGGGGGTTGTAGCAAGAGAGTCAAATTTGATATACGAAAATACCCGCTCAAACAAAATTTTAAAACTTAAAAAATTTAAAGATAGTGAATGCAAAGTTTTAAAAATAAATAAAGGAAATGGAAAGTATAAAAATATAATGGGTTCTCTTGATTGTAAAGACATAAAAACTGGCGTTATTTTTAAAATAGGTTCTGGTTTTAGCGATGAGTTGCGTAAAAATCCACCACAAATAAATCAAATCATAACTTATAAATATCAAAATTTAACTAAAAATAAAAAACCAAGATTTCCAGTATTTTTACGATTTAGAAACGAAATTTAAGGAGAAAAAATGAAAATTTTAATAACCGGCGGAGCTGGATATATAGGCTCCCATGTAACAAAAGCACTTTTAGAGCAAACAAAACACGAAATTTGTATCATAGATAATCTTTGCAAAGGTTCAATGAAAGCCATAAACTCGCTAAAAACAATAAGAGAATTTGAGTTTATAAAAATGAGCTTAGAAGATTTAGATGATCTTGATGAGCTTTTTGCTAAGTCAAAATTTGATGCTATTATCGATTTTGCGGCATTTATAGAAGTTTTTGAAAGTACGCAATTGCCGCTTAAATACTATGAAAACAATACTAGTAATGTTATAAATTTAGCAAATTTATGCCTAAAATATGGTGTAAATATATTTTTATTTAGCTCAACTGCTGCTGTTTATGGAGAACCAAAAAATGGCGAAGTTACAGAAGAAACAGAGCAAAATCCTATAAATCCTTATGGTAGAAGCAAATTGATGAGTGAGTGGATTTTAAAAGATACAGCACTTGCAAATCCAAATTTCAAATACGGCATTATGAGATATTTTAATGTTGCTGGTGCAAGTAGCGATGGAATGCTCGGACAAAACTATCCAAATGCAACACACCTTATAAAAGTTGCTACTCAAACTATACTTGGAAAAAGAGAAAAAATGTCTATTTTTGGTGATGATTATGACACAAAAGATGGAACTTGTATAAGGGATTATATACATATAGAAGATTTAGCTGATGCGCATTTAAGTGTTTTGGATTATGTTAGTAAAAATGGAAGTTCTATTTTTAATGTAGGATATGGCAGAGGATTTAGTGTAAAAGAAGTAGTAAATACGGCAAAAAAAGTAAGTGGTGTTGATTTTAAAGCTGAAATTGCCCCAAGAAGAGATGGCGATCCTGCTATGCTTATAGCAAATAGTGACAAGCTAAGAAAATTAACCAACTGGAAACCAAAGAAAGATGAATTAAAACTTATCATATCTTCAGCTCTTGCTTGGGAAGAAAAATGAAAATTTTACTGATTTTTTCTCTATTTTTAACGATCTTGTTTGGCGATATTTTTCCAAATCCTAAGGATGGGCAAAAAAAAGAGATATTAAAATTAAAAAAACTAGATAGCGAAAATGAATATCTAATTAAAGTTAAATTTGGTAAAAATTTAAATATTGATTGCAATCATCATTTTTTCACTGATTTAAATTTAAACAAAAAAACACTTGATGGTTATAATTACTACGAATTAAGTGGAAGCGACAAGACAGCTTCGACTTTAATGGATTGTGGAGATACTAAAAAAACTGCTAAATTCGTAGAATTTGATCCAAATTTAATCATACCTTATAATTCAAATTTAGAACAGATCTTTTATATTCCAAAAGATTTCAGTATGAAATTTGAAATTTACAGACTTGTAAAATAAAATGGGCATAAATTTAATCAGTAGTATTATAGTTTTTATCGTCCAAATGGGCATAAATTTTTTTTTAACACCATTTATTTTAAAAAGCCTAGGAAATGAAGCTTTTGGTTTTTTAAATTTAGCAAATAGTATAGTAAGTTATGGTTATATTTTAAGTGTCGCTATAAACTCGGTAGCTGGGCGTTTTGTAGCATTAGAATATCATAAATTAAATATTACTAGAGCTAATTACTACTTTTCAACTGTTGTTATTGTAAATATATTTTTTACTATTTTAGTTGCTATTTTATCTGTTATTTTTACTTTAAATTTGGAATTTTTCCTAAATATATCACAAAATTTAGCTAATGATGTAAAGCTTATGTTTTTAGTATATTTTTTAAATTTTTGCTTGGGGCTTTTTAATACAATCTTTACAATCACTGCTTTTGTAAAAAATAAAATTTACATCATATCTATTAGAAATGCAATTTCTAGCATTATATTTGGTCTTGGTATTATCCTATTTTTTTACTTTTTTTTACCAAAGTTATATTATGTTGCTATTTGTGCTTTGATTTCTAGTTTTTTTGTATTTTTTAGCACTGTTACAATTTCAAAAAAAATTGCCCCTGATATTAAATTTAATATTTCAAATTTTAGTTTTAAAATGGTAAAAAAACTTCTAAATTCAGGCATATGGAATAGTTTTAATGCTCTAAATAGAGTGCTTTTAACAGGACTTGATCTGCTTATTTGCAATCTTTTTATATCACCTGTGGCTATGGGGATTTTGTCGGTATCAAAAACTGGGCCACTTATAATTGAGTCTTTTGTTGCTACTATTTGTTCTACTTTTTTTCCAAAACTTGTTGAGATTTATTCTAAAAAAAATATCACCGCCCTTATAAGCGAGACTAAATTCTACATAAAAGTTGTAGCTTTTATCATAACTACACCTTGTGTTATTTTTGCTATTTTGGGGATAGATTTTTTTACTTTATGGCTAAATTTTAAAGAAAAAAGTGAAATTTTAGAGATATATCAACTTTGCATGATTTCGCTTGTTCCTATCATTTTTATCTCTTATGTTTTTGTTTTGTTTAACATTGATAATGTTACAAATAAACTTAAAAGACCAGCTATGGCAAATTTAGTGCTAGGAATTAGCACGATTTTATCTCAAATTTTGATTTTGAAATACACCGAATTTGGGCTTTTTGGTATTGTTATCGTAGCTGCTGTGCTTTATAGTTTGAGAATTTTGATTTTTGATATTATAAATGCGAGTTTGAATTTAAGCTTAAACATTTTTACTTTTTATAAACCTATTTTTATAAATATAGTTATTTTTACTATTTTTTTGATTATTTTTTATTTCTTTAAAAAATTTATTTCCATAAATTCTTGGCTAGATTTTATCAAATTTACTACTATATTTTTATTATTTGGATATACTTTAAACTTTATAATATTATTTAACAAAAGTGAAAAATCCATTATTTTAAATAAAATTTTTATGAAATTTAAAAGGATAAAGAATTGAAATATGAAATTTATCTCATATCTTTAAAAAAAGATGAAAAAAGAAGAGATTTTTTAAAGAGTGAATTTCCTAAATTTTATGATAAATTTAAACTTATAGATGCCATAGATGGGCGTGAATTTGATGCTTTAAGTTATTATAAAAATATAGCACCGACATTTTATAAAGTAGGTAAAATTTTAAGTCCAGCTGAAGTAGGGTGCGCTTTAAGCCATAAGCTAGTTTATGAGACTTTTTTAAAAAGCGACAATGATATCGCACTTATTTTTGAAGATGATATTATTGGCAATGACGAAATGATAGAAAAAGTGGAGAGTTTTTTGGAGATCTTACCTAAAAATTCGCTTATGCTTTGCGGTGGTCAAGATAGCTATAGTGCATTTGTAAAAAATATAAAAGATGAACTTTTTTTAGTAAATGACCTATCTAAAGCGTGTTTTACAAGAGCTTGCTGCTATGCTTTAGATAAAATAGCTGCTAAAAAAATTTTAGATTTACAAAATCATTATTTGTATGTTGCTGATGATTGGGCTAGACTTTTAGTAGATATTAAGCTTTGTTTTTGCGATATTTTTTCACATCCAAAAGATTTAAGCAGTAGCAATATACAAAGCGAGAGAGATTTTGCTAAAATCAAAATAAGCCTTGCTAAGCGATATGAAATTTTAAAATACATACTTAAAACCCGCATTATATCGCTATTTAGTGATTATAAAAAAATCACAAAGGAAAAATAGTGAAAATTTGTTTTGTAATCTCTACGCTTTCAAAAGGCGGGGCTGAGAGAGTTTTAAGCGTTTTAGCAAATCATTTGAGTAAAGAATTTGATATTACCATTTTTAAATTTGACTCCATGTCTCCATTTTACAATATTTTGCCAGATGTTAAGGTTGTGAGTGCGAATTTGAGTGTTGAGAATTTAGGTTTTTTTAAAAATTTAACAAAAAGATTTGAGAAATTCATCGTTTTAAGGAAATTTTTAAAAGAAAATAAATTTGATGCTGTGATTAGTTTTTTGGATTATATGAATATTTTAACACTTTTAGCGAACAAAGATCAAAGAATTTTTATAAGCGAACACACAAATCATGGCTTTTTAAAATCAAAAAATTGGAAAATTTTAAAGCGACTAACATATCCAAAGGCAAAGGCATTGTCTGTTTTAACAAGTTATGATTTGATTTATTATAAAAAATTTGTAAAAAATGTTGAGATTATACAAAATCCTATGTTTGAGTTTCAAAAAGGAGATTTAAAAAAAGAAAATATCATTTTAGCCGCTGGTAGATTAGAAATTTTTAAAGGGTTTGATGTTTTTTTAAAATCGCTTAGTTTGATTGATAAAAATTTGCTTAAAAACTGGAAAATTATCGTCGCAGGAGATGGAATTTTAAGAGATGAATTAGAAAATTTAGCAAAAGAGTTAAATTTAAAAGTTAAATTTTTAGGATTTGTAAAAGATATACAAACTTACTATGAGAAATCAAAAATAGTTGTTGTAACTAGCAGAGCTGAAGGATTTTGCAATATACTTATGGAAAGTATATTTTTTGATTGTGCAAGAATTTCTACTGATTGCATTGCTGGGCCAAGTGAGCTTATAAAGGATGATTTTGATGGTTATTTATGCGAAGTTGATGATGAAAAAATGATAGCAAATAGATTAGAAAATTTGATGAAAGATAAAGATTTAAGAGATAAATTTGTACAAAATGCAAATCTTAGAAGAGAGAGTTTTTTAGTAGAAAATATAGGAAAAAAATGGATAAATTTGATAAAAATTTAATCAGTATTATAGTTCCTGTTTATAATGTTGAAGATTATCTAAAAGAGTGTTTGAATTCTATTGTAAATCAAGCTTATAAAAATTTAGAAATTTTACTTATTGATGACGGATCAAGCGATAAAAGTGGTGAAATTTGCGATGAGTATGCAAAAAATGATAGTCGCATAAAAGTTTTTCACAAGCAAAATGGCGGTCAAAGTAGTGCTAGAAATTTAGGTCTTGATAAGGCAAAAGGGGATTTTATAAGTTTTGTTGATAGCGATGATGTGTTGGGAGAAAATTTCATACAAAAACTTTATGATATGGCAATTAAATTTCAAACAAAAATGAGCATGATAAGCTTTCAAGCATTTAGTCAAAATCATCCAAATATCGATATTTCACAAATAAATAGCTCTCAAAAGGTTTTAAGTTCAAAAGAGCTTTTAAAGGCAATTTGCACAGCCCATCTTTCTTTTTCGCCATGCATTTTTTTATACAAAAGAGAGATTTTTGATGATTTGCGTTTTCCTGAAGGTAGAATTTATGAAGATATTTTCATATCTTTTGATGTTATACACAAAGCTCAAAACATAGCTTATAGCGATACAAAATACTACTTTTACCGCATTAGAGAAGACTCAACCGTGCATTCATTTAGTCAAAAAAACTTAATAGCTGTTGATAGCGTGCAAAGATTTACAAATTTGATTAAGCAAAATTATAAAGAACTTGCAAACGAAGCTAATTACGCACTTTGTTCGTCTATGTTTGATACAAGTGTTGGTATTTTAAGAAGTAAATCAAGCGAGTTTTATCCTAAAATTTATGAATTTTCTAATCTTATCAAAAAAAGACTAAATAGTGTTTTTATGGTAAAGACAAAATATTTTAAAAAAAAGATTTTGATTATACTTTTAGCCATTCATCCGCTTTTATTAAAGGCAGTTTTTAAAATTTACAAAGGCTTAAAATGAAAATTTTATTTGTCATAGCAGCTCTTAGAAATGGCGGAGCAGAGCGTGTGCTTGAAGTTATCGCGAATTATTTTTCAAAAAATAATCAAGTAAGCATAGTAATACTTGAAAACAATGAAAATTTATATGAATTTGATAAAAATATAAAATTTATAAATTTAAATGTTTATGAAAATGGCAGTAAATTTAGCAAATATATAAAATTAAGAAAATGTTTTAAAAATGAAAATCCAGATGTCATAATAAGCTTTATAGACTGGACAAATGTAGCTTGCGCTATAGCAAATTTTGGACTAAATTATAAACTCATAGCAACAGAGCATAACTCTCATGAATTTTTGCAAAGCAAAATTTTTACTTTTATAAGAAATTTAGCTTATAGGCAAGTTGATGCATTAACGCTGCTTACAAAAAGTGATTTAAATTACTACTCAAAATTTGTAAAAAATTGCGTCATAATGTATAATCCATTTTTTGGAGATTTATCGCAAATATCACAAAAAGAAAATATAATTTTAAGCGTAGCAAGACTTGAAAAAGTCAAAGGATACGATGTGTTTTTTGACGCTCTTTCAAAAATAGATCAAAGCTTACTCAAAGATTACCGTATTTTAATAGCAGGAGATGGCTCTTTAAGAGATTTTTTAGAAAAAAACGCTAAAAAATTAGACTTAAATATTGAATTTTTAGGTCATAGAACAGACATAAAAGAAATTTATAAAAAAGCTAAAATTTTTGTACTTGCTTCATATAGCGAAGGTCTTCCAAATGTGTTAATAGAAAGTGCATTTTATGGATGTATTAGGATTTCTAGCAAAACAGCTGGAGGAATTGAGCTTATAGAAGATGGTAAAACTGGATTTTTATTTGATATAGGAAATAGCGATGAACTTGCTAAAAAACTTGAAATGTCTATACTAAAAGAAGATTTAGGCAAATTAATAATTAAAAATACAAAAGCTACTTTAGAAAATTTTGAAACTGATAATATAACAAAAAAATGGGAAAACCTTATACGAAATTTGGCGGAGAAAAAATGAAAAAAATAGCTGTTTTTATCTATTCTATGGCTGGTGGCGGGGCTGAGAGAGTTGTAAGTAATTTACTAAGTGAGCTTATAAAAGCATATGAAGTGCACCTAATTCTTATGAATGATAGAGTGTATTATGATATTCCAAATAAAGTAAATATACATTTTATAGAAAAATCCGCACCATTTGAAAATGGCATAAAAAAATTATTAAAACTTCCATTTTTGGGCTTAAAATATAAAAAACTTTGTAATAAACTTGGAATTGATATACATTTTGTATGGATGAATCGCCCTTGTTACGCTGCTGGTTTTGCTAGAATTTTTGGATTAAAGGGGACTATGATATTTAACGAATGCTCAACTCCATCAGTGCTTTATAAAGAAAAAAATTTAAAATCATTTATAAGTAAAACTTTGCTTAAATTTTTGTATCCAAAAGCTGATTTAATAATGCCAAACTCGCTTGGAAATTTGATTGATTTAGAGCAAAATTTTGGTATAAAAAAAGACAAAATGTGGGTTTTATATAATGCTATTGATATGCAAACTATAGCCAAACTTTCAAACGAAGAAATAGATAAAAATCTCAATAAACCATTTTTTTTAAGCGTTGGTAGGCTTGATAGTGGTAAAAATCATTCTCTTTTAATAAGAGCTTTTTCTAAACTTAAAAATGATAAATTTGATTTGGTCATATTAGGCGAGGGCGTATTAAAAAACGAACTTCAAAACCTTATAAGAGAGTTAAATTTAGAAAATAGGGTGCATTTAATGGGATTTGAAAAAAATCCTTATAAATATATGTCTAAATGTTATGCTTTTGTATTTGTCAGTCTTTTTGAGGGATTTTCAAATGCTTTAATAGAAGCACTTGCGTGCGGAAAATTCATCATATCAAGCGATCATAAAAGTGGCGCAAGAGAGCTTTTGGGTGATGATGAGTGGGGCGTGTTAGTTCCTGTTAACGATGAACTTTCTACGCAAAATGCTATGCAAAAAGCAATAGATGAAGAGAGTTTTGTTAAAGCTTATGAGCAAAAAGCAAAAACAAGGGCTATGTTTTTTGATAAAGCTAAAATCACAAATGAATTAATTAAAAAAATAGAAGAAACTCATAAAAATATGGCTTAAATAAATGTTATTTATATATCTATTATATAAAATAAGATAAAATTGTAGTTTTCTTTGGAATAAATTTTTGTAAAAACAAGGTTTTGTATGTCAAATTTTAATTTCGCTAAATTTCTAAATAAATTACCTAGACTTTCTAAACATACTATTTTAATGATTGTTTTAGCTGTTTGTTTTGGGATATTTTGCAGATTTTACTGGGTAGTTTGGGCTAGCGCTTATCCTCATTTTATATGGAATAATGAACTTATGATAAGTACAAATGATGGATATGCATTTGCTGAGGGCACAAGAGATATGATAGCTGGTTTTCATCAACCCAACGATCTTTCTTACTATGGCTCATCTCTTTCTACACTTAGCATGTGGCTATATAGCATTTTGCCATTTTCATTAGAAACTATACTTTTGTATATGAGTACATTTTTATCTCCACTATTAGCTGTGCCTTTGATACTTATAGGTAAAGAACTAAACGCTTCAAAAGCTGGATTTATAGCTGCACTTCTAGCTGTTGTTGCAAATAGTTATTATAATAGAACAATGAGTGGATATTATGATACAGATATGCTAAATATTACTCTTCCTATGATGGTTTTTTGGAGCATAACAAGACTTGTTCAAAGAAAAGAGAGAGTAAATTTAATATTTATTCCAGTTTTTATGGCGATATATGGATGGTGGTATCCATCTTCTTACTCACTATTACTCGCAATGATTGGGATGTTTGTTTTATATACCATTGTTTTTGAAAGATATGAAAAACTAAACTATGAAGCTATGGTTTTTATGATTTTGGCAATTACAAGCTTTCCTATACAAATCAAATTTCTTATAATAATTATTTTGTATGCTTTAATCTATTTTTATCAAAGATTTTTTGATAAAAAAGTAATATTTGCATTAATTATATCTTCAGCAATATGCTTTATATGGTTTGGCGGATTAAATCCTATACTTTTTAACATTAAATTTTACATATTTAGAGACATTGCAGATAGCGGTGATACTGTTTTTAAATTTTTCAATGTAAATCAAACAATAAGAGAAAGTTCTGCGATAGATTTTAATACAGTTGCAACTAGGATTAGCGGGCATTTGATAGTATTTTTGGTATCTATTGTAGGATATATTTTATTTATCAAAAACAATAAAATTTTACTACTAACTTTACCGATTCTATTTTTAGGTCTTATGTCATTTAAAAGTGGTTTAAGATTTACAATATACTCAGTTCCAGTAATGGCTCTTGGTTTTGGCTATTTTGTTATGTATTGTTTTACAAAGATAGATATAAAAGATCGTTTTTTAGGTTATGCATTTTTATTTGTTGTAACATTTAGTGCATTATATCCATCTTTAAAACATATTTATGATTATAAGGTATTTCCTGTTTTTACACATAGCGAAGTTGAAAGTTTGGATGATTTAAAAAATATTGCAAAAAGAGAAGATTATGTGCTTTCTTGGTGGGATTATGGTTATCCAATAAGATATTATTCTGATGTAAAAACTCTCATAGATGGAGGAAAACATCTAGGAAGTGATAATTTCGCCGTTAGTTTTGCACTTGGAAGCGATCAAAATAGCTCTGCAAATATGGCAAGATTAGAAGTTGAATATACAGAAAGAAATTATGAGGAAAAATTTGGATTAAATTTAAAACAGATGATAAAAGATTATAATGCTACAAATGTTAATGGGTTTTTATTATCATTAAAAGATGCAAATTTAACTCTGCCAAAGCAAACAAGAGATATTTATTACTATTTACCAGATAGAATGATATACATATATCCGACAGTGCTAGCTTTTTCTAGACTTGATTTGACAACAGGGCAAGAATTTGCTCAGCCGTTTTTTATAGTTAGTGAGAGATTTTCAGCTACAAATGATAATCAAATAATGTTAAATAATAATGTTATATTAAGTAGTGATGGCACTAAATTATCAATAAATGGAAACTCTTATAGTGTAAATACATATGTAGAAACAAGTTATGATCAAAATGAAAAATTAAATGTAAATTATTTTAACATAGACTCAAATAGCAATTTTTATGTGATTTTTATGAAAGATTATTTGAGAATTTTAGTTTTAGATAAAACTTTATATGATAGTGCATATATTCAACTTTTTGTATTAGAAAATTATGATAAAAATTTATTTGAACCAGCGATTTTAAATGGATCAACTAAAATTTATAAACTCAAAAAATGATAAAATTACTTTTAAATTTAAAGGTTGTTAAGTATGGCTAAAATCGGCTTTTTATCCCATTCTGATATGAGTATTTATTATTTTAGAGCTCCAATTATGCGTGAATTAAAAAATCTTGGGCACGAAGTTTTTGCCATCGAGCCATACGGAGCTTATACAAAGCCTATACAAGAAGAATTTAAAACTATTATTTATGAGATAGACAAAGCTAGCTTAAATCCATTAAAAGTTAAAAAAGATACACAAAATTTAGCCTCTATTTTATCAACTCTAAATTTAGATATGCTTCAAACTGCAGCACATAAAAGCAATGTTTTTGGCACAATTGCAGCAAAAAAAGCTGATATAAAAGTTGTTTTAAATTTAGTAGAAGGTCTTGGAAGCTTTTATATAGATAATGATATTAAGTCAAAAATGGTAAGATTTACCATAGAAAGGTTGTATAAAAAATCATTTGCATTAAGCAATGGAACTATTTTTGTAAACGATAGCGATCCTGATTATATGATAAAACACAATATAATACAAGAAGATAAAGTAAAAAAAATAAAAAGCGTTGGTGTAGATGCTAATGAATTTAATCCAAATTTAGTAACTAAGTATGATTTTAAAACCGATAAAAAAATAGTTTTAATGATGGGTAGGGCACTTTGGCACAAAGGTATAAGAGAATTTTATGAAGCCGCAAAGATTTTAAAAGATAGGAGAGATACCAAGTTTGTCTTTGTTGGAGATGGATATGAGGGAAATAAAAGCAGTGCCAATAAATCTTTTTTAAATAGCCAAAATGTTTTATGGATAAAATGGAGCGATAAAGTAAAAGAGCTATTAAAAGGCACTTATATCTATGTTTTACCAAGTTATAAAGAGGGTTTTCCAAGAACAGTTTTAGAAGCCATGAGTATGAGTTTACCTTGTGTTGTAAGTAATGTTAGTGGTTGCAATGAAGCTATAAAAGATGAATATAATGGGCTAATTTGTAATGTTAAAGATAGTAAAGATTTAGCAAAAAATATAGAAACTTTACTAGATAATGAAAATTTAGCAAAACAAATGGGGCAAAATGGCAGAAATTTAGTGCTTGAGAAATACGATCAAAAAATTATAACCAAACAATATATAGAGTATTATAGGAAGTTCTTAGATGTATAGGATATTTTTTAAAAGATTTTTTGATATTGTTGGCTCAGTTTTTCTTATAATTTTGACATCGCCAATCATGTTAATAACATATATAATTATCAAAAAAAATATAAGTAAAAATGCCATTTTTACACAATCTCGCCCAGGTTTAAATGAAAAAATTTTTCAAATTTATAAATTTAAAACAATGAGCGATGAAAAAGACTCAAACGGAGAGCTTTTGCCAGATGATATGCGTTTAAATAATTGTGGTAAAAAAATTCGCTCTTTAAGCCTAGATGAATTACCACAACTTTTTAATGTATTAAAAGGAGATATGAGTTTCATTGGTCCTAGACCGCTTTTGATAGAATATCTAAATATCTACAATGATGAACAAAAACTTAGACACAATGTCCGCCCAGGTATCACAGGACTTGCACAAGTTAATGGTAGAAACGCCATTTCTTGGGCTAAAAAATTTGAATATGATGTTTATTATGCTAAAAATTTAAACTTTTTTTTAGATATAAAAATAGCACTTTTAACCATAAAAAAAGTTATAATTAAAGATGGTATAAGTAAAGATGGTATGGCTACAACGGAAAAATTTAATGGGTATAACTAAAAATATTTATATATATGGCTCAAGTGGACATGGCAAAGTTGTTGCAGACATAGCAAGATCTTGCGGATATGAAAATATCATTTTTTTAGATGATGCAAGTGATAATAAATTTAATACAAACTTAGAAAAATTTGATATCATAATTGCTATAGGCGATAACAAAACTCGTCAAATATTACAAGAAAAAGTGCAAAAAAGTGGTTTTAATGTAGTAAATTTAATACATCCAAGTGCCATAATTTCGCCTAGTGTTAGGTTAAAAACAGGAATTGTAGTAATGCCAAATGTAGTAATAAATGCAGATGCTATCATTGGGAACGGAGTTATTTTAAATACAAGCTGTGTGGTTGAACATGATTGCATTATAGGAGATTTTGCTCACCTTAGCCCAAATGCAAGTCTAGCAGGCGGGGTAAAAGTTGGCAAACTTACTCATATTGCAATAGGCGCTAGTGTCATACAAAAAATTAATATAGGCGATAATACAACAATAGGAGCTGGAAGTGTTGTTGTGCGAGATATGGCTCATAATGTAGTGGCTGTTGGGATTCCAGCTAAAATTATAAAAGAAAAAATATGAAGATAATAAAAGCAAAAAAAATACTAAATTTTGAAAATGGTTTTAAGGTTTTACAAAATAAAGCCATAGCTTTTGATAAAACTATAATACAAATTGATGATTTTGAAAAACTTAAAAACAAATATAAAAACGCAATCATCATAGATTGCTCAAACGACATAATAGCACCATGCTTTATAAATACTCACACTCATTTAGAATTTAGCTCAAATAAAACCTCCTTTGTTTATGGTGATTTTTTAAAATGGGTTGAAAGTATTGTAAAATCACGAGATAATTTAAGCAAAGAAGCAAATAATAAACTTATAGAAAAAACTATAAAATCTATAATGAAAAGTGGCGTTTGCACTATAGGCGAAATTTCAAGTTTTGGCATAGATTTGGAAATTTGTGCAAACTCACAAGCTAGAATTGTATTTTTTAATGAAATTTTGGGTGCGAATGATAAAATTTGTAGCGAAAATTGGGATAAATTTATAAATAGATTTAATGCTAGTTTAAAATATAAAAATGATAAATTTATACCGGCTATTTCAGTTCATTCGCCATATTCAACACATCCAAAACTTACAAAAAAAGCGTGCGAATTTGCTAAAAAAAACTCTCTTTTAATGTCTGTGCATTTCTTAGAAAGCAATCATGAAAAAAATTGGCTAACAAAAGGCAGCGGTGGATTTAAAAAATGGCTTTTAAATTTCAACAAAAATCCAGAGCCTATGTATAATATAGATAGTTTTTTAAAATATTTTAAGGATATAAAAACACTTTTTACGCATTGCGTTTATGTGGATGATTTTTCTAAATTTGATAAAAAAATGCACTCTATAACGCATTGTGCCTTTTCAAATAGACTTCTTAGCAAAAAAACACTAAATTTAAAAAAATTAATTTTAAGTGAAATTAAACCAAATATCGGCACAGACGGACTTAGTTCAAATATAAGTTTAAATTTTTTTGATGAACTAAGAGCAAATTTACTGATACATGATGATTTTGATTTACATAAATTGGCTGAAATTTTATGGATAAGTTCAACAATAAACGCAGCAAATGCACTAAATTTAAACAGCGGCTTACTAAGTGTTGGAAGATTAGCTGATATTGCTGTTTATGAAAATTTAGAGTGTGAAGATAGCGAACTTTTACTTCAGCTTATATTACAGACAAAAGAGGTAAAAAAACTTTTCGTAGGAGGAGATGAATGCAGTTTTTAAAGGCTATTTTTGCACCTATTAGATGGATTTTTGAATTTATAAACAAATATTTCAAAACATTTGTTTTTTTGTTAGTTGTCTATATAGTATTTTATAGTGGAGAAAATAAAGATACAACAAACGCAAACTTAAAAGAGATATCATTGCAAGGTGCGATAATATCAAGTTTTGATATATTAAAAGAGATTAAAGACGCACAAGATGATGAAAATATAAAAGGCGTTTTGTTTGTAGTCGATAGTCCAGGAGGTGCATTAAGTCCAAGCGTAGAGATATCGCTAGCCATAAAATCATTAAACCAAACAAAACCCGTTTTGGTTTATGCAACAGGAACTATGGCAAGTGGAAGCTATCTAAGTAGTATTTGGGCTAGTAAAATTTATGCAAATCCAGGTAGTTTTATAGGCTCAATTGGTGTTATTATGCAAGGATTTAATATAAGTGAATTAGCAAAAAAAGTTGGCATTAGCGACCAGACGATAAGTGCAGGAGAATACAAGCAAAGTGGCACAATTATGCGTGAGTGGAATCAAAAAGAAAAAGTAGCACTTCAAGAACTAGTAGATAAAAGCTATAATTTTTTTGTTAATGAAGTTGCAAATGCTAGAAAACTAGATATAAATAAAAAAGATGAGTGGGCTAACGCTAGAGTTTTTTTAGGAGCTGACGCACTAAAACTTGGACTTATAGATAAAATTTCAAACTATTATGAAGCAAGGAATGAACTTGCAAAAATGAGTGGAGTTAGTAACCCATCTTGGAAAGAAAAATCAAATTATGATAAATTTATAGACTCACTTTCAAAACAAAGCACAAAATTGATGATGGATATCTTAACTCCACGCATTATGTGAATTAAATTTTTAAACTAACACAAAATCTTTTTGGAGAGTTTTTTATGCAAATCTCTCCATCATGAGCCTTTATTATCTGTTTGCAAAGGCTTAATCCTAGCCCATTTCCTTTTAATTTTGTTGTTTTAAATGGCTCAAAAAGTATATTATCATCTTCTATATCAACTCCGCTATCTTGCACTTCAAACTCATAAGTGGCAGAAGCAAGGAATGAACTTGCAAAAATGAGTGGAGTTAGTAATCCATCTTGGAAAGAAAAATCAAATTATGATAAATTTATAGACTCACTTTCAAAACAAAGCACAAAATTGATGATGGATATTTTAGCTCCACGCATTATGTGAATTAAATTTTTAAACTAACACAAAATCTTTTTGGAGAGTTTTTTATGCAAATCTCTCCATCGTGAGCTTTTATTATCTGTTTGCAAAGGCTTAATCCTAGCCCATTTCCTTTTAATTTTGTTGTTTTAAATGGCTCAAAAAGTATATTATCATCTTCTATATCAACTCCACTATCTTGCACTTCAAACTCATAAGTGGCATTAGTTTTATAAAAATTTATCTCAACTTTTCCATTATCACTATCATCGCTTTCTATAGCATCAATTGCATTAAAAATTAAATTTTGAAATACCATAGAAAGCAGGTCTTTATCACCAACATAAGGGCAACTTTCAAATTTAAACTCAAACGATATATTTTTTGAATATGTGTATAATTTAACAACATCTTCGCACTCGTTTTTTAAAGAAATGAGATCAAATTTATATTTGTTTGGTACAACTCCTTTTGTGAAAAGTAGTGTTGCTTTTATGATACGCTCAACTCTCCAAATAGCCTTTTGCATCTCTTCTAATATCGGTTTATTTTTATCATCAATTCTTTTTAAAAGAGTTGATGAAAGTAGGGCAATTGAACCTATAGGATTTCTTATCTCGTGAGCAAGATGAGCCGAAACTTGCCCCATAGATGCTAATCTTTCACTTCTTTTTTCATTTGTTATATCATTTGCAGAGATTATAGTTTTGTCATCTTTTTGTTTTATAATAACTTGAAAATATGACGCTTTTAAATTTATTTCTTGTCTTGGTTCTTTTAAATTTATAAGTTCAAGCAAAGATCCTAAACTCTCAGCTTCGCTATTTTGCAAAAATACACTTCCATCTTTATTTATAACCCAAAGAGCAGTTGGAAGTGCTTCTACTATGCTTTTTATAAAACTTTGCAAACTAATATATGATTCATTTAATGCTTTATACTCTTTTTCTATCAAATAAGTCTGCTCTATGAGATTTTCTAAACTATTTTTTATATCTTTGTTGTTATTCATAGCAATTCCTTAAAATTTTCTATACTAAAAAGTGTAATATTTTCATTTTTTTCTTTTAAAAGCTCATTACTAAAACCATTTTTTGAAATCAAAACTATTTTTGCTGGCTTTATGTTTATTTTATCGCATTTTTTTAGTAGTATATTTACAATATTTTTACAAATTTTTTTATTTTTATATTTTACTTCACCAACTATATAGCCTATTTTGGATTTTATAAATATATCTATCTCGATATCTTTATCCCAGTAACTTACTATCTCAAATGGTGGGATTTTAAGCCTATTTGCTATGATTTCTTTAGCAAGAAGTTCAAATGGTAAGCTTGCATAATTATCAAAATCTTGCATTATAATTTCCATCATCAAATCATATTTGCCAAGCTCGATTAACTTTAAATTTGGCTCTATAAATCTAAACCAAAATCTTGTAAAATTGTTCTTAAAATGTAGTTTATCTTCTATGGTGTATCTTCTTAGTTCTTTTTTTATCTTTTCTTTTTTATCTTTTATGATAGGTTTTTCACTACTTTTTTCTATGTAAATAAGATCGCTAAAAAGTATATTTGTATAGATAATATGTGCTAATCCTCTTGGAAAAAGCTTAAAAACATAGTTTTGTTTTCTATCATTTTTAGATAACTTATAAAGTGCTTTTGATATAAGTTTTTGATGTTTGTTATCAAAATAAAATCTTTTTTTTAGTTCATCAACTTTATATAAAATTTCATATCTAATAGCCTCAAATATATCATAATACTTTGGAGTTATTTCATATGCATCAAATACAAAATGAAATTCTATCAAAGAATGTATATCTAAATGTTTATGCGTTTGATAAGTGGATTTTAAAGTATAAATTTTCATACTCCTTTCGTGTATTTTAACATATTTTTGTTATAATTTTCCAATTTTTAAAAAGATTGGAAAAGATATTGACTTTTGAAGATTTAAGAAAAGATATTATATTAAAAGATGGAATTTATTATTTTGATTTTACAGCATCTGGACTTGCTTGCAAGAGTGTAGAAAAGCAAATTTCATCGATACTTTTAACATATGCAAACACGCATTCTGAATGTTCAAGTTGTGCAAGAACAACAACACAGTATTATGAAAAAGCTAGAAGAGAGATTAAAAAACTACTTGAGTTAAATGATGAATTTTACCTTATGCCTTGTGGATACGGCTCAAGTGCGGCTATGAAAAAATTTCAAGAACTGCTTGGAATTTATATTCCACCAATGTTAAGAAATAGACTAAACATAAAAAATAGCGACATAAAAAATATACCTCTTTTTATAATCGGTCCTTATGAACATCATTCAAATGAAGTGAGTGCAAGATTGGCTCTTTGTGAGTGTGTTAGAATAAAATTTGATAATAATAAAAATGTCGATATGAATATGCTTGAAGATGTACTTAAAAAAAATCAAAATAGAGAGATAATTGCAAGTTTTAATGTCGCTTCAAATGTTACTGGAATTTTTAGTAACTATAAAGAAATATATAAGCTTATTAAAAAATATAATGGTATTTTAGCTCTTGATAGTTCTACTTATAGCCCATATGGAAATTTAGATTGTAATTTTTATGATGCTATGTTTTTATCTCCTCATAAATTAATAGGTGGTATTGGAAGTTCTGGTTTGCTTATAATAAAAAAAGAACTTTGCAAAAGCAATCTCCCAACTTTTGCAGGAGGTGGCACTGTTTCATATGTAAGTAGAATTTCGCAAAGTTTTACTCATGATAAAGAGCAACTAGAGCAGGGCGGAACACCTGGAATAATCCAGCTTATAAGGGCTCATCTTGCTTATAAGATAAGAAATCAATTGGGATTTGAAAATATAAAAAATAAAGAGTTAGAGCTAAAAAGTTATTTTGAGCCAAAATTTGAAAGTATAAAAAATATCATTACATATTATCCAAAAAACCAATCACGATTGCCTATTTATTCTTTTAATTTTAAAGATAAATCTCCTTATGATATAACAGAAATTTTAAGCAATAAATTTGGCATCCAAGCAAGAGCAGGGTGTGCTTGTGCTGGTCCATATGGTCATGATTTATTAAATTTACAAGATGATGGATATTTTAAAGAGCGTCCCGGCTTTGTTAGGATAGGATTACATTACACGCATAATAAAGATGATCTGGATTATTTACTTGGTGCTTTAAATGATATTTCTAATTATTAGCCTTTTTTTGATATAATCTTACTTTTTAAATTTAAAAAAGGATTTACTGTATGAAAAAAATTTTACATATTGCGTCTTTACTGCTTTTATCAAATATTGTTTTTGCTGCAGAAACTTATGTTATAGAAGCTAAAGGTGAATTTGGAAAAGAGCTTCAAAATTTGATACAAAAATATGCTAAAGATCAAAATGTAAGCATAAACACTTATGAACGCTCACAAGCACCGGCATCTACTGGTGGCGGGATTAGTTTTGGTGTAAATACAAACTATGCATACGATGTTAATAGGGGAGAAGAGCTATATAAAGCAAACTGTTTTAGCTGTCATGGAGAAAAAGGCACAAAAAGAGCTATGGGAACATCTAAGAAATTAAGCCAAATAAGTGCAGAAGAGATAGAATCTTCTTTTAGAGCCTATCAAGTAGATAGCGATCATGGCGGAAATTATAGAGATCTTATGAGACCAATTGCATTTAAAACTTCAAATCCAGAACTTGGTTCTATAATCGCTTATCTAAAAGGTCCAAATGCTTTGCAAAAAAGTGGTGCAAAAAACGAAAATAAAGATATACAAACAACGCCTACTCCACAAGGAAGTTATTTAAAATAAACTTTGAATATTTTTCAGTCAAAGCGAATTTAAATTTTGATATAATACCTTAAAATTTATTAAATTTTAAGGTATAAAATGAAAAATATTAAACTTATATCACATCCATTAATTGAACATAAACTAAGTTTTTTAAGAGATAAAAACACAGATCCTTTTCAGTTTCGCTTATTGGTTGATGAGATAACTTATTTGATGTTGTTTGAAGCTTGTAGTGATTTTGAACTAAAAGACACAACTATAAAAACTCCAATTTGCGAAACAAAATCAAAAAAACTAAAAACAAAAGTAACTATTTGTCCTATTTTAAGAGCTGCACTTGGTATGCTAGATGGTGTATTTAGGCTTATTCCAGATGCTAGTGTTGGTTTTTTAGGATTTCAAAGAAATGAAAAAACATTACAAGCTGAATTTTACTACTCAAAATTGCCAAAAGATGTTGAAAAAAATATAGTCATCATAATAGATCCTATGTTTGCAACAGGTTCTACTGCTATAAGTGCAGTTAAGCACTTAAAAGAGCAAGGCGTTAAAGACATTAAATTTATATCTTTAATAGCAGCACCGCAAGGAATTGAGAAATTTAGCAAAATTTATCCAGATGTTGATGTTTATTTGGCAGCTATTGATGAAAAATTAAACGAAAAAGGTTATATAGTTCCTGGACTTGGCGATGCTGGAGATAGGATATTTAATACATTATAAAAAGGATAAAAAATGCCACTTTTAGATAGTTTTAAAGTTGATCACACGAAAATGAATGCACCAGGAGTTAGGCTTGCTAAAACAATGAAAACGCCAAAAGGTGATGATATAAGTGTTTTTGATCTTAGATTTTGCAAACCAAATGTAGATATTTTGCCACCAAAAGGAATGCATACATTAGAGCATCTTTTTGCAGGTTTTATGAGAGAGCATTTAAATTCAAATAGTGTTGAAATTATAGATATTTCGCCTATGGGATGTAGAACTGGCTTTTATATGAGTCTTATAGGCATACCTTGTGAAGAAGAAGTTATAAATGCTTGGAGTAAAAGTATGAAAGATGTTTTAGATGTAAAAACACAAAATGATATACCCGAGCTAAACAAATACCAATGCGGTAGCTACGAAATGCACTCTCTTAGTGAGGCAAAAAATATCGCAAAAAATATTTTAGATGCAAAAATTTGCATTATAAATAACGAAGAAATTAAACTAAATATCATTTAAATTTAGTTTAATTTATAAATGAATTATTTTAATTACAATATTTATTTATATTGTAATTAAAATACCCAAAATAAACTACATTTCATTTAAATAAGTTCTGTTTTTATTACACTACAATTTAAAATTAAGAATACTTTTGATAAGATAATGGTTTATAAAAAATTAATATAAGGTAAAAATTTGTTTAAGTTAAACACAATTAATAAAAAAATTATCATTAGTATGGTTATTGTTCTTTTTGTAAGCTTTTTTATTCTTTTTATTATGATACAAAGAGAGTTTTATAATTTTACTAGAAATGCTAGTGAGGATAACTTAAATATGTTAAGTATGTCCATATATCAAACAGTAAAAACATCTATGAATACTGGAGATCCAGCCATTATAGAAAAAACTGTAAATGAAGCTAGTAGTATAAAAGGTGTTGAAAATTTAAACATATACCCATCAAAAGCAGTTATAGAAACTTTTGGATTAAAAGAAATTGTATTAAATGATGAAATAATAAAAAATCAGTTTATAAAACCAAATAATCTAAATTTACAATCCAAAGATGATAATGGAAGCTCTCATTTAAGGCTTGTAAGACCATTTTTGGCAAAAGATGAGTGTCTTATGTGTCATACATCTTCTAAAAAAGGAGATGTTTTAGGAGTTATGGATTTGTCATATTCTTATGATAAAATAGATGATGATATAGCAAAAAACTCATATAAATTTATATTAATAATATTAATAGCTTTTGTTATCACAATAGCCATTTTGATTTTTGTTTTAAAAAAAGTTGTTATAAAACCGATACTAGAACTTCTTAGTAAGGCAAAAAATTTATCAAGTGGAAATGGCGATTTAAGCGCTAGAATAAGCATAAAAAGTAGTGATGAAATAGGGCAGAGTTGCCAAAATATAAACTCTTTTATATCAAGCATTCAAAAAATCATTTCTACTGCTAAAACTAGTGCAAAAGATGTAGAAGATCAAACACTATTATTAAATGAGAGTTCAAATACTCTACTTGTTAGCTCAAATAAAGGAAGAGAGCAGAGCAAAGCATCATATGATATAGCTAAAAATATAGATGAAACTCTAGTTACTTCATCAAAGCTTGCACAAAAAGCTGATAAGCTAAATAAAGATTCATTAAATGAGTTATCAAATATGTTAAATTTACTCTTGGTAGTAAATAATCACATAAGCCTAGCAAGCTCAAAAGAACAAGATATATCAAATAGCTTGCAAGTTATAGTTTCTCAAACAAATGATATGAAAAATATAATAGATATAATAAGCGATATTGCAGAACAAACTGAGTTATTAGCACTTAATGCTGCCATAGAAGCCGCTCGTGCTGGAAGCGAAGGTAGAGGGTTTGCAGTTGTTGCTGATGAAGTTAGAAAATTAGCCGAAAAAACGCAAGAATCCATAGTAAATATAAACACAAATACACAAAGTATCATAAAAAATATCAATTCGCTTTATTCGTCACTACAAGAAAATGTAGATGGAATGAATAAATTAAATGAAAATGCAAATGAGCTATCATCTAAAGCTAAAATATCTGAACAAACTACCCAAAACGCTATAGAGGTAGCAAAAGAAATAGAATCAAAGATTATAGAAATATCATCTTTTATAAAAGAATTTTTGCAAGAAGCTAAAAATTCGGTTGAAATAAGCGACAAAAATCAAGCCATTTCAAAACAACTAGTTGATATAGCAAACAAACTAAACTTAGTAACTAAAAATTTAGAAGATGATTTAAATAAATTTAGCGTTTAGCTAAGTTAAGCCAAAATTTCATCAACTATTATTTTGGCTCCATTTTTTTCTATAATATTTGCTAATCCGCTAGAAATTTTGGCTAAATTTATATTGTCAATGTGTCGTAAAACAGTGTTTTTATCTACATTTTTTTGCTCTATTAAAACACAAAGATTTTTTTCATATAAAAACTTGGCATTATAAAACTGATGGTTTTTAGCGGCAAATGGAAAAGGTATAAAAATACAAGGAAGCCTGTTTGCACAAAGTTCCCAAAGCGAACTTGCTCCAGCTCTACTTATGCAAAGATCTGCGTTTTTCATACTTTCTTCTATGTTTTTAGAAAAAGCAAAAATTTCAGCTTCTACACCAAGTTCTTCGTATTTTTGTTTTATTTCATCAAATTCTCTCAAGCCACACTGATGGATTATTTTTATATTTTTTTCTTTTAGGCTTAAAGCTAATTCTAATGCTAGGGAATTTATAAATTTAGCCCCTTGAGAACCACCTAAAAACATTATAGTTTTTAGCTCATTTCGCACTCTTGCGGATTCAAAAAACTTTAAATTTACAGGATAACTATAAAATTTACCCTCATAAGAACTAAAAAACTTTTTGGCAAATTTTTTTATAAATTTATTTAACTTTCCAGTAATTGCGTTTTGCTCGTGTATATAAATTTCTTTTTTTGTTAAAATTCCAGCAAATGCAGTAGGAGCGGCACTATATCCACCAACACAAACTATTTTTTTTATATTATGCTCTCTAAAAATACTCATGCATTTAAATGAAAGTTTTATAGTATTTAATAAAGAAAAAAGCTTAGAAAAGCCTTTTTTATCCACAACTCCACTACTTGGTAAAAAATATTTATGCGTAAAATCATCATCATTTTCAAACCAAAGTTTATCTTGTCCGTTTTGCGAACCTATAAAAATAGTTTTTTCGCCTCTTTTATTTAACTCTTCGCAAAGAGTTTTAGCTATAATCAAATGCCCGCCAGTTCCGCCACCGCTAATTGCTATCATCTCTAACCTTTTTTGAAGTTTTCTTTGCAAGCATTAAAACCATTCCAATGCCAATACTTGTTGCAAGAAGTGAGCTACCACCATAGCTTAAAAATGGCACAGGAATTCCTTTAAGCGGGATTATAGAGCTTACACCATAAGAGTTTATTATAAAAGCTGTAAAAATCATAAGAGCAATACCTAAAGAAAATAGATGATAAACCTTATTTTCACTTCTTGCAGAAATTTTAAGTATCAAAAATATAACTATAAACATTAAAAAAGCAATAAAGCTAAAACCAACAAATCCTATCTCTTCGCTAATCCCAGCAAGCACAAAGTCTGTATGAACATCTGGCAAAAAACCAAGTTTATAACTTCCAAAACCAAAACCTTGTCCGTAAATAGAGCCATATTTGATAGCATTTAGCGAATTTGCAACTTGTCCGGTTTGCTCTAATACAACTTCCACTCTTAAATGACTGGCCAAATCATCAGGCAAAAACTTTAAAAAAATATCTTGAGCATAAGCCCACCAGTTTATTATACGATTAAGCCTATGGCTTGTGGATAATATCGCAACAACTGCAACTCCAATAGAAAGGATAAAACCCATCATAAAAAGCTTGAAACTAGTTCCTGCAAAAAGTGCCAAAAATATAAGTATAACGGCTAAAACGGCAATTTGTCCGAGATCATTTTGCATAAAAGCTATTAAAAATACATAAAATAAAAATAAAAGTATGTAAGGTATCAAAATTTTTATCTCGGTTTTAAAGCTTTTTTTACTACCATCAATCTTTCTTGAAAAACTCCATGCAAGACAATATATAAAACCTATTTTAAAAAATTCAACAGGTGATATGGCAAAAAATGGAGTATGAATCCATCTTTTTGCACCATTTACAACTCTAGCGATAGAAGAGGGCATAAAAGGCATCGAAATCATTAAAATAGTAAAAATTATAAAAAATAAAACCCCTATCCTAAAAAGCCACTTATCTGGATCAAGTCTAGATAAAAACCACATTATAAATATAGATAAACTTCCAGCTATAAACTGCCTTAATAAAAAGTGATACATAGGATAATCATTTCTTGCAACAAAATATATAGGCAAAGAAAAAGAAAAAATTATGCCTATTGTAATAAGCAAAGAGCAAACATAAAAAAGTGATCTATCTGGACTCAAATTTAAAACCTACATAGTAAAATGAATTTGATATTTTATATAAATTTAACTTTATTTTATATTTATTGCTCATTTAAATCTTCTGCAATTTTTGCTGCTAATTTTAACTTTTGTGAGTCAAAATGAGTATAAATTCTAGATGTATTTAAACTAGCATGCCCCAAAGCTTCTTGTATCAAAACCAAGTCTTTTTGCTTTTTATAAAGCATTGTAGCAAATGTGTGGCGAAGCATATGAGCACCATTTTTTTCTTTTCTAATGCCAGCTTTAAATAAAATTTGTTCTACAATTCTACTTACATAAGCTTGTGTTAAACGACCGCCATTTTTATTTATAAAAAGAAATCCTTCTTTATTGTTATAATTTGTTTCAAGTAAATTTAAATACTCACTTATTAAGTGTTGTTTTATCATAACGATTCTGTATTTATTGCCTTTGCCTCTTATCCTTATGACAAAAAGATCACCATCTTCTACAATATCTTTTCTTTTTAAATTTAAAGCTTCACTAACCCTAATTCCAGTAAATAAAATAAGTTTTATGATACATCTGTTTCTAGGGGTATTTGTTTTAAAATCACTCCCATCAATAGCATTTAAAAATCTTTTAACTTCATCTTCGCTCATATATTCAGGCAGTTTATTGCCACTATTTCCACTAATACCACCCCAATTTTTAAGCTCTATGTCAAAGATATGAGCAGAGCCATTTTCTTCATTTTGTTTATCCAAAAAACTAAAAAAATTTATAACACTTATCCTATAGTTTTTTTTACTAGCATCGCTTAATGCCCCTGTCGCACTTGCTAAAATTTCGCTTAATAACTCCTCATCAATTTGTTTTAAACTATCCAAATTATAAATCAAAAGTTGTTCATATATCTTTTTAAGTGGATTAAAATAGGTATTTACACCACCAATGCCAGCATTTCTTGCTTTTTTTACAAGTCCATCAAGCTCGTGTATATTTTCAACACCTTGCGTAAGAGAGTAATTTACTGATGCTAAAGCTTTTTGATCTCTTAAGTCTTTATTAGAAAGAGAGCTTATCTTAAATTTAACATATCTTGTAAGCCAAAAGAGAAGGGATGAGTTAAAATCCTCTTTACAATCTAATTTAAACTTCATAAAACACCTTAATTAAATTTAAACAATATTATACATTAAATATCTTTAAATAAGTTCATTTTTGTTTAGATTTGTTTTGAAAAGTACATAGAAATTTATCTTATATGATATCAGTATTTTAATACATTTTATTTTACTATTTGTAATTAGATAAAAGGTAAAATCGTAACTTATTTTATATTTTATATTGAAAACTATAATTTTCAAACTATTTTATATTTCCAGTTTTACTCTCTTTTTAAAATTTTCAAATCTCATATTTTAGCTAATTTCAAAGCTTTACTTTTTGAATGATAAAAAATTATCCGTTAAATTTGATATATAAAAATATGTATTTATATATGTATTATTTTATGTATATAGTATTTTAAATTTATTAAAATATTTCTATATAAAATAAAAATTTATAAATTTAAATATGATTACTTATAAAGAATTTATCTTTGTAGAAAACTAAATTTTACACTCCCCTATTTTCATATTTAGTATTGTATAATTTTAGGCTTTGAAGCTAGGGTTATAATCAAAAAAAATCAATTTTAGAGCATTCTATTATTTAAATTTTTAATATATTTTTTTGAAAAAATCAACAAAATTTACAAAATACACAATTTGTTTCTAAAAATCTATGGGTGCATTTTGCGATATAAGTCCTGATAGGTGGGGTAGATTAATACAAATTTACTTATTCATTTCTAAGAGTTTGCAAAACATCAATTTGCGTTGCTTTTTTTGCAGGATAATACGATGAAACCGCTACTATTATTATGGCTCCAACAACTATCATAACAAAATCCAAGATAGAAAGTTCCATAGGTAATTTTGAACTTCCATAGACATCTGCTGGCAAATTTACTATATCAAAGCTTCCAAGCAACCATACTCCAAAAAGCCCCAGTAAAACACCTATGATTATCCCTCCACCCCCTATTACACTACCAAGACAAAAAAAGCTTTTTTTGATCTCAGACTTACTAGCACCAAGAGCTAAAAGAAGAGCAATTTCTTGACGCCTATTCATAACAGTCATTAAAAGTGAACTTATAATATTTAAAGAAGCTACTAGTATTATAAGCATTAAAACTATAAAAAGTGCCCTCTTTTCAAGCTTTAAAGCTGAAAAAAAGTTGCCATTTTGTTCCCACCAACCTATAGCTCTTGCATTTTGTGGAAGTTGTGATTTTATAGTTTTTATATCATTAAATGGATCTTTTGAATAAACATGAATTCCATCATAAATTCCACTTTCATATCCTAAAATTTTTTGCAAGGCTTGATTTGTAACATACACATAGCTTTTATCATATGCTATAAGACCTGATCTAAATGTTGATTTTACATCAAACCTTTTTATCTTTGGCATGATGGAAAATCCACCAGCATCGGCTTTAGTAAAAATTAGCGTGATTTTATCATTTTGTGATAATAAAAACATATCACTAAGCCCTTTACCTATAAGTGCATCAAATTCGTCAAATTTTATATCTTTTATAGCATCATTTACAACTTTATTTATATCTTTTTCGTATTTGAAATCTACGCCAAATACAGCAACTCCTTCTAGTCTATCGCCGTATTTTGCAACACCTTGAGTTGTGATATATGGACTAAATTTGAGATTTGTAAATTTACTTCTTAGCTTATTTACATTTTCATCATTTATGCCGCCTTTTGTAAGACTAATTATGGTTATTGGGTAATTCATGGTAAAAAGTTTTCTCTCAAATTCTTTATCAAAACCATTCATTATAGCCATTGCTATTATTAATACCATAAGCCCTATGGCAACGCCAAGAAAAGCGAGTAATGCACTAAGCATTATAAAAGGCTGAGTTTTATCAAATCTTAAATATTTAAAAACAAGATATTTTACCATTAAGCAAAAAGACCTTTTTTAGGACCACTTTTTCCGCAACAATCTTTATATTTTTTGCCGCTTCCACAAGGGCAAGGCTCATTTCTACGAATTTTTCTTTCTTTATTTACAATGGGTTGTCTTTTTGAGTTAGTTTCTTGTTGTTCTTCATCTTTATTAAATTTGATATCTTCATTTTTTTCTTCAAGTTTTCTTAACGCTTCTTCCGCTTCTATATCTTCTTTTGTTTTAAACTGAACTATTTGAAGAGATTTTATACTATCAAATTTAAGCCTGTTAACAAGTTCAATAAAAAGATTATAACTCTCTTTTTTATACTCTACTAAAGGATCTTTATGATTATATCCTCTCAAACCTATGCCGGTTTTTAAAACATCCATTTGATACAAATGCTCTCTCCATGCAGTATCAACAACTTGTAAATAAAGCACTTTTTCTATATGTTTTCTTTGTTCCATATCAATAAAGCTCATTTTTGCTTCATAAGATTGTTCTAAAATTTGATTTATTTTTTGAGCTAAATCATCATAATCAAGTCCCAACAAATCTTCTTTTTGTATATGCGTACCACAATCATTTTCTATTATATTTACAACACCATCTATATCAAAATTATCTTTTATACTTCCGTGGAAAATTTCTAAGCTATCTAAAACATTGGCTATATACTCTGATCTATTTAATTTTATTTTATCACTTAAATCATAGTTTTTGTCAAGAAGTTCATTTCTATATTTATATATGGTTTTTCTTTGTTCATTTGCAACATCATCATACTCTAATATGTGTTTTCTTGACTCAAAATGCAAACTTTCAACTTTTTTCTGAGCATTTTCAACAGCCCTTGTTACCATTTTTGATTCTATATGTTCGCCATCTTTAATTCCAAGTCTTTCCATGATATTTTTTATCTTATCACTTCCAAAAATTCTAAGCAAATTATCTTCTAAGCTTAGATAAAACCTACTCTCTCCTGGATCACCTTGACGACCAGAACGACCACGAAGTTGATTATCTATCCTTCTACTTTCATGCCTTTCTGTTCCTATGATATAAAGTCCGCCAAGAGCTTTCATTTCATCACTTATTTTAATATCAACACCGCGTCCTGCCATATTTGTAGCTATAGTTACAGCACCTTTTGCACCTGCATCCATTATAATCTCGGCTTCTTTTTCATGGTTTTTAGCATTTAAAACTGAGTGAGGAATTTTTGCTTTAACCAAAAGCTCATGAAGTTTTTCACTTTTTTCAATGGAAGCAGTTCCTACTAAAACTGGCTGCCCGTTTGAATTTGCTCTTCTTATCTCTTTTATAACTGCTTCAAATTTTTCTCTTTCTGTTTTATAAATAAGGTCATTTTGATCTTTTCTTATAACAGGTACATTAGTTGGGATAGATATAACATCTAATCCATAAATTTGAGAAAATTCAGTAGCTTCGGTTTGTGCTGTTCCTGTCATACCAGAAAGCTTTTCATAAAGTCTAAAATAGTTTTGAAAAGTAATATCAGCTAAAGTTTGACTTTCTTCTTGAATTTTAACACCCTCTTTTGCTTCTAATGCTTGATGGAGACCCTCGCTATAACGCCTTCCCTCGCTAAGTCTTCCTGTAAATTCATCAACTATTACTATTTCTCCGTTTCTTACTACATAATCAACATCTTTGTGAAATATATTATGAGCTTTTAATGCTTGATCTAAATGATGGCTTAAGATTGCATTATCCAAACTATAAAGATTTTCTACCCCAAAAAGTTTTTCCGCTTTTGTAATGCCTTCTTCTGTTATCATTACGGTTTTGTTTTTTTCATCTATAGTAAAATCCCCAGTTGCTTTTTCCTCTGGAGTTTTGGGTGCTTCACCTCTTATCATTTGTTTTGCAACTTCATTTGCTCTTATATATCCATCTAAAGTTCTGTTTGTTGGACCAGATATTATCAGCGGTGTTCTTGCTTCATCTATCAAGATACTATCAACTTCATCGACTATTACAAAATTATGCTCTCTTTGGACTTTTTGATCTGCTGAAAATTTCATATTATCACGGAGATAATCAAAACCAAACTCATTATTTGTTCCGTAAGTTATATCAGCGCCATACGCTTCTTGTCTACTTTTGTCATCATGAATACCATTTAACACAACGCCAACACTAAGCCCTAAAAAGTTATACAAAACACCCATTTGCTGTGCGTCTCTTTTGGCAAGATAATCATTTACAGTAACAACATGAACACCCTTGCCGTTCATTGCGTTTAAAACAACAGGAAGTGTAGCGACCAAAGTTTTACCCTCGCCTGTTTTCATCTCAGCAATCTTTCCATCATTTAAAACCATGCCGCCGATTAGTTGAACATCAAAATGTCTCATATTTAAAACTCTTTTTGATGATTCTCTAACTATAGCAAAAACATCATTTAAAACTTCATTTTGAGTTTTTTTACCATTTATTATATCTTCTCTTAAAGCATTAAAAGTTGATTTTAGCTCATCATCGCTATAATTTTGATATTTTGATTCTAAAGCATTAATGGTTTTTATCTTTGAAAAATATTTTTTTACTTCTCTATCATTTTTTGTTCCAAAAACTTTTCTAATTGCTGAAATCATTATATAAACACCTTTTTTTAAATTTAAGCTAATATTTTATCATAGTTTATTTTATTTATTGTTTAATTTTTAGTGATAGTATTTGTTACAAATTTAAAAGGCATCTACAATGAAAAAAATATCTATCTTATTTACACTTTGTGTTATGGTTTTTGCAAATGATCTTGATTTTATGAGCTTAAAAAGCGACTTTATACAAACAGTAACAAGTGGTAAAACAAAGATTATTTATAAAGGAAGCCTTAGTGCAATAGATGATAATAAAGCTGTTTGGAACTACATAGAACCAACAAATAAAACTATATATTTTGGTTATGATAAAGTCATGATTGTTGAACCTGATTTAGAGCAAGTTATAGTTTCAAGCTTAAAAGATAGTCCAAATTTAACCAAAATTTTAAAAAGTGCAAAAAAAGTATCAGCAGACGAATATCAAGCGCTCCACGATGGAATAACATATAAAGTTAAATTTCAAAACTCGCTTCCAAGCGTTATAACATATAAAGATAAATTAGATAATTTTGTAGAAATAAAGCTAAGCAATACACAAAAAGATATTTCTATAGATAGGAATGATTTTATTCCAAATATTCCAGATAACTACGATATAGTTAAAAATTAATTTTCTCCAAAATCCTTACCGAAATTTGGATCTTTAGTGATGTCATATTCTTTTAAATTTGGGCTTTCTACGCTACTACCGCCATTATAAAATTCGCTTTGATTTGGTTTTTGTTCTAAATTTTGTATAGTTTGAGGTGGATTATATGGTTGTTTCTTTTCCATAGTTTTGCAAATATCAGTTGATCTAATAGCAGCTATTATTTCATCCATACTTGGCTCGCTTATGGTTTTTAATTCTATGATATACATAGCTTCTAAATCAACATTGTATCTCTTTCTAGCATATTCTAAAACCATATTTTTAAAGTTTTCTTTACCTTTAGAAGTCATTATATCTTCTACAAAATAGCTACTTATGATAACATTTATACTATCTAAAATTTTACCTTTATTTTCCATCAGATCTCTTCCTATAAGTTCAACACTCAAAGAAACTTTTCTAATGTTGTTTTTTTCAGCTTTTGAGTATAAATTTGTTTCAAAATTTTCTATATTTATCCCCTCGCTAAAACTAAAAGACAAAAAAAATAAAAGTAAAAATAAAACTTTCATAATAACTCCTATAAATTTATAAAGCTATTTTTTGCATAAAAATTAGCAACTTCTAAATTTATTGTAGCATTTTTTTTAATATAATTTTCAAAGTTTTCATTTCTATTGAAAATTATTTTTAAATTTTTTGGATTACTAGATCGAGAAAGTGCCACATAAAGCTGTCCTGAGACAAAAATTTTATCTAGATTACAAGTAAGATTATTTATACTCATTCCTTGCGATTTATGTATAGTAATAGCATAAGCTAATTTGAAAGGAAACTGAAAATAACTAGCTCTTACATTTTCTTTCATTTCACTACCATCAAAAGCATATTCGCTTAAATCATATTTTTGTCTAATGATATCTACCGTATTTCCATTTTCCATCAAAACTTTAACAAAATCTATCGTGTCGTAATTTTTAATGATATCTACTATCTCGCCTCTTTGGCCATTAAAAAACTCGCCCCATTTATTTGTAGTAAATATGATTTTTGCACCTATTTTTATCTTTAGCTCATCTGTTATATTTAGATTATTTATCCACTTTTGTAATATATTTTCATTTAAATTTTCATCGTAAATTTCAAAATAACCATTAGAAATTTCAAGTGGAGAATCAATGCTTTGGAGTTTTATCATATTTAGTTTATCAACTTCAGAATTAGTCCCAAAAAGCACACTTGAATCATTGTAATCTATATTATTTCTTAAAAATGATTTAAGATAATTTATCTCATTAACCCCAACATTTCCAACTCTTAGTTTTGAAAGAAAATCATAAAATATTTTATCATCTGTTCTTTTTGAGCCATAAAGTTCAATATTTACTAAATTTAAATCATTCCAAGCATTGGACGAAAAAGCATAAGTTAAATCAAAAAGAGTATTTGTAGACTCTTTTTTAACTGGCGGAAGTTGGTAAAAATCTCCAACTAATATAAATTTACCATTAAATTCGCTATTTGTAATGCGATAATAAATAAGTTCCATAATATCGGCTGAAACCATAGAAATTTCATCTATAACTATAAGATCACAACTCTTTAAAATTTCATTTAATTCTTTTAATTTCTGTTTATTTTTCTTATCATAAATTTTTAACTCATCATAATTTGAACAAATTCCTATCTTAAAAAAACTATGAAGCGTAACTCCACCTATGCCAACTGCACTTATACCAGTACTTCCAAGCACTATAACTTTTTTTGAGTTTTTTTGATAATGTTTTATAATTTCTAAAACCAAATAACTCTTTCCAACACCGCCGCCGCCAGTTAAAAATAGATTTGATTTTTTTAAAATTTCTAAAACTTTATCTAACAAAACTTATCCAAATTTACTAAACTAAATTTATAAACTAGATTTTATATCATCTAAAACTAAACTAAAGATTTTTTGCATTTTTTCTAAAAATTCTTTTGAGTTTGCCTCAAATCTTGTAACCAAAACAGGAGTTGTGTTTGAAGCTCTTACTAACGCCCAGCCCTCATCAAAATGAACCCTTATACCATCTATTTCTATAAGTTCTTTTATCTGCGGAAGTTCTTTTATTCCACTTTTTATTTTATCTTTTAAAATTTCTATGATTTTAAATTTATTTTCTTCACTTGTTTTTACTTTTATTTCGTCCGTACTATAAAGTCTTGGTAGTTTATCAAGCTCTTTATCAAGATCATAGCCTAGATATAAAAGCTCTAAAACCCTCATCATAGCATACATCGCATCATCAAAACCAAAATATCTCTCTTTGAAAAATATATGCCCGCTAACTTCGGCTGCTAAATCTATGTTTAGCTCTTTCATAGCTTTTTTTATGTTGCTATGCCCCGTTTTTCCTATAAAACTTTTGCCTATTTTGTCTATATAATCAAACATAATCTTAGAGCATTTTACTTCTCCTAAAACTCTTGGGTTTTTCATATTCAAAGTAAAAAGACAGGCAAGCTCATCGCCTTTGATATCTCTTTTTGGAGTTAAAATAGCAACCCTATCTGCATCTCCATCAAAAGCTATACCTAAATTTAAGTTATTTTCTGACATATATTTTTTTACATCTTTTAAATTTTCTTGTATAGTTGGATCTGGATGATGGTTAGGGAAGTTTCCATCTGGTTTTTCATAAAGAATAGTTGAGTTTAAATTTAATCTTTTACAAATTTCACCAAGAGTTATACCAGCAGTTCCATTTGCACAATCAGCCACGAAAGGAATTTTAAAGTCTTTTAAATGAGCGAATTCTTTTACAAAGAAATTTATATATTCACTTAAAATATCATATTTTTCTATGTTTGAATCTATTTTTATGTCTTTATCTAAATTTTGATTTAAAGCCTCAATTATCAAACTTTTAAGATATTGCAGATCTTTGCCAAAATAACTATCTTTAAAAATAGTAATCTTAAATCCATTGTATTCTTTTGGATTATGAGATCCAGTTATCATGATATTTGCATCAAATTTTTCACTAAAAACACTAAAATAACCAACAGGAGTTGGAGCCATTCCTATATCAAAAATTTTTATATCATTTTTTTTAAGCCCACTAACAATCCAAGAAAAAAGGTCATTTCTGCTAAGTCTTGCATCATATCCTATACTTAGTGTTTTTACACCTTTTTCTTGCATGATTTTACCGAGTTTTAACCCTATCAACTTAACACAACTCTCATTTAAATCATCGCCAAAGATACCTCTTATATCGTATTCTCTAAAAATTTGATCTATCATAATCTTACCTTTTATAAAATGATTTATAATCATATTTAAATTTTGATAAATAATTGATAAAAAGGATAATTTATACTATTTTTTAGCACTTATATATTTAAAGTGCTAAAAAATACTTGACAAATATAAAAATATTTAGTATAATACGCTCAACTTAATTAAATAAATAAAATAAAGGAGAATAAAATGAAAGTTACAAATTACAACCCATTGTTTAGTTTAAATCCGTTTGAAGATGGATTTTTTTCTATTGTAAATAGAAGTGAAAACTTCAAACCTATGGTAAATTTAAGAGAAGATGAAAAAGGTTATAACATAGAAGTTGATCTTCCTGGAATTAAAAAAGAAGATGTAAATATAGAATTAAATGATGGTATTTTGAAAATATCTGGAGAAAGAAAATTTAATAAAAGCGAACAAAAAGATGAAAAATATCACAAAACAGAAAGTTTTTTTGGTAAATTTGAAAGAAGTTTTAGTATATCAAAAGATATAGATACCGCTAACATACAAGCAAAACAAGAAGATGGAGTGCTAGATATTTTCTTGCCAAAAGCTGAAATTATATCTCAAAGTAAAAAAATAGAAATTAAATAAACTAAAAGCTATCTCTTTTTGAGAGATAGCTTTTAAAATCCGTGAAGTCTTTTTAAATCACTATCTATAGGTTTTTTTTCACCAGCTTTATTTACACTTACATATACAACTTCTGCTGTAGTTACTGGAACGCAAATTGTTGTATTTTCTTTAGTTAATCTTTGAACAACTACTTTTACAACTGTTGTAATTGATGTTCTACCAACACTAACTACTTTTGCATAGCAACTTACTATATCGCCTATATAAACAGGCTCGTTAAAAACAGCTTCTTTCATAGAAATAGTAACAACTCTTTCAGGTGCTAGTTCTCTTGCAGCTATAGCTCCAGCTAAATCTATCTGGGACATAATCCATCCACCAAATATATTTCCAGATGGATTAGTATCGCTTGGCATTGCAACTATTTTTATTTTTGGTTCTCCCATATCTTTCATTTTTATATCCTTAATTTAAAAATTTCATGAAAATATACTATTAAAAATTTAATATTTTATTAAAATAATTTATAGTTTAAAACTATTTTTTATTTTTTTAGATAAACTTACTTATAAATTTAAATAAGGTTTTATATGAAAAAAGCACTTTTATGTATAGGAAATGAGTTAAGAGGAGATGACGGCATAGCGTTGTATTTAGGAAAATTAGTAGAAAAAGAACTAAAAGATTGGAAAGTGTTTTATGGCGAAGATGTGCCAGAAAATGAGTTTGAAGCTATTAGAAATTTTGCTCCAGATATTTTAGTGGTAGCTGACGCTATAAGTGGTTTTAAAGAAGGAGTAAGCGAATTTTTAGATATTAGCGATGAAAAAACATATATGTATTCTACACACAACCTACCTACTCCAGTTTTACTGAGCTATCTTAGAACAATATGCTTAAAAACTATATTTTTAGGTATTTCAGTCCTTCTTGAAAATGTTTTAGACTTTAAAGAAGGACTTAGTAAAAATGCCTTGCACTCAGCAAATTTGGCTCTAGATAAAATTAAATTATTAGATAAAGAACTAAAATAGCCCTTTTAAAATCCCTTTAATCGCATCTTTTGCCACATCTTTTGATGAGGCATTTTGATCTAAATTTGTAGTATTATTAGTATCTACACTATTTGTACCAAAAAGTTTATCTAAACCCTTGTCAATTTTTCTTGAGAATTTTGATTTCAAATACTCTGAACTTACATTATATTTAGGTTCTTTTGTAGTTCCTGTTATATCTATAGATATATCTGTTTTTTCTATATTTCCCCTTACTGGTATATAAATTTTAGATGTAATTAAATTTATATTTCCATCATCTACATTAAATGAACCTTTACTTTTTTTACCGCTTTTTCCACTATTTCCAATCCATGCATCAAAATTTACAATATTGCTTTTTATAGTTCCGTTTACATCAGTCTTATCAAAAACAGCTGCTTCAAAACTCCCTTGACTTACAGCTTTTAGTATATTGACAAACTCATTACTAGCTATCGCACCATCATTTATATCTAAAGAAAAGCTTCCATAAACTTTGTTTAAATCATAGTTAAAACTAGCATTTCCAATGCCATCATATATATGTTTATATCCTAGCATATCTGTTAGTTTTTTCATATCAAAATTTTTAAAATTTGAAGTTAGTATCAAGGCGCCAAAACCAGTTTTGTTAAAATTGTCATTTTTTATATCTATTTTTAAATTTCCATTAAGAAAATTTGAAGTTAATGATGTTAAAAATTTTCCATTTTGTATAGTTGTACTTCCATTTGCAACAAAATTTCCTTTTAATTTTGTATTTGTTAAAAATGATAATTCATTTAAATCAGAAATATTTAAAGTATAATCTGAGCTAACTTCACCATTTTTCATAGTTGCATTTTTTATATCAAATTTTGCAATTTTACTATCTAAATTTGCTTTTGCTTTTATCGTATCATTTTTTTTATCAAAATTCATATCAAAATTATATGTTAGATTGTTTGGAAAATTTTTACCAGTTATGCTATCTAGTTGTGTTTTATTTAAAAGAGCTTCTTTTATATTTGCAGCTCCGCTTACATCATTAAAGCTCATATTTGAACTTATATCTGCATTTATTTTTCCGCTAGATAAATTTGGTTGATTTAGCATTTTTAAAACTTTTGACAAACTAACATCTTTAAGTTTGATTTGTAAATTTTCGTCTTTTACATTTGCTTTTATATCTCCCTCTAAACCTAAAACTTTTGCATTAAAAAGTGATAATTTCTTATCTTCTATACTAATAGCACCAAGTATGTCTAAATTTCCAATCAATTTTTGTTTAGTAAATGGCTCAAGTTTAGAAAGATCATTTAATTTTATATCAAAATCACTATCTATATGTTTTGTTTTTAAATTTATAGTTGTGTTTTTAGCACTTGCTTCTAAATTTAAATTTGAGTTTAAATATGTTTTAGAATTTATAGTTTCGCCTTGCATTTTTAACTCACTAATGCCACTTAGAATAGTATTTTGAGGTAAAGATATATTTAAATCATTTTTAAAAACTTTTTCGTTTAATCTTATATCTTTTGCATTTATGGTAGCTTTACCTTGTGCGTTTTGAATATCTGCATTTACATCAATGCTGCCAAAGGCATATAATGGCTGTTTCGCAAGAGGTAAGGCTTTGGCTAAATTTAATCCATTTGCATCTATTTTTAAGGTATATGGCTTCATATCTATGATATTTGCCATTATTTTTACATCGCTATCTAAAAATTTTCCACTTGCATTTGCATTGAAATTATTTATATTTCCACTTACTTTACCAAATAAATTCATATTTTCTTTAAGTTCAAGTCCAAAGCTTTTTAAATTTTTTATATCTACTTTATATTCAACATCAAAACTTCTTGAAAATATAGAATAAGGTCCATTTAAATTTAAAAATATCTCTTTATTTATATCGCCTTTTAAATTTAAATTAGAAAAACCAATCCTAAATGTTTCAAATTTTATATCATATCCACTCTTTTCCTTTATCGTTTTCTCAACATATGGCTTGATTAGATTATTTCCTGTACTAGAAAATAAAAACATAATTAGAAGTATTAAAAAAGCGATAACACTACCTAAAATCAAAAATATTTTTTTCATATTTATCCTTTAATTTAATATTTTATATCATATAACTTTAGCGTATATGACTAAAATTATATGATAATTTTTTGTATAACTATTGACATTTTATAAAAATTATCATATAATTTCATCACTCAAAGCAAAAGAGTGCTAATAAATTTATTTTAACAAAGGAAACAAAATGAAATTCAAACCACTTGGTAAACGTGTTTTAATAGAACGCGTAGAAGAAACAAACACGACTGCTACAGGCATTATTATACCTGATAATGCTAAAGAAAAACCTTTAAGCGGAAAAGTAATTGCTGTTAGCAAAGAAGTTGAAGGTATAGAAGAAGGAGATAGTGTTATATTCGCAAAATATGGCGGAACAGAAATAACACTAGATGATAAAAAATACTTAGTTTTAAGTATTGATGATGTTTTAGGTATTATAAAATAAGGAGATAAAAGATGGCAAAAGAGATAATTTTTTCAGATGATGCAAGAAATAGACTTTATGATGGCGTAAAAAAACTTAATGACGCAGTTAAAGTAACAATGGGGCCAAGAGGTAGAAATGTGCTTATACAAAAAAGCTTTGGTGCTCCAGCTATTACAAAAGATGGTGTTAGTGTTGCAAAAGAGATAGAGCTAAAAGATACTATAGAAAATATGGGTGCAGGACTAGTAAAAGAAGTAGCGAACAAAACAAATGATCAAGCGGGAGATGGCACAACAACTGCTACAGTTTTAGCTCATTCAATATTCAAAGAAGGTCTTAGAAATATAACAGCTGGTGCAAATCCAATCGAAGTAAAAAGAGGTATGGACAAAGTTGCTGAGGCAATCATAGCTGAGCTTAAAAATATGTCAAAAAAAGTAAAAGATAAAAAAGAGATAGCACAAGTTGCTACAATTTCTGCAAATTCAGATGAGGCTGTTGGCTCACTTATAGCTGATGCTATGGAAAAAGTTGGTAAAGATGGTGTTATAACAGTTGAAGAGGCAAAATCAATAAATGATGAGCTCAATGTTGTTGAGGGCATGCAGTTTGATAGAGGATATTTAAGCCCATATTTCATCACAAACTCAGAAAAAATGACAGTTGAGCTAAGCAATCCTTATATATTGCTTTTTGATAAAAAGATAACAAATTTAAAAGATTTACTACCTGTTTTAGAGCAAGTTCAAAAATCAGGAAAACCTCTTCTTATAATAGCTGAAGATATCGAGGGTGAGGCACTTGCTACACTAGTTGTAAATAAACTTAGAGGTGTTTTAAATATATCTGCTGTAAAAGCTCCTGGTTTTGGTGATAGAAGAAAAGCAATGCTTGAAGATATAGCTATCCTAACAGGCGGAGAAGTAGTTAGCGAAGAGCTTGGAAGAACACTTGAAAGTGCTGGCATTAGCGATCTTGGCGAAGCTGATAGAGTTGTAATAGACAAAGACAACACAACTATAGTAAATGGCAAAGGTGAAAAAGCTTCAATTGATGCAAGAATTAATCAAATAAAAGCTCAAATTGCCGAAACAACAAGTGATTATGATAGAGAAAAATTACAAGAAAGACTAGCAAAACTTAGCGGTGGTGTTGCTGTTATAAAAGTTGGCGCAGCAACTGAAACAGAAATGAAAGAGAAAAAAGACCGCGTTGATGATGCGCTAAGTGCAACAAAAGCAGCAGTTGAAGAAGGTATAGTAATTGGTGGTGGTGCAGCTATAATAAAAGCTGGATCAAAAATCAATTTAAATTTAAGCGGCGATGAAGCAATAGGTGCTGATATAGTAAAAAGAGCTCTTCGTGCTCCACTTAGACAAATCGCTGAAAATGCTGGTTTTGATGCTGGTGTTGTAGCAAATGCAGTTGAGATAAATAAAGATGAAAACTACGGCTTTGATGCAGCAAAAGGCGAGTATGTAAATATGTTTGAAGCAGGGATTATAGATCCTGTAAAAGTTGCTAGAGTTGCTTTACAAAATGCAGTTAGTGTTGCAAGTTTACTTCTTACAACAGAAGCAACAGTTAGCGATATAAAAGAAGACAAACCAGCTATGCCTGATATGAGTGGCATGGGCGGTATGGGTGGTATGGGTGGTATGATGTAATTCCACCATGCCTTTTTAAGCATCTCTTAAATATAGAGATGCTTAAATTTACTATGAACTCGTTACTTAAAATTTTAATCTTTTTTACATTAATATCTTTTGTATTTACTTTTGAAGAATTAAATTGCATTGGCTTTTTGCTGTATTTTACCATGTTTTTACTAGTATTTGGTTATGAAATTTTTTCTTATAATATTATCAAAAAAAGATTTTTAAACTACGCAATATTTAGAAAAAACAGCAAAATAAAACCTTTTTTAAGCGGAAATTTAAGCCATAGCGTATCATCTTTTATAAAAGCTCTATTTTTTACAACTATATTGATTATAAACTTTTCAAATATAAATAATTATATTTTTTTGTATATTTTTATTGCTCTACCCTTGATTTTTATAATTACCAAATTTATAGTTATGAAAAAACTAATGCGCGAGTTCAGGATGGCGAATTATAGCCTTAAAAAAGTTATAATTTATATTTCAAGTACTGTTTCAACCATTGTTTTTATGATATTTTTTATAAATTTTATGCTTTATAAAAATGTAAATTTATCCGAAATTTTTATACTAAAAACAATAAATACCCAATGCGTTTTGATAAATGAAATATTGGCAGTAAATAGTTTTATAGAAAATATACAAAATTTTTTATACACAACAATACAAAAACAATTTGCAAAAATAATAGTTTTAATTATTTTTAGTTTTAATTATTTTGTATTTTTTATCGCAATTATGCATATTTATTCGTTTTTATTTACAAAAAAAGATAAGAAAAATAGCTTTAAATTTGGGTACTTTTTACAAACTATTTTTGTTCTAGCATTTGGTGTTTTGATATTTTTTCTAACATCATTTTTAAATCAAAATTATGAAAATAAGCTTCAAAGCGAACAAATTATACTAAATTTAAAAAATAAAATAAATATTGCAATAAGTCAAAATTTAATGAATACCAAAAATGCAATAGACATTTATATAGATCAAATTTATGAGCTTAGCATAGATAAAGCTGTTAAAAATATAGCTGATTTTGAATATGCTTGGTATAGTGATTATGTAAAGCTTTATCATGGTGCCATTGATAAAAACGCATCAATTTTTTATAAAAATAAATTTGATGATATTATTAAAAGTAGCTTTCCTGTAAACTTAAATGACGATATAACAAATATAATTTTATTAAATTTAGATAATTTAAAAAAAGATATAAGTAATATTGCAAATGAAAACGCCATAAAATACGATACGACAAAAATTATATCTATTATAGATATGCAAAGTTATGAATTAAAATTTGGAATAAATTCCGTTTTAACACTAGGCGGAATAACAGCTCTAAAAACTGGGGCAAAACTCGCTGCAAAAAGTGGAGCAAAGTTGGCATTAAAAAGTAGCACTAGTCTTAGTGCCGGAACAAGCGGAGCTCTTTGTGGTCCAGCTAGTATAGTTTGCGTTCCGTTATTAGCCATAACCACTTGGTTTGGCTTTGATTATGTAATATCAAAAGCCTATGAGAGCTTAAATAGAGAAGAATTTGAAACTGAGCTAAAAGCAGAACTAATGAATCAAAAAGAAAATTTTAAAGCCCTACTCTATCAAAACATAGATAGGTTATATTTTAAATTTATATAATTAAATTTTTGATTTTTCAGCTTGATGATTTCTTAATGAATAAACTTTTTTGTTAATATTAAATCAAGCTACTAAATCTTATAGCAAAAAATTATAAGATTTTAAATACATAAATAAAACATAATTATTATAAAAATAACTACATAAAACACTATTTAAGACTAAGTAAGATAAAATTTAGTATTATTAAATTTTTGAAAGTAAATATATGGAAAATATTTTTTTAGAATCTTATGATGTTTTTAAACTATATCCAAATAGTAGTGGTAAAGTTTTTAATGAATTTTTAAATAATAATAAAAAATACCATATAACTCGCTGTTATTACTCAATTATGATTGAAAATACATTTTTAACATATTCTCACTTGATGATATATGAAACGCTACTTTATATGCTTTTTTCTCAAAATAAACTTAAAAATAGAGATTTTACTTTTAAGATTAAAAAATCAGACCTTGTTAAGAAATTTAAAACAAACATTACAAAAACAGGAGTTGATACTATAAAAAGATTTCATGAGTTAAAAGATGTAAAAATTACTATTTTTGTTAAAGATAAAATTCAAGATGAAATGAGCATTATTGATTATATAAGTATTTCAAAACTACAAAAATACGGCGATATACCAGATGAAGTAGAAATAAAATTAAATTCTACATTTTTAAATTTATATCAATGTGCTTACCTTGATAAAATTGAGTATTTAAATAGTTTTAGTGAAGAAAAAGGTAGTTTTGTAAGGTACTTTATGCAACATCAACTAAATGGCGGTACAAGAATAGAAGCTATAGTTGATAAAATGGGAATAATGGACTATATCCCACTAAGTAGAAAGAAAAAATTTAAAGATGAAATTTCAAATTTAAATTTTTACTATAAAAATGAAAAACATATAGCAAAAGATGGATTTGTGGTACTAGAAAATACTCAAGGCAAAATTTATCAAAATCAAAATGCTTTTATTTATCTCTTTGGTATAATAAATCAAGAATTAAATCAAAATTTAAGCAAAAAAATAACTTTAAATAATGAAAATTTAAAACCTTATTTTGAGCGTTTTGGAAAATTCCAATCTTGTGATATTTTATTTAAAATGCTAAACAATATGGAACTTTTACTAAATAAATCGGTAAATTTTGATACAAATAACAATGAAGTGATTTGCTTTTCTCACTTTTTTGAAAGCATAGTTTTTGTAAATAAACAAGATTTTAAAATATGCATAAATTTAACACAAAAAGGATTTGAATATATCTTATCTAAAAAAGCAAATTTAGATCTTTGGGATGTAGAGTCTAAAGATTATGGACTTACATTATATCCATCAGAAGAAAATTGTAAAATTTAATCTTTTAAACCTTCATATAAAAACTCCAAAAATCATTTTCTTAAAAATTTACAAATTTCTATTTATACTTTTTATCCACTTTTTTATAATATTAAAATTTACTTAAAAACATAAAAAATTATATAAAATTATATTTTTTAAATAATAAATTTAAATAAAATTATATTTTTTTATAAAAAATACTATTTTTTAAGTTTATTTTAAATAAAAAATAATATTATACTTTAAATTAATAGTTAATAATATAAATTAAATCTCATTTAAGGAGTAAAGATGGAATTCTTACAATTAGTCTTACTATTAATAGCGTCTTTGATTATATATCTTAAACCAGAAAAGAAGCGTATAGCTGCTACTTGTGGTTTTGTTGCATGCTTAATACTTGTTGTACTTGAGTTTTATGTGAATGCTTGGGTTGTTGTACCTATTGGAAATTTTTAGGAGTTAAAAATGCTTGATTATGAGAAAAATTTTTTTAATCAAATGGCGGTAGCTGTGATTTTACTTATGGCTTTGCCAGTTGGGATTGCTTGTATAGTTTTGGGATTTGGCATGGGTGATAGTCCTTGTATTATGTGTTGGGCTGAGAGAATTACTATGATAGTTATCGCATTTATTGGTCTTTTCATTGTTAGATATGGCTTTAAAGCCTCATATTTTGCAGCTTTAATATTTATGGCTTGTTGGGGACTATTTAACGGATTTATCCATTATAGTATAGATGGAACTTTTGGTGGATATTTAGATATCAAACAAGGTTTTGGTCTTGAAATTTTCGGGGCTCATACTCAGTTTTGGGTAGTTGTTGTAAATTTTTGTGTCTTGCTATTTTTAGGTCTAATTTTTATTTTAAATAGCAAACATATCGCTGAAATTATGAAAAAAAGTTCAAACAACGAGTATGAAAAAGAATTAAAAAATCTTTTTTTAGGTAAAGTTGCCAACATTGTGTTTATAGTAATTATCGCTTTTAATTGCATTCAAGCTTTTGTAACATCAGGAATTCCACCCTATCTTGCTTCAAGCACGCCAGCAAGAATGAGTTTGGATACTAATAAATGGTTTTGGGAAAAAGATCATTGGGAAAGTGCATTTGACTTTAGATTTGATTGGAATCCAGAGCTTCCAGATTTGCCTGAATAATGGTGATTTAAGGAGAGATTATGAAAAAATTATTTTATTTAATTTGCATTGTAAGTTTTAGTTTTGGATTTGAGTTTGATTTAAGTAGTCAAAACTCACCCTTAAAAGGAGTTACGGCTTTAAATCCTGCTGTTTTAGAAATAAGCATAAATTTAGAAAACGATAATGCTATTTTAGGAGCTGATTATGATAGTGCTACAAAGCAATTTGCCCTAGTTAGCAAAGAAAATGAATTTTATATCACTGATGAAAATTTTAAAGCCCTAAGGTATGCCAAACATGATAGACATTTTATGCTAGAAATGGAAAAAACAGTAGGGGCAACTTGGTATAAAAGTGATGTTGGGATGATAAGCTATAACAAAAGTTTTGTTATTTACGAACCGATTGATATAAATGATGAAAAGGAGCAAAATGAGCAGTGGAAACATCTTTTAAAAGGCTATGATAAGTGGAAACTTAAAGAAAAAAATAGATTTTCTACCCTTAGAGCAAAGCAGCAATATATTTTAGGCTTTGATTATGATGAGAGCAAAAATATATTTTTAAGTGTGAGTGTGCCAAATGATGTGAGAGATTATTGGAGTGTTGCTGTTTTTGACGCGGATGATAAAATGATACTTGAAGAGTATATACCAAAAATAGTAGGAAATTTAAGCATTGATGAAAATAGAAATTTGGGCGAATTTTATATAGTTGGCGTGGATATTTTGGATGATTGTGCATATTTGCTAAGCAAAAACTACTCTACTATTTTAAAACTTGATATTAATAGCAAGAGTTTAATTGATGCTTATAGTTTTGCAAATGTTCCAAATCCTGTTGCTTTAAGCATTAAAGACAATAAATTTTATATATTTTCAAGAAATAATAAAGAAAATAAAGTTTATATCTTTGATATGAAATAAGGATAAAAATTATGCAAAGAAGAGAATTTTTAAAGCAAACTGGAGTTTTAGCTATTGCTAGCGGAACTCCAAATTTGTTTGCTATGGAGCAGTTTGAAGTTGATTTTAAACCTAAAATTCACAGCAAAAAAGATACAACTTATCACTACTTAACCTGTCCTAGGAATTGTCGTGATGCTTGTTCAATCGTAGCAGAGGTTGTAGATGGAAAAATGGTTGCTATGAAAGGAAATCCAAAACACCCTTTAACACAAGGAAGCGTTTGTGTTAAAGGACACACCTATCCATTGCACCTTTATAATGCAGATAGAATTATGCATCCAATGAAAAGAGTTGGAAAAAAAGGCGAAGGAAAGTGGGAAAAAATTAGCTGGGATCAAGCTTTAAAAGAGATTGCCGCAAAACTAACTAAAATAAAAGAGGAATTTGGCGGTGAAGCTTTAACCGAGTTTGTATATTCAGGAAATGAAGGGCATATTTCAAAAACAATAGCACCTGGAAATTTCTTTGAAAAATATGGTGCTACAAGGCTTGTTAGAAATCCTTGCGATTGGCCTAGATACGCAGGAACTCCTAGCGTTCTTGGAACTGATTATTCAAAAGATGCATTAGAAATCGATGAATCAGATATGTATATTAGCTGGGGTTCAAATGAGTCAAATACAGCCGTGCATTGGATAAGATTTGCTCATCGTGTTAAAAAAAGAGGTGGAAAAATCATTGTAATAAATCCAATTAGAATCCCTCTTGCAAATCAAGCTGATATGTTTATACAAATCAAACCATCAAGTGATCCTGCTTTTTGTTTAGCAGTTTGTAAATTTATCATCGAAGAAGATCTTTATGATCACGAATTTGTTGAAAAATATACAATGGGCTTTGATGAGTTAGTTAAAGAGTGTTCATTATATACATATTTAGAACTTGCAAATATGTGCGGGGTTAGCGTTGATGAGATAAAAGTATTTGCAAGACTTTATGCAAAAGCTAAAAATCCAGCTATTATGCATGGCGATGGCGGACAAAGACATTATAATGGTGCAAGACTTGTTAGAGCGGTTACATTTTTGCCTGTGCTAGTTGGAGCTTTGACCAAACAAGGCGGAGGTTTATTTTGGGCGTATGTGCATGTAAGCGGGTGCTTTAATTTTGAAAATTGTATGCCTGATTTATCGCCAAAAGATGAGTTTGGTAACAAAATAGAAAGGCAAAGAGTAAGTTATGTGGAATTTGGAAAAGGTATCCAAAAAGAAGGTGCAACTTGCCTTGGTAAGCCTGTAAATGTGCCTATAAAAGCTTGCATAAATTACAACTCAAATTTGATGACAACAGCACCAAATACAAATTTAATTAAAAAAAGAATTATAGAAGATGATTTCTTTTTAGTTGTGATTGATCCATACAATACTGATACTTGCGACTGGGCTGATTATGTTTTACCAGGAGTTACGTTTATGGAGAGCGAAGATATACAAAATGATCAAATTTCAGGATATGTTTGTTATAACGCTCAGGCTGTAAAACCACTTGGCGAAGCTAAGACAAATTTGGAATTTTTCAACGCTCTTGCAAAAGCTATGGGCTATACAGAAGAGTGTTTTGACTGGGATAGTGAGACTGTTTGTAGGAAATTTTTAGATACTAAGTTTGCAAAAGGTCAAAATATAACTTATGAAAAACTAAAAGCCACAGGTCAAATTAAACCATTTAGAACCCCTGAAACGATGAAAGAGTTACATCCACACTATCCATACGCACCAAAAGATAATTTAACTTTTGGCACCCAGAGTGGAAAATGCGAGCTTTATTCCAAGAAATTTAAAGATGCAGGATACCATCCTGTTATTGATCTTGGAACTGATAAGGATTATTATGAAAAGCATTATGGTAAAGAATATGTAAAAAAATATCCACTATTTTTCATGACTCCTGGAAGCCAACTTCAAGATAATACAAACTGGGGAAGTATGCCTTATATTGTAAAAAGAATGGTTAGAAACGGCGAAGCGATGATTTTCATGACAAAAGAAGATATGGATGATCGTGGCATAAAAGATGGCGATATTGTAGAGGTTACAAACGAAAAAGGAACGGCGATATTTTGTGTCGTAGAGTCAAACGAGATGAAGCCTGGTTTAACTTATGCATGGCGACATGTTTGGGCAAAAGCCACAAATTCAAAAACAGTTGCAAATATTTTGTGTTCTGATGGAATCAGCGATTTAGGCGATGGCTCAACATATGCGGCTAATTTCGTTGAAGTTAAAAAGCATAATTAGAGGTGTAAGATGAAAAAATTAGGATTTTTATTTGATCAAAATTTTTGTATAGGTTGTAAAGCTTGTGAAATTGCTTGTCAAGTTTATCATAATCAAGATCCAGATATTAACTGGCGTCATGTAGATAGGATAAAAATTCATGAAGACGGCATAGCTAAAGATATGTATCTTTCTAGATCCTGTCATCACTGTGATAATCCAACTTGTTTGCATGTTTGTCCAGTTGGAGCTTATAAAAAGCTTGATAATGGAGTTGTTGAACCAATACATGATAGATGTATAGGCTGTGGGTATTGTATCTTAGCATGTCCATATAGCGCTATTACAAAAGGCAAAGATAAAAAAGCACAAAAATGCAATCTTTGTTCTGAAAAATTACAAAGAGGAGAAGAACCAGCTTGCGTTGAGTGTTGTCCTGTTGGGGTTTTAAAATTAGTTCCAAGCGATCTTAGCGATAGTGCTGGTATGCAAAAAGAGATGGTAGGGTTTGTACATAGCTTTACAAAACCAAATATTAGATTTTATCCAAAAATCAAAAGTGCAAATTTCACTAAGTAAGGATAAAAAATGAAAGAAATTTTAGCTAATAGTTTGCTCGTAGAAGATATTTGTAGAAGGATATTTTTATTTGATTTTGATAAGAAAAATTTAGATGAAATTTTAAATATTTCTATAAATTTAGATGAAATTTATAAAACACATCCTTTTATAAATGATTTACAAAAGGCTAAAATTCAAGAATTTTTAGATGAAGCTAGATGGGAATTTAATAGACTTTTTGTAGGACCTGCAAGACCAAAAGCTGTGCCGTATGAATCAGTTTATTTCGACTATCACAATATGTTTGGCGAAAAAACTATGCAAGTGAGGGATTTTTATGAACGAGCTGGTCTAAGGGTTAAGAAATTTGATAAATTTCCTGATGATTTTATAGGATATGAGTTTGAATATTTATATTTTATGAGTTATAAAGCTTTAAACGATGAGGATGATTTTGCTAAGATTATTCAAGAAAAAAAGAGCTTTTTAGAACTTCATCCATCGCAATGGTTTGATAAATTTATAGAACTTTGCATAAAAGAATCAAAATTAGAAATTTGGAAGAATCTTGCAGAGTTTTTAAAATTGTATCTAAAAAATGAAATTGAAATTTTAAATAAAATTTTAAAAAACAAAAAGGATTTAAAATGCAGCAAGAAATTTGGGGATGGCTGATAGTCATATATCTATTTTTAGGAGGTCTTGGAAGTGGTGCTTTTTTATGCTCAGTTTTAGCATATAAAGGCTATTTGGGCAATTTGGATGAGAAATTTTATAAATTTGGATTTTTCTTAGCTCCTGTTGCTGTGATTGTAGGAACGATTTTACTTTTGCTTGATTTAGCACCAAGTGCGGCTATAAATCCATTTGCTATCATCAAGCTTTATTCTCATCCTACATCCATGATGAGTTTAGGAACATATTTGCTGACATTTTTCATAATTGTTACTTTGCTAGTATTTTGGTCAATAAAAAACAAAAAAGCTTTAAATGATAGAGTTTTGTTTTTAGGCTCATTGTTAGCATTAGGAGTTATGGGCTATACTGGACTTTTACTTTACACTGTTAAGGCTATTCCGCTTTGGGCTAGTATTTGGGTTCCAATAATTTTTACTATTTCAGCAATATCGACAGGACTTAGTGCAAATTCAGCATATAGTTTAAACAAAGGCAATGAACTAACTCACGAAGTTCATACTTTGCACAATGTTTTGATTATTTTGGAAATTGTTGCTATTATATTTTTATTTTCATCTGTTTCTAGCGAGTTGGCAGGTTTAAAAAGTACAACTAAAATTATGTCAGGTTCGTTGGCATTTGTGTTTTGGATAGGATTTATACTAGTTGGTTTGTTGCTTCCACTTATTGGCACAAGTAAATATATAATGAAAGCTAAAAATTCTCAAGCAGTAGTTGAAGTAAAAAGCTGTGTTTATAGCGAATATGCTGTTTTAATCGGTGGTTTTTGTCTTAGAGCATTTATTATTTTTGGAGCATTTTATATATTTTAGTTTAAACAAAGTTAGGTATAATTGCCTAACTTTGTTTTGAGGGAAATTTGTGAAATTTAAGGATTATAAAGCTAGCATTGATCCAAATAGCGATATATTTCATGAACAAGAGTTGCTTTATAAGAATTTTTTCATACTATCTTTTAATGAATTTTTAAAATCAACAAATAGCGAAATTTGGAAGCTTAGCATTGATGATGAAAGTTTAAATTCATATCCAAATTTTATGCAAAAACATCCCCTTTGTATATCTTGTAAAAAATATAAAAACAATGCATTCCAGTTTAGAATTTGTTGTGAAAATAAGATAAATGGTTTTGGATATAGACTTTTTATCAAAGTAAATGAAGAGCATAGAGATTTTTTCAGCGATGGTTCTTTAAGTGATGATATAGCAATGTTTTTAAAGACAAAACACTTAAGCGAGTTTGATAATATCTCAATATGTGGCTGGTGGATAACAGATATTTGGAGAGAACTTTTTAAAATAAATGATGAAAGTGATAGTGAATTTTTTATAAATGATATAATATCTCATCAATACACAAAGGATATGCTTAATATAAACGATAAATTATTAAAACTCCAAAATTCGGGCGAATTTGATACATTGATAAATTCTATAAAAAACTCTTTAAAATCTATTAAAAATTAACTTTAAATGCAATGATATAGCAATCATTACTATAAATTTAAGAAAATGTATTGTGATATTTAGTATCTATTTTAGTAATGAAAATTTATAAAATACAAATTTTAATATTGCGAAAATTTATACCAAACTAATAATATTATTAGTAAAAATTTAAAAACACTAAATTAAGTAAGTCTGTTATTTTGATTATCACACTATAAGTTTTATAAAAAACTATATAATTATCAAATTTTTGGTTAAAAGTAAAAATTTGATAATTATAGCTATAAATTTTAACAAAAATTTATAGCCTTATTTGTATGTATTTAAATATGTATTACTGAAAAAATTCTGGTCTGTATTCAAAATGCATTGTATCAAAATGTTCCCATCTACCGCCCCAAATAAATCCATGTCTTTCAAAAATATCAACTATCTCTTTTGGTATGGAATTTTCATATAAACCACTCTTACTCCACTGCCAATAATGCGAATAATTCGTGTTTATATCTATTGCTATGCCCCAACTATGTGAACTTAGATTATTTGAGTTGGCTATTTTTCTATAATTATAAGTTCCGGATGGATTATTTAGATATTTTAATAACTCAGGTCTATTTTTTATAAGCAAATCCAAATCATCTGAGACATTTTGAATAGCCTTTGCTGCACCATTTTGCTTATTAAATTTAAATTTTTTATTTACACTATTTTTAAGCCAAATAATATCAACTAAGTTTTTTTCAACCTCTTGTCTATTCTTACCATAAATTTTTCCAAAAAATTCTTCATTTCTAAATCTTCCAGCATTGTTTAAATTTTTGCCTACATTAGAAAAACTAAAATAAGGCAAAGCTAACATATCAAAAACACTAGGATTATCTAAAAGCTCATCAAAGTTTTTATTTATTTTATTATCCTTAAAAGGCATTTTAGAACCATCTTTAAACATAATTTCATTTCCTTTTATAGTTACACCATAATTTTGCGAGATAATATCGTTTTTTGATTTTGCTACTACATTCATAGAAGTAATTTTTGAAAGAAGAAGACTTTTTTCATCTATATCATTTCTATCTTTTCCTATATCAAGCTCTGTTATGGCAATTTGAGATATTAACGCTCTTGAGTTATCCTTTGTTTTTATACCCCAAGCGTCATGAATGGCAACAGGCTTACCATCTACATTTCCGGCATAAAGCATAACATGTCCTGGCATATAAAATATAGTTAAAAAAGGAACGGCATATTTTTTTATAACATTAAGTTTTTCTTCATTACTCATATTTTTTAAATTTACAACATACCCTACTTTGCCTTGTTGCTTTGAATTTCTTGGAAGCCAAAGCCCAAAAGTAGCAAAAAGATCTTTTATAAACAAAGAACAATCTCTATAATACCCAAAACCACCCCATCCATAAGGCTCTCCTAAAACACTACTTATAGCATATTTTAAATTTTTACTATTAAATTTAGCAGGAAATTTAACAACTTTATCTTTTGAAATGTAAAACTCATTTTGTCCATTTTGCGTAAAAACTTTACCCATATAATGCGTTGCATTTTCATCATAAACTCTTAAAACCGCACCCATTCTAGCTTCAAACAAAAAATTTCCAAATTTATCATAAACAGGCGTATCATCTACCAAAACAGATATTAAATTTGAATTTTTTATCTCATTTTTTTCTATATCATTTAAATACCTAATATCTCTTGTATCTATCCATCCAAAAAGTGCGTCACTTTCTACTAAAACCCACGCTTTATCTTTTGAATAATGAGAAACAAAAACAGGCGAATCTATGTGTAAAACAGATGATTGAAGATAATCAAATGGATAGCCCTCCCCTGCTTTATTAAAGCTAAGAAATATTGGCCCACTTGTAGGCAAATTTCTAACAAGAGTATTTTTTGTAGTAATTGCCAGTCTTGATACGCTTTTATAAGCTTCTTTGTTTGCGTTATCGTGAATTTTTTCAAACCACTCATCTGAAATTTGATGTCTATTTGGAGAATAATATTTTTTATTTATAGTATTTTTATATGATAATCCCCAAAGAGCTTCATCTGCTGGCAAATTTATAAAAGTTTTATCTAAAATATTACCAATTTTTTTAGTAAAATCAACATTTATTACATAATTACTAAAATCATATGAATTTAAAGAATTTACATTCTGATCTATATTTAATTTTAGCAAACTAAGCTCATCTATGCTGCAAGTTTCGCAAACTTGAGTTAATGGTTGAGTATTTTTAACTTCTTGATTTTTAGCACAAGATACTAAAAAAAATGCACAAGATATAGATATTAATATATTTTTAAATTTTTTCATTTTTTTCCTTTAAACAATGTATTTTATCAAAAAATATAAAATATAGTATTTTTTGACAAAAAAAACTTTTTTGATTACAATTTGCAAAAAATAATACAAGGAAAGATATGTTAGAAGTTAATTCTCTTAGCATGAAATTTGGGACACAAATTTTGTTTGAAGATGTAAATTTAAAACTAAATAGAGGCAACAGATATGGACTTATTGGTGCAAATGGAGCTGGAAAATCAACATTTTTAAAAATTCTCTCTGGCGATATTGATTATAGTAGCGGCGACATAATCATAGAAAATGGTCTTAAAACCGGCACCTTAGGGCAAGATCAATTTGCTTTTGAAAATTTCACTATAAAAGATGCGGTTTTGTATGGAAACAAAAGGCTTTATAATGCTATGAAAGAAAAAGAAAAACTTTATATGAGTGAAGAATTTACCGATGAGATAAATGAAAAACTAAGCAAACTTGAAATAATTACAGCAGAAGAAGACCCTACATATGAATGTGAAACAAGAATAGAGAAAATTTTAAGCTCTCTTGGATTAAATAACTATGATAAACTTATGAGTGAGCTTGAAAACTCTGATAAATTTAAAGTTTTATTAGCACAAGTGCTTTTTCCAAAACCAGATATTTTATTTTTAGATGAGCCCACAAATAACCTTGATTTAAGTGCGATTTCATGGCTAGAAAATGAGCTAAATAGGCACGAGGGAACTATGGTGGTCATAAGCCACGATAGGCACTTTTTAAATAGAGTTTGTACGCATATACTTGATGTTGATTTCAAAAAAATTCGTGAATTTAGTGGAAACTATGATGATTGGTATATAGCAGCAAATCTTATCAAAAAACAAGCTCAAATGCAAAGAGAGAAAAAGCTTAAAGAAAAAGAAGATTTGGATAAATTTATAGCAAGATTTAGCGCAAATGCAAGTAAGGCAAAACAAGCTACAAGTCGCCAAAAACAGCTTGAAAAGCTAAATATCGAAGATATTGCAGTTTCAAGCAGAAGAGAGCCTAGCATTTTGTTTAAATTAAATAGAGAAATAGGCAATGAAATCTTGGAATTAACAAATATAAATAAAAAATTTGGCGATAAAATAATTTTTAATAATTTTAACTTAAAGCTAAAAAAAGGAGATAAAATAGCAGTTATTGGGCACAATGGTGTTGGAAAAACTACACTTTGTAAAATCATTATGAAAGAAATACTCCCAGATAGTGGAAATGTCCATATAGGTGCAACAATCGAGCCAGGATATTTTGCACAAGATACAAATAATAAAATTAAAGGCGAATTAAAACTTTATGAGTATTTGCAAGACGCTAAAAACAAGGATTTAGATGAGATTAGAAAATGCCTTGGAAGAATGCTTTTTAGTGGGGACGAACAAGAAAAAAGTGTTGGGGATTTAAGCGGTGGCGAAAAACATAGGGTAATGTTAAGCAAACTTATGTTAATAAAACCAAATTTACTAATATTAGATGAACCAAATAATCACCTTGATTTAGAAGCCATTATTGCTCTTGGAGAAGCGCTTTATAACTACGCTGGAAATGTAATTTGCGTTAGCCACGATAGAGAGTTAATAGATGCATTTGCAAATAGGATAATAGAGATAAAAGATAACGGGGAAATAACTGACTTTAAAGGAACTTACGAAGAGTACATGGAATCCCAAATACTCTAAATTTGAGCCAGCTTTGGCTCAAATTTTGTGTCAAAAAAATAAAACAATCCATAATTTTATATATTAATTTTACATTTAAATTTTTTAAAATTTATTAATATTACATTAATAAATAAATTAATTTTATTTTCAAATATATATTTTACACATTTTACATTAAAATTAACCAATAAGCATTTATGTTTATATTTTAAACTAAAAAAGGTGGATTAATAAATGGAATGGAAACAGATTTACGATCCCATTGGGAATATCTGGTTAAGTGCTGGTGTAGCGTCGCTACCTATCATTTTATTTTTTGTATCACTTGTGGTACTAAAATTAAAAGGCTGGAAAGCAGCTTTATTTACAGTGCTTTTAAGTTCTTTTATCGCGGTGTTTGTTTATAAAATGCCAGTAGTTATGGTATTTTTAAGCTTCTCTCAAGGTTTTATGAATGGTCTTTGGCCAATAGCTTGGATTATTCTAGCGGCTATATTCTTATATAAACTATCTGTAAAATCAGGATACTTTGAATATCTTAAATCAAGCGTTATAGCTATAACTCCCGATCATAGAATACAAGTTATACTTATTGCTTACTGTTTTGGTGCATTTTTAGAAGGTGCTATAGGTTTTGGTGGTCCTGTTGCTATTACAGCTGCGCTACTTATGGGTCTTGGTCTTAGACCTCTTTATGCTGCTGGACTTTGCATGATAGCAAATACAGCTCCTGTTGCTTTTGGTGCTATTGGAATTCCAATTATCGCAATGTCTCACGCAGTTGGAGTTGATCCAGTGTCTGTTGGAGCTATGGTTGGTAGAATTTTGCCTCCTATAACACTATTTGTTCCATTTTTTATAGTATTTTTAATGGATGGCATGAAAGGCGTAAAAGAAACTTTTCCAGTTATAGCAATTGCATCAGTGTCATTTGCTATAACTCAATATATAACATCAAATAGCATAGGACCAGAGCTTCCAGATATAACATCTGCGATTGTATCTCTTGTTTGTACAACACTATTTTTAAGAGTATGGCATGTAAAAAATGTATTTAGAGTTAAAAGTGCTGATGAATACACTGAAACAAGCCTATCAACAAAACAGATACTTCTTGCTTGGATACCATTTATTTTCTTAATCATAACCGTTGTACTATGGACACTACCTATTGTAAAAAATTCATTAGCATTTTCTACATTCAACATAAGTATGCCTTATATAAATGGGACTATGATTCAAACAGCTCCTATCGTTTTAGAAGATACATCTATAAAATCTGTATTTAAATTTGATTTACTAGGCTCAGTTGGAACAGCCATATTTTTTGCTGCAATTTTAACTATTTTTGCACTGAAAATTAAACCAAAAATGGCAGTAAAAGCAGCTAGCGAAACAGTAAGGGAGATGTTTATCCCTGTTATAAATATAGGTCTAGTTGTTGCTTATGCATATATTGCAAAAAATAGTGCCCAAGCTGCTACTATGGGGCTTGCTCTATCGCATACAGGAGACGCATTTGCATTCTTTTCTCCAATCATAGGTTGGCTTGGTGTATTCTTAACAGGTTCTGATACAAGTTCAAATTTACTATTTGGACCATTGCAACAAGTCACAGCTCATCAACTTAACATACCTGATATAATGTTTTTGGCAGCAAACTCAGTTGGTGGAGTTGTTGGTAAAATGATAAGTCCTCAAAGCATAGCAGTTGCTTGTGCGGCTGTTGGATTAGTTGGAAGAGAAAGTGAGTTGTTTAGATTTACTGTTAAATACTCAATATTATTTATAATAGCAATAGGCGTGATTTGTTATATAATAACACACTTTTTACCTTTTATTATACCTGCTTAACTTATTAAATTCTAGATACTTAAAGTATCTAGAATTTGTTTTATCAATACAAAATTACATGCATTATTTGTGAACCATGAACACCTATTACAAGTTGTAATTCTATATCACTAGTTCTTGATGGACCTGAGATGAAGATAGTATTTGTTGGAAGTCTTCCGTCTTGCTCTTTGATTTTATTTAATGCTTCACTTAGACTTTTTACAATATTTTCTTTTTTTAGTAAAGCTATGCATACTCTTGGAGTTAAACTTAAAGTTCTTGGCTGCTCTTTAGATGCACTTATACAAAGAACACCATGTGAACTAATGCCAAATCTAGCTTGGATTATGGAAACATCATATTCAAAAATTTTCTCTTTAAATTCTTCTATATTTTTACTAAACTCAAATTTGTTATCTATGTTTAAACTATTTATATCAATAGGTAAATTTGATGGATAAATTAGATTTTTAACACCTTCATTTTCTATAATCATGTTTATCTCAGAAACTATATCAGAAGTATTCTCGTGCAAAATAGATTTATTTTCTACAATTCTATTTTTAAATTCACTAAACATATCAACATCATCTTTTATAAAGCTTACTGGATCTTTTGTAATCTCTGGAACAAAATTTTTTATGCCGCAACTATTTTTTAATTTTTCTAGAATCTCTTCTCTACTACTCATATTGCACTCCTTGTACTTTTGATATATTTTCATTTAAATTATAGTCAAATTCAAAAAGATCTCTATACGCAAACCAATTTTTCAAAACAGGCAATTTTTCACCATTTTTATGTATAAAATTGTTAAAATTTATAGCCATTCCAGCCACTTTTCTAAATACAAAACCATGAGTTGCTGCAAATGTAAATCCTTTGAAAATCATTTTTTCATACCCGTTATGAACAACTTTTTCTGCGCCATATGGAGGATTTTTACCTTGACCTATTTTATCTCTACGAAGTTTTCTTATTATATCTGCAAGAGGTATTTTAACAGGGCAAACCTCAGAGCATCTTCCACAAAGTGAACATAATGTCAAAACATCATCATGCTTATCTAAACCAAAAATTTGAGGACTTATAACCTCGCCTATTGGTCCTGGATATACACTTTGATAGCTATGACCGCCTATTTTATCATAAACTGGACAAAAGTTCATACAAGTTCCACATCTTATACATCTCAATGCTTCATAATACTCTTCATGTGCTAACATATCTGTTCTATGATTATCAAATAAAATTATATGACACTCTTTTGGACCATCAAGCTCCCCTTCTCTTCTTGGTCCACAAATTATATTATTATAATTTGCTATGAATTGACCAGTAGCAGATGGAGTTAATAATCCGACTAAAGTAGCTGCGTCTTCTATAGTATCAACAACTTTTTCTATACCACAAACACTAATCAAAACATCTGGTATAGTATTGCACATTCTACCATTTCCTTCGTTTTCAACCAACCAAATAGCGCCCTCTTTTGCTATTAAGAAATTTCCACCGGTTAATCCTATCTTGAGTTTTTTAAATTTCTCACGCATATAGTCTCTTGCTATTGCGTTTAATTTTTCAGGATCACTTTCTTTTGGAGCTCCTAGTTTATCATGAAAAATCTCGCCTATCTCATAACGATTTTTATGAATCGCAGGAACAACTATATGAACTGGCTTATCATCTATTAATTGAATGATAACTTCACCAAGATCTGTTTCTAGGGCTGTCATTCCTTTTTCTTGTAAATAGTGATTTAATCCAATTTCTTCACTAGCCATTGTTTTTTGTTTTAAAATAGTATCTAAACCCTTTTCTTTCATAATATCATGAACTATTTCACAGGCCTCATCCCCGTTTTTAGCCCAATGAACTATATAACCATTTTTTTTGGCATTTTCTTCAAATTCTAAAACTCTATTGTAAAGTGAATTTAATATTTTATTTTTTGATTTTTTACCTACTTCCCTTTGTTCTTCCCAATTATTAAATCTATTTTGGGTAATTTTTTGTTTATTTTTTTGAAGTGCATGCATTGCATTTGATAAATTTTCTCTTAATTGAGCGTTATTTAACTCGTGATCTACTATTTTTTTGTGATTCATAGAGCTTCTCCTTTTAATCTTTTATCGATAAAATCATATAGATGAATAGGTTTAATATCTATATTATGCCTACTCATTGCTCCGGCTATATTCATTAAACAGCCTCCATCTGCAGAAATCACATATTTACAGCCACTATTTTTTATATCTTTTATTTTTTCTAACACCATGGCATTTGAAATTTCTGGCTCTTTTACAGCAAAAGTACCCCCAAAACCGCAACATTCTTCCTCATATTCAAGTTCAACAAATTCCACATTTTTTAATCTTCTTATAAGATTTTTTGAACTCTCTATGCTTTTTCCAACTCTTAAAGCATGGCAGTTTGTGTGCCATGTTACTTTGATAGGCTCACCTTTATCTTCGTATTTTACATCTAAAACCTGATCAAGATAATTGCCAAATTCACAAATTCTAGAACAAAAATCTTTTACTTTATCAAAATTTGAATCATCCTTAAAAAGATCCAAATAATCATGCTTCATCATACCAGTACAAGATCCACTTGGAACTAATATCGGATAATTACCCTTAAAAAGTTCCACATTATAAAGAGCAATTTTTTTAGTCTCTTCAAAATAGCCAGTATTATAAGATGGTTGTCCACAACATGTTTGATCTTTTTTATAAATCACCTCTATACCCTCTCTTCTTAGCAAAGAAACAGCACTCATAACTGTTTTTCCCATCATAGCAGTGCCAAGACAAGTAGCAAAAAGATAAACCTTTTTACCCATATTAACTCCTAAAATTAAAATTGTTACTAACTGATTTTATCAAAATACCCTAAAAATAACTTTCTTGTTTAATATTAGTTTTAAAACAATAGTATATATTTATAATAAATTAAAAATTGCGGAATAATGGGCTTTGTATTTATAATATAAATTTAATATGGACTTTTATAAAAATAGTATAAGCATAATTTTAAAAAATTAAAAAGTTAAAATTATTCTATCCTCTAGAAAATTTAATAATCTCTTTAGCAAGTTCTAGTGTTGGATCCATAAATTTCTTATCTGTTTTTATAAGTGGTAAAAATATTGGTAGTTCCGTGCAAGCAGCTAAAAATAAATCTGCTTCTAAGCTATTTACAATCTCCTCAAAAAGATTAGTGTATTTGGCAACTTTTCCGGCTTTAACACCATTATAAATGCACGACATAAGTTTTTCTTGTATTTGTTTGGATAATTTCACGCTATTTAGCCCATTTTTATTTAATTCTTTTTCATAAATCCCAGTGCTAATTGTGACATTAGTTGCTAAAACGCATATATTTTTTACATTTTTAACATCTTTAAGTATGGAATTTACCGTTATTTTTGGCATATCTAAAACTTTTACACCAGTTTGTTTAATAATATCATCCACAAAATAATGAGCGGTATTACAAGCCAAACATATAGCCTCACAACCTGCATTTTTTAGTCTATTAGCACTTTGAATCAAATCTGGAAGTGGGTTTGGCTTGGTATAATCTAATATATAAGATGGTCTATCTGGAATTATAGTGTTATTGTCTATAACAAGTGGGATATTTTCTTGATCGCAATTAGCTTTTGTTAACTTAACTATCTTTTTATATAAATCAATAGTTGCTAAAGGACCCATGCCGCCAATTATACCAACTCTTCTCATATTTTTTTCTCCCATTTTGTAATATCAAGCTCATTTTCAGTTTTTGCAACCCAGACAGACGCCATAATATCTCCTGTAACATTCATAGATGTTCTACCCATATCCAGTATAGCATCCATTGCAAGTATCATACCATAAGCAATCCCAACACTTCCCTCAACTTTTATACCGACTGATTCCAAGACCAAAAGTAGCATTAAAGCTCCAGCTCCAGGCACACCTGCTGTTCCAATAGCAGCTAATATAGATGTTATAATAATAGTAATGTAACTACCTATGCCCAAATCAATACCGCATGCATTTGATATAAATATAGCACAAACGCCAAGATAAATAGTGGTTCCATTCATATTTACAGTTGCACCAACGGGTAACACAAAGCCATAAATACTTCTTGGAACTCCCATATCTTGATCAACTGTTTCCATAGAAACTGGTAAAGTTCCATTTGAACTTCTTGTAACAAAAGCAGTTAACATAGGTGGTCTAGCTTTCTTTAAAAATTCTAATGGACTAATACCAATAATCAAACATACTACACAATAAACTAACAAAATTTGCAAAATAAGACCAATATATACACTTAGTGTTACATTTAAAAGAGGTCCGACAGCAGAAGCACCATTTTTATTAAACACAACAAACATTAGAGCAAACACACCAATTGGGGCATATTCCATAACCCATTTTATAACTTTAAACATAATTTCGCTCATTCCATCAAAAAAGTTATAAACTGTATTTGCTACGCTTTTTACCCTTTCATCGTCGCTGTCTTTACAAAACGCAAGACCAATTCCAAAAAACATACAAAATGTAATTATAGGTAAAATCTCTGCTTTTGCCATAGACTCAAAAGGATTTGTAGGAACCATATTTAAAAATATTTGACTAATGCTTGGGGCATTCGAAGTTTTGCTAATAGCAACAGAGGTATCGCTCAAATCAAGACCAACACCAGGTGCAAAAACAAAAGCACAAGCTAATCCTATTATAATAGCACAAAGAGTTGTTAGAAAATAAAAAAATATCGCTTTTATGCCAACTTTTCCTAATTTTGCAGGCGAAATAGAACTAGTTCCAACTATCAAAGAACATGTTATAATTGGAACTATAATCATTTTTAAAAGTCTTATAAAAAGATCTCCAAAAGGAGTTAAAAAACCTATAACATCTACACTATTTTGAGGTAAAGCAATACCAAGGGCTATACCAAGAACGAGAGCTATTAAAATCCTATTCAATAAATTTACTTTAAAATAAAAAGACAATATTTTGGTTTTTTTAGCCATTTACAACTCCCTTAACTCATAAATTTAACATATATTGAAATTTTACTATTTTATTTATTTATTTAAATTTAAATTTTAATGATAGTTATAGCTAAATTTAAACATTTATTAAATCTAGCTATATTTTTGTATGAAATTAAAATGCAAATATGGTTTATTTTGATTTGATATTTTTAAATGCATCTACACTATCAAGTTGTTCCCAAGGATAGTCTTTATGCCCAACTTGCCCATTTGCGGCAACTTTTGCGTATAAAAATGTATCCTTACTAGGTTTATCTAATCCAAATTTATTTGTAATCCATTTTGGAGTCAAAGGAAAATTTTGCATTACAAAATCTGATAACATATCATCATCTATACCGTCTGCGTAAGTTCCCATTGTATCAACACTAACAGAAGTTGGTTTTGCTATACCTATAGCATAGCTTAGTTGAACTATGCATTTTTTAGCAAGCCCAGCAGCGACAATATTTTTAGCTATATATCTTGCTGCATAAAGTCCGCTTCTATCCACTTTTGTGTAATCCTTAGAACTTTGTGCCCCACCACCAATTGGAGCATATCCGCCAAAACTGTCTACTATTAGTTTTCTGCCAGTTAAACCACTATCATGTAAAGAGCTATGGTTAACATATCTTCCTGTTGGATTTATATAAATAATAGTTTTATCTTTATCATATAAGTGTTTTGGAAGTCCTGCTGTATCTATCAACTCACTAACTATTTTTCTAACTTCTTCTATGCTAATTGTCTGCACACTTGGCACAGAAACTACAATGGTATGAATTTTTTGCGGTTTGCAATTTTCAAAATTACTTTTATTACCATAATCAAGCGTAACTTGTGTTTTTATATCAACACCAAATTTATCAGGATTTGCTTTTGCAAATTTATAAACTTTATCGCATAAATCTCTTGCATAAGTTATAGCAGCAGGCATAAATTCTTTTGTTTCATTTGTAGCAAAACCAAACATTATACCTTGATCACCTGCTCCTATTTCACCTTCTTTTTGATCTACACCTTGATTTATATCAGGACTTTGTTGATTTAAGAGCACATGAACTTCTATATCATCTGGATGCAAACATTGCTCTTTAGTAAAGTTTGGATTACCAGTATAGCCTATTTTGCGAAGTGTATTTTTAACGATATTTTCATATTCATTAAAGCTAAATTTAGCCTTAGAACTTATCTCTCCGCCTATTACGATATGTTTTCCGGCTACAAAAACTTCACTTGCAACTCTACTATCTTTATCTTTCATCAAAATAGCATCTACTATACTATCTGCTATGATATCTGCGCATTTATCTGGATGACCTGGACTTACTACTTCACTAGTAAAAAGATACATAATTTTTGTCCTTATTAATTTTATTTAAAAACCTTTAATTCTATCAATTATATTTTAATACAAGCTTAATGTTATCTATAAATTATAAATTTTTAAATGTATTTTTGATAAAGTTATGATTTAATTTTTATTTTAGGAAACATTATGCCAACATTACACGAACTTTTTAGATCTTATAGTGAAAAAAACATAGTTATAAGAATTTTCATAGGAATGCTTCTAGGCATAATTTTAGCCTTGAGTGCAAAATATAGCGATATAACTTTTTTAAAAAACTTTGTAAATTTTGCAAAACTTTTAGGGGATCTTTTTATAACTTCATTAAAAAGCGTAGCACCGATTTTAGTTTTTATATTAGTAGCAAATTCAATACTTTTTAAAAATTTTTCAAATACAAAAGGTTTAAAAAAAGTAATACAACTTTATCTTTTAGGCACTTTTTTTGGTGGTTTAACAGGAGTTGTATTTTCTTATCTTTTTCCAGTAACACTAAATTTAAACATACCAACTAATCTTAATATACAAAATCCTAGTAGTTTGATTGCTGTTTTTCAAAATTTGCTTTTTAAAATGATTGATAATCCAATAAATGCATTAATAAATGCAAATTATATAGGAATTTTATCTTGGGCAATAATTCTAGGAATTATGCTTAGAAAATCAAACCAAAGCACAAAGCATCTTTTTAGCGATCTTGCAGATGCTATCACAAAGATAGTTAAATTTGTTATACAATTTGCACCATTTGGTATATTTGGTCTTGTTTGTATAAGCGTATATACAACAGGATTAGATGTTTTATTAAGCTATGGAAAGCTTATACTTCTTTTAGTTTTTGCAATGTTATTTTTAGCTCTTATCATAAATCCTCTTATAGTTTGGCTATATACCAAAAAAAATCCTTATCCGTTAGTTTTTTTCTGCCTCAAAGAAAGTGGTATAACAGCGTTTTTCACGAGAAGTTCAGCCGCAAATATACCTATAAATTTAGCTTTATCAAAAAAACTAAATTTAGACGAAGAACTATATCCTATATCAATACCACTTGGTGCAAACATAAATATGGGAGGAGCTTCTGTTGTAATTGCTATTATGTCGCTTTGTGCCGCTTTTAGTCTTGGATTAAAGCCTGATTTTGCAAGTGCGGTTTTATTATGTCTTGTTGCAACTATAGGAGCTTGCGGTGCTAGCGGTGTTGCAGGAGGATCACTTATGCTTATACCGCTTGCGTGTTCATTGTTTGGAATAAGTGATGATATTGCTATGCAAGTTATAGCAATCGGATTTATCATAGGTGTCATACAAGATAGTTTAGAAACAGCCATAAATAGCTCAACAGATATTTTATTTACAGCCATTGCATCTTATACTACCACAACTAAATATAATGATTTAGTTTAAAAATCTAAAATTTTAGCCACATAAATGGCTAAAATTTAACTTTTCCCTTTTATAATTGTTTTTTCACTTACATAGATATCGCCTACCACTCCATCAGAGATATCTAAACCAAATTCGTAACCTTTCCACTCAAAATCATTACCATCAACACCCTTGAATGCAACTTTTCTAATCTCGTTTAAACTTTTATCATTTATATCTATGCCTAATAATTCTTTAAAATACAGATTCTATGCAGCACTTTGCTGTCTAGAAACAGCTATTTGGTATTCTAATCCTCTTTTATAAAATGCGGCTAGTCTTTTTTCTTCTGCAATTTTATCCATTTTTAATAAATTTTTCTTATCTTCATCGCTTAGCTTGATATCTTTGCCATCTACTTTTATATAACCTCTTTCTACCGCCCTTAAAACCGCCGCAGAATCTTCAAAATGTATAGTAGAATTTAGTCCAGTTTTTATGTTTTTAGAGTTTGAAACTTCTAACATCTCTTTAGCTTTAGAAGAAATTTCAATAGTATCTTTTATGCCTTCTTTTATATGTGCTTTATTTTTGTTAGAGAATTTAGAAAAACCGATGTGATTTTGAAAGCTGTTTAAATTTGTTATTTTCATTTCAAACTCCTAATTTTATAATAAATCGACATTTTATAAATTTAATTTAAATTATGATTTTTTGCATTTTTTTGGTAAAATACATACTATTTTAAAATTACTCAAAGTTAGGGATTTATGGTTTGGAAATTAGAATATATATTTAAAAACAAAAAAGACTTGGAAAGTTTTAGTAAAAATTTAGAAAAAGAGTGCAAAGATTTTAAATCAAATTTTGAAAATAAACTATCAAATTTAAAAGAAAATGAGTTTTTAGAAGCTATAATTTCATACGAAAATATACTTGAAAAAATCACAAAGATAGAAAGTTATACATTTTTATGCTTTGCAAAAGATAACAATGAAAGTTCATTTTATGCAAAATATGAAGACATTTGCTCAAAATTGCAAGAAAATTTACTCTTTTTTGAACTAGAATTTAATGAACTAGATGAAAAAAAACAATCTAAATTTATTAAATTTTGTACAAAATATAGATATTATTTATCAAATTTATTAAAACAAAAAGCCCATCAGCTAAGCAAAAAAGAAGAAAGAATAATACTTAGAACAAAAAATATCGGTGTAAACGCATTTTCAAGGCTTTTTGATGAAACTTTTACAAGCTTAACTTTTAAATTTGATGGCAAAAATTTAAAAGAAGAGGAAATTCTAAGCAAACTTAGCGATAGTGATAGAAATATTAGAAAAAAAGCATCTATTGTATTTAGCAAAAAACTAAAAGAAAACTCAAAACTTCTTACTTATATATATAACATGATAAGAAAAAATAGTGCTTTAGAGTGCGAACTAAGAAATTATAAATATCCAGAAGATATGATGCACGAATACAACCAAATCAACAAAAAAAGTGTTGATTCTTTAGTAGATGCAACCGAAAATAGCTTTAATTTAGTGCATGATTTTTATGATAAAAAAAGAGAAATTTTAGGATACAAAACACTTTATGATTATGATAGATATGCACCACTTCAATATGACGGTAAATATAGTTACGAAACATCAAAAAAGATTGTTTTAAACGCTTTTGAAAGTTTTAATCCTAAATTTGCAAGTATTGCAAAACATGCTCTTGAGAACGGTTATGTGGACGCAATGCCAAGCAAAACTAAGATAAGTGGAGCGTTTTCGCACTCTGTTACAACTGATACTCATCCTTATGTGCTTTTAAATCACACAAATAAATTAAGAGATCTTTTTACTATGGCTCACGAACTTGGGCATTTAATTCATCAAAAACTTGCTTATAGGGTTGGATTTTTAAATTCACAAACTCCACTAACTACGGCTGAAACTGCTTCTGTTTTTTGCGAGATGCTTGTATTTGATTATATAAAAAAAGATTTAAAAGACGGAGAAAAGCTATCTTTATATGCCTCAAAACTAGAAGATATATTTGCCACACTTTATAGGCAGATAAATTTTACTACATTTGAAAGAGAAATTCATGCAAAAAAAGATGAATTAAGCGTAGATGAGATTAACAAAATTTGGCTAAAAGAATCAAAAAAAATGTTTGGAAATAGTTTAAAACTAAATGAATATTACAGCCTTTGGTGGAGTTATATACCGCATTTTATCCATACGCCATTTTACTGCTATTCTTATGCTTATGCACAGCTTTTAGTTCTTGCACTGTTTGGTTTGTATAAAAGTGGTAAATGTAAAAATTTCATAGAGTTATATACTGAATTTTTAAGCAGCGGTGGAAGTATGGAATCAAAAGAGCTGATAGGTAAATTTAATCTTGATATTAACAATGAAAATTTTTGGCAAATAGGTATAAATGAGATAAAAAAACTTGTAAATGAATTCAAAGGTATAAAATGTTAGACGATCTACTAGATAATGATGGTTTTAGAATTTTAATGAAAATGCATGTTTATGAGTGCATAGAGTTGCTACTACAAAATGACATAAGATTTTCTATACTTTCAAATATGCCTTATGTTAAATTTGATCCACCTCTTCCAAACGAGATAATGGCAAATATGCCAATGCCAGTTGTTCTTTTTACGCTAGATGGATATACTTATGAAAGCACAAAATTAACACAAAACTATATAACTTTTGAAGCTGGTTTTGGTGCTGATAATTTTGCATCTTTTGTAAAAATTCCACTTGGTGCAATAGTTCAAATTTTGGTAGAAAACAGCCCTATTTTAGTCAATTTTTCTATACATAAAGAAAATTCTACAGAGAGTAAAACCAAAGAATCAATGGCTATGTTTTTATCAAATCCACAAAATAGAGAACTATTTAAGAAAAAATAAATTTATAAATAAAGATTATCATGGATAAAATTTTTCAAAACCTAAACGAAGAGCAGCAAAAAGCAGTTAAACACATAGATGGTCCTATGCTTATTTTAGCGGGTGCTGGTAGTGGCAAAACAAAAACCATAACTTCAAGACTAGCTTATCTCATATCTGTAGTTGGAATAGCCCCATCAAATACGTTAACATTAACATTTACAAATAAAGCGGCAAATGAGATGAAAAATAGAGCTTTAAATATGCTAGGAAAAAGCAAATTACCGTCTCCACCACTACTTTGCACATTTCATAAATTTGGATTATTATTTTTAAAATTTCACATATCAAGACTTGAAAGAAAAAACAACTTTATCATTATAGATACAAATGATAAAAAAAGAATTTTAAAAAGTTTTGACAGCAACATTCCCACAGCTATTTTAGGAAGTGAAATTTCAAAATACAAAAATACTCTTTTAAGTGTTAATGATGTTAAAAAAAATACATCTACACTTTTAAACGGCAAAGAAAATGACTTTTATGCTAAAGTTGCTAGTATTTATGAAAGATATGAAAATTATCTAAAAGACAATAATTTAGTAGATTTTGATGACCTTTTGATGCTTACTTATAAAATTTTAGATAGTGATGACAAACTAGCAAATGAAATCTCACAAAGATACCAATATATCATGGTTGATGAATACCAAGATACAAATGATTTACAATTAAAATTATTGCAAAAGCTCTGCAAAACACACAATAACATATGTGTAGTTGGCGACGATGATCAAAGCATTTATGGATGGCGTGGAACAAAAATAGAAAATATTTTAAATTTCAAAGACCAATTTGATAATGTCAAAATCATAAAACTAGAACAAAATTATCGCTCAACCGCATCTATACTAAAAGCCGCAAATGAACTGATTGAGCATAACAGAAATCGCCTTGGCAAAAAATTAATCAGCACAAAACAAGAAGGCAACGATATAACTATATTTAATTGCGATGATGAAAGCGTAGAATCAAGCAAAATTGCAACTAAGATAAAAGAACTTCTAAACTCTGGCGTAGAAGCAAAAGATATAGCGATATTATATAGGATAAACGCACTTTCTCGTTCATTAGAAGAAGGATTAAATAGAGAAAATATACCATATAAAATGGTTGGCGGTGTTAAATTTTATGAAAGAACAGAGATAAAAGATATCATAAGTTATCTAAGACTTGCAATAAATCAACATGATGATTTTTCTTTAGAGCGTATTATAAATCGCCCAAAAAGAGGTCTTGGAAAAGTCACTATAAGCAAGATAGAAAAAGTTGCATTTGATAATAAAACATCTATGTATCAAGCTATAAACGATATAAAAAGTGATGATGTTGGCAAAAAAAACTTAAACACGCTCTTAGAATTATCTTCAAATTTAGAAGAATTGTCGCATTTTGATGGAATTTATAATCTTATTAATATGCTAGAAGCTAAATTTGGTATAAAAAAATTTTATGAAGATATGCCAGATGGAGCCGAAAGAGTTGCGAATATCGATGAGTTTTATGCACTACTTAAAGATCAAGCTATAAATGATGATGAGTTTGAATTAGAAGAGTTTTTAAATGAAATTTCTCTTCAAAGCGATCAAGATAGCATAAATGAAGAAAGCATTTCTATAATGAGTATTCACGCTAGCAAAGGCTTAGAGTTTAAATATCTTTTTGTAATAGGACTTGAAGAAGGATTTTTCCCATTAATTGGAGATGGAAGCGATATAGAAGAAGAGCGAAGACTTGCTTATGTTGCGATAACTAGGGCAAAAGAACATCTTACTTTAAGCCATGCAGAATCTAGATTTTACAAAGGAAAAAGAGAAAGGCTTAAAAAAAGTAGATTTTTAAGTGAAGCTGGTCTTTGTGAAGGCTCTTTACAAATAGAGCAACAAAAAGAATTTAAAAAAGGCGATTTGATCAAACATAAAATTTTTGGCATAGGAAGAATTGTAGAAATAACCAAAGTAAATCAAGATTTTAAGCTCAAAATAAACTTTGGTGGTATAACTCGCGAGATAATGTCAAATTTCGTGGAAAAAGCAGTATGAATGCACTTTTTGTTGCAAACAAGCCAAGAGGCATTAGCTCAAATTTCTTTTTAAGAAAAATCAAAAGAAAATACGGCGTTAAAAAAGCTGGATTTTCTGGCACGCTTGATCCTTTTGCAAGTGGATGTCTTATTGTTGCATTTGGACAATACACTAAACTTTTTAACTATTTAGACAAAACACCAAAAACATACATTGCTACAATGTGGATTGGTGCGTATTGTGAAAGTTTAGATGATGAAAATATCATAAGCGTTAAGAATACACTTCCTTTTCATCCAAGCGTGTTTAATATAATTAAAAACTCACTTCTTGGCGATATAACATACACACCGCCAAAATATAGTGCAAAAAAGATTAATGGAAAAAGAGCTTATGATTTGGCTAGAAATGGGGTTAAGTTTGATATCAAACAAAGCACAATGCATGTTTATGAGTGCGAAATTTTATCATATTTTCATCCTTTTTTAACATTTAAAATAGTAGTTGATGAAGGCTCTTATATAAGATCTTATGCACAGCTATTTGCACAAAAACTAGGAATTCAAGCAACACTTAGTGCATTAAAAAGAGTTAGTGAGGGTAAATTTATATATGAAAATGAAAAAATGTTAAATCCACTTAAGTTTTTAAATTTAGAAAAAAATGTGTATAATGGAGATATTTTAGATATAAGTTTAGGCAAAAAACTAAATATTGAAAATTTTTTTAAAAAAGAAAATGGCAAATATTTAATAGATTTTGATGATTTTTTTAGTATTATTGAGATAAAAGATCAAGGTGTAAAATATTGTTTAAATAAGGTAGAAAAATGTTAATACTTTCAAGAAAAGAAGATGAGGTTATAAAATTAGGGAATGATGTAACTATCAAAATAGTTTCAATCGCTAAAGGCGGTGTTAAAGTTGGTATAGACGCACCAAAAGATATGATGATTTTAAGAGGCGAATTGGCAAACGATGTAACGCAAGAAAACATTCAAGCAAGTAAGCAAAGCCACGAAAATTTAAGCAAACTTAGCGAAAAACTAAAAAAATGAAATCATATGCAAAGCTTAATGTATTTTTAAAAATTACAGATTTTAGAGGTGGTTACCACGAAATTTCCTCTAGATTTATATTATTTGAGAATCTTTTTGATGAAATTGAATTTGTAAAAACTAGCAAGAATGATAAATTTGAAATAGACGCAAATATAAATATACAAGATAATATTATTAAAAAAACCTATGAAAAACTATGCCTTTGTGGATATAAAAATAAACTTGATGAGTTTTTTAAATTTCATAAAGTCAAGCTGATTAAAAATATACCAATGGGTAGTGGGCTTGGTGGAGGAAGCTCAAATGCCGCTGCTTTTTTAAAACTTGCAAATAAGGAAATTAATCTAGGAATTTGTGATGAGTTGCTTATACAAATAGGCTCACAAATAGGTGCCGATGTTGCATTTTTCATAAGTGGGTTTAAAAGTGCTAATGTTGGCGGGATTGGAGAAAACATAAAAGAATTTATAGATGAGATTCCAAATTTAGAAGTTTTTACACCAAATTTATTTTGCTCAACAAAAGATGTTTATGAAAAATTTAGAAATGATTTTAGTGGTAAATTTGATATAAATTTAGCTAAAAATTTAGAAAATTTAAGCTCAAAAGAAATTTTACAAATTTATAAAAATACACAATTAAATGATCTTTTAGAGCCTTGTAAAAAACTTTATTCTTTAAACTTAAAAGAAAATGAATTTTTAAGTGGTAGCGGTAGTAGCTACTTTTTAGTGAGTTAACATGCAAAAAGATTTAGCAAAAAATAAAAAAGCATTTCATGATTTTAGCATCATTGAAACCTATGAAGCTGGGATAGTTCTAAAAGGTAGTGAAGTTAAGGCTATAAGGGCTGGTAGAGTAAATTTAAAAGATAGTTTTGTCCGAATTATAAAAGGTGAACTTTTTTTATTAAATGCACACATAAGTCATTTACAAAGCACTAATGCTCACTTCAAACCAGACGAAAGAGCTCCAAGAAAACTTCTAATGCACAAAAAACAGATAGATAAACTCTTGGGCCAAGTTAGTACAAATGGCTACACAATGGTTGTTTTATCGCTTTATCTAAACTCAAAAAATATACTTAAAGCTAGCATTGCTCTTGCAAAAGGTAAAAATTTACACGATAAAAGAGAAACTTTAAAGAAAAAAGAAGCAGACAGGGAAGCAAGAGCAGCTATGAAAAATTTTTAATTTATATTGCATAAATAAAAATATTATAATAGTAAATTTTTATAACTTAAAGATAAAAAATATTTAACTATGCAATTATTATAAAATTAGAGACTTATAGCTTTAAGCCCATATCTACTTTAAATAAGCAAATTATTAGATATAAATAAAATAGTAATACAATTTATGACTTGCAAAAAAGAAATTTATGAGTATCAAATATCCAAATTTCATAGTATTATAGGCAATATAGAGCTTTATGATATCTATTTGGATCTAGTACAATTAAAATCAAATCAAAACTATGATTATGATACAATAAACAGTTTATATTTGCCATTTTATAATAAATGATGAAGCTTTTACTACAGATATCAAAGCAACCTACAAGATATATATTTGGTATTAAAAAGTAGATGGTTATCATAGAATATATATGATGGACTTTTTGGAGCTTTGCTAAAATTTAATACTATTAAATCAAATCTTTAGCTTGGTTTAAAAAATTAAGGTTTGAGTAATGAAAAAATTGTGTATATTAAACTATAATTTATATTTGATAGGCTATATATAAACTTAAAATTGTGATTTTATAAAATCTTTAATAATTATTTTTGCTAATTTTTTATAAAATCTTAAAATTTTATAAAAATAACGGGGGCTTATGAAAAATAATCAAAAATTTATAATTTCAATTGCAGTAGCAAGTGTTCTTGCTACTTGTGCGGTCTCGCAGGAAATGAATGTTGATAACTTTCATTATAGAGACTACATAGATCTCGGACAAAACAAAGGAGTTTTTAGTAAAACTAGTGGTGAAATCATTTTGAAAGCAAAAGATGGTAGTGAGTTTAAGTTTCTACAAGTACCCAACCAATCAGCTAGAACTATCGATGGTTCAATCACATCGCTTGGGCGAAACTATGTAGTTACAGCAGATCATACAAAACGTGTATTTGAAGCCACTAGTTTTAACGGAAGTGGGAGTAATTCAACTACTTTTGGACAGACAAACTATAAATTTTTAACAGGTCATCACGGCACAGCAGATACTACATCAAAATATTCAACTGACACGCTCTATCTAAAAACAACAAAATATATAGTTGAAGGTGAAATTTCGCCATCAAATATTGATCAAATGATGGTTTCCACGCAAATAACTAGCAATAATGCAAGTGAAAATATTGCCAAAATAGACAGATATTTAAAAAGTATAGATACCGATGCAGATGGTAAAATTATGCTTTATCAGGCTGGAACTGGTTACTTAAAACTAAATAACTCAAGTAGTCTTAGTCAATTAGGTAATAATGCTCGTGGCGGTGGAATTTTTGATCTAGCTGCAAATGCAAATTTAATCAATTTTTCTAGCAAAGCTAATAATATCACACTAAAAGCGAAGGTTAATCAAAAATTTACTAATAATACTACCACTGGCGATAGTGGAAGTGGATTTTACCTTTATGATGGAGAAAAATGGGTTTTAATCGGGGTTTTAAGAGGTCATAGTAGCGATGCTAATTGGATAGATTTGTCTTATGTGACTAAGCAAGATTTTGACGATTATGTAAATAAATACGAAAATCGATCAAAAAATTTAGAGCAAAACAAAGACAACATAATATCTAGCAATCAAAACTTTAATATAACAAGCAACCAAGATTTGGGATATGGCGGCATAGTCGTAGAGAATGGAACGACTAATATAAATGGTAACGGCAGTTTAAAATTAGCAGGATTTGACATCGCAAGTGGGGCTGTTGTAAATTTAAACACAAAAATTAAAGAAGACTTACATAAAATAGGCATTGGAACACTAAATGTAAACACAGCAACTGGAACAAATTTGCGTCTTGGTAACGGACTTGTAGTTTTAAATACAGACAATGCATTTGAAAATATTTACATCACAAGCGGACGTGCGACATTACAACTCGGAAATAGTGTAAATAATTTTGATACAAATAAGCTATTTTTTGGTAATGGCGGCGGAAAGCTTGATCTAAACGGAAAAAGCATAACTGTTAAAAACATATCCGCAAACGATTCTGGTGCAAATGTCATAAACTCATCTGACGCTACTTCTACGATAACCATTACAGGCAATGATAGTGCAGATACCATCATGCATACAAGTATCGGAGGCATTGATAAAAACAAGATAAATTTATTAGTCAAAGACACAAATAATAAAACGCTTGTTTTTAATGCAAATACACAGATAAATGGCGCTTTAAATGTTGTAAATTCAAAAGTTACAATACACGGACACCCTACTACTCATGCTATAAAAACATCTGACACAAGCACGGAAACAATCAAGCAGTATGACAAAAATATCCCTGAATATATGGACATAGAGCGACCGTCAACACTTACTCAGCCAGACTGGGACAAAGTAAAATTTGACGCAAAGCAAGGTGTAACTTTACAAAACTCAACACTAAACATCGGCAAGGAAAGCGAATTTAACTCTGCTATCACGGCTAACGGTACTTCGGCTATAAATTTTGGAGGTGATATTGACTATTTTATCGATAAACTTGATGGAGCAAACACGCAAAAAGGTGGAATGTCATACAGGCAAGATGTCCAAACACAAAAGCTTACCAAAAAAGAACAAGGTAATGACACGATAAAATTTAGCGGAACAATAATAGCAAATGACAAGACCGCTATCAAATCAAGCTTAAAAGAATTTACTCCAACTTTAACGCTTTCTAATAGTGCAACATTAACAGCCAAAAACTTAACGATTGGTGAGAATAATAAAGTAAATTTTACTGATAACTCAACTGCGCAGATAGAAGATCTAACATTTAAAAATATTGCTAATGCCAACAACAAAATCCAAAAAAGTGCGGCTGCTACGCTAAAAGTTAGCAAATCTATAACTCTTGATAACACAAAGGGGTTAAATTTAAGCAATAGTTTCATTAACAACCTTAATGAACTAAGCTTGATTGCAAAAAATGGTAGTTTAGTTAGCACAGATGGTCCTACTACACTAAAAAGCGTAAGCCTTGATAACTCCAAATTCATACAAAAAGGCACCAATAACTTAGAAATAAAAGGCGGAAATATAGAGCTTAAAAATAGCTCAGACCTAGATGTTCAAAATTTAAGTTTGGTAAATTTTACAAATGACAAATTTAAAATTTCAGATGATTCGACCTTTAATGTGCAAAATTTACATGCCGATAATTCAAAAATCAATCTTACGACAATTAATAAAACTCCTAATCTACAAAGCTTAACTGCCAAAAACAACAGTGAAGTTACACTAAAAACTTGGGATGAAAACAAATTTGATAAAATTACAACACAAGATAATTCAAAAATAAATTTTAAAGAACTAAGCTTTGATATGAGTGCTCCTAAAAATATCACACAAAATATCGGGGTTTTAAACTCTTTAACTCTGAATAATGTGGGCTTTCTTGATAACAATGAGGTTAAAGTAAATGATTTAAAATTTAATAAAGTAAGCTTTGCCGACATACTAAAAATAAAGTTAAATTTTAGTGATATATTGAAGACAAACATTGATAAAATAGACTATGACAAAAGCTACGAAGTTATCACTGCAAAGACACTAACAAGCACAAAAACACCTTATGTAGAGCTTTTATTAAATGGTATTTTCGCAACAAGTCAAATCGAAAATAATAAGTTTATTATAAAATTTACAAAAGAAGATCCAAAAAGCCAAAAAGCCCTAGAAAAACTATCAAATAACCAAAATAACGAGCTTTTAACAGCTATCTTAACCCATACAGCAAATGGCGGAAATCCTGAGCTAGCAGCAAAAATAGAACAAGCCGCTTACACAAAAGACGCAAAGGCTTTTGATGAAATTTTAAATCAAACTCAAAATGAATTAAAAAATGTCGGCGAAAATTCACAACAAAGCATTGCTAGCAATGTGCTTTTTGCATCAAATTTGGCAATGAACTCACGTCTAGCACACATAAAATTTAGACCCAAACTAACTATGCAAAATGCCTTTAAATACAAATTGGCAAGTGGCAACGACCCACGAGATGATCTTAAAAATGTCCTTGAAGCGATTAAAAATGACAGAGTTAAAAACAGCTTTTGGTATAACTTCGGCGGTGGATATTTCAAAGAAAATAGTAACTCTGATATGAAATTTTACGGCACCAATATAGGCTATGATAGGATAGCAGATGTGGCAAACGGCAATGTGATTTATGGTATTATGGCTGGTTTTGTGAGTGCAAAATATAACGGCAAAAACTACACAGATAATTCAAAAGCTTACAATATAGGCATCTACGCAGACTATGAAGGTATAAATGGGCATGAACTTCAAACAAATTTAAGCCTTGCTTACATAAAAAGCGAGAAAGACTTCATGTTTTTAAATAACGCCGAACAAGCCAAAAATAACGGCATTGGTACACTTTTATCTACATACTACAAACATCGTTTTGAGCTGTCAAATTCCTCTAGTATAAAGCCACTTGCACTTTTTGAGATTGATTATACAAATATGGATGCACTTAATTCACAAAATTATAAACAAGACAAAACTAGTAATTTTGGCGTCTCTGTAGGTATTGGAGCTGAATATACAATAGTAAGCGAGACACAAGCTCACACAATCCAAGCTATCGCCAAAAAGCGGGTTCATGGTTCTGATGACAATATCAAAGTAAATTTAAGTCAAGCTAACTCTTATATCAATTATGAAATCGAAAAAAGCCATGTCAAATATGAATTAAATTACATTGGGGAAACAAATCTCAATGAAAATTTCGTGATTCAATACAACATCGGTGCAATCAGTGAATTTAAAGGTGACTATGGAGGTAAAGCTGGCGTAAAGTTGGAGTATAAATTTTAATCTTTACAAGGTATGTGCTAAATATAAAAGCACATACTTTTTTTAAATAATAATTTTAGTATAGAAGAAGAATACACAAAAAATAGCGGAGTTTATATTATATTTGCAAAACAAACCATCAAAAAAACATTAAAAACATATAATACAAATTTAAGAGCTATCTTGATATAAAAAATCATATATTTTTATCAAAAATTTACATTGCAAATGTATAATATGTGTATATTTTAAGGAGAGTTGTATGAAAAAACTTATTTTAGCAATAACTTTAGCTATATTTTTTATAGGTTGTCAAAACCAAGAATCAACAAACATTGCTCAAGAAAATACACCAAAACAGATAAAAGTTGGCGAAGAAATAACTCTAAATAGTGTTTTTGATTCAAATATAACTATAGTTAGAACGCAAAATGGATTTAAACTAAAAGATAGCAACAAAATAATAATGTTTGATATATTTGGAACATTTTGTGAGCCGTGTCGTGCAGAAGCTTCGAATCTTATGGATTATCAACTAAAAAATAGCAATGATATGATGATGATAGGCCTCATTCATTTTGAAAATATAACAAACAAAGAGATAATTGAAAATTTTTCCAAAAAATACAATGCATACTACTTCATAACTAACTCAGATAGAAATGCAGATATCGTGGAACAAATTTTAAAAGATATTGATTATAAAGATGCACTGCAAATTCCATTTAAAGTTGTTCTAAAAGATGGAAAATATCAGAAATTAAGTGATAATTTGCGTAAAAATAGCACAGAAATGAAAAATTTCTACCTAGGATATGTAACAGTTCCTTTATTGCAAAACGATTTAGAGAGAATCAAAAATGCCTCAAATTAATGAAAAAATAGAACAAGATATTAAATTTAAAGAACCAAATTTATATAAAATCTTACTTTTAAACGATGATGTGACTAGCATGGATTTTGTTGTGCAAGTTTTAATGGATATTTTTCATCATGAAGCCCCAGTTGCGGTAGATTTAATGCTAAAAGTACATAATGAAGGAAGTGCAGTTTGTGGAATATATACAAAAGAAATTGCACTATCAAAACAAAATGAAGTAAGTATTGCTGCAAAAAACGCATCATATCCATTGCAAACGATTTTAGAAGAGGAGTAGATGTGTTAGATACAAAATTTAGTTTTTTAATTCAAAAAGCTGGAGAACTTGCATATAAAAACGCTCATGAATATGTAACTTGTCAGCATGTTTTATATACTCTAATAAGAACTGATGATGACATAAGAACACTTCTTTTAAATGTGGGTATTTCAAATTTAGATAGTTTAATAAAAAATTTAGAAAACTACATAGCAACAACACCAGTATTAAAATCTCAACGCCAACCAAGTGTAACATCGCATTTAAGCATAATAATAAAAAATGCAAATTTAGAGGAAAACAAAGATAATATTTATGGATCTAGAAATTTTATTTTAGATATTATAAAAGATAAAGATTTAGGCATGAGTGAGCTTTTAGTGCACCATGGTGCGAATTTAAAACTTCTTGAAGAGACAATCAGTTCAAAAAATACAGAACAAGAAAAATCAAATATTTCTCTGTATGCCATAAATTTAAACGAATTAGCAAAAGATGGCAAGATAGATCCTCTTATAGGTAGAGATGAAGAGCTTGCAAGAATGGTGCAAATTTTAAGTCGTCGCAAGAAAAATAATCCAATATTAGTAGGTGAAGCTGGAGTTGGAAAAACAGCCATAGTAGAGGGACTTGCATTAAATATTGTAAATAAAAATGCAGCACAAAAACTAGAAAATTCTACTATTTACGCTCTTGATATGGGAGCTATGATTTCAGGCACAAAATATAGAGGTGATTTTGAAAAAAGACTAAAAGACACCATAAGCGAAATAGAACAAATAGATGGTGCGATAGTTTTCATAGATGAAATTCACACTATAGTAGGAGCTGGAGCGAGTGGCGGTGGAAGCTTGGATATGTCAAATTTATTAAAACCATCTTTAGCAAGCGGTAAAATACGCTGCATTGGAGCTACAACATACTCTGAGTATAGAAATTTTACAAAAGATAAAGCACTTAGTAGAAGATTTTCAAAAATAGATATAAATGAGCCAAGCATAGAAGATAGTGTTGAAATTTTAAATGGGATTAAAAAATATTATGAAGATTTTCATGGCGTTTCATATCCAAAAGAAATTTTAAAACAAAGCGTAATTTTAGCTAAAAAATATATGAGTGATAAATTTTTACCAGATAGTGCAGTTGATATTATAGATGAAGTTGGAGCTACTTTAAATTTAGCTGGTAAAAAAATAGTTACCAAAAAAGCATTAAATGAAATTATAAGCAAGGCTACTGGTATAGCAAATTTAAATACAAACGAAAATCAAACTGATTTGATTAAAAATTTAAAACAAAATCTTAAAAAACAAATTTTTGGTCAAGATGAAGCAATTAATGCTTTAGTTAAAGCCATAACTCGCTCTTATGCTGGTCTTAAAAATCCAAACTCTCCAACTGGTGTATTTTTATTTACAGGACCAAGCGGAGTTGGTAAAAGCGAACTTGCGATAACTCTAGCAAAAGAATTAAACATACATTTTGAGAGATTTGATATGAGTGAATATATGGAAAAACACGCAGTTGCAAAGCTTATAGGCTCCCCTCCTGGATATGTTGGCTTTGAAGAAGGAGGCATTCTTACAAATGCGATAAAGAAAAATCCATATAGCGTTGTGCTTTTTGATGAGGTAGAAAAAGCAGATAGTGATATGCTAAATATATTTTTACAAATTTTTGATAATGGGATATTAACTGATAATAGCGGCAATAAAACTGATTTTAAAAATACAATTATTATTATGACATCAAATTTAGGAACAAAAGAACCAAATCAGATGGGATTTAAAAAAGATGATAGTATAAAAACAACAAGTGCTATAAAAAACTTTTTTGCTCCTGAGTTTAGAAATAGGATTGATAAGATTATAAATTTTGCACATTTAAATGATGAAATATTAGATAGCATAGTGTTAAAAGAATTAAATTTAATATCACAAACACTAAAAGACAAAAAGGTAGCTATAAAAGCAGATAAAAAAGCAAGAGAATTTATATATAAAAAAGGCTATAGCCAAGAATTTGGTGCAAGAAATATAAAAAGAGTGATAAGCGAAGAAATTTTAGACATATTAAGCGAAGAAATTCTTTTTGGAAAACTAAAAAGTGGTGGAAATGCTATAATTACCTTAAAAAATGAAAATTTAAGTTTTAAATTTAACTAATGGACTATATCTTTCCAGATGCCTTAAATGCTCCTGCTTCAGATCCAATTGCATATGGTGGTGATTTAAGCAAAGAGTGTTTGATGAGTGCTTATAATGGTGGAATTTTTCCTTGGTTTTTAATAGATAAAGTGCCTATTTGGTTTTCTCCAGATCCAAGATGTGTGCTGTATCCGCATGATTTTAGATTACACAAAAGCTTAAAATCTTATATAAAAAAATATGACGTAAAATTTGATAAAAACACTAAAGAATTTATAAATTTTTGCAGACAAGAAAGACTAAAAAAAGATCAGACTTGGATAACAAAGGAATTTGTAAAAGCGTATTCATCTTTAGCAGATGATGACATTGTTCATAGTATAGAAGTGTATGAAAATGATATTTTAGTTGGTGGATTATATGGGCTGATAATAGGCAAAATATTTTGTGGAGAAAGTATGATTTCTACTAGCAAAAATGCATCTAAAGTCGCACTTTACCATCTTTGTAAGTCACTAAATAATTTTGATTTTCTAATAGATTGTCAAGTTACAAATCCTCATCTTATATTTATGGGTGCAAAAGAAATACCAAGAAATGAGTATTTGCAAATTTTATCTATCAAAAAAACACAAAAAAGCGGATTTGATAAATTTAGAAATTTAATCTAGACTTTACTTTTTATACCGATTTTTTGGGCTAATTTAGTAAGACCAAGTTTAGTTCCAGAGCTTACCATTATATTTCTCATTTGCTTGTATTTATCTCTTTCATAGCAAGTTTTGGGACATTTTCTACATTTTGGTTTTTCTTCATGAGGACAATTTTGCAGCCTTTGATACACATACAAAACCAATTCTTCACACTCTTTGCAAAGATTGTATTTTATGGATGTATGTAAATTTTCATTTTTATAAATTAAACTTAGTTCTTTTGCATTTTTTACTTCATTTTTATGCTTATCATCGCAATAAATTTGAATAAATTTAACTGCAGTTGAAATCTGTTCTATAAATTTATCATTGCTCATACAAACTTGCTTCTTTGTAAGCTTTTATGGCTCTTTGATAATCCTCTTGGCAGTCTATACCAATACTTGTTGTAAAAATTTCTAGCATAGATATTTTTTTACAATTTTGCAAGGCACGAAGTTGTTCAAGCTTTTCTGTATTTTCAAGAAAAGATGGCAAAAAAGAACAAAATTCTCTAAGAGTTGCAACGCTATATGCATAAATTCCTATATGAGCCTTATAAAGCTCGCATTCATTTCTTGGATAAGGTATAAGTGAGCGAGAAAAATACATAGCATTAAAATTCTCATCGATAACAACTTTTACTAAATTTGGATCTTTTGCCTCATCTTTAGAAACCATTTTAAAACAACTCGCCATAAAAGAACCCTGCTCTATCTTTTGGCTTGCAAATTTTTTAAATTTTAGTAAATTTGATATCTCAAAAAAAGGCTCGTCAGCTTGGACATTTATGATAAGCTCACTATCTTTAAGTCCCATTTTACTTACTGCTTCATTTATCCTGTCTGTTCCACTTTGATGATTTATATCTGTCATAACAGCATCAAATCCGTGTTCTTTTGCTATCTTATAAACATTCTCATCATCAACAGCTATTAAAACACTATCTATTTTTGACGCATTATTTGCGGTAGCTATAAACATAGGAACTCCAAAAATATCAAGTAAAATCTTATCTTTTAGCCTAGTTGAATTAAGTCTTGCTGGTATTACTATCATGATTTTATCCATTTTATTATTGTATTTTTTATCTCACTTTGGTCTACAATATCTCTATGATTTATCTTGTCATCAAAAAGTGTTAAAATGCTTTTTGGTATCTTTGCATCAAATTCTTTTGCAAGTTTTATCATCTGTTTTTTCTCATCTATTATATTTTCATTTTTGATAGCTTTTATCATTGATGGAGTAAATTTAACCCATTGTGCTGTAGAAGTTATAACATTAATCTTATCTTTTTGAACCATTTTAAAACAAGTTGCAGTGTGAGGATCTATTAAATTAGAATCTTTTGCACACTCTTTTATAAATTTCACACACTCTTCATCTGTGCAAAAATCTGCCATAAAATCATTTTTCAACTCTTTTAATTCATCTTTACTTAGCTCATAAAATTTATTTTTATTTAAACTATCCATAAGTTCTTTTGTTCGCACTGCACCAAATTTATCAAAAAGCAGTCTTTCTACATTTGAGCTAATTAATATATCCATAGCTGGACTCATGGTTTTTATAAGCTTTTTACTCCTTAAATCATAAACTCCCGTGTTGAAAAACTCAGTTAATATATTGTTTGAATTTGAGGCTATTTTTATCATGCCAATTTTAGCACCCATTTTTTTAGCATAATACGCACCCAAAGCATTACCAAAATTGCCACTTGGCACGATTATGTCTATACTTTCATCATCTTTGATTTTTTTACTAAAAAGCAAATATGCATAAATATATAAATGATATAAAATTTGAAATAAAATTCTCCCAAAATTTACAGAATTAGCAGCACTTAAATTTAATTTTTCTTTAAAAAGTTGTTCTTTAAAATCCTCATCATTTAACAGATTTTTTAAAGCTCTTTGAGCATCATCAAAATTACCTTTTATGCCAATAACTTTTAAATTTTTACCCCTAGATGTTACCATTTGAAGTCTTTGAACTTCACTTGTTCCATCAATTGGATACAGACAAACTACTTTTATATTTTTTGATTTCTCAAATGTATTTAGCGTAGCAGGTCCAGTATCTCCGCTAGTTGCACACATTATAAGATATTTTTCAAGTCTATCTTTAGCAAGCTCATCTAAAATTTTGCCAAAAGGTTGAAGCGCCATATCTTTAAAAGCCCTTGTTGGACCATGAAAAAGTTCGTTTATATAAAGATTTTTTGATAATTTTTTAATTTTTATAGGCGAGTTTTCATCATCAAAATATCTATATCTTTTTATTGCTTTTTTAAAACTATTTATATTAAGATCAAAACCAAATTTTTCTATAACTTTTAACGCAAATTCTTCATAACTTCGCTCTTTTTTAAAAAATTTACTACTTATTTTTGGCAAATCCTTTGGTGCAAAAAGCCCGCCATAGACGCTACTTGGGCTTAAAAGCGAATCGCTAAATTTACAACACTGAGCTTCATCGCCCTGTTTTAAGCGAGTTGTAGTTAATATCATATTTTCTCCTTTTTTATCCTATCATACTTCCTATACCAACATCTGTAAATAACTCAAGAAGTATGGAGTGCATAATTTTTCCATTTATAATATGTGCTTTTTCGACGCCATTTTCGATACATTCAACGCAAGAAAGTGCCTTAGGTATCATACCACCACTTATAGTACCATCATCAATAAGTCTTTTTATATCGGCTTTATTTAATTTACTAATTAATTTTTGATCTTTATCCAAAATGCCAGAAATATCGCTTAAAAATACAACTTTACTAGCATGTAAAGCTTTAGCTATTTCACATGCACATAAATCTGCATTTACATTATATCCATTAACGCTATTTTCATCTCCAGCTGCAATTGGCGATATTACAGGCATTATACCTAAATTTAAAAGATCATTTATAGCACTAGCATTTACATCAATTATTTTTCCAACAAAACCTAAATTATCCATATCAAGGGCTTTTGCTTTAAACAAGCCAAGATCTTTTCCACTTACTCCTATAGCTTTTGCACCATGAAAATTGAGTAAATTTGTAAGTTCTTTATTTATATTTCCACAAAGCACCATTTCTGCTACTTCTAATGCTTCTAGCGATGTTTTTCTAATGCCATTTACAAATTCGCTTTTTATATCTGTTTTTTGCAAAAACTCATTTATTTTTTTGCCTCCCCCGTGAACTATGACAACTTTTATGCCGACAATTTGAAGCAACACCATATCTCTTGCAAACTCTTGTTTAAACTCTGGTTTTATCTGAGTAGAACCACCAAATTTTACTACTATAATTTTATCTCTAAATTTTTGGATATAAGGAAGTGCCGAAAGTATAATTTCTGCTGTTTTGATACTTGTATGCAAGGAAAACCTCTCAATATTTTTATTTTAATTTTATCTAAAACGAGCTAAATTTACTATCAAAGACATAATTATAAAGCGTTTTTGCAAATTTTTGACTAATAGTAGTTTCTAAAACTATTATTGAAGTAGGCAAGTTAAACCTCTCAATTTTTACAAAATCTTTCATAGTAACAAGAAGCGTTGTGGCTTGATACTTTTGCAATAAATTTAAAAGTTCATTTTTATTAAAATCATAATGATCTGGATAAAACTCTATTCCCACGCATTTATCAAAATAATCTTTTAATCTATGTGGATTTGCTATGGCCGTAACTAAAAGCATTTTATTGCTTGGATTTATAATTTTACTATTTTTTATAATATCTGAATTTTGTGGTATAAAATTTGCAAATTTATAAAAAAAAGTTGGATATCTATAAGCACCGCTTGGAAAAGTAAATGAAAAAAATGGCTCTATCTGTGGCTTAAGCAAAATATCAAATTTCTTTATATCAAATTTAGAAAATCCATCATCAAAAATAATTAACTTTGCTCCATATTTTTTAGCCATATCAATACCAAGTTTTCTATCTTCACTAACTATAACATTTGCTTTAAACTTAGCATATTCCATAGCTTCATCGCCACTTTTTATAACATCTAAAAAAATTTCTCCATCATTTGCAACTAGCAAACAGCCACTTGACTTTCTCTTATAACCCCTAAGAACTATAAAGGTTTTGACTTGCGGGGAAAATAACTCATAAATAGCTTTAACAAGTGGTGTTTTTCCACTACCACCTACAATTATATTTCCAACACTTATAATTTTTATGTCAAAATTTTTTGGTTTAAAACATAGCTTTTTTATACAAACCAAAAATCCGTAAACAAAACTAAATGGCAACAAAGCTATGGATAAAAATACATCAAATAAATTTGGTCTATAAAAATACCTATTTATCCATAAATGTATTTTTTGTCTACACACGAGATTTTGCTGTTTTTAAAATGCTACTGCAAATATACTCAATCTCATCGTTTTTTAAATCAGAATAAATAGGCAAAGAAAGAACAGTTTGATATGTCTTAAGTGCAGATGGAAATGCATTTACTTTTAAATTATATTTATTTTTATAATAACTTAAAAGGTTTAAAGGGACATAATGAAGAGCTGTGCTTATACCAATATCTGCTAAATCTTTAGCAAAACTATCTCTATTTTTATCAACTTTTATTATGTATTGAAAATAAATATGTTCGCCATTATTTATAGGAATTTCTATATGTGGACAATCTTTTAAATTTTTATTATAAATAGACGCTATTTCTATTCTTTTTTTGATAAACATATCAACTTTTTGAAACTGAGCCAAACCAAAAGCAGCATCTATACTACAAAGGCTATATTTGGTGCCTATATCTACGATATCATAAATATAACCTAAATTATCATTCTTTCCACCATTGTTTACGATACCGTGATTTCTTAAAAGTAAAGCCCTTTGTGCAATATCACTATCATTTGTAAGCATAAAACCAGCACTTGCAACACTAATATTAAACTGTGAATTGATTCTAAAACAAGATATCTTAGAACTCATACTTCCTATTTTTTTACCTTTATATGTCGCACCAAGAGCATTAGTTGCATCATCTATTATATCTATTTCATACTTATTAGCTATATCATAAATTTCTTCCATATCTGCAGATTGGCCAGCCATATGAGTTATAAAAGCACATTTTAATTTTTTACTTTTATTCGCCTTTATAACATCTTCAAATTTTTGCGGATTTATATTAAAATCATCTTCTTTTATATCAACAAAAATAGGTTCTGCATCAAAATGCCTTATAACTTCTGCAATATTTGGAAACGAATTTACAGAACAAATTATTTTATCTCCTCTTTTGATATCCATGGCACAAAGTGCAAGATGTTTTGCAGATGTACCATTATTAGTAGAAATAACATGCTTTACACCAAAATATTGTTTTATGCTGTTTTCAAAATCAAGAACCATATCAACACTATTTGGATTTTCTAATGCTTGTTTTATAAGCTCTTTTTCTTTGTCATCTATTTGAGGTCTAAAAAAATCTATTTTTTTCATATTTTTCCTTTACAATCTAATGTATTTTAGCAATCTTAGGAGGATGCAACTTAAAACTATTTTTATTTACTAAATATAAAACTCTATCTACCAAATCTTTATCAAATTTATTATACAAATCTACTTTGCTTATGCCGTTTTTACTTATCTCTTTTAAAATTATATCTAATTCATTATAACTATAGCCCAAATCAGATTCATCATCTTGATTTTCCCACAAATCGGCACTAGGTTTTTTTTCAATGAATGTTTTATCAATTTTTAGAAATTTTGCAAACTCAAATATATCGCTTTTAAAAATTTCACCAATTGGATTTATAGCACAAGCCATATCGCCATATATAGTTCCATATCCTAACATTAGTTCGCTTTTATTTGAAGTTCCTACAACAAATCCACCAATCTTAGCAGAATAATCATAAAGTAAACTCATTCGAATTCTAGCACAGAGATTGCCTAATCTAATGTTACTTAAATTTTCATCTATACTTACTTTATAAGCTTGTAAAATAGGTTCTATTGATATAATTTTATAATTTATACCAAGTTTTTTACAAAGATTAATCCCATCTTCTAAATTTTTTACATTAGAAATTTTAGTTGGTAAAAGCAACGCATATGTATTTTTTTGTGACACTTTTGCACACAAAGTAGCTACAACAGCAGAATCCAAACCACCGCTAATGCCAATTATAAAATTTTTAGCAGTATTTAAATTTAATTTTAAAAAATTTAATATCTTATTATGTATATCTGAATAATTACTCATTTCAATCTTTAATAATATAAATTTTATTAATTCTACTGGTTTTTATATTAAAAAATTCTTTTAAAATTACAAAAAGAATACAAAAGTAAAAATTTAAAATTAAGTATTATAATTGTAACAAAAAAGGACTAAAAATGGAAGTTTTAACAAAAGAATGCGGAAGATATCAAACTAATTGCTACATATTGTCTATAAATAACAAAGAAATAATCATAGATCCAGGAGAAAATTCTTTTTCATGGGTAATTAATAATGTAAAAAATCCGCTTGCAATCCTAAATACACACGGACATTTTGATCATATTTATAATAATTTTGAATTAAAAAATAAATTTAATATACCTATTTATGCACCAAAAGATGATATTTTTATGATAGAAAATGATATTTTTGGCATTGGGTATAATCCTAGTAAAGTTGACATAAAAATAAGCAATGAAGATCTATTCATTATAGGCGATTTTAAAATAAAATTTCACCACTTTCCAGGTCATACACCAGGATGCTCGATGATAGAGATAGGTGATTATCTATTTAGTGGGGATTTTTTATTTTATCGCTCTATTGGAAGATATGATTTTCCACACTCAAACAAAGAAGATATGAAAAACAGCCTAAAAAAATGTTTAAAAATACAACAAGATTTTATACTTTTACCAGGTCATGGAATACCATCAACACTAAAAGAAGAGCAAAATAATATCACAACATGGATAAAAAGGCTTTAATCTTCTTTGTCATTATTTTTAGTTGCTTTTTTAGTTAATTTTTCTTTTATCCTTAATACATGATCTTCTAATATTAAAATCTGATAAACTGCATCAAAAATCTTTATATCTTTTATAGTTCCAACAACCCTAACTTCTCTTTTTTTACTCTCTTCAAAATTTGAAGTTGCGACAAAATCAATCACATCACCAAGCTTAGGATGTGCTAAAAAACTTATTTTTACACCAATAGTAACTAAATATTTTTCATTTATGGAAGCATAAGCACAATAATTTGCAGCCATAAATAAAAATGATACATCTATCAAATTTTCATTATCTATTTTCATATCCATATTCGTATTTAAAATACTTTTTGCACTATTTTTATCTATTTCAATAATATATCCACATATATTTGGTTTTATAAGCCATTCAAATTTTAAATCACCTCTTATAACTTCCCATTTTTCCATTAATTCAGAAGTTTGATCATCATTTTCTAAATTTTCTATATCACTTGACATATTTTTCCTTTATATACTAAGCTTTATATAGGCTCTAAGTGGCGCTGGGTAGCCTTCTACTGTAAAATTTTTATCTTTATTATTCAAAAAATTATCCAAACTTTCACCATCAATCCAGCTTGTTTTTCTCTGTTCATTTTCATCTGTTTTTTTTGTTGCAAGTATTGTAAAATCTTTAAATTTAGCCCTTTGACACCAATTTTGCAAAGCCTTTATGCTTGGTATAAAATATATATTTGGTATCTTAGAGTAAGTTTTGTTAGGACAAAGAGCTATTTCTTTGTCGCTATTAATGATCATAGTGTCTAAAAATAACTCGCCATTTGGATTTAATGATGATTTAAGATCTTTCAAACATTTTATCGGATCGCTTCTATGATACAAAACACCTAAACAAAAAAGCGTATCAAATTTATACTCATAATAAGGCAAATGCTCTACCCCCAAAAGCTCAAAGTGTATGTTGCTGTTAATAAAATGATTTATAAATTTAAATTGCAAATACGCCCTAATACCAGGATCAAAACCGACTAATTTTGCCGGATTGTAATTTAACATTCTAAAAAGATAATAGCCATTATTACAACCTATATCTCCAACAACCTTGCCTTGTAAATTTAAAAATGGTTTTAAAATATTAAATTTAATAAAGCTTTGCCATTCAGAATCTATAAAAGTTTGAAAAACATCAAAAGGACCTTTTCTCCAAGGCTTTAAACTTAAAGCCGTTTCATAAACTAGATTTTTAGTTTTATCATCAATATCTGCTGAAATTTCTATAACATCATCAAATTTACACTCGGATTCTATGATAGGTAAATTTGATATATTGCTAATATTTTTTTTATAAATTTCAAAATTGAGCTCATTTAATTTTTGTTTTCTTATCTCTTCAAGATTCATTTATCTACCAATCAATAATATTTTGTGGGCATTTTCTTTGATAAGTCCCAGTAGCATCATAATACTCTTTGCAATCATTGTAGTATCTAGTAGAAATTCCTCTTTCATTAAACCACAAACAACCGTTTAAAAAAAACAGAATAAATATTAATATAATTACATTTTTCATAGCTTAATTTTATCATATTTTAAATCAAAATAAAAGCTAGATTAAAATAAAAATTTTTACAAGTATAGCAACCCAAATACACACACAAAGACATATTGATAAAAATACAGCACAACTCCCTATATCCTTTGCTTCTTTGGCTAATATATGATAATCTTTTGTAACAAGGTCTACACATCTTTCTATAGCCGAATTTATGCATTCTGTTATAAAAATAAGAAATATAGGCAAAATAAGTAAAATTTTATGCAATATATCTATTTTTAAACACAGGGCTATAATGATAAAAATAGAGCCTAAAAATAGTTCTATTCTAAAAGAAGTTTCGCTCTTTAACATGCAATAAATACCGCTTAATGCATATTTTGTATTTTTAAAAAAATTGTACTTTGGTTTCATATATTTACCTTTTACATAACTAGAAAAACCTGCATAGTTTCAACTTTTTGATAGATATTGTATCATAAATCTTATACAACACTATCTTCATTCATTCTAGAACTATTAATTAGCATAGTTTAAATCTACCATAATATCATTTTTGCTGCTAAAAAGCCCTCATGCATCAATGACTAAATATAATTTTCTAATGCTATATTACTTTATTACAGCATAACAACTAGATAAATAAGTGGGTAACTGTATTTATTTTATAAGCAACAATGTCTTTTATGCCTATTATTTTACCTTAAAACCACTATATTTCATATGTATTGCCTATTTTGCATAACAATCGTATTACTAAATTTATATGTGGTAATAATATTATCTTATATGATTATTCTTACAAAAACATTTTACAAAATATCTTTTAAATTTAGGTTATTTTTATGTATTTGTTAAAACCTTTTTCGTGCCTGTATATCAATCTTCGCAAAAGCATTTAATGTAAAAACAGGCAACAAAAAAATATCAATTTTATCAACAAATACCGTTTTACCGCCGTATTCTATTTTAAAGTTTAAATACAATTCAAATTTAGACCATAATATACTTATATTTATTAATAAACGATAAGTTGTGTTAGCAAAATAAAATTTTGTTTATTTGGTTTAGTTGCCGCATTTTTATTAAATGGATGTACTAATACAAATATCTAGCGAAAAAAAAGAAATGTTTAATATAGATGTTAAAATTCTAGATATAAAACAGGCAGATAATAAAAATGTTATGATTAAAGTAAGTTATTTAGTAGGTAGTTTTACGAAAAATATTACTTGGCCTAGTAAAGCTTGTGAGTTTAAGTCAACTTGTAATGAAAGTACTTTTTCAGTAGCTGTTAGTTATATTGTTAAAAATTCAACTTGCAAATAATTTTAAATCATATAACATAAGGCAAAATTGACATATAAAAAATCACAGCTTTAACTTAAAAACCTATCCCCATAACAATCATAAACATCATAAGGATAAGATTTACTTTACAATCCCATTCTAATATAATATTATATTAGCAAAATTTAAAATTATAAATTTACAATAAACTCTTTATAATCATAAAAGCATTATAAAGACTTATTTATCCTTCTTATCTTCTTTTTTATTTTTGTTGTTATTAGCTTTATTTACACTCATACTATTTTTATTATCATTATAAATCTTATCACCTATACCTTTGACATTTTTTATATCTTCAACACTATTAAATTTATTAGTTTTTCTATACTCTATGATAGCCTCTGCTTTAGATTCTCCAACACCTTTTAATGTCATAAGTTCGTCTTTAGAAGCTGTATTTAAATCTATAGCTCCAAATACATAAGAACAAACAAGCATTAATAATAAAAGTAACTTTTTCATATATTTTCCTTTAAATTTAGTATATTTTTTATCTTTCTTATATATAATGATTAATTAATAATATATTAGGATAAATCAGATTTTACATTTTTTGTACTTAAAATTTTATAAATTTATATAAAAATTAACAAATGGAAACAAACAATAACAAAAGCAAATTATATTTAATTTAATATGAATTATTATATAAAAAATACTAAATTTATTTAATTATTTTAATATAAATAAATGTGAATAAATTAAGAAAGATTTGTAGAATAAATTATTAACACGCTTTGCAGCGACTTACTTTTCCACATCCCAGTAAGGGAGAGTATCATCAGCCATGATATGCTTAGCTTCTTGGTTCGAGATGGGGCAAGGCGTTTCCATATCTGTATAGCCACAAAGCAGTGTTAAATAAAAATACTTTCTCTTTTTATTTATACTGCGTCAAGATTAAAAAGTATGCTTATTATTCGCTTTCCTTATCTAAATTAAAAATAGTCGTATTTTAAGCAAACCACGAACTTATAAAAGTATTCTTATTAAACACTGTTAGATAAATTGTTAAAAGTCTAAGTTTTAATTATAAAACTTTTTACTTATTAAGGATTAAAGATATTTCACTTTTATATCTTTCTAGCAAACTTGATTTGTGATTAGATGTAAGGCTTGTAAAAAGTTTGATTAGTTTTAAGTGAGTTACCTTAAAGGTAATGAATGCAAAAATCTAATCAAGCTTTCGTGCAATTGTTCTTACACTAAACTAAATCATTATTAATTTTATCCTTAACAAGGAAGTGATGCTTAATTTTAACTATTTATTTGTATAGTTATTATGTATTTTTGGAGGTATTTTTTCGCTAAACAAGGAAGACAAATGAGTTCAAGGGAGTTACCATATAGGTAATGACCGCAGAACTATATGAAGTCTGACGCAGTTTAGTAGAAAAAAGACAAACAAAAAAAATAAAAGATAAGCAAACGAGCTATTAGTACTGGTCAGCTAAATGACTTACATCACTTACACATCCAGCCTATCAAACTTATAGTCTATAAGAGCTCTTAAAAGAAGATTCATCTTGGAGTTGGCTTCGAGCTTAGATGCTTTCAGCTCTTATCACATCCCAACTTAGCTACTGGGCGATGCTCTTGGCAGAACAACCCATACACCAGTGGTTGGTTCGACCCGGTCCTCTCGTACTAGGGTCAACTCTCCTCAATCTTCTTACGCCCACGGCAGATAGGGACCGAACTGTCTCACGACGTTCTGAACCCAGCTCGCGTACCGCTTTAAATGGCGAACAGCCATACCCTTGGGACCTGCTCCAGCCCCAGGATGCGATGAGCCGACATCGAGGTGCCAAACCTCCCCGTCGATGTGAGCTCTTGGGGGAGATCAGCCTGTTATCCCCGGGGTACCTTTTATCCTTTGAGCGATGGCCCTTCCACACAGAACCACCGGATCACTAAGACCGACTTTCGTCTCTGCTCGGCTTGTATGCCTCACAGTTAAGCTAGTTTATGCCTTTATACTCTACAAACGATTTCCAACCGTTCTGAACTAACCTTTGTAAGCCTCCGTTACATTTTGGGAGGCGACCGCCCCAGTCAAACTACCCACCAGACATTGTCCTACATGAGGATAACTCATGCTAGTTAGCTACCCAAATAAAAAAGAGTGGTATCTCAACAATGGCTCACCATAAACCAAAATCTATGGATCAAAGCCTCCCACCTATCCTGCGCATTTTTATCCAAGTAGCAGTGTCAAGCTATAGTAAAGGTCCACGGGGTCTTTCCGTCTTGCCGCGGGTAGGAGGAATTTTCACCTCCACTACAATTTCACTGGATCCCTCTTTGAGACAGCTCCCATCTCGTTACGCCATTCATGCAGGTCGGTATTTAACCGACAAGGAATTTCGCTACCTTAGGACCGTTATAGTTACGGCCGCCGTTTACTCGGGCTTCGATCAAGAGCTTCGCTAATGCTAACCCCATCAATTAACCTTCGAGCACCGGGCAGGCGTCACACCCTATACATCCACTTACGTGTTAGCAGAGTGCTGTGTTTTTGGTAAACAGTCGGGAGGGACTCTTTGTTGTAACCTCTAGGGCTTTAACACCCTGGTAGGCACACCTTATACCGAAGATACGGTGCTATTTTGCAGAGTTCCTTAAAGAGAGTTCTTCCACGCGCCTTAGAATACTCATCCCACCCACCTGTGTCGGTTTACGGTACGGGCTTTGATTACTAAACTTAGAAACTTTTCTTGGCTCTATAGCATCATGGGTTCTTACGCTACTCCGAAGAGTTTTGTAAGCCTTTAAGATTTCAGATAAAGAGTTACGGATTTGCCTATAACTCAACCTACATCCTTAGACTAACTATTCCATCAGTTAGCCCCACTAGCTTTAAGCGTCCTTCCATCGCACATAATCAAAGGTATTGGAATATTAACCAATTTTCCATCGCATACCCCTTTCGGACTTTGCTTAGGACCCGACTAACCCTACGATGACGAGCATCGCGTAGGAAACCTTGGGTTTACGGCGTTAATGATTCTCACATTAATTATCGCTACTCATGCCTGCATGCTCACTTGCATCCGCTCCAGCGCTCCTTACCGGTACACCTTCAACGCTGAATGCAACGCTCTCCTACCAGACGGAATACAGATGACAGAATACGGATTACGGAATTTAAAGTTAATTATTTAATACTACTTGTAAATACAGATAATCTTCTAACTAAGATTTTATACTCTTTTATTAATTTATTAGATATTTTTTCATCAATGTAACCTAAATCTTTTGAAACTCTTATCCATAAGATAGTTTCATCTGTACTTCCTATTGAATAAACTAGCATTCTTTTAAACTCATCTTTATAGAATCTATGTTTAGCATAACCTTCTACCATATTAGCAGTTATACTTTTACTTGATCTTCTTAATTGATCAGCTATACCACCAAATTGTTCTATCTTTGGATAAGATAGTGTTAATTTGTGAATTTCTAACATAAGATTATAAGATGATTTATAAATTTCTAAATCAGTTACATCTAGTTTTTTATTATTTGTATTCACTCTGTTTTATTTCTTTAAACTCTGTAATCTGTATTCTGTAATCTGTATTCCGAATCTACGACTTCGGTACTTATTTTAGCCCCGTTATATTTTCCGCGCAAAATCACTAGACCAGTGAGCTATTACGCTATCTTTAAAGGATGGCTGCTTCTAAGCCAACCTCCTGGTTGTTTCAGTAACTTCACATCGTTTTCCACTTAAATAAGATTTGGGGACCTTAGTCGGTAGTCTGGGTTGTTCCCCTCTTGACGACGGATTTTATCACTCGCCGCCTGACTGCTGTGATTACACTATAAGTATTCGGAGTTTGATAGGGTTTGGTACATTGGTATACGCCCTAGCCCATTCAGTGCTCTACCCCTTATAGTTACGACACAACGCTATACCTCAATATATTTCGGAGAGAACCAGCTATCACGATGTTTGATTGGCCTTTCACCCCTATCCACAAGTCATCCGAAAGCTTTTCAACGCTTGCCAGTTCGGTCCTCCGCCGGTTTTTACACCGGTTTCAACCTGCTCATGGATAGATCACATCGTTTCGGGTCTGCAGCATCTGACTAAACGCCCTATTAAGACTCGCTTTCGCTACGGCTCCGGGTTTCCTTAACCTTGCCAGACACCACAACTCGCAGGCTCATTATGCAAAAGGCAGTCCATCACACGTCATAAAGAATCGTGCTCTGAATGATTGTAAGCAAATGGTTTCAGGTTCTATTTCACTCTGATCACCTCAGTTCTTTTCACCTTTCCCTCACGGTACTTGTGCACTATCGGTCTAGTAGTAGTATTTAGGGTTGGAAAGTGGTCTTCCCAGATTCAGACAAGGTTTCACGTGCCTCGCCCTACTCAGGATACTGCTAAGTAAAAAGATGATTTCGTATACGGGAGTATCACCCTCTATGCTCAATCTTTCCAGATTGTTTTACTATCATGTTTTAGTCTTTTATGCAGTCCTACAACCCCACTAGTAAACTAGTGGTTTGCCCTCTTACGCGTTCGCTCGCCGCTACTAGCGTAATCTCTTTTGATTTCTTTTCCTGTGGGTACTAAGATGTTTCAATTCCCCACGTTCGCCTACGGATTACAGACAACAGATAACTATATACAGAAATTTTAGTTTTTAGTTTATTATAATTAATCTTTATGAAGTAAAAAATATTTTTATCTATTCTATTTATTACTCTTTTATAGTTATTTCTAAACTATGATTTATAGACTAAGAAATAATTTAAAAGTTAATCATAATAAATTTAATAATAAAATTTGGTATTTAATCTATTCTCTGTAACCCGTATAATGTATATTACTATACACTGGGTTGCCCCATTCGGAAATACACGGATCAAAGCTTCTTGACAGCTCCCCGTGTCTTATCGCAGTCTAGTACGTCCTTCATCGCCTCTACCAGCCAAGGCATCCACCATTTGCTCTTAGTAGCTTACCTTTTTTTAATTCCGCAGACGAATAAAATTCGTCTTTACGGTGGGGAGTGCAAGCACTCTCTCAACCCACCTAAAGTTATAAAGATTTACAACAAAAACATAAATTCACCGATTGTAAGTAAATTTAATTTTATTGTCTTTGGAATTTATTAGAATTGTTTATTATGTTTATATTCTAATTCGCATCACTTCCTTGTTAAAGATAAATAGTAATAAAAATATTTTAAATAATTAAATATTAATAATTGATATTTAAACTCTATAGCTAATAAAGTTATAAATAAGAACTATATTTTTATTATTTAATTAATAAAAAGTTACCTTTTAAACTTTTAAATGTCTAAAAAATTCTCTCTTTATTTTTATCTTACTTTATTTACAATGTTTAATTATATATGATTTAAGACGGAAAGAGATTAATAATATATAAAGATAAGTTTTTAACTCTTTATATACCGTGACATAATCTTTAAACTTTTAAATTTAGATAACAGATAAATCTAAAAGCTTGCTTTTTTGTAATCAATATAATTAAAGCTTTAACAAGGTCCTGTAAAATTGTTTTATTTTATTAAAACTTGTTTGTGACTTTTAACAATAGTAAGTTAAATAACATCGCTTCTACAAAAGCGAAATGGTATTTTACAGAAATAAACTTAAAAATAGATAAAATATAAAGATTTTTTTGAAAAAATATAAATTTAAACAAAAATTTGACTACCTTAATATAGAATTTTGAAAATATAATATTAATTCCATATGAAAGGTTTTTCAATGCTTACAATACAAAGCAAAATTCCATCAAAAAATTTACAAATTTATAAAGGTTTATCAAAGCTGATTCAGGGATTTTTTTACTCAAATTTACCTGAAATAGAACATATTGGATACAAACATGGTAGTGGAAAGGTTTTCAAAAAAACAAATTTTTGCTTTACTCTTAAAGACGGGCTTTTACATATCAAATTTAGTGCTTTAGAAAAAGAACTAGAAGAGATAGTAGCTGTTTCTTTACTAAAAAATAGCTTAAGGCTTGGTGAGATTCACTTGGTTGATACAGCGATAAATTTAAGTGAGCACAAAACGGATGAAACGGATTTAAATTTAAAAGGATATGTTGTTTGCAATATAAAAGGGCTTTTAGATAGAAAAGTCTATCTCGAACCAGCTGATTCAAGGCACTTAGAAATTATGACAAATAATTTACTTCAGAAATATGAAACTTTTTATGGTAAAGCTTATGAAGACGAGCTTAAAATAGAGCTTTTATGGCAAGATTTTGAGAGATTTCACAAATTTTACTACGGAAATAATAAAAACTATATGAAAGCTTGGCTTGGAAACTGGAATATAAAAGCGAATAACGACTTAATAAATTTAGCCCTTTCTACCGGGCTTGGAAGTGGTGTTATGAGCTATGGATGTGGCTTTGTAGAAAAAGTTTAGCAAGGCTTTAACTTAATAAAATAAATTTCAAAATCTATAAGATGCCTTGCTAAAAGGTAGAATTATAGCAAAATTTCAATTTATGTCAAAATATATAACTTAATATAATAATAAAATTTGACAAAGAAATTACTTTTTGCTATAATTCAAAAAATACAAAAAGGAAGCAATAATGAGTGATATTATAAAAACTTTTTATGACATAGGAAGTGTTTATAAAAGTGATGAAGCCATTATAAAAAATAATGCTTATAAATATGGCAAAATCAAAACCTATCTTTTTGACATAGAAACAAAAGAGATAATTCCTAGTCTTAATGTTTTAAAAGATGAATTAATTATCACTCGCTTTGGCGTTGGATCAAATTCTGGAAATCTTTTTCCAAACCAATTTTTTGATAAAAACACCAATTTAAATTTAGATAAATTTATAAAAGGTATTTTAACTGCTTGCAAAAATTTATTATCAAAATTCAGTGATGACTTTGGTGATGTAAGTTGCGACCAGCATAAAATTTTAACTATATTAAAAAACATAGATGAAGATTTTTTTAAAGATAAAATAGATGAAATTTCAAAACTACAAGAAGAAAAAGGCACAAAAACAGCAACCTATTTAGCCTTATCTTATAAAAAAAAGCCGGTTTCTGCATATTTTCAAGAGACATACATAAAACATATCTCCAAAACCAAAGTTTTAAATGTTTATGGATATGATATGATAGAAAATATCAAAGGAATTGGAGGAGATGCAAATTTAGCATTTTGTTCTGTAAATGAACTTCCTGAAAATTTGCAATATATAAAACCTAGACTTTTACCACTTAGTCCAGAAAATGCACAAATCGTCAAAATCGGCTATGATGCTATGGATAAAAAACTATCTCACAATTTTTATGGTCTTAAAATGGCTATTTTGCCAACATTTTTAACAAATGACAAAGATATCTCAAAAGAGATTTTAGAAATTTTGGAACAAACTACAAATGGCGATATAAATAGCATTAAAGATGGCGAAGAAATGATTGACTTAACTCTAGAAAATAGTGGGCTTTATTTAAAAGATTACCCTGTTTTAGCAACTATTTTATTTTATGGAAAAACAAATGCTGCTGTAAATTTATTTTTGGTTATTGATGATATTTTGCCATCTTACATAACCAATATTGCAAAAAATCTCGCCAAATATAAAATAAAAGCCTTTAGTTCAAAAAACAATCCAAAAGATATGATTTATTTGCAAAAGCTTTTTAATAACAACTTAGAGATTATGCAAATTTTACTTACTGATAAAAGAATAAAATTAGATATATTGCTTACTAAAATAGCAAATTTAATAGTTTTTGGTAGTAATAATAAAGCTTATTTTAACAATGTTGAATGGGATAAATATTTTAATGATTACTACAAAGATAGAACTATAGAAAGTATAGAAAAATATATAAATTTCTTTAATGATATAGGCAAAATAAAATTTAACCTAAGAAAGGATATAGATGTGAAAAATTTATCACTAGATGAAAAATTAAATTCACTAATAGCAAATAGTAGCTTTTTGCAAAATCCAAATTTAAAAAGTGCATATCTTATTGGTATGCTATCAGCAGCCACAATAAACTGGCAATTTGGAGTGTCTAAAAAAAGCTCTTATGCCAACTGGCTAAATAATATAGGAGTTATAAACAGATCAAATCTTGAAAAAATTTATAAAAAATGCGATGAGACTATTAGAAAAGTTTCATCTACATCTAGTGCTATAAGCGGCACAGAAAAAATAAATTTAATCAAAGATAAGCTTTTTGAAACGCTAGCAGATACCGTAACAAGTAGCGAAATAGTAAAAAGTTCACACATTACAATCGCTTTTGCAATGGGTGGGAGCGATTTTAATAAACATATAAAAGATAAAAAAGGAGAAAATGATGCTTAAAAAAGAGATTTTATTTTTTTGGGATGGTGAAAATTTTAATCCAAACGGAGATATGTTAAATGATAATGCTCCTAGACTGGATGAAGAAACAAGTTTAGCAGAAGCTACTGATGTTAGAATAAAAAGAACAATAAGAGATGAACTAATTAGAGAAAATCCGGATCAGATTTTTATAAAAACATACGAAGATAAAGACGGAAAAATACTAGATGCAAAAACAGCAATGAGAGAGGAAACTAAGCTAAATATAGATATCAAAAAAGCAAATAAAGATGAAATCATAGAAGCAATTTTATCAAATTTTATAGATATTCGTGCTTTTGGTGGAGTATTGCCAATTTCTGATAACAAAGAAAAAGAAGTTAAAACAAAAAGTGTAAGCTTTACTGGTCCAGTTCAGTTTAGAATCTCAAAATCTTTACATAAAGTTTCAGTAAAATACATAAAAGGTGCTGGTGCATTTGCAAGCGGAAGCGATAAAGATGCAAAAACATTTAGGGAAGAGTCTTTTTTAGACTACGCATTTTTTGCAACTTATGGAATTTTTGATAACAATAATGCTAAAAATACAAATTTTAGCGAAGATGATGCTAAAAAAATTCTAAAAGCTCTTTGGAATGGAAGCAAAAATTTAACAACTCGCACAAAAATAGGGCAAATACCTAGATTTTTACTAATCATATCTTATAAAAATAATACCTTTACAGGAGATCTAAACAACTTAGTTTCAATAATTTCACAAAAAGAAGATGAGGCAATAAGAAGTATAAAAGATTTTAAAATCAATTTTTCAAATTTAAAAGAAAAACTTGAACTATATAAAAATGATATAGAAAAGATTGAATTCATCAGCGATTTTAACTTTAAAAATTTAAATGAAGATGAATTTGATAAAAGCTGGGTAGAAATAGATGTTAATAGCCTTTGATTTATGGGGAGATTATGCGCATTTTAGCCATCCTGCGACAATTTATTCATCTCTTACTTATCCAGTGCCGCCAAAAACAGCCATAATGGGACTTTTGGGAGCCATAATAGGGCTAAAAGAGTATGAAAAGCTTGGAGATTTAAAATATAGCGTTAAACTAAACGCATCCTTAAAGAAAAAAACTATGATTTTTAATGGTATAAAAATGGCTCTTAGCTCAAGTATGAAATTAGCTGATGGTTACCAAGATGCATCTCAAAAAAAACAGTTTTATAGAGAGCTAATTTGCGAGCCAAACTATACCATTTATCTAAATTTAGAAAATTTAGATAAATACTTTCAAGATCAAATTTATAAAAATATTAAAGAGCATAAAAGCGTATATACACCATATCTTGGCATAAATTTTTGCCTTGCTGACTTTAAATTTAAAGAGATTAAAAACTTTAACAAAATAGAAGATGAAAAAATCTATGTTTCTAGCTTTGTTTTAGAAAACGATTTTATCTTTGAAAAAGATAATTTTAGTGCCAAACTCTCATCTTACACTATGCCTTGTGATGTAGAAAACAATAGAATCTTTAAAGAGTTTAAAAACTTCATCATAGAAATAAACTTAGGCAAACTTCTTGCTAAAAATAGTGGTGAAATTTACGAAATCAATGACGAAAGACTCTATTTTGTTTGATGAATTTCTATCTCATCCAAATAAAATCTTCATAAATCACATTTTAGGAATGCTTTATGAAAACGATGCCACACTAGAAAAACAGGTTAAAATTTATCACGATATTGCAAAACTTAAAAATAGTTTTCAAATTTACATAAGAGATAAATCAAAAGTAAAAAATAAAGAGCACTCTTTACTAAGCGGATATTTTTTTGTTTCAAATAGCGACTTTGATCAGCTAGATACACTTTTTGGATTTTTAGCAATAATTTCTCATCACACAGATGTAAAAGATTTTTATTCCTTAAAAGTTTCAAACAAAAACTTTGGTGATTACTACCAAAACAGTATAGAGTTTAGCTTTGCAAATGAAGTTATAGAAAATGCAAAAACTTTTAGTGAATTTAAAGATATTAAATTTGATAATATACACGAAAAAGCTAAAAAATTATCAAGATATTTACTATTATCAGAATTTAAGCATAAATTTAATTACGATGATTTTATAAAATTTAAATCTATTTACTCAAATTTAATCTTTAATGACAAATTTGAAGCAATTTTTAGCTCTAAATTTACTCCTTCAAAGCCCATTCAATTAAAACCGCTTGAAAAATATATAAAAAATTTAGTAAAAGATGAAGATAGAAATCTACCTGAAAATAAAAAAAGAGAAGATTTTAGACAATTTGTTTTATCTAATTTTGATAAAAACCACTCCTTATACACATTAACAGCTCCAACAGGCTATGGCAAAACATTAACTGCTCTAAATTTCGCTCTTAAATTTAAAAAAGAAAGAGTTATTTTTACTCTTCCTTTTACATCCATCATAGATCAAACTTACGACACTTTCTCGAAAATCTATCCTGATTTGGAAGTGCAAAAAATCCACCATAAAACTATAGTCCAAAATGATGAAAACGAAGATATAGATTTAGATAGTGATAGATATTCAAAAGTTAAATTTATGCTAAACTCATTTAGTGCTGATATAAATATCACAACAATGTATCAACTAATTTACGCCATGTTTGGTAACTCAAACAAAGACAATGTCAAATTTCACAGCCTTAAAAATAGTGTTATTATAGTTGATGAAGCTCAAGCTTTGCCATATAAATTTAGACAAGATTTTATCAAGCTTTGTGAAATTATTTCAGAAAAATTAAACTCTGTTTTCATACTTATGTCAGCAACAATGCCAGTTATCAATAGCCCTGAATTTAAAGAAATTTCAAACCTAGACTATTTCAAAAAACAAAATAGATATAAAATAAAATATTTAGATAAAGACGAAGATGAACTCATAGAACAAATCAAAATAGTTGCCAAAGATAAACACACCCTTGTCGTTGTAAATACTATCAAAAAAGCTCAAGAGCTATACTTTAAATTTCAAGATGAATTTAAAACATATTCAATAAATGGCTACATGACTGACAATCATAAATTGCAAATCATAGGTGATATTAAAAAACGGCTTAAAAATAAAAATGATAAATCTAAAAAAATACTTCTCATTTCAACCCAGTCTATTGAAGCTGGTGTGGATCTTAGCTTTGAAGTTGGATTTAGAGAAATAAGTCCTATAAGCTCTATTATACAAACAGCAGGTAGGGTAAATAGAAGCGGGGAATTTGGTGATGGTGTTTTATATGTTTTTAATAACATTAGCAAATTTGAAGCTTTAATATATGGAGATTTGCAAAATATAAGCGATAGCATCTTTAAAATCTTAAAACAAAAAGAGATAAAAGAGAGTGAAATTTTAGAATTTTCTAATATTTATTTTAAAAAAATTCATGAAAATTTAGAAAATTTATATATAGAAAATGAGATTTCAAAACTTGAATTTGAAACTATAAATAGCAAAATAGATGAAATTATGAAAGAAAATAGATATAAAAAACTTATTATTATAGAACCAAAGCCTAATTTTATTTCGGATTTGGAGCAAGTTTTCTTTAATTATAAAAATGATGATGAGTTTAAAATCAAAGAATTTAGAAACAATATCATTAAAAAAATTATAAAATACGGCGTCAATATAAGCCAAAATGACATTAAAAATTTTGGCACTCGCCTAGAAAAAGTAAAATTTTGTGATATTTCTTACTTGCCTTTTAACGCACCAGAATATGATAAAAATGTAGGAATTTTAAAAGCTAACTCCAAAGAAATGGCATTTTCATGATTTTTACAAAAGAAGAGATCACAGGTACTTTGGTAAATTACTACACAACTTGTAAAAGAGAAGCTTGGCTGTATTCTAGAAAAATTCACGCACGACAAGATGATGAAAATATGCTAATTGGAAAAGCCTTAGCTGATTTAAGGGAAAATTTGCACGATTTCCCATACTCAAACCTTAAATTTGATAAAATTGCAAAGCAAAGTGGTCACTACATCATAACCGAATATAAAAAATCTCTAAAAAACGAAAACGCCGCTAAAATGCAGCTTCTTTTTTATATCTACACTCTTAAAACCGCTCTAAATTTAAAGCAAATTTATGGAAAAGTAATAAGTGGTAAAAAAGTTATCGCCATTGATGATAGCGATGAGAATTTTAAGCTTATAAGAGAGCTTTTGGATGAAATGAGTGAGTTTTTAAGCCTTAAAACTCCACCAAAGGCAGCTAAATGTAAATTTTGTAAAAATTGCGCTTACAATGACTATTGTTTTTAAGGGAAATTTATGTATATTATTTTGTTTTATGACATCTCAAATAGCGAAGAAAAAGAGAAAAATAATTCAAACCGCGTAAGAAAACTTGTAGAAAAATATATCCCAAGAGTGCAATTTAGCGTCTATGAAGGCGAGATTAGAGAAAGTGACTACAAAAAGCTAACCGCCCATCTCAAAAAGCTCATCCACGCCAAATTTGACTCTATAATCATCTATAAATTTGATAAGCAAAGTTACACTAAACGCGAAGTTATAGGTATAGATAAAAATGAACCACTTTTTAGTTAAAGGAGATTTATGAAAACAGATAGAACACATTTTTTGCTAAGCAGTGGAAAACTTTATAGAAAAGATAACAATATTTATTTTGATAAATATGATGAAGATGGCTTGATTTTAAACACAAAAATCCTACCCATAAACGCTATCAATGAAATTTATATCCTTGGCAAAGTTGAGTTAGATACCTATACTATGGCGTTTTTAAGCACGAATAATATCTTGCTTCATATATTTAGTCAGCATGGAAGTTTTCGTGGAAATTTCTATCCAAACTCGCCAAATTCAGTAAATAAAAGCGGCTTTGTGCTTTTAAATCAAGTAAGAACTTTTGACGATGAGATAAAAAGAGTAGCAATCGCTAAAGAAATAACCAAAGCTAGGATGATAAACTCTATAAATAACTGCACAAAAAGAGGCGTTAAATTTGAAGAAGATGGGCATCTTAAAGCTCTAAAAAATGCCCAAAATATAGCCCAAATTATGGCGTGCGAAGGGGCTTTTGCAAAGGAATATTTTATAAAATGGAACGAAATCATAAAAAATCAAAAAAGCTTTAAATTTATCGCTCGCTCAAAACGCCCACCAACTGATAAAATCAACACTTTTATAAGCTATGTAAATACTAGAATTTATAATGTTTGCTTAAGCGAAATTTATAAAACCGAGCTTGATCCTAGGATTTCGTTTTTACACGAGCCAAATTACAGGTCGCTTAGCTTGCATCTTGATTTGGCTGAGATTTTTAAGCCTGTTTTAGGGGATAATTTGATTTTTAATATGCTAAATAAAGATGAAATCACAGCAAAAGACTTTAAAACTGATGCCGGAAGGATAAGGTTTACAAACGAAGCTGTGCAAAAAATAGAGTTAAATATGATAAAAGCCCTTACTTCTCAGGTGAAATTTGAAAATCAGTTTTTAACTTATAGGCAAATAATTAGGCGTGAAGCAAATCAGATAAAAAAGTGCATTTGTGAGAATTATCCTTATGAAGGGTATGTTGATTAGCTTACTTTACAAGAGAGATTTTGTATTTTTTTGGGGATTAGTTTTTAAAGCTAAGTTTAAGTTTATTTAAATGCCTATATTTAGGGTTTTTTGTTTGCAAAAAAGGCTTTTATAAGCAGCTTTTAAGTCGGATATATTTATAATAATTTGCAATGATTGCCGATGTATGATGATTTGGTTGCTGTTAAAATTTAATCCTATGGATTTTGAAACCTAGGCTACTTTGGAGAGCCATAGAGATACTTGGGAAGGTTAAAATTTAATCCTATGGATTTTGAAACCAAAGAAGTAGAAGTAAGCTATATGTTCCTCTTATAGTTAAAATTTAATCCTATGGATTTTGAAACCTTTTATGTGATCTATTAGTTGAAAATAGCTTTCATTGTTAAAATTTAATCCTATGGATTTTGAAACAAGCTATCAAACACACTATCTGTTTTTTCTTTTGTGTTAAAATTTAATCCTATGGATTTTGAAACTCAAAAACTGCGTATCAAACCATAATGAATTGGAAAAGGTTAAAATTTAATCCTATGGATTTTGAAACTGTAGATAGGCTTAAGTTCTATAAAGATAATCCAGAGTTAAAATTTAATCCTATGGATTTTGAAACTGCCAGTTGCTGCGACTTCAGGGCTTTTTCCAAGACTGTTAAAATTTAATCCTATGGATTTTGAAACAAATGAAAAATATCAACTAAAGGGTAGAGCTTTGTCGTTAAAATTTAATCCTATGGATTTTGAAACGAGCGGGAGCGGGTTATGAAAAACTGCCTTGAACGTTAAAATTTAATCCTATGGATTTTGAAACGCATTTGTCATATCAACCATTTGCTTTTCTATACTCTCATTCTTTAAAAGCTCTCTATGATTAATTAAAAGCCTTTGTTTTAGCTCATCATTCTCAACCACTTTATCTACTTGAGTTTTTCTTATCTGCTCGTAGTTTGTATGGTCTTTTCGTTTAGCTGTCTAACTCTACTGATTAATGCCGTCTTCGCCACTACTACTCCACACTCCAGCCAAAAGAAATTCTACTGAAAAAATAAAAACCAAAAGTATCTTTTTCATTTTTCAAAGTATCCTTTTTCGTTTTCTTTGGTATTTAATATCCCTTGAAGCTTGTTTATAACATCTTGATTAAATACTATTTGTTTTTCTAAAACCGCTTGAAGTACTACTAACTTTTGATTTTGAATAAGTATGTTTTTATTCTCCACTTCTAATTCCTGGTGTGCCTTATGAATTTTTGCCACAATCTCATTAATCTTTTCTGCTGTCTGCTTGTCTAGTGCTTCAAATTTTTGCACCGATACTTGTCCTAGCTGTTGCCCTAGTCCTTGATCACGGCAACCACCACAAGCAAAAACATAGATCGCACTAAAAACCATTAACACAATAATCTTTTTCACTGTTTATCTCCTCCTAAATTCTCCTTACACTGATCCGCAAATTTTTCAAGTAAATTCTTACAAAACACCATAATATCATCCAATTCACTATTGCAAATTATTTTAAAAGGCAACTCCACCTTAGCAAATATAGATAACTTTATAAGGTCTCTATTCTCTACTTTTAACGCCTCTTCTTCATTGCCATAATGTCCTCCGCCGTAATACTCTATAACCAATAAAGGCTCGGCTGTTTTTTTGCTAGTTATCAAAAAATCAACGGATAGTTTATTAAAATCCGGATAAGCAATATCACTACTTATAAAAGCCGATAAATTTACTTGAGAATTTATATTTACAAGTCCACTAATGCCAAGCTCATTAATCGCTTTTATCAAAGCACTATAAACCTTTATTTCTTCTTGATTTAATAGGCTTTTTTTACTAAATGTATCCTTTTGAATTCTTACTACTGTAGAGTTTTCAATGTTTTTTTTATCTATCATTCTTTAATCTTTTTTGCCGAATTTAGCTCTAGCATTTCACGCAATTTTTTCTCAACTCTAATATTAAAAGCAACCAAGCTCCTAAACACAAATCCGTCAAAATGCTTTCCGTCTTTGGTGTAGTTAAACCAGTATTTGTAGTAAAAAATAATAGATATGAGATATAGAGTAATTACGATATCCAAGCTATATCCGCTCAGTTTATAAAGTAGGTAGGCAATTATCATAGCAATTAAATTAAAACCACTGGTAAAAAGATAAACTATGCCAAGTTTCAATCTATACTGCTCTTTATTGACTATATTTAAAAGTTTCTCTTTGCGTCTTTGTTCCTTAAGAGCCTCATCAGTTGAAAAATCATTTGCCATACTTATTCCTTGTAGTATTTTTTCTCTGCGTCAATGATAAAATTATTAAAAAGCAAGTGTTTAAATTTGTTTAACTCAAATATAAAATTTGCCTTGCTAATCAATATATCTTTCATAATTTCTTTTTTATTGATGATAGTAATATACTGATTTTCGTGTGTAGGATATACCTCTGTATGTTCTTTTGTAAGACTACTTAAAGCACCTGGAGAATTTGCAAAACAAATACCGCTCATTAGGGCAATAAATATAAGTTTTCTCATTGTTTATCTCTTTTAATTTCTGCCTTATTTGTATCCACTGGAGTATTTGAAAAAATTTCATTAAACTCTTTTTTTAAATCACTTATACTTTTATCTGCTTTATCTTGCGTGGGAATATAATCAGGTATGTTAGGGTCAGTTCTTTTTAGTGGTATATCAAGCTTAGGAAATTTCTTATCATTCGTGTAAATAACATCACAGCCATTTTCTTTAGCTATAAAATACTGCAAAACATCTTCTAAATCATTGCTTGGATTATCTCTGCAATACTTTATAGCCTCTATTGTAGCAATAGACGTGGTAGGCAATAGCTCAACAACACCATTATTACACATTGAGTATAATGCCTCTATAACTAGCTTTTTGTTATTATCTTGTTTTGGTTCTTTTAAAATTTCATCTATAAAAAACTTAGCTACTTCAAAAGCATTGTTTTTATTTAGTTTATCATTAAAAACACTGGCTTGATTGCGTAAAGATATCATCTGCTGGATAAAAAACTGATTTTCTTTATAAGCATTACTTGCTATGTAATATATAGTTGGTATAGAAGTGGATGAAACTGTCATTGCAACTTTATCTTTAATAAGATTATTGAATTCTTGTATTGATAGTTTGCTGTATATCCTATCCTCCAACATCAAATCACAAACAAAATTTATATCTAAAAAGACTTTTTACATTCTAAGCCCTTAACCTAGATAACGCCCTAACCTCTTTGATTTGCTCGTTCGTTATATCCACGCCCTTAATAACACCTATAAAATCCTTAGCTTTTTCCAATTTTTCTTCTACTTCATTATCAACATTTTTTGTATCAACTGAATTTTTTATATTATTAACTTTACTAACCAGCCACCTAGCAAAATCTACCAAATCTTCACGTTCTTTTGGTATATCAAGATGAAAACTTATAAATTCTTGCCTCATTTTATTCCTCCTAAATCTACGTGAGCCATGTTTAGCTCTAATAATAAGACATCTCTTACTTTTCCTTTTTCTCTGCTTCTTTTTTTCTAGCTTCCAAATCAACTACTTTAGCTTTATAAAGTTCCACATCTCTTTCTTTCTCTTGCAAATTTTCTTTGGCTTTTTCTATTTTTTGAGTGTTTTTACTTTCGGTTGCTATCTCAAGCTCTTTTTTGGCTTTGTCTAAATCTTTAAGAGACTTATTGTATCTTGCTTTGGCTCTCTTTATCATTCCCTCATCATAACCTACATCACGTGGAGTTTTATCAAGAATTCTATTTAAATCTCCCTTTCCGCCTGGCATATCATAAGAGGGTTTAGTAATTTTACAATTAGTCAATGCTCTCATTTCAGGAGTGCATTCCTCAGCAAATGCAAAATTTGTCAAGATTGCTACAGCTAACCCAATTGAGCTTAACCTCTTCATTTTATTTCTCCTTATGCTTTTAATATCTTAATTATATCATATTCTTTGTCTAAATTGCTATCTTCTTAATATAGAATATAAGAAAATAGCAATCAACTACTATTTTTTATTATAGCTGGAAGCTATATTTTTCCAGTCTTTGTCCTAACTGCTCTGTTGCAAAACTTGCATTGCTATCATTAAGACCTATCATTTTAAATACCCAAGCTGGAGCGTGTATTATTAATTTCCACATAATATACACTGACCCTATAGCACCAACTATTTTTAAAAGTATCTCAAAAACACCAATCATAACTGTCATCCAAAATTGATTTTGAATTTCCATTATCATACTAAGTTGTTCTACTGCATACATCATAAAAATATCATTAAACAAGCCATATATAAACAGTGCAAAATATATAAAAATAACTATAAGCACTGGCTTTAAGAATAAGGCTATACCAGTTACAAGAAAATCCGCTACTTTATTTGTCCTGCCAGTAGTTAGCGAAAAAGCCGTAACAAACGGTGCTATATAAAAATACTTAGTCAACTCTATAATATAACCCAAGAATGCTAAGGCACTTGCAACTATTGATACAGTTAATGGGATGTAGTTTAATATAGATGTATATAAAACTACCACTATAACTATTGCCAAAGCTGATGAAGCAAACGAGATAACTTTTTCAATGGCTATTTTACCAAGTGCGGTTTTTCCAAAAGGTATAAAATTTGCTATTTTTTCAGCTGTCTCTGGTTTTACTGAAAGCATATTGACTACATCTCCAGCACCAGGCAAAATCATATAAGTCATTTTACCCATAATCCAGCCGACAGTATCTCCAGCTACCACATCCATTTTATCTTTTACATTTGCACCCCAGCTCCACCAACTATCTTTATTACGCTCTATCATATTTTCATCTGCTCTATCTTTGCTAGACCTCTCAATATTATTTTTATTATCCTCTACAATCTGAGAGGCAACCGAGTTATCTTCTACAACAGATATATTTTCAACCAAGACCGCAAGTGCTGGAATAATAGTAGAATTTATCCAACCAAGCTCATTATTTCTACTATTGACACCCTCATTAATCTGCTTTAAAGTAGCCTCTAGTTCATTGTTTCTAATATTTTTCTTAACTGCTCCAAGCATTAAATCATTCTGTCTTTGTAGAGTATAAAAAGCTCTCATTTTATGTTCTATAAACCGACATCCTGAAAAATGATACTTCTCGTTTTTCTTATCCAAATTTAACATATCTGTCCCGTCTGAGGGATTTAAAAAACTAGTTATGTTAGGAAACCTCTCTTTACACTCTTTATACCCAAGCTCATAAGCTTTTATGATATTTACATAGTTCTTTTTATTCTCTTCAAGTGCTTTTTCTTTATCTACAGTATAAGCACCTACACTACCGTAAAGCTTTTGCATATAACTTTCACTTCCAAACACACCAGCTCTATCTGCAAAATCATTACTTAAACTTGCACCAGCCCTCATAATCTTTTGGATAGGCGTTGCATTCATTCCACTATCCTCAGGGATAGGGATAAAAAATGTTCCAAACACAATTACTGGCACTAAAAGAGTATTTAAAATTTTCTGATTTTCATTTGCTCTTTCAATCTTATTGTTAAAATTTTTAACAGCCATAACTGAAAAGAAAAAACCTCCTATAACGACTAAAAGCATATATTGTAAAGCGGAATACACACGGCTCATATTGCTATATATATTGCCATAATATGCCAAGTTAGCCTTATTGAAACTATCCGCCGTTGCTGTAATTTCTTCTCTGTTTTTTACCTCTGCTATATTTGTTCCATATATTGCCGTAGGATTTTTAAGCTCTATTACTCCAGTTACCTTAGTTCTTTCAAAATCAATTAAACTAGGGTCAAGCGTTACCATTCCAGCTAGAAATTTTGTAAGTGTTAGTTGCCCTGGTTGGTATTTTAAATCCGAAGCGTCATATTTTTTATTATAGCTTGATAAACCACTCATAGGAACTGTTTGATTTGTTTGGTCGATACAAGTTTTATTTTTAGTATTGGCGTTTAACCCTAAAGAGGCTCTTAAATCATCTCTTGGATAAATGCTACATTGAGTAATACCACTTTTAGGGTCAAACGCTGTAACTAGAGCAACAAATTTATTACTTACTTTTCTACACTGTGGCTTACAAGTAGTGGCGATCGTTTCATCGTTTTCCATAAAAATTTCAGTCTCGCTAGGGTCTGCAAATACAAAACCCATAAAAACCATTAAAAGTAAAACAACTTTTTTCATTATAATTCCTATCTTATAAGTGCTTCGACTTCAGCTCTTGCACTAGCTACATCAAACACCGTATTCATAATAACTACTTTTTCAGCGGTTAAGGAGATAAGGTCTTTTTTCTTTTCAAGATTAGCTTTAATATCTTTAACAATATTTGCCTCAGACAACATTTGATTATTTATTTTTTCAACATTTTTAACTTTTATATCTTGCCTTAAAATATCAATATACTCTCTTGTAGGAGTAGCTAAAAACTCATCATTAAAAGCTCTTGATAGTTCGTTTTTCATTATTTCAATTGTTTCAGTTGTTAAAGCCCTATGAGCCTCATTTACTTCACTACTAACAATAGAACTAGGGTCATTACCACTAATTTTTCCTACTTTATTTGATAGCTTTTTAGCAAACCTATAAGGGGAATTTTCTATACTAAATTTTATCTCTGCATTAACTAAAATATCTCGTTTATTTGTATATTCTTTTATATCTTTAGGGGCGGTTGCCACTACATCTTCTATAGTAACATCTTCTAAATTTTTACCTTTTGCGTCTCCAACAGTTTTTATTAAATTTAATTTTGACTGGTCGTTTTGCATAAGGGCGGTATTTGCGGAACTTTTAGTTTTGATTATCCTATCAAGGCTACCCTTTCCGCCTGGCATATCATAAGAGGGTTTTTTATCTTCTGAGCTACCACCAGTAAGTATGCTGGTATCAGTGTTTCCAACTCCACCTATTCCAGTATATTTTTCTTTGTTTTCACAAAAAGCTTTTAAAGGACTTGTGTCCTGCGACATCCTTTTACTTTTCTTCTGTAGTCCTGGTAAATTTGGTGCTAGACTACACACATCAAAACCAGCTTCCATATCAGGGATTAAGCTACAAATATCAAGTTTAGCTTGAGGGATAGTATAACATTGCCCTATTGGGCTTCCTTGCACTTTATCCAAAACTTTATTTAGCTTATCGAGGTTACTATTAATTCCACTTAAGCTACCTCCTAAAATACTATCCAAAACACCCACAGCCTTACCTATCGTGCTATCATAAATGCCTTTACCTTGATTGTAAAGGTCTTGCCCTTGCTTTGTAACACCGTCAATAGTATTACCAACTTCATCTAGAGGATTTGCGAATGCCAAATTTGCTACAACTAAACTAAATAAAGCCAACCTTTTCATACTCTTCTCCTTATTACAATTTTTTTTAATCTCTATCATCACGCCACCTTTTTTATCCATTTGCAATTTCTTATAAAGCTTATATGTATCGGCTATAAATTGTTTTTTCGGTATATACTCGGTTATCGGTATAGGTTCTTCCATTTTCTTTAACTCACATGATATCTTCTTGCCATATCTTGCCAAACTGCTTTCAGTAGTTGCCGTTGCCCTATACATTTTGCCGTCATTAAATACTAGCATTTCGCCGTTATTCATTCCGACTACCTGCTCGTGCTTGATAGCTGGTTCTTTTTCAACCTTATACCTATCTTCCGTGCCAATCTGCCCTTTTACGCCCTCTCTTCTATCGGAGTATTCCATATCTATAAATTTTTGTTCTTCTACCATTTTTGCATATAGCTCAGTTGCTTCAGGATTAATGTTTTTCATCAAAATATGCGTTCCAGTGGTATCAAAAATTTCACGTCTTTCCAAGCTCTCACTACCAACAACCTTTCCAACTGCGTCTATTTGAGACGGAGACTGAAAAAATAGGTATGATTGTGATACCTAAAGCTCTTGATTTACTCATAAGTCTACCAAAACCCTCGATAATGTAACTTCCTATCTCATCAAACCAACAAATAAAAGGAATTTTTGGCTCGTCCGCATTTTTTGCTTTTTCGGCAGCAACCCCTTTAATAAGCCCTAGAATTAGCTTTCCTAGCTGTTTTGGAGTTGTATCACTTGCCATAGTAGGAAGTGTTACAAAGATAAATTTATTTCTCTGCACTGTCTCCCACATTGATATTGTAGGAGTTTGGGTGTTAAACACTCTTCCATAATCACTTTTTAAACTGGTAATTACTCCGATCCAGGCGGAGGCTGACATTGTGCTATCATAAGCCCCCTGTTCGTTAAAATTTAATCCTATGGATTTTGAAATGTATTGAAAAAAAGTAGCAAAAAAAGGTATAATCAGATTTAAATTTAATCCTATGGATTTTGAAACTGGGTGTATCGATGGTTTTTACTGGTTTTGCTATGGGTTAAAATTTATTTTGAAATTTAAAGCAGACATTGAAATTAAAAATATAACAAAACAGAACAAAGAGAAGTTGAAAAAAGATAAATCAAAGAGCGTATAAGAAAAAGGTCTTATAAAATCGTAAATATGAAATCAGACTATTTAAACGCTTTAAAAGTTAAATTTAGAGCTAAAAAAATAAGTTAGAGAAATAAGAGAACTAGAAAGACAATATAGAGAGAAAACAACAGCCAAACTTATGAACGAATGGAAAGAAAAATCAAATCTAAGAAAAAATAGGAGATAAATAATGAATGAAAATTTGGCATTAAAAATTTTACTTGATGAATATAATAACGGCATTAAAAATGGACTTTATCATTATACACAGATAGTATTTGCATATAATTCAAACAGAATAGAGGGCAGTAAATTAAGCAAAGACCAAACTAGATATATTTATGAAACAAATTCTTTATTATCCCAAAAAGACGAGATTATAAAAATAAATGATATTATAGAAACAAAAAATCATTTTAAAGCATTTGATTTTATTTTAGATAATTATAATAAACCACTAGACATAGCACTTATCAAAAATATACATTCTATAGTAAAAAAAGATACAAAAGATAGTATTATAGGAGATTTTAAAAAAAGAGTAAACTTTATAGGAGATACCAAAACAACTAACCCAAAAGATGTAGAAAAAGAGATAGAAAAATTATTAAATTTATATAACTCTTTAGAAAATATAGTCATAGAAGATATTATAGATTTTCATTATAAATTTGAGAGTATACACCCTTTTGAAGACGGCAACGGAAGAACAGGCAGATTAATAATGTTTAAAGAATGTTTGAAAAATAATATAACGCCTTTTATTATTGATGATGAACATAAATTATTTTATTATAGAGGTTTAAAAGAATACGAAAACACAAAAGGTTATTTAGTAGATACTTGTTTTAGCTGTCAAGATAAATATCAAGAAATCCTAAACGAGCAAGGAAATCTATTATCTTTAAAATTTGATTATGAAAAAGAATACCGAAAAGATGATGTTTAAATTTAATCCTATGGATTTTGAAACATAATGCGTTTTGTCAAAACGTATAATCTTTTTATATTTAAAATAAAAGAATTTCTAATTAAATAGATATAAAAACAAGAGTGATAAAAAGAAATTTTATATATAAAGAATAAATACTAGCAAGATTTGAAAATAAGCTAAATAAAAAATACTAGCTGATATCATACTAATGATAATACGGTTTTTTTGATTGATGATGAGATATATTATAAATACTTGTAGATTTGAATTAAAAATTAAAAAAGATAAAAATTAATTAAAAACATTTAATAAAAATCAAATGACAGAAGGAGCTATGTCTACAATCTCTCCAACTATAAAACCAACCCATTAATTTCGTTGCAATAATTAATCATCAAAACCATATTTTAGATTATTCTTGCCTGTATCAAGATTTAAATATCTATATTTTGAAATTTTTATAGAATTTAGCTGCTTATTAAAAATACTTTTTAGTTTATAAATTAAGGCAATATCTTTTAATTCATGCAACACTCAATAATTATCTCAAATATTTTATTAATTATTTATGTTATTTTATATAATTTATTGTATATAAAAAGTCTTCAAATTTATCCATTTCTTGCTATTCATATTTATCTAAAATATAAATTATAAACTCTTTTCTACTAGAAGAAGTTTTACAATCTGAACTTAAAAATAATAGATTTTTGAAAATCATTGAAAATATTTAGTGCTTTACGCTTTTTAATTGTCTCATCGCTTAGTTTTTTAAAATCATAAATCCATACAATTTAACTATTAATAGTTTTAAATTATACAAATAAATTCTCATCATAAGCATTACTCTAAATAGCCCATGTGTTATATCTAAGCAAATATTGAAAATTTCAACTTGATTATCTCCATTTTGTCTAAAATTAAAATACTTTTCTAGTTTTATTATTAGCTTAAAATATTATACAAATAATCTCCTATCTTCAAAAACCACTAATCATTATAATAATTGGTTACATTATGATTTTTGTTCTATATGAGGTGCATTTTTGTGATGTGATTAATGCTTTTATAGTTTCTGCTTTGTTTATGCTTAGTTTTGGAATGTTTTAGAGTGGTTAAAAGTTTTTTATTTGCATATCATTCAAATCTCATTTTATCAATGTGTTTTATAGTTTCATCTTTAATTAATGATAAATTGTTTCTCATCTTTACGCCATTTATATCTTCTTTTCCACCTAAAACAGACACAATCTCTATTCTACAACAAAAATGACAAGATGATAGTCCAAAAAGTTTAATGACATCTTATCGCTTCTTCCGTTATATGTTTTATTTTGCCACACTATAGCATTTTTTTATCCAGCATATTTTTATCATTTAATATTTTATTGGCTTAATTTTCTAAATGATTTACTGGCATTATGTATCCATGCATAAATCTGCAAATTTAACTTGTTTTTTATCTATCATAGTTAAAACTTTAAATAATATTTACGCAGTATTAAAACACCATATAAAGATTGCTGTATCACCACTTTTTAATATTTAATCAGTAAAAAATATAAAATTATAAATTAAATTAATTATTTATATAAATATCATGAAATTTACTTAAAGGAAATAAATAGAAATATTTTTTATTTGGAATTACAAATTATTCACGAGATAAAATTAAAGCATATAAATATTATAAACATTTTTATTATAACAATGCACTAAAAACTAATTAATGATATAATGGTGGGCCTAATAAGACTTGAACTTATGACCTCACCCTTATCAGGGGTGCACTCTAACCAGCTGAGCTATAGGCCCTCTTACCAAATACGGATGTCTGAGTGCAGATAACGGATATTTTCTTTAATCTGTTTTCCATATTCAGTTCTGTATTATCTAAATGGTGGAGAATAGCGGGATCGAACCGCTGACCTCCTGCGTGCAAAGCAGGCGCTCTCCCAGCTGAGCTAATTCCCCATATTTATATATTTTCTTATGCAAATAAACTCAAATGCACGCAGTATGCTTACTGGTTCGCTTTGCTCACAACAGTAATCAATTAAAAAGCAAAGCAGTTTGCTTTTTATTGTGCAAAGCAGGCGCTCTCCCAGCTGAGCTAATTCCCCATATTTATATATTTTCTTATGCAAATAAACTCAAATGCACGCAGTATGCTTACTGGTTCGCTTTGCTCACAACAGTAATCAATTAAAAAGCAAAGCAGTTTGCTTTTTATTGTGCAAAGCTCACATATTCTGTTTTAGATAGCTTTAAACAATAAAATAAATTATTTTTTATTTAAGTAAAATCTAAATTATATAATTTCTTTTTAGCACTATATATCTTTATTAAGATCAATCTCTGAAAACTAAACAAGGATGATTGAGTAGATTAGTTTATATATACTAATCTAAAATTTTCCTTTGATGAATATTTTGTGAGAAATATTCATTGTACTCTAGAAAGGAGGTGATCCAACCGCAGGTTCTCCTACGGTTACCTTGTTACGACTTCACCCCAGTCGCTGATTCCACTGTGGACCATAACCAATTTGGTATTTGGGCTTCGAGTGAAATCAACTCCCATGGTGTGACGGGCGGTGAGTACAAGACCCGGGAACGTATTCACCGTAGCATGGCTGATCTACGATTACTAGCGATTCCGGCTTCATGGAGTCGAGTTGCAGACTCCAATCCGAACTGGGACATATTTTATAGATTTGCTCCATCTCGCGATATTGCGTCTTATTGTATATGCCATTGTAGCACGTGTGTCGCCCCGGACATAAGGGCCATGATGACTTGACGTCGTCCACACCTTCCTCCTCCTTACGAAGGCAGTCTGTTTAGAGTGCTCAGCCTAACTGTTAGCAACTAAACACGTGGGTTGCGCTCGTTGCGGGACTTAACCCAACATCTCACGACACGAGCTGACGACAGCCGTGCAGCACCTGTCTTAACATTTCTGCAAGCAGACACTCTTCTATCTCTAGATGATTTGTTAGATATCAAGTCCGGGTAAGGTTCTTCGCGTATCTTCGAATTAAACCACATGCTCCACCGCTTGTGCGGGTCCCCGTCTATTCCTTTGAGTTTTAATCTTGCGACCGTACTCCCCAGGCGGTATACTTAATCCGTTAGGTGGATTACTGCCATGACTAGCATAGCAACAACCAGTATACATCGTTTAGGGCGTGGACTACCAGGGTATCTAATCCTGTTTGCTCCCCACGCTTTCACGCATTAGTGTCAGTTAAGTTCTAGCAGATCGCCTTCGCAATAAGTATTCCTCTTGATATCTACGGATTTTACCCCTACACCAAGAATTCCATCTGCCTCTCCCTTACTCTAGATAGATAGTTTCCCAAGCAGTTTAGTAGTTAAGCTACTAGATTTCACAAGAGACTTATCTATCCACCTACGCGTCCTTTACGCCCAGTGATTCCGAGTAACGCTTGCACCCTCCGTATTACCGCGGCTGCTGGCACGGAGTTAGCCGGTGCTTATTCCTTTGGTACCGTCATTATTCTTCCCAAAGAAAAGGAGTTTACGCTCCGAAAAGTGTCATCCTCCACGCGGCGTTGCTGCTTCAGGGTTTCCCCCATTGAGCAATATTCCCTACTGCTGCCTCCCGTAGGAGTCTGGACCGTGTCTCAGTTCCAGTGTGACTGATCATCCTCTCAGACCAGTTATGCGTCATAGCCTTGGTAAGCCATTACCTTACCAACTAGCTGATACAATATAGCCTCATCCCATAGCGAAAGCTCTTAATAATATATATTAAGATATTTCTAAATGATGGTTTAGAAATTTAGTGATAATTTAAATTTAATTATTATGATTAAATTTGTTTATGTTTAAAAATATTTAAAAACTAAATAAATCTAACTACTTTGCTTTTTTTGCTTTATTAATATAAAGCTTTAAAAAAACTCATTGTTATATTTATGATTTTTTATTTATAAATTATCTTTGATATATATTATTAAGAGCTACTTTTCCCAATTAAACTTATGTATAATTGGAGTATGAGGTATTAGCACTCATTTCTAAGTGTTGTTCCTCTCTATGGGGCAGATTAGCTATACATTACTCACCCGTGCGCCACTAATCCATCCTAGCAAGCTAGGACTTCATCGTTCGACTTGCATGTATTAGGCACGCCGCCAGCGTTCACTCTGAGCCAGGATCAAACTCTCCATATTTATTACTTAAACGAACAAAGTCCGTTCTGCGTGTAGGAGTTTTACTCTCTTACACCCACCTAAAGTTACATACATTTACGAAAAACTTAGTTTTTCATATAATGATAAATCTAAGGTGTTTGTATAAATTTCTAAATAACTTAAAGAAATTTAATCACGCTTTTATATGAAGTTTTAATCTAAAAACTTTTTATTTTTTAATAATTTGATATTTTAATCTTTATTATTAATAATTATATTTTTTACTACTTTTTACTTTCCAAAGAAAGCCTAAAAATAGATGGCTCAATCGATCACTTGTTTAGATTTCAAAGATTGACTAAAAATGTTTAACAATATTAATTTAAAAAACACACTTAACAACAAAAAAGATCTTTTTAAAAGGTTTTTCTGCGAAGCGGAAATTGAATTGTATAGAAATATTGCTTAAAGTGAGCTGAAAAGATGTGAAAGTTATGGGGAAAATTAAAATTTATTTTTTAGGTGAAATAAATTTTATTACAATATAATTATATGTTTTTAAATATATTGTTTGTAAGGAATATGTGATGATTATTTTACAAATTTTGTTTTTTGTAATTATTTTATGCATAGTAATGCTTTTTGTCTACGATAGATATGTTCAAAGGAAATCGGCTCTACTTATAAATTATCCTGTTATTGCCAGATTTAGATATCTTTTTGAAATTTTAAGAGAGCCGCTTAGGCAGTATTTTGCCGAAGAAAATTTCTATGAATCTAGAGATAAGATAAATTGGGTCTATAAAGCCGCAAAAGGAGATAATCTACTTATGTCTTTTAGTGTTTCAAAGGCATATGACGGAAGTAGATTTATGTTAAAACACTCATCAAGCGTTTTAAACAAAAACGAAGTTAGCAATAATTTTAGCATTAATATAGGAAACAAAGATTGTAAAATACCATTTACGACAAAATCTGTTATAGTTAGATCAGCCATGAGTGATGGTGCCTTAAGTCCAGAAGCAACAAGAGCTTTTTCTCTTGGCGCAATAAAAGGAAAATTTCCTATAAATACAGGCGAGGGTTCACTTACTAGTAACTATTTTTTTAAACACAAACTAACACTAGAGAGAGAAAAATATTTAGAAGTAATAAATCCAGATGAAAGTGCTAAAAAAATCTATCATTTGTATAAAAAGCTATTTAACCACACCGTTGCTTCAAGAAAATATAAAGATTTAGCCTTAAAAGGTAAGGCAAAAGATAGCTTTGTTTTAGACAAAGAGAGCCTTAAATTTTATAGAATAAACTGGGATGCTCCTATAGAAGCATTTCCACAAAATGTACCAGATGATGTGGCAGATATAATATTTCAAATTGGTTCAGGATTATATGGTGTAAGAGATGAAAATGGCAACTTTGATGAACTTAGATATCAAAAAGTAATGAAATTTTGCAAAGCAACTGAAATAAAAATAGCCCAAGGCGCAAAGCAAACAGGAGGAAAACTGCTTGGAACTAAAATTTCACCTGAAATTTCTTATTATCGCGGTGTTCCTCAAGGCGTTGATCTTTTTAGCCCAAATAGATTCCCATATGCAAAAACACATGATGAATTGTTTGATTTTATCGAAAAACTAAAAAAACTTTCAGATAAGCCAGTTGGCTTTAAGATAGTCGTTTCAGACATTAATGAAATCAAAAAAATGTGCCAAAATTTAGCTAAGCGTAAAAAAGATGGAAAAATGCTTCCAGATTTTATAACCATTGATGGTGGCGATGGCGGAAGCGGTGCTGCACCACTAGAACTAATGGAGTCTGTTGGGCTAAGCATAGCACACGCACTATATATAGTAGATAAAGAGTTAAAAGATACTTCATTAAGAGATGATATAAAAATCATAGCTAGTAGCAAAATTCTAACACCAGATGATGTTGCTATAGTATTGTGTTTAGGAGCTGATTTGGCTGGAATTGCAAGAGGCTTTATGATGAGTGGCGGATGCATTAGAGCTAGAGTTTGTGCAGGTGCTGGAAAACACACTTGTCCGGTTGGTATGGCAACACAAGATAAGAAAAAAAGATTTTCGTATCTTATAAATGAAAAGTCAGAACACATTGCAAATTATCACAATAGATTACTAGATAGTTTAAAAACAATAATGGAAATAATGGGTATAAGTAGCGTTGATAAATTTGATAAAAGCATGATTACATATAGAAGCAGAAGTGGCGAATATTACTTTAATATAGATGATTATTTTAAAGAAAAAATTCACAATTAAAGAAATATAAAAATTTAGAGTATAAATTTATACTCTAAAAAATAAATTATTTTGATTTAGTAGCTTTTTTAAAATACACAATTATTATAAAAAATATCATAAATATAAAAAGTGGCATTATCCATGGATATTCTTTTAATTTTTCATAAGATTGTATCAGATAATCTCCCATAAAATAACTTAGCAATCCCAAACTAATCCCCCATACAATAGAACCAATTATATTAAAAATAGTAAATTTATAAAATGGATATTTTGTAAAAGCAATAGCAATAGGTATAATTGTTTTTATACCATAAATATATTTTTTAATAACTATTATAAAACTGCCATATTTTTTAAATAAAATTTGTGAAAGTGCCACATTTCGCCTTTGCTTTTTTAGGTATGGTAAAAATTCTTTTTTATTGTATCTACTAAGATAAAAAATGATACTATCTCCTATTATATTTCCAAGAATTGCTATAAATATACTTAAAGTTATATCCATTTTACCAACACTACTAAGCACACCAGCTGCTATAATAGCAACCATACCACCACCAAGAGAGTAGAAAAATAAAATAAAATATCCATATGTAGATAAAGAAGTTAACATATCTTGCATTTTTACACCTTAGAATTTCAAAAAAGCTTTTATCAAAGATGAGTATGCATAAGAATCTTTTGAATAACCGAATTTATCGCCTAAGCTAATAATCGCTCCACTAAAGCTAGCTCCTGCAAAAAATCCACTATTATTAGCGTAAGCATAAATATCATTAGTAAATTTAATATCACTAATTCTGCTATATTTTTTCCCAAAATCTCCAAAAGAAACAGAAATATCAGAACTTATTGTAAATTTTGAATTTAATATATCATTTACTATACTATCTTTTAAAATAAACAAAACAAGAGAACTACTATCATATCCAATTTGAAGCCCAAGACTTCCACCGCCTATTTTAACATTTTTTATATGAGAAATTTCATTACCATTTTTGATAATCATAACACCACTTCCACCCATTCCACCTACTATAAAACCTATTTTGGTAAGCTTTGGAAATATAACTATAGCTTGAGCTTGAGCATAAAGCTGTTTTATTGGTGCGTTTTGATTTTCCTTCATTACCAAAACATAAGAATTTGATGCATTTAGCAATAATTCATTATTCGCAAAAAGCGGTGTTATAAAAAATAAAAAAAGCAGTATTTTGTTTAGAAAAAATAATTTATTTAGCATAATTTACAGCCCTAACTTCTCGTATAACATTAACTTTTATTTCACCAGGGTATTGGACTTTTTCGTGAATTTCATCAGCTATCTCTTTTGCCACAAGTACTGCTTCATCATCATTGATAAGTTTGGCGTTTGCTATAACTCTTATTTCACGACCCGCATTTATGGCATAAGCTTGTTTTATACCGTGTTTTCCTTTAGCTATTTCTTCTATAGCTTCAACTCTTTTTAAGAAAGATTCTAAAACTTCTCTTCTAGCACCTGGTCTTGCTGCACTAAGGACATCTGCTGTACAAACTGCCGCACTTTCAATACTATTTGCTTCCTCGTGACCATGGTGAGCATAAATAGCATTTATGACAACATCATGCTCTTTGTATCTTTTGCAAATCTCAGCCCCTAAATCAACATGACTCCCCTCATACTCGTGTGTTAAAGCCTTGCCTATATCATGCAAAAGTCCTGCTCTTTTAGCAAGCTTTTCATCTCCACCTGTTTCAGCAGCTATGATTCCAGCTAAATGTGCTACTTCTAAACTATGAGAAAGGGCATTTTGTCCATAACTTGCTCTAAATTTAAGCTTACCTATAAGTTTTACTATCTCTGGATGTATGCCATTCAAACCAAGATCCATAACTATATTTTCGCCCTCTTCTTGCACACTTTGTTCAAATTCATCAAAAACTTTTTTATAAATATCTTCGATTCTAGCAGGCTGAATCCTACCATCTTCTACTAAAAGTTCTATAACCTTAGTTGCAATTGCTCTTCTGTATAAATTAAAACTACTTAAAACTATAGCATGAGGCGTATCATCAATGATAACATCAACACCTAAAACCATCTCTAAAGTTTTAATGTTTCTGCCCTCTTTTCCTATGATTCTACCTTTTAGTTCATCATTTTTTATATTTACAACATTTATAAGTCTCTCAGCAGCAAATTCTCCAGCAAAACGCGTAGTGGCCTGAGCTAATATATAGTTTGCTCTTCTTTTTGACTCTTTTTTAGCCTCTTCTTCATGTTTTCTTACTATATGAGCGATATCTGCTCTACTTTTTTCTTCAACTTGTTTTAATATATTATATCTTGCTTCCTCTTGAGTCATTCCTGCAGCACGCTCAAGAATTTGCAAAGATTGAGCTAGTTTTTCTTCATAAATTTTCTTGAGACCTAAATTTTCTTCTTTGAGTTTCTCTAAATTTTGTTTTTCTTTTTCAAAATCAGATTTGGTATTTTTTAAAATTTGCTGTTCGCTTTGCAAAATACTTTCTTTTTTAGCAATATCATCAAATTTTAGATTGTATTCTTTTTGAAGTTTATAACTTTTATCTTCATAATTTTTTCTAGCCTCAAACTCAGCCTTTTGAACCTTAAGATCAGATTCCATTAGCTTTTTTTCAGCTTCTTTTTCTATGGCTTTTGCTTTTTCTTTAGCTTGAACTACATATATCTCATGACTAGCATCATTTATCTTTTTAGCTACTAAATAACCTCCACCTGCTCCGATTACACCTGCTCCTAAACCTATTAAAATATCTATCATTAAATCCTCTTTTAGAATAAATTTTAGTAGGGGTTAAATAAAAATCACATTTTATATCGTGTTTTTCACATACACGGTAATTAATAAAATAGTTGCTTATGCTTATAAAAACTATGATTGGGCGATAATTTAAATTTGAAAAAAACATATCGTAAAATCCCTTTCCATGTCCTATTCTAGCCAAATCCATATCAACCCCAACAACAGGGACTATAGCTAGATCTATTTTTTTTGTATAAGCACCTGAAAAATTCGGTTCTTTGACACCAAAACGCTTAATGTGTAATGGCTGTCTTAATTTTACCATTTTTAAACTTTTACTTAACATAAATGGAACATATAATTCATATTTTCTACGCATATATCTCATTATTTTGTATAAATTTGGCTCACTTTGTAAAGGTAAAAAAATTAAAATTCGTTTAGCACAGATAAAATTTATTAAATTTAAAAGATTTTCAAGCATTTTATAATGAGTAGATTTTGCACTAATTTTAACTCTTTTAGATAAATCTTTTTTTATAGATTTTCTCAAACTATTTTTATCTTTTTTAACACACATTTTATTTACTTTATAATATAATAATTCCAAAAAAATAATAAGGAACTTACTATATGAAATTAAGATTTTTAATTATAACATTAATTTGTATTATATTTTTTTATGGATGCGATAAAAAAACACAAGATGATAAGCAAAATTCAAATTTAAAAGAAAGTAACCAAACAGCGATAATAGAACAAGATTATACTGCACCTTTTTTATTAAATTTACAAAATAAAAAACTTCTATCAATGCAAAAAAATGAAGATGGATTTAAGATAGAAAATAACGATAAAGCTATACTTTTTACATTTTTTACAACTTGGTGTCCGCCTTGTAAATCAGAAATTCCTCATCTAAATGAAATACAAAATATGTTTAAAGATAATCTTGTAGTTGTTGGTGTTTTAATGGAGGAAAAAACACAAGAAGAAGTGAATGAATTTATAAAACAAAACAATATAAATTACGAAATATCAAGCGGTGAGTCAAATTTCTTTTTTGGTAACGCAGTTGGTGGGATAAGCGGTGTTCCATACACTATGCTTTATGATAAAAATGGAAAATATATATCAAGATATCTTGGTCTTGTTCCAAGAGAAATGTTGATTTCAGATATAAATAAGGTTTTATTATAATGCTTGACTTTCTTAAAAAAACACTTAGTGTAATCAATAGTGCAAAACCTAAAAATAAAATAATTTCAAAAGAAGTTTTAGAAGATATGCTACTTGAAGCAGATGTTAATTACTCAATAGTTGAAGAAATAATCTACTATCTTCCACCAAACGATAATGTAAAAAAAGATGATTTAAAAAGAGTTATGCTTACATATTTTTTATATCCAAAAAAAGATACATACAACGAAAAACCATTTGTTGAATTAATATTGGGTGTAAATGGAGCTGGTAAAACAACAACTATAGCAAAACTTGCAAATTTGTATAAAAATAATGGCAAAAAAGTTATGCTTGGAGCTTGCGATACATTTAGAGCAGGAGCAGTTGAGCAATTAAAGTTATGGGCAAATAAAATCAATACCCCTATAGTATTTTCTGCACAAGGTCACGATCCTGCTGCAGTTGCTTACGATACTATAAGCTCTGCAATAGCAAAAAAAATTGATAATGTTTTAATTGATACAGCAGGAAGGCTACAAAATAAGAAAAACCTAGCAAATGAGCTTGAAAAAATTGTTAGAATTAGCTCCAAAGCTATGCAATCAGCACCACATAGAAAAATTTTAGTTTTAGATGGCACTCAAGGAAATGCTGGTTTTTCTCAAGCAAAATCATTTAATGAGATAATAAAACTTGATGGCGTAATTATAACAAAGCTCGATGGAACTCCAAAAGGCGGAGCACTTTTTAGCATAGCAAGAGAACTAGAGCTTCCTATACTTTACATAGGAACAGGAGAAAAACAAGACGACATTATCGAGTTTAGGGCACAAGATTTTGTTGATTCTATATTAGAAAGTATATTTGAATAATTCAAGAGAGCATAACTCCCTTGAATTTACTAAATTCCATCTTTTTTTCTAAAAAGATGCATTATATAAGTTATCATAAGGCATAAAATTTCTGGTATTATCCAACCAAGACCTATATCATAAAAAGGTATTTTTGCAAAAATTTCAGAAATCAAAGGAATTTTTATACCAGCTGTATCAAATCCATTAAAAACACCTATTATTACTGCAACATAAACACAAGTTCTATAAATAAGTTTAGATGAGTTTATAAAGTTATTGATCAAACCTAAGATTATTAAAACTATAGTTATTGGATATAGAGCTATTAATACAGGTATGCTATATGTTAAAAGAGCATTTAAACCTACATTTGCAACACAAAAACTAATGAAAGACCAAACTATAACCCAAAATTTATAGCTTGTATTTTTAACTAAACCCGAGAAAAATTCACTAGCTGAAGATATAAGTCCAACTGTTGTAGTTAGACAAGCTAGTAAAAATATAGCTCCCAGAACAAACACTCCAAACCGACCAAAAAGCTGATTTGTGATATTAGAAAGCAGTGTTGCACCATTTTTTACATCAGGAAACAATGAAGACGCGCTAGCACCAATATATGCAAGCATCATATAAATAGACATTAGTATAGCACCGGCTAAAATTCCTGATTTTATAGTTGATTTTACTATAACTCTATTGTTTGTTAATCCAAGATTTTTTATAGCATTAATCACAACTATACCAAAAACCAATGAAGCAAGGGCATCCATAGTCTCATAACCTGCTAAAAACCCAGATGCAATAGGATGCGATGCATATTTTCCAACAGCGGGTCCAAATTCCCCTATTGGATTAATAATATTTGATATAAATAGAAAAACAATCAAAATTAACATAAGTGGTGTTAGTATTTTTCCAAGCATTTCAACCATTTTACTAGGATTTATACATATCAAGTAGTTTATTATAAAATATATAAGAGTATAAATAAAAAGCCCAATTGATTGATTCTCAGTAGATATAAAAGGGGCTATAGTAACTTCAAATGGCATATTTGCAGCTCTTGGTATCGCAAAAGCTGGTCCTATGGTAATATAAATTAAAATAGTAAAAATCATTGCAAAATAAGGATCTACTCTTCTTACAAGATTATCCATAGTATGGCTTTTTGCAACAGCTGCTATTCCAAGAACTGGTAAAGCTACCCCAGTAACGCAAAAAAACAAAATTGCTTCATATACATTTATACCAGCTTCTTTTCCAAGCATTGGCGGAAATATAAAATTTCCTGCTCCAAAAAACATTGAAAATAGCATAAGCGATATAACCAAAAACTGCTTTTTACTAATCTTTGTCATAGGCTTCTCCATTTTTGAAAATAATCTGTTATTTTATATTTATTAATATTAAAATTATATTAAATTTAATCAATATTGTTTTTTTTTGATTATTCTTAATATTTGATAAAATATAAAATATTAAATTTAAGAATAATATAATTTTAATATAGATATAATTTCATTTTTGTAACTTATTAATAAATTTATATAAAAATGGGGGGGGGGTCGGACATGTTTGAGAAAAATGTAGTTAAGAAACTAAACCAAGAAATAGAGCTTCTTAATAGTAAAATTAAAGAGTTGTGTGATGAAAATTCTGCGTTAAAAGCACAAGTAACAGAGCAACGCGATACGCAAAAAATAAACCAAGATGAATCCATAAAAACGCAAATTTCCAAATCGCTTCAAGATATGACATTTAATAATGTCAAAATTGTTCAAAAAGATATGGAATCAAATTTAGAAAATGCTAAAGAAATTGACCAAAAAAGTAAAGAAATTTCCAGTAACATACATGAGTTATCAGATGTCTTTGAAGGCGTTGTATCGTCATTAGAACAAATTTCAAGTTCATCAAATGAAGCATATTCTATCGCAGATAAATTACATAAAGTTGTTGATGAAATTTCAACAGTTTTAAATTTAATAAAAGATATATCAGATCAAACAAATCTTTTAGCACTTAATGCTGCTATAGAAGCTGCAAGGGCTGGAGAAGCTGGAAGAGGATTTGCCGTAGTTGCTGATGAAGTTAGAAAACTAGCTGAGAAAACCCAAAAAGCAACAAGCGAGATTGAATTAAACATAAATATTTTAAAACAAAATTCGAACGAAATGTTTACACACAGCCAATCTGTCCAAGAAACTGCTATGGAATCAAATTCAAATATGGAAAAATTTTATGATAAATTTAAAGAATTAATTAATGATTCAAAAATTGTAAGCAATGATGCTATGGAGATTATGTATAAAATTTTTATTACCCTAGTAAAACTTGATCATGTTTTGTTTAAAGTTGGCGGATATGGAGAAATTTTATCTGAAAATTTAAATCAATTAAGCGATCATTTACATTGTCGTCTTGGAAAATGGGTTAGTGCAAACGGAAAAGATAACTTTGGCGATACAAAAGCATTTGAAAAAATAGAAATACCTCATAAAATGGTTCACGAATTAATAAACAAATCTATACAAGATTTTTCAAATAGCGAAAATAAAAATCAAATTTTAGACAATTTCAAAGAAGCAGAAAAATATACCATAGAACTTTTTAATATTTTTGATGAAATGCTACAAGAAAAAAGTTCCAAAAAATAATTCATTATATGTGGCTTTTATTTAGCCACATATATTTTATATTTTATTACACCCTAAATTTCCCAAGCTCATTATCAAGTTTAGAAGTCATATTTGATAGATGTTCACTTGCACTTGCTATCTCTTCAACACTTCTAGCATTTGCACTTGTAATAGAATCAACTTCTTTTACTTTGTTTATGATATTTTTAATATTATTAGAAACCTCTTTATACTCTTTTACGCTTTGTATATTAGAGTTAATGCTTTCTTGTATTATAAGAGCGTTTTTATTTACTACATCTTCTAAACTTTTTGCATTTTCGGATAGATCTGTTATGTTTTTTGTAGATTCATCCATTTGAGAACTTGCATCATTAACAGATTGAACTACTAAATTTATAGTTGTGTTTATCTCATCTAAACTTTTTTGAGTTTTCTCAGCAAGTTTTCTAACTTCATCAGCAACTACAGCAAATCCTCTTCCTGCTTCTCCTGCACGTGCTGCTTCAATAGCAGCATTTAATGCTAAAAGATTTGTTTGATCTGATATATCATTTATAACAGTTAAAACAGTTTTAACTTCTTCTGTATTTCTACTTGTTTGATTTAGTTTTTTAGATAGTTCAATTTCTTTTTGAGCTATATTACTTAATACATAGTTTAGTTTTACCATCTCATTTTTTATAGATTCAAGATTATCATTTGCTTTTGATAACTCTTTTGAATTCTCTTCAGCATGTTCAACTGAATTATTAATATTATTTAATATCTTTTCACCATCTTTTGTTACACTATTTACAACAGCACTTTCTTCTTCAACTTTCTTTCCAACTGCAAGTGATGTTTGAGATAGTTCATTTGCAACAGAAGCGTTTTCAGAACTTGTTGCTTTTGAATTTATTATAAGAGTTTGAATTTTTTGTATGAATGTATTTACATCTTTACCAATCTTAGCTATCTCATCTTTGCCATTAATCTCAACTCTTTTTGTAAGATCACCTTCTCCAACTGCTAAATCTTTTATCATAAGTCCTAAACGGTTTAGAGGTTTGAAGAGGATATATAGTAGAAATATAATTATTGCTAAAGATATTACTATGCTAAATATACTTAATATAAGAGAATTTCTAAATGTAGAATTTATCTCTTCATATGCTATTTCTTCATCTATCTCAGCTGCAACTTTCCAACCTGTTTTGTTAATAGTGTCAAAAATAAGCATTTTTGACTTACCATCTAATTTGTATTTTAATACACCTTTTTCTTGTTGATACATCTGATCTATGATTGATTTTATCTCAGGATAAGTTTCTACTAGTTTTTTACCAACTATTTTTTCATCAGGGTAGCCTAAAATTAAGCCATTTTTATCTAAGAAATACGCTCTACCGCCAGAAATTTCTATTGATTTTGCACGATTAGTGATTGTATCAAGAGATATATCAGTACTTAAAACACCAATTAATTTTGATGATTTATTAACTGGTGCAGTTACCGATATAACCAATCTTTTAGCTCCAGCATCTTCATAAACATCTGTAATAACTGACTTTTGAGCATTTTTTGTTGCAACATACCAGCCTCTTTTAGTAGGATTAAAACTAGCTGGTGGTATCCATCCAGAACTCACTATATAATCTAAATTTTCATAGCCAACAAATGTTCCAATCGCTCTTATTGTATCTTTATTTGTAATAAGATGATCCATTATTACATCCCTTTGGGATGATTCAAATTTACTTATTGTTTTAGCAGTAACATCTAAAGAATTTTCAATATTATTAAGCCAATTCTGAGCGTAATTTTTGTTGTTTTCTACTATTAAAGAAAGATCTGCAAGTTATTTTTCTCTGTATGTTTTTTGGTATTTATATAACTAAATATACTAAATATGCCATACCCCAAAACAAGTAAAATACCTAAAATTAGGTAAATTTTCTGTTTAAAACCCATTTAAATACTCCTTAAATTTTAATAACGAAATTTATTTCTCAATTTTATCAAAAAAAATACAAAATACTTAAAAATATTTATATAAAATCTAAATTAATCAAAAAATTAATAAATTTTGATAAAATTTATAAATCAAAAAATAAAGAAATTTAAATGGCAAAAACAAAAACAACAATATTTGAGTGTGAGCATTGTGGTAATCAACAAAACAGATGGCTTGGAAAATGCCCTGAATGTGGTTCTTTTAATAGTTTTATAGAGTTAAAAGCAGATCAAATAAAAGCTTTAAAAGAAATTTCTAAAATTCATATTAACACTTCAAAAGCAAAACCTATCAGTGAAGTTGAGATAGAAAAAATTTCAAGACTTAGCACAGAAGATGAAGAACTTGATTTAGTTTTAGGAGGAGGTGTTGTAGAGGGGTCTTTGGTGCTTATTGGCGGAAGTCCTGGGATTGGAAAATCGACCTTGCTTTTAAAAATAGCTTCAAATTTAAGCAAAAATGATAGAAAAGTTTTATATATAAGTGGCGAAGAAAGCCAGAGTCAAATTAAAATGCGTGCACAAAGACTAAATGCTATAAATCAAAATCTATTTTTATTAACAGAAATTTGCCTTGAAAATATCAAATCTGAGCTAGCAAATAAAGAGTATAAAATTATAGTAGTTGATAGCATTCAAACGCTTTATAGCGAAAATATAAGCTCAGCTCCTGGAAGCGTTTCACAAGTAAGAGAAATTACATTTGAGTTAATGCGTATAGCAAAAGAACAAAACATATGCATTTTTATCATTGGACACATAACAAAAGAAGGTAGTATTGCAGGACCAAGAGTGCTTGAACATATGGTTGATGTTGTGCTATATTTCGAAGGAGATGCAAGTAAAGAACTTAGAATATTAAGGGGATTTAAAAACAGATTTGGTTCAACTAGTGAAGTTGGGATTTTTGAGATGGTCAAAAACGGCTTAATACCAGCAAAAAATATATCTAGTAAATTTTTCACAAAAGGTAAAGCAATAAGTGGAAGTGCTCTAACTGTCATAATGGAGGGCTCTCGTCCATTAGTAGTAGAAATTCAAGCTTTGGTTTGTGAAAGTTCATACCCAAAAAGAAGCTCAACAGGATATGATAGAAACAGACTTGATATGATATTAGCTTTACTTGAGAGAAAAATAGAACTTCCTTTGGGACACTATGATGTTTTTATAAATGTTATAGGCGGAGTTAAGATAAACGAAACAGCAGCTGATCTTGCCGTGGTTGCTGCAATAGTTAGTAGCTTTAAAAATAGACCAATAAGCAAAGAAACTATTTTTATAGGAGAAGTTAGTTTAAATGGAGAAATCAGAGATGTTTATAACTTAGATATAAGACTAAAAGAAGCAAGCATACAAAAATTTAAAAATGCTATAGCTCCGCTAAAAACAACATCTAATAACACAATAAAAACTTTCATAGCAAAAGAAATTAATCAAGTTTTAGACTGGATGTAAATTTAATAAATTTTGTAGTATAATCTAAGTTTTTTAGAATAAGGGAAATTTATGAATTATGATATAATCGTTATTGGTGGCGGTCATGCTGGAATAGAAGCTAGTATGGTAGCTGCAAATATGGGTAAAAAAACTCTTCTTATAACTATTTTAGCAGAACAAATAGGTGCAACAAGCTGTAATCCTGCAATAGGTGGACTTGCAAAAGGACATCTTGTAAAAGAAATTGATGCTCTTGGCGGAGTTATGGGACTTACAACTGATAAATGTGGTATACAATTTAGAGTATTAAATGAAAGTAAAGGACCAGCTGTTAGAGGCTCAAGAGCTCAAATAGATATGGATAGATATAGAGTTTATATGAGAAATTTACTTTTAAGTACCCCAAATTTATCAGTAACTCAAGAGATAGCAACCCAAATTTTAACTAAAAATAATGAAATAATAGGCATAAAAACTCATCTTAATAATGTTTATAATACAACAAAACTAATCATAACAACAGGAACTTTCTTAAATGGATTAATCCATGTTGGATTTAACAAATTAAAAGCAGGAAGAGTTGGTGAGCTAGCTTCAACATCACTTTCAGACTCATTAAAATCACTCGGATTAAATATGGGTAGGTTAAAAACAGGAACTTGCCCTAGAGTATTAGCCTCAAGCATAGATTTTTCTGTGTTAGAAAAACAATGCGGCGATGAAAAGATAAAACCTTTTAGTTTTAGAACTAAAAATTTTAATCCAACACAACTTCCTTGTTATATAGCTTATACAAACCAAACCACGCACGATATAATTCGCTCAAATTTTGATAGAGCTCCACTTTTTACCGGTCAAATCGAAGGTGTTGGTCCAAGATATTGTCCTAGCATAGAAGATAAAATAAATCGTTTTGCAAACAAAGAAAGACACCATCTTTTCATAGAACCACAAACAAAAGAAGCCACAGAATACTACATAAATGGCTTTTCAACAAGCCTTCCTTATGATGTGCAAGTTTCTATGCTTCACTCTGTTAAAGGCTTCGAAAATGCAGTAATTGTAAGACATGGATATGCTATAGAATATGATTATGTAGATCCACTAGAGCTAACACACACGCTTGAGACTAAAAAGATAAAAGGACTTTATCTAGCAGGACAGATAAACGGAACAACTGGATACGAAGAAGCAGCCGCACAAGGTTTAATGGCTGGAATAAACGCTTCTCTAGCTTTGATGGATAAAGATGCTTTGGTTTTAAGAAGAGATGAGGCATATATAGGTGTTTTGATTGATGATTTGGTAACAAAAGGCACAAAAGAACCATATAGAATGTTTACAAGTAGAGCAGAATATCGCTTACTTTTAAGGGAAGATAACGCTCATCTTAGACTCCATTCATACGGATATGAACTTGGCTTGATAGATGATGAAACATATCAAAAAACATTGCATTTAAAACAAAATTTAGAACAAGGTTTAAATATCCTTACAAATAAAATAATAACACCTACAAATGATGTAAATACATTTTTACAAAGCATAGACGAAGAAAAAATCAGCGATAAAATATCGCTTCAAAAAATAGTTGCTAGAAAAACATTTACACTTGAGAAATTAAAAAAATTAGATCAATTTTTTGAAAATTTAGACGAAGAAAGTTTAGAACAAATTTTAACAGAAGCGAAGTATTATTTTTATATAAATATACAAAAAAAAGAAGTAGAGCGTATGAAAGATATGGTAAATATAAAAATTCCAGATAATTTTGACTTTAGAAGTGTTTCTGGACTTAGCAATGAAGTCGTTGAAAAACTCGAAAAATTCACTCCTCCTACGCTTTTTGCAGCAAGTGAGATAAGCGGCATTACTCCAGCAGCTATAGACATACTTCAAATTTATATAAAGCTTTATAACAAAAGAAAGAAATAAAAATATGGATTATAGAAATTTAAAAAATCCTATTGTAATGAAAATAGTTGAAAACGCCATAAAATTTGACAATGATTTGTTAAAAAACGAAGAAGTTGTAAAAATACTTTTAAAAAAAGAAAAAATGGAACTAAATGAAGATGAACAAAAACTTTTAGAAGAGATATTCGAAAAACTTCATTTAGCCAAAGACAACATACAGCTCAGTAAAAATTAGCACTTTTTAGATATGCAAGATAAACATGGAAATTTTATAAAAAACAATATAACTTGCGCTATCATCATTATTTTCATTACAAGTTCGCTTGCACTATGAATTTGTTTAAACTGCTCATTTTGAGTAGCTTCTACTCCTATTTTTTGAGCTTGCAAAATATACTCAGTGAAATAAAACACAAAAGCTAAAGCTAAAACTAGTATAATAAAACTAAGTGCAAATGATGATACTTTCTTATAAAAACTACTATCAAATTTTAAATTTATAATCTCATAAATAAAACTTATAGCACTAACGGCAAGCAAAACATAGTTGTATTTCACAAAAATATTACTCATAAGCTGACCACTTTGAAAATGCGTTAAAACACCCTCGCCTATTATATTTTGTGGGAAAAATATAACTGGAGCTAAAAATGCACCAATTGACACCTCAATACCTATAACCATAGCCAATAAAAAAAGATATATATTTAAAAATTTCATTTTTTTCCTTTGTTTAACAAGTTGTCAAAATCATCTTCACAAAGCCTATATTTTCTCCATATTTTCAGATGTTTTGCACCTAATTTTTCATAAAAATTTATGCCAAGTTCATTTGTATTAAGACAGTCCCAATCAATTCTGCCAAATCCATTATCTTTACAAATTTGTATAAGTTTAGAAAAAATACTCTTTGCAATTCCTTGATTTCTAAATTTAGGACAAACATATAGATCTTCTAAGAAAATTCCAGCTTTGCCTAAAAAAGTTGAAAATGTAATAAAATAAAAAGCATAAGCTACCATTTTACCATCTATTATACAAACTAAACACTTTGCATAATTTTTTTCAAATATATTTTTTTTAAACTCAATTTTATTAAATTTTATCTCATCGCTAAGATTTTCATACTCTGCAAGTTCATCTATAAGTATCAACAACTCATCAAATTCAGCTTCTTTTATCTCTCTTATTTCAAACATTTTATCTCCTTGCAACAAATCCTCTATCAAATCCAGCTAAATCTTTATAAAACTCAGCTTTAAATCCGAATTTTATTAGTTTTTCTTCTAAAGATTTTTTTTGATCATAGCCCATTTCACAAGCTAAAAAATTTGTCCTATTTGCAGAAATTTCTACAATTTTATGCAAAATTTCATCTCCAATTTCGCCTCCAATTAATGCTTCTTTTGGCTCATTTAAAACCCATTTATCAAGTTTGTATGAGTTTGATATATAAGGCGGATTTGATATAATAACATCAAAATTTCCGCTAATTCCATCAAGCAAAGATGTATTTACAAACTCAACATTTGCACCATGAGTTTTTGCATTAAAAATAGCAACCTCAAGTGCTATTTTACTGATATCTGTTGCGATAATACTAGCATTTTTAAGATTTTTTGCAAGGATTATAGATATAATGCCAGATCCAAAACCTATCTCACAAATTCTAGGTGAGTTTATTTTTGAGAGTAAATTTATAGCTTTTTGTATCAAAATTTCTGTTTCAAATCTAGGTATCAAAACACCTTTTTTAACAAAAAAATTTAAACCATAAAACTCACAACTATTAGTTATATATTCTAGTGGTTCGCCGTTAGCATATCTTTTTATGAGTTTTATATAACCATCTTCGTCTTCTATAATTGTATTTGAATTTAAAAAAATCTCTTCAAAATTCAATTTTGTATGAAATTTCATAAGTTCTTTTGCTATAAAACTAGAATCTGTTAAATTCTCGCCTATTTTCAAAAGCTCTGAAATTTTCAACTCTCTAGCCTACTTATGCGTTCATAAAGCGTTGGATGAGAGTGATAAATAGCAGAGTAAAGTTTATGTGATATAGGAAAAGCTTTATTTTCACTACCAAGTTTTTTAAGTGCATTTATCATATCATTTTTACTTTTCATATTTGCACCAAATTCATCTGCATTAAACTCATTATTTCTACTAAGTTTTGATATGATTGGCTCAAAGATAGCCGATAATACAGGCGAAAAAAGTAAAAATACTATTATAATTCCAACTCCGTCATCAACAATACCAAGTGAGTTTATAATAGAATTTGGAATATGAGAAAAAACAAAAAACATAACAAAAATCATAAAACAAGAAATTGTAAGCATTTTTAATATATCTTTGTGTTTAAAATGTCCAAGTTCGTGTCCTAAAACAGCTAAAATTTCCTCTTTTGATAATTTTGCAATAAGAGTATCAAACAAAACAACTCTTTTTGTAGAACCAAGACCGCCAAAATATGCATTTAATCTAGCATCCCTTTTGCTAGCATCCAAAACAAAAACGCCCTTACTTTTAAATCCGCAACTTTGTAAAAGTGAGTTTATAGATGAGCTTAAATTCTCATCTTGCAATGGTTTTATCTTATTAAAAATAGGTGCTATTAAAGTAGGATAAATAAGCTGAATGATGAGTAAAATCACAAAACTAGCCACAAATGCCCATATCCACCAAGAAGAGTCAAGTGTTTTAAAACACCATAATATCATAGCAATAAAAAGTCCTCCAAAAACAATAAGTAAAAGAAGTGATTTTATATTATCTTTTATAAAAAGCATTGGAGTTGTTTTGGAAAATCCTAGTTTTTTGTCTTTTACAAAAGTTCTATAAATTTCAAGTGGTAAAGTAAGTAGAGTGCTAATTATCAAAAAAGATAAAATATAAAGTGTCCCACCCAAAATAGAAATTTGATCTTTTATGAATATATTTAAGATATTTAGTCCAAAAAAAAGCCAAAAAATTATCATTGCAAACGAATAAATACTCTCTATTATAGAGAATTTTTGATTTATTATAGCCGTATTTCCAGCTTTTTTATAATCATACTCATTAAGAACCACTGGATTTTTATTAATATTTTCTTTTATAAAATTTATCTCTAAAGTTGAAAGATAAATTTTATAAATCGTATATGCAGTGTATATAAAAATTAAAGCAAAAAACACTATTTTTCTCCATTTTTTAGGCAATAGTATCTAAATTTGATAAATAGTTTTAAAATCATTTTAAAAAGTTATCATAAAAACTACTAAAAAATACAATAATTATCAAAATAGGTATAATAAATTTAATATAAAAAAACCAAATATTAACAACCCTTAAGCTAAATTTTGTACCAAGTAAAACTTCTGCTTTAGCCTCATCTTTTAAAACCCAACCAACAAAAATAGCACACAAAAGCGATGTTAAAATAAAAAATATCGTAGCACTTATAGTATCAAACGCGTCAAATATATTTTTTCCAAATATACTTATATGATCTAAAATATTTGTAGCCATTAACGATGGCAAATTTCCAAATACAAAAATTCCACCCAAAACTAAAGCAATAGAGTTATTTCTCGAAATTTTTGTTTTTTCACAAATAGAAGTAATCAAAACCTCATAAATAGGCAAAGATGTAGTAAGTGCTGCTATCATTAAAAGTGAAAAAAACGCAACAGCAAAAAAATTACTAAAAATCATATTTGAAAACACAATGGGTAAACTTTTGAAAACCAAACTTGGTCCACTGTCAGGTGAAAGACCAAAACTAAATAAAGACGGAAATATCATAAAACCAGCAATAACTGCTATAACTGTATTTAAAATACCTGTTGCTACAGATGTTTTTATAAGATCTATGTCTTTTTTTAGATAACTAGACATTGTTATCATAACACCAAAACCTAAAGAAAGTGCGAAAAATACTTGACCTAAAACATCTACAAAAAGTTTTAGTGTGATTTTTGAAAAATCAGGTGTTAAATAAAATTTAATGCCATCCATTGCACCATCTAAAGTTATATTTCCTAAAACCATAACAATCATAAGTAAAAACAGAATTGGCATAAGAATTTTTGCCGCATTTTCTGTACCTCTTACAGCTCCAAATTTAAGTATAAAAAAGTTTATCAAAACAAAAATAGCAGTAGATATAGTTATAGCAAATGGATTACTAACTATATTTTTTTCATAAAAATCTATGGTAAGCTCTTTACTAATAACTCCATTTGATAGATTAAAGTCTCCAAAAATTATAGAGTAAATATACTCTAAAACCCAGCCACCTATAACCATATAGTAAGCCATTATTCCAAATGCACCAAGCAAACCCATATATCCAGCTATCTTCCAAAGCTTAGATATATTTTTGCCATTTGCTTGACCGCCAAACGCATCAACTGCATTTACACGAAGCCTTCTACCTATGGCGTTTTCAACAAGTATCATTGGGATACCAATTAAAATCATTGCTATACAAAAAACTAGCACATAAGCTCCACCACCATTTAATCCTGTAAGGTATGGAAAACGCCAAGTACAACCAAAACCAACAGTTGCACCAGCAACTGCTAAAATATAAGTAAATTGGGAACTCCAAGTTTGTCTATGTTTCATATCATTACTTTTAAATAATTAGCTTTCCATATAGTTTTTAAGTTTTCTACCAACTTTTGGATGTTTTAGTTTTTTTATAGCTGAACTTTCTATCTGTCTAACACGCTCTCTTGTTACATTGAGCTCTTTTCCTATTTCTTCAAGAGTTCTATCACTCTCATCCTCCATAAGTCCAAAACGCATTCTAATAACAGACCTCTCTCTATCATTTAATTGATCTAAAACTTCATCAATCTGTTCTTGCAAATCACCTTTTAAAATCTCTTCCATAGGTGAAAGTGAGCCTCTATCTTCTACAAAATCTCCAAATTTACCATCATCTTCATTTCCAATAGGAGCTTCTAAGCTTATTGGTTCTTTTGTGATTTTTATAACTTGTTTTACTTTATCAACGCTAAGTCCAACTTCTTTGGCTATAGTTTGAACATCTGGTTCCTTTCCTGTTTCTTGTAGATATTTTCTATTTATTTTATTTATGCGATTTATAGTTTCTATCATATGTATAGGAATTCTTATAGTTCTTGCTTGATCCGCAATTGCCCTAGAAATTGCTTGTCTTATCCACCAAGTAGCATAAGTTGAAAATTTATAACCTTTTTTATATTCAAATTTATCAACAGCCTTCATCAGACCGATATTTCCCTCTTGTATAAGATCAAGAAACGGAAGGCCGCGGTTTGTATATCTTTTTGCTATACTCACAACAAGACGCAAATTTGACCTAGCCATTCTTCCTTTTGCTTCATCTGATATATTTTTACCTCGCTTTATCTGCTCTAAAATTTCTTTAAGAAGCTTTGGATCTAGGTTAAAACCTTGTTTACTAGCCTCTTTTGTTAAAAATAGTTTTTTTATCTCAACATAAGTTGAAACCATTGTAGTTTCTGGAACCCTAGCAGCTATATCTTCTTTTGAAAGCTTAGTAATATCTTTTAGTATTGATTTATGATTTTTTTTAAGTTCTGCACTAAACATAGGAAGTTTGTATTCAAGTCTTTTTAGCTCTTTATCAAACTCATCATCACTCTTTAAAGCTGTTTCCATGGATTTTACAATCTCTGTTATAAGTTTACTTGTAGGACCCAAATCCATAAGTTTTTCTTTTAAAATTTTCTTTTTAAAGCTAATAGATAGTTTTGATAATAAATCATCAGCTTCTTCTACTGTTTTTTCTTGCTTTGCAATTATTTTTAGCCAATCTTTTTTAGCTTTTTCAAGTGCTTTAAAACTTTCTGTTACTTTCAAAGCTCTTTTATCAAATTTTTTAGAAAGTTCTTTTTTTACACCTTCTTCTTCATCATCACCATCGAATTCTTCATCATCCTCATCATCTATAACATCTTCTTCGTCATCATCTTCTCCTATTTTATCATTATCAAAACTTTTAAAAAGCTCTTTTACTCTTCTTTCTCTATTAATAAGAGGATCTTTATATGCTAAAATAAAATCTATCAAAAAAGGCACAGAACAAAATGCATCTATGATTATATCTTCTCCAAGTTCTATTTTTTTGCTTATTTCTATCTCTTCTTCTTTACTAAGAAGTGAAATTTGCCCCATTTCGCGAAGATACATTCTAACAGGACTATCTGATCTGCTCCACTCCAAAAGATCATTTTCATTTGATAGATTAAATTCTTCTTCCAAACTTTCACTTTGTATCTTTTGTCTTTGTGCTTCTGCTTTTTTAGCATCTTCTAAATTTTTCATTTTTGCAACTTGAGCTGCACTTATAAGTTTTACTTTATATGTTTTACTCAAAGATTCTATTTTTTTTGCAATGCTCATATTTGGTGCTTTATTAAAAAGTCTAATTAATTTCTCAAATGTTATATATCCTTCTTTTTCATTTTCTTTAAACAACTCTTCTAACTGTGAATTCAGTTCTTTTGTAGCACTCATTAATATTCTCTCCTATGCAAGAATTAAGACCTAATATTTTATACAAAATTTAATAAATATTACATTAAAACGACTAAAAATTCTAATCGAAATAAAATAGAAACAATATTTATGCGATATGTAAGTTAAAAATAAATTTAATATATTTTAGATAGAATACTACTTCATTATAAAATTATTTCAAGGGGTTTTTCATGTCAAAAAATATTAAAAAAGTAGTTTTAGCTTATTCTGGAGGACTTGATACTAGCATTATTTTAAAATGGCTAGGCGATAATTATGGATGTGAAGTTGTTACTTTTACAGCAGATATAGGGCAAAAAGAGAATTTAGAGCCTATAAAAAATAAAGCTATGAAACTTGGCATAAAACATGAAAATATTTTTATCGAAGATTTAAGGGAAGAATTTGTAAAAGAATATGTATTTCCAATGTTTAGAGCAAATACAGTTTATGAGGGCGAATACCTACTTGGAACATCAATTGCTAGACCTCTTATTACAAAAAAACTAATAGAAATAGCAAAAAAAACAGGAGCTGATGCAATAAGTCATGGTGCAACTGGAAAAGGAAATGATCAGGTTAGATTTGAACTTGGTGCGTATGCACTAAATCCTGATATCAAAATAATTGCTCCATGGAGAGAGTGGGATTTAAATAGTCGTGAAAAGCTTCTTGATTATGCACAAAAAAATGGCATAGATATAAGCAAAAAACCAGGAAAATCTCCATATTCAATGGATGCAAATTTACTTCACATATCTTATGAAGGCCTTGTTTTAGAAAATCCTGCTGCAAAACCAGAAGATGATATGTGGAGATGGACAAATAGTCCAAAAGACGCTCCAAATGAAAGTGAAATTATAACAATAGAATATCAAAATGGCGATCCTATTGCAGTCAATGGCAAAAAAATGAAAGCATATGAAATTTTAGAAACATTAAACGAACTTGGTGCTAAACATGGAATTGGCAGACTTGATTTAGTTGAAAATAGATATGTTGGCATGAAATCAAGAGGTTGTTACGAAACACCAGGTGGCACAATTATGCTAAAAGCCCATAGGGCCATTGAAAGTCTTACTTTAGATAGAGGTGCGGCTCATCTAAAAGATGAAATAATGCCAAAATATGCAGAACTTATTTACAATGGTTATTGGTTTTCACCAGAAAGAAAAATGCTTCAAGCACTTATAAACGAAAGTCAAAAACATGTAAATGGTGTCGTAAAGCTTGAATTATATAAAGGAAATGTTACCATAATAGGAAGAGAAAGCAAAAATGATAGCTTATTTAATACAGAATTTTCAACTTTTGAAGAAGATGCTGTTTTTGATCAAAAAGATGCAAATGGATTTATAAAACTAAACGCTTTGAGATTTATAATAGCTGGAAAAAACGGAAGACAAATTTAACAAAAAAGGATTAATTTATGAAAGTTTTATTGATAAAAGATGTAAAATCTCTTGGAAAAGCAGGAGAAATAAAAGAAGTAAAAGATGGATATGGTAATAATTTTTTGATAGCAAAAGGTTTTGCAAAAGCTGCAACCACAGAAGTTTTAAGAAAATATGAATCTGATCAAAAAAGAAAAGCAGAAGAATTAAGATACGAGATTGAAAGTGCTAACAAACTAAAAGATGAGATTGAAAAAATCACACTAACTATAAAAAAATCTATTGGAGAAAATGGGTCTTTATTTGGCTCTGTTACAAAAGATGAGATAGCAAATGAACTTTATGAACAACATAAATACAAAATAGATAAAAAAAGTTTTGATATAAGTGAGCACATAAAAAGCACTGGAATTTATGATATAAAAGTAAAATTAGGCAATTCTATAAGTGCAAATTTAAAAGTAAATGTGGAGGGCGAATAGGTGTTTCACGCTACAACAATACTTGCTTATAAAGGTAAAAATTGCTCAGTTGTTGGAGGAGATGGGCAAGTTACATTTGGAAATACGGTTTTAAAAGGTAGTGCTACAAAAATAAGACAAATAGGCAAAAACAAAAGCGTTCTTGCTGGATTTGCCGGAAGCACTGCTGATGCTTTTAATCTTTTTGATATGTTTGAACAATGCTTAGACTCAGCAAAAGGTGAACTTGAAAAAGCTGTAATAAATTTTAGTAAAGAGTGGAGAAAAGATAAATATCTTAGAAAATTAGAAGCTATGATGCTTGTAGTTGATAGAAAAAACATATTTTTACTAAGTGGAAACGGAGATGTTGTAGTTCCTGATGATGATAAATTAGCAGCTATAGGAAGCGGTGGAAATTATGCACTTTCCGCTGCTAGAGCCTTAGATAAATTTGCAAATTTAAGCGAGGAAGAACTTGTAAAAGAAAGCCTAAAAATAGCTGGAGAAATTTGCATTTATACAAACAATAACATTAAAACTTTTACAATCAAGGATGAAAAATAATGATTTACACGCCAAAGCAAACTGTTGAGTTTTTGGATCAATACATAATCGGACAAAAAAATGCGAAAAAAACCATAGCAGTTGCACTTAGAAACAGATATAGGAGAATGCAACTTCCAAAAGAACTTCAAGATGATATAATCCCAAAAAATATACTCATGATAGGCTCAACCGGGGTAGGAAAAACCGAAATTGCAAGAAGATTATCAAAAATGTTAGCTCTGCCTTTTATAAAAATAGAAGCCAGTAAATACACTGAAGTTGGTTTTGTAGGTAGAGATGTGGAATCTATGGTAAGGGATTTAGCAGCCGCAGCAGTAAATTTAGTAAAACATGAACATATAGAAAAAAATGCCGATAAGATAAGAGAATATATAGAAAATAAAATCATAGAAAAACTTCTTCCGCCACTTCCAAAAGGAGCTAGCGAAGAAAAACAAAATGATTATAAAATAAGCTATAACAAAATGCTTGAAAAATTTAAAAACGGAAAACTCGATGATTTAGATATACAAATAGAAGTTAGTGAAAGCACAGTTCAATCAGATGCGTCTCTTCCACCAGAAATGGCATCAATCCAAGAAAATTTTATAAAAGTTATAGGAATAAGCAGTAAAAAAGTTAAAAAAGATATGAAAGTAAAGGATGCTAAAATAGCTCTTAAAAACGAGGCTAGCGATAAAATACTAGATATGGAAAGCATAAAAATAGAAGCTATAAAAAGAGCGGCAAACGAAGGCATTATATTTATAGATGAGATAGATAAAGTAGCAGTTTCAAGCTCAAATTCAAATCGTCAAGATCCAAGCAAAGAAGGTGTTCAAAGAGATTTACTACCTATAGTTGAAGGTTCTAGTGTAAATACCAAATTTGGCGTTTTAAATACTGATCATATACTTTTTATAGCTGCTGGAGCATTTCATATAAGCAAGCCAAGTGATTTAATACCTGAACTTCAAGGCAGATTTCCGCTTAGAGTAGAACTCGATAGCCTAGATGAAGACGCACTTTATGACATATTAACAAAACCAAAAAATTCTCTTTTAAAACAATACATTTCACTTTTAAAAACAGAAGATGTTGAGCTTAAATTTGACGATGATGCCATAAAAGCTATAGCAAAAATAGCAGCAAATGCAAATAACAAAATAGAAGATATCGGAGCAAGAAGATTACATACTGTTATAGAAAAAGTTCTTGAGGATATAAGCTTTGAAGCTGATGAATACAAAGGGAAATCAGTTATCATAACAAAAGAAATGGTAGAAGAAAAACTGCAAGATATTTGTGAAAATGAAGATTTGGCAAGGTATATACTTTGAAAAGCGGTTTTGTAAGCTTAGTTGGCAGAACAAATTCTGGTAAAAGTAGCCTGCTTAACTATCTTTTAAACGAGAAAATCGCTATGGTTTCTCATAAAATAAATGCAACAAGACGCAAAATAAGTGGAATTGTGATGCACGAAGATAATCAAATCATTTTCACAGACACTCCAGGACTTCATGAAAGCAACAAAACACTAAATTCTTTTATGATAGATGAAGCTAAAAAAATGATAGGTGATTGTGATTTGATAGTTTTTCTTGCTTGTATTCATGATTCATTGCAAAACTATGAAAAGTTTTTATCGCTTGAGAGAAAAAATCCGCATATATTATTATTAACCAAAATAGACGAATCTGATGATAAAAAGATATTGCATAAAATAACAGAATATCAAAAATACCAAAATGAATTTTTATCTCTAATCCCGATTAATACAAAAAAGCAAATTTTTAAAAAATTGATACTAGATGAGATATGCAAATTTCTGCCAACTCACGAATATTATTATGATCCGCAAATAATTAGCACAAATAACCAAAAAGATATTATAAGAGATCTTATTTTAGAAGCTGTGTATGAAAATGTAAGTGATGAAGTGCCTTATTGTAGCGATGTAAAGATTGATAAGATTATAGAAAAAAACGATATAACTGAAATTTATGCCACCATATACACTGATACAAAAAGCCATAAATCCATATTAATTGGTAAAAATGGCGAAACTTCAAAGCGTATAGGAATAACATCAAGAAAGACAATATCTAACTTTTTACAAAAAAAAGTGTTCATAAATATAAAGATAGATATCATAAAAAACTGGACAAAAGATTTAAATTTAATAAAAAATTTAAATAATTAGATTTTTTTATGTTTATTTTTTTTTTTTTTGATATAATGCAAAGTTAATAAAAATAAAGTTTGGAATAATGATAAAAAAACAAAAAACGAATAAATATATAACAACTATTGATGTTGCAGAAAATACTGCGTTTAACTTTAAAGAAAACAGAGTTAGTATACATGATTTGTTACAGCCACCCGAAAAAAATGATTTTTATATATCTTATTTACCTTATAATGAGGCAAAAGCAAACACTATTATAGAAATTCCAAGTTCTACTCCAGAAGAAGATATAGCAAACATTATAACTATAAAAGCATATGAAGAACAAAATTTAGATCCAAATGAAGAGTATAAAATTTCCTATATAGAGGTTTTAAACACAAACAGTCAAGATGTTAGAAGTTTTAATATATTTGTCATAGAAAACTCGAAACTAAACACTATATTTTCAAATATCGTTGATAAAAAGAAATATATAGATTATATCGCATATGCACCACTTTTAGTAAAATCATTATATACTAAAAATATTTTGCCAAGTAGCAGTTGTGATTGTTTTATAGTTATGATGAAAAACGAAGCCTTTTTAACTATATATAACAACGCAGAATATGTTCACTCTCGATCTTTTAGATATTCTTTAAGATATTTAAGCGAAAAATATGCGGAATTAAATACAAGCAGAATTAATGAAGAATCTTTTTTTCAAGCTCTTATGCAAGATGGATTAAATAATAGCGATCAAAATTTACATCAAATTTTTGAAGATATGATTTATTATATATCAGATCTTACAAAAAATATATCTAGAATGCAAAATATCTCTATTGATAATATCTACATATACACAGATATAGGAAATATACCAAAATTTAACGAATTGGTAGAAAATATAACAGAAATAAAAACTAACGATTTTTCTTTTGATATAACAATAAATTCAAAAACATTAAAATTAAACATTTTTCATAATCTTATGTTTTTAACAGCACAAAACTACATCGAATATAAAAATGATGAGTTTAATTTCTCAACATTTTTAAGACCACCTCCTCTTTTTCAAAGAGACTCAGGAAAACTTATATTAACGATATTAGTAGCTATTTTGCTTTCTACTAGTATTCCTATTTATAATTATATAAATGCTTTTATCTTAAATTTACAAACAAAATATATGAAAGAAGAGCTTTTGATAAAAGATGCTAGAAAAAGACAAATAGAAGTACAACTAGCCACAATTAAAAAAGAACAAGAAGCTGTTGATAAGATAATACAAGCAGAAAATGAAAAACTAGAATTTAGAAAAAAGTTATTAAACGAACTATATAATAAAAAAGAAAATTATCCTATGAAAAGTATTGCATTACACAATCTATCAATACTTATCAACAAATACAATACAAAAGTCTATCAGATAAACAACACAGATAATAATCTAACAGTCACTATAAGAAGTGATAGCGATACGAAATTAACAGAACTTATAAAAGAAATAAGCAAAACAAAATCATATTCAGTATCTACAAAACAAATTGCATTAGATGAAAACGATACAAGAACATATGAAAGCAATGTTACTATAAGGATAAATCAGTGAATAAAATATCATATATAGATAAGATTGATAACTATTTTTCTCTAAAAACAAAAAACGAAACTTCTTTGATATTTATGGGAATTTTTTCAATTGTTGCTTTTATTTTTTATATATTGCTTTTCGATCCTTCTATCTATGAAATAGAAGATGCTCAAAAAAACTATAATATTACATACAAAAACCTAACAGATACAAATCAATACCTGCAAAGCGTTTCTCAAAACAATGATGATAATTTTTTAGTAAATCAAAAAATAGCGGCTCTTAATAACTCAAAACAAAATTTGCAAAGCATAAAAGATGCAAACAAATATTTTGACGATAAATTAACACAATTATCTTATCTACTATTTAATGAACAAAATTGGGCTATATTTTTAAACACAATCTCAAATTTAGCAAATGAAAACAATATAAAAATACAAAAAATAAAAAATGAATTTAAAATACTAACTCCGCAAAAAATACAACAAGCTTTAAATATAAGTATAGATTTAGAAGGTAAATTTGATAATATTTTAGAGTTTATAAATTCTATAGAAGAATCAAAACTTATAGTAGATATTCATAAAATGGATATAGTAGCTACACAAAATAGTCTTATTGGCAAGATAGATATTTCTGTATGGGGAGTAAAATATTAACATGGAAAAAATAGTAAATATTTTTATATTTTTAATCCTTGGTTTATCTTTTTCATTTGGTGGTCAAAATAATCAAATATCAGATATGATAAAACATTATGAAGGGCTTTTTAACTCTTTAGATAAAGCTAGAAAAGGTCTTAGTGATAAAGAGTTAAGCCAATCCGTAGATCCATTTATAAGTATAAAAAATACACCTATAGTTACTTACGACCAACCATCTATAAATTTAGAACAAGAGCCGGAATACGCTTTGTATGCCATATTAAACAACAAAGCAAAAATAAATGATACTTGGTATAGCATTGGCGATGATGTTAGAGGATACAAATTAAATGCCATACTAAAAAATAGTGTTAAATTAACTAAAAACAACGAAACTTTAACTTTAAATTTAGTAAAAGGAAATGAGAATGTCATTATATCAGATAATTAAAAAAAATAAATTGATATATATAGTTTGCGTTTTACTTATGGCAACTTCATTATATGCAAATTGCGAAAATAGACTTTTTAACCTAAAGGTAAGTCAAAAAGTAACATTAAATGAAATTTTAAATCAATTTTCAGATATGTGTAATTTTAGCATAATCACAAAAGACCAGAATGCAACTATGCTACTAAATAACGAAGTTTCTAGTATAAATATAAAAAATTTAAAACTAGATCAAATTTTTAATTTACTTCTTGCAGAAAAAAACATTAATTATAATTTTGATAAAAATATTTTAAAAATTTCATCACTAGATACAAAAACATTCAAAATAGACTACATCACCTCAATAAGAGAAGGAACTGCTGTTATAAAAGCTTCTGTTGACTCAGCTCCAGTTGAAGTTGGAGAAGAAGATAATCTTAATCATAGTAATAATAATAACTTAGAAAACCTAGATAACTCTATAAAAACAACAGAAAAATTTGATTTTTGGGCAAATTTACAAGCTGAGCTTTTAGCTGTTTTAAATAATGGATCAGAAAGTATAAAAGCACCAATGCCTATTATAAATCAAAATGCGGGACTCATAACCGTAACTGGCACAAAATCTCAACTAGATAGAATAGAAGAGTATATAAAACTTATGCAACAAAGACTCAAAAAACAAGTCATATTAGATGTTAATATTATATCTGTTGAGCTAGAAAATGAGTATAAAAAAGGAGTTGATTGGAGTAAATTTCAAATAGGATTTAATTCATATTTAGGAAATGATCCAACAAAACCAAGCGGATACACTTGGGGAAATAGAAATGAAAGATCGGTTATAACAAAAGGACCAAAATATGACAATGGTATATTAAGCGAAGCTGGAACTTGGGCATGGGACACATTTCCTGGTTTAAAATCTAGTCAATCAAATGGTGCTTGGCGAATAGGTGCAAATGTAAATTTTAACCTTGATGGCGTTTTAAATTTCCTAGAAACAAAAGGAAGAACAAAAGTAGTATCAAGTCCAAAAGTTATGACTCTAAATAATCAACAAGCTTTGATAACAGTTGGAGATAATATAAATTATAGAGTTCAAGAAGAATCAACAAACGATAATACTATAGGCGGAAGAACTAATTTTACTTGGAAGCAGTATTCTGTTTTTATAGGAATTTTGTTAAATATTTTACCTTCTATTAGCGATGATGATAAAATAATGCTTAGGATAAACCCATCTTTAAGTAACTTTAAATACGACCAAGATAACGCATATCAAGGCAATTTAGAACCTAGAGTTATAGCTCCAGATACATTACAAAAAAAGCTTTCTACTGTAGTTCAGGTAAATAATGGCGATACAGTTATCATAGGTGGTCTTATAGGAGAAACTAAAGGTAAAGATAATACAAAAGTTCCTTTTTTAGGTGATTTACCATATATAGGAAATCTTTTTAGTAGCACAAGAGATAAAGTTAGCACAACTGAGTTAATATTTTTAGTTACACCAAGAATCATAGAAACTACAAGTACTCCAGTTCAAGAAACAGTAAGGGAATTAGGTTTTTCCAAATCTTTAATCAATCAGTAATTATATACAGCTATAATTCATTATAGCTGTATATTTAGGAGACTTTTTAAATGAAAGAGAGTTATAAAACATTTATAAATCAACTTATAAAAGACAAAAAAATCTCACAATCGCAACAAGAAGAAATTTTTGCAAAACTAGAAAATAACAATAATTTTGAACATATAATAAACGAATATATAAGCAAAGATGGGTTTGCTAGTACCCTAGTTGATTTATATAGAAGACAAAGGGTAGATATAAGTAGTATCGAAAACGATTTTACTCAAGATATAAAAGAATTTTTAAAACTAGTCTCAAATAGGTTTAAATTTACTTTTTATAATCTAGATAGTATTGATATAGATTATAGAATATCAGAAAAAACAAATTTATCTCAGCTAAAAAAATTTGGTGCAATGCCAATAAAAGAAGATGAGATAAATATCTATGTGGCTTTTAAAAATCCCTTTGATTTAAACTCGCAAGATGCGATACAACATATCTTTAACAGAAAATTGCTAAAGATAGTTGTAGCCGATCCAGCCCAAATAGATAAATATTTAAGCAAAGTAGAATTAAATGAAAATATAAAAGGTATTATAAATGAAATAAGAAAAGAGATCTCAAGTTCCGCAAATGATGATAGCACAAATGTTAGCGGCATATTAAGATTGATTGAAATTATATTAAAAACATCAATAACATCAAGGGCAAGTGATATACATATAGAACCAACAGAGACAAATTGCATAGTAAGAAGCCGTATAGACGGGATGCTAACAGAACTTTTCATATTTGATAAAGATATTTATCCTCCAATGGTATCTCGCATTAAGTTACTTTCAAATATGGATATAGCAGAAAGAAGAAAGCCACAAGATGGCAGATTTTCAGCTCAAATTTTAGACAAAGAGTATGATTTTCGTATCTCAACTTTGCCTGTTTTAAATGGCGAAAGTATAGTTTTAAGGATACTTGATAAATCAAAAGTTATAATTAGTCTAGACAATTTAGGAATGCACCCTCAAAATTTAGCCAAATTTAATACAGCCATTAAATCTCCTTATGGAATCATACTTGTAACTGGACCAACTGGTAGCGGTAAAACAACTACATTATACGCTGCACTAAATGACCTAAAAAGCATAACAACAAAAATAATCACAGTCGAAGATCCGGTTGAATACCAGCTAAATATGATTCAACAAGTTCATGTAAATGAAAAAGTTGGACTATCTTTTTCTTCAGCTCTAAGATCGATATTAAGACAAGATCCTGATATAATAATGATAGGAGAAATTAGAGATCAAGAAACATTAAGAATAGCTATACAATCAGCACTAACAGGGCACTTAGTCTTTTCTACATTACACACAAATGATGCAATATCGTCCATTACAAGAATGATAGATATGGGAATAGAACCTTATCTTATAAGCGGATCCATAGTGTGTATAGAAGCTCAAAGACTTGTTAGAAAATTATGTCCTTATTGCAAACAACCTATAAATTTACCAGATGCTACATTGCAAACCATAGAAAAATATCTTCCACAAAATTATCAATTTTATAAAAATGTAGGTTGCGAAAAATGTTCACAAACTGGATATCTTGGCAGAGAAATGATAAGTGAAATTTTACCAGTAGGCGACAAAATGTCTAGCTTAATAGCATCAAACGCTTCAAAAGATGATTTAAAACATATGGCATACGAAGAAGGATTTATAGATATGTTTCACGATGGAATTCTAAGAGCAGCTAGAGGAATAACAACATATGAAGAAATTTTAAGGGTTGCTAAAACATGAAAATATATGAAGTAGAATACATAAGTAACAATAAAAAGCATAAAATGAAACTAAGTGCTGTAAATAAAACTCAAGCTATGAATATAGCTAGAAAAAATGGCACTGTAACCAAAATAGGCGAAATACAATCGACTTCATTATCTGCCCAATTTGAAGAAGGTAAAGATAAAATACTTAATTTTATATCTGGATCAAAGGTAAAAACACCAAATTTAATTTCATGTGTAAGACAACTAGCTGTTATGATAAACGCTGGTATCCCTATAGTAGACTCAATAAAAGAAATAGTAGCTTCTACAGAGGACAAAAAATTAAAAAATATTTTCGCATCTGTTAATGAAATGCTAGATAACGGACAAAATTTTGCAGATTCTATGGAAAAATACAAAGATCAAGTTGGAGATATAGTTATTGCTATGATAAGGCTTGGTGAAAGTACTGGTAAATTAGCAGAATCTCTAAATAATCTAGCAAATATACTAGATGATGTTTGGAAGAATAAACAAAATGTCAAAAAAGCCTTAAGATACCCTACTTTTGTTATAGTTTCTATAGCTGGAGCTTTTACTTTTTTAATGTTAGCAATAGTTCCAAAATTTAAAGCTATATTTGATGAACTTGGTGCAAATTTACCACTTCCAACCATACTTCTCTTAAAAATTGAATATGCCCTTAGTAATTATGGTATTTTCATACTTGCTGGATTATTTTTAGCTTTTGTATTTGCAAAACACCAATACAAAACAAACGATAAATTTAGAGCATCTTTTGATACATTTATAGTAAATAAAGTTTATCTTATTAAAAATATACTATTTTATTCTAGTATGTATAGATTTAACTTGATTTTTGGGGAGCTTATTAATGCTGGTATTCCTATATCTAAAGCATTAAATACTGCTACTATGACTATTCCAAATTTTTATATAAACAAAAGACTATCTTCTGTTAGCACATCTATACAAAATGGTAAGAATTTTACTCAAAGTATAATAGAAACAGAACTATATGAAAGCATGCTTATTCAAATGATAAAAGCAGGAGAGATGGGCGGTAATTTAGAAGAAATGATGGAAAAAGTAACAGCTTATTATAAAACTAAATTTGATGATATTATAGAAAATATATCAAGCTATATAGAACCTATTTTAATATTTGCTATTGCCGGTATGGTAGTTTTATTAGCACTTGGAATTTTTATGCCTATGTGGGATCTTGGATCAGCTGTAAGAAGTTAAGATGTTTAATGGATTAATAAGAGAAATAGGCAAAGTTACAAGCTATAATCAAAATATATTAACATTAAAATCAAATTTAAAACCAAATTTGGGAGATAGTATATCTATAAACGGAGCTTGCCTTAGCGTTGTAAAAGCATTTGAGGGCGGATTTAGTGTAGAAATAAGCTCACAAAGTAAAAAAATGCTAGCCTTGCAAAATTACAAAGACAGAGTTCATTTAGAACCAGCAATGAAGCTTGGAGATAGTATTGACGGGCATTTATTACAAGGTCATATAGATGGTATTGGAGAAATTTATGCTATAAATAAAAACTCAAATGGAACAGATTTTTTTATAAAACTTCCTCAAGAGCTGATGAAATTTACCTCTCCGCAAGGAAGTATAGCCATAGATGGAGTTAGCCTTACTATAGCCCAAACTATGCAAGATTCAATAAGAATATGTGTAATACCCATAACCATGAGAGATACTCTGTTTGGCAGTTTTAGTATCGGCAGAAAAGTAAATATAGAAACTGATATGTTTGCAAGATATATTTATAAAATAATATCTAATAAAAATACTACTACTTGGGATGATATAGATAAAATAATGAGTATTTATTAATGAGTATATTTTACGGCTTTAGCGATACTAAAGGCGGTGTATCAAATGGAAATTATAGTAGTTTAAATTTAGGACTACATGTAAATGATGACGAAAATTTAGTCATACAAAATAGAGAAATTTTTGCAAATAAATTAGGTTTTAAAAGTGTAAATTTGGTATTTATGAATCAAATTCACTCAGATAATATCTGCATAATAGATAAAATGCCCTACCAAGCTCCAACTTGCGATGCAATAATCACAAATTTAAAAAACGCAGTTTTATGTGTTATGGTAGCAGATTGTATGCCAGTGCTACTATTTGATAAATCAAAACAAATTATATCAGCCGTGCATTTAGGAAGAGCTGGAATTTGTGCAAATTTACTAACAAAAGTAATTCAAAAAATGATAGCTAAATTTGAATGCAAAATAGATGATTTAAAACTAATAGTTGGTCCACATATTCAAGGAAAATGTTATGAAATAGGAAATTTAAATCTTGAAACATTTAATAAATTTAAAAAAGATGGAAATTTTTATATGAATAAAGCGCTACTTAGTGAGATAAACGAAATCGGGCTAAAAGATTATAAGATAAGTAAGACTTGCACACATTGTGATAAAAATTATTTTTCATATAGAAGAGATAAAATAACAGGAAGATTTTGTGGGTATATTTATATAAAATAACCCCGTAAAAACGGGGGAAATTATTTGTCTTTTAAACCTAATTCTTCAATAAGTTTAATATAAGCATTATAATCTTTACTTTTAAAATATTTCATAAGACGCTTTCTTTGTCCTACCATTTTTAAAAGACCAAGGCGAGAACTGAAATCTTTTTTATAAATTTTCAAATGCTCGGTTAAATCACTTATCCTTTTTGTAAGAAGTGCGATTTGAACTTCTGGTGAACCTGTATCACCACTTTTTCTAGCAAATTTTGCAACTATTTCTGCTTTTGTAGCCGAATCCAAAGCCATTTTAGACCTCCTGATTGGTAAAATTAAACTTTGATTATATCCAAAGAACTTAAAATTATGCTGAATTATGTAAAATACAGAGCCGTTTAATATAAATTATAGTAAAAACAAGCTAAAATACTTCCTTGAAGATTTTAAAGGAGTATCATGCTTTTTACAAAGGCTAGCGAATATGCACTTTTATCTTTGATTTTACTTGCAAAATCAAATAATCCAAAAGATGTAGAAAATATATCAAAAGAATTAAATATATCAAAAAGTTTTTTAGCAAAAATTTTACAAAATCTTGCAAAAAATGGTGTTTTAAAATCTACTCGTGGAATAAATGGCGGTTTTTCACTAGCTAAAGATCCAAAACAAATAACAATAGCAAGCATTATAGAGTATGTGGAAAAACGCCCTACAAATGTTTTTGAATGTTCTGGAGATATAGAAAATTGTCATAATCAAAATGGTGATATTTGCACTATTTGGCCTATTTTTAGCAAACTTCAAAACATTGTAGATGATTTTTTAAAAAAAATAACATTAAAAGATATTATGCAAAAGTAGATAAACTTGGCTAAATCAAAAAATAATATAATAACCCTCATAGCTCCTTTTTTAGAGCCGATTGTAAAAATGAAAAGCCTTTCTATAGTTGCTTTAATCATATCAATTATAGCAATCATCATAGTTCCACTTCCAAGTATAGTGCTTGATTTTTTCCTAGCACTTTCCATATCTTTATCAGTTTTGATTATATTTATTTCGATTTATATACCAAAACCAACCGATCTTACTACATTTCCAACACTTATACTTCTTATAACACTTTTTAGACTCTCTTTGAATATCGCTACAACTAGAATGATATTAAGTGAGGGGCATAAGGGTCCAGATACCGTAAGCGAGATTATCTCGAGTTTTGGACAATTTGTAGTTGGTGGAAATTATGTAATTGGTATCATAGTTTTTACGATACTTGTGCTTATAAATTTTATGGTTGTAACAAAAGGATCGACCAGGGTTAGTGAAGTTCAAGCAAGATTTACACTTGATGCAATGCCTGGAAAACAGATGGCAATAGATGCAGATCTAAATGCCGGTTTGATAGACGAACAAACAGCTAGAAAAAGAAGACAAGAAATTATAGGGGAAGCAAACTTTTATGGAGCAATGGATGGTTCTAGTAAATTTATAAAAGGCGATGCAGTTGCTGGTATCATCATCACTATAGTAAATATAGTTGGTGGTTTTTTGATAGGAACTTTTCAACATGACTTAACTATGGCTGATGCTGCATCAACATATACGATACTAACAATAGGAGATGGACTAGTAAGCCAAATTCCTGGTCTTATCACTTCAACGGCTACTGCTATTATCATAACAAGAGCCAGCAAAGATGATGATAATTTTGCAGAAGGTGTTTTAAAACAACTTCTTGGCGAGTATAGAACTATGTTTATAGTTGGCTTTATACTAGTCATTTTTGCACTAGTTCCAGGACTTCCAACATTTTCTTTGGGTTTCATTGGGTGTATTTTCCTTGGAATGGGATATTTGATGAGAAGATCAAAAGGCGAAGCTCCACTTTTGCTAACACCTAAGAAAAAAGAAGAAATGAAGCAAAAAGCACAACAAGAAGAAGCAACTACAAAACCACCTAAAAAAAGCGAAGAAGAGATAGCAAAAGAAGAAGAAAAACGCATAAACGATATACTAAAATTAGAAATTTTAGAACTTGATTTAGGATATGGACTACTTAAATTAGCAGATAGCGATCTTATAGAAAGAATTAGATCTATGAGAAGAAATATAGCAAATGATCTTGGATTTTTGATGCCGAAAATCCGTATCAGAGATAATTTACAACTTCCGCCAAATGTTTATAATTTCAAATTAAAAGGTATAGTTATAGGAAGTAGCGAAGTTTATCCTGATAAATTTATGGCAATGAGCGATGGGATGGTAAGCGAAGAAATAGAAGGAATTCCTACAAAAGAACCTGCTTTTGGATATGACGCGCTTTGGATAGATGCTAGTGCTAAAGAAGATGCAATGGTAAAAGGATATATACCAATAGAACCAGCAGCAGTTATATCAACCCATATGAGCGAACTTGTAAGACAAAACGCATCTGAGCTTTTAACAAGGCAAGAAACTCAAAATATCTTAGATAAATTAAAAGAAGATTATCCAGTTCTTGTAGATGATACACTAAGGGTTGCAAGTGTTGGATTGATACAAAAAATCCTAAAAGCTCTTTTAAAAGACAATATTCCTATAAAAGATATGTTAAGTATACTTGAAGCTATCGGAGATATGGCAGAATACACTAAAAATCTCGATATGTTAATAGAATATGTTAGAAAATCTCTTTCAAGAGTTATAACATCAATGTATAGCGATGAAAACGGGCAGCTAAATTTCTACATACTAAACTCTGCAGATCAACAAAAACTTATAGATGCTCTTCAGCTAAAAGACGGAAGTTATAATCTAATGCTAAATGTAGCACAAACTAGTGCCGTAGTAACAGCTCTTAGAGATCAAAGAGATAAAAAACCTATAACCCAAAACAATATGGTACTTTGTGTAGAATCTTCTATAAGAAAATTTATCTCAGATATCTGTTCTCAGTTTGGCATAGATATAGTTGTGCTTAGCTTTGCCGAAATTTCGCCAAATACACCTTTTGAAACTCTTGGTGTGATAAATATAGAAAACTTATAAGGATAATAATGAAATTTTTTCACCTCTCACATACAGATTTAGATGGCTACTCAGCACAAATTGTAACAAAAGCTTACTTTGATAATATTACATTTTTTAACTCAAATTATGGAAAAGAAATAGATGAGAAATTTAATCAAATTGTAAATTTACTTGATGATGAAAAATCTATAATTTTAATTACTGATTTAAATTTAACGCCTAAACAATGCGAAGATTTTGAAAATTTAATAAAAGATAAAAATACAAAGCTTTTTTTACTAGATCATCATCAAAGTGGTTTAGAATGCTCGCAGAAATTTAAGTGGTATTATCTTGACAACTCCAGATGTGCAACTCTTATAACATATGATTTTTTTGCATCTATATATGGACAAAAAGAAAACTTACGCGAGTATTGCAAAATGGTAAATGCAGTTGATATATGGTTAAAAGATGATAAATATTTTGAGTTTGGAAAAGTATGTTTAAACCTTGTAGCAAATTCAAAAGAGATAAATAAAGTTATGTTTCAAGACAAATCAAACGAATATATATTTTTCTTACTACGAAAAGCAAATGAATATATGTGGTCACAAAATGCACATATAAATTTAGATGATGATACACACAAAATAAAAAAAGAGTATTTTTTTGATACAACAAATGATACTCTTAGCAATATGATTTCAAATTTCATAGTAAAAAATCTTTCAAATCAAAAAGAGAAATTTATTATAAATTACAGAGAATTTAAAGGCATATTAACGCATAATATCGGAAATACTTCTGTTATAGGAAATGACTTTTTAGTAACAAATCCGGAATTTGATTTTTTTATGGATGTAAGCTCTAAAAAAACAATAAGTCTAAGAGCAAATAATAAAATAGATGTAAGTGCAATGGCGGCTGAACTTTTTAACGGAGGCGGCCATAAAAACGCAAGCGGTGGTTTATTTGCGGCTTTTAAAGATAGTTTTGATTATGAAAATATAAAAAATCAAATAAAAGATCACATTTTAAAAAAAACTACTCAAAATAAGGAAGAAAAATGAAAAATCAAGATACGGAAATTTCACAAGATGAACTAATGTATGAAATTAGCGTTTTATTAGAAGGTCTTTTGTATTATGCTGGAGTAAAAAAAGATAATCTTCAAGAAGCAGTTAAAATTTATGTTGAAAATATCGATGATATTTTAAAAGACAGCAAAGCTGAGGGCGTTGATGAGATTATAGAAGTTATAGAATACATAAAAAAAGAAAATCCAAAACTATTTTTATAAATTTAATAATATTTTTATTATTAAAGCTAAATTTAAATTACTTTTATATAAAATACATTTTCTAATTTGCTAAGTGGGTTCATAGCTCAGTTGGTTAGAGCATCCGGCTCATAACCGGATGGTCGTAGGTTCGAGTCCTACTGAACCCACCACCTACTATTCTTAAAGATTCATATTAATTTGTTTTCACATTTTTAACTACGATATTTAAGCATTTTAATAAAATTCTAAGTCGTATCAGTTTATAACTATTCAGATTAATTCACGAAATTTACTTACCGAAAAAGTTACCTAAAACATAATTTTATACAAAATGATAAAATCAATAACTTTTCAACTACACATCCAAGCAAAGGAGGTGCCTAGCATGAGAGATAGACCAGATATCCACCTAAAAAGACTAAAACCCAAATATAAAGAGTATTTTGAAAGAGATTGAGCAACAATCTCTACATTAGAGTGTATCCAACAAGCTCTAAGAAATTTTACTATCTTTATAGAAACTCTTACAACAAACAAAGAAAAATTGCTATCGGCAACTATGATGAGGTAACTTTAGCTGATGCAAGACAAAAAATTACCGAACTTATCACTCTTAGAGAAAATGGTATAGACGATGTAAAAACTCATCTAGATAGTGAAGCATCCATTGCAAAAGAAGAACTCAGTAATACTTTTGAAAAAATTTACAATGAATTTGCAGATAAAAGATGAAAAATAAATGAAAAAGGCATTATTAGTATAGAAACTGCTAGCAGAAACAGAAGAGAGATAGAAAAGTGGGCGCTTGACAAGATAGGAAATAAGCCGATGAGTTCTACCCATAAAAGAGATATATCTACGCTACTAGTAAAAAGAGCGAAGTCTAGTCTCAAATGGACACATAGGCTACATGGACTATTGAATCAAATTTTAGATATGCTCTATCTTTAGGCTATATAGACAGAAATGTCGTTTCTGATATAAAAATGGATAATATTGTAAAAAGACTAGAGGTTATAAATTCCAAGTCATAACCACAGAGCCCTACTTTACAAACTTATGTAAAGCAATTTATGAAAACAGTAATATAACTACAAAAAACATCTTAAAGTTCATGCTTCACATACCACTTAGATCAAAATGCTGTGTCTTTAAGATGGGATTATGTTGATTTTGATGAAAAACTGCTAACCATACCAGAGAAAGATGAAGGTAAATAATGCAAACATAAGTGATTTTATCTTACAGCTTAGTAATGAGGTTGTTAAAATTCTTAAAAATCAAGAAAAATTTTGTAGGGATTTAGGACTTTTGGAGACTAATTTAGAACCTCTAGCTTAGAGCCTATCGCAGCAAATATATTAATAGAGAACTAGAGCGAATGCGGTTTAATAAAGGCTCAAATTATCAAAGAACTCATAGTTTTAGAAAAACCTATAGTACAACCATCAAGAATGAAAAAGCCTCTAAATTCAGATTTGAGGTAAGAGAGCTGTTTTTAGGAAATCAAATCACACTAGTATATAGCGGAGGAACTACGATGTTAAAAGGGCTTGAAGAAATTGCATCTTGGTGGAGTAGTTTTATCGTGGAGCGAGTTGAAAAAATAGTGCTCTAAAACTTAAAACATCCTTGGTTTCATATATACTTGTTTTTAAAGAACCTTATGGATATTTTTATATAAATTCATACCATACTTATAGCTCTATTTGCCTAAATTCTATTTAGAACAAACTTATTTTTATATTATAATCTTAATGTTAAAATGCTTTTTAGATATGTTCTAGATTCTTTTATGATTAACATAGCTTTTATTTGTATAAAATTTTCAAATCAAATTTTATACAGCTTGATTTTAAATTAGTCTGTTTTTATAAATATGTAATACAATCCATACTTTTTATGATATAATTGTATCTCATTACATAAAAAGAATGAAAGATGCTAGATGAGCTATTTATAAAAAGCAACGCCTTAATCAAACTTAAACAATCAAAAGTTTGAAAGATATTTTAAAAAACTACTGATTTAAAATCACAGGCTAAGCATAATTCTAGGAAGTAGTGGTATCGGTAAAACAACCGCTCTTGCTCAGCTTACAAGCAAAAATAAAGGAAGTCTCTATCTAAGTTTAGATAATATGGAATTTTCAAACGATATCACAACAATAATTGAAGAGTTTGTTTTAAATGGCGGAAAATATCTCTACCTTGATGAAATTCATAAAGACAAAGATATATCTGGAGTGCTTAAATTTGCCTATGATAATTTTAAGGATTTAAATATCGTAGCAACTAGCTCATCAGCTTTGGAAATTCTTAAAAGTTCGCATGATTTAAGCAGAAGAGCTATTATTTATAAAATGCATGGGATGAGTTTTAGGGAGTATTTAAGACTTTTTTACGGTATTAACATCATTCCTTTTAGCTTAGATGCTGTCTTAACCACTCATCAAGATATTACTAGTGATGTTGTGGAGAGCTTAAAAGAAAAAGAGTTATATACAACTAAGCTTTTTAAAGAGTATTTGAAATTTGGATACTACCTATACTATAAAGAGTTGTCAAATGAAATAGTCTTTTTTCAAACCCTAAGGCAAAGTATAGAAGCAACTATTTATAGAGATTTACTTAGCGTATATCCAAACCCAAGTGGCAACACAGCTAGAAAGCTAAAGCTACTACTTCACGCAATTAGTGAAAATGCTCCTACTCTCCAAACTATACTGATTTAAAAAAGATAGTGGATATTAAGGATGATAGAACGCTAAAAGATTATCTTGCTGTGCTAGAATGCTGGACTTATAAGACTTCTAATGAGAGATGAGTTATCACTAAAATATGAATAAAGCTGATAAAATTTACCTTGAAAATACAAATTTAATGCATTTATATAAGCCAGATATTAGCAATATCAGAGAGATAATTTTTGTAAATCAGGCTGGAAATAGTGGAGAAATTTACTTTAGTAAAAGTGGAGACTTTAGAGTGGATGAGTTTGTATTTGAAATAGGTGGAGCTAAAAAAGGCTTTAGTCAGATAAAGGATGATAAAAACTCATTTGTAGCTGCTGATAATTTGAAAATTGGCTTTGGAAGTAAAATTCCGCTTTGGTTGTTTGGGTTAATGTATTAGAAAATTAAATTAATATTATGCTGTAATCTAGTACAAACTTATAAAATAAAAAAATATAAACCATGCCTTGTTATTATATTTCTTTGGCAATTGATTTATTTTCAATGTATTGAAAAAACAATTTTTATGAAAATTATGGTAGCATAACATGATAAATAGTTTTTAATAAAATTACTATATGAAAGATTGAAATATGCTACAATAGATGTTCGGTGTATTACAGCGTTAAGTAAAAGGAAATTTTAACAATATTTTTAAAAAATATAAAAAGGTAATATGTGTCAAAATTTAAAGTATCTTTTTCTGGTCATGATAAATTTGATTGTAAGATAGACTGGATTTCAAGGGGACTTGAAGCGTTTAGTAAAAATAGCAAATTATTTGAAATTTCAGAGTTTGAAAACTCGGTTGCAAAATTGGGATTAGGTGTCAATATGGTAAAATCCTTGCGACACTGGATGAAAAATTTGGAGCTTATAGACGGCAATGATTTAACATATTTAGGTAAAACAATTTTAGAAAATGATCCATATATAGAAAATACAGATATTTTGTGGATTCTACACTGGAATTTGGTAAAAAGCAAAGAAAAATCGACTCTATACTATCTATTTTTTAACAAACTATATCTTTTTAAATTTTCAAAGGAAGAATTATTAAATAGTATTATCGAATGGCTAAAAATTAATAAATACAGCTTATCCACAAATACCATTAAATCAGACATAGATGTTTTCTTAAGAATGTATAGCAGTTCAAAAGAGAGTAATTTTGGTTTGTTTAAAGAGTTAAATATCTTAGATGAAAATCGCGGTTTTTATAATTTAAACATTAGCTTAGCTACACATATAAGCGATAGTGTGTTTTTGTATATTTTAGTTGATTATTTAAACAGTTTTAAAAATGCCAACCCATCTATATCTATAGATGATTTGCAAAAAGGCGAGATAAGCATCCAAAAAAGCCTATGCATGAATGAAAATAGTTTTTTTATAAAAATAAATAATTTGGAAAAAATAACTAATGGCAAACTGTTTTACTCTGAAGCTTCGGGGATTAGGCAAATTTACATTCAAGAAAAGCTTGAACTTAAAAAAATATTAAATGATATATTAAAGTGAGATAAAATTTATGTTTAAATATAGAGATAGTGTAAAATTAAATCAAAAATTTAATAAATCGGTTAATATTATTTATGATGATGAAAATTGCCAAGACTATATACTTACCACATCCACTCTTAAAGTGATTGAGTACCTAGTGGGAGAAAACTCAAATAACTCTGTATCCATAATAGGTCCATTTGGTTCTGGTAAATCATCCTTATTGTTGTATATAAATACATTGTTAAGTGATACAAAATATGCAAAAATTTGCCTTGATAAACTAAGTGAGTGTGATAAAACAATTTACGATAACTTTGTCAAATATAAAAAAAATAAGAATTTTCTAAGAATAAAGATTGTTGGTGAACATATATCTTTCAAAACTCAGTTAAAAACAGCTTTATTAGAAATAGTTAAGCTTAAAAATACAATCAAATACCTAAAAGAAAACGAGAAATATCAAGTCAGTGTTTTGCTAGAAATTTTATTAAAAGAAGCCGATGAGCTTGGATATACTGATGTTTTGCTAACAATTGATGAGTTTGGAAAATTTATAGAGTATAGCTTAGAAGAAAGAGAATCTAATGATATTTTCGAGCTACAAACAGTTGCTGAGTTTGTAAATACTCAAAAAAATTTTAAATTAATAGTCTCACTTCATAAAACTTTTAGAGAATACAATGGTCTTGATGCATCTTTGATAACCTACACGGACTGGGATAAAATTCAAGGGCGTTTTGAAAATATCGTTTTTAAAGATGATTATTTTGAGATGCTAAATATTTTTAAAGAGAGTTTTTATGATAATAGCTCTACGCATATACAGAAAGCTAGAAAAACAGTTAAAGAAATATCTAAAAATCAGAGCTTTGCAAAACAAATTAGTCAAAAAAATACCTTAGAAATATTTGAGAAAATTTGCCCATTACACCCATATTCAGTTCTAATAATAGCTGAAGTTTTTACAAAATATTTTCAAAATCAAAGAACTATTTATTCGTTTTTATTTTCCGCAGAATCATTCGGGTTTCAAGAGTTTTTAGATAATGAATTTGAAAAACATGAGCTATATGATTTAGCAAATTTGTATGATTATGTCTCTTATTTATTAAAAATTTATACCATTTTGTTGCCAGATAGAGAAATTTGGTATTTATCCGAATATAGACTAAAAGATAGTAGGATAAAAAATAATATCCAAAAAGATATAATCAAAACAATCAGTCTTTTACACACATTTAAGTTAAATTTAACCATTATCCCAAACGACAAACAGATAGTTTTATCACTACTTGATAAGTATAAAGAAAATGATATAAAAGATAGTATCAGATATTTAGAAGAGCAAAATATCATCATTTTTCAAGAGCAGACAAAGTCATATTCGCTTTTAGAAGATTCAAATATAGATATAAATAAAGAGATGAAAAATTTTCTATCTCAAAATATAAATATGGATTATGAAAAGAAGATTAATCATATCATATCTAAGGATAGCATCGTTGCAAAGAGGTTTTTTTCACTCTATGGTTTAGAAAAAAGTTTTCAAAAAAAATATATTAGCACTGCTTTGAAAAACTTGGATTTACCATATAAAGTATTTTTACTTTCTACTTATGATGATAAAATTAAGGATATCTTGTATAGAAATGAAAAATCCGTAGCTATTGTTTTAAAAAATCATCAAAAATTAGAAGAATTAGTTAAAAAAATAGAAATTTTAAAGCACATTAGAGAGCTTCATAAGGAAAAAATAAGCAAAGATACAAATGAAATTATTAGTAGTATGATACAAGACTATAAAAACGCTTTTGAGGTTATTCTCAATAAAGACATAGAAGAAAATGAAATTTTATACAAAGATAGCTGTTATGTTTTTAGTCATAAAAAATTGCAAGAGCTATTAAGTAAAATAGTTGAGATAAATTTCAGCAAAACACCCATAATAAACAGTTACACTCTAAATCATACTATAAATAGCAAAGGAACAAACACAACTATTTTAAAAGCACTTTTTAAAAAAATGCTATGTGATTATGATAAAGAAAATTTAGCTTTTGAGAAATTTCCTGCTGAGAAAGCTTTATATTTATCTGTTATCAAGCCAGCCGGGATACATAAAAAAGATGGAAAAGAATATAAATTGTTCGCTCCAGATAGTTTGAATTTTAAATATATTTGGAAGAGCATAAAAGAATTTATAGACAAAAGAGTAAATTTAGTAAATTTACTTGAACATTTATCAAAAGAGCCTTTTGGGCTTAGTCAAACAAAAGCTCTTTTTGTGTCATCTTTGTTTTTTATAGTTCATAAAGACTCTATAAATATTTTTCGTGAAAACACATATATTTTTGACTTAAATATAGATTTATTAATGAACATGTGGAAAGCTAGTGATAAATTTGAAATTGAGTTTATAAAACTAAATAAATTCGAAGAAAAGCTTTTTGAAGGATATGTAAGAATTACATCTGATATAGCAGATTTTAGCTACTCAAAAGAAAATATTACTGCTGTTACAAGAGTGCTTTTTGGTAAATTTAATTTGTTTAGTGATTTTTCAAAGAATACACAAAAACTATCTAAAGAGGCTATTTCTTTAAGGAGCGTATTATCTTCTATGAAAGAGCCAAAAGAAGCCTATTTTGAATCGATACCTAAAGCACTCAGATATAAAAATATACAAGAAATTAATTTAGATGAGTTTATATTTAAATTTAAAAATGCATTTAATGAAATAGCACTATCTTATAAAAATTTATTAGTAGAATTAGAGAGTTTTATTTCAGATATTTTTTATTTAGACTCTAAAATTTTTCCATTTAATAACTCTTTGTCTAAAATAGCTAAAAAACTAAATAACAATGTAAATTTAGATAAAACAACAAAGTCCATTTTAAAGAGTTTTATTTATAGTGATTCTTTAGTTAAACTACTTGATTCTTTGAGTATAAATTTGATTAAAAAAGAGATAGATAAATGCACTGATAACGACATAAAAGAGTTTAAAAACAAGTTAAAAAAGCATTCTATACAAATTTTAGATAATTTAGAAATTACTGAGCTTATTTCAGACAAAAAAGATGTAAGAAAAATTTCATTAAACTTATTAGATAATAATTTAAATAAAATCATTAGTATAGATAAAGATAAAATAGTTAAGATAGATAACGAGGCTATAAAAATAAAAAAACAGATACCAAAAAACTATACAAAAGATGAAAAACTGTATTTAATATCACAGCTATTAAAAGAGGAGTTAAAAGATGAATAAAGAGTTACATGTAGTATCAATTTCTGGCGGAAAAGATAGTGCTGCATTAGCAATATATCTAAAAAATAAATACCCAAATATTAAATTTGAATATCTATTTTTTGACACAGGCGAAGAACTTCAAGATACATATGATTATTTAAGGGATTTAGAAAATTTAGCTGGTATTGAAGTTCAAAGATTAAAACCTAAAAAATCATTTAAAGAGCTACTGATGGAGCATAATGATTTTTTGCCTTCACCTATGGAGAGATGGTGCACAAGAAAGATGAAGCTAGAAACATTTTTAAATAAGATGAAAGAATATAGTGAGTATCAAATTTACAACTATATAGGCATAAGGGCTGATGAAAATAGAGATGGATTAGTGCCAACCCAGGAAAATATCACAACTGTTATGCCTTTTAAAGATGATGGTATAACGCTTGATGATGTAAAAAGGATTTTGAATGATATAGGGCTTGGACTACCAAAATATTATGATGCAATATATGATGAAAAATATGATATAGAATATTTTAGAAGTAGGTCTGGGTGTTATTTTTGTTTTTTTATGAGACAGATAGAGTGGGTTTGGCTGTACGAACAAAGACCAAAGGAGTTTAAAAAAGCTATGGAATTTGAAAAAGATGGATATAGCTGGATAAAAGGTATGCCACTTTCTGAACTTATAAAACCAGAAAATATTGATAAAATTAAAAAATCTTATAAAAGAATGGAAGAAATAAGAAAAAATCAACCTATAAAAAATGGAACTATGATGCAAGAAATGGAGTTTATATCAAAACATGATAAGATGATTTATGATATAGAAAAAGATAAACTTTGTACGATGTGTACGCTATGATTACTAAGCAAGAAAAAGAACTATTAAAACTATTTGATAAATACAAAAATGGAATGGTAGGATACCTTTATTCTAATATTATAGTACCATTTACCAATTTAGAAATTATTATAGAAACTAATCAAGATGATTTATATGATATATGCAATGAAGATTATATGGAGTTAAATTTATTATATGATACTGATTTGTCTAGAAAAATCAGTATAAAAAATATTTCAATACAAATAAAAACTCATCCAAAGAAATATTTTTTTGTTCTAGAAATTTTAAAAAAATATTATGAGTATTTTTCTAAAATCCCAACTATATCAATCGGTAGTAGCAATAGTGGCTGGTGCCCATATTATGATTTATTTTACAAGATTATGCTATCTAAGGATATTGGTGGCAGGTTAGATTTTTTTGAAGATATTATAAAACTAAATATTAGTAACATAGAACTTAATTTTGTTAAAAAATATTATGAAAAAATTTCATGGTTTGACTGGCAAGATTTTAAATATAAACTTAACTTAACATTAAATGGTATAAGCTCAATAGCCCTGCAAACCAAAGTTAGAAGATTAGCATATATTAAAATGATAATGGGATTATTTTATGAGAGTAATAATTACCCAGATAATGTATTTAATAGAAAAATAGAATTAGAAGCAGATAAGCGTAAGTTTGATTTATTATCGCACATAAACACCAAAGGAATTATAGAAATTTCTAGAACAGGAAATTCTCCTAAGGCATATATAGATTTTGCGATTTCTTTAAGAATGCTATATATTCAAAATAATAGATATGCTTTATCCAAATTCGGAAAAGTTTTTAATGTCCTTAGAAAAAAATTAGATAATCCTACGGATAATTACTTTATTTTACAATATTATGAAAAGATATTTTTTTTATTTTTTATTTTACAAAATGATAATTTTTACTTTTGGTCTTTACTAGAAATAATTTATATTCAAGGAAATAAAACAACTATTAAAAATTTAAAATCAGAATTTAAAGAGTATATTATAAAAGAACTTCGCTTTATAGTTGAACATTCAAAAATCTCCAATAAAGAAAAAATAGAAATGAATTTACAAATTAAAAAAATAATTAACTGGAAAGAATCTTATTTAGAACACATTGTTGAACCAAGAGTAAATTGGATGTTAGATCTAGATTTGTTAGATAAGGATGAGTTTTTAAAAAACAATATTATTTTATCGCAAAAAGGGCTAAAATTTCTTAGTGGTTTAAGCTCATATTATGATATATTTCAAGAGAAATTTACTATAGTAAATCAATTATTGTGTATGGATTTTTTTAGTTTAATGAGCGAAGTTTATTCTATAAAAGCATCATATGTGGATAAATCAGATATAATATTAGTTAAAAAATATATTGATGAGAGTTTTAGGCTGTTTAAAACCATGGCACCAAACAGAGTAACAGCCTCTCAAGCTATAATATATAGTTGTTTTTTGATGTTATTTAAAGAAGAAAAAATAATAGATCCTTGCGATATACAAAAATACTTAAGTGGCAAGGAAAACAGAGAGTATATTTTCGATTGGTATAAAACAGAAAACGATGGCTTTATAAGAAAAAAGGAGTAAATAATGAAATTTGAAAATTTAGGATTAAAAGAAAATCCATTCCGTTTAACACCACCAATAAATCAACAAGAGATAATATGGGCTGGAATGAAAGATGTAAAAGAAAAGATAGAAGACAGAATTAAAATTTCACTACTAACAAGACCTTCTAGGATAGTAATTAACTGGGGAAGTTATGGTAGTGGAAAAACTCATGCTGCACTTTATTTTTCAAAAACAGATAGATTACAAGAACTTGTAGAGAAAAATAATGTAGAAAAAGCTAAAAGTATAAAAGTAACCTTACCACGAACTTCAAAAAATATAGTTCAGGAGTTTTTGCGATCTTTTTTAGGGCAGTATTCATTGGAAGATATACGAGATGATTTTTTGGCTATTAGAGATAAAATAGGCGAAGATGCTTTGGCTAAAAGGATTGATGCTTTTTCAAACGATGGAATAATTGCAAATGTCTTTAAAAAACTTGTTGGAATTAATATAAAAAAACAAAAAGGATTATTTAATAACGAAGAAATTGATGATGATTTTCAACAATTAAAAAATTATATATATGGTGATAGTACAAAAGGTACTTTAAATTATTTAGGGCTTTCATATGGATTAAATAACGATGAACAAATAGCAAATTTTCTAGCAACTATTATTGGTTGTTTAACTTTAGAAAAAGAATACTATTCATCATTTTTTATATGGCTAGATGAATTTGAAGATATAGATACTCTTAGTAAGTCTCTTCAAGATAGATTTACTACTTTTTTAAGGCAATTCATAGATAAAACTCCTAACAACTTAACTATTTTTATAAATTTTACTCAAAAACCATTTATGTCTAGAGAAGATATGTCTTTGTATCTTGGTGAAGCTTTGACTACTAGAATAGGTGTGCAAATCGACTTTGCACCATTAAGTATAGAAGAAGCAAAAATATATGTAAAAGAGATGTTTAATGAGGCCTTGATGGAGTCAAAGCCTATCCCTATATCTGATGAAGATATTTCATATATACTTAGCCATATAGGAAATTTAACTGCTAGAAAAATCAACGAAAGTTTTTCTATAATTTTAGAAATGGCACTAATAAAAGAAAAAAAGACTATAAATAGAGATTTTATTAATCAAATAAAACAAGAGATTATCTCCTGGGAAGAGTAAGTGGTTTTTATACTAGATGCTTGCACGGTTATAAATTTATTACAAAACGATATTATATATCAAGACGATAATTATGAATTAGAATATGATTATTTAAAATTATTAAAAAAAGTAGGTTTAGACATTAAAATTGTAGAAAAAGTATTAGGAGAGATTAAAGATAATTACGATAAAAATTTAAACTCCTTGCAAGAAAAGTCTTTGATAAATACTTACATATCAAAAGAATTGCATAATGAGATGTTGGCAGTAGTGAACCAAAAAGATTTTGAATCTGCTTTGGAATTTACTAAGAAAACTACTAAATATGCTAAAGACAATGGTGAGTTGCACTCTTGTTCTTATGCATTGTATTTAAATAGATATAAATTTGATAGTTTTTTTGAAACATATTTTATTACAGATGATGATGGGGCAAAAAATGATTTTAGTGAATTTTTTAAGAATAATTTATTAGGTGAAATCATTACAACGGCTGATTTATTGTTAATTTTAGTTGTAAAAGGTGAAATTTCGTTAAAAAATGTAAAAAATTTTATACATAATTTAAAGCAAAAATATAGTTCCGATTTAGATAATCTTATAAATAGGGTAAAAAAGATTCAACAAAACGATATTAATTCTAAAAGTAGTGCTCTTTTAACAAAACTTTTGGAATTAATTAATAATCGTGAATTTGAAAAAATAAATCAAGAAATACTTTCTCATAAAGAGTATAAAAATATTGTAAAAAAAGATAGAAAAATAAATAATTTACTTAAAACAATTTCATCTAAGGATTTGAAAAAAGCAAAAACACTACAAAATAAAATCCGTAGTATTAAAGCCTATTTTTGGACAATAGATAGAATATATAATTAAATAATAAGCCATAGATATTTTATAAAAGGTTCAAGACAAGTTAAGAGGATTTTCTACTTCGCTTACGCTCATAGCTTTGCAAGAACTCTTATCAATTCTAATAAAACTTGATAGAGATTTTCTTTGTTGTTATATCTAAATTCACACTCCTTTAAGTGCAGTATAATTTATGCCTTTAAATTTACTTAGTTTGTGTTTGCAGCATCCCAAAAGTTTTCTATGCCATTTATATGATTCCTAGTATTTACAAACTCATCCTTACAGTGTTTTACTTCGTAATGTTCTTTAGCACCATAATCAACCAAGCCCATCATAAGCTTTCTAGCTATCTAAATAAATTACACTCTTACCTAGATTACTAAACTCTTTTAAAATAGACAATAACTCTTTACTAGAACAGTTTAAAACTTGTGTATAAACCTTGCCATCTCTTTTTAACATTCCAAATACTGATGTTTTATTAGCACCTATACCTTTTTTGTCTCTTACTCTTTTAGCGCTTTTATCTATCCCTATTTCTCCACTAAATTTAGATATTTTTTCATATTCGTTCATCATTAAATTCTGATTTGCTTAAATATTTTTCCCACTGTTTTTTCTCAAATTTCTGTTAATTTAGATATTTTAACTGCTTATATATTAAGACAAAAATATTTCAAAATTTCACGAAATTTGTTTTCTGAAAATCTGGAACGATACAAATACTTGTTTTTCATAGGTAAAATCATAACTTAAAGCTCTTTATTTATAGTTTAAATTCCATTGGGTCTAGATTTAATATATTTATATGGTGCAACAAGCTATAATAGCTTAAGTTATTATAGCTTAGAATTTTTAAGCATTTAGTGCTTTAAACAATAGTTACCTAAAAAGTTACCGATTAATTAAAATAAGGCTTTCTTAATTGGAGCTAATTCCGATATATTAGTAGCTTTAGGCTTTTTAGTATTAGTCTTGGTGACCCACCACTTTATACTTTTCACCTACTTGTATATCTTTTAAAGAGTAATTATGTTTAAGATAGCATTTTGAATATTTTTTAAGTTATCTTGTATAAATAAAGTATCTGAAATTAAAATAATAATTTTCAAGTAAAATTCCTAAAAATATAAAATCTAAGCTTGTTTATATTTACAACACTTTTTACCCTATAATATTACCCAGTCTATAACCTTTTGTGCCTTATTCATCTCTGTTTGTTAAATTTCATAAACACATCTTACATTTTGTGATAAATTTATATTTAGTGATAAAATAAGTGTAAATTTAAATATGTTTGGGAATTTATATTTCATAAATTTATACTTCAAATTTTATCCATTTTTTAAAATATTTTTTATTATTGACAATTTCATTAACTAAATTCTTAGCCCATACTTCATCAAATAATTCATATTGGATATTTAAAAATTTTATCATTATTAAAAAACTTTCTTTTAAGGTGAGTTTTGTAGAATTTGAAATTTTACTAGCACTTATAATCCATTGATTATATAAATCTTCATCACCAGCATTTTCACCAATCCAAATTTCTGGCGACATTCCACCTAAAAATCCGCCCAAATCATCATCTAAATTCTGAAAATACAAATCACTTAAAAATTTATATGAGTAAATATATGCTTCATTTATAGTTAAATATTTTTTCATATTTATTTCCAATTCGGTCTTATTGGAGATGATAGACCAGTTTCTGAATTAAAATTTTTGGTGTTTTATTTATTCCGCCGTTGATAATTTGTCCATTTCTAGTTTGCGTCCAAACCTGCTCTCCGTTATCTAAAAGTTTTGAACTCCATGTATTGCCAAATTTATCTTTACCTAAAACTAATTTTGTATCATTTGCAACATTCATCAAAAGTTCTCTATTTTGTGGTGTGTCTATAACATGCCCATCTCGTGTTCCAAATATTTTTTTAGCCTTGTTGTTGGTTATAATATTTACTATATTTTTTTCACTATTTTTGTTAAATTTTCCAATTCTCCCCATAGGTATAAACACTAAACTATCATCACTTAAACCTTGTGGAGTGTTTGGATTGTAGAAATGATTATAAAATTGTTCATCTGTAGCACTAAAGAAATCAGTTGGTGTAAAGTTTTCTTTGTAGTGGTCTGTAAATTTTAATCCTTGTGAATTTTGATATATAAAACTTTTTGCTATATTTATCTCATCTTTATTAAAGTCTGTTTTACCAAAGAAATTTAATATATTAAATATACCATTATCTTTAGCATCAACTATATATTTACCTGATAAAAGAAGTAAGTCTCTTGCTTGTTGTTCTGATAGATCTTTGTTTGTTATATCTTTATAGTATTTTATAAAATCTTTAGCGTTATTTTGTAAAAATTTCTCTTCATCTTTATGAAGTTGTCTATTAAATAGTTCTGAACTAGTAGCTAAGTTATATCCTTGATTAGCTCCTACTTCATCATTTATTATAGCTCCACTTATAATTCCTATTAGTTGTGAAGATAGAAGTTGTTCTTCTTTGTTTAAATTAGTGCTTAATGGTCTTAAGATTTCTGTTATTCCTGATATTAATGCTCCTTCTTTAAAGCTATCTCCTTTAATAGCATTTATACTTCCACCTACTATTGAGTGAATTAGTGTTTTAGATATACTTCCATCTTGTGAGTTTGATACTAATCCTAAATCTCCAGCTTGTTTGAATAGATAATTGCTTGTTTGTGGTAAATATAAATTTGCTAGTAATGGTTTTATACTTAGAGATAAAATAAGTATAAATTTAAATATGTTTGGGAATTTATATTTCATAAATTTATACTTCAAATTTTATCCTTGCTTTCTCTCTGAACTACTCTTTTTATTATATCTTTTTCTAGCTTTGGATAGTTTAGAAATATCGATTTCTTTATTTGATTGGGCGGTGTTTTATTTGCTTTTACTTTTATGATTGGTTTCTTTTTAGTTTTTATTTTTGATGGTTTGTTGTTTTGTTTATGATTTTTAAATACTATAAAAATAGTATAAAAAGTAGCAAGCCAAGTAAATAAGCAAGGATAAATTAATAAACCATATGATTTTGTTATTGTGAAATAAATTAAAACAATAAAAACTACTAACGACATAATCATAAATATTAAAGTGAATTTTGAAAATCTTTTATGTTTGACACCAATATCTAGAAGTATCGACCCTAAACATACTCGAAAGATAAATAAGCCAAATATACAGAAAAATACCCAATAAAATACCGGATAATCTCTGCATATGCTACCCATATTTATAACAAACCAGTTATTAAAACCTTGTTTCATATCTATTCCTTATTAGTGGCTTGCTCTTTAATTGTATCAACCATTATTGAGTTTGAAATTTGAAAACCGCCTTGTCTTATAATATTCATCCAGTGTTTATCTATTCTATCTTGTAGTTTATTGTGTTTGCTTATGGTTTTTGCATTTTTTTGTTGTCTTCTTAATTCATCAATAGCTTTAATAGAATATTGTATATTGTTTTTTGTCTCCAAAATTCTAGGTATTGTTATAGCTCCAGCCACACCACTAAATACAATACTATCGTAATCTAAACTTATATCATTAAAATTTACATATCCATTATTATTAATAACTTGAGTATAAATTTGACTTCCTACCTGCAATGCACCATCAAATGCCCCAGCCTCCAAACCAGTCTTTATAGATGTCTTAGCATTTTGATTTAAAAATGCTTTTGATAGAGTTTTTGTGCCTTGATTTGCTAGTAATCCACCACCTATTACTAATGCAGTATCAGTTGGACCACTATATAGTATTTCATCGCTACTCATTGGGGTATTTAGATAGTTTGATAAACCTATAGTTGTAATTGGTATAGCAGATGTAGATAATTTATCACCACTATTTTTTAAAAATACTTTACTACTTTCATAAGCCAATTCACCAACATTTTTAGTAGCAGTTGTTCCAACCTTATCCATAGGTATAAACACTAAACTATCATCACTTAAACCTTGTGGAGTGTTTGGATTGTAGAAATGATTATAAAATTGTTCATCTGTAGCACTAAAGAAATCAGTTGGTGTAAAGTTTTCTTTGTAGTGGTCTGTAAATTTTAATCCTTGTGAATTTTGATATATAAAACTTTTTGCTATATTTATCTCATCTTTATTAAAGTCTGTTTTACCAAAGAAATTTAATATATTAAATATACCATTATCTTTAGCATCAACTATATATTTACCTGATAAAAGAAGTAAGTCTCTTGCTTGTTGTTCTGATAGATCTTTGTTTGTTATATCTTTATAGTATTTTATAAAATCTTTAGCGTTATTTTGTAAAAATTTCTCTTCATCTTTATGAAGTTGTCTATTAAATAGTTCTGAACTAGTAGCTAAGTTATATCCTTGATTAGCTCCTACTTCATCATTTATTATAGCTCCACTTATAATTCCTATTAGTTGTGAAGATAGAAGTTGTTCTTCTTTGTTTAAATTAGTGCTTAATGGTCTTAAGATTTCTGTTATTCCTGATATTAATGCTCCTTCTTTAAAGCTATCTCCTTTAATAGCATTTATACTTCCACCTACTATTGAGTGAATTAGTGTTTTAGATATACTTCCATCTTGTGAGTTTGATACTAATCCTAAATCTCCAGCTTGTTTGAATAGATAATTGCTTGTGCTAGTTGAGATGTTTGCAAGTAAGCTATCTTTAAAGCTTGTTTTAAATACTCCACTTTGTATAGCTGAGTTTGATAGGGTATTTAGTGTATCAGCATAACTTATATCAAGATAGTTTGAATTTATTATGTTTGAATTAGTTAGAGTGTCTATACTATTTATATATGAACTAGCATATGCTCCTAGACCTGCACTTAGAGCTGATTTAGTTAAAGAGTTAATATCAAATTTAACTTTACCATTTGATATAACCATATTTGTAGCTTGAAGCGATGCATTTGTTATAACTGCACTTGTAACTGCTGATGCTACGCTAGTGGTTGCAGCACTAGCTGACGCTAAAGATGAAGCTACTGCACTACCAGCTCCAGCTGTAAAATAAGTAACTACTGCTGTAACTATTAGTGAGCCTACTCCACTTAATGTAGTTGTTTTATCATTCCACTCTTTTGAGTTTAGAGTTGCTTTTATTTGGTTTATCTCTTTTTGAGATAGTGGAGTGTTTGAATTTGAGCTAAGTTCTCTTATGATATTTTCTTTTAAATTTTGTGAATTTAGAGTTTTAGAAATTTCATCTACTATTTTTTTATCAAGCTTTTGTGTTATATCTTGATTATTTAATATAAACTTATCTTTTACTTTAATAATAGCTGGAATTTCTATCTCTACTATCTTACCTTTATCATGGATAGTAGATGTTAGTAGTGCTGATTTAGATTTATATTCAGTTTTAGAGTGTGTGTCTTTAGATGAGATTAGATTTAAAATTTCAGTATTTATATTAGCAATATTTGTCTCTATACTAGATGCTATAACATTAATATCATTTGCAGATAAATTTATTTGATTTGTCTTAAGGATGGTTTGTTTTACATTTGTAGTAGTATCTGTTTTATTAAGGGATGTTTTAGATAATCCACCTAAATTTGATTTACTTGTTTGATTGATGCTTTGATTTGAATATAAAGCTCTAGTTAAATTTATATTATTAGCATCTATGTTGATTGTATTAGTGGAATGTAAATTTGATCCTAATATAGTTGTATTTTCTCCTGATATAAGAGATATGTTTTTAGCATTTAGGTTTGAACTATTTACATTTTGCAATAAGGTTTGAGTATATGTAGTTTTTTTAGATAAAAAGCCTTTAGAAGTTATTTTTGATTCACTATAGTCATTATCAAGGCTTGATATAACATTTATATTATTTTTTGCATCTATTGCTAAATTTTCACCTGCATATATGTTTGCGCTATCTAGTGTTATATTATTATTTGATTTTAGATATATAAAATCTTTGGCATTAATATTAGAACCATTGTGAAATATATAATCTCTTTTGTAATACCCTCCATTTGTTTTAAAATCATAATTACCTTTATTTTGCACTGTATTTACAGATATATCTGCATTAGAAAGCATAGCAATGCTCTTAGCTGAGTTAATGCTAGCACCATTTATAAATATATTATTTTTAGCATTTAGATATATATCTTTAGTTGTTGATGATATATCTGATTTTTTACCAATATCAGTATATGTATAATTGCTTTGCTTTATGGTTTTTTTAGATGATAGGGTTGTATTATAGATATCATTACTAGCAATTAAAGATATTTTATCACCTTTTATTGAGCTAGATAAATTTTTTATATTATTATTTGCTTTTAAAATAAAAGCTCCACTAGATGTCATACTTGCTTGATGATTTGTTATATTGTCTGCTTTTATACTGATATTTGATTTACTAGCTATAAAGCCATAGTTTCCTAGATTGCCATCTATATCAAGTATGATATCTTCATCAGTATGTATAATAGAAGCAAAGTTTGATGGTATGGTATCTTTTTGCATAATAGATCTAAAAATAGAATTTCTAAAATCATAAAAGCTACTAAGTCTATTATGCATATAATCACTATTTGGTAAATCTTGTGTATAAATAGCACTGTTGTTTAGATAATAATACTTTGTATCGCTTAAAGCTACACTATTTGATTCAAATTTTGGATGTGTTATGATGGTTTGGTTTGAATTTTTGTTTAAAATTTTAGTAGATGTATCAAATCTAGAAAGATAGTTTAAAAAATTGTTGCTATATGCATCTGTAAAATTTGGCTTATTTGTAGCAAGTATAGTGTCATTGTATGAGCCATTGCTTAGTTTTGAAAGTTGTCCTGTTATCTTACTACCTGCTGCAAATATAGCCGGGTATCCAACTTCTGTATAGTTTGTATTTATACTACCTACACTTCCTCCGCGATCTTTCCATTTGCTACGCCTCAAAAATCCCCTCTTAACTTTTTCTTGCCAAACATAATTTGCATTTGATGATATGGTGTTTGTTAACTCAAGTCCTTTGTTGGTTAAATTTGTTTTATAAAGCTTTATATCATTATTAGCATACACTATACTTTTATCATTTAATAAATCATTAACTATGAAATTTATATCACTGCCTGAAACAATCTGAGAACTTCTAAATTTTGCTAAATCATTGGCATTAATGTTTTGTTTTGCTATGTTATAAATTATATTTCTAGTTTTTTCATGATCTTTAATGTCGCTAGTATTTATGTAAGCTACTTTATTATCATAGTCTATTGTTATGCTATCATATATATTTTTACCATGTGCTTTTGTATCTTTGTATAAATTTATTACATAAAGATCTTGTGTAGAGTTTATAATCTTTTCTTTTAGAGTAGTATTTATATACTCATTACTTGGATTTTTGTAGTTGTTGTTTATTTTATAAGTTTTTATTATATCATCTCTTAGCTTACCTATGTCTTGTTTGATTTTTATCTTATATCCTCTTAAATTTATAGTTTTTGAGTTAGAATTTGTAATATAAGTTTTTAACTCATCTTGTGAATAATTTTTTACATCTTTTGCTATGATACCAATGTCTTTACTAGCATAGATAAGTGATGAGGAATTGTCTATAAGTGAGGATTTGTGATCTTTTGTTTTATCATTTTTAATTTTTAAATTTAAAACAGCTATGATATTTGAGCTATCTTTGTTTAATACCAAATCTGCGTTGATATTTATATTACCATTGCTATAAATATCTGAATTTGAAATATTATTAATAGTATTTGCACTAAAAGATATATCTTTTGTAGCATATATATTTGAACTTTTGTTAATAATCTCATTAGCATTTAAACTCAAATTTGCATTAGATACTATTTTATTAAAATTATTTAATCTAGCAACAGCAAACAGATCCATATTGCCATTTGCATATAAGATAGAATTATTTATTATGTTATTTGCACTTATGCTTAAGGCATTGTTTGATATAAACTTAGTATTATTTATAAAATTTTTAGCTGTATTTATGGATATATTATTCTTAGCATAAAAGCCACCATTATATACAACATTATCATCCTTGATATTTAAACTCAAATCACTTTTAGCTTCTAGTGTTGCATGATTTTTGTAGGTGTTGGTATTTATATTTAATTTTTTACCACAAGCTATTAAACTATCTTTATTATTTAAATTGTTTGTGTTTATGGTAAAATCACCGCCTGATATGATATTTGAGCCAATATTATCAAGATTAATTGATTTTAAGAAAATATCACCAGATGATAAAATACTAGATTTGTTTGTATTTAAAAGAGTGTCTGAAATTTCAAGGTTGATATCTTTGTTTGAATGGATATTTGAACTATTTTGAGTGATATTTTTTGCTTTTAAATTTATAGAATTATCTACAATGATATCTGAATTTGTATTAGAAATTTCATCAGTGCTTGTGCCAATATCTTTGATATTAAGTTTAGTGTTTTCATTTGTAATAGCATCTTTTATATCTAAATTTAATTCATTTGATAAAATTTTGGAATTATTATTTGAGATTGTATTATCTATAAGTATAAAGCTATGATTGTTTGAAGTTGTAGATAAATCTTTATTGTTAAGATTTGAGTTAGAAGATATATCTTTACCTATTATAGATAATGTATTTTTTAAGTTGCGTGCTTTTATATCTAGGGCAGTATTTGTTTGTATTATAGCATTAGTATTATCTAAATTATCAGCCTTTAACTTAAAGCTATTTGCACTAATGTTTGCAAATTTTACACCATTTCCACTATTTTTTATATTTTTAGCCTCTATCTGTATCTCTTTATTAGATACTATATCACCACTATTTATAATATCTCCATTGGAGTTTATTTTTATAAAGCTAGTTGCTATAATTTTACCTTGATTATTTACCCCAATACCATTTTTGGTACCTACTAGCTTTATTTTATTAGCATACATTCCGCCAAGAGATGAGCTATCTATAGAAAATTTTGAAGTTTTTATACTATTTTCATTATTTGATAAGATACTACCATCTTTGTTAATAGTATTATCTCCAGTTATTATATTTATCTCATTTGCGTGAATGTTTGCATTTATCTTTGCACTATGAGTTAAGATATTTAAATAATTGCTCTCATCCTTTAAGCCTCTATTAGTAACTAAAATTTCACCTTTATTAACTGCTATATTTTTAATGCCACCATTTTCATACTCTATATTTCCAGTTGTTAGTGTTGTAGATTTAGAGTTTATAAAATGTGTGCCATCTATATTTATACCACTTGGATTTGCTATTATTAAATCAGCTCTATCTCCTGCTATTTCTATATTGCCTTGTAGATTAGTTTTTTCATGGGAATTTACTTTATTTACTATAAGTTTAGCACTTTCTTTACTTAGTCTTGGGTTAGCTTGGATTTGTCCTGCTGTTAGGGTGTTGCTTCCACTTCTAGAGTTATTTAAAATAGTTCCGCTTTTAAGAGTATTAAACTCTAAATATTCATTTATAGATACACCTTTAGAAGTTGGCTTTGTTATGTCTATTTGTATAGCACTATTATTTGTATTTAGTATAATTGGTTGATTAGATATAGGAGCATTAATATCAGCTATTATATTAGCTAAAATAAAATTTGGAAATATAAGGGATAAAGAGATTAGGATGGAGAGAGGTTGGTTAAAAGTTAAAGATTTAAATCTTTTAAAAAACACCTATTCTCCTTAATTTATTATGCAATGATTTGGTATTATATCTTTATTTAAATAAAGTATTTTTAAAAGTTACATGTAAAGTTAAAATTTAATTTCAAAAAATTCTTTAATAAGAAAAGAAAAAGCTATATTGAAAAATTTCATATTGTTTGATAGTATTTTTTACTCATCTTTATTTAACTCTTTTTCTTTAAATTTCTTAATTGATTTATCAAGATGATTAACAAATGGTTTTATGAAGATAAAGATATATATAGGATAGTGGAGGGAAAAAATGAAAAGTCTATAAAAATAATAATATTCCTCTTTATTATTATATGGAAAATCGGTAAGCCAAGTAAAAAACTGAGCTATACTTGAAAATAAAAATAACATTATGGACATAATAAGTAATTCTAAAAATATAACTATATTTTTTTTAATATCTTTTATCTCTTTATGTAATAACAATATCAATATAACATCGAAAAATAAAGATATTGCAAAGTAAATATATAAATGCAAATCTTTATCTGTAAAATAAATTAAACCTCCATAATACATTTGAAAATACAATGTTAATATGTATAATAACTTTAAATTGTTATTCAATTTTTATCCCTTTGAGTGTTATTGATATATTTAATTATATTTGGATAATAAATTTCAAATGGATGATAATTTTTTATATCTTTCCAGATTTTTATTGTTGTCATATCATAATCCCCATCCTTATTTAAAAAACCATTAGCCACTGGATCATTTGGATGATTTAGTTGCATTATAAATTCTGCTCCTACTTTTGATGTTGAATCTTTTAAATATGTAGCAGATTTTGGTGAACCAACAGAGATAAAATTTTTCATTTTTATGATACTTCCAAATTTTTAAATATTAAATTAAAATAATTACAACAATTTGTAATATAAAACAGCATAAAAATTAACAAGTACAAACAAACAAAAGGTTCTAAAATTTGAGAGATTAAATATATAAAAAAACCAATATTGCAAATTTTCAGTTTTAAAATAAAAATATATTATCAAAAATAGTAAATTTAATAATAAAAACAATATTATCAATAAATAAAATGGCTTATTTGATTTCATTTTTTATCCATTTTCTCAAAAATTTAAAAAGCAATATCATAAATAAAACAAAAATCTCAAGCAAAACAAAAAGAAAAGCCCCTATATATGATAAAAACATAGCATATCCATTAGTTTCGCCACCATACAAATTAAATACAATATTGAAAAACGATCCGCTTATTAACAAACCAATAGCAATTACTATGCATATATAATAAATCAATCGTCTTTTTATATCAAATTTATCAAGTAGTTTATTGATAAAAAATAGTATTATAAATATAATAAATATATTTATAAATATAACATATTCACCTAATTTCATTTTTTATTTGCTCCCAAACAGGTTTAGAGTCCATATTAGTATGGTCTCCAATAAGCCCATCATACCAACGGTTATTTGGTGTTTCAATTTTAATATTATTTATTTTAGAATCATCTATTTTATGCCAACCATCACCCATATAAATATTAATAGTATAATTTTTGAACTCAAATTTGCCACCCACTTGCACAATATCACTGCTATCATACACATTTAAAATATTTGCATTTTCAGTAAAGTTATCATAATTTATAAAATAATCATCCCTTACTGGTGTGCCAAGCATTATAAAATTATCTATTTTTTTATCTCCTTCATAAAATTGTGTAAAATCTTTTCCAACATTTCCGCCATGAGAGTGCATGACTAAATTCAATGCTTCGCCTTCTTTAAATTTATAATTTTCTACAAATTCTGTAAGTTTGATAGCTCCTCTTGCTCTTGCTTTTTTGTGATTTTCTCCACTCCATTTAAATTGATAAATAGGCTCTTTAAAAGTAGTTGATAAAGCTTCTATAAATTTAGGGTCTGCATCTTTTGGACTAGACCAAGTGCCATGTATAAATATACTTAAATTATCCCCCATATCTTTATCTAGCATAACAAACTCACTATTGTTTGAGATGATATATGGATTATCTTTATAGATAGAGTTTGATATAGGAGATATGGCTATAAATTCTTTATTATATTTATTTAACGAATCACTAAAATATCTTGTAGTATAATTTGCAAAATTTGAAGCATATTTTGTGTTATCATCTCTATTTGTAGTGATATCCATATTGTTTTTAGTATCAATAGCTCTACTTGTTTCATGAGCTATTACTTTTATAATATCTTTTGTTGAAAAAATATTTTTCAAATTTATATAACTAGTATCTGTTTGTAATGAGTAATATCCTTGTATATCTTTATTGTCATATCCTTTTTCATCCGTGTATATTAGTTTAGCATTAGTTGGTATGTAGCCTAAATTTGACATAACTGAATTTATTATTATTTTTGTAAATATCTCTTTATCTTGTATATTTGTATCGTTTGATGACAGATACTCTCTTATGACTTCATTATTATCTATAAGTTCTCTTACCCCTTGAAGCGTATTATAAGTTTTAATATTTTCTTTAAAAAAGTCACTAAATTTTGCTCTATGAGTAGTTACTATTTGTGTTATAGCATCTGCTATAGTTAAAGAGTCTTCATAATCTCTTTTTATCTCCTCTCTTCCATTTTCTGTTAAAAGCCTTGTATCAAGAATAGCCTCTACATTTGAACTTATACTTGTATTGTATAGGTCTTTATTTAATATGTTTATAGCAAACATGAACTTACTCATCTTTATTTAACTCTTTTTCTTTAAATTTCTTAATTGATTTATCAAGATGATTGACAAATGGTTTTATAAAGATAAAGATATATATAGGATAGTGGAGGGAAAAAATGAATAGCCAATAAAGAACATTGTCATGCCTTAACTCATAATTATGAAAATTATGTCTTTCTAAATATCCGGGACCATCGAGTCCAAATAATATAATACCAGTAAAACCTTGTGCAACAACTGCATATAATATCAAAAATAGACTAAAAAATATTATTTTTAATATAGAAAAGACATATACCTTAATGTTTTTAATATTTAGATATAAGAAAATACTCCAAATTATATATAAAAATATATAAATTAAATAAAAATAAATAGAAAATATGTAATATGTTGTCAAAATTAATAATGGACCATGATACATTAAAAAAAATAAAAAGAGAATTAAAATTAATTTTAGATTACTATTCATTTTTCATAATACCTTTATTTTGAATATATGATTTTATACTAGGAGAATAATTTTCAAATTTATGAAATTCTAAATCATAAAATGGACCATACTTTATATCATAATCCCCATCCTTATTTAAAAAACCATTAGCCACTGGATCATTTGGATGATTTAGTTGCATTATAAATTCTGCTCCTACTTTTGATGTTGAATCTTTTAAATATGTAGCAGATTTTGGTGAACCAACAGAGATAAGTTTATATGGTGTTTTTACTCCTTGAATGTAGTTTATTTTATTTGTTTTAAAGATATCTTCATTTCCTGCACTATGTGTTATTATAATAGTACCTGGCGATAATTGTTGTAGTTTATATGCTGTTAATACATCCTTAGTGGTTAAATAATTTGGAAACCATTCTATTATATCACCAATACCAGCATAGGTAGAAGAATTATTTATAAGTCCTACTTTATCAAAGTCTTTACTTATAAGTTTGGCACTATTTCTTGCGTCATCATAACTATTCATCATACCATTTATAAATACTATTTTTGTATTATTATTAATATCATCATATGTTAGATCTGTTTGTTTTCTTAAAGTTTCAAAGTCATCTTTATTACTTAAATCATACTCTTTTTTATAAACTCTACTGTCTGGTGTTTCAAGTATTTTTGTATTATCAGATAGGCTATTTATAATAGTAATTGGTAAATTCATATCTAAATGACCTCTACTTATAGCTTCCCATAATGTCAAATCTACAACCTTATGATCATTTATTTTATCAGATGTTAAAACCTTTCCATTATACATATAGACCTTATTATCCCCCATATCTTTATCTAGCATAACAAACTCACTATTGTTTGAGATGATATATGGATTATCTTTATAGATAGAGTTTGATATAGGAGATATGGCTATAAATTCTTTATTATATTTATTTAACGAATCACTAAAATATCTTGTAGTATAATTTGCAAAATTTGAAGCATATTTTGTGTTATCATCTCTATTTGTAGTGATATCCATATTGTTTTTAGTATCAATAGCTCTACTTGTTTCATGAGCTATTACTTTTATAATATCTTTTGTTGAAAAAATATTTTTCAAATTTATATAACTAGTATCTGTTTGTAATGAGTAATATCCTTGTATATCTTTATTGTCATATCCTTTTTCATCCGTGTATATTAGTTTAGCATTAGTTGGTATGTAGCCTAAATTTGACATAACTGAATTTATTATTATTTTTGTAAATATCTCTTTATCTTGTATATTTGTATCGTTTGATGACAGATACTCTCTTATGACTTCATTATTATCTATAAGTTCTCTTACCCCTTGAAGCGTATTATAAGTTTTAATATTTTCTTTAAAAAAGTCACTAAATTTTGCTCTATGAGTAGTTACTATTTGTGTTATAGCATCTGCTATAGTTAAAGAGTCTTCATAATCTCTTTTTATCTCCTCTCTTCCATTTTCTGTTAAAAGCCTTGTATCAAGAATAGCCTCTACATTTGAACTTATACTTGTATTGTATAGGTCTTTATTTGTTTTAGTTGTATCTCTATTTAGTCTAGTTAGGTCATCTGAGTTTAATAAATTTGTATTTGTTGATTGTAAATTTTCTAACTCATCTTTGTTTAAATTTGATATATTAGTATTAGCTACTATTAAGTTACCTTGTCCTATAGTTGCTAATGTCTTTGAGTGGCTATAGCTTAAATTTCTATTGTTTGAATACGAAGCTGATGAAATTTTAGAATTTATATCTTGTGTTTGATTAGTAGGTGTATTTGATTGGCTGTTTTGTTGATTGTTATTTGTTGTATTCTCTTTTTCTTTTGTATTATTCTTAATAGCATAGTTTGCACTTAAGCTTAAGTCTGTTCCTTTAGTATAGCTTGTATTTGATAAATTTTCATAAGTTAAAGTATTTGTTGTTAAGTTTAGGTTTTTATTATCTATAAATACTAAGTTACTATTTTTAGTGTTATCTTTATAGTATCCAGCTGCTATTAGTGAGCCTTTTAAATGAGTGTTATTTTTAGTGTTGATATTTAGCTCATTAGCTGTAATTGAGCTAAGGTTTGTTTGTTTAGTTATGGTATTTGAGTTACTTTGGCTGAAATTTGAGTTTATGTTTGATAGTTTAGAGTTATCATAGTTTATCATATTGTTTGAGATAGCATAAGGATTTGGATTATTACTTTGTGATTTTTCTCCACTTATTCCTATACCAGCTCCCATACTTTTTAATTTGTGAGTTGATAAGTAGCTATCTCTTTGACTAATTAAACTTAGGTTATTACCTACTTGAATGTTTGCTTTATTATCTGCTCTTAAATTTGCACCTTGTATAGTTGTATCGTTTGATGTGTTTATGTTTAGATTATTTTTAGCATATAGTAGTGAGTTATTGTGTATTAGGTTATCTATATTTGAATAACCCTGTTTATGATTTATATTTGCACTTCCTCCACCTCCACCATACATAGTAAAATTTAGACTTCCACCTAACTCTTTGCTATTTTCATTTGATGTATATGTATTGGTGCTACCGTTTATGTTTAGATCTTTAGTATCTATATTTATATCATTATTAGCTATTAAATTTGAGCCAGTTATGTTAGTGGATTTATCTTTACTAGTTGATAGATTTATGTTGTTTGCTTTTAAATTTGAAGATATAGATGTTGTTTGTTTAGTATCTAATTTACTTTGATGAGCACTTACATCTCCTACTATACCTACGCTAAAGCCATAAGTATAACCACTTGATGAAGACGTAGCTATTTGAGATGTTAGAGCTGTGGTTTTAGAGGCTACATTTGTAGTTGCTAGGGCTATGTTTGTTATATAATATTTTTCTTCATCTTTTATATTGTCTATTATATCTATTAAATCTTCTATATCGCTTTGATCTATGCCAGCTTCTTTATTATTATATCTTTGTTTTAGTTCTAATAGTTTTGCTTGTAAACTAGATTTAGCTTGTTTATATTCATCATACTCTTTTTTTACACTATTTAGCTGTTTTACTGCTTGTTCAAGTTCAATAGCGGCTGGGGCTATTTGGGCGTATTCGTTTTGGATACTAAGAGACAGAGCTACTTGAGCTTGTTTTAGTGTTGTAGTAGTATCAATTGTGTCAGTTGCATTTGAGATATAGATATTACCATCTTTTGATGTTAGTTTTATATCCTCAGTTGTGCTTAGATTTGAGCCTATGATAGTTATATCTTTTTTAGTATTTATATTTAAATTTTTAGCGTTTATGTTTGAATTAATACTATTAGTTGAAGTTGTATTCTTAGTAGCTTTTTCATAAGTTGCATTTGCTAGGCGAATTTTAGCTGATGTATCTTTTTTTAGCTCAGAGAGTGATTTAGGTTTAGCGTCTTTTAGTATATCTTGTATGTGAGCTATGTTTATACTAGTTTTTTTATTTATACTATAACTTTCGTGTGTGTTTGTGGCATTTAGTATACTAGCTGTATTTGAGTTAATGTTGATATCATTTTTACTCGATAAATTTGCTGTAATAAGCATATTGTTAGCATTTAGGTTAATACTATCATTAGCAGTGATGTTTGATAGTTTTGATAAGCCATCTAAACTACCTTGTTCGTTTAATTTAGCAGTATATATTTCTCCACCAGATGTGCCAAGTGTAGCTGTAAAGGTTAATAATCCTAGCGGATTAAAGCTAGATTTTTTATGAATGCTTTGCTCTTTAATACGTTCTTTAGCTGCTAATATATTTAGGTTATTACCTGCATTTAAATTTAGATTTGCTCCACTTGATACATCCGATGATATTATATTTAAATCATTTTTAGCAAATAGATTTATATCTTTGTTATCAGTGCTTAAATTTGAGCCTTGAATATTTGATTTTGCTAAAGAGTGTATATCAAGTGATCTTTTTAATCCACCTAAATTTGATTTACTTGTTTGATTGATGCTTTGATTTGAATATAAAGCTCTAGTTAAATTTATATTATTAGCATCTATGTTGATTGTATTAGTGGAATGTAAATTTGATCCTAATATAGTTGTATTTTCTCCTGATATAAGAGATATGTTTTTAGCATTTAGGTTTGAACTATTTACATTTTGCAATAAGGTTTGAGTATATGTAGTTTTTTTAGATAAAAAGCCTTTAGAAGTTATTTTTGATTCACTATAGTCATTATCAAGGCTTGATATAACATTTATATTATTTTTTGCATCTATTGCTAAATTTTCACCTGCATATATGTTTGCGCTATCTAGTGTTATATTATTATTTGATTTTAGATATATAAAATCTTTGGCATTAATATTAGAACCATTGTGAAATATATAATCTCTTTTGTAATACCCTCCATTTGTTTTAAAATCATAATTACCTTTATTTTGCACTGTATTTACAGATATATCTGCATTAGAAAGCATAGCAATGCTCTTAGCTGAGTTAATGCTAGCACCATTTATAAATATATTATTTTTAGCATTTAGATATATATCTTTAGTTGTTGATGATATATCTGATTTTTTACCAATATCAGTATATGTATAATTGCTTTGCTTTATGGTTTTTTTAGATGATAGGGTTGTATTATAGATATCATTACTAGCAATTAAAGATATTTTATCACCTTTTATTGAGCTAGATAAATTTTTTATATTATTATTTGCTTTTAAAATAAAAGCTCCACTAGATGTCATACTTGCTTGATGATTTGTTATATTGTCTGCTTTTATACTGATATTTGATTTACTAGCTATAAAGCCATAGTTTCCTAGATTGCCATCTATATCAAGTATGATATCTTCATCAGTATGTATAATAGAAGCAAAGTTTGATGGTATGGTATCTTTTTGCATAATAGATCTAAAAATAGAATTTCTAAAATCATAAAAGCTACTAAGTCTATTATGCATATAATCACTATTTGGTAAATCTTGTGTATAAATAGCACTGTTGTTTAGATAATAATACTTTGTATCGCTTAAAGCTACACTATTTGATTCAAATTTTGGATGTGTTATGATGGTTTGGTTTGAATTTTTGTTTAAAATTTTAGTAGATGTATCAAATCTAGAAAGATAGTTTAAAAAATTGTTGCTATATGCATCTGTAAAATTTGGCTTATTTGTAGCAAGTATAGTGTCATTGTATGAGCCATTGCTTAGTTTTGAAAGTTGTCCTGTTATCTTACTACCTGCTGCAAATATAGCCGGGTATCCAACTTCTGTATAGTTTGTATTTATACTACCTACACTTCCTCCGCGATCTTTCCATTTGCTACGCCTCAAAAATCCCCTCTTAACTTTTTCTTGCCAAACATAATTTGCATTTGATGATATGGTGTTTGTTAACTCAAGTCCTTTGTTGGTTAAATTTGTTTTATAAAGCTTTATATCATTATTAGCATACACTATACTTTTATCATTTAATAAATCATTAACTATGAAATTTATATCACTGCCTGAAACAATCTGAGAACTTCTAAATTTTGCTAAATCATTGGCATTAATGTTTTGTTTTGCTATGTTATAAATTATATTTCTAGTTTTTTCATGATCTTTAATGTCGCTAGTATTTATGTAAGCTACTTTATTATCATAGTCTATTGTTATGCTATCATATATATTTTTACCATGTGCTTTTGTATCTTTGTATAAATTTATTACATAAAGATCTTGTGTAGAGTTTATAATCTTTTCTTTTAGAGTAGTATTTATATACTCATTACTTGGATTTTTGTAGTTGTTGTTTATTTTATAAGTTTTTATTATATCATCTCTTAGCTTACCTATGTCTTGTTTGATTTTTATCTTATATCCTCTTAAATTTATAGTTTTTGAGTTAGAATTTGTAATATAAGTTTTTAACTCATCTTGTGAATAATTTTTTACATCTTTTGCTATGATACCAATGTCTTTACTAGCATAGATAAGTGATGAGGAATTGTCTATAAGTGAGGATTTGTGATCTTTTGTTTTATCATTTTTAATTTTTAAATTTAAAACAGCTATGATATTTGAGCTATCTTTGTTTAATACCAAATCTGCGTTGATATTTATATTACCATTGCTATAAATATCTGAATTTGAAATATTATTAATAGTATTTGCACTAAAAGATATATCTTTTGTAGCATATATATTTGAACTTTTGTTAATAATCTCATTAGCATTTAAACTCAAATTTGCATTAGATACTATTTTATTAAAATTATTTAATCTAGCAACAGCAAACAGATCCATATTGCCATTTGCATATAAGATAGAATTATTTATTATGTTATTTGCACTTATGCTTAAGGCATTGTTTGATATAAACTTAGTATTATTTATAAAATTTTTAGCTGTATTTATGGATATATTATTCTTAGCATAAAAGCCACCATTATATACAACATTATCATCCTTGATATTTAAACTCAAATCACTTTTAGCTTCTAGTGTTGCATGATTTTTGTAGGTGTTGGTATTTATATTTAATTTTTTACCACAAGCTATTAAACTATCTTTATTATTTAAATTGTTTGTGTTTATGGTAAAATCACCGCCTGATATGATATTTGAGCCAATATTATCAAGATTAATTGATTTTAAGAAAATATCACCAGATGATAAAATACTAGATTTGTTTGTATTTAAAAGAGTGTCTGAAATTTCAAGGTTGATATCTTTGTTTGAATGGATATTTGAACTATTTTGAGTGATATTTTTTGCTTTTAAATTTATAGAATTATCTACAATGATATCTGAATTTGTATTAGAAATTTCATCAGTGCTTGTGCCAATATCTTTGATATTAAGTTTAGTGTTTTCATTTGTAATAGCATCTTTTATATCTAAATTTAATTCATTTGATAAAATTTTGGAATTATTATTTGAGATTGTATTATCTATAAGTATAAAGCTATGATTGTTTGAAGTTGTAGATAAATCTTTATTGTTAAGATTTGAGTTAGAAGATATATCTTTACCTATTATAGATAATGTATTTTTTAAGTTGCGTGCTTTTATATCTAGGGCAGTATTTGTTTGTATTATAGCATTAGTATTATCTAAATTATCAGCCTTTAACTTAAAGCTATTTGCACTAATGTTTGCAAATTTTACACCATTTCCACTATTTTTTATATTTTTAGCCTCTATCTGTATCTCTTTATTAGATACTATATCACCACTATTTATAATATCTCCATTGGAGTTTATTTTTATAAAGCTAGTTGCTATAATTTTACCTTGATTATTTACCCCAATACCATTTTTGGTACCTACTAGCTTTATTTTATTAGCATACATTCCGCCAAGAGATGAGCTATCTATAGAAAATTTTGAAGTTTTTATACTATTTTCATTATTTGATAAGATACTACCATCTTTGTTAATAGTATTATCTCCAGTTATTATATTTATCTCATTTGCGTGAATGTTTGCATTTATCTTTGCACTATGAGTTAAGATATTTAAATAATTGCTCTCATCCTTTAAGCCTCTATTAGTAACTAAAATTTCACCTTTATTAACTGCTATATTTTTAATGCCACCATTTTCATACTCTATATTTCCAGTTGTTAGTGTTGTAGATTTAGAGTTTATAAAATGTGTGCCATCTATATTTATACCACTTGGATTTGCTATTATTAAATCAGCTCTATCTCCTGCTATTTCTATATTGCCTTGTAGATTAGTTTTTTCATGGGAATTTACTTTATTTACTATAAGTTTAGCACTTTCTTTACTTAGTCTTGGGTTAGCTTGGATTTGTCCTGCTGTTAGGGTGTTGCTTCCACTTCTAGAGTTATTTAAAATAGTTCCGCTTTTAAGAGTATTAAACTCTAAATATTCATTTATAGATACACCTTTAGAAGTTGGCTTTGTTATGTCTATTTGTATAGCACTATTATTTGTATTTAGTATAATTGGTTGATTAGATATAGGAGCATTAATATCAGCTATTATATTAGCTAAAATAAAATTTGGAAATATAAGGGATAAAGAGATTAGGATGGAGAGAGGTTGGTTAAAAGTTTTTAAATTTATGATTTTAGGTTTTTTAGTATTTAAAAATTTATAAATGGATAAGTTGTTGGTTAATATTTTATAAAGTAGAGATTTATTATTTAATGAATTGTTTTTATTATACAAAGCATATCCTTAAAATGTGTATGTTAGACCAAAGTTTAAAGCTACTTTATTGGTCTCAAAATATTCTGGCTTACTTAGTGCTTTACCAACAAAGATATCATATCCAAGAGAGCCACTTAGTTTAAAATTCCCTTTTAATCCAATACCCACGCCAGCTAAAGCATTTTTTGAATCATACAAACCAGCTTGTGGCGTTACCTTACCAATATCAAATGCAAAATATGTCTTATGATTATTTATATAGTCGTATTCTAAAGTATTGCGGATTAAAAACCCTCTATCTCCAACTAAGCTCATTTCACCATCAAATCCACGAATGCTATAATATCCTCCTAGACTTATACGCTCTTGCATAGTTAAAGGAGTGCCATTATACATAGCTTGAAATTTTAAATCATATGTTAAAGGTGTGTTGCTAGATGATTTGCGAAAGTGAAAATTTAAAATATATTTTTCAAACCTGCTAGTTCCGCCATTATAATCCTCTTCCGGTGCTCTTAGCGATCCTCTAGCACCTGTGCCTTTTTTATAAGAGGCGCCAAGTATAACAAATCCATTTTCTATATAAAACTGCGAATTTAACCCTATCTCATATCCAGCTGTTTTTCGCCTTTGATTATCCAACTCGTAATCTTGTATGAAATTTTTATTTTCTCTCTCCCAAAGACGAAAATATATGCTATTTTTTGAGATTTGATTACGATGATACAAATAATTTAGCGTTAAATTTCTATTTTTACTTTTTCCACTATATTTATAAACACCATATGCTCCAGCTATAGCTTGATCATAATTATATTTGTATTCGTTAAAATCAAGTGAAATTCTACCAAATGGCAAAGTAAAGCCATAATAAATACTATCATTGCCACCATTTTCACTCTCGTTGTTTACTCTTTGATGTTCGCCTCTAAATATATTTTTAGTGTATGATAGATATAAAATTTCATTAAGTCCTAATAAATTTAAGCCTTGTACACTTGTATCACCCTTGTACTTTCCAGTAGCGTCTGAGCCTGAGTTATCAAAGCTAAGTTGAGCTATTATAGGGAAAGATTTTTGTTTAGTGATATTAATATTTGTAAAATTTGGTTTTAATGAAGGGATGAGTTCTATGCCAACTTGTGCATTTGATGAGTTTTGAAAAACTTCAAGAGCCTGCTCAATATCTCGCAAATTTAAATCATCACTACTGACATTACCGCCAAATGCCATAAATACGGAAATTTTATCAGTTGTGCTATTGCTTTCGTTTATCAAGATTTGATCTATTTTTCCTTCAAGCACTTCAAATGTTAATGCTCTTTCTGTTTTTATGTTTTGATTAGGGATTATCACGCTTGTGGTTATAAGTCCTCTAGATATTATCTCATTACTAAAAGCAGAGTGCAAAATGGCTATACTCTTTTTGCCAAGACACTGCCCTTTTTGAAATTTTATCTTTCTAAGCACTTCTTTTAGGTAGTTTGAAAAGTTATCTTTGTTGTTGCCAGTTAAATTGATCTCATTTATTACAAAACAAGGATTTTCGTTTAAGATAAGTGAAAATTTATCGTGCTTGTTTTTTGGTTGCAAATTTATGTTTGAGTTTGGCATATTTTCTTGAAGTTGCTTTAAATGTTGCTGTTCATTTGCGAATTCTCTTTGTTGGATTTGCTTTTCGTTAGAATAAAGCAACGATACAACAAAAATAAAACAAAAGATAATCTTTAGCATTCAGCACCTAAAATAGTTAATATTTAATAAACATTTTATCTTTTATGCTATTAAAAATAACTTAATATGTATAATAATAATCATTTATTTTATATAAAGTTTAATTGTGAACTCACTAATAAAATTTAGTCTATAGATATTTGAAATTTATTGCTTTATAAATTAACTAATAAATCAAATCGAAATAATAACTATGCTAAATAACAAAAAGTATGAAATATATAATACACAAAGTCTCATAAATATTTTTTATTTTAATAACAAAAATTGGCTTTGTTATTTAAAATAAATAAATGATTTCAAATCAAATACTAAATTTGAGTAGTTTTATCAAATTTAGTATTAAAAAATACTATTAAAAAAATAATTATTTTATATTTTTATTTAATATAAATTCACTTTTATATATTTTAATATTTATTATTTTTATAAAATATCAAAGTTTATATTTTATAAATTTAATTCATTAAGATTATAATAAGTAAATTTTATAATAATGCCAAATTTACTTGTTTAAAAACTTGGCATTATTTATTTAGAGTTATAATTATTTTAATTAATCTTGGTTTTAAAAATTACAAAAAACATTAAAGCACATCAAATTTGTAAGATAATTTTATCCAAATTTCATCTTGCTCTGTAGTTTTTGCATCACTTTTGTTCGGGTCTTTTTCTAATTCAGAATAAAATACAGCAGCACTTAAACCTTTAACTTGTTTTACAGCGTAATTTACAACAGTAGCCCAACCTTTTATATCAACATCTTTGTTTGTTTTATTATTTTTACTATCTTGTTCGCCATTTACATAGTGAAATGCAGCTTTAAGACCATTTAAGCCAACTTGAGCAAAATTATACTCAAATAAAATCTTGTGCACATCCATACCTGCTTGATTAGTATAAACAAAAGGTCCTCTTATAGGAAGTGATGTATAAGTATTGCCGCCAAGTCCAACACTTATAATCGCAGAATCTTTGTCGCTAACAGTTGTATATGCATAGTACAAACTAAATCCATATAAATCCTTAAATCCAGCTCTAAGTCCTAACATATCGCCATCAAATCTCTCTTTATCAAACTCACCATCTACCCTTGAGCCATTATACCTAGCGTCAAAAACTAATTTAAGCATATCCAATGGAACTATGTAATTCAATTCTCCAAAAAATAAATTTACATCTCCATTACCATTACCAGAAGCAACATTTGTTATACGAGCATATGATCCTGTAAATGTTGCTTCTTGAATAGATTTATTTATGGCAGCTATAGTAAAAATATTATCAAATTCTCTTGAATATGGACCAACTCCTCCAAGAACTACTCTATCTTTAAATACAGGTGCTCTACCATCTTTATCGCCATCTGTTGACATAACAGCATTTGTTCTACCTTGAAATTTATAAAACCAACCAGCTTGAATCTGTGTATCTGGTAAATTATTATTATATACACTAACACCCTCAAACGCTTCTTTAAAAGCACGAGTATAGTTTCCACTAACAAGTGGCATATTTACATACTGACGACCAAATTTGACATCTGTTTTATCAAAAGCATATCCCAAATACGCCTCAGATAAAACAAATCCTGTAGCCCACCACTCTGCTCTCTTCATTTGTTTTGAATTTTGATCATCATCAAAAGGCGATGCATTGCCCTGCCCTGTTAAGCCGATCCTAAAACCATAAAGAGGATCTGTTACATACGACATTTCTATGCCGGTTGTAAGCATATTTTCATTATTATAAGGACTTCCATCATTTGTCTGATCTACATATGCAGCTTTTAACTCTGTTTTTAACTTTCCATTTACAAGGGCTTCTTCGAGATTCTCAGCAGCATTTAGAATACCAAATGAGCATAATGCCAAACAAACACCCAAACTTAGGTTGATATTTTTCATATTTATCTCCATTTATATAAAATTTATACTTTATTATACAAAAATTAAACTTAAAAATATTTTTCTGAAATAAATTATTAAGATTAAATACAAATTTTTATACAAAAATGTATTTTTTATGGTATAAAATAGAGCTTTTAAAGTTTAAGTTTAAAACTTAATAATGACATTTTAATATATCTATTTAAAATTTAAAATAACCACTTTTTGTATAAAACCTATTTGCATAAAAAGATAATTAATGCGATTTTAATATCTTACAAAATTATTGAGCTTATAATAGTAATCTTTCATCACTAAATTTTGTGTTTTTATATTTAAAATAAGTACTTTTATATATTTTCAAAATTATGAATAAAGTTTTATATATAGTTTAAATTTATTTTAAGCAAATTTTAAATAACTAATATTAAAATTCACACCAAAAGGATAAAATATGATAAAGAAATTTTTTAATTATTCTGTATTAGTAGTGTTTTTTATGCTAATTTTTAATAATAAAAATTTCCTTACTATCTGTTTTGGAATATGTCTATTTTTATACTCTCTTGAAGTTTTATCAAACAGCTTTAAGATGATAACTGGTAGTTGGCTCGAAATTTTTCTTAAGAAAGCCACAAAAAACAATACCACAAGCTTTCTTTTTGGACTTATTAGCACGGCAATAATGCAATCAAGCGGTCTTGTTACTGTTCTTTGCATTTCATTTTTAAGCGCAGAGCTTATAACACTTCTTTCTGGACTTTTTGTAATATTTGGGACAAACATTGGTACAACTACTGGTGCTTGGCTAATTGCAGGGATAGGACTTAAAATAGATATCGCAAACTATGCAATGCCAATTGTTATATTTGGCGTAATTTTTACCATAATGCGTGAAAATGCCATAAAAGGAATTGGTTTTTTCTTAATTAGTATTGGTCTTATCTTAATAGCTATTATGTATATGAAAAGTGGATTTGAAAGCACAAAAGAGAATATAGACTTGGCAAAATATTCAATTGAGGGTCTTAAAGGCGTAATTATTTATGTCATAGTTGGCACACTTATAACAGCTCTTATGCAAAGCTCACACGCAACACTTATGCTAACACTTGCCGCACTTGCAAATAACCAAATAGTCTATGAAAATGCATTAGCTATAGCAATTGGCTCAAATGTTGGTAGCACCATAATGGCGGTAATTGGCTCACTAAACGCAAATACAAATGGTAAGCGTCTTATGTTAGGTCATGTCATTGTAAATATTGTTGTTGCAATTATAGCAATAATACTTTTTAATCCTTTTGTTAATATCGTAGATATTAGTTCTAAATTTTTTGGTATCAAAAACAATGATTATATGCTTAAACTCTCGCTTTTTCACACATATTTCAACTTTATTATTATGATAATTTTTGCTCCATTTGCAAAGCATTTTGTAAATTTACTTGAAAAACTCGTCAAACAAAAAGACTATCATAGAAATCAAATAGATAAAGCTATATATTTAAATCAAGACGCCTTAACATCTATTGAGAGTTCAAAAAAACTTATAAATAAAGAGATTAGACATCTTGTAAAAAACACATACACAATCCTTGCAAAAAGCATAAGCATATCATCAAACGATATTAACAACAATCAACCAGACGAGATAATAAAACTTCGCCAAACACCAATCAAAATTGACTTTAAAGAACTTTACGCACAACGCTTTAAGCCAATTTATAATGAGATTATTGATTTTAGCACTAAAGCACAAAACTTTGATAAAACACAGAAATTTAGTGAATATTTTATGACTATTAGAAAAATATGCTTATACCTTGCTAATACACTTAAAAATATGGAATTAATACATAAAAATATATATTATTTTATAAACCACGATAATGAATTTATCAAGTTAAAATACGACTTACTAAGACTAAATTTAACAAAAACACTAAAACTAACAAATGAAATTTTACTTAACGATAGTTTAGATGAGGCAAAAGAACATTTAATAACATTAAAATCACTTAAAAAATCATGCAACGATAATTCATTTGATGCTATAAATAATCTTTTAAATAATGAGAAAATAACCTCATCTATGGCAACTTCTCTAATGAACGATAGCTCGATAGCGTGGGATATAACAAAAGATTTTATAAAAATTTCAAAACTTATTTTACTAAATCAAGGCAAATTTGACCAAACCGAAGTAACTAAAATGCTAGATGAATTGAAATAAATTCTTACAAAAATAAAATGGACTATTTTTATAAATAAATTAATATTTTCAAAATCATCTATCAAAAAATTTATATTTATACTAGATAAATATAAATTAAAACAACTACTTTTTGGGAGAAAATATACCAATAAACATTTTATTTGTATCAAAAAGCTCGTTTAATGCAGTTTTGATATCTTGCAAAGTTACCGAGTTTATGATTTTAGCCATATCATCATAGTTTAAAATTTGTTCATCATTTATAACTGATTGATTTATATGGTTTATTAAAAATGAAGATTTGTGCATATTTTTTTGAAGTGATATAATGGCTGATTTTTTATAATTTTGCAAATACACCTCATCAACAAACTCTTTTTGATATTTATGTATAATGTCTTTAGATTTTTCTACTATAAGCTTAGCATTATTTGGCGATGAAGAGTAGTTGATAATGCCAATAGATCTAGCATATGGTAGTTTATTTAAATCATAAGCTGCACTGATGGAGTAAACCTCGCTATTTTGTTCTCTTATGTTTTCTCTTAAAATATTGCTTAATATACTTGAAGCTGCATCAAAAATTACATCTTTTTGTGGGCTAAATTTGATATCACTATTTGTAAATTTAATCTGAACCAAACTTCTTTCATCATTAGATGAAAAATCCCCAAAAAAGCCATTTTTTATAGCCCTTATCCCATCATCTTTAATATTTGTAACACTTGCTTTTGTATCCATTGATCCTATATATTTGTTTATAAGCTCTTCAAATTTACTCTCACTCATATCGCCACTTACTATTAAGTTAAAATTATAAGGATTTGAGTAGTTAAATTTAATAAATTCTCTACCCTTATTTATATCAAATTTATTTATATCATCTGCGTCTAAGAAGCTCTTTTTTTCGTTATTGTTATAATATTTTTCATTATATTTTTTTAAAAATTTATACATAGGATTAGAATTATTTTTATTTAATGCATCTAATGATTTTATTTTAAATCTTTTAGCAAACTCATCACTAAGTTTTGGTGATTTTATATCCAAAACAAGCATTTTTAACATATTTTCAAAGTCATCTTTGGAACTCTCTCCCTTGTATCCTCTTGAAATTTCATTTATAAATTTATTCAAACTAAACATTTGACCTTTGGTTATAACATTTATCTCAAAATCGCTATATTTACCAACACCACTTCCATTTGATATATCTACGCTCATTGCAGGAAATTTAACACTATCAAGGTTGCTAAAACCACCTTTTGTGCTAAAAATATATGTCATTTTGTTTTTTTGCTTCTCATTTGGCTTATAATAAACATTTATGCCATTTTCAAAACTATATTTTATAACGCCGCTTTTATCAATCTTTTTATCTGTAAATTTAACACTTTTTAACTCGCCAACATCCAAAGAATTTGGTAAATTTACAGCGAAATTAACTTCGATTGGTTTTATTTCTCTAATAGCTTTTATCTCTTTGTCGTCAAAATCAAACTTTTCTTTTGTTAAAAACTCAACCATTACGCCATTTTTTTCAACCATATCTTTAAATTTAAAATTTATTTCATCTAGCGTAATATCGTTTAAAAGTTCTTTTGTTAGCTCATAATCGTCTTTTGGAGAGAGAAAAATATCACCATTTTGAACGAAATTTAGTATATTCATCAAATACTCTTTTGAACTTTGTGTTTGACTTTTTTTAAATTTCATCTCATTTAATGATAAAAAATCACTCTTTGCCACTTCAAAATACGATTTATCAAAGCCATCTTTTTTAACTTTATTTATCAAAGAAAAAATATTTTTTATCCCGCCAATATAATCATTTGAAACAACTCTTTGAGTAAAAACATTTAGTGATTTTTGATCAAAAAGATTATAATCATAAAAATAAATATCGTTTGTTATCAAGCCTTTTTGTGCTAAATTTGAACTCATTTGTGAAAAAAGCTTTGTAAAATACCTTTTTATAAGATACTCTTTATAGCTATTTTTATCTTTTATTACATTTGCTTTCCCTTCAAAATACACTCTTATACTCTCATTTGTAACTTCACTATCATGTGAGTTAAAAACTACAAATTTATCCCAAAAACCTATACTTTTATCTACATTTGGAATTTCTTTAGTATTTTTAATATCTGAAAAATTTTCACTTATAAGTTTTTTTACCTCATCAACATCAAAATCCCCAACTACTATCAAACTCATAAGCTTTGGCTGGTAATTTCTAGTATAAAACTCTCGCATAATTTCAGGAGTTGCACTTTTTACAATATCCATTTTTCCTATAGGAAGCCTGTTTAAATATATGCTATCTTTATAAATATAAGGCATACTTTGTTTGAAAATACGCTCAGAGCTATCTTTTCTCATTCTATCTTCTTCTATAATGATACCTTTTTCTTTTTGAAGTTCATCTTCGTTAAAAAGTGCATAATGAGCCATATTTTCTAGCACTTTAAAACCGCTTTGTAAATTTTGTTTTGATGAATTTATCTCTAACTTATAAAAGGTATTATCAAAACTTGTTGCAGCATTTAAATCTGCACCAAATTTAACACCAAGTTTCTCAAGCTCACTAATAAGACTATTTTTATCAAAATCCTTTGTTCCATTAAACACCATATGTTCCACAAAGTGTGCAAGACCTTGCTCGTTTTCTTTTTCATTTATAGACCCTGCTGCGACATTTAGATAAATAAGAGCTGAATTTTGCGGGGTTTTGTTCTGTTTTATATAGTAAGTAAGACCATTTTTAAGCTTACCAACTATCACAGAACTATCATTTTTTAACTCATTAGAAAAAATCAAACTAAAAGAAAGCATTACAAACATAAAAAATCTAATCATCTCTAACCTTTTTTATTTTGATTATATATCTAGATTTTCTATAAAAAATAAATAAATTTATAAAAAATAATAATTAAATTTAGCCGTTTTTGAAAAACCCTCTTAAATTATCTAGTATAAAATCCCATTTTCTCTCTATTAAAATTTTCATTATATGACCAAAATACCCACTTACTTTAAAGCCCAAAACCTCTCCAAGTGCATAATCATTGCCTATAGAACAAACACTTCCAAGAGATTTAAAACTAAATTTCTCAATATCTTTTTCACCATTTAATTTAGCTTGGATATTGTTAGCTACATATTTCCCCATTTTAAGGCTTATTTGTGCACTTTGTATATGAGGTTTAGAGTTTTCTAAAATAAAAGCAGAACTATCACCTATGGCATAAACATTTTTTTCAAAACCTATAGGATTAAGAAACTCATCTACTTCTATTCTTGATCTAATCTGTTTAAAACCCAAATTTTTAATCAAATCATTTCCCTTAGTTCCAGCAGTCCATATAATCGTATTTGCCTTAATCTCTCCTAAATTTTCTACAACTATACTATCGTTTGAAACAGATAATATTTTTGAATTTAAATATACTTTTACACCCATACGCTCAAGTTTTCTTTTTGCCATATCTCTAAGTTTTTCATCATAAATTGGCAGTATGTAAGGAAGCGCTTCAATAATGAGTATGTTAAGTTCATTTTCATCTATATTTATTTTTTTTGCATATTTTTTAAGCTCATTTGACAAAGAGCCAGCAAGCTCAACGCCACTTAATCCAGCACCACAAATTATAAAACTTAAATCTTTTTTATCGTTTGTAAATTTATAATTATCAAGTTTTTGATATATATCCTTTTTAATATCCAAAGAATCTTCATAGTTACTTAAAGAGTGAAGTTTTTTTACGCCTTGTATACCAAAATCTTCTATGCTATAACCAAGTGCTATAACTAGATAATCAAACTCATACTCGCCATTTTTTGTTTTAACCTTATCTTTTTTGATGTCAACTACACTATCTACAACCAAATTTATCTTCTCATCAATTACATCTTTTAAATTATAAATCGCTCTAGTATCGCATTCTCCACTTGCAACTTTATGTAAAAGTGCACTATGATAATGATATGAATTTGTATTTATTAGCGTTATTTCACAATTGTTAATACTTTTAGCTGTCAAATTTTTTAAAAAAGATAGCCCAGCATACCCAGCACCCAAAACTAAAATTTTATTTTTATACACCAAAAAACTCCTTTATAATGATAAGTAGATTATATCACACTAAATTTAAAGATAAAACATTAAGTCATTTTTGGTTACAATTATTGCCAAAAAAGTTTTAGGAAATTTTATGCAAAAAGTTCATTTTATAGGCATAGGCGGTATTGGAATTTCTGCAATTGCTAGATTTTTAAAAGAAAAAAATTTTATAATAAGTGGTTCAGATATAAAAGAAACACAAACTATAATAGATTTAAGAAACGAAGGAATTCGCGTTATAACGCCCCATAGTGCTGATATCATACAAGATCAAGATTTAGTAGTTTATTCAGCTGCCATAAAACCTGAAAATACAGAACTAATTGCAGCCAAAGAAAAAGGTATAAAATGTTTATCAAGAAAAGAGATATTGCCATTTATACTAAATGATAAAAGAGTTTTTTCGGTTGCTGGAGCACATGGCAAAAGCACAACTTCTTCCATGCTTGCTAGTTTAGTTGAAGGTTCTGTTATAATTGGAGCTATATCAAAGCAATTTGGCTCAAATATGAAATATTTTGAAAGCGAAAATGTCATTTTTGAAGCAGACGAAAGTGATAGTAGCTTTTTAAACTCAAATCCATATCTAGCAGTTGTAACAAACGCTGAGCCAGAACATATGGAACATTATGATTATGATTTAGATAAATTTTACGCTGCTTATACAGGCTTTTTGCAAAGAGCAAAAGTTAGAGTAATAAACGCTGAAGATGAGTTTTTATCTACACTAAAAATGGATTGCATAAAACTATACCCAAGTAAAGATATAACGGATTTAAAAATGGTTTTAAGAAACTATGAACCTTATATGAGTTTTAATCTTAAAAATTTAGGCACATTTGAAGTTTTTGGCATAGGAGAACATATCGCCATAGATGCATCTCTTGCTATACTTGCGGCAAATTGCGAAGTTGGTCTTGAAAGCATAAGAGAAAATTTAGCTAAATATAAAGGCATAAAAAAGCGTTTTGATATACTAAAAGCTAGTAAAGACTTTATTTTAATAGACGATTATGGTCATCATCCAACTGAGATAAAAGCAACTCTAAAAAGTGCAAAAGAGTATGCTAATATGCTAGGAATATCAAAAACAACAGTTATTTGGCAACCGCATCGCTTTACAAGATTAAAAGCAAATTTACAAAGCTTTAAAACATGCTTTGAAGGAGTAGATGATATCGTAATACTTCCTGTTTATTCAGGCGGTGAAGCCGATAATGGTATAAATTTAAAAAAAGAATTTAAAGAATTAAGACCAAATTTCGCAAAAAGAGTTTTTAATGAGGATGGAGCTATCACTTTTAATGATGAATTTGATGTAAAACACCGCATAGATGAAGGTTTGATAATAGGCTTTGGGGCTGGAGACATAACTTACCAATTAAGAGGAGAAATATGAGATTTATCTTAGTTTTAATTATTATAGTAGTTGCCATAGTTATTTATAGCATAAATGACGAAAAACTTAGCAAAAAATCAAAACTTATCTCAACGTTAGTTGTATTTTTTATCTGCATTTGTATATTTATATATGAGAGCAAAATTTCATCTATTAGTAAGCAAAAAATAACTTTAGTTACACAATTTAACCAAGGCAAAATTTTAAAATGTGGAATTTATGATGTAAATAAAAGTGGTTTTAACTACGAGTTTGGAACTTCAACATTCATACCAAAAAATGAATTTGTAAATTTAAAAGGTGTGATTATAAATATCAAGGATTGCAAAATAGATGAATGAGGAAATTTTCAAAACATTGGATTTGCAAAATTATATTGAGCATTTTAACTCATTTTTATCACGACCAAAGCCACTTTTTTTACAAGGCGATAGTAAGCTTAATTACGAAAAGATACTAATCTTATCAAATAGTGAATTTAAAGCACCTCCAAACATAACAAATTTAGATGATGCTCTTTTAAGACTTACCAAACAAGCAACGCTTCATATAAGCGAAATTTATGAATTTGCAAAGATAATAGGATATTTTGAGTATCTAAAAAAACTCAAATTTGAACCAAAACTTGATGAATGGCTACAAAAGATAGAAATACCCCAAAATTTAAAAGATTTGCCAGATAAATTTGATAAAAATGGCGAGTTTAAAGATGAATTAGATGATAGATTTGCTAGTCTAAAAGAAGCTTATAAAATCAAAAAAGAGCAGATAAATAGCGAACTTAAAAAACTAATTTACTCAAAAAGTTTAACTCCATATCTTGTTGATACACAAATTCACTACATAAATGATAGCGAAACGCTTCTTTTAAGAGGCGGATTTAATCACGCTATTAAAGGCAGTGTCATAGGAAGAAGTAGCGGCGGGTTTTTTTATATTTTTCCAACAACTATAAGCAAGTTAAAAAACGAACAAAGCGAAATACTAGATAAAAAAGAAGAGATTATTTACGAACATTGTGTAAAAATTAGTTCTATTTTGCATAAAAATTATCTGTTTTTGAAATTTATAAACCAAGCTTTCGACACTTTTGATGCTCTTAGTGCAAGAGCAATGATGGCAAAAAGCTGTGATTTGAGCTTTGTTTTACCAGATAGTTCCAAAGATATTATTTTAAGCGAATTTGCTCACCCTGCCCTAAAAAATCCAAAGCGAGTAAGCGTTGAGTTTTGTGGCAAAGTGCTACTAATAACTGGTGTAAATGCAGGTGGAAAAAGTATGCTTTTAAAGTCAATAATATCTGCAAGTTTATTAGCCAAATACCTTCTTCCAATGAGTATAAATAGCACTAAATCAAAAATAGGAACATTTAAAAACTTTGAAACAATCATAGAAGATCCTCAAAATGTAAAAAATGACATATCAACATTTGCGGGCAGAATGATTAAATTTTCTAAACTTTTTTCTCAAAAATCCATCCTTATAGGAGTTGATGAAATAGAACTTGGAACCGATTTTGAAGAAGCCGCAAGTCTTTATAGCGTAATGATAAACAAACTTATGCAAAATGATATAAAAATGGTAATTACAACGCATCATAAACGCTTAGCAATGTTACTTAGTAAAAATAGCGATGTAGAGCTAGTTGCGGCATTATATGATGAAGAAAAACGCTCACCTAAATTTGAGTTCCTAAAAGGCATTATAGGCAAAAGTTATGCATTTGAAACTGCACTTCGTTATGGCATAAGTCAAAACTTGGTAAGCGAAGCTAAAAAAGCTTATGGCGAAGATAAAGAAAATTTAAATTTGGCTATTTCTCAAGCTATAAATACACAAAATGAACTTAAAGAAAAAATCATACAAAATGATATAAAATCGCAAAAACTAGACAGACTGATATCAAATTTAAAAGACCAACAAGAAAAAAATTATGAAATTTTACAAAATAAGATAAATAAACTTGAAATTGAGTATTTTAAAGCTATAAATGAAGCCAAAAAAACTATAAATTTAAAAGATACAAAAGATAAGCAAAGAAGCATAAACAGAGCAAATGATTTAAAAAAAGCCATAGAAATACCAAAGTCTGATAAGAGTGATTATAAATTTAGTATTGGCGATAGAGTAAAATATAATAACATCAAAGGCGAAATCATATCCGTAAACAAAAGTGAAGTTACCATTTTAAGCGATGGTATAAAATTAAGAGTTTCGCTAAATTCTATAAAACCAAGCGTAAATCAAGCTAAAATGCAACAACCAAAGCTAAATTTAAACATACAAAAACCTAAAAATGCAAGTATGATACTTGATTTACATGGACTTAGAGTAGAAGCTGCCTTGCAAAAAGTTGATAAATTTATTTCAGATAGTCTGATTGTAGGTTTTGATGAAGTTGTTATAAAACACGGCATAGGCACAGGAAAATTAGCCTATGCTGTAAAAGAATTTTTAAAAGATCATCCAAGCGTAAAAGAGTTTTTTGATGCACCACCAAATTTAGGTGGATTTGGAGCAAAAATAATAAAATTATAAATGAAAATTTACTTTCAAAAAGTATAATTTTGTTAAAAAATCATTTAAGGTTTAAACAATGGAAAATGAAAATACACCTGATTTAAAAACAAAAAATCATAAACTCAAATTTATATTAATACCTATAATATTGTTTATTTTTATAATACCAATAAATATTTTATTTTTATTATCTATGTATTATATGGATGATGATTTTAGAACAGAAGCTAAGTTTTTAAGTGTAAAAGAAACCATAGACAAGATAGAATTTAATTTAAAAAAATATGAAAATATTTCAGACTTTGATTTTGATAAATATATAAAAAATAGCTCTGAGTCCATATGGATGATTGGTTCTAATGACTTAAAAGAACCTACTATATACTATAGCTCTAGATACCCAGAATTAATAAACTCACCACTATCTAACAGCAAATATATATTAATTGGTTTAGATGAATATAAAGCTACCATAAAAGAAAATGAAATTTATAAATTCCAAGATATATCAAAATATATAAAGAAAGTAGTTTATTTCAAAAAAATCAGAGATGATTTAATCATAGGATTTGATACAATATATATATTAGAAGGTAATTTTGCAAAAAATCATAATTTTACATATTGGATAATAGACAATATCAAATCAAATATTATTATTAGCTTATTAGTATTAGCAATATCGATATTAGCAATATATATTTTATATAAATTTTATATAAGTTTTATAATAAAAATACAAGATGATATAAATAGAAAAAATAATGAACTACGCAATAAAAACAAAGAATTAAGACAAAAGATTTATATAGATTCCCTAACTGGTCTTTCAAATAAAACAGCTATATATAGGGATCTAAAAGATATGCAAATGCCAAAAATTATAGTTATAGATATTGATGATTTTAAGATAATGAATGATTATTTTGGAAAAACGGTATGCAATGAACTTTTAAAAAAACTATCAAAAATTCTAAAAGATTTTTCAAAACAATATAACCTAAAACTATATAGACTTATAGGCGATCAGTTTGCACTTTTAGAAGATTCGCCATTTGACATAGAAAAATATGAAAATATGGTACAAGATTTAATCGCAAAACTTAAAGGAAAAATTTTTAGCATTCCTACTCCTGAAGATACTCTAGATTGCCAAGTAGAACTACATGTAACAATAGGCATGGCATTAGAATCAGAAAATACATTAGAAAAAGCTTTCACGGCATTAAAAATGGCAAAAAATCTAAATAAAGATTATGTTTGTTATTTTAAAGAAATAGATCAAATAAGAGAATTTAAAACAAGTATTTCTAGATCATATATGATAAATAAAGCTATATACAACAATGAAGTTATGCCATATTTTCAACCAATTTTCGATAAAAACAAAAACATTATAAAATATGAATCTTTAGTAAGAATTGTTAACGATACAGAAGGCGCTATAAGTCCTGCTGTTTTTTTAGAAGTTTCTAAAAAAACAAAAAGATATGCTGAGATAGAAATGATACTTATAGATAAAACATTTAAAACTCTCAAAAAACATCCAAATACAATAATATCTTTAAACATATCAAAAATAGATATGATAGATGGAATTATAAGTTCTTTTATAATAGAAAAACTGAGTGAATACGACATAGGAAATAGAGTTGTTTTTGAAATACTAGAAGATGAAAATATAGAAAACATAAGAAGAATTGAAGATTTCATAAAAAGAGTAAAAAGAATGGGTGCTAAAATAGCAATAGATGACTTTGGAAGCGGATATAGCAATTTTGCCTATTTATTAAAACTAATGCCAGATTATCTAAAAATAGACGGTTCAATAATAAAAGATATAGATAAAGATAGAAACTCATATGCCATAACAAGAGCAATTGTTGCATTTGCAAAAGACTTGAATATAAAAACAATAGCAGAGTTCGTGAAATCAAAAGAGGTTTTTGATATATGCGTTGAACTTAATATAGATGAATTTCAAGGCTACTATTTAGGTGAACCAAAAAAGGATTTATTATATTGATTAATTTTTTGCTTCATGGGATTTTATTAGGATATGGTGCAGCAGTACCTATAGGTCCTGTAAATATAATCATAATGTCTTATGCGCTTAAATCTTATATTTATGCACTTTTATTTGGAATTGGTGCTATGTGTGCTGACATTTTTTATCTAATTCTTTTAAATTATGGTATTTTAAATTTTTTAAATACACCAATAATTCTAAAATCTTTAGCTGTATTTGGAGCTATTTTTTTACTATATATATCTTACACAATTATAAAAAATGCACACAATAAAATATCTTTTAAAGATGTTGAATTTTCATCAAAGCTTCAAACATTCCTAAAAGGTTTCTTGCTTACAATAAGCAATCCTTATACTATAGGATTTTGGCTAAGCATAGCAACTATAAGTAGCGATAAATCATCGAGTATAGCTATTATTTCTGGTTTGATTATAGCTATATTTTCTTGGATTTCACTAATGCCTCTTTTTGTATACAAAAACAGAAATTTTATAAACAATCATATGGCAAGAAATCTATCTTACATAGCTTCTATAATATTACTTTTCTTTGCTTTTATGTTAATTTACAAAAATTTTATTATTTAAAAAACATATATTATTAATAATGATATAATTTACAAATTTTATTTTAGGAGAAAATATGAAAAAAATTTCAACAAAAAATGCACCCGCAGCTATTGGACCATATTCGCAAGCAGTTATCTCAAATGGTTTTATATTTGGCTCTGGACAAATTCCTCTTACAAAAGATGGTGAACTTTTGAGTAATGATGTAGTTAATCAAACTCATCAAGTTATGAAAAATATATCCTGTGTTTTACAAGAAGCTGGTTCATCATTAGACAACATAGTAAAAACTACAATTTTTTTAAAAAATATAAGTGATTTTGCAAAAGTAAATGAAGTTTATGCAAGTTATTTTAAAGGCGAAATAAAACCAGCAAGAAGCACTGTTGGCATAGCAAATCTACCAAAAGACGTTCTAGTAGAGATAGAGTATATAGCTCAAATTTAAACTATACAAATAGAAAAGAGTTAATTCTTTTCTATTTTATGTAATTTTACTCAGCTAAATCAAGAGAGATTTTGTTACCTTTTTGTTCGCCTACTTTTACTTTTATCTTATCTCCAACGCTAAGTGGAGTTTTTATTTTTGATATATGCAAAAGTCCATCAATATTATCTCTTAAAGAAATAAATGCACCAAAATCTAAAATATTTTTAACTTCCCCCTCAAACTCTTCACCCATTTCAAATTTGATCGTCTCTTTTTTATGTTGAGAATTTTGCTTTCTTTTTTGATTTTTATCTTTAGAAACTATTTCTATTATATAATCTTTTGCAGCATCTACATTTTTTTTAACATCTCCAGCTATCTTAACTTCGCCTTTTTCTCTATCTAAATCAACACTAACTGCAAATTTTTCTATAATCTCTTTTATAGTTTTTCCAGCTTGTCCTATGATATCTACAATTTTACTTGGATCTATGTTAAAAAGTTCAAATTTAGGTAAAATATCTTCATTTAAAACAATCTGATCATTTGCATTTTCCATTAAATTTAAAATATGCTCTCTGCCCTCTTTTGCTTGATATAGTGCTTGCCTTAATACATCTAAACTAATACCGCCAAGCTTTATATCCATCTGCAAAGCAGTTATCCCATCAATAGATCCTGCAACTTTAAAATCCATATCGCCATCATGATCTTCAAGTCCCATTATATCAGTTAAAATAGCATATTTATCATCCTCAAATACAAGCCCCATAGCAACGCCAGCAACTAATTTTATAGTATCAACACCAGCTGCTCTCATGCAAAGAGATCCACCGCAAACACTAGCCATAGAACTAGAACCATTGCTTTCTAAAATTTCACTTACAACTCTTATTGTATAAGGCGAAGTTTCTTGTATGCTAGGAGCTAATGCTCTTTTAGCTAAATTTCCATGCCCCAATTCTCTTCTTCCAGGACTTCTTAATGGACTTGCTTCGCCAACACAAAATCCAGGAAAATTATAATTAAACATAAATCTCTCAGCAACAGCTCCCTTTTGAGTAAGCATTTCGCTCATCTGAGCATCACTATCTGAGCCAAGAGTAGCTACAACAAGAGCTTGAGTTTGACCTCTTGTAAAAAGACAACTTCCATGTGCATTAGGAAGTATGTTGGTTTCTATACTAATAGGTCTAACATCTTTTAATCCTCTACCATCGGCTCTTTTATGCTCATTTATAATCTGATCTCTTATGATTTTTCTTTTGTATTTACCTAGAACATTTTGTATAACTTTAAGATCCCAACCTTCATTTACAGCAGTTTCATCTTCTGATATAGCTTTTGCTATTGTATCAAGTTCACTAGCCCTTTCGCTTTTAGCCATTTTATTTATGGCATCTTTTACATCATTTTTATAAAATTCATCTATATAAACGGCTATACTTTCATTTTCTATCTCTGGTTTTAAATCAAGATTTGCATCTTCTTTTTTTAAATTTAAAAAAGCCTCTTCATAAGCGTTACTGCCTTTTAGTATAGCAGCTCTTGCAAACTCAATAGCTTCAAGCATTCTATCTTCACTAAATTCATTCATATTTTGATTTATAACAAGATCAGATAAATCTTTTGATAAATTATTATTATCGCCAATTGTTGGCAAACTTCTCATCTCTATCATTAAAAGTTCATCTTTTAATCCAGCTACATACAAATCCAAAGTAGAATTATTAAGATCGCTATTGCTAGGATTTATTACAAATTTATCATCTATACAGCCAACTCTAACGCCACAAACCGGCATTGAAACAGGTATATCACTTAAATAAAGTGCGATACTAGCAGCATTTAAGCTCACAACTTGCAAATCAACTTCAGGATCTGCTGAAAGAACATAAACCACAATTTGAGTAGGATAAGCATAACCTTTTGGAAAAAGCGGCCTTAAACTTCTATCTATTATCCTAGATGTTAAAATTTCAAAATCACCAGGTTTTGTCTCTCTTTTTACATATCCACCAGGAATTCTCCCAGCTGCGTATTGTTTTTCTATATATTGCACAGTTAAAGGCAAAAAATCATCTTCAACTTGCGAATTTTCTCTAGCAACAGTAGCTAATATAACTGTGTTTTTTACTCTCATTAAAACAGCACCAGCTGCTTGTTTTGCAACTTTATCTACATCAAAAATTTCATTTTGATTATTTACTTCTATTTTAACTTGCACTCTTATCTCCTTTTTGAAGCGGCAAATAATATGGACTTTCTTCTAGTATAGAAACTATAATTTCTGGACTTGAAATAATTTTATTTCTATAATAAAAATCCACACTAACAAAATTAGCAATTTTATGAACGGCATAAACCTTATCCACTAAAACATTTAGCTCATCGGCGATATCAGTTGAAATAAGAGGTGTGAGATAAGTTATAGATTTTACCCCTTCATTTAACAGAGTTTTTACACAAATTTCAGCAGTAAGTCCAGTTTCACAACCTTCGTCAATAAGCAAAATGTTTTTATTTGCTAATTCACCTAATAAATTTCCTTTTCTAAATTTATAAACATTTTTTAAAATTTTTTCTTCGTATTTCCTATGCGCCTCCCCAAAAACATAACCAAGCGTTATGCCAAAAGATTTTATTAAATTTTCATGCAGAACTATCTCTTGTGTTTCGCTTACCATACCTATCACACATTCGCCATTATGTGGTGCATAAATGGATTCACAAAACATAATCTCATAACTTAATTTAAGCTCTTTTGCGACAATATCTGCAACTATAACAGAATCCAAGGATGAACACACCATAAGATAATCATCGTTTACCAAATCATTTGGTAAAATTTCTATGATTTTTTGTGCCGCTTCAATTTGATTTTCAAATTGCAACTCTTCTAGAGCAATCATTGATTACCACTATATTGCGTTGTGGAATAATCATAGCCAACGCTACCGATTGGATAAAAATTAAAATACAAATACACAGCTTTTTTCTTCTCCATTCCTGGGCCTGCACTTGTAAATTCAGGCTCTAAATCTTCTTTAAATTTAATAGTATATCCCCAACATTTTCTTCTATAATTTATCCCTGTACTCCATGTTTTTGTATAGTTATTTTCAAAATCATATCCAAAGCTACCAAAAACAGAATAATACCTATTTATATTAACTAAACCAGTTGCACCAAAATACTCTTCTTTATCATATTTTTGAGTATTTTTACTCTTTCCTTTATTTTCATAATTATGCCAAAGTCTAAGCGATATGATAGAGTGTGAATAATTAATCATACTTTGTATTTTTTCAAATATATCTTCACTAAAATCATATTCAAATTTATTATGAAGAGATAAATTTGAATAAGGGAAAATAGATATACGATGCTTTAAATTTAGATATTTATCTTTATCTATATTATAACCACTCTCAACGCTATGTCTTAGTACTTTTCTACCATCTTTGTTATAAAAATACTGAACCATACTAGCAGATGAAGTTTCATCTAAATACTTTTCATCCACACTAGTTACAAAATTATCTTCTAAATATCTATCAAACAGATTAATATTTGATAAATCACCATATCCATTATATATTTTTTTATCTATACCATTTTTTTCATACCCTGGAATTACATAATCAACTGCAAAATTTATAGTATGAAAAAAGTTACTATAAGCCTTAGAAAGCTCTGTGGATAAAGCAAATTGAGTGTATGTGTTTATATAATCATTATCTTTTACATCTTGAATTTGATTATCTATGATAGCTTTGTTTTTTGAGTAATTAACCTTTGTGGTGTATAAATTTTCTTTAACTACAAATTTCAAATACTCATCCATTAAATCTGTGCTCCAAGTTACTGGCAGATTAAACTCAACTTGATTTGCAGTTGTTCCTATATCCCTATCATATCTATGATATAGCAAATCAGTAGAATAAAGAAGTTTTGGCATAAAAAGCGAATCTACAAATTTATGATATTGTATGGTAGGAAGTTCTTGAACTGTTTTGTCATTATTTCCTTTTGACGCAAGCTCAAAAAGATCCACATAATATCTACCATAAAGACCCACATAATGATTGTCTTTAGAAAGAAAATAATTTAACCTAGAAGTTACCAAAGAATCATCATAGTCATTATCAGATCCTGTATTTTGAAGCTTTAGATACTCAACATCTCTTAAAGATATATAATCTATCCAAAGCCCTTCTTTATAGCTATCATCTAGCAAATATTTTACTAATTTATCCCTTTCATACTTTAACTCAAAACCTTTATGAGAATCGTTTTTTAGATTTTGCTCTTCTTGATAAGATTTCTTTTCTTTAAAAATACCAGTTGTAATACTTCCTCTTGAATCCATAGAATCAACAAATCTAAATGTTCCATAAATTCCAGTTCCTCTATTTGTTCTAATCTGAGGATCTAACTCTAAATCCCATCTATCTTGTGGTGCGAAATATATCGGTTGCCTATAAAACAATCCTTCCTTTTGCTTATATCCAACACTTGGAATCAAAAGTCCAGTTCTTCTAGTTTTATCTGTTGGAAATCCAAAATATGGAAGATAAAAAACAGGAACACTTCCTATATAAAATCTAGGGTTAAAAAGATGTAAATACTTGCTTTCTTTGTTCATCATACCGCTTGTAAATTTAATAGACCAATCAGGATCATTAACATTACAACTTGATACCACAGAACCACTTGTATTATAATACTCTTTATCATCACAAGCATTATCGCTTTGTATCCAAACTTCATTTTGCTTATTCATCATAAAAGAAGCATCCGAAGTTATGTTATTATTTTCTAAATAAAGTTTTGTGTAAGATGACCTGCTAATATAACCATCTTTTGTCATAAAATTTACATTACCAAAAAGCTCTATACTAGAATTATCATCATCGTGATACATAGCTTTATCAGCAGTAGCAAGATAGCTTTGCGAGAAAACCAAAACATTACCATTTGCTATAGTTGTATTTCCTTCTTTGGTTACTTCATCTGCTAAAAGTTCCATATTTTCAATTTTACAATACGAAATCGTAGAAAGCACGCAAAGAAAAAAAATAATCTTTTTAATACGCATTTATCACCACTGTTTTTGCGATTTTATCATGCCAAGTTTGTCTTAGCTGATTTCCTAAAGCCCAAACAAACCCTAAGTATAAAAAACTCTCACTAACTATTCTAAAAATCGCTCTTAAAATAGCTGTGCTTAATTTTGGTTTTGAAAGCATAACAACATCAATGCATACTATTTTACAAATTATTTTACCTATAGTTGCACCATAATACCATATAAAAAACGACTGATAAACAACTTTTAAAAGCACAAGTTGAAGACTCATGGATGAAACCATTTGCAATGTTTGTTCAAAATCATTATTGGTAGTAAAAAAATCCCAATAAATTATCACAAAAAGCAAACTAAGTAAAACCTCATCAATGGCATAAGATAAAAATCTTTTGTTCATTGGTGCTATATCAATGCCCTCTGTATTTAGTTTTTTTAATACATTATCACTCATTTTAATGCCTGATATGCGATATCTTTTCTAAATTTTGCACCTTTAAATTTAACATTTTGGCAAAGCATATAAGCTTTTTCCTGTGCTTCTTTTATGTTATCTCCACTGCCAACACAAACCAAAACTCTACCACCATTTGCATATAGTTTTTTATCTTCTAAGCTAACTCCAGCATAACAAATATGTGTGTCATTTGGTATATTTTCTACATTAATCTCTTGTTTTGGCGAAGAACTAAAAGGATAATTTTCACTAGCCATCACAACGCCAACGCTAAATTTATTATACAGCTCTATCTTAGTTAATTTACCTAAACTAGCATCTTTTAAAATACCAGCCAAATCGCCTTTTATTAGCGGCATCAAAACTTCACATTCTGGATCACCAAAACGAACATTGTATTCAAGCACATATGGTTCATTATTAACAATCATAAGACCTACAAACAAAACACCACAAAATGGTGCATTTTCTTGTATCATACCATCAAGCGTAACTCTTAGTATCTCATTTTCAACTCTTTTTAAAAGATTATCATTAGCTAGTGGACTTGGTGCATAAGCCCCCATTCCACCTGTATTTGGTCCCATATCTCCATCATTAAGTTTTTTATGATCTTGTGCAAAAGGCAAACTTACAAAGTTTTTACCATCACAAATCGCAAAAAAACTAAGCTCATATCCATCCAAAAATTCTTCTATAACCACATTTTTTCCAGCTTCACCAAAACTTTTTCCACTAAGCATATCAAGAGCTTCTTTTTTTGCCTCATTGTGAGAATTTGCTATGATAACGCCTTTGCCAGCACAAAGCCCATCAGCTTTTACAACAACTTTATCACCTAAAGTATCAATAAATTTACAAATTTCATCTTTATCGTTTGAGCTTAGAAATCTAGCTGTTTTAATATTATATTTCTTAAGGAAATTTTTCATATAAACTTTGCTACCTTCAAGCTTTGCAGCATTTTTACTTGGGCCAAATATAACTAAATTTCTTTTTTTAAATACATCCACAATACCATTTGTAAGAGGATCTTCTGGACCAACGATTGTTAAATCTATCTTGTTTTGCTCACAAAAATCAGCCAACTTTTCAAAATCTGTTATATCTAAATTTACTCCTAAGTTATTTGTAGCACCATTTCCAGGTGCAAAGAAAAGCGAATTATCTTTATTTTCAAGAAGTTTTATAGCAATGGCATATTCTCTGCCACCGCTTCCAATTATCAAAATTTTCAAATATTGTCTCCAAAATAAAATACCCAAACGAGCGTTGTTGTAAATGGTCGGCCCTAAAAAGCCAAACTTGCAACTAGACTAGTTCTACAGGTTGCAATCTCTCGCTTTCAAAAAAAAGCTCAAACAAAACCACATCACACGAACTAAGTACATCATCGCCATACTTATGTGTTGGACCCTCAAAAATACTGACGCTTCGTTCAGGCGATTAAATTATAACAAAACAATACTTAAATTTACAGCCAATGTGTATATAAATTTAGAATTTACGCTAAATTTTTTGCAATTTCTATACAATCTTCTATGCTTTGAGTTTTACTAACAATGATATTTGAAAAATTTTTCAAACTTATTGCTGTTTTTTTGCCTATTGCTATGATTTTATAACTAGCATCTAGTTCAAAATTTCTTAAAAAACCATTAACATTAGATGGGGATGTAAAAATAATAATGCTGTTTTTAGGCGGCTTTAAATCATTTGCTAAATTTAAAAAAACATTTTCATAGGCTATTATTTCTGTTAAATTTACACCGCCATTTTTTAAAATTACAAAAACATCAGATACAACTTCTTTTGCTCTTAAAAATAGTGGTTTTTTATCTTTTAAAAGCGGTGCTATCTCATTTGCAAATTCATCACCATGTGAGTTTTTAGCTGTGTAAATTTCACTAAATCCAAAATTTAATGCCTCTTTTGTACTGCCCTCACCTATGCTAAAAACTTCTAAATTTGCTAAATTTATAGAGTTAAATTTCAAAGATTTGATACTATTTTTTGATGTTATAACTAAAGCATCAAATTTACTTAAATCAATGTTAAATTTATGAAATTTAATCTCACAAACTTGCAAATGTTTAACACTTTTATCATCAAATTTTGTATGAGAAACTAGATATATCATTTTGCTACTTTATTTATAAATTTTATAATAAAATCAAAATTCTTTTATACCATTTGGTATGATTACATTTTTTATCAAATTATCTTCTTCTTTTATCCTTATATACATAATTATAAGATAAATTGGAGCTAAAATAATAAACGACACACTAGCATGACAAAGCATTGAAAGTCCTACGAGTTCTGGAAAAATATTTAGATAATAGTTTGGATGTTTTATTGTCCTAAAAAGAAAATGTGGGTTGTATTTGTGATTTTTAGCTATCATCAGCTTAACTGTCCAAATACCTTTTAATAAATAATTTACTATATAATACAACATAAAAAATGCAAACATTAGCAATCCTAAACCAATACAACTAACCATATCAAATTTCACCCCTCTTACAATAGCTTCAAATAAACAAAAAAGATAAAACATAACATGAACTATAGTTATAGCTTTTGTATTATTTACGCCATACTCTTTTCCGCCATTTTTTAAAATATTTTTCTCATTTTTCTTAGAAATTTTTAAAAAATATAACCTTAAAACAAAAACACAAAAAACCAAAATAAAAATTAAATAATCCAATAAGACCACCTTTTATAAAATAAAAGCGTTATTTTATCAAGTTTATTAAATATCGTCAATTAAATATATCCAAACTTAACATATTCTTTATTAAATTTTTTAAAAAATTTGATATGAAATGTTGTTTTTTAAGTCTTAAATAATATTTTCAAGTTTATACAAGTTTTATTGTTTTTTTAAAAATCTTCTTAAATGTCTTGCAGTAAAAGAATCTTGGCATTTGATAAAATCAATTGGATATCCTTGAAATAATAAATTTCCTCCCATCTTTCCTCCTTTTGGACCAAGATCGATAATCCAGTCTGCTTGAGCAATAACAGACAAATTATGCTCTATAATTATTACAGTATTTCCTTTTCTTACTAATTCACGAATAAGCATCAATAAATTGTCAATGTCAGATTCATGTAACCCCGTTGTAGGTTCGTCTAAGATAATAATTTCTGATGTATGATTTAATAACATTTGCGCTATCTTTAATCTTTGCAGTTCCCCTCCAGAATATGAGTCAAGGTTTTGTCCAAGTTTTATATAGTATAAATTGGCTTCAATAATAGATTCTAATGTGTGTCTTATTAATTTATTATCAAAAAACATCTCCTTTGCTTCTTGGGCAGTTAGATCAAATATTTCGCTTATATTTTTACCTCTATATATGTATGAGAGCGCTTTATCATTAAATCTTTTTCCTTGGCATTTTTCGCAAATTTCTTCAAAATCTCCAAGATAAGCTAAGTCAAGCTTTACAACACCTTTTCCTTTACATATAGGACAAGCTCCTTTGCCAGTCATAGAAAAAAGTGATATATCAACATGATTTTCTTTACTAAAAACTTTTTTAATTTCATCATAAATTTTTAAATAAGTAGCAATATTGGAGCGACTAGAAGCTTGTGGCATACTTTGATCTAAAATTGTTGACTTCGGATAGCTATTTACAAAAACTTCCCTTATTAATGTGCTTTTTCCAGATCCTGCAACCCCTGTTACTAATGTGATGGCATTTTTAGGAATTTTTACAGAGATATTTTTTAAATTATGCTTTGATACATTGACAAGTTCATAATATTTTAAGAATTGTTTCTTTTCTTGGACTATAGTATGTTTTTTTAAAAATGCTTTAGCTGTAACCGTATTTGACCTTAACAAATTTTCAAATGGACCTTGAAAAGTTACTTTACCTCCATGAATTCCTGCTCCTTCACCAAAGTTAATTACTTCATCACATACCTTAATCATATCTAAATCATGATCAATAAACAAAACTGTATTGCCCTTATTTTTTATTTCTTTAAAAATATTAGCAATACCTTTAATATCTTGAGGATGAAGACCTACGCTTGGTTCATCAAATATATAAAGCACATCCGATAAAGAACTATTTAAATACTTAACCATCTTAATTCTTTAAGATTCGCCACCAGATAAAGTGCTTGTTGGTTGATTTAATTTTAAATAATCTAATCCCACAATAGACAAACTTCTCAATTTTGTTTTTAATTCATGAATGATAATGGATGCACTTTCATCATCAATACTATCCAAAAAATGATATAAGTCATTAACCATCATATCCGAGCAATCCGCTATAGATTTATCTCGTATTTTTGCACTCAAAACTTCTTCACTTAACCTAGCCCCGTGACATTTTGGACATACTAATGTTGTTAAAACTCGTTCTAAATCTTTTTTGTATTTTGTGTTTTCTACATTGACAAAGGCATTCATAATTCTTGGAATTACTCCAAGATATTTTGCCGTTTTATGCCAATTCTTAGTTGGATTTTTAGGTTTGATTTCAGGTGAATATAAAAGTAAATCCAGTTCATTTTTCGTATAATCTATTATTTTCTTATCACTATCAAAAAAACCAGATTCCGTGTATCTTGTTAATCTCCAACCACCATTTTGAAATGTTGGAAACTCTATTGCACTATCATTTAATGACTTATTAAAGTCAATTAACTTTTTGACATCTATAGACTTTACAATTCCTAATCCTTGACAGTTTTTGCACATCCCTTTAGAATTATTAAATGAATACTTCATAGAATAACCGATAAAAGGCTTAGCAATCCTTGAATACAAAAGTCTCAAATCAGAATAAATTCCCGTAACTGTCCCTACTGTTGACCTTGAATTACCTTGCAATCTTTTTTGATTAATAACCAAAGAGACAGGAAGATTAGAAATTGAATCAACTATAGGTTTTTTATATTTAGGCAATAAATTTTGAATATAAGTGGAATAAGTTTCGTTTAATAATCTTTGTGATTCACTTGCAATCGTATCAAATACAAAAGACGATTTTCCAGATCCAGAAATACCTGTAACTGCAATTATTTTATATTTTGGGACTTTTACTGAAATATGCTTGAGATTATTTGTGGCTGCATTTTTTATAACTATAAAATTATTCATCTGTTTTTATCCTAGCCATACGCAATTTGCCTGATAGTTTATTTGATAAATAAGCAAACGCTTCTTGCTCTTCTTTAGAAAAAATTTTTAATGCTGTTTGATGAAGTGCAGTATGTTTAGCCGAAATATCATCTAGTAAACTTTTACCCTCTTTAGTAATATAAGTATATAATTCTCTTCCATCAAATTTATTTGGAAGTTGTTGTATATATCCTTTAACTTTCAATCCTTTTAATGCTTTTGAAATTTTAGTTCGCGATATTCCAAGTAAAATACTTAAATTTGATGGTAAAATTTTACCATTGTTTTTTAATTGATATAAAATATCATATTGCAACCAAGTAATTTGTCTAGGATTTACTAAATTTCTTTCAGCAACCATTTCACATTGCAAATCTATAAGAGATTTTTTTAAATCCATATGTTAACCCCTAAATATAATTTCTATATGGAAATTATATCAAAATAAAAATCATTTTAGAATCTTTGCAAGTTTAAAATAATCTTATTTAACGTTATAATTTATTATTAAAAATTTTTGCTATATACATTTATTAGATATTGCAAAGTAGTATTTATTAATATACATCAAACCAAAAAAGAGTAAATTTTATGAATTTTTAACTAATTCTCTAATCTTTTGCTTCTTAGCTTTAATTCTAAAAAATACAATTATTTAAAAATATCAATCAAAATTTACTCAATAATCAATCAAATCATTCTTTTTTTAATTTTTATAGCAAACACAACACTCTCTTATAAGGCCCTAAAGTCTATTTTACTACTCCCACTCAATTGTTGCAGGTGGTTTGCTTGAAATATCATATACTACGCGGTTAATTCCATCAACTTCATTTATAATTCTACGACTTATATTTTCTAATAAATCATAAGGTAGCCTTGAAAAACTTGCAGTCATACCATCACTTGCATCAACAACTCTAATGCAAACTGCATTTTCATAAGTTCTATTATCGCCCATAACTCCAACTGAATTTACATTTAAAAGCACACAAAATGCTTGCCAAGTTTTATTATACCAACCACTTGATTTAAGTTCATCTCGCAAGATTACATCTGCTTTTCTTAGAAGCTCCAACCTATCTTTTGTAACATCACCCATTATGCGTATTGCAAGACCAGGACCTGGGAAAGGATGGCGATAAACTAAATCTGGGCTTAAGCCAAGCTCTATTCCAAGTTTTCTAACTTCATCTTTAAAAATCTCTCTTAATGGCTCAATTAACTCAAAGTTCATATCCTTTGGAAGACCGCCAACATTATGATGAGATTTTATAGTTTTACTAGATCCAACTACACTACTTTCAATGATATCCGTATAAAGCGTGCCTTGAGCGAGATATTTTACATTTTCATGTTTTTTTGCTTCTTTATCAAAAACTTCTATAAAAGTATTACCTATTATCTTTCTTTTTTGCTCTGGATCGCTCACACCTTCTAATCTTTCTAAAAACAACTTACTTGCGTCTATACTTATAAGATCAACGCCCAATTTTAGTTTAAATGTGGCCTCTACTTGCTTTGCTTCATCTGTTCTTAAAAGTCCATTATCAACAAAAACAACAATCAAATTTTGAGGCACAGCATGAGCAAGAAGTGCAGCAACTACGGAACTATCAACTCCACCACTAACAGCACATAAAACTTTATCATTTCCAATTTTTGCTTTTATTGCTTCACACTGAGTTTTAGCAAAACTTCCCATATTCCAAGTGCTTTCGCATCCACAAATGTATTTTGCAAAATTCTTTAAAATTTTATCACCAAACTGCGAATGTGCTACTTCTGGGTGAAATTGCAGAGCATAAATTCTCTCTTTTTCATTTCCAAATGCACAAAATGGAGAATTATCGCTAGTCGCTATAGTTTCAAATCCATCTGGTAAATTTTCAACCTTATCAGAATGACTCATCCATACTATTTGCCCATCATCTGTTTGCTTAAATAAATCATGATCTTGTTTAAATTTTAAATTTGCCTTACCATACTCTTTATGTGACGCAGCAACCACACTTGCACCAAATTTATGAGCGATAAGTTGCATTCCATAACAAATTCCTAAAATTGGCAAACCCAAAGAAAATACCTCATCATCACAAAAATAAGCATCACTAGCATAAACACTAGCCGGTCCTCCGCTTAAAATAATACCTTTTGGTGACTTTGCTTTTATATCACTAATACTTGCATTAAATGGCAAAAGTTCTGCATATACACCATTTTCACGCAATCTTCTGGCAATGAGCTGAGTATATTGCGAACCAAAGTCTAAGACTATAATATCTGCTGTTTTCATAAAAATTCCTATTTGTTTAATCTAAATTTAATCAAGCACAATTGTATCAAATTTAAACTTATTTATCTTTATATTTTATTTTGTTATCGTATCGTGATTTGATATAAAGTTTTCATTAGTTTTATTTACATCACTGTCAGAATCTGCAGAATAAAAAGGTGGTGCTTTATAACCGCAAGCTGCAAATAAAATTAATAAAAAAAATGATAAAATAACCTTATGAAAAGCGTTAAAGAAATTATTACTCATATGTCAAACACTCCTTCTTACAACAAATTAAAAAAATTCAAAGAAGCAAAAGAGTTTATATCTCTTCTTGGAAAATCCAAAAATAGCATTATAAACAACACATTTTGCAAAGATGAAATTATGTATATAGTTGTTTTACATCCTGCATTTAAGCAAGAATTAAATAGTGATAGTAGTATAAATCAAATAAAAAACTTATTAAAAAAATACTGCGAAATAAACAAAAACAGCACTTTAGTAAATATTAAAAATATAGAAATCATCATAAAAAAACCAAAAAAAGAAGAAAAAATCATAAAAATAAAAAAAGATTACTCACATTTATCTTGTGGTGAATTTGAAAATTTAGCCACATCACAAGAACTACACAAAATTTATGAAAACATTAAAGAAGAGCTAAAAAATGCTAATCGATGATATCTTATCCCTTCCTAAAAATCCGGGTGTTTATGAGTATTTTGATAAAGATGGGAAACTTCTTTATGTGGGTAAAGCAAAAAATTTAAAAAATAGAGTAAGAAGTTATTTTAGTTTTAGCCCTATTCTATCGCCAAATCCACGCCTTAGCACGCGTATAGCCCGCATGATAAGCCAAAGTGTGCATTTAGAATACATCATAACAGATTCTGAAAGCGACGCACTGATATTAGAAAACTCGTTTATAAAACAACTTAAGCCAAAATACAACATTTTACTAAGAGATGATAAAACATATCCTTATATTTACATAGATTTAAGCTTGGATTTTCCGCGTTTTGAAATAACAAGAAAAGTTATAAAAGGTAAAAATATAAAATATTTTGGTCCATATTTTAAAGGTAGCAAAGAAATTTTAAATGCTTTATATCTTAAATTTCCACTTGTTCAAAAAAAATCGTGCATAAAAGGTAAAAAAGCTTGTCTTTTTTATCAAATAAAGCGTTGCCATGCACCTTGTGAAAATAAAATTTCGCAAGAACAATACTCCAAAATAGTAGATGATGCTATAAAAGATATGCAAAATACAGCGTCTCTTGTGCCGTTTTTACAAAATTTAATGATAAATTATGCAAATAACGAAAACTACGAAGAAGCAGCTATAATGCGCGATCAAATCGAAACTATAAAAGATATGCAAATAAAAGTAGAAGTTGATTTGGCTAAATTAGAAGACTTCGATGTAATTGCCATAAAAGCTGATAAAAATATAGTTTGCTCTGTAATATTTAATATAAGAAATGGCAAAATAAGCAACTCAAGACATATTATTTCAATGGTTGAAAATGCAAGTATTAATGAGATAAATGAGCTTTATAAACAAATTATAATAGAAGCTTATCCTAAAGAAAGCCCTATAAACTCTACTAAAATTTACACATATGAGAATTTTGAAGATAAAGAGTTAGTATCTGAAATTTTAAGCAAAAGACATATGGTTAAATTTAAGATCCAAACTCCAAAAATAGGTGAAAAAAGAAAAATTTGTGACATTGCGTATAAAAACTGCGATTTACAAATTCAAAAACATTTGAAAAATAGTAATTATAAGCTTTTAAACGACATAAAACAAACTTTTGATTTAAACAATACTCCTTTTAGGATAGAAATTTTTGATAACTCACATATGCAAGGTGTTGCAAATGTTGGTTCAATGGTAAGTTTTGAATTAGATCATTTTCTAAAAGACGCTTATCGACACGCACATTTGCAAAGCAAAAATGATTATGATCAAATGAATGAGTTTTTAACACTAAGAGCTAAAAGATTTGACAAACTAAACCCGCCAGATCTATGGATAATAGATGGCGGACAAGCCTTGCTTGATTTAGCTAGTTTGATAATCCAAAGTAGCGGTGCAAATGTAGATGTGATTGCCATTTCAAAAGAAAAAATAGACGCTAAAGCTTACCGCGCAAAAGGAAATGCAAAAGACAAAATTTACACAAAAAACGGAGTTTTTAAATTTGAAACAAATAATAAAATTTTGCAATTCATTCAAAAACTACGCGATGAGGCTCATAGGTTTGCCATTTCATTTCATCAAAAAACAAAAAGAAAAATGGATTTAAATAGTTCAAAGATGAAAAATCTTGGAATAAGCGATGGAAGTATCAAAAAACTTTTAAACTATTATGGCTCATTTGATAAAATATATGAAGCTAATTTTGAAGATATAAAATCCCTTACAAATATTAAAGTAGCTAATAAAATTAAAAATATATAATATTAATATATTTAAAAGTATTGCTATAATATCAAAAATATTGTATAATAACTTTTTTAAAATATTTAATATATTATTATTATATATTTTAAATTTCAAATTTAAAAGGACTTTTATGTATAGTTTTTTTGTTAATTTTTTTAACATATCTAGCATTTACACACTACTTGGGCTTTTTGCTTTAGCATTGATATTTTATCTGTTAAAAGTGTTGAAAAATGTAGGGGTAAGTAACGGTAAGATTATGGCTCTATCTTTAATTTTTGGCATTTTACTTGGATATTTATGCTTATATTTAGCAAATTTTCCACATCAAAATATATTATCATTAAAAGATTCCACTAATCTAAGACCTCTTTATGAAATTTATGTGTGGTTTAAATTTATAATAGTTATGTTTATAAGCTTTTTAAAGCTCTTAATCATTCCTATAATATTTTTTGGCATTATAAGAGTTATTATAAATTTAGATCAAAATGTAAAATTTAAAAATATTTTTGGTATATCTTTTTCTTATCTAATGATAACAACAGCCATTGCTTCGCTCATAGGAATAACTTTGGCTATTGTTATGCAAGTAGGCTCTGGAACTATAAATCAAACTACTACAAAAATTATAAAAGAAGTTAAGCCTATAAATGAAGTTATACTGGACTTTATACCAAACAATATAATTTCAGCTATGGCAAATACAAATGTTCTTGGCGTGGTTATATTTTCTTTGTTTATCGCATTTGGTGCAAATATGATAGCAAAAAATGAAGATATAAAAAATTTCGAAATACTTAGAAATTTGATAGATTTTATTTATAAAATCATTATGCAAATAACCAAAAAAGTCATATCGTTTTTACCTTATGTAGTTGTTGTAATGATAGCAAATACATTTTTAGAAAATGGGTTTGATGCGATTATTTCTGCACTTGATTATATTGTTTTATGCTATGTAGCAGCTATTTTAACACTTAGTATGCACGCTATTGTTCTTTTAATAAATGGCTTAAACCCTATAAAATATTTTCAAAAAGCCTTACCAACGCTAATAATGGCTTTCACATCAAGAAGTTCATCTGGAACACTTCCAATGACCATATCAACACTTACGAATAAATTTGGCGTAAGTTCAAGCAATGCATCTTTTGTAGCAAGTATCTCAACAACGATTGGAATGAATGGATGTGCTGGTTTTTATACTGGAAGTGCTGCTGTGTTTTTGCTAAACGCACTTGGAGTAAGTATAACTTTTGAATACATTGCCATGATAGTTATATTAAGCGTAATAGCTTCATTTGGTATAGCAGGAATTCCAGGAATTGCCATAATGGCACTATCTGTTGTTATAACAGGTCTTGGTTTAGAAAACAATTTCGCACTTCTTGCAACTATTTTAGCAATTGATCCAATCATTGATATGGCAAGAACAGCCACAAATGTATCTGGCGGAATGACTGCTAGTATAGCAACAGACAAAGTACTAAAAACATTAAGCAAGGATGTTTATAATTCATAAAAATACATTTATCAGGTAAATATTTACCTGATAAATTAAAAAGAGTTTTTGATAATTTTTGGTAGAATATGCTTTAATATAAATTTAAAGGATAAATTTATTTAGCATGAAAAATACATTTAAAATTGTAACTAGCATACCATTACTTGCTTTAATAATTATTTTTTTATATTTCATATACAATACATATGAAAAACTTGAACAAAACAATGAAATGAAAACAACTCTAAAAGAGTACTCTATATTAAAACAATTAAAAACAGCCATAGAAAAAGAAGCTCAAATTGGCGTCTTAACCCTAGATAAAACAAATAGCTTTAATGTAGAAATTTTTACAAATCAAATACAAAAAACAAATAGGTTTATACAATACGCTTATGGAGAAAATTTAAGCGAAAATATAAATATATTTTTAACAAAAACGAGCAAAATAAGACAAAATCCAAAACTAGATAATTTTGAGCATTTATACGCACCTTATCTAGAAATATACAGATATTTAAACAAAGTAATTTTAGAAAAGCTTACAACTCTTTTAAACTATAATGCTCCACTAGATATAAATTTATTTATAAATTACATTATATTTTCTCAAGATATTATTACCACGACAAACCTGCAAAGAGACTATATAAATAGCATTTTGATTACAAACACACCAATATCAAAAAATCAAAAACAATTTTGGCTAGAAATAGCTTATGCAAATACAAATGTAAATCCATTTATACTAATGTCAACTAATTCAAAAGCACAAATGCTAAATATAGATCCAAATGATGAACTAAATGATTTGTTTCAAATATGTTCTGAATTAAAACTAAATATATTATTTGAATCTCAAAATGGAATATTTAACACGCCATATAGAAAATGGACTGAAAAAACTGACGATAAATTATCTATATTATATCAATATAACGACATAGCTTATCAAAATATATCAACAAAATTTCAACAATACGAAGAATTTCTTAAAAATGACATTAAAATTTATATTCTTATACTCATGCTATGCGGTGTATTTTTTATAGAACTGATAATCAATCTTAACAGACGAAATCAAATTGTAAAATATTTCAGATATACGCTTGATACACTAAAACAAAAAGGCTACTTGGATGAAAAAATACATTTTAAATTTAATTCTAAGAAAAACATACAAGATGCGTTTTTAAACATAGATAAATCCATAAAAAATATGGCTTACTCTATAAGCTCTCTTAAAAAAGCAAATCAAATAAAAACAGATCTTCTAGTAAATATCGCTCATGAGATACAAGCTCCATTACAAGGCATAATTAGCTATATTGATTTGATGGAAAAAAGATATAAAAATGTCATAACCAAAAACATAAAAGAAAATGCAAAAAATATTTTTCAAATAGCAAAAAATATAAAAGAGACCAAAAATATAGAAAACAATCAAGTTTTACTTCAAAATATAGATTTTCTACCAATAAAAGAATTTGAAAACACTGCACAAATTTTTGTGCTTTTAGCCTCAGATAAAAATATCGAATTTTATGTTTTCATAGACCCAAAACTTTCAAGCTACATAAATGGCGATTTAGTAAAAATAAAAGAAATTTTGATAAACCTACTAGATAATGCCATTAAATTTACACACGATGGCGGGAAAGTAATCTTACGCGTAATAAAAATGGATTATAATGTTAAAAACGAAGTTAAAATAAAATTTAGCGTTGAAGACAATGGAGAAAATATAAATATAGAAAAAATTGATCAAATTTTTATAGAAACCTCAATAAACAAAGAGGAATATGAAAAAAAATATTTAAATTTAGGACTTGGTATATCTAAAAAATTAGCCAATTTACTAGGCGGGGAGCTTATATTTAAAAATAACTCAAAAACTGGAAATACATTTGATTTTATCATAAATTTAAAAGATACCAATATAAATGTACCGTTAAATCAATATAGCTTAAAAATAGCAGTTATAGAATCAAAAAGTGAAGAATTTAATAAAATTTTAGAAATTTATTTACGCAGTCTTGGAGTTGATTGCGAGTTTTTCTCTAATGTAGAAAAACTCAAGCCACAATATTTTGATTTTGATATTATCTTTATTCGTTTTGATGATTATATGGAATTAAAAATAAAATTTAATAAACCTATAATCATTAGTGCAAATTACTATATTTTAAACTCTATAAAAGAAGAAGATATGAATCAAAATATTTTCTACATAGATGAACCTATAAAATTAACTTATATAGATAAAACATTACAAAACATAATGTCCGTTAAAAAATCAAATCCAAACTACATTATAAGCAATAAAATAGAAAAAATAGATGATAAATTTAACGCAAAAGCTTTAGTTTTGACAACTGATGTTACTATGCAAAAACTTATAAAATATATGTTATCTTATTTGTATATACAAACTACCATAGTTACATCCATAAAAGAACTTATTTCTGAATATACTCAACTATCTTATGAAGTAATTTTTATACAACTAGATCCTACTATGCAAATAGATGAACATGGCATAAAAAGTATCATAGAATTTGAAAAAGAAAATGCTATAAATCACTCTCCAATCATAGCAATTACAGATAATATCATAAAAAGAAATGATGAAAGCATTTATGGCAATGGCTTTGATGATTTAATATCTCAACCATTAAAAATCAACACTCTTTCAAGATTATTAAACAAACTCATACCGCAACATAAAATCATACCAAATATGCAGTTAAGACAAAATATTGCCACTCATTATACAAAAAGCACTAATGTAAATAAAAAAGATATTTTGATAGTTAAAAAATCTATTCTTGATAATAATTTGATGAAAAATAAATTCCAAGAATTTTTTGAAAATATAGATGTCGCTACAAGTTTAGATACATTTAAAAAATTGATAAAAGAAATTTCTTATGATGTATTAATCATAGATATAAATTTACCAAAATTAAATTTAGACGATATAGAAAAATTACTATTAAATCCAGACGAAAACGCAAATACTCGCATAAAAACGGTATTGATGATAGATAATAAAAAAAGCATTTTAGAAAAACATAAAAACTACTTTGATAATATAATTTATAACGACACTGAACTAAATCAAATTTTAATGATAATTAGAAATTTAGCGAAAGGTTAATTATGCAACATGGAATTTTAATTATTGGTGAAGATATCATACTAAATAGTTCGTTTTTAACATATATATATGAGAAATACGAAGATTATTTTGGAGAAAAAGGCGTCATAAATTATATAAATAAAAATGACAAAAATCTACCTTTTAACATAGAACATTACACTTTTGCTTATGATATACTAACCATTTTTACAACAGACGATAACTACCATATCGCAAGCAAAGTCCTTGCAACCCTTACAAGTGATATTTTAGAGTTAAAAGATGAGATGCTAGTTCCAAGCAAAGTTAGTAAATTTTCAAACGGAAGCTTTGTTTTAAAGATAAATAACGCAGAAGTAAATTTAATAAATGCAAATCCAACTCAAGATTTGCCTCCATTTTTGAGTAAATTTGAAAGAAATTTTGCTTATTTTTCAATATTTGATTTAGATAGTGAAAGTGCTAAAATATTACTTGAACCATTAGCAAAAACATATGATATAAATATAAATTTAAGTCAAATGGTTGCAAACTGGACTATAGTTAAAGCAGTAGAAAATAAATTTGGTCAAATAGATGGCTTTTTGCAAAGTGCTAAAAACCTTTTTTCACAAAAGATAATTCTCCAAAAAGATCCGATAAAACACATCGCAAATACGCTTATAAAAAAAGGGTTGAAAATAACATTTGCAGAAAGTTGTTCTTGTGGATTACTTGCTGCTAAATTTGGATCTTATAGTGGTGTATCATCTGCATTTGATGGCTCTTTGGTAACTTATGCAAATGAGATAAAATCCTCTTGGCTTGGAGTTAGAGATACAACTCTTCAAACTTACGGTGCTGTTAGTTCTCAGTGTGTCGAAGAGATGATAAAAGGGACTTTAGTAGCAAGTGGCGCTGATTTTGCCATAGCAATTAGCGGTATAGCAGGTCCAGATGGCGGAAGTAAAGAAAAACCGGTTGGAACTGTATTTATAGGATCTGGTTCAAAAGATGGAAATATGATGGTAGAAAGATTTTTTCTAAAAGGCAATAGAAACTACATAAGAGAACAAAGCGCAACGCTAGGCTTTTTATCATTAATAAGACTAAGAAGTGATATATTTTTTGAAGAGTAAATTCAGTAGTTTATTAACTAGATTTAACTATAATTAAACTTTAATTTTTTAAAAAAGGATTTCATATGGCTGTAAATGTATTTTATGATAAAGATTGTGATTTATCCCTTATAAGAAGCAAAAAAGTTGCAATGATAGGCTTTGGCTCACAAGGTCATGCACACGCTGAAAACCTTAGAGATAGTGGCGTAGAGGTTATCGTTGGACTTAAAAAAGATGGAAACAGTTGGGCAAAAGCTGAAGCAAAAGGTTTTAAAGTTTTAAGCGTTAGCGAGGCTACAAAAGAAGCTGATATTATCATGATACTAACACCAGATGAACATCAAAGCGAAATTTTTGAAAAAGAGATAAAACCAAATTTAAAACAAGGAAGTGCCATAGCATTTGCTCATGGATTTAATGTTCATTTTGGTCAAATAAAAGCACCAGATGGAATTGATTGTATAATGATAGCACCTAAAGCACCTGGGCACACCGTAAGAAGTGAATTTCTAAAAGGTGGCGGAATTCCAGATCTTATAGCAGTTGAACAAAATGCATCTGGCAAAGCAAGAGAGCTAGCATTAAGCTATGCTTGTGCTATAGGTGGTGGAAGAAGCGGGATAATAGAAACAACTTTTAAAGACGAAACAGAAACTGATCTTTTTGGAGAACAAGCTGTTTTATGCGGAGGACTTTGTTCTCTTATAAATGCAGGTTTTGAAACTCTTGTTGAAGCTGGATACGAACCAGAAATGGCATATTTTGAATGCTTGCATGAAATGAAACTTATAGTTGATTTGATATATCAAGGCGGAATGGCTGATATGAGATATTCTATATCAAATACCGCTGAATACGGTGATTATGTAAGTGGTCCAAGAGTTATAAACGAAGAGAGCAAAAAAGCTATGAAAGAAATTTTAAAAGAGATACAAAATGGCAAATTTGCCAAAGATTTTATCTTAGAGAAAAAAGCAGGCTATACAAGAATGAACGCCGAAAGAAAGATATCTCAAAGTTCTCTTTTAAATAAAACAGGTGAAAAACTTAGATCTATGATGCCTTGGATAAAAAACGGTAAATTAATAGATCAATCTAAAAACTAATACTTTGAATAAAAAAAAATCTTCAAAAAAGCGTGTTAAAATGCACGCTTTTAAATGGTATATTTTTTGCATTTTTATAATATTGGTTTTTTTTGCAACCATTTATGGTATAGCAATAAATTCACAAAAAAATATTGAAGATAAAAATCTAACAACTACTCAACAAATTTTAACTTCAAACAATCAAACTAATTCAAAAACAGATCAAATTATTTATGAGAAAAAAGAAGTTTTAGTAAAACAAAAACACACTCAACAAAACACTAATTATTCAAAATACCAAACAAACATACCATCTCAAAAAATCCAAGAACAAGAGTTAGCAGAGCAAAATTTAAGTGAATTTTTTAAACTTTTAGATGCAAATCAAAGCACACAAATAAAAGATGAAAACAACACAATAGATAAAAATATATCAAAACAAATTAGCATTATAGATAGTCCAAAAAAATACGAAGATGAAGATTTAGAAAAGAAATCACAAAAAGCAATTTATGATACAACGGCAAAAACGCTGGATAGAAGAGGCAAAAAACCACTTCTTGCAATTATAATAGACGATGTTTCAACTTTTACACAAGCAGAGCTTATCAAAAAAATAAAATTAAAAATTACTCCATCTATATTTCCAGTATCAACAAATACTCCAAATACAGCTCAAATTGCAAATAAATTTAGTTTTTATATGATTCATCTACCAATGAGTGCGATTAATTATAAAAATGAAGAGCCAAACACTATGCATATAACAGATAGCAAAGACTTGATGTTAAAAAGGATAAAAAAGATAAAAAAAGATTTTCCAAAGCTTAAATTTATAAATAACCATACCGGAAGCGAATTTACATCAAACATTCAAGCTTTAGATAAACTTATGAGCATTTTAAAATCCCAAGATATTGTACTTCTTGATAGCAAAACAATAGCAAAAAGTAAAGTTAAAGATTTAGCCAAAAAATACAATATGCCATATCTATCTAGGGATGTTTTTTTAGATAATATTCACTCTGAAATAGAGATAAAAACGCAACTCAAAGATGCTATAAATATAGCAAAAAAAAGAGGTTATGCCATAGCTATAGGTCATCCACACGATATAACGCTAAAAACCATAAATAAAAACATAAATATGTTAAAAGATGTAGAAATTGTGTATGTAGATAGACTATATAAGGAAATTTATGGCTATATTAGATAAAATCCCGCAAGATCTTTTAAGACTAAAAAATCCGCCTAAAATGCTATACTATAAAGGCAATACTGATTTGTTACAAATGCCAAAAATTGCAGTAGTTGGCTCTAGAAAAATATCATTTTATACTAAAAATTTGATATCAAATTTATGCTTAAATCTTAAAAAATATGGCATTTGCGTAGTAAGTGGTGGGGCTATTGGATGTGATATAACAGCACACAAAGCCGCTTTTCCAAACACCATAGCAGTTTTTGCAAATGGTTTAAATATAATTTATCCAAAAACAAATTCGAATTTAATAAATCAAATGTATGAAAGCTCACTTGTTTTAAGCGAGTATGAACCAGATGAGCCGCCATTTAAACATCGTTTTTTACAAAGAAATCGCATAGTTGTAGGACTTTGTGAAGCAATTGTTATAGCACAAGCTGATTTAAACAGCGGCTCACTTTCAAGTGCTAAAATAGCCAAAAATTTAGGAATTCCTATATTTGCTTTTCCTCAAAGGATAGATGAAAGCAAGGGTACAAATTTACTACTAAAACAAAAAGATGCGACACTTTTAGATGATTTTGACGAACTTGGCGAGAAATTTGGCGGTAAATTAAAAGAAAATTTACAAAAAGACGAAGTGTTGGATTTTATAAAAAATAATTCAAATTTAACAGAGTGCTTAAATAAATTTGGAAGCAAAATTTACGAATACGAACTACTTGGCAAAATCAGCATAAATGGCTTTAGCGTGAGTGTAAAATGATAGTGGCTATAGATGTTGGTTTAAAAAGAATAGGAGTTGCCATATCTTATGAAAATGGAGTAGTTTTGCCGCTAAATGCAATTATACGCAAAAATCGCAATCAAGCTTCAAAAGAAATAAGTCAGTTACTACAAGATTATAAAGCAAAAAAACTTGTTGTTGGTATCCCACTTGGCGGAAGTAGTGAAGATGAGATGACTAGACGCATAAAACACTTTGTAAATTTAATAAATTTTAGTGGAGAGATAATTTTTATAGATGAGAGTTTTTCAAGCAAAGAGGCTAGCGATTTTGCAGTAATAAACCACAAGAAAAAAGATGGAAAACTAGATAGTTTGAGTGCAATGATAATACTTAAAAGATATATTAAAAGTTAAATTTAATAATTGTAACATACTAAAGACATAACAAAGACTTTTTGCCTATATTTTAGGATTATTAAGTATTTTAGCTGGTTTAAATTTTTAAATAAAAATTTTCTAAATTTAAAAAACAAAAGTTAATAAAAAAAATTTTAAATTTTATTAATAATATTACAAATTTTAGCTCTTCAAATTTCAATAAGACTTGGAAATGATGTTGATATGCCAAGAAATTTAGCAAAAAGCGTTACAGTAGAATAAAAATATAATTTTATTTTTATAACATCGCCCTTGACAACGGGGGGGGGGAGTGATATAATTTATCATTTAAAATTACTAACTAAAAAATTATTAATTTATAAGGAGTATTTTTATGTTGAGTAAAGTTTCAAGCAAGGTTTCGCTTATTATTCTTTTTTTGTTAGCCGTTTCTTTTACAGTTTTTTCTTTTATAAACTATAATTCGACTAAAAATGTTGTTTTAAGCGAATCTATGAGCAATAAAAAAACTATAACTAAATCAGTAGAAATGTATGTTGAACAATATATTAAAACACGCGTTTTTGCTATAAATAATTTTGCCAAGTATTTAGGAGCAAATCCTTATCTTTTAGATGATAAGGATGCTATTAGGTCTAGATTAGAAAGTATAGGTCCTGTACTTGATTTTCAAGAATTTTATGTTGGCTTTGCAGATACTGGAGAGGTTTATAGTATAATTTTTAATGGTGATGGAACTACAAAATTCGAAATACATGGTAAACAGATAAATTATGATGCTAGAAATACAGATTGGTATAAAGGCGCATCTAGTGATACTTCTAGAGCATATGTTTCAAAGATATATATAGAGAATAACAAAATTGTTGTTAGTCTTGCAAGAGCAATTGTTGTAGATGGAAAAGTAGTTGGTGCTGTAGGAACAGATATACATACAGAAATATTGTCTAATGCAGCAAATAGTTTAAAACCTACAAAAACATCCCTAGTAAATATAATGGATTTAAATTCCAATCAAATATTAGCACATCCAAATAAAGAATTTGTAATGTCGAATTCAAAAGATGCCGTAGATGCTTTTAATACATTTACAAGTAAATTTAAAGAATTTGGAAACAAACCTTTTGAATATGACTTTATGGGAGATCATAAAGTTGGTGCTTGCGAAAAATACGAAGCTGCTAACTGGCTTATTTGTTCAGCAAACTCAATGAGTGATTATGATAGCACACTAAGTTATATAATTAAAAGTCAAAGTGTAACTTCAACTATATTTATTATACTTATAGTATCTATCTTAACTTTCATAATAACAAGAGCTTTAAAACCAATCTCTATAATCCAATCAGGTCTAAACAATGTATTTAAATTTATAAATCATGAATCAAAAGATGCTAATACAATAAATGTAAAAACAAAAGATGAATTTGGAGCTATGGCTAAAGCTATTAATGAAAACATTGAAAAAACTAAAAAGAATTTATCTGATGAAGAAGTATTTATAAAACAAGCTAATACATTTGTAGATGAGATAAAAGAAGGTAACTTCTTAGTATCATTTGAAGCAAATTCTTCAAATCCAGCACTTAATAATCTAAAAGAAGCATTTAAAGAGTTACAAACAACATTAGTCTCACTTATAGCAGATAATGGACATAATATACTAAATTTATTAAAATCTTTCCAAAACAAAGACTTTACAACTTCTATAGAAGATAAAGGTGTTATTGCTCAAGGTATAAATACTTTAGGCATTGAAATATCAAATATGCTTAAACAAAATCTATCTCAAGCAGAGAGCTTACAACAAAAATCAGATCTATTATCTAAAGCAGTAGATCAAATAACAGCTTCAGCTAAAAAACAAGCTAGTTCACTTGAAGAAAGTGCAGCTGCAGTTGAAGAGATGTCTAGCTCAATGAACTCAATTAATCAAAAAACAACAGAAGTTATAGCTCAAAGTGAAGAGATTAAAAATGTTATAACTATTATAAAAGATATATCAGAACAAACTAATCTTCTAGCACTTAATGCTGCTATAGAAGCAGCAAGAGCTGGAGAAGCAGGAAGAGGATTTGCAGTTGTTGCTGATGAAGTTAGAAAACTTGCTGAAAAAACAGGTAAATCTTTAACTGAGATAGAAGCTAATGTAAATGTTTTAACTCAATCAATAAATGAGATGAGTGAAAGCATTAGAGAACAAACTGAAGCAATATCTATGATAAATAACTCTGTAGCTGATGTAGATGCTTTAACAAAAGAAAATGTTAATATTGCAAACAATACAAACAGCATTACAAAAGAACTTGATACTATGTCTAAAGATATAGTTGAGAGTGTAAGGAATAATAGGTTTTAAATTAATCCCCCTTAATATATAAATTTTCTAGATGCTTAAAGCATCTAGAAGTAAACTATTAAAATAAACTATATCTTATAAATACTTTGTTTTTGTTTATCAGTAATTAATGCTTTTGGTAAATTTAAGTTATTAAATGCTTTTTGTAATTTCTTATACAATTTTTCAAAATCAACACCAGCTACTCTAGTTTCGCTTATGGTTGTGATAAAATTTGTATCACCTTTCCATCTTGGAACTAAATGATAATGTATATGCTCACAAATTCCAGCACCAGCGTCAGCTCCTAAATTCATACCTATATTTACACCAGTTGCATTTAATACTTCTTTTAAAATTTTAACTCCTAATTTTACATATAAACTCATTTCAAGCCAAGCTTTATCGTCTAAATATTCAATATTGTCTATATGCTCATATGGAATTACCATAAAATGCCCTGGAGAATATGGATAAAGATTCATAACACCAAAGCAGTGTTTTGCTCTAAAAAGCACACCAAATTCATCATCTTTTTGAGGATTTTTTACTATATTACAAAAAACACAACTATCACTTTTTGTCTCAAAATACTTAGATCTCCAAGGTGCATTTAAATGGTTCATATCTAACCTTTCATATATTTAATAGCTTTAGCTATATCATCTTGTCTCATAAAATATTCGCCTATCAAAAAGGCATCTACGCCAATTTTATTTAAATTTACTAGTTGCTCGCGATAGCTAAGACCACTTTCCGCTACAATGATTTTACCATTTGGAATCATGGGTATTAGTTTTTCACAAAGATCCATATGCATATCAAAAGTTTGCAAATCTCTATGATTTATACCTATTATATTTACACCCGAAAAAATAGCTTTTTTGATATCTTCTTTATCATGAGCTTCTAGTAATACTTCCATACCAAGGCTAAAAGCTAGCTCTACAAGTTTTTTCAACTCTTTTTTATCAAGAGCTTTTGCAATAAGCAGTATAAAATCAGCACCATATAAGTAAGCTTGTAAAACTTGGTATTCATCTACTATAAAATCTTTTCTTAAAAGCGGTACGCTTGTGTATTTTCTTATAAGTGAGAGATACTCCAAATTTCCTTTAAAAAAATGCGGTTCAGTTAATATGGATAGTGCGTTTGCACCAGCTTTTTGATATAAACTAGCTATATTAACAGGATCAAAATCCTCTCTTATAACGCCTTTGCTAGGGCTTGCTTTTTTAACTTCACAAATTAGTCTAAACGGCTCATCATTAGTTGATTTGAGGGCTTTTTTTACATCTCGCTGAATATTTCTTACATTAAAAATAGTTCTACTTAAAATATCAAAAGGCAACTCTTTTTTTTGAATTTCTAAATCTTCTTTTGTTTTTTGTATAATCTCATCTAGTATCATTTTGCCCTCTTTTTAAGCATTCATCTATAAATTTTATATGTTCTTTTGCTTCTGGGGAGTTTATAAAATCTTCATTATTTATGATTTTAGATATAGTGTTTTTTGCGGCTTTACAATCGCCTACTTTATACTCACCCCAAGCTATAGAATCAACTATGTAAAACGATTCTGGATCAAGTTCATGGGCTTTTTTAGCTAGTTCTAATCCTTTCTTAGCATCTATATCATGATCTATTAGTAAATAACCATAATAATTATAAAAAATCGGATCATTTACTAAGTACACGGATTTTTCAAAGTTATTAATAACTTCTTTTAAAATATTTTGATTTAGTTTATTTTTATTATCTTCATACTTATAAATGGCCATTTTTGCCTGATAAATAGGTTCTTTTAAATTTTCAAATTTATGTTTTGCAAAATTATATGCATCATTAAATCTGCCAAGTTTAGCATAAAGATCTGTTAAAATATCATTTTGGGGATAATTTTTCTCAAGATATTTTACAGCCTTTTCATACTCTTTTTCTACTGCAAAAATTTGTATAATTGCCTGTAAATATCTCTCATCTAAAGAATCTTCATATAGTTTTTCATAAATTTCTATAGCTTTTTTAGAATCATTACTTTTAAGATATAGCAATCCAGCAGCTTCACAAGTCTCAATACTACAGCCATTTTTATCTATATAATCTTGTAAAATACTGATAGCTTCTTTTGTTTTGAATAAATTTTTATCTAAAACCTCAACAATTGGCATTAAATTTTTCTCACTATTTTCTAGCTCATAAGCTTTTTTTAAATATTTTAAAGAAGTTTCATAATCTTGCTCATATATATAAATCATGCTAAGCATAGAGTAATTCTTAGCATCTTTATCTTTTTTTACAAGATCAAGTAATTTTATTTTTGCTAGATCAAATCTGCCTCTTAAAAGCATATCAGAAACATCTATTCTTATAAAATCTGGGTCATTTTTTAAAACAATCCTACCTTTTTTCAAAAGCTCTGCAAAATCACTAGATTTATTTACAAAAGCTATCTTAATAGACTCTTTTAGATATATTTTTTCATTTGTTTGTTTATACAAATCAAGAAGTAAAGATTTGGCTTCATCAAAATTTCCACTGTTTTCATATAAAAATGCCTGCATTAAATTAAATCTTTGTGTATCTTTTTTGTCTAGATTAAAACAAAATGCATTTACACATAATATAAATATCAAGACAATTTTTTTACACCAATACATTCTTTCTCCAATTCATCAAAATTATTCTTAAAATGATTCCAAAAAGGAAAAGTTTTACACTGATTTGGACGAAAATCATAAATCAGGCAGTTTAAATTATCTTCATCAAAAAATATACAAGCTTTTCCATTGTTGTAATTTTTCTCTTTTAGGCTAAATTTAAAACCAACTTTTATTAAATAGTTATGTTTAAAATTATCAAAGCTAGTGTTTAAATGCTTACACAATTCAAAAATTTCATCTTTGTTTATCCATATATAGCCACTTTCTCCAATGCAGCATTTTCCTCCACACTTTTTGCAAGCACTACTATCAAAAGTAAAATCAAACTCACTCATAATCTACACTCAATAAATCAGCTTTAGCAAATATTTCTTTTGCCAAAGAGCTATAACCATCATCACAATTTACAAAAATTGGCGGTAAAATTTCACATAAACTTTTAGAATTTTTTCTCGCCTCAATCAAAACAAGCTTTGTATTTTTTGTAGCTTTTGGATGCACGAATTGTACCTTATTTGTGTTAAATTTAAGATTACGAAGCAAAAAAAATATATCATTAATTTGCTTTGCGTCATAGCAAAAAATCAAAGTTCCATTTGGTTTTAAAATCTTGAAACTTTTTTCTAAAAAATTTTGCAAATTTAAGTTAGAACTATATCTAGAAAAATTTTTGTGTAAATTTTTACTTTTTATAGCCCCGTCGTGGTAAAAAGGCGGATTTGAGACAATATAATCAAATTTAACATCTTCATTCATATCTAAAAAATTGCCACTAATGATATCTGCTTTGATATTGTTTTCATTAGCATTTTTTATAGCCATATTTATATTTGTTTGCAATATATCAATCATAGTTAAAGAAATATTACTAAAATCTCTTTTTAACAAAAGCCCTAAAATACCACATCCACAACCAACATCTAAAACATTGCCTTTTAGCTTTGTTATAAAGCTATAAAGCATTACCGTATCGCTGTTGTAGCGATATCCTTCTTTTGGCTGAAAAAGTTTCATCTATATACTTTTATAACAAAGCCTTGTTTATTTGGCTTTGTTATGACTTCATTTGCATAAGATATCCTAGAAAAATCTCCAAATTCATCTCTTATCAACCTTGCTCCAACTTCTGCTTTTTCATATCCTAAAGCGTAATTACTGATTTTATCTGCATTACTAATGCCACTATTTCGAAGTTTTTGAGATACTGCTTTTACGGAGCTTGAACTGTTTATAGGAATGACTACAAAAGAAAAATTAGAATTATATTTTTGTAAAAATTCACTTACTAAGTTTTTACACATTACACTTGGTTTATTTTTTGAGTTCAAATCCTCACATGATATAGAATCTATATTAACAGCTTTTTTAGGAGCGATTTTTGCTATACTATTTTTATCTAATGAAAGTATATCGTGCCTTAATTTTCCATTTTCTATCTCAAGTTCTTTTATACTTTGCAAACTTTTTTCATATTTTGCAATAATGTCGTTTGTTTGAGTGCTTGAAATTCTATTTATTCTTAGTTTTTCATTTTCATTTACAACATCTAAAAGAAGTTTTTCGCTGTTAAGAAGTTGATTTTTTAACTTATTTATATCAGAAAGCAGTTCTTGGTTTTTTTCTTTTAGTGCTAGACTATCTTTATCGCTTTTTATAACCTCTATTTCAAAATTACCTTTTTTTGTTTTATTTAAATTTTCAAGCTTGGCTTTTAGTTTATTGTTTTCTTTTTTCAAATCGATAGAATTTTGTTTTTCATCTTTTATATCATTTAATTTTTGCGTTAAAGTTTTTATTTTATCTTCATATTCTCTAGTTTTTAAGCCATAGTTTAAAGCTAAATTTGAGTTTAATATTTTAGCTGAATTCTCCTCTTTTAAATTCTTTATCTCATCATTTAGCTTATTTATAGTAGTATTTAAAGAATTTTGCAAAGAAGTTTTTTCATTTTGCAATGATGCAATTTTTTCATTTAGAAGTTTATAATTTTTATCAATTATATCTTTTGTAGTTTTATTGTCGTCTTTAAATTTATCCATTTTTTGATTTAAAGATAAAATTTGATTATCTTTAAGCTTAATAAGCTCTTCAAGATTTGATATAATCAAACTTTCATTTTTATCATTTATCTTTTTTAACTCATTTTGCAAATTAGATATAGTTAAATTTTGCTCTCTAAGCATACTAAGATACTTTTTTTCTAAACTTTTATCCTTTAAATTTTTATTTTCTACAAGCGTTTTAGCTAGTCTATCTTCAAGTCCTGTAATTTGATTTGTATAACTTTGCCTTTCTTCTAATGCTATTTTACCAAGATTTTTAATATCTTCTTCTTTTGATTCTAAATCTTTTATAAATTTATCTTTTTGTTTTTCAAACTCAGTTCTCAAATCAGAAAGATCTGTTTTATTTTTTTTCTCTAAATCAGCAATACTCATAGTATGCTTGCTTAAAAGATTGTTTATCTGAGTATCTTTTAAATCAACTATTTGCTTTAGATCAGATTTTTGCTTGTCGATTTCTTTTGCTTGTTTTGCTAAAAGTTCTAAATTTTGTGCATTTTTAGATTTAAGCTCTTCAAGTTGCTCTAAAAGATAACTATTTTTTTGACTAAGAGATGAGTTATTTTGTTTTTCTTTGCTTGTTATATTTGAAAGTTTTTGACTAAATTCGAGCTCTTTATCGCGTAAAATCTTTTGAGCTATTTCTATCTCATTTTTTAACTCTACTATCTTTTGCTCATAAATTTTAGAATTTTGCATACTAGAAAGCTGAACATCATTTAGCCTTTTTGTAAGTTCATCTATATTCTTGTAGTGTTGATCTTGTGCTTGTCTTAAAAGTTTTAAATTTTTATCTAAAAATTCTTTTTTTTCATTTTCTATATCTTTTTTTTGATCTCTAAGCCTTAATATCGCCTCCCAGTTTTTGTTAGCTAAATCAATATTGTCTATATATAAAAGTTTATTATGATTTCTAAGTGCTATTATTTGGGCTTTAAGTTCATCATTACTGCCTACAACTTCTCCATCATTGCTATTTATTTCAAAATTTAGTGCGTAAGAATAAGGCGTTATGTAGTCCCCATACTCAGAAAGATCGTCTTTATTTATATAGTTTTTTTGAATACTAAGCGGTAAATCGCTAAATTTAAGCTCATTTTGATTTGTTTGGATATTTTCTTTTACAGAAACTTGCGAGATTTTTGTATCGTAAAATACATAACAAATTGCCGCAAATAAGCTTGCAGCAAGTAAAGTTAAAAAAGTTAACAAAAACCTCACAAAAAGTCTCCCAAATAAACTATATTTTAGATTTTATATGACTTATAATATTATGAGCATGATTTAATGCAAATACTATAGAGCCACCATTTTTAGTAACTATATCACCGCCAACATAAAGACCTGGTATATTTGTCATTAAATTCTCATCTACTATTGGTTGAGAATTCTCATTTACTTTAATTGAACATCTTTGTAAAAAATCTATTGGAGTTGAGCCACCTATCGCATAAATAATCCTATCATAAATTTCATATGATCCATCGCTAAATTTGACTTTTATTTTGTTATTTTCATTTTCTAGTTCAGTTATATCAATGCCTAGTTTTAAATTTAATTTATTTTGCTCTGCTAAATCAAGAAGTTCTCTTTCATTGATATCATTAAGTCTTGTAAATGTAATTTTTCTATAACAAAGTGTAACAATATTTGCTTTACTAAGCTCTATTGCATACTCAGCTGCCGAATTACCGCCACCTACAACCATAATCTTTTCATCATTAGAACAAGAATTTAAATTAAAATTTACAACTGAATTTAAAGAAGTCGGGATTTTGTAATCAGGCTTATTTGGTCTGCCCATTTTACCGATTGCTACAACAACATTTTTAGCCTCATAAATAGTGCTTGGCGTTGCAACATGAAAAATATCTTCAATTTTTTGAACTTTTTCAACTTCTATATTAAAAACTGTATCTACTTTTTCTTCTTCAAGAAGTTTATCAAAATAATCCAAAACATCTTCTTTTATAGATGTTTCAAAAGGAACATTTCCAACAACAACTGAAGGCATATTTTTATACTCTTTGTCTACTCTTTTATTGTCTTTATAAAATTTTCTAATTGTTTGAGAGTGGTTATCGCCTTTTTCTAAAAGTAAAACATTTTCAAATCCCATCTTTTTTGACTCAACAACTGAAGCTATTCCACAAGGACCTCCGCCAATTACAACAACATCATAAATATTTTTCAAATTTACTCTCCAAAATATTAAGTTTTAAATGCTAAAATATACCAATTTTTTAGTTTAAATTTGATTAAAAGAGAAAATATTATGATAGATACAATCAAAAAAGCAAGACAAACATCAAAAACACTACTTGAATTAAACCCGCAAACAAAGAAAAATATCATACTTGATATGAGCGAGGAAATATCAAAATCCAAAAAAGATATATTAAGTGCAAATAAAATAGATATGCAAAACGCAATTTCACTTAGCAAAGCTATGCAAGATAGATTAATGTTGGATGAAAAACGGATAAACGATATAGCAAATTCGCTAAAAATAGTAGCAAATTTACAAGATCCAATAGGTAATGTTTTAAGTGGTTGGATAAATTATGCTGGTTTAAAAATAAACAAAGTTTCTATACCTATTGGCGTAATTGGTATAATTTATGAATCGCGTCCAAATGTTACTGCCGAAGTTGCATCTTTGTGTCTAAAAAGCTCAAATGTTTGCCTATTAAAAGGCGGAAAAGAGGCACTGAATTCAAATTTAGCAATCATAAAAGCACTACATAAATCTTTAGAAAAATTTAATATCCCTACAAAATGCATTAGCTATCTTAATATCTCAAGACAAGATGTTAAAAAATTTTTAAAAATGGATAAATACATAGATCTTATCATACCAAGAGGTGGAGAAAATTTGGTAAAAATGGTAAGCAATACATCAAAAATACCAGTTATAAAACACGACAAAGGACTTTGTCATGCTTATGTAGATGAATTTGCTGATTTAAAAAAAGCTTTAGATATATGCGTAAATGCAAAATTTTCAAAACCATCGGCTTGTAATAGCATCGAGACAATACTAATCCATAAAAATATAGCTGATAAATTTTTGCCTATGTTAAAAACTAAATTTGATGAGCTAAAAATACATATAAAGGGTTGTAAACAAACTGCTAAATTTATAAATTGCGAAAAAGCTACAAACAAGGACTTCGATACAGAATATTTAGACTACGCAGTAAATTTAAAAGTTGTTTCAAGCATAGATGAAGCTATAACTCATATAGAAAAATTTAGCTCATCTCATTCTGAAGTTATAATATCTAAAAACGAAGAAAATATACAAAAATTTTTAAATTTAATTGATAGTGCTTGTGTGTATGTAAACGCATCAACGAGATTTAGCGATGGAGGTGAGTTTGGATTTGGAGCAGAAATTGGAATTAGCACAAATAAACTTCACGCAAGAGGTCCAATGGGACTAAATGAACTAACTACATACAAATATCAGGTATTAGGAAATGGGCAAGTAAGATAGAGCAAAAAATACAATAATATATAAAAATTATTGTATTTTTGATTTTAAATTTTATTTATTTTATATCATCGCTTTTGGGATACATTATCCTTACTTGATAATTTATGGCCTTTGTAGATGGCGAAACTCCTCTTATAACTAAATTTTTCATAGGGGTTACATTTATAATTTCCCATTTAGACATAAGAGTATCTACCAAAAAATTATCTTTATCAAACCAGTCTATTTTATAAGCAATTTTTATGCTTTTATCTGCTGTATTTACAAAAACAGCTTCAATTTCTGTTAATCCATCTTCTCTGAGCTTATGTGCTGTATTTATAAGTTTAAAATCATCATAAAAATTATCAGATAATACTACTATTTTATTTTCCAAAAGCTCTTTTTGAGTATCTGTAAAAAAGCTACATCCACAAAATAAAAGTGATATTAAAAGTGTAAAAATAATCTTTTTCATTTTTATCCTTGTTAATTATGTATAAAAAAGAGTTACATTTTAAATTAAAATATAAAAAAACATCGATAATAAATTTAGAACTTATTATCGATAATAATCAGCATATTTTCTAACGCTTTTTAACTTTTTTATATCGTTTGCCAAAGAGTCTTTTTTAAAATTTATTAAATTTAAAGCCTCTTTTGTAAGACTAAGAGCAGACAACATATCATCAACTGTCTTAAAATTTGATGGCATACTGTCTATAAGAAGTAAAATTTTTTCACTATCTTTATTTGCTATGGCAATTTTAAAATTATCAAGCCAATTCATCTTCTTTAGTAACTTCCTTCCACGCTTCTAAAAGCTCTTTTACAACATGAATTACTTCATCAAGATTAGCTTTTTCATTTGTTAAATTTGCTTGTGTAAGAAGTTGAATCTCTCTTGTATAAAGACCAGCTAAATAATGTGCAACATCGCCTTGATTATAATCAAGTGAATTTATAAGCTCAAAAAATATCGCATTTGCTCTATTTATATTATAAACTTTTGCTTCTATATCATCATCCTCTATAGCTTTTTTTGTCCTATAAACAAATTTAAGTATCCCCTCATAAAGCATTTCTATTAATTTTTTTGGAGATTCTATTCCTACGCTATTTTGCATATAAGCAGAATATGCTAAATTATTTTGCATTTTACTTTCCTTTTTATTTATTTGCAAGTTCTGCATCTATCATACTTTGAAGTGCTGAAAACTGTCTGTTTAATTTACCTATAATGGCATCATATTGAGCAAATTGCATTTCCATTCTCTCATATCTTTCATCTATCTTTTTTTGCGTATCAAGTCTTTCATCGCTAAGTCTTTCGTTGTCTTTAGTTAAAGAATCCGAAAGCTTTGTTATCGTTCCTTCTTGACCAACCATGCCATTTAGCGTATCTGTTAATTTGGCAAATACACCTTTGTTTTCACTAGAAGTAGCATGTATGCTTACTTTTTCTAATCCCAAAGCTTTAAGCACATCATCTCTACCAGTTATTTCTATAGAACCACCATCTTGCCTTGTTAAATTAACGCCAGTTTTAGTAGCATTTAATTCAGCTTTTAAGCCTTTTATATCAGCTTTATTGATAGCGTCTAAAAGAGCAAGAGCATTTTGTTCTTTTGTATTAGCGGCATCTGTTTTAAATAAAATTTCTTTATCGCCTATCTTTAAAGCTCCGCTAGAAACATAAATAGCACCGCCTGATATATCTTTTGAACTATAAGATATTTTAGAATGGCTCATATCTCCTACGAAAAATTTCTCAACATAGTCAAAATCCTCTTCTGCCATTTTATTAAATTTTGATTTATCAAATTTCAAAAGACCATCTTCACTCAAACTTATACCAAAGTCAGACACTGTATTTAGTGCATTATAGATATTTTTTATCTCATTGCCATTTTTATCTTGTGAAATTTCTGTAACACTTCTACCGGTATTTACAGCTTCAAATAAAACTTTGTTAATACTTGATTTTATAGTAGTAATCTCATTCATACCTTGCAAAACACCGCCCATTCCAGTTTGTTCATTATAATCAGTAGAGGCGCTAAGATTATTCATAAGTTCATTATATGATTTTACAAGATTTTCTATCTCACTAATTATATTTTCAGTATCGTTATTTATACTAACACTAGTTTTCCCAGTCTCTTTTAAAGTAATTTCAACACCTGCTGTAATATCATCAAATTTATTACTTTGTCTTGACATATTAACACCATTATATGTAAATTCAGCATTTTGTGCTTTTTGTATATGGTTTGCTTCAAGCTGTGTTATTTGAACTTTATTACCAGAGCTATCAAGAATTGGCTGAGAGTTTTCATCGAGTTTATCCACCATCTCATTTCCAAGACCAAGAGCAGAAAGTATTTTTAAAGAATTTGGATCATCTATTTCGCTTCCATTTGTATCTTTAGTTTTTGTAGCACTAAATGATAAAGCATTATCTAATCCAGAATCTTTTGATTGTATTATAAGCTGAGACTTGCCCTCTCCTACATTTAAAATTTTGGCACTCACAGCACCATTTGTTGCTCTATTTATCTCATTAGCTAAATCTTCATAAGTATCTGATTGTTTTATATTTATTTTAAATTCTTTTTTATTACTACCGCTTCCTAAAGTTATAGTAAAATTACCATCATCAAAAAGCTTTCCACCAGCAGAAACTATGTCATTTTCGCTTCCAAATTTAGAAGTTTGATAAACATCATTTTGAGCTAACTGTTTTACATCTAAATTAAAATCATGCAAATTAACACCAGAAGAAACATTTACATTAGCACTATCCCCATTAACACTTGCTTTTCTTTTAAGGTATGTTGTCTCATTTCCTAGGGCTGATACTGATGTTTTCAAAGATGACAAGAATGTAGAAATAGTTGTTATATCTTTTTGTTTAGTGGTATTATCTGTGATATTTTTACCAATAGGATCTATTTGCGCTTTTACATCAGCAGCTTTTAGCTTGTCGATTATATCTCCTGTTAAAACCTGACTTCCTATTCCGAGTGATTTTATGGCTGGCATAATTTATCCTTTCTTATCCATTAACAAACCTATAATTTCTTTAAAATGTTCGCTTAGTTTCATCATACTTTCTGTAGGAATTTTTCTTATAACTTCTCCAGTATTTTTTTCTAAAACATTTACATAAAGAGAACTTATCTCCTCATTATAGGCAAATCTTATATTTGTCTGCAAAGACTCCATCTGTTTATTTAATCGATCTGCAATCTTATTTATCTCTTCATTTGATAAAGACCTTTTTTGATTTAACTCTTCATTACTACTACTCAAATTAGATTTTTCAAATAACGCTGATTTTGTACTATTTTGAGTTTGAGATAAAGAAATAAAACTATCCATTTGTCTTGAAGCTACATCATATATCTCCATAATTTTCTCCTTAAAATTATTTTCTTTGGTGAGTATATCGACAAAAAGTATAATTTATTTAGTTTGGCATACTAAATTTTATTTTTTTAGTTAAAATAAGAAAATATTTTGGAGGGAGTTATGAAAATATCTTTTGAATGTGAATGTATTTTGCTGCAAAAATCAATGATGTTATTTCTTGGTAAATTTGCCTCTAGAAGAAAAGATTGTGATTTTATAATAAGCGACAAAAAACTAGATACAAATAAACCAGTTTTTATTATAGGCGAAAACTCACCATATCTTAAATTTCCTTTTAATAAACAAGAGTTAGTTTATACAATAGAAGATTTTTACTCTGCTATGCAAATAAAACATCGCGAAAATATAGAGTATATTTCAAGTAGTTTTGAAGATAAACTAAATAATTTGCTTAATAAATTTAAAATAGACTTAACAGAACTGATAAAAAATGAACTCAAAAAATAAACTTTTTACAACTATATCAAGTGGCAAATTTAAAGGAAAAAAACTACTTCTTCCAAGCTTAAAAACCACAAGAAGCACTAAGAACATACTAAAAGGCTCTTTTTTTGACACTATTAGAAATGAACTTCATGGCAAAGTTTTTGTAGAGTGTTTTGGAGGAAGTGCTTTAATGGCAATAGAAGCTTATAGTAACTATGCGAAAATTTGTGTAGCCATAGAAAAAGACAAATCTGCTTTTGAGATAACAAAATCAAATATGAAAAGTATAGATGAAAAAAATCTAATACCAATCAATGGAGATTGCTTTATTGAACTTCCAAAGATAATAGCAAATATAAAAGATGAGATTATATTATACATAGATCCACCTTTTAATATAAGGGATGGATTTGAAGAAATTTATGATAATATTTTTAATATGATAAAAAATGTCAAAAACGATAAAATTTATCTTATAGCCATAGAACACATTAGCACTTTAAAAATGCCAGATATTTTAGGTAAATTTAAATTAGACAAAACTCGTAAATTTGGAAAAAGCTCACTTAGTTACTACATTTAAAAAATTTAATATTTGGAACACTTATTGCTTCATATTTCTAAATTTCATTTATTTTAAGGATATTATGATGAGGTTTATGAAATATATGTTTATAGCTTTTTTTGCTTGTAATTTCTTAAATGCAGCAAAAATAAGTGATATAGCAAATGTTGTAGGAGTAAGAGAAAATCAACTCATAGGATATGGTTTGGTTGTAGGTTTAAAAGGCACTGGAGATGGCACTACTTCTGAATTTACGCTTCAGTCTATATCAAATATGCTTCAAACAGTTGGCATGAAAATAAATCAAGATGATATAAAATCAAAAAACACAGCAGCTGTTATGGTTACAGCCTCACTTCCGGCTTTTGCTAGGCAAGGAGATAAAATAAACATAGTTATATCTTCTCTTGGTGATGCTAAAAGTTTGCAAGGCGGAACACTGCTTATGACGGCATTAAAAGGTGTTGATGGGGATATCTACGCTATAGCACAAGGTTCTGTAAGTATAGGCGGGAAAAATGAAGGAACTGGCAATAACGCAGCTGGAAATCATCCTACAGTTGCTGTAGTTTCGCAAGGTGCTTTAGTAGAAAAAGAAGTTTTATATGACATATATAATCAAAACTTTGCAGATCTTAGTCTAAAAACTACAAATTTCAATAGTGCAACAACTGTTCAAAATGTCATAAACAGGATTTATGGGGAAGTAGCTGTTGCAACAGATCCAAGAACAATAAGATTGATGAAGCCAGAAGGTGCTAGCATGGTTGATTTTTTATCTCAAATTTTACAAACCGAAGTCGATTATAAGCCACAAGAAAAAATAGTAATAAATGAAAGAACAGGAACCATAGTAAGTGGAGTAAATATAACAGTTGATCCTGTTGTTATATCTCATGGAGGCATAACTTTAAAGATAGAACCACAAAGCTACAATCTAGCACCTGAAAATACAGCAGCAAATATAATAGATCTCGGTGGCGAAACATCTATAGATGGTGCTATGAATACGCTAAATATAGGAACACAAAAAACAACTGTTGCAAATGTAACAAGAGCTTTAAATAGACTTGGTGCAACACCAAAGGATATAATAGCAATTTTACAAAATTTAAAAGAAGTTGGTGCGATACACGCAGATTTGGAGATTATGTAATGATAGATAACTCTATGGCATTAAATGCATACAATACAGTAAATGATAAATTGATAACTCAAAACAGACCTAGATTTGATGAAAAGGCACTAAGAGAGCAAACTGATGCTTTTGAATCATTTTTAGTAAAAACCGTTCTTGATTTATCTATAAAAAACGAAAATTCACTTTTTCCAAAAGATGCTGGAGATAAGATTTATAACTCAATGTATAATGACACAATGAGTAAAGCATTAAGCGGTGGTTTTGGATTTAGCGATATGTTATTTAATTTTTTAAAAGAAAGGTCTTAATAAAAATTAAATAATGCCGATATAGTTAGCAATCAAGTTCTAACTATAAAGGATAAAAGATGATTAATTCAGTAGGTGCGAGCTTCGTAACTGATTCTTCGCTTAGTAAAATTAAAAATGACGATAAAAAGATACAAAATTTAAAATCAACAGCTCAAAGTGCTGAGAGTGATAGTAAAGTTAGCAAAATAGCAAAAGCCATAGCAGACGGAACTTATAAAATAGATTTAAACAAAACAGCAAAGGCAGTAGCTAACGAACTATTTTAATTTTAGTCCTTTGTGCTTTAAAAGGACTAAAAATGATAAAACAATACCTAGATGAAGCTATTTCATCACTAAATCAACTCATAGAAATAACTCAAACTGACATAGAAAATATAAAAAATGCTAGACACGAAGCAGTAGAACAAAGTGTAAAAACCAAAACAGAACTTATAAAAAAATTTGAAAACTCCAAAATAACTCTTGATAAAGAACTTCTTAAAATGTTAGAAGAAAAAAGTGGAACAGATCTTGCTGGTATTTTGGACGAAGAGGATAAAAATAAGTTAGCCGAACTTAAAGACTCTCTTACTCTCTTACAAAATAAAAATAGAGAGTATTCAAGATATGTTATAGTAATAAAAGAGTATTACGACTCTCTTGCAAACAAGATTTTTGGAGAAAAATCAGAAGGGTATAACAAAAAAGGCAAACAAATTTTTAACTCTAATTTCAAATTAAGGGTTTAAAATGGCAATCTTTGACACTTTATCAATTGGGGTTTCTGGCTTAAATGCCGCCGAGATGCAAATAACCACAACTGGTCATAATATTTCAAATATAGATAATGAAAGCTATACAAGACAAAGAGTTGTTCAATCAGCCAAAGAACCTTTTCACAATATACCAGGAGATGTTGGAAACGGCACACAAGTAGATCAGATTGTAAGAATACATGATGAATTTTCATATAGTAGATTAAAAAATTCAGAAAGTGCTCTTTCTTATACTGGTTATAAACAAGATATCTTACAAGAAATAACACAAAGATTTCCGGATTTAAAAGATGTTGGTATACTAAAAGATTTAGAAAATTACTTTAATGCTTGGAATAATTTTGCATCAAAATCGTCAGATGGTTCGCAAAAAATCAACCTTATCCAACTAACACAAACCCTAAGCGAGAATATAAGAAAAGCATCAGATGAACTATATAAAATGAAAAAAACTGTAAATGATCAGCTAAAAATAAATGTAGAAGAATTTAATCGTCTAGGACAACAAATAGCTGATATAAATGGAGAGATTGCTAGAATAGAATCAATAAAAGGCAATAATGCAAATGATCTTAGGGATAAAAGGGATCAGCTTGAAAGAGCTATGGCAAAATTAGTAAATATAACAGCATTTAAAGGTTCTCTTGAAAGCAATACTGCCATAGATAGAAATATCACAGATATGGGTCAAGATTATAGTCTAAATTTAGGTGGATTTGGTATAGTTGAAGGAACTGCATTTCACCCACTTGTTTTAAAAAGCGAAAGTGCCGTTAGTGATTTTCAAGCAGTGTATTATGAAAGACAAGACGGCAGACTTATAAACATAATGCCGAGTATAACAGGCGGACAAATAGGGGCTGAACTTGAGCTTAGAGGTAGGTATATAGACGCATCTACTGGTCAAACAAGCGATGGAACAATTCAAAGCTATATAAATAACCTAGATACTTTTGCTAAAACATTAATAACCCAAACAAATAATATTTATGCAAAATCGGCTCAAAACAAAGTAAATTCAAGTGATTTAAATTTCTTAAAGCCTGAAAATTCTCTTATAAATTTTGATGATACTATAAAAGAAGGAACATTTGATGTTGTAGTTTATGATAAACAAGGAAAGGAAGTGGCTAGAAAAACTATAGAGATAAATAGAACTACAGCTATGAATAGCGGTTTAGACTCAAATTCCATAGTAACTCAGTTTAATACAAACTCAGATGATAATAAAGACAAGAACTCACTAAACGATGTTGATGATTATTTTAGTGCATCATATATATATCATGATGATAAAAATTTAGGGCAACTATCTATAAATCCTAAATTTAATAACGATGAATATTTTATATCTTTTGAAGATAATGGGACAAATTTTCCAGGAGTTGTTGGTTTAAATAGATTTTTTGACGGAAATAGCTCAAAAAACATAAAAGTAAATAGCGTATTAAGTGATGATCCTGTGAAACTTCAAGGATTTAAAGCACCAATTGATGGTAATAACGAAGTAGCAAATGAGATTGTTCAACTTCAATATAAAAAGCTTGAATTTAATGGCAAAAACTCATTTGGAAAAGAAGAAACTATAGAAGGTTTTTATAGATTTTTAACTACGCAAATAGCTGCCCAAACTGAAACAAACAACAACGCACATGAAACAAATAAAGCCTTATATACAACAGCTCTTCAAGAGTTTCAATCAATTAGCGGAGTAAGTATGAATGAAGAACTTACAAATTTAATTAGATTTCAATCAAGCTATGGGGCAAGTGCAAAAATAATCACAACAGTAGAAAAAATGCTTGATACATTGCTTACTTTAAAACAATGATTGATTTAAAAAATTTACTAGATTTTCATGCGAATTTAAAAAATTGTGATGAGAATTTATTAGCTTTTGCGGATCCATTGCAAGTTGCTAGAAAATATAAAGAGCCAAATATTGCACTAATATGTGCACTATTTGCTTATGGTAATGCAAAAATGATAGTTAAATTTCTAAACTCGCTAAATTTCGATTTACTTGATGAAAGCGATGAAGAAATAAATAAATTTTACACTTCGCATAAATACAGATTTCAAAGCACTATAGATGTAAAAGAGATTTTTATAACACACAAAAGATTAAAACAAGATGGCAATATAGAAGAAATTGTAGCAAACGGTATGAAAAAATCAGGCGAAATTATAGATGGCATAAATGAACTTATGAAATTTATATATTCACTAAATGATTATAGATCTTTTGGATATAATTTTTATTTTGGTTCAGTTTTTAAAACTCCTATTTCACCATATAAAAGATACAATATGTTTTTAAGATGGATGGTTAGAAGTAGCGATATCGATCTTGGAATTTTCAAAAGCATTGATAAAAAATATCTTTTGATACCACTTGATACTCATACTCATAAAGTTGCACTAAAACTTGGACTTATAAATAGAAAAAGTTATGATTTTAGGGCTGTTATGGAACTAACAAAAAAGCTAAGAGAATTTGATAAAAATGATCCTATAAAATACGATTTTGCACTTTATAGGCTCGGGCAAAGCAAAGAAATAGATAAACTTTTTTTGAATTAATATACTTAAATTTAAAATCTATGCAAACAATAAAATAATAAATATATCATCTGACATAAATAGTTATAATTTTAAATCAGTTAAAGCAAATGTTTTATCTAGCTATAATTCTAAATCCAAAATCAGCCTAACTAGTAATATAATATTAACTACCAAACTTTAAATAGCTATAATATATTTTTAATTCGCAACAATAACGCTACCACATAAATTTACCATTAAAAAAGCTTTACAAATTAGTTACTTTTTATTTTTATGTGTAATTTTATTAATATAAACTTAAAAATTTTTATAATTTATAAGTAATATTACAAAAATAGTAAATTTAGTAGCGATATTTAATTAAAAAGTAGGAATAAGCCCAAATTTAGGGCTTATATCAAGGATGTTTTATAATAAATCTTATCGTTGGACCATCTTGTTCAACACTTAAAACTTCAAAACCGCGGTTTTTAGCATCGTGAGGGATTGAGTTAATGCTTTGTGGGCAATCGCAAAGTAGTTCTAAAATTTCCCCTTTTTTAAGCTGTGGCAAAGCATCAACCAAAGCAATTGCAGGCAAAGGGCAAGCTTCTCCTTTTAAATCAAGCGTATAAGTCACTTCTCCATCATAAACATTACTCATTAAAATCCCCTTTTTTTAAAAAAATTCTTTTGATAAACATAAGCTAAAATCGCCATAACGCCAAACAGGGCTAAATTTATAACAAATCCTCCAAAATTTCCAAAACTCTCAAGCATATTTACTTTTACGCCTGATTTTATAAAATTTGGTATAGCATCATAGCTTAAAGCCAAAATAGCCGTTCCAACAAAATTTGAAACTCCAACTATCATAAAGTGAATTTGCCCTTCAAATGCTCTATATGTCCATCCACACTCACATCCTCCAGCAAAAACTATCCCAAATCCAAATAAAAATCCACCTATCATCACGCCAGACGAAATTTCAACTAATTTAATCCCGTGTCCGTTTAAAACAAAAGCATAAACTAACACGCAAGATATCACCATTCCAATAATCGCACCTTTGATAGCTATGGTTCTACCAAACAAAAACATATCTCTAAAGCAAGATGTAAAGCAAATTTGCCCTCTTGAAATGATAAAACCAAAAATAAATCCAAATAAAAGTGCTACGCTTAGTAGGCTTTTTTTATTAGCTACATCAATGGCTGGACTTTTTATAAGTAAAACAAAAAACCAAACTAAAAACAAAGCAAAAATTATACTACCAAACATAAAGTGTCTTTTTGCCTTTGTTTTATCTATTTCTAAACCTACGCCTTTGCCTGTAATTGAACGAACCAATTTTGCTTTTGGTTTGAAAAAATCAATATTTAAAAGCTTAACTGCAGTATAAATTCCGCCTACCATAAAAATAGTAAAAAACCATGTATGAAGCGAAAAATATGGCAATCCTGTAAAGAAATTTGCTAAGTTACATCCAAATGCAAGTCTTGCACCAAAACCAGTTAAAATTCCTCCAACTATAGCTTGAAAAACCCTAATTTTGCTTGCAGGGAAGCGAATTTTAACTTTATTTGCCCATAAAGCTGCTACTAAAGCCCCTATAAACATACCTATTAGCATAAGTCCAGCTGATCTTGAAAAAGGTGTGCCACTTAAATTTTGCTTCTTATAATATGAATATCCGCTTAAATCCATACCAAAAAGCTCTAAAAACTCTCCACCCCACCTTGTCATCTCGCCAGTTACAGCCCAGCCACTACGCATTATCCCGTAATACGCAGTCGCAACTATAGCTAAAGCTATCATAGCTTTTCCAGTGTGCCAAAAATTTATTAAAAATTTTTGTCTGAAAGAATGAAACATTTAATCTCCTAAATTTGTTATTGCTACACCTTAGCACTAATTTTGAGATTGTACATAATTTTGTATTTAATTAGAATTTATTTAATTAATTAATAAAATATTTAAAATTAAATTTAATAAATGCTATTGCATACATAGAAACTATAAATAAATTCAAAATATTATCCACTTTACAAGTTTGCATTATTTTTAAACAAAAAATAGCAAATAACAACATATTTTTAATAAAATTAAATATATTTTTAAATAGCTTTCTTAAAAAATATTATAAAAATTTTTAAATATTGTAATTGTAAAATGTATAAAATAATAAAAATGACGACATAAGAAACAAAAAACTTTTTAAAAAATATAAATAAAAGTATTAAAACCATATTTTATAACATTGGGATTTTTTATCGATATTTTGGACTATTCCAAATTTTGAAGTATTTCCTAGTTTATCAACTTCTATAACATATGGGATTAGCTTATTTTGCGTAGTAGAATATCCAAGAAAAATAACACAAATTAAAGAGATAATTGCACTAAGAACTGCTATTATTTGCCAGTTTCTTTTTTGAAATATATAATTTCCATATCGTTCAAGCCATTCTCTTTTTGCATCTAAATATGGATTTGTTTAATATATTGTTTACTCATTTTTTACCTTATTTAAGAATTTATGCCAGAATAATAAGTTTCATTCGCACCTGAAATTGTTCTGCTACTTGTATTTTTAGTTTCATCTATTGGAGATATTCTTTCTTTAATTCTATTTGCTATATCATTCATTCTGCTACTGGATGTAGCTTTATCTGATAAATTTGAAAAACTACCTTTTAGATTTTCTTTTGTAGCACTTGCTAAAGTTGAAGCTATACCCATTGTATGTTTTCCAGTTTGTTTAATTACATCAAGTGTATTTTTGGAATTTGATACAGGTTTGCGTTATTTCCTATCAAACATTTATCCTCATTTTTTTCTGTTTTAATAAAACGATTTAGCATTGATTCTAAACGATCATGCATTTGTATTTCAGTTAATGAGACTATAAGCTCTTTTGTTTCTTTTTTGTAGCATGCTCATTTTATATAAGAACATTTTTCTTTGTGTATTTCGTTAGGAAAATGTGAAGTCGTAGTTGGAATTTTTGATAAATAGGCTCTTTTTTTCAGAAGTTTTATGAGTAAATTTTAACTCAGCTTTTTTGCATTCTGGACAAAACTGCACACAAATGGTGCTAAACCAAACATGTAATGATTTTTTGTCAAAAGAAAATATAAAAAACCTTAACGCATGTTTTGAGGACAAGATGTGGTGAGCAAAAACCTATGGTGCCGTAATTATTACTTATAATGACAATGGGACTAAAATACAAAAATGCAAAAGATTTAAAAGCTAAATTTGATAAACCTTTTATAAACGAGTTTAAAAGACTTGAATGCAAAGATATACTGGGCTATGATTTGAGTAAAAAAGATGAATTAAAAGAGATAATAAATCAAAATCTTTTTTCTAAAATTTGCCCAAAAGCTGTTAAATCTGCGATTGATTTTTTAGATAATCAAAACTAAGTTTTATTAAATTTCTTATAAATTAGTTTAGAAATTATCAAAATTTAAGCCATGCTATTAGCATTGAAACAATGGTGTGGCTTAAAAAATGATCTCCTATCATCATCTTATATAATCCCATCATCCAACCTAAGGCAAGAGCTAGAATAAAAACAACCACTTTTGTTCTTTTTTTCTTACATAAAAACACAAGAGAAAGTAGTGCAAATCCGCCACTTGCATGTCCTGCTGGATAACAAGCTATTCTTTTAAAATTTGATTCTTTTGGATATCGTTCAAACAATCCTATATCTGGATAACTTCCGCCATATATCTCAAGATTGACAGGACAAGGCATATTTGTCTGTTTTTTTAATAAACTAACAGTTGAAGGAACTATGTATAAAGACAACAAAACTATGAGTAAATTTGCTAAATTTAGCTTTAATTTTTTATAAAAAACTGCCATAAAAGACAAAATAACGCCAAAAATTACAATAGCTTTTTTAACGCCACTATAAAAAATAAAATATAGCATTTTATCATTTCTATCAACTAGCCAACCATTTTTGATATCATAAAAATGATTTTGAACTATAATGTCTATATCTGTGTATTCAAATAGTAAAATTACTAAAACTAGTAAAAAACCTGTTATAAAAATGCTATTTTTTAGTACCATCTAATATATCCAAGTTTTTATCATAAATTTTGCTTTGAACTTCAAAAAATACTAAGCAAAGTATGAAATAAATAGTCTTGTGAAAACTCTCCATTTTTAACCTTTTCTTTAAGTTTTTTACTATCAACATCAAAAAAACCGTCGCCAAGCCATATAAAAGCCGGCACATGTTTTTGAGCTTGTGGAGCTATGGCATATGGCAAACCATGTAAATAGATATTGTTTTCGCCCAAGCTCTCTCCATGATCACTCATATAAATCACGGCATTTTCATGTGTACTTGAGTATTTTTTAGAAAATTCTATAACCTCGCTTAAAAAATAATCAGTATATAAAATAGCGTTATCATAGGAATTTATTATGCTTTGCTGATCGCATTCTTGAAAATCATTACTATTGCAAACTGGAGTAAATTTCTCAAATTCTTTTGGATATCTTTTAAAATAAGCTGGTCCGTGATTTCCCATTTGATGAAGCACTATTAAGATATCTTTGTTTTTATTTTTATCTATAAATTTATCAAGTCCATCAAGCATTCCAATATCACGACACTCTTGATTATCGCAAACTTTGTTATTTTGATTAGTTTTGAAATTCTCATACTCCATTCTAGTTGCGACATTTTTTGAATCAGAGTTATTATCTCTCCATAAAATTCTAACCCCAGCTCTACTTAAAATATCCAAAGCATTATCTTGATTTTTAGCCTTGTATTTATCAAAATTATCATGTCTTAAAGCAGACAACATACAAGGTACAGAAACTGCCGTAGTTGTACCACAACTAGTAAAATTTGGAAAATTTATAATATTTTCTTTACTTAAAAGCGGATTTGTATCTCTCTCATAACCATTTAAACTAAAATGGTCACTCCTAGCTGCTTCTCCAATAACAAGTATAATGAGCTCTTTTTTATCATCATTCTTATCTTCCAAGCTTGTTTCAACTACCTTTGCATCCTCGCCTAATTTTACAAACCCAATGTTAGTGCCTTTTAAAGATTTAGTACTAAAATCTCCTACACTATAAAGCCAGTAAAATGGATTTATAGCGTATCTTAAAGGTTTGTGTTCTCTAAAAAATGATGTATAAAATTTAGAAAAACTAAGCATAGTTGCAAGTATAATAAGTAAAAAATGCTTAAAATTTTTAACTTTGAGAAAAATTGTGTTTTAAAATTTGGATAAATTATCTTAAATTTATAAATAAAAATTGATGGAATTATGCCTAAAAATATAATGTATAAAAATAGCTTTATACTAAGCAAATCAGCAGTTTCTGAAACATTTGTCTCAATGACATTTGTAAGCATAGTGTTATCTATAATAACACCATAATTATCCATAAAATAAGCCGTTATAGATGAAACCAAAACCACAAAAATAAGTATAGGTTTTGTTGTGTATTTTGAGCTAAAAAGAGTAAAAAACAAAACACTAAATGAAAAAAGCATTATAACTATAGAAACAAAATATATAAAATTTTCTCTTATATCATAAACAGATGCAACATTTGTAAAAAATGTAAAGTTATAAAACGCAACAAAAAGTGCCGAAGTTATCATAATAAGACTGGATTCTTTGTATTTCATATACTACCTCATTTTAAAAAATAAAACGAAATTGTAGTTAATAATGATAAATGATTGGAATTTAAATAGATAGCCAAAAAATGGCTATCTATATGAAGTTAAAAAGCAGAAATTATCGCACCTTTGTATTTTTCATCTATAAATTTTTTCACGGCTTCGCTTTGTATAGCTTGATTTAACGCTTTGGTTTTTTTGCTATCTACATTTTTTTCACTAACTACAACTATATTTGCATAAGGACTATCCTTGCTTTCTAAAGCTAAGGCATCTTTTTTAGGATTTAAGCCTACGCTAAGTGCGTAATTTGTATTAATAACTGATATATCAACATCATCAAGCGTTCTAGGAAGACTAGCCGCTTCTATCTCTATAAATTTAAGATTTTTAGGATTTTTGGTTATATCAAGTGGAGTTTTTAAAGTCGCATTATCTAGCTCTATAAGTCCAGCATTTGCCAAAACATCCAAAGCTCTACTCTCGTTTGTAGGATCATTTGGAATACTAACTTTTGCACCTTTTTTAAGCTCATTTAAATCTTTTATCTTTTTACTATAAACACCCATTGGCTCTATATGAACAGAAGCTGTGCTAACTAGTTTTGTGCCTTTATTTTTATTAAATTCCTCTAAATAAGGCAAATGTTGAAAAAAGTTTGCGTCTAACTCGCCACTATCTGTTGCAACATTTGGTATAACATAATCATTAAATATTTTTATATCCAAATCATATCCAGCTTTTGCAAGTTCAGGTTTGATAACTTCTAGAATTTCAGCATGAGGAACAGGCGTAGCACCAACTACTATTTTTTCAGCAGCATTTGCAAAACCAGCTACTAAAAACGATAACAATAAACTAAAAACTATTTTTTTCATATTTTTCTCCTTTAAAATATATTAATTATATTGTATTTTATAAATTCTTTAGCTTTGTAAATTTTCATTACATTCCTTTACTATAAGATAATTTACATAAGTATTTTCTCTATCTTTTAAGGCAAGAGTATCTCTTTTTGGATTTAAATTTACTCCTAGAACATAATTCATATTTACAATAGCAATATCTAATGGAAATATATGCGTAGTATTTTTTGGATTAAATTCTTTCATATAAGGAAGACCTATACCAAAATGCAAATATATCTCGCCATTTTCAAGAGCGTAGTTTGATATAAAATAGTCATTAAATTCTTTTATTTCTATATCAAAACTTAGTGGTTTTATAAACTCTATAATATGAGCATGAGAAATAGGCAAAGTGCCAACAGCTAATTTTTGTGCATATAAGCTTAAATTTGAGACTATAAACAGAATAAGAAATAATCTTTTCATAAAATTCCTTTAAATGTTTAAAATCTCAAACACTTAAAGGAATTTTAAGTGTTTGACTAAAAAATCTTTCGACAACGCATAGCTAAACAACGACACATTTCATACATGTCAGACATATCTGATTTCATAATATCTCCTTTTTAAAAATAATTTTATGATTGTAATAAATTTATTCTTAAATTTATATAAATATACTATCTTTTTACTTTTTTATAAATCAAATCCCCCATACTTTGGAAAATTTGAACCATTACTATAAGTATAATAACAGTGTATGTCATTATGTCTGCTCTAAATCTTTGAAAACCATATCTTATAGCAACATCACCAAGTCCTCCGCCACCAAGAGTTCCAGCCATAGCAGAAAAACCGATAACTACTATTATGCTTAAAGTTATAACATTTATAAGAGTTGGAACTGCTTCAACTAAAATAACTTTAAAAATTATTTGCATTTTACTAGCACCAAAACTTTTTGCAGCTTCAACTATACCACTATCAACTTCTATTAAAGCATTTTCTATAAGTCTTGCCATAAAAGGAGCTGTGCCTATAGTAAGTGGTACGATAGCAGCGTCTGTTCCTATACTTGTGCCAATTATAAGGCGAACAAGCGGAAAAAGAACTATGATGAGTATTATAAAAGGAAAACTTCTAAGCGTATTTACTATTATGTCAAGAACAAAATACACTTTTGCATTTTCCATTAATCCATTTTGTCTAGTTAAAACAAGAATTATAGCCAGTGCAATTCCTATGATGGAAGCAAAAAATGTTGAAGTAATGCTCATATATAAAGTTTCCCAAGTTGCAACTAATAAAATATCAATAGCAATTTGATAAGTTTTATCGCCTAAAATTTCTTTTAAACTAACTCCAAAGCTATCAAAAAGAGCTCCAAAAAACGGCTCATCTTTAAAAAATGCTGTATCCATGCTCTCAAAAATACTCTCACCCGCAAAAAACGGATATAAGAAAAATAGGGCTAAAATTATACTTAAAAATATCATAGTTTTTTTCATTTAATGCCTTATCTATTTAATTTTTTTAATCATCATAAAGTCAAAGTTGATATCAAAATTTACTCTAAAATTTCCCATAAAACACCCGTTTTTTTGATAAAATTTACCACTTTTTCTTTGTGCTCTGACTCAACATTTATAACTAAATGTCCTAAAACTAAGTCGCTTAACTGCTCGATTTTGCCCCAAACGATGTTAAAATTTATATCAAGTTCTCTTGCCATTGATGTTATTACGCATTCAAAAGCTACTTCTTTTGGAAAGTAAAGTGCTATATTTATACCACTATCTGGTAAAATCATCTCTTCGCCTAAAAACTCTCGCATATTTTCATCAGGTTTTAAAAATAGTTCATGAACCTTACCTTTATTTGTAATAATTCCATCTTTTAGTAAAATAGCATTATGTGCGATTGTTTTTACAACTTCCATTTCATGTGTAACTATGATTATAGTTATGCCAAATTTTGAGTTTATATCTTTTAAAAGTTCTAAAATTTGTTTTGTAGTATTTGGATCAAGTGCGGAAGTTGCTTCATCACTAAGTAAAATTTTAGGATTTAATGCTAAAGCCCTAGCTATGGCAACTCTTTGCTTTTGCCCACCACTAAGCTCTTTAGGATATGAGTTCATTTTATGCTCTAATCCAACGATATCTAAAAGTTCATTTACTCTTTTTTTTATATAATCTTTGTCATATTTCCAAAAAACAAGTGGCGTTGCTATATTTTCAAACACAGTTTTTCTACTCATTAATGCAAAATGTTGAAATATCATACCAACATCTTTTCTAAATTTGCGAAGCTCTTCTTCTTTTAGCTCTTTTATCTCTTTGTTATCTATCTTTACACTTCCATCTTGATAACTTTCTAATCCGTTTAAACACCTAAGCAAAGTGCTTTTACCAGCTCCGCTATGTCCAACAAGAGCAAAAATCTCTCCTTGTTTTACACTAAAACTAACATCGTTGATAACTTTTATATCGCCGTAGTATTTAATTAAATTTTTAACTTCTATCATGTTATATCTTTTTAATTCATTAAATTTATGATTATATATAAAAACATTTAAAATTTATATTATAAAGAAGTTTTTATAAAATAATCCTCTATGCCTTTTGCTATACCTTTTGCCAAAGAATCTTGATAAGCATCATTTGCAAGTCTTTTACCCTCTGTTGGATGAGTAATGTATCCAATTTCAACTAAAACAGCTGGCATTAAAGCTCCAACCAAAACCCAAAATGGTGCCTCTCTAACACCGCCATCACTTACTTTGTATTTTGTTTTAAGAGAACTTAATATATTTGATTGGATATCTATTGCAAGTTTGTTTGAAGAGATAATTTTTTCTCTATTTAAGAAATTTAAAAAAGTCATTTTTGAAAAGTGATTCATCTCTTCTATATCAGATTTGTTTTCTAATGCAGCTGCATTCATACTTCGTTCACTTCTTGCAGGACTCAAGAAAAATGTCTCGACGCCATTCATTGATTTTGCTTTTTTAGAGCTTGGTGCAGCATTCGCATGTATTGATATAAACAAACTTGCGGCTTTGTTATTAGCAAGATTTGTTCTATCTCTAAGATTTATAAATTTATCATTAGTTCTTGTATAAGCTACTTCATAGCCCATATTTTTAAGAATTTTACCTGTTTTTAATGCAACTTGTAAAACTATATTTTTCTCATAAAATCCATTTCCAACAGCCCCTGAATCTTTGCCACCATGTCCTGCATCTAAAACTATAAGTTTTGAAGATCGTTTTATTTTAGATGATACAGTCTGTTTTTTTTCTGTCTTTACAGAACTATTTGTTTTTTTTTGAGTGACTACTTGTGCTTTTGTTTTATTATCTTTTGACACATCGGTGGTAATTTTTTTATTTGATGTTATGAATATATAATTATTTTCTCTAGATATATTATACTCAACTTTATTTCTATCGCTAAAAACAACTCTTAGTGTTTGCTTGTCAAATTGTGCCACACGCACTTCATCATTTATATAATTTTCAATATTTCTTGATTTTCCAATCAAAATCCCACTAAAATCCATAACAAAACGATTTGTGGTTTTATTGTTTAAATTAAACTCTTTAACTTCTTTACTAAGCGGGGGTCTATTAAATTTTAATCTTATAGCATTATCAATCTTAGCTACCTCTAAAAGTCTTAATATAGTATCTGGCTTATCATCATCTTGAGATTTTTTTTCTACTTTTTTAGCGATATTTTGCTTTTTATTTTCAAAAACTGCTTGTTTTTTTTCATCACTAATACCAAGACTAGCAAGTTCTTTTTCATAATCTGCATAATCCATATCTAATGCCTTAGAACTTGTAATCAATCTTTTTAATGCAGCAATTTTTAAATTTTTATCACTTTTTATTATTGATTGAATATAGATATTTTTCATAGAGTGATAATATTTTAGCTTTATACTTTCTGACGAAGAATCAAATTTAGTATCAAAAGCTTTTATATCATCAGCAAATGCGCCAAAACACAAACAAAAACTAAAGCATAGTATAGATACTATTTTAAGAATTTTCACCATCTATTAACTTTTTAAATAGTTCTTTTACGCTTATTATCTCTTTTAATTTATAACCGTTAGCACCTGTAAAAAATAGCCCAGTTTCTTTAATACCGGCATATGCATCATAAAGTCTATCTGCTATACAATACCCTACTTTTTTTGACTCAACACCTCTATGACAAGGCGAAACACAGTTGCTAATACATTGTATTTTTGGACCAATTCTTTTATCTACTAAATCTAAAAGATTTGTTCTAATGCCTCTTGCTGGATATCCAACAGGAGATTTTATAAGCTCTATATCCTCTTGCTTTGCATTTAATATAGTCTCTTTAAAATTAATATGAGCATCACACTCATGTGTGCCAATAAACCTTGTTGCCATTTGCACACCATCTGCACCAAGGCTTATAGCATTTTCTATATCTTTTTTATCCCAAATACCACCAGCAGCTATCAAAGGAAAATCTCCCCAATTTTTTATCTCTTCTTTAACTTGAGGTATAAGTTTTTCTAATTGATACTCAGGGTCAATGCACTGCTCATAAGTAAAACCTTGATGACCTCCGCTTTTTGGACCTTCTAAAATAACAGCATCTGGAATTTTATTGTATCTACCACTCCATCTTTTGCAAATTATCTTTAATGCTTTTGCTGAAGATACAATTGGCACTAAAGCAACATGCGCAAAATCTTTAGTAAATTCTGGTAAATTTGTAGGAAGACCTGCTCCTGAAATTATAACATTTACCCCTCCATCACAAGCATCTTTAACAATTCTTTCATAATCATTTGCAGCACACATTACATTTACACCAAGAGGTAAATTTCCACAAATTTTTCTAGCATTTTCTATAATCTTTTTCAAGGCCTTAGATGAATAAAAATTTTCACTATTGTATGGTTTTGAGTTTATCTCTTTATCAATATAAGCTTTATTTTCATAGTATCCTGTTCCAACAGAGCTTATTACACCAAGACCTCCATTTAAACTAACATTTCCAGCAAGTTTATCCCAGCTTATGCCAAGCCCCATTCCACCTTGAATTATCGGAAATTTTATCTCATATTTTCCTATTTTTAAGCTTGAAAAACTCATTATACAACCTTTAATTTGGCAAAACTTTTTTTGCCTATTTGTAATACATATTCGCCAGCATTAAGCTCCATTTTCTCATCTGAAATTTTACTTTGATTTATACTTACTGCATTTTCTGCAATTTTTCTTCTTGCTTCACTATTTGTAGCACACATTTTACACTCAACCAAAGCTTTTATTATCCAAACTGGATTTTCTTTTATAGTAAAACTTTGAATTTCAGTCGGAATTTCGTTCTTACTATGAACATTATCAAACTCTATTTTTGCCAAATTTGCAGCTTTTTCACCATGATATTTAGATGTTATTTCTAAAGCTAAAGCCTCTTTTGCATTTTTTGGGTGGATATTACCATTTTTTACACCATTTTTAATTTCTTGTATTTGAGATATGCTTTTTTCACTCAAAAGCTCATAATATCTCCACATTAAATCATCGCTTATACTTAGAAGTTTCCCATACATAGTATTTGGATCTTCTGTAACTCCAATGTAATTTCCAAGACTTTTACTCATCTTATTTACGCCATCTAAACCCTCTAGCAAAGGCATCATAATGATGGCTTGTTCTTTTCCGATATTATAAATTCTTTGTAAAGTTCTACCCATTAAAAGATTAAATTTCTGATCAGTTCCACCCATTTCTATGTCGCTTTTCATCTCAACGCTATCATATCCTTGTAAAAGTGGATATAAAAATTCGCTTATAGATATACTTACGCCGTTTTTAAATCTTTTTGTAAAATCTTCTCTTTCAAGCATTCTAGCAACACTAAAAGTACTAGCAAGTTCTATCATGCCACTAGCCCCAATGTCATTTATCCAATTTGAATTAAATTTAATCTCAGTTTTGCTTGAATCTAAAATTTTGAAAACTTGCTCTTCATAAGTTTTAGCATTTTTAAGCACAGTTTTAACATCAAGCTTTTTTCTAGTTTCACTTTTTCCGCTTGGATCGCCTATTTGAGCAGTAAAATCGCCTATTAAAAACTGAATTATAGCGCCGTGTTTTTGCAAAAATGCCATTTTTTGAAGAACAACTGTGTGCCCTAGATGTAAATCAGGCGCAGTTGGATCAAGGCCTATTTTCACATAAAAATTTTCATTTTTATCATAAAACCCTTTTATCAAGAACTCTATGCGTTCCATATCGATTATTTCTGCAACACCTCTTTTTAACTCTTGTATAATTTCTTGTATATTCATAAATAATTACCCCCTTTTTTTACTCAGAATAAGCATCTTTAAGCGATATAAACTCAACTATCTTATATCTATCTTTAATTTTATCCCTTATATCATTTACATCCATATTTTCATTAACTTCTATAGTAAGTTCGAAAAAATCAGCCTGTTTGTCATAGCTTTCTTTTAATGTAATTGTAACTAAATCAACTTGCATTTTAACAAGAAATGTTAAAAATGAAGCTAATGAGCCTCTTTTATTTTCTAAACTAGCTATTATTTTGTATCTAAGAGGTGCATTTCTAGTCCATTTTACAAAAATCATCTCTTTTCCACTTTGCATAAGCTTTGCCGCCCTTTCGCAAAGTTTATGATGAACTATCACACTATGAGAGTTTCTAAAACCTATTATATCATCCCCTCTTTTTGGATTACAGCAATAATCAAACTCTACATCATTTATTTTATAATTAGAATAAACAACTATATTATCAAATTTTTGTTTTTTTATCTCATATTTGTTGCCAAAATTTAAAGAAAATGTCATATTTTGTCTTGGATATTTTTTTAAAGCATTTACAACATCTTGAAAAAATACAGAATCGCTTGCAACCTTAAAAACCTTTTTTCCTAAATTTTCATTTTCTATCCATCTTAATATATTTCTTTTTTTTGTATTAAATGTAGCACAAAGTATATTAATAGCAACAAAATTATTTATATCTTTTATTTTTTGCTTACAAAATCCTCTAATGGCAGCTTTTGCTTTACCTGTTTTTACATTATTTAACCAAGAACATCTATATCTTGGAGTTTCATCTGTTACTATCTTTACAAAATCACCATTTTTTAGCTCAGCAAGAAGTGGAACTTTAATTTTGTTTATATATGCTTCTTTTGCGTGAAGACCAACTTCGCTGTGTATCTCATATGCAAAATCAAGTGCAGTTGCACCTCTTGGAAGGGTTATAATCTCACCTTTTGGCGATAAAACATTTATATCTTCTACATATAAACTATCTTTTGCGTATTCATAAAGCTCTTCTGGATTTTCATCTTCTTGATTTGTAGTAGATATATCACCAAGCCACTCAAGATGTGGTTTTGGAAGTTTATCACCATCTTTGTATTTCCAATGTGCTGCAACTCCGTATTCTGCTGTTTTATGCATATCAAAAGTTCTAATTTGAGCCTCAATTATAGCTTTATCAACAAAAAGAGTTGTATGTATGGTCTGATATCCATTTTGCTTAGGAAGTGCGATATAATCTTTAAATCTAGATATCAAAGGGCTAAAATTTGTATGAAGGCAACCTAATGCCAAATAACAATCTTTTGGCTCATTAACCAAAATTCTAATAGCTAAAAGATCTAAAACCTCTTCTATAGAAATTCCTTTTCTTTGCATTTTTAAATATATAGAATAATAGTGCTTCAATCTTTTTTCTATCATAAAATCATTTTCGCCAAAGCCATTTTTAAGCAAAATTTCTGATAATTCATCGCTAAAACTATTTAGTTTTAACTGAAGTTGTTGTTTAAATTTATTAATAAAACCATCTATTTTAGCGTATTCATTTGGTAAAACATGTTTAAAACTCATGTCTTCAAGTAAATTTTTGATAGAAGAAATTCCTAATCTATGTGCAATCGGTGCATAAACCATAAGAGTTTCTTCACTTATTCTTATCTGTTTTTCTGGGGCTAATGCATCGATTGTATACATATTATGAAGTCTATCACAAAGCTTAATAACCAAAACTCTAACATCTTGAATGGATACTAAAAGCATTTTTCTAAAGCTAAGAGCAGATCTAGCCATTCTTTCATTTGAATTAGCGTCTATGAGTTGATCATCTCTTATTTCTACTATTTTTGTAAGCCCTTCTACTAAATTTGCAACTTCTAGTCCAAATTTAACCTTTATTTCCTCAAATCCACAACAAGTATCTTCTATAACATCATGAAGTAAAGCAGAAAGCACCATGCTTTCTTCACCGCCCATATAAGCAACTATAGTACTTACTAGTATAGGATGCACAGCATAAGGTTCGCCACTTTTTCTAGTTTGTCCATCATGTGCTTTTATGCAAAACTCAACAGCTTCTTTTACTTTATCGCTTGGAGTAAAAAAGCTAAATAGTATTGATTTAGCTGAATCAAGATCTTTACAATTAGATAATTCCTCTAACAGATCTCCTAAAAACAGTCCGCTATTTATTTGCTTCAACGCTCGCCTCTATTTTAACTTTTCCATCAGCTATTTCCATGATAGCAATATCTGTAAATTTCATTTTTCTAGTATCAGTTTCTATAAGCGGAGCTGCTCCCATAGAAAGAGCTTTTGCTCTTTTTGCAACGGCAAGTGAAAGCTTGTATCTATCTCCATCAAAATTTAAAAGTGCTTTTGAAACTATTTGTTCTGTTCTCATTATATCTCCTGATTTAAATTTTTTACAATAGAACACTCGCTAAAATCACCATTTGTAATTTTAAGCAAATTTCCATCTTTAAACATATTACATACTACTATTGGCAAGTTATTGTCTTTTGCTAAAGCAATGGCAGTATCATCCATAACCTTAATGTTATCTTTCATTGCTTCTTCATAACTTAAAACATTTAGCAACTTCGCTTCTTCATATTTGTTTGGATCTTTATCATATACACCATTTACTTTTGTGGCTTTTATTATAAGATCTGCTTCTATTTCTATAGCTCTTAGAGTTGCTGCAGTATCCGTTGTAAAAAATGGATTACCCGTTCCTGCCGCAAAGATAACAACACGACCTTTTTCTAAATGTCTTTGAGCTCTACCTAAAATGAAAGTTTCGCATATAGCTTCCATTTTTATTGCACTTTGAACTCTAACATCCATCCCTGCATTTTCTAAAGCTTCTCTCATAGCAATTGCATTTATTACAGTTGCAAGCATACCCATATGATCTCCACTTGCTCTTTTTATAATGCCGCCAGCTGAAGCACTTACGCCTCTTATAATATTACCTCCGCCAATTACTATACTAACTTCAATATCATTTAAAACAAGTTCTTTAATCTGTAATGAAATTTGTTTAAGTATAGAAACATCTACACCAAAACCAGTTGTTCCAGCAAGTGCTTCACCTGAAAATTTAACAAGTATTCTTTTTTTCTTATCCATTTTTTACTCCTAATTAACCTTTAATTTTATCAAAAAATGGTTTAAATTTATATAATTTAAAAAGAAATCATCTCAAGCGGATCAATATGATAATTTTGTTGGGTAACTTCAAATGTCAAATCTCTTCTAACTCTTCCTATCGTATAACCTTTAGAAACTTTACTGCCAACACTTATAGTAGGTGCTATTTGAGAAAGATGTGCATATATAGTATGTATGCCATTTGGATTTTCAATTATCACAACATTATCTAAAACACTTGTATTTTTTGCAAAAACAACTCTTCCAGCAAGAACACTTCTTACTTTCGCATTTGGTTCATTTGAAGACAGAACAACTGATTCATTAAATATCTTAATATTATAAACAGAGTCAACATAATTACCAAATTTCTGTTTTACTGTGAAATTTTCAAGAGGTGCTATAGTTTTTGATCCAGTGTATTTTTTAACATCGCCTTTTTTATAACTTGAACCAACTATTCTAATATCATTATCTGGTGAGTTTTTAGATTTTGCTGATTTTAAACTCTCTTTTTCTTGTTTTCTCTTTTTTTCTTCATCTTCTTTTGCACTTAAAATTTTTAACTTCTCAAGAGTTTTTCTAAGCTCATCTTGCTGTGCTTGAAGTTTTGTAAGCCTAGAAAGATAGATATCTTTATCTTTTTTTGATTTTTCAAGTGCATCTGAGCGTTTTTTTCTTGTTATTGTAAGTTCGTTTTTTTTATCCTCATACTCTTTTAGACTATTTTTTATATTATTTATCTTTGAATTTTGGGTTTTTATTAAATTTGTAGTTTCCTCATAATTTTTTGCAAGTTGTTCAAATTTAGATTTCATATCTTTGCTTAAATTTAAAACTATTTCCCTACTTATGATACTTTCTTCACTCTCTTCTATATGATCTGCAGAAAGCAAATCAAAAGAGAAATTTTCTGCAATTATACGAATCATCATTTCTTCCATATTTTGCTTACTGCGTATAAGATCTGAGTTTTGTTTTGTGAGCTTATCGAGTTCGCTTAACTCAAGAGTTGATTTTTGTTTTAACTCTTCAACTTGATTTTCTAATTTTTTAATCTGATCATCTGTTAATGCTATATTTTTTTCGCCAACTACAATATCGCTTGCAAGTTCTTCTAATTTTTTATTTAGAGATTTTTCTAACTCTTGTGTTGATTTAAGTGTATTTGATTTATCTGCAATTTTATCTTTTGTTGAAGTTGCAGCCGCACAAAAACAGATAAAAACAGCAAAAAAAAGAAATATAGCTTTTTTCATACACTAGACCTAGATGTTTTTATCATAACAAAACTTACAGCAATTAATGTAAGTGCTAATGATGTACCAAAAAGGATGAAAAAATCATGAAGTATGTTTATATCAGGAAGCATAATAGCAAGTTCAAAAAATACGTTTTTAACATTTTCTAGATTAAAAATAATTACAAAAAATATTATAACAAATGCACTAGAAAGCAAAGAGCTAATAAAAACCATTTTATATAAACTACCGCCTTTTAGCCAAAAAGCAGCCCCAAAAAGAGACATTATATCTATTCTTTCTTGGTGTTCATATATCCAAATTTTCATCTGTTTATATATAAGCATCAAACCTATTAGCGTTATTAAAGATGTAAAAATATATGAAAAATACTTGGAAATCAAAAGAAATTTATATATCTTATCGTGAGTTTTAGAAAAAGTTTCAACTCTAGTAACTCCATCTATTTTTAAAAGCTTACTTTTAATTTCATTCATATATTTTGTACTAGGAAAAGAATTTAACTTTATAGAATAAAAATTTGGAAGCGAGTTTTTTAAAATAGATAAATTTTTTGAAGATATATCTTCTTTTAATTTATCTAGTATAGAATCAGTAGTTAGTTTATTAGCTGATTGAAATGTATAAATTTCTTTTTTAAGTATAGTCTCATTTATATCATTTTTAGATACAACTATGATGTTATAATCTTGATTCATAGCCATTTCATAATTTTTTACTATATTTTTTGCATTAAAAGAAAATTCAAATGAAAAAAGCAAGATAAATAAAGGCAAAAATACACTCATATTACTTTTAAAAGATTTCATTAACATTTCCTTTTTCTATGCTAAAGTGTCTATATTGCATTCGTAAAAGTGATGGTATGCGGTGTGTTACAACTATGATAGTAGCACCAAGCATCTCTCTTGCTGACCTTAACAAACTCCATATAATATCACTTGAATAATCATCTAAATTTCCAGTTGGTTCATCACATAAAATAAGCATAGGATTATGAGCTAATGCTCTAGCCATAGCAACTCTTTGCTGCTCTCCACCACTTAATTCAAAAGGATATTTATCGGCTTTATGTAACATATTTACATGATTTAAAAGCTTTGTGCTCTGCTTTTTACAAGTATTTTTAGAAAAACCTTTTATTATAAGTGGCAACATAACATTTTGTTCAACGCTCCACTCATTTATAAGGCGGTAGTTTTGAAATATAATGCCTATTTTTCGTCTTAATGCATTCAAATTTGATTTATTGATACTGTTTAAATCATACATACAGACATTTAACATACCTTTTTTAGGAACTATTTCTCCATAAAAAGACTTTAATATTGTGGATTTTCCACTTCCGCTTTGTCCTGTTATAAAAACAAAATCATTTGGAAATATCTCTAAATTTGCACTATTTATAACAATATCATCTTTTTCGTAACCAAGAAGTAGATTTTCTGTTTTTATTATAGGATGTGGCATTTTTTTAAAAACTCCTTTAAAGCCATATGCGCCATAAAATTTTCCTTTGTTGCTAGTGGTTTTTTTATAAAATATTCACATTTTTGCAAACTAATAAAAATATAACAATGCTCTGGTTTATAAAATGCACCCAAAGAAAGTTTTATTAAAATTTCATCATCTGATTTTTCATAACAATTTTCTAAATGCACAAAATAACCTTCTTTTTTTATAGTTATATTTTTAAAACTATTTTTTATAGCCACAACATCATATATTTCATCAAAAACCATATCAAATTTCGTATCTTCAAACACATTTTTTTCTAAATTTGTAAAAAACATATCATATATATTTTTATGCTGTTTTTTCCATCTATCTTCGTATTTACTGCTAATTTGCAAATTTACATCTTTTTGTATTTCTAAATTTGAATGAGGTAAATTTAGAAAATGTTTTATACTAAAATCAATATAATCCCTATCATCGCTTCTTAATTCAAATTTACCATTTTGTTTTAAAATTCTTTTAGTTTCTTTTGCAAAATTTTCAGATATGACTCTTCTATGTTCTGCTTTTTCCCAAGGAACTGGAAAATGCATAAAAACTCTATCTATACTGCTAGTTTTAATCAAAGAAAAAATAATTCTAGCATCTGAATTTAAAAGCAAAATGTTATTTAAATTTTCAACCATTGCAAGTTTTGCAACTTGTTCTATGCAAGGCTTATAAACTTCTATACCAATTACTAAAGTATCTTCGTTTTTTCTAGCTTGATAAAGCAAATGTCTGCCCGATCCAAAACCAATTTCTATAAAAATCTTTTTAAATTTTGTTGTATCAAGAAAATTTAAAAGACTCTCTTCATCAACCAAAAGAGGAGTTTGTTTTACTAATCTATTTTTTTTAATAGCTATTGTATCGCTTAATATATCTTTACAAAACTCATCTTTAAAAACACTCAGTGCTTTTTGCAAAAGTCCAACTTTTGCTGGCCTAGTGATCTTTTCGCCTTTTAATACAAAGTCATTTTTTCTTTTTTTTATCGTTATGAAAAACTCTTCATTATCAATTTTAACTAAAACAATATCATCAAACTTACTTTTTGCGCTCCACAAAAAACTAACATCATGGATAACAAAAGGGAATTTAGGTTTATTTATAGAACTAGCAACAAAATTTGGCATCTATTTAGCCAAAATAGTAACTTCATCAGATTCTTGAGAGTTTATTCCATACTCATCAATCCCAATAATCTTATATTTATATGTTTCACCTATCGTTAAATCGCTATCTGCATAAGTTGTATCGCTTAACTCAAAACTACTCTCTTTATCGCTACTACTTTTTTTTAAAACATAACTCACGGTTTTATCATCTTTTGGATCCCAAGCTAACATAACTGCACCGCCCGTATAATCAGCTCTTGTAAAAACTGGACTTTTAGGAGCAGACAATGTACTTCCAACAACGCCTTGAATTTGTTTATCACTTTCTAAATCAGTTGTATCAACAGCTGTTACCACATATGTTTTTGTGGCACCATTTTCATTTACTAAATCAGTATAAGAATTTGTTTTTGTGGTAGCAATTAGCTTATATGGCAAAAATTTACTACTTTTAGCATAAACATTATAATGCGAAAAATCCTCGTTTGTATTAGCATCCCAATTAAGAACTATTTTTTTAGGTTCTGAATTTGTTGCGTTTAGTCCTGTAACTGGATATGGCTTTGGCTTAGTTTGAGCGTTAAAAATTTCGCTTGGTCTTGATATTATGCCAGAAGTAGTTTTTACACTAATTCTATACTTATAAGATCTACCGGCATCAACTTTTTTATCGATATATTCTGCATTTAATCTACCTTTTATCTCAGCTATCTGTTTCCAACTACTACTGCCAACTTCGCTTCTTTCTATTATATAGCTATCAACCCTTAAATCAGGATGTGGTCTCCAAAGAACTTTAACTCTATCTGGCAAACCTTGTATGGTTTGAGCAAACGGAACAGATTCTATCAAATTTTGCGTTCTAACGCTGACAATCTCGCTTTGCCTAGAAGCATTATTTGAAACATCATATGATTTCATCATATAATCATATGTTATTTCAGGAGATAATTTAGTATCAACATAATGAGTAGCATATCTATCTTTTATATTTGCAACTATATTAAAACTATTAGAATTACTGTCTTTTCTATATAAATAAAATCCTTCTATATTTTCATTGCTACCAAGAGATGACCATTCAAAAGCAATTTCTGTCATATCGCTTATAGTTTTTATATTTTCAACTATAGGTAGATTAGGATTTGTGCTATTTGGTAATTTTGTGGCACACCCATTTAGAAATATCGCAAAACAAATTCCTGATATTAGGTATTTGCAAATTTTCATCTAAAAACTCCTTGTCAATTTTAATTAAATCTAAAAAATCACTATACAAACTAGCACAAAAACTCATAGGTAAATTTGTACTTGGATGGATAAAATAAATTTCAAATGCATGAAGCATTACTCTATTTATTTTATCATTATCGCTCTTAAATCCGTATAAATTATCACCTAAAATATGCCTTGATATTGAGCTTAAATGAACTCTTATTTGATGAGTTCTACCAGTAAATAATTTTGCTGCTATTAAATTTATATTTCCGTTACTAAATACATTTGCAAATGCACTTTTTGCATATCTTCCATTTTCTACAATGCCTTTTTTAAGCCTATTTGATGGATTTCTACCAATTGGCTTTTCAACTATACAATTTTCTTTTAATGCATAATCACAAAGTGCTAGATAAATTCTGCCCATTGTTTTATCTCGAAGTTGTAAGCTTAATTTTTCATGAGCAATGTTGTTTTTTGCAACGACCATAACACCACTTGTTCCCTTATCTAATCTATGAACAATACCTGGTCTATTTTCTCCATTTATATTTGAAAGCAAAGTTTTTCGTTGAACTAGCCAATCAACCAAAGTATGCTCTTTTACACTTGGTGCTGAGTGAACAACTAAATTTGGCGGTTTATTTATCACAAGCAAATCATCATCTTCATAAATAACCTCTATATCAAAATCTACTTTTATATCTGAGATAATATCTTGTTTTTGTGGAAAATTTATGTTTATTTTATCATTTTCTTCTATTTTAAAAGATGGTTTTAAAACCAAAATATCATTTACTTTTACATTTGCATTTTTTATCAAATTTGCAATTTGATTTCTAGATATATCTAAAACACGAGATAAAAAAATATCTAATCTTTCACTGCTATAAGTTGCATAAATTTCTTTCACTATAACTCTCTTTATGGTATAATTTGCCAAAAAAGGCAAAATTTGATAAGACTTGACAAGCGTATTTTAACACATTTTGATTATATTCAAGTAATTTTAATAATACCAATAGTAATTTTATCATACATACTAGTTTCAGACGCAAATGATATGTTAGCTAGCAAACAACTTGTATATTTTGGCATTGGAGCTATATGTTTTATACTGTTTTTTTTAATACCCATTAAAAAACTTGAGTGGTTGATACCGATAGTTTATTGGGTAAATATAATTTTACTTTTTAGTGTTGATATAATTGGAGTTAGTAAGCTTGGTGCACAAAGATGGCTAGAAATTCCATTTGTCCATTTTACAATACAACCTAGCGAAATTATGAAGCCTGCATTTTTATTGATGTTAGCATATATGATAAAGCAAAAACCACCAGAAAAAGACGGGTATGGTTTAAAAGATTTTATAAAAATAAGTTTTTATATAATTTTACCGTTTATTTTAATTTTAAAAGAGCCTGATTTAGGAACTGCACTTATACTATTTTTAGTTGGATATAGCATACTTTTCGTAGTTGGAGTAAATAAAAAGATATGGATATCACTCATTGTAATTGCAGGAATTTTATCGCCAATAATATATGAAAATCTTCATGATTATCAAAAAAAGCGTATAACAGATTTTATATCAAAAGAACCAAGTTATCAAGTAAAACAATCAATAATAGCAATAGGAAGCGGCGGTATAAGTGGCAAACCAAAAGATGAAGTAACACAAACAAAATTTAAATTTTTACCAATCGCAACAAGTGATTTTATCTTTGCATACACCATAGAAAGATTTGGATTTATTGGAGGGAGTGCACTTATGCTAATTTATTTTTTACTTATAATTCATCTTTTTAGTATAGTGTATTGGAGAAAAAAAGATTATTTTACTATAGTTATGTCAGTTGGACTAGCTTCGATGATTTTTATTTATGTTGGAGTAAATATATCAATGACTATAGGATTTGCACCAGTTGTAGGAGTTCCGCTTCCATTTTTTAGCTATGGAGGAAGTAGTTTTATAACTTTTATGTGTATATTTGGGATTTTACAAAATTTAATAACCTTTAGATACGATCCGCTTTATAGACTTGTAAAAATTAAATTTTAATAGATTTAGGGCTAAATTTAGCCCTAAATCTACTCTTCTTCTTTTGTAAATCCATCTTTTGCATGAGATTCTAAAAATCTTAAGATTCTAGATTTTTCTTCATCATTTATCTTTGCAAAGTACTGCATAGCTGATAAATAAGCATCCCATTCATTCATTAAATGTTCGCTTGGATGATGTCCTGCATGACAACTTGTACAAGTATCATAATAAACTAATTCTATTTCTTCCCATGCTGGATATTCTCTATCAACTAAATCTGAACTTTTTACTAAAAATTTATCTCCACTTTTTGCAGTAGCATTATCAAGCTTTAAAAAGCTTGATAATGGGGTATTTGTATTTTTATCATTTTTATGAACTAAAACACCCTTATCTACACTGCTTGTAACACCTTTTACCTCTATTAAAGATAATTCTCCTTGATTTTTTATAAGCTTTACAGGAGCTCCTTCATAAATTTTACCTACAACTTCGTTAGTTTTTGGATTTATAAGATCTGTTTTTATATTGTAAATCCACATATTTTTTCCAAAAACTAAGCTATTTAAAACTATGAGTAAAAACATCATTTTTTTCATACTACACTCCTTTTACCACTGGTGCTTTTATGCCAACATAAGGCTTAGCATCAACTTTTTTGATATTTGCAAGGCATGTATTTGCAGTTGTGGCTTGTGCCATTGATGAAGTTGATATATGATGAGTAAGCACATTTACATGACCTGCGTTACATCTTGGATTATCAAAGCTCTCAGGATCATACCAAACACCTTCTTGGATAGAAATAACTCCACTCATTATATCATCACTTACAACAACTCCAGCTAATAAACTACCACGATTATTAAACACTTCAACAGTATCTCCGTTTTTAATGCCTAACTTTTTAGCATCATCACTATTTATTAAAACTGGCTCTCTATTGCCTACTTTATAAAGTTTTCTTACAAAACAATTATCAAGTTGAGAGTGAATTCTATAAGTTGGATGTGGGCTTACTACATGAAATGGAAATTCTTTTGTTTTTTCTTTATCGCCTAGCCACTCATCAGGTTCTAGCCAAATTGGATGACCTTTAAAATCATCTAATTTATAACTATCAAATTTATCTGAGAAAATTTGAAGTTTGCCAGTTTCTGTTTTTAACTTATTATTTTCTGGATCCTCTCTAAAATCAGCGTGTCTTACATACTTATAAGAACTCTCTTCAGGAGTAAAACTTAAAAATCCTTTTTCCCAAAACTCTTCAAAACTCATATAATTTGGGCAATCACTTCTATCATAAAAGCCTTTAATTCTCTCCATTTTGGTTTTTCCGCCTGTAAATTTACGGTGTTCTCTAACGCCAACAATTTTTGCCATTTCTTCAAAAACATCATAGTCATCTCTTGCTTCATAAAGCGGTTCAATAACTTTTTTCATAGCATAAACATAATCTTGCGAATAACTTCCGCCATAGCTTATATCATCTCTTTCTAGTGTGGTTGTAGCTGGTAAAACTATATCAGCCATCTTAGCAGTTGGTGTCCACCAAGGCTCATGAACTATCACGGTATCCAAAGTTCTTAAAGCTTTAATTAAAGAATTTGAATCTGGTTGATGCCCTAAAGTATTTGCACCTACATTATAAAAAATTTTAACATTTGGATATGTTAATTCTCCACCTTTAAATTTAATTTTTTTGCCTGGATTTAAGATAGCTTCACTTATCCTTGAAGCTGGAATCTTAGCCCTAACTTTATTTTTGCCTTGTGGAAGACCTGCTGGAAGCATAACTCCACTTGATGCTTGACCACCACCTGAGTAGTGCATAGAAAAACCAAATCCTCCACCAGGAAGTCCAATTTGTCCTATAAATGCTGCTAAAACCATCAAAGTCCAGTCTGCTTGTTCGCCATGATGGGCTCTTTGCATAGCCCAGTTTCCTGCTAAAAATGTTCTATTTTTTACAAAAGTATCAGCCAAAGCTTTGATAACACTTTCTTCAATGCCTGTAATTTTACTAGCCCATAAAGGTGTTTTTTCTACTTTATCTTCTGTTTTTCCTAGCAAATAAGGTAAAAACTTCTCAAATCCATAAGTATATTTTTGAATAAATTCTTTATCATATTGATTTGATGTATAAAGATAGTGCATCATACCAAGCATTAACGCAACATCAGTATTTGGACGAATTTTTATCCATTTTGCATTTAGTTTTTTAGCAATAGGCGTTAATTGAGGATCAATTGTTATAAATTTGATATTTGATTTAGCATATTTGTCGTAATATGGATTATTTGCTCTATTTGCAACTTTAAAATCAATCTGATTACATTTTAAAATATCAGCTCCCCACATAACATATACTTGAGTATTGTCTAATATCACTTCGTGAGCTGTTTGAAGCGAATAAACTTCTAAATCCCCAACTATAGTTGTATTTACCTTACCAGCTGCACCGTTACTATGCTCTCCATCCATTGTAATTGCACCACCAATTACTGTGTTAAAAAATCTTCCAGCAGCTGCAGAACAGTTATGTAAAAGACCAGGATGACCCCATCCACCATAACTTGCATTATAAATTTCATCTGGTTTTACGCTTTGAAGTTTAGTTAAAACTAGCTTAATCGCCTCATCCCAGCTAACCCTAACAAACTCTTCTTTACCACGAAGTTCTGGCTTTGAGTTTGCTTTTATGCCTTTTGCCTCAAGATAACTTTTTCTTACGCATGGATACTTTATCCTAGTAGGACTATAGACTCTATCTATCCACGCCTCGCTCCATGGAATTTTAGGATCTTTATCTGAAATTTGTGGAGTAATTTTTACCAATTTTCCACTTTCATCAACTTCTCCAAAAAATGCCCCTACATTTGAAGCAGTCGGAATGCTTTTTAGCTTTTTTTCGCCTGCTAAAAGCGGATTTGTAGATAATACAGCACTTGCAACACCTGTTGCTTTCAAAAAATTTCGTCTATTCATACAAATAATCCTTTTTTGTTGATAATAAAAATGTATCATAACATACATTTTCATCTAGTTTTCATTATTATGCTTATATTAAACTTAAATATTGTAAAATACTAACCGAAATAAAGGGAATATATTGATAAATTTAAAAAATTTAAATTTAATATTAGTTGTTGATTGCAAAAAAACAATTGAGAAAGCAAAACAAAATAGAAATAAATTTAACAATTTACTTATCAAAAATAGAGATAATTTTATTGAAGCTTTTTTAAATTCAAACACAAATATTGACATTATAATTTTAGATTTAGATTATGTATCAAGTATAAATTTATCTCCTATAATTAATATGAATAAAAATCAACAATTTATATTTTTAGCTAGTAAAAGACAAGTTTATATTAAATTTTTAAATGAATTTAATGGCGGAAGTTCTATGATTTTATTTAAACCAATAAAATTTAGTGCTATATTAGACAATATAATCCTTATATTTAAAAATAAAAACAATGATAAAAAACTAACAAAACTGACAAAACAAATAAGCATAGATTTAAAAACCGAGAAAATATTCGAAAATAAAAACGAAATTTTTTTAAGCCCAATAATGCATAAACTAATTATTCTATTTAGTGCAAATTTAGGATCTATAGTTACATTTGAAATGATAGAAGAATGTGTTTATAATACACAATATGTTACAAAGATAACAATACAAAATTTAGTAGGAAATTTAAGAAGAAAATTAAATCTTAATATTACAAATATATATGCAACAGGATATGTATTAAACGAATATAAAATATGTCCTCAGCGAGATTCGAACTCACGACCTCAAAATTAGGAATTTTGTGCTCTATCCAGCTGAGCTATGAGGACAAAATATTTAAATGCAATTTTGCTTTAAAAGTCAAAGGATTTTTAAATCCTTTGACACGATTATTTAGCCATTTCTCTTTTTTATGATCTCTTCGCTAACATTTTTAGGAACTTCATCATAATGATCAAATTCCATTGAATATGTAGCACGACCTTGAGTTTGGCTTCTTAAATCTGTTGAGTATCCAAACATTTCTGAAAGTGGGCAGAATGCATCTATAATCTTATTTCCTCCACGCTCACCCATGTTATTTACTTGACCACGACGTTTATTTATATCTCCTATAACATCACCCATATACTCTTCAGGAGTTTCTATCTCAACTTTCATAATAGGCTCTAATATAACTGCACCTGCTTTTCTAGCACCCTCTTTAAAGCCCATTGACGCAGCAAGTTTAAATGCCATTTCAGAAGAATCAACTTCATGGTAGCTTCCATCAAATAGAGAAACTTTAACATCTTCAACTGGATATCCAGCCAAAACGCCGCCTTGCATAGCTTCTTGGCAACCTTTATCAACAGCTGGAATATACTCTTTTGGAACAACACCACCTTTAATCTCATTTACAAACTCATATCCGCTACCTGGTTCCATTGGCTCAAGACGAAGATATACATGTCCATACTGACCGCGACCACCAGACTGTTTTGCATATTTATACTCTTGTTCAACTGTTTTTCTTATAGTCTCTCTATAAGCAACTTGCGGTTTACCAACTTCAGCCTCAACTTTAAATTCTCTTAACATTCTATCTACTATGATTTCAAGATGTAGCTCGCCCATACCAGATATGATTGTTTGACCGCTTTCTTCATCTGTTCCAACTCTAAAACTTGGATCTTCTTGAGCAAGTTTTTGAAGAGCAATACCCATTTTTTCTTGATCTGCTTTTGTTTTTGGCTCAACTGCAACACTAATAACAGGATCAGGAAATTCCATTCTCTCTAAAATAACTTTATCTTTTTCACTAGCTAGTGTATCACCTGTTAAAGTATCTTTTAAGCCGACTATAGCACCTATTTCTCCAGCATAAAGCTCTTTTATCTCTTCACGCTTATTTGAGTGCATTCTTAAAATTCTACCAATTCTCTCTTTTGTATTTTTAACTGTATTATATACATAACTTCCACTTTCAAGTTTACCACGATAAACACGAACGAAAGTAAGTTGACCAACAAAAGGATCTGTCATAATCTTAAATCCAAGTCCAGCAAACTCTCCATCATCTGTTGAAGGAACAGTTACCTCTTCTCCATTTTCATAAACACCTTTTATATCGGCAACTTCATCTGGAGCTGGCAAATATTCAACTACTGCATCAAGAAGCGGTTGAACACCTTTATTTTTAAAAGCAGTTCCACAAAGCATTGGAACCAAACTAAGACTCAAACAACCTTTTTTTATACCTTCTTTTATTTCTGCTTCACTTAACTCTTCGCCGCCAAAAAATTTCTCTAAAAGCTTATCATCTGTTTCACAAACAGATTCTATCATCTTAGCACGATATTCTTCGGCTTTTTCTTTTAATTCTGCTGGAATTTCTTTTTCAACATAATTTGTTGGCACCTTGTCATCTTCCCAAACATAAGCTACCATTCTTACAAGATCAACTACTCCTTTAAAATCATCCTCAGCGCCAATTGGAATTTGGATAGGAATAGGATTAGCTTTTAATCTATCTTTTATTTGTTGTTCGACATTATAAAAATTTGCTCCAACTCTGTCCATTTTATTTACGAAAACTATTCTTGGAACACGGTATTTATTAGCTTGTCTCCAAACTGTCTCACTTTGTGGTTGCACACCACCAACAGCACAAAATACAGCAACAGCGCCATCTAAAACCCTCATTGATCTTTCAACTTCGATTGTAAAATCAACGTGACCCGGGGTGTCTATAAGATTAATCTGATGATTTTTCCAAAAACATGTTGTCGCAGCAGAAGTGATAGTTATACCACGCTCTTTTTCTTGATCCATCCAGTCCATTGTGGCTGTACCCTCATGAGTTTCGCCTATTTTATGACTTATTCCCGTAAAAAATAGTATTCTCTCGCTTGTTGTTGTTTTTCCTGCATCAATGTGAGCTGCAATACCTATATTTCTAACCATGTGAAAAGGTGTTTTTCTTGCCATTATTTCTCCTTATTACCAGCGGTAATGAGCAAATGCTTTATTTGCCTCAGCCATTTTATAAGTATCTTCTTTTTTCTTAAATGAGGCACCTTTTGAATTTGCAGCATCCATTAACTCGTAAGCTAATTTTTCTATCATAGTTCTTTCGCTTCTTTTTCTTGAAAAAGAAATTAACCAACGGATTGCTAAAGCTTGTTGTCTAGCAGGACGAACTTCTATTGGAACTTGATATGTAGCACCACCAACACGGCGTGATTTAACCTCCATAACAGGCTTTACATTTTCAATAGCATTGTTAAAAACATCTATGCCTTTAACTTCGCCACCTTTTTTGTCTATAAGAGCAATAGCACCATACATAATCTCGGTTGCAACTGCCTTTTTACCATCGTACATTAATGAATTTATGAATTTAGTAATGATTTTGCTGCCATAAATTGGATCAGGCATAACTTCCCTAACAAGGGCTTTTCTTCTTCTCATTTTTATTCCTTCAAATTTGTGATTAAATTTTACTCAAACATTACTCAAAAAATAGTAAGTCTGTTAAAATAAACTATATTTATATTATTTGCTATCTTTTGGGCGTTTAGCACCGTATTTAGATCTAGAAACAGTTCTTTTAGCAACTCCAGCAGTATCAAGAGCTCCGCGAACTATATGATATTTAACACCAGGTAAGTCTTTAACACGACCGCCACGAACAAGTACTATTGAGTGTTCCTGTAGGTTGTGTCCTTCACCACCTATATAGCTAATTACTTCAAAGCCACTAGTAAGCCTTACTTTGGCAACTTTTCTAAGAGCTGAGTTTGGTTTTTTAGGAGTTGTAGTATAAACTCTCGTGCAAACTCCTCTCCTTTGAGGACAATCTTTTAACGCAGGAGATTTTGATTTCTCGGTAATTTTCTTGCGTCCTTTTCTAACCAATTGATTTATGGTTGGCACATTACTTCCTTTCATCATTAATTTTTAATCAGAAAATTGATTATATTTAAAATTGTCTTAAAAGAAGTTAAAAAAGCCCTTTAAATATCAAAGGCTAAATAATTTTATTTATGATTTTTAGGAGAACCGTCTGGATTGTTGCCAAAAACTCTAGCTACTATATAGCCAACTACACCAGATATAACAGAAGCAAGCAAAATGGCTAATTTATCAGTTTGATGATATCTCAAAGGATCTGGCAAATAAGCAAGATTGGCAACAAAAAGTGCCATTGTAAAACCAATGCCACATATTATTGCTATACTATACAATTGTTTCCAAGTAGCATTTTGTGGTAATGTTGCAAATTTAAGTTTAATAACTATATAGCTAAATAAAAATACACCAAATTGCTTTCCAAAAAATAATCCAGCAAAAATACCTAATGGAACCGGACTTAAAAGATAATCTAGTGACATGCCTTGCAAATTTATTCCAGCATTCACAAACGCAAATATCGGCAAAATAAGGAAATTTATAGGTATAGAAAGCGAATGTTCCATCTCTTTTAACATTGAAGTGCCGTTATTTTCATTATAAATTGGTATTGTAAATCCTGCTATAACTCCAGCTATAGTTGCATGAACTCCAGAGTTTAATACACAAATCCAAAGAATAATGCTAAATAAAATAAATATACCCTTACTATCAACACCTTTTTTTGATATAAATATAAGTATAAGAGTGCATATCAAAGCACCAATTAAAAAAGCAAAGTTAAGACTAGTAGAATAAAAAAGTGCAATTATGACTATAGCACATAAATCATCCATTATAGCAAGTGTTAAGATAAAAATCTTAAGACTTGATGGAATTCTTTTCCCTAAAATAGCAAGAACTCCGACTGCAAAAGCAATATCTGTTGCTGTTGGTATAGCCCATCCACGCATAGCAAATTCATTACCCCAGTTTATGATACTAAAAATAATAGCAGGGAAAATAACTCCTCCAAGAGCAGCAAAACTTGGTAAAAATACTTGTGAAAAATGCTTTAATTGACCTTCTATCATCTCTCTTTTTAACTCTAAGCCAATAGAAAAGAAAAATATAGCCATCAAGGCATCATTTACCCAAAATTCAAATGGTTTATCTAATACATAATCACCAATACCAATAACTATAGGAAATTCTAAAATAAAATGATAAAAATTATGCATCAAAGATGAATTTTGAAAAACTAGAGCTAAAATAGTAGCAATAAGTAGAAATACACCGCCAGTTGTTTCACTTTTAAATATTTTTTTTACAAAAGTTGTCAAATAATTTCCTTGCATAATTTCATAGTAAATAGTAAATAAAAAGTAATTCTACAATTTTAAGCTTAAGAGATTATTAAAAAATCAATCCACAAAACGCTTTGTTATATTAAAATAACTATCAATTCTTCTATCTCTCAAAAACGGCCACCATCTACGCACATTTTCAGATCTTATCATATCTATTTCAACTACACTTGAAAGTTCATCTGTGCTATTTGAACTAAATATTTCTTCTCCTTGCGGACCAAAAGCAAAACTATTTCCCCAAAATCTAATTCCGCCATCTTTTCCATCGCTTTCAAAACCAATTCTATTTACCGCAACTACTGGAACTCCATTTGCTACAGCATGACCTCTTTGAACTGCTATCCATGCATCAAGTTGGCGTTTTTTTTCATCATCTGTATCATTATCAAACCAACCAATTGCAGTTGGATATATCAAAATTTCTGCACCATTTAAACACATAAGTCTGGCAGCTTCGGGATACCACTGATCCCAACATATCAAAACTCCTAATTTTCCAACACTTGTTTGTATTGCATTATAACCAAGATCTCCTGGTGTAAAATAAAACTTTTCATAGAAATTTGGATCATCTGGTATATGCATTTTTCTATATTTTCCAGCTATTTTTCCATCAATATCAAAAACAACAGCACTATTATGATAAATTCCAGCTGAGCGTTTTTCAAAAAGAGAAGTTACTAAAACTATTTTATACTCTCTTGCAACATTAGACCAAAAAGCCAAATCACTTTCATAATCATTTGCTAAATCAAAAAAATCCACATTTTCGTTTTGACAAAAATAAGCTTCTTGATGAAGTTCTTGCAAAACAACCAAATTTGCACCGCTATTTACAGTTTGTTCTATAAGACAAACCGTTTTTTCTATAGTTGCAGTTTTACTACCACAATACTGATGCGAAATAATACCAACTTTTAATATTTTTGCCATTTCTAAACCTTTTTTTATTTATTATTAATCTGAATCATCTATTGGATCAAAATGCAAATTTATAATCCATGAATAACTATCGTATTTTGTTTGTATATAATGCTCTACTTCATCGCCTATAGCATGTGCTTTTGAAAGTGAAATTCCTGGATGAAAAACCATATGTATATAAAAAAAACAGGTTTTTGCACTTTTTCTTGTTCTTAAATCATGAAAATCAGTAACATCGTCTCTCGAAATAATAAATTTAGTTATATCATCTACTATATTTTCATCTATAGCACCATCAAGAAGAGTATAAATGCCTTCTTTTATGATTTTTATAGCACTAAATACTATGTAGATACTTATAATGATACCAAAAATAGCATCTATTATCGTAAGACCTGTAAATTTGATAATTATCAAAGTAATTATAATTGCTAAATTTGTCAAAAAATCAGTTTGATAATGCAAAGCATCTGTTTTGATGATAAGGTTACCACTTTTTTTAGAAATAAAATTAAGATAAAGTATTAAAATACCTGTAATTACAAGTGATAAAATCATCACATATAAACCAATATCTATGTTAAAATCATGGTTTTTAGCATAAAATTTCTGGATACTTTGAATGCAAATAAATATACCAATACCGATTATAAATAAACCTTCTAAAAATGCAACCAACGCTTCTAGTTTGCCATAACCAAAATTAAATTTATCATTTGGTCCTTGTTGTGATTTTCTAAGTGCAAAATAGTTAAATCCGGAAACTATGCAATCTAACATAGAATCAATTGCCGAGCTTAAAACAGAAATAGAACCACTCATAAGTCCTGCAATTAACTTTATAATAGCAAGCAAAACAGCCGTTGTTCCAGCAACAATTGGTGCGGTTTTTTCTAATTTATCAATATGCATTAATTATCTTTTTCCAATAAATCTATTTTGAGTAGAACAATGCAAAGAACCATTTTGTCTTATAAATACAGTCGCATCAACACCTACAATTTTTCTACCGGGCAATGCTTTTTTGAGTCTATTTATAACAATTTCATCATTTTTATCATTATATGTTGGGACTATTAAAGCTTCATTTATAAAAACAAAATTTGCATATGTTGCACCTAGTTTTTTGCCATTATAAAATTTAGCCTGCGGCAATGGTAATGGAATCAGTGTAAATTCAGTTTTTCTTAACTCTTTTTGCATATCTAAAAGTGCCATATATTCTTTGTCTTTTGGATTTTCGCTGATCGAGTAAGCAATGGTATCTTCATCTATAAATCTAGCTAAAGTATCTACATGAGAATCGGTATCGTCACCATCTATAAATCCATTTTCAAGCCAAATAATCTGTTTTAAACCAAAAAGATTTTTAAGCTCTATATCAAGTTCATCTTTATTCATAGAACTATTTCTATTGCGATTTAACAAACACTCTTTTGTTGTAAGCATTACGCCATTTCCGTTAAAATCTATGCTACCACCTTCAAGTATAAGATTAATCTCTTTTAACTCAGTTTTAAAATAATTCTCAAAAAGAATTTTATTTACATTATTATCAAGACTAGCATTAAATTTATTACCCCAAGCATTAAATTTAAAATCATAACTTATAATTTTATCGCCATTCATAACATCTATAGCACCATAATCTCTAATCCAAGTATCGTTTGTAGGAATTTGCATAAAATAAACATTATCAAATTTAGAAAATATTTTCTCAAAAATATTTGAATTTGGAGCTATTAAAAGGACTTTTTGATAAGGAATAATCGCTTTTACAAAATTTTCATATGAAAGTAAAATTTCATCTAAATACTCATTCCAATCGCTATTTTCATGAGGCAAAGAAAGCATTATAAGTTCTTGTTCTTCCCACTCTCCAAAAGCTCTTTTTATCATTAATTATCCTTAAAAATTTTTGTGAATTATAACATAGTTTTTTATCAATATGCTTAATTACTGATAAACAAAAACAGAGTATTTAAAATGTAGTTTATTTTTAAATTTCAAATTCTAAAAATTCTATATGTCATACTTATCACAACCATAAGCGAAACTAGAGTAGCTGGTGTTGATTTTGAAAAATTGTATAAGAAATTACAAAAAGCATTTAATAACTTAAATTTACCAAAAGCATTAATTACTGATAAACAAAAACAAAGTATTTATAAGATATAGTTTATTTTAATAGTTTACTTCTAGATGCTTTAAGCATCTAGAAAATTTATATATTAAGGGGGATTAATTTAAAACCTATTATTCCTTACACTCTCAACTATATCTTTAGACATAGTATCAAGTTCTTTTGTAATGCTGTTTGTATTGTTTGCAATATTAACATTTTCTTTTGTTAAAGCATCTACATCAGCTACAGAGTTATTTATCATAGATATTGCTTCAGTTTGTTCTCTAATGCTTTCACTCATCTCATTTATTGATTGAGTTAAAACATTTACATTAGCTTCTATCTCAGTTAAAGATTTACCTGTTTTTTCAGCAAGTTTTCTAACTTCATCAGCAACAACTGCAAATCCTCTTCCTGCTTCTCCAGCTCTTGCTGCTTCTATAGCAGCATTAAGTGCTAGAAGATTAGTTTGTTCTGATATATCTTTTATAATAGTTATAACATTTTTAATCTCTTCACTTTGAGCTATAACTTCTGTTGTTTTTTGATTAATTGAGTTCATTGAGCTAGACATCTCTTCAACTGCAGCTGCACTTTCTTCAAGTGAACTAGCTTGTTTTTTAGCTGAAGCTGTTATTTGATCTACTGCTTTAGATAATAGATCTGATTTTTGTTGTAAGCTCTCTGCTTGAGATAGATTTTGTTTAAGCATATTTGATATTTCAATGCCTAAAGTATTTATACCTTGAGCAATAACACCTTTATCTTCTATAGAAGTTGTAAAGTCTTTGTTTTGGAAAGATTTTAATAAATTTAGTATATTATGTCCATTATCTGCTATAAGTGAGACTAATGTTGTTTGTAACTCTTTAAATGCTTCTTTTAGATTATTAAGTGCTGGATTTGAAGAATTTGCTTCAAATGATACTAAGAAGTTACCTTCTTTTATCTCATCTACAAATGTATTAGCTTGTTTTATAAATACTTCTTCATCAGATAAATTCTTTTTAGTTTTTTCAATGTTTTCATTAATAGCTTTAGCCATAGCTCCAAATTCATCTTTTGTTTTTACATTTATTGTATTAGCATCTTTTGATTCATGATTTATAAATTTAAATACATTGTTTAGACCTGATTGGATTATAGAGATTGGTTTTAAAGCTCTTGTTATTATGAAAGTTAAGATAGATACTATAAGTATAATAAATATAGTTGAAGTTACACTTTGACTTTTAATTATATAACTTAGTGTGCTATCATAATCACTCATTGAGTTTGCTGAACAAATAAGCCAGTTAGCAGCTTCGTATTTTTCGCAAGCACCAACTTTATGATCTCCCATAAAGTCATATTCAAAAGGTTTGTTTCCAAATTCTTTAAATTTACTTGTAAATGTATTAAAAGCATCTACGGCATCTTTTGAATTCGACATTACAAATTCTTTATTTGGATGTGCTAATATTTGATTGGAATTTAAATCCATTATATTTACTAGGGATGTTTTTGTAGGTTTTAAACTATTTGCTGCATTAGACAATATTTCTGTATGTATATCTGTTCCTACAGCACCAACTACTTTTCCATCTACAACAATTGCTCTTGCAAGACTAACAACAATTTTGTTATTCTCTATATATATCTTTGAAACATATGCTCTAGAAGTATCACTAGATGCGCCTTTATACCAATCTGTATTTCTAGCATCATAATTTATCTGTTTACCATGTATTTCGAATTTTGTAGTTCCATCACCATTAAAAATTATACTATAAACCTCTCCAGTATCTGCAAAGCCAACATAAAATTCTTGAAAATCAAGTACAGGACCTATACTTTCTAATCTAGACCTAATAGCATCCTTATCATCTAAAAGATAAGGATTTGCTCCTAAATACTTGGCAAAATTATTTATAGCAAAAACGCGTGTTTTAATATATTGTTCAACATACATTTCTACTGATTTAGTTATAGTTTTTTTATTGCTCATAGATTCGCTTAAAACAACATTTTTAGTCGAATTATAGTTTATAAAAGAAAAAACTGTAAAAGAAACGGCTAACAAAAAAAGAATAATAAGCGAAACCTTGCTTGAAACTTTACTCAACATAAAAATACTCCTTATAAATTAATAATTTTTTAGTTAGTAATTTTAAATGATAAATTATATCACTCCCCCCCCGTTGTCAATACATAATAAATAAATTTAGAAAATATTGTAAACAAAAAAAATTAGATATTTTAAGTAGATTTTATTTCAATGTAACTATTAGTTAAAAATTCAAGGGAAAAGATTCCCTTGAAAATTTTATTCGACTTCTGCGTCTATAACATCATCATCTTTTTTATTTTTATCAGATGTGTTTTGCCCATTAGTATTATCTTTATTTTTATACATGCTCTCAGCAAGCTTATGACTAACATCGCTTAATGCTTTAACTTTTGCGTCAATTTGATCTTTTGAAGCATTCTCGTCTTTTAGGGTCTCTTTAAGATCATTTAAGGCTGCTTCTATTTTTGCTCTATCTTCTGAAGGTATTTTTTCTCCTAATTCATCTAAGCTTTTTTGAGTTTGATGAGCCAACGCATCAGCACTATTTCTAGCTTCAACTGATTCTTTACGTTTTTTATCCTCTTCTTTGTGAGCTTCTGCATCATTTACCATTTTATTTATCTCTTCTTCACTAAGACCGCTTGAGCCAGAAATTGTGATATTTTGTGCTTTACCTGTTGCTTTATCTTTAGCTGAAACAGTTAAAATACCATTTGCATCTATATCAAACTCAACTTCTATTTGCGGAACTCCTCTTGGTGCAGGTGGAATACCTTCAAGATTAAACTGACCCAAAGATTTATTATCTCTACTAAATTCTCTCTCGCCTTGTAAAACATGGATCGTAACTGCACTTTGATTATCATCTGCAGTTGAGAAAACTTGAGATTTTTTAGTTGGAATTGTAGTTCCTTTTTCTATAACTTTTGTCATAACGCCACCCAAAGTTTCGATACCAAGACTTAGCGGCGTAACATCAAGAAGTAAAACATCTTTTACATCGCCTTTTATAACAGCACCTTGAATAGCAGCACCAATAGCAACAACTTCATCAGGATTTACAGATTTGTTAAGATCTTTTCCAAATGCTTTTTTAACTTCATCTTGAACTAATGGAACACGAGTTGAACCACCAACCATAACTACTTCTTTTACATCTGACTTATCTAAGCCAGCCTCTTTTACAACTTTATTTAGAGTTGTGATTGTCTCAGCAACTAAAGAATCAATCATACTTTCAAATTTAGCTCTTGTTATAGTTTTTGTAAGGTGTTTTGGACCAGTTGCATCAGCTGTAATAAATGGTAAATTTATAGTCGTTTCCATAGCACTTGAAAGCTCTTTTTTAGCGTTTTCAGCTGCTTCTTTTAATCTTTGAAGTGCCATAACATCACTTTTTAAATCTATTCCACTCTCGCTTTTAAACTCACTAACTAAAAAATCTATAAGTTTATTATCAAAATCATCACCACCTAAAAACGCATTACCGCCAGTTGAAAGAACCTCAACAACATTATCGCCAGTTTCAAGAACGGTGACATCAAATGTTCCGCCACCTAAATCATAAACAACGATTTTCTCGGCTGTTTTTTTATCTAATCCATAAGCAAGTGCAGCAGCAGTTGGCTCATTAACTATTCTTAAAACATTAAGTCCTGCTATAGTTCCAGCTTCTTTTGTCGCTTTTCTCTGACTATCATTAAAATACGCAGGAACTGTGATAACCACATCTACAACTTTTTCTCCAAGGTAGCTTTCTGCGTCTTCTTTTAACTTCATCAAAACTTTAGCAGAAATCTCTTGTGGAGTGTAAATTTTGCCATCTATATCTATAGCGCATGCACCATTTCTATCGACTACTGCGTAAGGAAGTCTATTTTTTGCCTCTTGCGCATTTGGCTCATTCATCATAAGACCCATTATCCTTTTTATAGAATAAATAGTCTTTTTAGGATTTGTAACAGCTTGTCTTTTTGCTGTATCTCCAACTAAAATTTCACCCTTATCTGTAAAAGCAACCACAGAAGGAGTTGTGTTTTTACCCTCTTTATTTGGTATAACTTTACTTTCTCCATGCTCATAAATAGCAACACAAGAATTTGTTGTTCCTAAATCTATTCCTATAACTTTTCCCATTTTCTAACCTTTCATTAATTTTTAAATTTATTTTACAACTACAACCATAGATGGGCGTAAAATTCTATCTTTGTATTTATATCCTTTTTGATAAACCTCGACTATATCACCACTTTCTTTACCTTCTACTTCTATAATGTTTATAGCATTATGAAGCTCTGGATTAAATTTACCATCTGTTTTTATAGGTGTAATACCGTATTTTTCAAAGTTTTTCATAAATAAAGATATTGTCATTTCAACTCCATCTTTTATATTCTTAGCAAGTTCATTTTGAGATACATCCATTTTTATGGCCATTTCAAGGGCATCTAAAACAGGAAGTAAATCTCTTGCAAAACCTTCATTTGCAAACTCAACTGCTACAATTTTTTCTTTATCCATTCTTTTTTTAATATTTTCAAAGTCTGCAACAGTCCTTATAAATTTAGCCTTTAACTCAGCTAGTTCATCATTTTCAACTACTTGCTCATCTTTAATATCTTCTTTGTCAAGATTTTCAAAACTTACATTTTCATCATCATTAAAATTTAAATTTTCATCTAAGTTTTGCGTGTTTTCTTGTTCTAGTTTTTCTTCATTCATGCCACATCCTTTAAGTTTTCAAAAAATTTATCATAATCATTATAAACACTTCCTAAACATATCATTGTAGATTTTTCATCTTCAAAAATAACATTTCTTTTAATTGCCATAAAACCTTCATTTTCATTTGGTATAATATAAATACTGTTTTTTATATATTTTAAAATATTGCAATCAAGCATAAATTTAAACTTGTCATCTTTAAAAATATTGAACAACATAAACTCATTATCTCTAAATAAAATTTTGGATGTATTTAGTTGATTTATTTTTTTTCTAAGCTCACTAGCTCCTATTTGTATACAGAATTTTTCTAATTCATCCAAATCAATGCCAACTAAATTTAATAAAAGCTTATATATTTTGATATTAAATTTTAAAACTAGTTCTTCGCCATCAAAATCAAGTATAATAAACCTATCTCTATAATTTACAACATCTTTTAGAATTTGTTTTTTATTTTCAAAAATTATGCAATAAATTCCAAAATTTTTAATCAAAAAACTTAGTGCATGTTTGTCATTTATAACAAGCAATTCATCTAAATTTAATATACTTTTCCAATATTCATTCATAGCACAAACTGTAGGAATTCTACCTCCGCTAATATGAAGTTGTGTTATAGCTCCCTCATCGCTGAGTTTTTTGAAATAAACTCTAATCGTAGATGGTGGAATACTTTCATTAATCTTTAAGCACAACTCATTTGAGCCAACTGGAGTATTGTCACTTAGATACGACTTTATAATGGATTCAAGTATAAAATCTCTTTTATTTATTTTCATTATCTAGCACTCTCTAACTTTAATTGCTAGTGGTATTATACAACATTGAGTGGTTATTTGTCAAGTATTTTAACCTAAAAAAATATATTTAATTTTATTTAGTAAATATGACTAAATGTAAAATAATGTATATATTATAATTTTTTCCGTATAAAAATGATTAAATATATTATATTTAATACTATTAAAACTATTTATAATGTATTTTATATTATTTTTATACAAAATATATAAATTTATATAATATTTAATACATATTTAATAATATAATCTGTATAATTTCTAAATGATTCAAACAAATGATATCTTTAACCTGTTGCATAATGCAGTAGAATCCAAATATATGGGTAAAAAAATTTCGCATGCACAAATGGCTAAAAAACTTAATGTGTCTATGAGAACATATCAAGATTGGAGACTTGGAAACTCAAAACCACAAGCAGTTCAAGCAGCTTTTGAAATGCTTTGTGAACTTGAAAAAGAAGATATTATGTATGTGTTATCAAAAATAAAAAAAGGACTAAAAGAGTAATGCAAAAGCTTACAAGTAAAGAAAAAATGGAATTAGAACAGGTATTTTCAGTTATATGTGTAAATAGAAATAGTAAATTTATTGATTTTTACAAAAGTTTTTACTCGAACTTTTTTAGTGAAATAAATAAAATAAAAAAAAGAATAAAATATATAAAGAGAAAAATAAAATAGTATAGACAAAATATCTTTGTCTATACTAAAAATATTATAATGTTTTAGAGTATTTTAATCCTAAATCATAAGCTTTTAAATTTAATTCTTGAAATTTTTTAGGAACACTTTCTATCATCTTTTTTCTAACAACATCTTTATCCATAACATTTGTAAAGCCAACTGCCAGACCCAAAGCAATTACACTTTGAGTTATAACATTACCAACCTCATCTTTAGCTATAGAAATAATAGGTATCTCATAGATTTTATATCTTTCTTTGTCTTCATCTGTTGGTTTTACTAAATTTGGCTCTATTACTATTATGCCTCCTTGTTTGACACCATCTTTAAAAGCATCATAACTAACTTGTGCAGTAGCAAGCATAAATTCTATTTCTCCATCATTTGCATAAGGATAGAGTATAGGCTCATCATCAAGCAGTATATCAACTTTAGTTGGACCGCCCCTAACCTGAGATGTGTAAGTAGATGCTTTCACTCCATATCCACCATCTTCAATTTTAGCAGATGATAATATCTCTCCAGCAAGAATTACACCTTGACCACCAACACCAACAAATCTTAAATTGCGTCTCATTTTATCATCTCCCAATCTATAGCAACTCCATCTTTAGCAGCTTTAATAACTTGATCATATGCCTTGCTATACTCTATTTTAGAATTATCTTCATGTAATATACCAGTAGGATATAAATCTTTTCTCTCTTCTTCGCTCATTTGATCAAATTTTATTTTATTTACTATTTTACTATCAAGCCATTCTAACATTTTTGTAGCTTCGCCCATTTTATTTTTTCTACCTAAGTTTATATGGCAGTTTGAAAAAATATCGAAAAAGCTATAACCATCATGCGAAAAACCTTTTACAAGAGTTTTTACTATTCTATCCGGATTTAAAACACTCTCTCTTGCTACAAATGTCGCTCCTGCTGCAATTGCAAGCTTTGCAGCATCAAAATGAGGATCTATATTGCCATATTGTGCTGTTACAGTCCAAAAACCTTGTGGAGTTGTAGGACTTGTTTGAGAATTTGTAAGACCATAAATAAAGTTATTTATAAGAATATGATTAAGCCCTATATTTCTTCTACAACCATGAATCGTGTGATTTCCACCTATTGCCAAACCATCTCCATCTCCTGTTACAACTATAACATGTTTATTTGGATTTGCAAGTTTTATACCAGTTGCATAAGCAATAGCTCTACCATGAGTTGTATGAACAGTATTGCAATCCACATAAGAACTAAGTCTTCCAGAGCAACCTATACCACTTACTATACAAACATCATCCATATTCCAACCAAGTTCATGTATGGCTCTTATAATAGTTTTTAAAATAACTCCATCACCGCATCCCCAACACCATAATGTCGGCATTTTATTTGCTCTTAAATATTTATTATAATCAATTGCCATTTTAAAACTCCATAACTTTTTGTATAATTTCACTTGGTGAAATAGGTCTTCCATTTGCTTTAAGAAGTGTTTGTATATCATCTCTTAGCATACATTTTTTTATTTCTCCGTAGTATTGCCCCATATTTAGCTCAGCAACTAATACATTTTTAAATTTAGCTCCTATTTCTTTTAATTTTTCTTCAGGGCTTGGCCAAAGAGTAATTGGTTTAAAAAGACCAACTCTTTTTCCTTGTTTTCTTAACTCCTCTATAGCTACTTTTACACTAAGAGACACACTGCCATATGATATTACACAAATATCTGCATCATCTAACATATACTCTTCGTATTCTATTATCTCATCTTTATGAGCATTAATTTTATTAAATAGTCTTTTTATATTATAATCAACTATAGACCCGTCTTCTGTTGGAAACCCAGTTATACCATGATGAAGACCTGTTATATGATAATGATATCCTTTAAAAAATGGATTTAGTGTTGCTGGCTCATCTTCTTTAGCATTATAAGGATAATACTCTTTAGGATCGCCACTAAACTGGGCTCTTTTTATTATTTTAATATCCTTAACATCTGGAATAAAAGCTCTTCCTTGCATATGACCTATAGTTTCATCTAAAAGTAAAAATACAGGAGTCATAAAACGTTCTGCAAGATTAAAAGCCTTAATTGTTTGAGAATAAATTTCATCTAAACTACTAGGTGCCAATGTAATACTAGCAAAATCGCCATGAGTAGGATTTTTAGTCTGCATTATATCGCCTTGTGCTACTCTTGTTGGCAACCCAGTAGAAGGACCACCTCTCATAACATCAACAACAACCAAAGGAATTTCAGCAATAAAACCAAGACCTATTTGCTCAGATTTTAAAGAAATTCCAGGTCCACTACTTGCAGTCATTGCTTTTGTTCCGCTCATTGAAGCACCAAGAGCTACACTTATACCAGAAATTTCATCTTCCATTTGTATAAAATGTCCACCATTTTTTGGCAACAAACGACTCATCTCATGAGCAATTTCACTTGATGGTGTTATAGGATAGCCACCAAAAAATTTACAGCCACACTCAATTGCTGCTTGTGCAACCAAAGAATTTCCTGTTGTTATAAGCTCTCTCATGCTAGTTCTCCTTGCAATTTTTGATAGTTATTTGCTTTAATTTTTGCCGCTCTTTGTTTTGATTCTTCTGTGAGTTTAGCAAATTTAAAACCTTTATCTGCAACAAAAATTGCAAAATCAGGACAGTGATTTTCACACTCTCTACACCCAATACATGAATCAGGATTAACAACTTCTATCATTGTGCCACTAATAGCAGAAACTTCCTCTCTCATAGCAATTGTGCCACTAGGACAGTAGCTAACGCATATATTACACGCTTTACATCTTGACTCATCAACCCAAACAGGTCTATTTTCATTATCCATTTATTTTCCTTTAACCAAGTATCTCTTTTAACTTAGAGCCTATGTGTGCTGGACTCTCCACAACATAAACACCAACATCGCTTAAAGCTTTCATTTTTCCTTTTGCAGTGCTATCTTCGCCACTTATAATTGCACCAGCATGCCCCATTCTCTTACCTTTTGGTGCAGACTGACCCGCTATAAAAGCAATAATTGGTTTTGTTATTTGCGACTTTATAATCTCACAAGCTTGAATTTCTAAATTTCCACCAATTTCGCCTATCATAACAATAGCCTTTGTTTCTTCATCTTTTTCAAACATAGGTAAAAGCTCACTATAAGTTAAACCTATAATGCTATCTCCTCCGATACCAACAGCTGTTGATATGCCATAACCTTCATTTATGATTTGATTTGCACCCTCATAAGTTAGAGTTCCTGATTTTGAAATAAGGCCTATATTTGTTTTTGCTTTTTTAAATACCATTCCTGGCATAATGCCAAGTTTACACTCATCTGAACTTATAATGCCTGGACAATTTGGTCCTATCATCATCATACCACACTTATTTGCATAATTTTTTGCCCTAATCATATCATTAACAGGAGTGTGTTCTGTTATAACAACTGCTAATTTTATACCAGCATTTGCAGCTTCTATGATACCATCTGCAACAAATCTAGCAGGAACAAATATCAAAGAAACCTCGGCTTTAGTTGCATCAACAGCTTCTTTAACGGTATTAAAAACTGGTTTTCCAAGATGGGTTTGTCCACCCTTAAAAGGTGTAACTCCACCAACTATATTTGTACCATAAGCTAAGCATTGCTCAGAGTGAAAAGTACCTTCTTTGCCAGTAAAACCTTGAACTATAACTTTTGTGGTTTTATTTACTAGAATACTCATTATTTACCTTCCTTTGCTAGCTTAATTGCCATTTTTGCACCATCTTCAAGACCATCAACTGAGATTATATTTTCTATATTTGCACTTTTTAAAATTTCCATTGCTTCTTTTGAGTTTGTTCCATCAAGCCTTACTACAACAGGAACGCTTACTTTTGTTAATTTCGTAGCTTCTAAAATGCCATTTGCTATTCTATCACATCTTACAATACCGCCAAAAATATTTACAAATATCGCTTTTACATTTTTATCTCTAAGTATAATCTCAAAAGCTTTAGCAACAGTCTCAGGGCTTGCTCCACCACCAACATCTAGAAAATTTGTTGGTTTGCCGCCAACTGAATTTATAGTATCCATAGTTCCCATAGCAAGACCAGCACCATTTACCATACAACCTATATTTCCATCAAGCTTTACATAACTTAAACCATAATTTTTAGCCTCAACTTCGCTTGGTTCTTCTTCATCTAAATCACGCATTTTAGCTATTTTTTCTTGTCTATACATTGCACTATCATCAAATCCCATTTTAGCATCAAGAGGAATAAATTCATTTTGAGTAGTTAAAACAAGTGGATTTATCTCAACTAAATTTGCATCAGTATCTATGTATAGTTTATAAAGTTTTGTAAGTAAATTTGAAAATTTAATACTTAAATCTTTATCAAATTTCAAAAAAGAAGCAACTTCCATAGAATGAAAATCACAAAGTCCAATTTGCGGATCTATCAAAATGCTTTTTATAAGCTCTGGATTTTTATGAGAAACTTCTTCTATACTCATTCCGCCTTCAGCTGAAGCTATAAGCCCTATTTTTTCACTCTTTCTATCAAATGTAAAACTTAAATAAAACTCCTTAGCTATATCTGTGCCTTGCTCTATATAAACCTTTTTAACAAGTTTACCCTCTTTGCCAGTTTGAGCTGTAACAAGATTCATACCTATGATGTCATTTGCATATTTTTCAACTTCATTTAAATTTTTAGCGATCTTTACACCTCCGCCAAGACCTCTACCGCCCGCATGAATTTGAGCTTTTATAGCCCAAACATTTCCACCTATTTCTTTTGCGGCATTAAGAGCTTCATTTGGATTAAACGCGATCTTACCTTTAGCTACATTTATACCAAAATCATCAAGAAGCTCTTTAGCTTGATATTCATGAATATTCATGATACTCCTTTATTAAGTGTTTAGTTATTGTAAGTATATATGAATTTAATAAAAATAAACAATGTTTTATAAATTAACTTATTATATTTATTTTATAATAAATTTTAATTAAATTTATAAAAATTTAAGCTAAATATATCTACACTCTTATTTCAAATTTTCTAAAAATTTTATATTTTCGCTCTTGTTTCCTAATTTTGCATAATCCAAAGCATTATAACCAAGGTCATCTACGGCATTTATATCAGCCCCGCTTTGCATTAAAAATTTTAACATTTCTACATTTGAATGTTGTGCAGCATGCATAAAAAGAGTTCTTGAAGTATGCTCTAAATCACATAAATTTTGATAAAAAGGCAGTGTTACCATTCCTATATTTGAATTTATTGCAAATTTCTCATTTTTACTTATATATGTTGCATTTATATCAGCACCATTTTGTACTAGAAATTTTGTTGTATTTAAATCATTAAAGCCAACAGTATAAAAAATAGGAGTTTTTCCAAATGTATTTTTATAGTTAATATCTGCTCCATTTTTAAGCAAAAATTTAATGTTATTTATATTTTTTAGAGCAAAAAATATCGATGACTCGCTTCCTTCATTTACTTTTGCGCCCATCTTAAGAAGTTCTTCTAAAAATTTAACACTTTTTTCATGCAAAAGAGATATATTTAAAGCATTGCTAAGTTCACTTTGCGAATATTTATCTTTAAAAAGAATTTCTTGCAAACCATATAAATCGAAATTTGGATTTGATATACGCTTTTCAAAATCAGTAATATCAGGAACCTTCCCCATTATAGTATATGAAAAATCTCCAACTGAAAAATTTAAAAAGTCATTCATAACTTTTGTTGCATAAAATATGGCACTTCCTTCATCTATCTCTCTTTTTTTATAAAAAGAGACAAGATTTGACATATTTGCATTATATTCTTTCCAAAAATTGTTAAATAACTCAAAATTTCCTATACTATTATAAGCCCAAAATCTAAAATAAGCTCTGTTATCATCAGCAATTTTGCCATTTTCATCATTTAATGTTTTTGCGTAAATCTCAGGTGCAACACCAGCTTTTAAAAGAAGAAATTTAAACTCTTTTTGCTTTGCATTATACACAATACCCTTACAATTTAACCTATCACCCCTTATTTCTTTACTAATATCAAATAATTTATTTAAAAAATCTAAATTTAATAAAGAATTTTCGCAGTTAAAATCGATTTGTGTATTTAAAAAATCTATATCTAAATTTGAAAAAATTTCATCTTTATACTCTTTTATTTCATCGCAACTAATCTTGTTATCATCTAAAACTTTAGAAAACATCAAAACGGATGATAAAAATATCAAAAATAAAACTCTCATATTAATCCCTAAATTTAATAATTACAGGTCTAATTGTATCAAAATATTTTTCTTTTATGAAATTATTTTAAATTTTACCACCTACTATTTTGTATATTAAATTTTCGTTTTGAAGTAAAATATATTTATCATATAGTAAATTTAATTCATAATTTAACTTTGTATTTTGAGAATTTAAAAGATCATAAAGTTCGTTTTTACCACTATCATATCGTATTTGATAATATTTTGTGATATTTATACTATGAGTTAAAATTTTACTAGTATTTTCAAACTTAAGCTTATAATTTTCATAGTCTAAAAATGCTCTATAAAATTCATTTATTGCACTATTTAATTTTGTTAAAAAGTCGTTTTTAGCCATTTCATACTCAATCTCAGAAATCTTAATATTATTTTTAACCCTAGCAAAATCTAAAAAAGGAAGTGTTATTTGTATATTTCCGTTTAAAAAATTTAGCTTAAAACTATCATCAAATTTTTGCTCATTTGAATTAAGGGAAGCACCTATTGTAATGTTTGGATATAAACTTTTAAAAGTATATTTATAGTTATAAAATGCAGCTTTTAGTCTAAGTTCTGCTGCTTTTACATCTGGTCTATTTGAGAGAATTTCAAGAGGAATTTTCCTTGATATACCAAGAAGTTTTGTATCTAAAATACTATAATTTTCTAAATTTGGTAAATTTTGTGAATACATTAAATTTTTTAATTTTTCTCGAGTTGTGTAAATTTGCGTATTTATATTTAAAATCTTTTCATCTGTTTGCAATAAAGACTGATTTATCTGCTCAACCTCTAATTTATCGGCTCTTCCGTAATTAAATTTAGCCACTATAATTTCTTTTAATTTCTCATAATTTTGCTTCATTTTATAAATTTTATCTTTAGAATTTTGCAGATACATTAGGTTGAAAAATGTGCTAACGCTATCGCTTTTTATACTAAGATCAAGTGCGTTTAAATCAAGTTTTGAGGCATTTAGCAGCAAAGCTGATTGTTTATATTTATCCATAAATTTACCAAACAAATCAATCTCATAAGATACACTCAATGAACTTTTAAAATTTATATCGCTATTTGAATTTTCATCTATATTTTTATTTGCAGACGCATTGTAACTTGCACCAAAAGTTGGTAACAAATCCGCTCTTGATAGACCAAGATAAGCCATAAATTTATCTATATTTAAATTACTATTTTTGAAATCAAGATTATTTTCAAGTATTGTTTGCATTGTTTTGCTCAGCAAAACATTATCATAACCTTCCCACCAAGATAAATTTTGCTCATAATAACTCTCATTTACATCTCCAATAGGCGAAGTAAAATCATACTCTTTCATAGCACAACCGCTAAAAATAATCATAAAAATTATTATTAAATTTTTCATTTTATTCCCTTGAAAGTGCATCTATTGGGTTTAAATTTGCTGCATTTTTTGCAGGCATAAAACCAAAAATAATGCCTATAAACATAGAAGATATAAGTGCTACTATGATAGAAGTTATGGAATATGCCATCGCAAAAGAAGATACAAAATACATAAAAATAAAACCTATTCCAAAAGATAGCATTAAGCCAAAAATACCACCTATTACACATATTAAAATAGCTTCAACTAAAAACTGCATAAGTATGTCTCTACTTTTCGCACCTATTGCCATTTTAAGTCCAATTTCTTTTGTTCGCTCTGTAACAGAAACAAGCATTATATTCATAACACCAATTCCACCAACTATAAGTGAGATAAGAGCAACTGCGGATATAAGAATTCTCATAGTTCCTGTTGCACTTTCTACGGTTTGTCGTATACTATCTGAGTTTCTTATAAAAAAATCCTGTTTTCCGTGCTTTGTAGATATTAATTCAGTGATGGCAAATTGAGCCAGTTGCATATTTACATTATCTTTTATTCTTATGGTAATTGAGTTTATATTTCTATCTCCTGTTATTTTATTTATAACCGTAGTATAAGGTGCGTAAATACGTAATGTTTCGGCGTCTCCAAAGTTATCATTTGGCTCTAAAACCCCAATAATCTTTAATGGTTGTTTATTAAAAAGCAAAACTTTACCGATAGGATTTGAGTTTGGGAAAAAATTATTTTTTGTATTGCTATCTATCACAACAACAGAAGCACTGTTTACAACATCGTTTTTATCTAAAAATCTCCCATCTTCCAACTTCAAACCATTTACATTTATACTCTGTTCGTTCCCGCCACGAAGTGAGCCTGTATAAGATAAATTGCGAAAAGTTAAAGTTCCGTTTGTAGATGTATTTGGCGTAACACTCATTACATAACTTTGTTTATTTAAAAGTCTTGTATCGCTGATACTTAAACTCCTAACATTATTTGCCCTCATATCACCAAAACTTTTGCCAGGAAAAATGGTTATAGTATTTGTTCCCATTGCATTGATATCAGCTAGTATTTTTTCTTGAGAACCTTTGCCTATAGCAACTACAGAAACAACGGATGCTATGCCTATTATAATTCCAAGCATAGTAAGAAGTGATCTTAATTTATGAGATAAAATAGCTCCTACTGCCATTTTAAATGACTCAACAAACATATCTTTTATGGCAAATAAAGAATTTTTACTATCTATTTTATCAATATTTTTTTGGACAAAATTTTCATTTTCGTTTTTATTTTCATCTTTTATAATCTCGCCATCTTTTATTTCTATAATTCTTTTTGCATGATTTGCAACCCCTAAATCATGCGTTACAAGTATGATAGTGTGACCAATTTTATGCAAATCTTCAAGTATTTTTAAAACAAGTTCTCCACTTTTAGAATCAAGGGCGCCAGTTGGTTCATCAGCTAAAATAATCTCTCCACCATTCATAAGCGATCTTGCTATGCTTATACGCTGTTGTTGTCCGCCACTAAGCTCACTTGGATAATATGTTAGCCTATGAGAAAGATTTAAATTTTCTAAAAGCTCTTTTGCTCTTTTGATTCTTTTATCATAATTAATACCAGCATAAACAGCAGGAAGTGCTACATTTTCGGTAGCATTGATACCAGAAAGAAGATTGTATCTTTGAAAAATAAAGCCAAATTTTTTTCTTCTTAAAAGTGCTAATTTATCTTTGTCAAAATTTGATATAAGATTATTATCTATATAATATTCGCCACTACTTGGGATATCAAGACAACCTAAAATATTCATAAGTGTTGATTTTCCTGAGCCAGATTGACCAATTATAGCGATAAATTCTCCACTATTTATTTCTAAGCTTATATTTTTTAAAACTTTTGTTGGATTTTTGGCTGTTCCAAAATTTTTACAAATATTAACAAGTTTTAATAAACTCAAATTTTACCTTATTCTCATTTTTCTATTTTCAATTAAATTTTCCAACTCTTTAGCACTAAGCTTGTTTGTTATAACCTCATCACCTTCTTTTAATCCAGATATTATCTGTGTATTTATACCATCACTAAGACCTACTTCGACGCCAACTTTTTTTACATCATTTTGTTCATCTTTTAATAAAACAAAATGCGAATTTTCATCATTTTTTATAGTTATGGAAGGAACCATTAAAACATTTTTGGCATTATTTATAATAATTGAATTTTCTATAGTCATGCCTATTTTAAAATAATTATTATCATTTTCTATATAATATTTTGCATAATAATACACAGCGGCATTTGAGCTATTTGCGGAAGCAGAACTGCCTTTTATATCAGAATTTTCATCACTATATGTTTTATCTGCAGGATCTATACTTGATATAGTTGCATTATAATCTAAATTTATATCTCCAAGAGTTCCAAATTTTACTTTTTGCCCGATTTTAACACTATTTATATCGCCTTCTGGAACTTCAACTCTTACTTCTAATGTATTTAAATTAGCAATTTTTGCTATAGTAGGAGTTGTTTGCGTGGCATTTACAGTCTGGCCTTCTTTAACAGGTATTGATATCACAACTCCATCAAGAGAAGAAACTATTTTTGTGTAACCTAAATCAGTTTGAGCAGTATAAAGCGAAATTTCGGTTTGTTTAATCTGCTCTTGAATTTCGGTTAGGCTTGCTTTAGCCAAACTTAATTCATCTTTTGTCTTTTCTAAATTTTCTTTTGAAGTTGCATTTGCTTTGTATAAATCTAACTCTCTTTTATATTTATTTTCAGCTACTTCTTTTGCTATATTTGCTGAGTTTAATTTTGCTTTAAATATACTAAGAGACGCTTTTAGGTCATCAATCTTATTTTTTTGCTTTATATCATCAATTTCAGCAATCATATCGCCTTTTTTCACTATATCGCCAATCTCAACATATAGTTTTTTTATCTGTCCTGAAACTTGAGCACCAAGATCAACGCTATCTTTTGGATAAATTTTGCCTGTTGCTTCTACGCTTTTAACTATATCGCCTCTTTTTACATTTGTAGTTATAAACTCAATTTTTTCTTCTTTTTTTATAAATTTAGCATAAATTCCATATCCAACCGCTATTAAAATAGCAAACAAAATAATATATTTGATAGTTTTTTTCATATACACCGCTTATAAATTTAAAAATTTAGAAAGTAATTTTATATAATTAATGTGAATAAAATGTTAAATTTATTTATTTTTATGCAATTTTGGATAGTCAAAAAATATAACTTTTCCACTATGGTTTTGTATATTTTTAAAGCAATCTTGTTCAAACTCGATACAAAAAATGGAGCTAGTTGGCATATGATCTATCACTGAATTGCTTAGAAGTTCACATATCTCAGATATACAAGGATTGTGAGCTATAATAAACACAGTTTTAAATTTGTCATCAATTTCATGAAACACTTTTAAAAAATCACTCAAAGATGAATTATAAAGCTCTTTTTTTTGAACTATTTGGCTTTGAAATCCCACAACATCGGAAATAATTTTAGCAGTTTGAAACGCTCTTTTTGCATTACTAGAAATTATAATATCTGGCATAATACCTTTATCTCTTAGCAAATTTGCCATAAATTTTATATGTTTTTCACCTTTTTGATTTATGCTTCTATCTATATCTTTGCAATCATAATTATTAAATGATTTTGCATGTCTTATAAAATATACCTTTTTCATTTTTGCTCCATTAAGTTCATTATTTGCTCTATTTCAAATTTACTAAACCCAGCTTTTAATCTTGCATTTATATTTAACTCTCTTTTTTGTTTAAACGCATTAGGATAGAGAGATTTTACGATATTTATATAAATATCAGGATTAAGATTATTTTGCTTGCACGCAAATTTAAACCACTTATCTCCTTTTTTTACATGAGAAATTTCTTCATCAAGTATTATGCTTAAAATATTTGTGAGTTTTTTATCGCTATTTTTAGAAATTTTGCTCTCCATATGCATATTTGCATCAAGTCCGTTTGCTTCCATATATCTTGGAAGAAGTGCCATTCTATTTAAAAAAGAATTCTCAGTTTTTTGCATAGCTATAAAAAGACCGTCATGAACGGCAAAATCAGAGTATTTATAGCCCAAAGTTTGCAAATACTCACAAATCATTTCAAAATGCCTAATCTCATCATCTGCAACTTCAAGCCAGTCTAAATAATACTCACAGGGCAAATTTGCAAATCTATACGCAGCGTCTAAGGCTATATCTATGGCACTATATTCTATGTGTGCTATAGAATGCACAAATGCAGCAAAGTTTTTTTCTTTTGGATATTTTATCTTCATTTCACGCATAGATTTTACATCACAAAATGAAGCATAACTAGGCGTTACTAAAGTTTTGGGTTTAAAATTTTTTTCAAATTCTAAATTTCCATACTTAAACTCATCATAAAAGTTTTTAAATTTAGAAATTTTTTCTGTTGGATTGTTTTGAAATAAAATATCTTCTAACTTGACAAAAAACATCTAATATTTCCTAACTATTTTACCGCTTAAATACCCTATACCAAATCCAAGTAAATGGGCATACCAAGCTACATTTATACCCATTAAAAGCGGTGCAAAACTCATCAAAATCAAAGCTATAAAAAGTCCTTTTGCATTGTATTTATCTATAAAAGCCATAAATCCAAGTAAAACACATATGGCACCACTTGCTCCAATTGTATTTATATCTATACCTTTGTAATATCCGTTATACCATATATAAACAAGACTTAATAAATTTGTAATAATTCCACCAAGCAAATAAATAAGCATAAATTTAATCCCGCCTAAAAACCGCTCAAGTATGGATCCAAACTGATACAAAACAACCATATTCATAGCCAAATGCATAAATGATCCATGTAAAAACATAGATGTTACAAGCTGCCAATAAAAACCATAATATATACAAAGGGAATTAAGACCAAATAATATACTAAATTTATTAGTATTAAACACAAAATAGTGTAAAAAATACACAAGGCAGTTTATTGCAATGACAAATGAAGAGAAATATAATTTTTTATTCATAGCTTAATTTTACAAAAATAGACTTAATTTAACTTTCCATATCCTATAAATCTATTTGAAGTAAGACAAGAAGCACTCGAACATCTAGTTATATAACTATTTATAATTTTATTATCTCTAATATGGGTATTTTTATCTCTTAAGTTCATATATCCATACATGTTTTTACCACTTGCAAAGTGAATAAATTTTATAGTTCCATCTTTATTTATACCCCTTATAATCCCAACATGTGTGACATTTTTAGGATTTACAGATTTTATGGATTTTTTTGTAGATGTGTTTGAAAAAAATATCAAATCCCCTACTTTAGGATTTTTTAACGATATTTTTTCATTATATTTATAAAGATTATACATAGCTTGAGATTTTCTATGATTTGAGTAGTAAGAATTTAATTCATTTTCATCAAAATATAAATTATCATATCTGTTATTTATGAGAGACACAAAACCAGAACAATCGCCACCTGCTTTTGTATCTAAATATCTATCTAGTAGTTTAACTAAATCATAGGGATATTTATCTGCATTTGGAATTGAAAATTCCTCTGTTTTTTCATCTTGCAATACAAGTTGAGATTGAAAATCTTCTTTTATATCTGTTAAATTTTCATCATTATAAATATCATAAAAATCATTTTGCACTACATCTGTTTTAGTAGAACATCCTACAAAAAAAATCAAACTCACTAAAAACACTATAAATTTTTTTGTATTCATAAACAAACCTGTAAATAAATTTTTGGGATTTTTTATTATATCATTAAAAGTTACTAATTTAAATAAAAATTTAAAAAGTTAAGCAAATTTTCGCTACAATGGCAAAAATCAAAATCAAGGTTAAATATGTATCTATTATCGATAAAAGGTGGGTATAAATTAAGCGGCGAAGTAAAAATATGTGGTGCAAAAAATGCAGCCTTACCTTCCATAGCTTGTTCAATACTTTCGAAAAAACCTGTAAATATAAAAAATATACCAGAAGTTGAAGATATAAAAACTATATGCAAACTACTTGAAAATTTAGGCTCATCTTGTAAATTTATAAAATCACACCAAGTTAAAATAGACACAACTACGATAAATTCAACAAAAGCAACATATGATATTGTTAGAAAGATGAGAGCCTCCATCTTAGTTCTAGGACCACTTCTTGCAAGATTTCACCATTGTGAAGTTTCGCTTCCAGGTGGCTGTGCCATAGGTCAAAGACCAATAGACCTACACCTAAGTGCATTGGAAAAAATGGGTGCAAAAATAGAGATAAAAGAGGGATATGTTGTAGCTACTACGCCAAAAGATGGGCTAAAAGGTGCAAATATTATTTTTGATAAAATAACTGTTACTGGAAGCGAAAATATCATAATGGCAGCAGCTCTTGCAAATGGTACAACAAAAATCATAAATGCAGCAAAAGAGCCAGAAGTTGTAGCACTTTGCGAGATTTTATCACAAAGTGGAGTTGATATAAAAGGTATTGGCACAAGTGAACTTATCATAAAAGGAAGCAGTGGAAAACTACTTGATATAAAAGAAATAAATGTTATACCAGATAGGATAGAAGCTGGAACTTATTTGTGCGCAGGAGCTATAACAAATTCACAAATTACTGTAAAAAATGTAAATCCAAACCATCTAGTAGCAGTGTTAGATAAATTTGAAAGTATGGGATATGGTATAAAAATAGATGTAGATTGCATAACTATATTACCAGCAAAAAAAATAAAACCTATAGAAATTATAACAAGCGAATACCCCGGTTTTCCAACAGATATGCAAGCTCAATTTATGGCACTTTGTCTTGTTGCAAATGGAACTAGCGTAATTGATGAAAGACTTTTTGAAAACAGATTTATGCATGTAAGTGAACTTTTAAGAATGGGAGCAGATATAAAACTAAATGCTCATATTGCAACGATAAATGGTGGCATAAAACTAAACGCAACTGATGTCATGGCAACTGATTTAAGAGCAAGTTCAGCCCTTGTTCTAGCCGGACTTGTTGCAAATGGAACTACAAGAGTCCATAGAATTTATCACCTTGATAGAGGCTATGAAAAACTTGAAATAAAACTATCTAAACTTGGTGCGAAAATTAAAAGATTAGAGGAATAAAATGAACTATAATGATGGGCTAAATTTACTTTTTTCAAAAATCAATACTTGCACTAAAAATGAATACACAAACATTGCCTCATCTTTAGGTAAAGTTTTAGCAAAAGATATCTACGCATCAAAAGATCTTCCATGCTTTGATAATAGCGCTCTTGATGGATATGCTTTTAAATTTGATGATAAAGACACTCCATTAAACATATCACAAATAACCATTTTTGCTGGAGATAAAACACAATACCATACAGATAAAAATGAAGCAATTCGTATAATGACTGGTGCGATAATGCCAAAAAATGCGGATACCATAGTTCGCCTTGAAGATGCCATTATAAAAGATAATAAGCTTTTTATAGATGAAAAAACAAAGAAAAACAATGCTTTTAGATACAAAGGTGAAGAGATAAAAAGCGGAGAAATTTTACTAAAAAAAGGTACAAAAATAACTCCAAGTGAGATAATGCTTTTAGCAAGTCAAGGTATAAATGAAATTTTAGTTTTTTCAAAGCCAAGTATAGCACTTTTTTCAAGCGGAGATGAACTTGTAGAAGTTTGGGAAAATGCAAGTAGTGAGCAAATTTACAATGTAAATGCAAGTGCAATCGCATCTTTACTTGCTTATAATGGATTTAAAAGTGTTTATAAGGGCATTATAAAAGACTCTTTAGAAGATACAAAAAAAGCTTTTTTATCAAATTTAAATTATGATGTTTTAATTTGCTCAGGAGGAGCTAGCAAAGGCGATAAAGACTTTATGAAAGAAGCACTTTTGGGCTTAGGATATGAAGAAATTTTTGATAGATTAAATTTAAAACCAGGTGGTCCTGTAAAAGTATTTATAAAAGATGATAAATTTGTTTTTATACTTCCAGGAAATCCCATGACAGCATTTTTTACATGTTTTTTAATACTAATCCCAACTCTTAAAAAAATGAACGGGCAAGCGGATTTTAAACATAAAACTATCAACACCAAAATTTCAAATACTATAAAATTAAAACCACAAAGAACAAATATCATACTAGGTAATTACAATGATGGTATTTTCACGCCATATTTGGAAAACTACGGCTCAGGGATGATAAAGCCACTTACTTTAAATAATGCGATTTGCTTATCAAATGAACAAAATTTAAAACTAGAAAGTGGTAATGAAATACAAGTAATAAAATATACATTGTGATGAAAAAAATTATATTACTTACAATTATCCCACTTATTTGTTTTGCAAATGTAAAAATTTTACCGCAATACTGCATAAACTCTAATTTCGTTATGCTTTATGATATAACAGAAGATCCTAAAGATACTGCTTTACTTTTTGATTTAAACCAAACTAGTGTTAGTAGCGAAATAATAAGACTAGAACTTGTAAAAAACGGTATAAAGTATAGAGATTTTAGCGGTGGAATTGTTAAATTTAAGCTTGATTGTTCCTTTATAGATATAGTTAAAAACAGCGTTTTAAAAGAAATTTACAAAAATTATGGTGATTTAAAGATAAATAATTTTGATATATCCACACAAGCCAAACTTCCAGATGATTTTTTTTTATACAATATTGATTATATAAAAATCACAGATATACGAAATGAAAATGGCAAATTTATACTTTTTTTAAAGAAAAAAAATGATACAAATAACAGAAAAATTTTCTTTTTTAAATACACACTAGATGCTAAAATCGGGGCTTTTATTGCAACAAAAGATATAAACGCAAAGCATGTTTTAAATATTAGTGATTATAGATATGAATATATTGATTTAAAAGATTATAAAATAAACGCACTAAGCGATATACCTACAACAAAAATTATCTCAAAACAAAAAATTAAACGAGGAAGTGTTTTAACATCAACACAATTTAGCATAATGGCAGATGTCAAAAAAAACTCAACCATAAATGCTATTTTTATAGATAATGCGCTAAGTGTAAATGTAGAAGTTAAAGCCCTAGATAGCGGCGTTATAGGAGATATTATAAGAGTAAGAACAAATGATGGAAAACTTTTTAATGCTAAAATTATATCAAAAAATGGAGTATTGATACAATGAAAGTATTAGTTTGTATAAGCGGTGCAAGTGGTGTAAATTTAGGAATCAAACTGCTTTTAAATTTACCAAATAATTTAGAAATTTTTGCAGTAATTAGTCAAAATGCTAAGAATGTTTTAAATATAGAAAATCATATAGTTTTTAGCAAAGATAAATTTAAAAATATTACATTTTTTGATAACAAAGACTTAGGAGCACCTGTTTCAAGTGGTTCTTTTGGTATTTCAAAAACAATAATTACACCATGTTCTATAAATACTTTAGGCAAAATTGCATCAGGCATAAGCGATAATCTTATCGCAAGATCAGCAGCAGTTGCTATAAAAGAAAAAAAGCAACTTGTATTAGGCGTTAGAGAAATGCCGCTTTCATATATATCTCTAAATCAAATGGCTATGTTATCATCCATTGGGGTAATTATAGCACCGCCTGTTTATGCAAATTACTCAGATATTAAATCACTTGATGATTTAGAAAACTTTTTTGTTGGAAAATGGCTTGATAGCTTAAATTTTGAACATAATTTATATAAAAAATGGAGATAAATTAATGTATAATAAAACTTTAGATAAAATTATAATTTATTTTTTAGGTAGCAAACAAAATGTTTAAATCATGTATATATCCAGGAACATTTGACCCTATAACAAACGGTCATTTGGATGTTATACAAAGAGCTAAAAAACTCTTTGATGAGGTTATAATAGCAGTTGCATTATCTGAAAATAAAAAACCATATTTTAGCTTGGAAAAACGCATTGAGATGACAAAAATAGCCACTAAAGAAATAAAAAATATAAAAGTAGTTGGCTTTGATAATCTACTAGTTGATTTTGCCAAAGAAAACGGTATAAACACAATCATAAGGGGACTTAGGGCTGTTAGCGATTTTGAATACGAACTACAAATGGGGTATGCAAATACTGCACTATGGAACAATATAGAAACGGTTTATCTAATGCCATCTTTAAAATATGCATTTGTAAGCAGCTCAGTGGTGAGATCTATTTTTTTACATGGTGGCGATGTTTCAAGCGTAGTACCAAAAGAAATTTTACATATGTTGGATGAAAAATGTTAGTAACCATAGAAGGAATTGACGGAGTTGGCAAAAGCACTCAAATATCACTTTTAGCAGATATTTACAAAGACGCTATAATCACAAAAGAGCCAGGTGGAACAAATTTTGGAAACAAAATAAGAGAGTTTTTATTGAAAAATAGTGGTAAAATATCATACAAATCTGAACTTTTACTATTTTTAGCAGATAGAGCACAACATTATGATGAGATTATAAAACCTAATAAAAATAAAATGATTTTTAGCGATAGAGGCTTTATATCAGGGATTGCTTATGCTATGGCAAATGATCCTACACTAGATATAGAAAAACTTATAAAATTTAACGAATTTGTCCTAGATAATGATTTTGGAGATAAATTTATATTTTTAAAAGCAAATTTTGATATTTTAGAAAATAGACTTAATTTAAGAAATTTAGATAGCATTGAAAAACGAGGATTAGAATATTTAAAAAGAGTTGAACACTATATGGAAATTTTATTTAAAAATAGTAAATTTGATGTTTTAAGTATTGATTCAACTCTTGAGATACAGACTATCCATAAACAAATTCTGGAGTTTATAAATGATTAAAGCACTTAGAGGTATGAATGACATACTAAATGAAAAAGCCCAAATTTACAAACATATCATAGAAGTTTGTGAAAGCGTTGCTTTAAATTTTGGATATAGTTTTATTGAAACACCAAAACTTGAAAACACTTCTCTTTTTAAAAGAAGTGTTGGCGAGAGTAGTGATATTGTTGGAAAAGAAATGTATGAATTTACAGACAAAGGCGGAAATGATGTTTGTTTAAGACCAGAAGGAACAGCAGGCGTTGTTAGAGCTTTTATAGAACATAAATTTGATAAAACAAGTGGTGTTAAAAGATATTTTTATCACGGAAGTATGTTTAGATACGAAAGACCGCAAAAAGGTCGTTTGAGAGAATTTCATCAATTTGGCATAGAATGCTTTGGAGAAAATAGCATTTATGAAGATGCTAGTGTTATCATAATAGGTGCTAAAATACTGCAAAAATTAGGCATAAAAACAGCTCTAAAAATAAACTCGCTAGGCGATAAAAATTGTATGCCCGAATATAAAAATAAACTTGTTGCTTTTCTAAACAATATACAAGATGAACTTTGCGAAGATTGCAAAAGACGCATACAAACAAATCCAATAAGAGTTTTAGATTGTAAAGTCGATCATTGTAAGGAAGTTTTACAAAATGCACCGCTTATTATAGATAATCTAAGTAAAGAGTGCGAAAGTGAATTTAAAAAACTACAAGAAATTTTAACAAAAAACGGCATTAAATTTGAAATAGATCCAAAACTTGTGCGCGGACTTGATTATTATACAAAAACAGCTTTTGAGTTTGTTAGCGATGAAATAGGCTCACAAAGTGCAGTTTTAGGTGGCGGAAGATATGATAATTTAGTTGAATTTTTAGGTGGAAAATCAACATATGGCGTAGGATTTGCCCTTGGTATAGAAAGAATAATGGAAATTTTATCTTCTAAAGACTACAAAATACAAAGAAAAAAAATATATTTATGCGCTTTAGATGATAAATTTATAGATCAAATTTATACTCTTTGCTTAAATTTAAGAGATGAATATGAAGTAGAAATATCTTATGAGGCAAAAAATGCAACAAAACACTTAAAAAATGCTGACAATATAAATGCTAATGTGTTTTTGTGCGTGGGAGAAGATGAAGCAAAAAACAGCGAAATTTGGTATAAAAATTTACAAAATAAACAAGATAAAAAGATCAAAATTTCAGATATAAAACAAGAATTGAAGGCAAATTTATGAATGATTATGGTCTTAGTATTTGGGGTAATTCAAATTTTACAATAGATGGCGGTGGTAGAGTCTGCTTAAATACAGATTTTAAACCAGCTTTGATAGATATGATAAACGATATTAGGCAAGATGGTATAAGAGGACCGATATTGCTTAGATTTCCACATCTCATCAAAAAGCAAATAGTTGAAATTTATTCAAATTTTGAAAGAGCTAGAAAAGAATTTGATTACAATGGCAATTTTAGTGCAGTTTATCCGCTTAAAGTAAATCAATATCCAGGTTTTGTAAAAAACTTAGTTAAGATAGGAAATCCCTATAAATATGGACTAGAAGCTGGAAGTAAGGCTGAACTTTTATTAGCAATGGCATACAATAACTTTGAAGCACCAATTACAGTAAATGGTTTTAAAGATAAAGAGCTAATAAATATAGGTTTTATAGCAGCAGAAATGGGGCACAATATAACTCTTACCATTGAAGGGTTAAGCGAACTAAAAGGGATAATTGAAACTGCCAAAGAAAGATTTAAGCCAAAACCAAATATTGGTCTTAGAATAAGGCTTCACAGCTCTGGAAGCGGTGCTTGGGCAAAAAGTGCTGGCATTAACTCTAAATTTGGTTTAACATCAACAGAGTTAATAGAAGCTATGAATTTATTAAAAGAGGCAAATTTACTTGATAAATTTACAATGATACATTTTCATATAGGTTCTCAAATAAACGAAATTCATCCTCTTAAAAAAGCCTTAACTGAAGCTGGAAATATATATGCAGAACTTAGAAAAATGGGAGCAAAAAATCTAAAAGCCATAAATTTAGGCGGTGGATTAGCTGTCGAATACTCACAAATGAAAGAAAACTCTCTTAGAAACTATACGCTAAGAGAGTATGCAAATGATGTTGTATTTTTACTAAAAACAATATCAAATCAAAAAAAAGTTGAAGAACCAAATATATTTATAGAATCTGGCAGATATGTCTCTGCAAATCACGCTGTTTTAGTTGCACCTGTTTTAGAGCTATTCTCGCAAGAGTACTCAGAGGATAAAATATGTCTTAAAAAAACAAATCCTCCGCTTATAACAGAACTTTATGATTTATATCAAAACATAAAACCAACAAATGCTCTTGAATATCTTCACGACTCAATAGCTCATATGGAAAGCGTTTTAACACTATTTGATTTAGGATATGCTGATTTACAAGATAGATCAAACGCGGAAATACTTGCAAATCTTATAATGAAAAAAGCAGTTGCAATGCTTGGAAATAAACAAAATTTTAGTGATTTATCAAAAATACAAAATGAAGTGCAAGAGCGGTATCTTGTAAATTTCTCATTATTTCAATCTTTACCAGATTTTTGGGGATTAAAACAGCATTTTCCAATAATGCCCCTTGAAAAACTTGACGAACGCCCAAACAGATCGGCTTCCATTTGGGATATAACTTGTGATAGTGATGGAGAAATTCCTTTTGATACAAACAAGAATCAACTTTTTTTACACGATATTGATATACAAAACGAAAACTATTATCTAGGATTTTTCTTAGTTGGTGCCTATCAAGAAGTTTTAGGAATGAATCACAATCTTTTTACTCATCCAACTGAAGCTACAATAACACTAAAAGAAAATGGTGGTTATGAAATATCAGATGTATTAGAATCACAATCAGTTCTTGACATTTTAGAAGATATGGATTATGATGTTTATGAGATAAGAGACACTTTAAATGAGAGAATCGAAAAATCAGAGCTTGTTGATGAAAAACAAAAAAAACATATTTTAGGTGAATTATATCTATTTTTAAATGATAATGGATACCTAAAAACCATAGGTTGATACATGGAATTTTTAAATATTATAAAAGAAGATTTTTTAGAACCAAAAAGGCAAGATCCAGCTTTTAATAGCTTACTAGAGATATTTTTTAACTATCCTGGGGTTTGGGCTATTATAAACCATCGTTTTGCACATTTTTTCCATACTAAAGGATTTAAAAGATTGGCTAGAATTATGGCTGGAATTTCAAGATTTTTCACAGGAGTTGATATTCACCCTGGTGCAAAAGTAGGGAGAAGAGTTTTTTTAGATCACGCAACTGGAATTGTTATAGGAGAAACTGCCGAAATTGGTGATAGAGTATTGTTATATCAAGGCGTAACATTAGGTGGCGTTAGTTTAGATAAAGGAAAACGCCACCCTACCTTAAAAGAAGGTGTTGTAGTTGGTGCTGGAGCTAAAATTTTAGGAAATATCACAATAGGTAAAAACTCTAAAATAGGAGCAAATTCAGTTGTAGTAAAAAGTGTTCCACCAAATTGCACTGCTGTTGGAATTCCTGCTACAGTACTTGGAGGTTGTGATAAAACACCTCTTTCTCATAATAAAATTCCAAATATAAACAAAGAGCTATTTGAATATCTTGTAAAAAGAATTTCAATAATCGAAGAAATTTTACATAAAGACAACGAAGACATATTATCAAAAGACAAAGCTTTAGAAGAGTTATATAAAAACTATATTATTAAAAATTAAAAAGTTTTAGAAAAAAGGGTTAAATTTATGAATTTAATAAAACATATTTTAATATTTTTAATAATGAGTTTTATTTTACTTACCATAATGCTTGTATCATACGCTAATATAAATATTGAAGATATAAACGATATAGTAAGCGAATATTCGTTTATTGAAATTTCACAAGAAATAATAATTTTTATTATTATTTGTATATATTTTTATATAGCAAAAAAAATATATATTTTAAAACATATTTGCATACTTATAGGATCATTTTTTATTTGTATATTAATAAGAGAGTTTGATTTCTTATTTGATATATTGCATCATGGTTCTTGGTTTTATTTTACTATTTTAACAACTATTACTGGCACAATACTTGCTTTGAGAGATAAAAATAAACTTTTAAATGGCTTTGAATACTATAAAAACTTACCATATTTTGGCATGATGATATCTGGACTTTTAACAATATTAGTATTTTCAAGATTATTTGGAACAACTATGTTTTGGAATATATTCTTACCGGATAATTATGCAAATATTGTCAAAAATATAGTTCAAGAAGGAAGTGAGTTTTTTGGATATATATTATGTTTATTTTCAAGTATATACTTTATGATTAAAACAAGAAAAAAATAGTATAATAATTATGTTTTAAATTTACTACATTGATTTCATAAAGGATATCTAATGAATATACATCTCGCAAATAGAGCTAAATCTATCAAAGAATCTGTAACAATAGCAATAAGTGCAAAAGCAAAAGAAATGAAAGCTAATGGCATAGATGTTATAAGTTTGAGTGCAGGAGAACCAGACTTTGATACGCCAGAGATAATAAAAAGTGCCGTAAAAGTTGCTTTATCACAAGGTTGTTCAAAATATACTCCAATACCAGGAACTCTTGAGGTTTTACAAGCTATAAAAACAAAACTAAAAAAAGACAATAATTTAGAATATGAAACAAATGAAATAATAACTAATGTTGGTGCTAAACACTCTATTTTCAATATAATTCAAGCTATGATAGAGCAAGGCGATGAAGTTATTATACCAGCACCTTACTGGGTAAGTTATCCTGAGATAGTTAAATTTGCAGGCGGAACACCAGTGATTATAAATACAGATGAGAGTAGTAAATTTAAGATTACAGCTGAGCAGCTAAAAAACGCTATTACTACAAAAAGTAAATTACTCATATTAAATTCCCCAAGCAATCCAACAGGTTCAATATATACAAAAGAAGAATTAAGTCAATTTGCCAAAATACTAAAAGATACAGATATAGTTGTAATCAGCGATGAAATTTATGAAAAATTAGTATTTGATGGAGAATTTTGTGCAACAGCAAGTATAAGCGAAGATATGTTAAAACGCACAATAACTATAAATGGGCTTAGTAAATGTGGTGCAATGCCAGGATGGAGATTTGGCTATATGGCTTGCAAGATACCAGAACTTACAAAAGCTGTTAAATCTATACAAAGCCAAAGCACATCAAATATAAGTTCTATTGTTCAAGCAGGAGCAATTCCTGGACTACTTGGCGAATCAAACGAAGATATAGCAAAAATGAATAAAGCTTACAAAGAACGAAGAGACTACGCTGTAAAAGCAATAAACGATATAAAAGGATTAAAAGCATTAAAGCCAGATGGAGCTTTTTATATATTTGTAAATTGTAGTGAGATAGAAAAAGATTCTATGAAATTTTGTAAAGATATGTTAAGCGAAGCTAAAGTAGCGGCTGTTCCAGGCATAGGATTTGGATTAGATGGATATTTTAGAATGTCTTATGCAACAGATTTAGATAGTATCAAAAAAGCCATAGATAGAATCGCTAAATTTGTTGAAAGCTACAAAAAATAGAAATTTAGTAAGCTTTTAAATAAAGCTTACTATTTTATTAACATATAAATTTATTTTCTCACCTTATCTATACTTGCTTTTATAGCTTTTATAAAAGCAGATCTAATAGAATGCTCTTCTAGGACATTAACACCTTCTATAGTAGTTCCAGCAGGCGAACAAACAGACTCTTTTATAAGAGCTGGATGAGATTCTTTTAGTAGTGCTGATACACTTTTAAAAACACCAGCAGTAATACTATGGGATATATCTTTTTTAAGCCCTTTACTAACACAACCGCACGCCATAGCTTCAGCAACCAAAGCTAAATACGCCGGCGCACAACCACTTATCGCCATTGCGATATTTAACTCATCTTCACTATCAACTCTACAAATTTCACCAAATGTAGATAAAATAACCTCATCTTCATTGTGGCAATCTTTTGAGAAAAAAGGAGTTATAGAAGATTTAAATTTAGCAGCTATATTTGGCATAGCTTTTATATATCTATTTGAAGAAATTTGATTTTTTATATCTTCAAGTGTTGATGTAGCTAAAACACTTATTACTAAATCAGCTTTTCCACTTAAAATTTGACTAACACTACCAAGAGCGTAGGGTTTAAAAGCTAATATAATAAATTTATTATTTATATCAAATTTATCTCCATAAAGCTCTGTTTTAAAACCTTGTTTTTCTAAATTTTCTAATTTTTCTCTGTTTCTGCCAACCAAAAAAACACTATACTTATCTTTTAACCCAAAAGCCATAGCAGTTGCCATAGCTCCATTGCCAAGTATAAAAATTTCTTCCATAAATTTAATTATCTTTATTTATATAGTTAGCTATCCTATCAGCTTGTTTGTATTGAGGATAACCAACAGTATCAAGTATAACTTGAGAAATGGTATTATTTGTCATATTACAAACTATAGGAGCAACAAAATTCATAGTTGATTCTTCAAGTGGTGAATTAAGTACAACTATAACATAAACTCTAAGTTCGCTATTATCTTTTATATCCATAAGTTTTATATAATAATCTGGAATTTCAAAAGCATAATCTCTAAATCCATAAGGATTTATTAGTGTAAAAGTTGTTTTATCGTCCTGACTTTCTAATCTTGCAAAAAAATCGTCTATTTGAACAATTTTAGCCTTTTTTATCTGCTCAAAACCCAATATAGGACTTTTTATATCAAAAATCATGATACTCTCCTTATAAATTTATATTATTATGTTATTCTATCATTTTTTTATCAAAAAGCATATAAATATCCCTTTTTTATAAACAAATAAAACAAAAAAGTGTAAAATATGCCAAGAATTTATTTTATAAGGAAATTGCTATATGAAAATATCATATAAATATATTATTGCGATATTAATTGCATTTGTAATAACTGCATGCTCAACAAAGTCTGATGAAATTTACAACTTATCTCCAGATGCGTGGTATTCCCTGATAATAAAAGATATACGAGATAGAGACTTAGAAAGTGCCGATAAACACTATACATCCATGCAAAGCGAACATGTCGCTTCGCCACTATTAGAGACTATTTTAATAATTCTAGCACAAGCCCATATGGAAGATGAAGAGTATCTGCTTGCAAACTACTATTTGGATGAATATATAAAAAAATACGGGGATTATAAAAAAACAGAATATGCAGAGTTTTTAAAAATGAAAGCAAATTTTGACTCATTTATAAGACCAAATAGAAATCAAAAACTAATGGATGATACAACCGTTCAAATACAAAATTTTCTATACAAATATCCAAACTCAATGTATAGACCATTAGCTGAGACAATGTTGCTGAAATTTAATCTTGCTACGCACTATTTGGATCTACAAATAGCCGATTTATATGAAAGAACAGGCAGAGATATATCTGCTGAAATTTATAAAGAAAAGATAGATAATTCCCCTTATAAAGATACAAATTTAATACCACCAACACTTCCGTGGTATAGAAGCATTTTTGAATAGGAGAAAATATGATAAGCAAGATTGAAAGTTTGCCAATGCAAATATCTGTTTTAGTAGAAGATAATATTTTTTTATATCCTTTTATGATTACACCAATTTTTATAGAAGATAATGAAAATATAGAAGCTATAAATTACGCACAAGAAAATTCTAAACCTATACTTATAACTACAACAAAGCCTCAAAATGATGGTAGTAGAGATTTTGATGATATTTTTGATTGCGGTGTTATAGGAAATATCATGAGACGCTCCACTATTCCTGATGGAAGAGTAAAAATACTTTTTCAAGGTATTCAAAAAGGTCGCATAATCAAACAAATACAAAAAATACCATTGATAGCTGAAGTTGATGCTATAGAAGAGATTTTACCTGAGCCAAATAAGGTTGAGGCACTTATGAATACACTTATAGAAAAAGTAAAAACGCTAAACAAATTTATAAGTTACTTTCCGCCAGAACTTCTTAAAGCTATAGAAGAAAATATAGACCCCATAAGAATTTGCGACCTTATATCAAGCTCTCTTAGATTAAAAAAAGATTTAGCTTATGAGTTTTTTATAGAAACAAAATTTGAAAAAAAAGCTTTAAGACTGATTGATTATATAACAGAAGAGATAAAATCTCATAAAATAGAAAAAGATATAAAAAGCAAGGTTCATTCTCGTATAGAAAAAGTAAATAAAGAGTATTTTTTAAAAGAACAACTAAAACAAATTCAAGAAGAATTAGGCACAGATAATAGCAAAGAAGAAGAAATTCAAGAATACAAGAAAAAATTAGAAACTAAAAAGAAATTTATATCAACTGAGGCTTATAAAGAGATAAAAAAACAAATAGATAAGCTATCTCGCCTTCACCCAGATTCAGCTGATGCTGGAATGGTACAAAGCTACCTTGACTGGACACTTGAAGTGCCTTTTGAAAAAATCTCAAAACAAAAATCTAGCATAGCACAAGTCTCAAAACAGCTAAATAAAGATCACTACTCTTTAAAAAAACCAAAAGAAAGGATAGAAGAGTATTTCGCTTTAAGAGAGCTGATAGAAAAAAGAAAAAGTGACAATAAATTAAATAACGGCGCCATAATATGCTTTGCAGGACCCCCTGGCGTTGGTAAAACCAGTCTTGCAAATTCAATAGCAAAAGCATTAAAAAGAGAACTTATACGCGTAGCTCTTGGTGGATTAGAAGATGTAAATGAGCTTAGAGGGCATAGAAGAACTTACATTGGCGCAATGCCTGGTAGGATAGTTCAAGGTTTCATAGAAGCAAAACAGATGAATCCTGTAATGGTTTTAGATGAGATAGACAAGATAGGAAACGGACATAGGGGCGATCCAAGTGCTGTGATGCTTGAAATTTTAGATCCTGAGCAAAATTCTAAATTTAGAGACTATTATCTAAATTTTGACATAGATCTTAGCAAAATTATATTTATAGCAACAGCAAATGATGTGAGCATGATACCGCCAGCCCTTAGAGATAGAATGGAGTTTATTTTTCTTAGCTCCTATACACCGCAAGAAAAATTTGAAATAGCTAAAAAATACTTAATACCACAAGAAATACAAAAACACGCCCTAAGCACAAAAGAGATAATTTTTCAAAATGACGCGATAGAACTTATCATAAGTGAATACACAAGAGAGAGCGGTGTTAGAAATTTAAGGAGAAAAATAGCAGATATTCTAAGAAAAGTAGCCAAAAATATAGTTTTAAGCGACAATGAGATTAAAAAAACAACCATAACAAAAGCAAAAGTTAAAGAGTATTTAGAAAAGAAAATTTTTGAAATAGATGAGATTAAAAGAGCCCCGCAAGTTGGCATAGTAAATGGTCTTGCTTGGACTAGTGTTGGCGGGGATGTGCTTAAAATAGAAGCGATAAAAATACGCGGCAAAGGACTACTTCAATTAACTGGGCAACTTGGCGATGTTATGAAAGAATCGGCTCAAATTGCATATAGTGTTGTAAAAGTTTTAATAGATGAAAAATATCTAAAAGTCCCAAAAACCCTTATTCCAAAAACACAAGATGAAAAAAATGATGATGAAATTTACCACAAATATGACCTTCATCTACATGTCCCAGAAGGTGCAACTCCAAAAGATGGTCCGAGTGCTGGAATAACTATAGCCACAGCAATTGCTTCTATTTTTACAAACCAAAAAATAAGATCAGATGTTGCAATGACAGGTGAAATAACATTAAGCGGCGATGTATTGCCAATAGGCGGTTTAAAAGAAAAATTAATTGCAGCCCATAAAGCTGGTGTAAAATTGGCTCTAATTCCTCAAAAAAATTACGATAGAGACTTGGATGAAATACCAGATGAAGTTAAAAAAGCTATAGATATACAACCAGTTAAACATATAAGAGATGTATTAAAATACGCTTTTACAAAGTAATAAATTTGACCTTTTTCAAGGTTAAATTTATGCTAAATTGCAAAAAAATATAAAAATTTAGTATAATTAAACAAATTTTAATAAATACAAAGATATAATTATAATTCTTTTTCGTGGTTAGATAGCTCAGTCGGTAGAGCAGCAGACTGAAAATCTGCGTGTCGGCAGTTCGATTCTGCCTCTGACCACCATTTATCATCTCCATACAAATCAAATATTTTATATCAAGCAATTATAAATAAAAGCACATAATAAAGCAAGTTTTTTGTCAAATAAGATATTTACAAAATTACACATTTTCTAAATTTATTCTTTAATTAAAAAACTACTTTTATTTATATATTTATAAGCTAGCCAATACATCATTATTTACTATGAAAATACCAAAAAGACTTATAAATTAGAGTCTAAATACTTTAACTATTTTTACATATAAAATAATTTTACTTTATAAAATACAATAAAACGATAGCTTTAAATAATATAAAATTAAGAAAAAACAATGTATATTACTATGCGTATATTTTTTATTATTTTATTATAAATAATAAATTTAATATTTAAATAAACTTTAAAAATACTTTATGTAAGTTATATGTTAATTAGGAAAGAAATGAAAACACTCACAAAAAAATCTCGCACCATAAAACTATTAACTAATTTGGCTTTTTGGGTTGTATTTGGGATAATTGCTGGTATATTGCTTGGTATAATAAATCCCCCGCTCGCAGAATCACACATAGTAAAACAAGGCGCAGTAATATTTATCAAAGTACTTAAAATGATGATAGGTCCTATAATTTTTCTAACCATAGTCTCTGGTATAGCTGGGCTTCATAGCCTAAAAGAGCTTGGTTCGATTGGGCTAAAGGCCTTCATATACTTTGAAGTTGTTTCAACTCTTGCCCTTGCGATCGGTATAGTTGTTCCAAAAATTTTACAACCAGGGTCTGGAATGAATTTAAAGATAGAAAATTTAGATACCAAGGGTGTTGATAAATTTATAACTCAATCAAAAAATATTGCCTTAGATCCAAATGCAAGCCCAATAGAAAATATGTTTAATGAAATTTGGCACATTTTAAAAGGTGCTGTACCATCTGATCCAATTACGCCTTTTATTACCGGAAATACCATTCAAGTGTTATTTATGGCTATTGTAACTGCGTTTATTATATCATTTTTATCACATAAGCACAAAGATATTATCATGAAACCAATTACCAGTTTGCAGCACATTGTGCTTAAAATTCTAAGCATTTTTATGTGGTTTAGTCCTATTGCTGCATTTTCGGCAATGGCTTATCTAATTGGTCATTTTGGATTAAATACACTATGGGGCATGATAAACTTGCTTCTTGTTATGCTATTTTCTTGTTGTTTATTTATTTTTGGAATACTTGGCATCATTTGTTACTTTGCAAAAGTTAATATATTTAAATTTATGCGTTTTATCTCAAAAGAAGTTCTTATAGTTTTTGCCACAAGCTCAAGTGAAACCGCACTTGCTCCACTTATGCAAAAACTAGAAAAAGCAGGTATTCAAAGAGGCTCTGTCGGATTAATAATACCAACTGGCTACTCATTTAATCTAGATTGTACAAATATATATTTAGCCATGAGTGTTATTTTTCTTGCACAAGCTTTTAATATTGATTTATCATTTATGCATTTACTTATGACACTGCTTATTTTGATGATTACAAGCAAAGGCGCAGTAGGTGTTACTGGTTCAGGGTTTATTATCTTAGCAGGAACACTTTCTGCACTAGACATAATACCAGTAGCAACAGTTGCTGTTTTACTTGGAGTTGATAAATTTATGAGTGAAATGCGTGCTGTTGGAAATCTATGCGGTAATGCCGTTGGCTGTTTAATTGTTTCAATATGGGATAAAAAAGTTGATTTAACTAAATTTAGATATGCTCTAGATCATCCAAAAGAATTTTAATTTGATATCAACAAAAAGCGTTATGCAAGTAGCTATTTAAAATACCATTATAAAAATACAAAATGATTGTTTAAATATTTTTTAGATATAATGTCAAGATTAAATAAAAAATTTAAGGAATTATGATGGCCGAAGAAGAAAAAGAAGAGAAAAAAGAAAAAAAAGGCGGTAGCAAAAAAGTAATTTTAATAATCGTAATAGCATTATCTTTTATAATTTTACTTGTATTAGGAGTTATTGTCGGACTTATGCTATCTTCTCATCCAGAACAAGAAGTAGCAGTTGAAACAAAATCCGATTCACACAAAACACAACCGGTACCAAAACCAAATACATCTGTAAGATACAGCGATTTTATGAATATTGGCGTAATGTATCCAATGGATCAATTTGTTGTAAATTTGCTAAGTGAAAGCGGTTCTAGATACCTAAAAACTTCAATAGATTTTGAACTTAGCATAGAAACTTTAACACCAGAAATGGATAAGAAAAAATCCATAATAAGAGACATTGTTATACGCTCACTTTCATCTAAAACCATCGAAGAAATCAGCACAACAAAAGGTAAAGAGCGATTAAAAGATGAAATAGTTGGGAAAATAAATGAAATTTTAACAGATGGCTATATAAAAAATGTATATTTCACGGATTTTATCATCCAATGATAGGAATAGATATCATTGCCATAAAAAGGATATCTGATTTAAAACTAAAATATGGTGATAAGTTTTTATATAAATTCTTAAATAAAGATGAGATAAACATAGCAAAAAGCGAAGCTACAATGGCTGGCTTTTTTGCCGCAAAAGAAGCTTTTGCTAAAGCTTTAGGATGTGGCATAAGCAAGGAATTTTCTTTTCACGATGTTGAAATTTACAAAGATAGCAATGGTGCTCCATTTTTAAAAATAGCTCAAAAAATTAAATCAAATTTTGATATACAAAACGCAAGCTTAAGCATAAGCCACGATGGTGGTTTTGCCATAGCTGCTGTTATTTTACAAAAAAAATAATGCTAAAACATTTTTTTACAAACAGCTTTGGTATACTATTTTCAAGAATTTTAGGCTTTTTAAGAGACATGCTAACAGCTGCGGTTTTAGGTGCTAGTGTATGGAGTGATATATTTTTTATAGCGTTTAAATTACCAAATCTTTTTAGAAGACTTTTTGGTGAAGGTGCATTTACGCAGGCTTTTTTACCAAATTTTGTATCAACAAATAAAAAAGGTCTTTTTAGCATAGAAATTTTACTTAAATTTCTATCTTTTATCCTACTTTTAAGTCTTACTGTTATGCTTTTTGCTCCACTTTTTACAAAGGCTTTAGCTATTGGTTTTGATAAAAATATGATAGACTTAGCAGTTCCGCTTGTAAAGATCAACTTCTGGTATCTTAGCTTTATTTTTTTAGTAACTCTTTTTGCTTCTATGCTCCAATACAAAGGGCATTTTGCAACAACTGCTTTTTCAACTGCACTTCTTAATATTTCTATGATTTGTGCACTATTGCTATCTTATGGAAATGATCAAAAAACTGCGGCATATTATCTAAGTTATGGCGTGGTTATTGGCGGATTTTTACAGGCGCTAACCCACATAATAGCACTTAAACACATAAAAATGCTGCGTATTTTACAAGGTGGTTTTATTAAATTTAAAAAAGGGCTTAGAACTAAAACTGATGGTTTTTGGAAAAATTTTTATCATGGAATTATAGGCTCATCTTCAGCACAAATTGGTGCTTTTATAGATACTTGGTTTGCTAGTTTTTTAGCAACTGGTAGCATTAGCTATTTGTATTATGCAAATAGAATTTTTCAACTCCCCTACTCTCTTTTTGCCGTAGCCTTAACAACAGCTGTTTTTCCAAAAATTAGCAGACAAATCAAAGTAAATTCATATGAAAATGCACTAAATTTAATGAGTAAATCATTTCATTTTTTACTTGCATTTTTACTTTTTTCTAGCATTGGTGGCATAATGCTTAGTTATGAAATTACTTGGCTGTTATTTCAAAGAGGCGAATTTAATTCACAAAATACCAAAGAATGTGCTCAAGTTCTTAGTATGTTTATGATTGGACTTATTGCCTTTGGGTTAGCAAAACTTTTTTCTTTATGGCTGTATGCAAAAATGCAACAAAAGTTAGCAGCAAAAATATCTATATACAGTCTTTTGATAAATTTGATTTTTTGCCTTTTACTGATAAAACCTCTTGGTGCTGCTGGACTTGCACTTGCTAGCTCTATTTCGGCGTTTTATCTGCTTTTTATGAATATTAAGATTTTTTCGTTTAATAATTTTTTGGCTATAATAAGTGCTAAGAAAATTTTAATAATTTTTGCACTTTGCGTGTTAGAAATATTGATATTATTAGTTTTTAAGGGTTTTGTAGATGGTTATATACGATAGTGTCAAAAAGAAAAAAGTTGAATTTAAGCCAATCAAAAATGGTGAAGTTAGAATTTATGTGTGCGGTCCTACTGTTTATGATGACGCACATTTAGGACATGCAAAAAGTAGCGTTAGTTTTGATCTCTTAAGAAGAGTTTTCATATCACTTGGATATAAAGTTAAATTTGTAAAAAACTTCACAGACATTGATGATAAAATTTTAAAAAAGATGGATGAAAGTGGCAAAAGCTTAGAAGAAATAACATCTTTTTATATACAAAGATATCTTGATGATATGGATAAATTAAATGTATTAAGAGCCGATTTTGAGCCAAAAGCTACACAAAATTTAGATGAAATCATATCATATATAGAACTTTTGATAAAAAATAATTCAGCTTATATACTAAATGATGGCGTATATTTTGATACATCAAAAGATAAAGATTATCTATCTTTAAGCCATAAAAACGATAGCGAAGACAATATAGCAAGAGTTATCTCAAATGAAAATAAAAAAAATGAAAAAGACTTTGTACTATGGAAATTTGATGAAAAATGGTATGAAAGTCCTTTTGGCAAAGGAAGACCAGGATGGCATACAGAATGTGTTGCAATGATAAAAAAACACCTTGCTTATGATGATGAAACACTCATAGATATTCACGCAGGTGGTATGGATTTACTTTTCCCACACCATGAAAACGAAGCAGCACAGTGTAGATGTGCCGAGCATAAAAACTTGGCAAAATACTGGATGCATAACGGCTTTGTACAAATAAATAATGAAAAGATGAGTAAATCCCTTGGAAATAGTTTTTTTATAAAAGATGCATTAAAAATCGTATGCGGGGAAGTTTTGAGATTTTATTTAATAAGCACTCATTATAGAGCAAATTTTAACTATAATTTGCAAGATTTACTTGCAAGCAAAAAAAGGTTAGATAAAATTTACAGATTAAAAAAAAGAGTTTTAGATGTAAAGCCTAGTATGGTTGATGAGAAATTTAAAACAGAAATTTTAGAAGCACTAAGTGATGATTTAAACTCATCTCTTGGACTTGCAACACTTGATATGATGGTAAATTCGGCAAACGAATATCTAGATAAAAACCCAAAAGATAAAAACTATAAAGCGATAGTTTTAGCAAATTTGAACTTTTGTAGTGAAATTTTAGGTATTTTAAAAGTTGATACCACAAAGTATTTTCAATTTGGCGTGGATGATGAAACAAAACAAAATATCTTAAATTTCATAACACAGAGAAATGAAGCAAAAAAAGAAAAAAATTATCAAAAAGCAGATGAAATAAGAGATAATTTAATAGATTTAGGAATTTCCATTATGGATACACCAAGTGGAACTATTTGGGAAAAGCTATGAATGGCATAAGGGATATTTTCAAAAGATTTTTACCATATTTTAAAGACTATGTGCCTCATTTTGCATTGGCAATTTTAGGTATGATTATGGCTGCGGCTGGTTCTGCGATTTCTGCGTATCTTGTAAAGCCTGTTTTAGATAAAATCTTTGTAGAAAAAAACGAAGATATGTTATACATTTTGCCTTATGCAATTATCGCAATTTATTTTATAAAAAGCCTTGGAACTTATATGCAAGCTTACTATACAGCATATATTGGGCAAGATACTGTTAGGAGATTTAGGGAAAAACTTCTTGGAAATTTACTTAAACTGGATATGGAATTTTTTAGCCAGCATAGAGTTGGAGAACTTGTAAGTAGAAATATAAACGATATTGAGCGAATAAGAAGCGTTGTATCTTCTATGATTCCTGAGTTTATAAGAGAAGTTATAACTATTATCGGGCTTTTGTGCGTTGTGCTTTATCAAAGCTTAGAATTGTCATTTTTTGCACTAATTATAATGCCTCTTGCGGTTTTTCCGATATCCAAACTTGCTAAAAAAATGAGGAAAATTTCAAGATCTTCTCAAGAAAAAACATCAGATATTAGCTCATGTTTAAACGAAATTTTTACAAATATAGAAATCATTAAATCAAAAAATGCTCAAGATTATGAATTAAATAGATTTTCAAAAGAAAATGATAAATTTTTCAAACTAAATTTAAAAAGCGTAAAAATAGGAGAGATTGTTAGCCCCATAATGGAAACTCTCGGCTCTATTGGAATTTCCATAGTTATAATATTTGGCGGAAAAGAAGTAATTGATGGAAATTTAAGCGTAGGAAGTTTTTTTTCCTTTCTAACAGCACTTTTTATGCTTTATACGCCTCTAAAAAAAATCTCAAAATTACACAATAGTATGCAAGATGCCATAGCAGCAAGCGAAAGAACTTTTGAATTAATAGACAAACATCCTAACATATTAAGTGGAAAAGAAGAATTTCCAAAAGACATAAACACAATATCTTTTAATAATATTTATTTAAAATATCAAGATAAAGTTGTATTAAATGGCGTAAATTTGATAGTAAAAAAAGGCGAACTCATAGCAATAGTTGGCAAAAGTGGTGGTGGAAAAACATCTATAATAAATTTACTTATGAGGTTTTATGACCCCATAAAAGGCGACATTTTAGTAAATAATCAAAACATAGCAGAATTTGACATAAAATCTCTTAGAAAAAATATAGGTTTTGTTTCGCAGCGTGCTTATATATTAAACGATACTGTTGCAAAAAATGTATGCTATGGAAACGATTTTGATAAACAAAAAGTTATAGATGCTCTAAAAATGGCAAATGCCCTTGAGTTTGTAAATAATTTAGAAAATGGAATAGAAACAATACTAAATGAATTTGGAACAAATTTAAGTGGCGGACAAAGACAAAGAATAACAATAGCAAGAGCACTTTATGATAATCCTCAAATTTTAATTTTTGATGAGGCAACAAGCGCATTAGACAATGAAAGCGAAAAAGTTATAACAAACATCATAAGAAATCTCTCAAATAATAAAATAATATTTGTTATAGCCCATAGAATGAGCACAGTAGAAGATGCAGATAAAATAGCAGTTGTAAGCAATGGCAAAATAGTAGCTTTTGGTAATGATGAGGAACTTTCAAATAGTTGTGAAATATATAAAAATTTAAAAGGAACCATTATAACGGATAAGGAAAATTAATGCAATATAATACTATAAAAAATATATTTTTTAAATTTGATCCAGAAAATGCACACCATATAGCAGAAATTGGCTTAAAAACCGCATCAAAATTTCCATTTGCTTTAAATATACTCAAAAAAAATTTTACCTATAAAAATGAAATTTTAAATCAAAATATATTTGGACTAAATTTTCCAAATCCAATTGGCATTGCCGGAGGATTTGATAAAAATGCGACTATGATAAAATCTCTTTTTGCACTTGGTTACGGGCATATTGAATATGGCACACTAACCCCAAAACCACAAAGCGGAAATGCTAAACCAAGATTATTTAGACTTATAGAAGAAGAAAGCATTCAAAATGCAATGGGATTTAACAATGATGGCTCAGTAGTTATAAAAAATAGGATTGAAGATATTTATCCATTTGAGATACCAATTTTTTGCAATATAGGCAAAAACAAAATCACACCAAATGCTGAAGCCGTAAATGATTATATAAATTTAGTTAAAATTTTTAGCGAAATTAGTGATGCTTTTGTCATAAACATAAGTTCGCCAAACACGCCAAATTTAAGAGACTTACAAGAAGAAAGTTTTATAAATGATCTGTTTTTAGCTATAAAACCGCTAACAAGCAAACCAATTATCTTAAAAATATCTCCTGATATGAGTATAGAAAAAAGTTTGCAAATATGCACAACTGCTATAAAAAATGGAGCAAATGGCATAATACTAACAAATACAACCATTGATTATTCTCTAAGTAAAAATGCTAAAAATTTTGGAGGCATTAGCGGACAACTTCTAAAAAACAGATCAAAAACACTTTTAAAAGAACTTGCAAAAGAGCTTTTTGGTAAAACCATACTAATTAGTTCTGGCGGTATAAATAACGCAGATGAAGCTTATGAAAGAATTAAACTTGGAGCAAATTTGGTGCAAATTTACACAGCTTTTATATATAATGGACCTAAAATTTGCTATAACATAAACTCAAAACTTGCAGAAATGATAGAACAAGATGGATATAAAAATATATCGCAAGCAGTCGGAGTAAATTTAAAATAAAGGGATATCATGCTTAATAAATTTAATAAAAAAATACTAAAAAATAAAATGGAAATTTATCACATACCTGTAAATATTGGCTCAAATGTGATAAGTGTCGATATATTTTATAAAGTTGGTTCAAGAAATGAAATAATGGGAAAAAGCGGAATAGCCCATATGCTAGAACATCTAAATTTTAAATCAACTAAAAACTTAAAAGCTGGCGAATTTGATGAAATAGTTAAGGGTTTTGGCGGGATTGATAATGCATCAACTGGTTTTGATTATACACACTATTTTATAAAATGTTCAAAACAAAATTTAGAAAAATCTCTATATCTTTTTAGCGAAATTATGGAAAATTTAAATTTAAAAGATAGCGAATTTCAACCAGAAAGAGATGTTGTTTTAGAAGAAAGAAGATGGAGAACTGATAATACGCCTATGGGATATCTATATTTTAGGCTTTTTAATCACGCATTTTTGCATCATCCATACCATTGGACACCAATCGGATTTTACGATGATATACAAAACTGGAGCATAAAAGACATTAAAAACTTTCACTCTACTTTTTATCAACCACAAAATGCATTTTTAATAGTAAGTGGCGATATAGACAAAAAAAGTGTTTTTGATCTAAGTAAAAAATATTTTGAGCATATAAAAAACAAATCAGCAATACCAAATGTCATATGCCAAGAACCATTACAAGATGGTGCAAAAAAAATCTATCTAACAAAGCAAAGTGATGTTGAGATGATAGCAATAGCTTATAAAATACCACCTTTTAATCACGAAGATAGCGTTTGTCTAGAAGGATTAAGTGAGTATTTAAGTAATGGAAAAAGCTCACTTTTACAAAGAGTTTTAGTAGATGAAAAAAAACTAGTAAATCAAATTTATGCTTACAATATGGACAATATTGATGAGAGTCTTTTTATAATAATAGCAATTTGCAACAATGAAATCAAAGCAGAGCTTGTAGAAAAAGAGATAAATTTATTGATAGAAAAAACAAAAAATGATACAATAAGCAAAGATGATTTTACCAAAATCAAAAATAGCATAAAAGCAGAACTTATCTACTCTCTCCAAAGTGCTAGTAAAGTTAGTTCTCTTTATGGTAGTTATATAGCAAAAGGTGATTTGGAGCCACTTTTAAACTTAGAGAGTAAAATTGAGGCATTAGATTCTAAAATGTTGCAAAAATGTGCACAAAAATATTTTGTCAAACATACATCAACAACAGTAATTTTAAGAAAGGAAAACAAGTGAGCAAAAAAGTATTAATAGGTGCAATGACCGCCATAATTACTCCTTTTAAAAATGGGAAAATAGATGAGGATACCTATGCTAAACTCATAAAAAGACAGATAGCAAATGGCATTGATTGTGTTGTTCCTGCTGGAACAACTGGCGAGAGTGCAACACTAACTCATGATGAACACAGAACTTGCATTGAAATTGCAGTTGAACTATGCAAAGGAACAAATACTAAAGTTTTAGCAGGTGCTGGAAGTAATGCAACGCATGAAGCTATATCTTTGGCTAAATTTGCTCAAGAACAAGGCGCAGATGGTATACTTTCTGTTACACCTTATTATAATAAACCTACACAAGAAGGTCTTTATAGACATTATAGTGAAATTTCAAAAAATGTAGATATACCAGTTTTATTATATAATGTTCCAGGAAGAACTGGCTGTGATATACAAACTGGTACTGCTATAAGACTATTTAATGATTGCCAAAATATTTATGGCGTTAAAGAAGCTAGTGGAAATATAGATAAATGCGTTGATTTACTAGCACATGAGCCAAATATGGTTGTTATGAGTGGAGAAGATGCAATAAACTATCCAATTTTAAGCAATGGTGGCAAAGGTGTAATTTCTGTAACTTCAAATTTATTGCCAGATTATACAGCTAGACTTACTCATTTTGCACTAGATGAACAATTTTCAAAAGCAAAAGCTATAAATGACAAACTATACAACATAAATAAAATAATGTTTTGCGAAAGCAATCCTATACCAATAAAAGCCTCTATGTTTATAGCAGGATTAATACCTGTGCTTGAGTATAGATTGCCACTTTGTGAACCTAGTAATGAAAATATGAAAAAAATTGAAAATATTATGAAACAATACCATATAAAAGGATTTTAATGGATAATTTTTACAAAGATAAAACACTAGTTATAAGCGGTGGAACGAGAGGAATTGGCAGAGCCATACTACTTAAATTTGCTAAAGCTGGTGCAAACATAGCTTTTACTTACAATTCTAATGAAGAGTTAGCACAAACACAAGTAAAAGAGTTAGAAAAAGAATATAATATAAAAGCAAGATGTTATGCGTTAAACATACTAGAACCAGAAACATATAAAGAGCTTTTTTTAAAAATTGATGAAGATTTTGATAGAGTAGATTTTTTTATCTCAAATGCTATAATTTCAGGGCGTGCAGTTGCTGGAGGATATACTAAATTTATGAAATTAAAACCAAGAGGCATAAATAATATTTTTACAGCAACAGTCAACGCTTTTGTAGTTGGTGCACAAGAGGCTGCAAAAAGGATGGAAAAAGTTGGTGGCGGATCAATAATATCCATAAGCTCAACTGGAAATAGAGTTTTTATAGAGAATTATTCAGGTCATGGAACTTGTAAAGCAGCGGTTGAAGCAATGGTAAGATACGCAGCAACTGAGCTTGGAGAAAAAAACATCAGAGTAAATGCAGTTAGCGGTGGACCAATAGATACAGATGCTTTAAAAGCATTTACAAATTATGAAGAAGTAAGAGATATTACAGCCAAACTTAGCCCACTTGGTAGAATGGGTCAACCAGAAGATTTAGCTGGAGCATGTCTGTTTTTATGCTCAAAAGATGCTAGTTGGGTAACTGGGCATACATTGATAATAGACGGCGGAACCACATTTAAATAATATGTTAAACATACCAAATATTTTAGCTTTTGCAAGGATTTTCCTTGCACCACTTATGTTTTATATACTTCTTGAGATAAAAAATCCAACTATTCACATAAGCTGGTTAAATTATTTTGCTACACTTGTTTTTGTTATAGCATCTATTACTGATTTTTTTGATGGTTATATAGCAAGAAATTGGAAACAAACAACAAAACTAGGAGAAATCATTGATCCATTAGCAGATAAAATGTTAACATTAGCTGCATTTATGGGTCTTATGATGATAGGTAGAGCAAATCCATGGGCTGTTTATTTGATATTGGTAAGAGAGTTTTTCATAACAGGCTTTAGAGTTTTTCTCGCAAGCGATGGAGTGAAAGTAGCTGCTTCTATGACTGGAAAAGTAAAAACTGTTTTTCAAATGATAGCAATAGGTTTTTTATGTATGAATTGGTATGGCGGATCTATTTTACTATGGATAGCGGTTGGACTAACTTTATATTCTGGTTTTGAATACATAAATGGATACTGCAAACATCTAAACCAAAAAAAATAATTATTGTATTCTAAGTTTATTCAATAATCAATTTTGGAACGAAATTTGCTTGTAACCTATAAAATAAAAAGGATTAATATGTTTGCAGGAATAAATACGACCAAAGCAAAACCACTTTTAGAACAAGCGTTATCTGGTAGAAATTTAAGAAATCAGCTCATATCTAGCAATCTAGCAAATGTAAGCACACCTTTTTATAAAGCAAGAGATGTTGATTTTGAATCTGCTTTAAAAGAAAAAGTTGAAGAAATATATAACAATAAACAAAATCAAATATTGCAATTAGCTCAGACAAACGACGCCCATTTTCCAAGAGTTGATTTTCCAAAAAATAGTTTTGGAACAATTTATCTAAGAGATGGTCATATGGCTAGAAATGATGCAAACACGGTTGACTTAGATGTAGAAACTTCAGAAATGAGTAAAAATGCAATGATGATAAGTGCTATAGATGCCGCACTTAGTAAAAGTGGTGCGATATTTAAGGCAGTAATCGAAGCAAGCGGTAAAATTTAAGGATAAATTATGGCATATTTAAGTGATTTTGATATAAGTGGATATGGTCTTAGTGCACAAAGATTTAGAATGAATGTGATTAGCTCAAATATAGCTAACTCTCAAACCACAAGAACAGCAGAAGGTGGTCCTTATAGAAGAAGAGAAGTTATATTTAAAGCATTTGATTTTAACAAAGAACTAAATAATCAGATTAAAAAAAGCCATAATATGTTAGAATACTCAAATCCACTTGATGATTCAGACTCACCAAAAAATGGCGACCCATCTATCATGAGTGTAGTAGTTGATAAGATAGTAAGAGACGATAAGGATTTTATAATGAAATATGACCCATCTCATCCAGATGCAAATACAAGAGGATATGTTGCATATCCAAATATAAATCCAGTTATCGAAATGTCTGATCTTATAGAAGCAACAAGAGCGTATCAAGCAAATGTGTCAGCTTTCCAAACAACAAAAAGCATAACACAAAGTGCGATAGATTTATTAAAAGGATAATAAATTATGAATAATATAAACAAAATAGATCTTAATACACACATAGGTGATAAAAATTTAAATAAAACTTCATCAAATAGTGGAGAATTTTCTAAAATGCTTGATAACTCCTTAAAAGAGTTAAACGAAGTTCAAATAAATGCAGATAAAGCTTTAGCAGATCTTGCAACAGGGGAAGTAAAAGATTTACATCAAGCAGCCCTTGCTATAAGCAAAGCAGAAACAAGCATGAAATTAATGTTAGAAATAAGAAACAAAGCATTAAGCGCATATAAAGAGATATCAAGAACACAATTATAATGATAGCTAGACAATCAAAAATAACTATCGTTTTCTTGCTTGTCTTGGCGGCTTTTTTAATACTTCTTGTAGTGTTTTTTTATAGAGCAACTCTTGATAGACGTATAGTAGGTCGCATAGCAAGCGATTCTGATACATCCATAAGAGGCGATATAATATCAAAAGATGGTTTTAGAGTTGCAACTACTCAAAAAATTTTTGATGTAAAAATTGATACAAGAAGTCTAAATCCAGATAAAAAAGATTTGTTTATACAACTTTATTCTATATATACAGATAATAATCCAAACAAAATAAAAAAAATTATAAATAGCAAAAAAGGATATGTTATATTATCAAAAAATATATCCGCAAAAACTGCAGCACATCTAAAAAAGCTTGGAAGATTTTTTTCAACAAACTCAGTTTTCATACCCTTTGTTGACGATAATGGTAGAAAATACGATGCACAAGCAATGGGTATCATAGAAAAAGGAGAGTATAGAGTTTATATGGCACAAGATAGCTTAACGCCATCAATAGGCTATGTAAAAGAAGTGATAAAAAATGGAATTATAAAAAGAGAGGGTGTAAAAGGTATAGAAAAATATTATGATGATTATTTGGCATCTATAAAAGATGCTCAGATTGTAGGCTCAAGAGATTTAAGCAATAATATAATAATAGAAAAACCAAATGATCTTGGACAAAGAATAGATGGATATAATGTGATATTAAATATATCCCTAAAGCTACAAAAAATGACTGAATATATTTTAGATACTATGATAAAAGACATAGAAGCTAAAGAGATAGTTGCAGGAATAATGGATAGTAAAACTGGCGAAATGTTAGCACTTGCTACTACAAATAGATATAATCCATCAAACATAAAAAAAGAAAATTATAGAGCATTAAACTCAACTTCTAGTGAATATGCATATGAACCAGGTTCTGTTATAAAGCCTATTGTTTTTGCATATTTATTGTCAGCAAACAAGGTAAATCCGCTAGAAACAATTAATACACACAATGGTATATATAAACACGGTAAAAGCACTATAAGAGACAGTCATCCTGCAAAAAGCATGAACGCTGAAGAGGTTATAATACACTCTTCAAATATAGGCATGGTTGAGCTATCAAAAAGAATATCTGGCGAAGAACTTTATATGAATTTCATAAAATTTGGATTTACGAAAAGATCTGGCATAGATTTACCTTACGAACAAAGAGGAATAATCCCAAGCTTATCAGAGCTAAACTCTGAAATTTATAGAGGAACTGCAAGTTATGGTTATGGCATACAAACTACATTTTTGCAACTTCTAAGAGCTTATGCTGTTTTTAATAACAATGGTTATCTTGTAACACCTCAACTAGTATCAAATTTGCAAAAAGATGGAAAATTATACAAAGGAAGACCTATTCCACCACAAGAGCAAATTTTAACTGAAGATGTTGCAAAAAGAATGAGAAATATACTAATTAGAGTTGTCAAGGATGGAACTGGTAAAAAAGCTAATATAGATGGGTTAAATATAGGCGGAAAAACTGGAACTTCTCGTATAGCTGTTGGCGGAGGATACTCAAAAAGTCTTTATAATGCTTCGTTTTTTGGATTTGCGGATGATAAATTTGGACATAATTATACCATAGGGGTTTTTGTAAGAGAACCAAAAGAAGGTAAGATTTATGCTTCACAAAGTGCTATTCCTATATTTAAAAGCATTGTAGAACTCTTAATACAAGAACAGCAACTCATACCTAGCATATAATTCAAATTAAACTTATCAAATCAAATAAAGTAAAATTTGATGAGTTATTTTTAGAATTAATATTTTGGGCTTTTTCTAAAATTGCATTATTTTGAAATTTGGCTAACAACTCTTTTTTATAATCATCAAGCGAATCTTCTAAAATCTTATTTAAATCAGCAATCTTATCTTTGCTAAGATTTTTAGTATCATTAAGTCCTAACAACTCTTTTAACTCTTGCCTTTTTTGTTCAATTTTTTCATTTATTTTTTCAGCATTAAGAATATTTAAAAAAGCATAAGAGCCATACTTTGTAAGCCTATCTCGAAACTCTTCAACACTGCCTATCTTTGAATCATCAGATAGTTTTTGATTTTGAGATACTAAAGCTTTAGATAACTCTTGATCAAAATCACCAATTCTAGCACTATTTGCTACAGTACCTAATGTAGATATTATGGAATTTATATCTTCTATTTTCATAAATTCTCCTTTAGCTAAGGTACTATTTCATAAGCAAAAAGTATTCCTTGTTATAGTGTCTATAAACTTTGCAAAATCATCTCTATTATTTGGACACCCAATAACATCAAAAAACTCATAATTTAGCTCTTTTGCAAGTTTTTTATATTCTATATCTATCTCAAAAATTGTTTCTGAGTTGTCTATACAAAATGCAATTGGAAAAACTATGACTTTTTTATGAGTTAATTCTTTCATAACATCAACTATATTTGGAGCGAGCCATTTAACAGGACCTAATTTTGACTGATATGCAAGCTTTATATCTTTAAAAATAACACCATTTTCTTGAAGTTTTTTAGATAATATACAAACATGATCTTGTATGTGTTTTTCATATAAATCACCATTTTGTATTATCTTTATAGGCAAAGAGTGTGCAGAAAATATCAACACAATATCTTGTGTATTTAAATTTTTAGATTTTATTTTTTCTATAATTAAATTTAAAATTACATCATTATAAAGATTATTTTCGTAAAAATATGGAATTTGAGTTATTTTTTGATTTAATCCAAGTTCCCCCATAGCACATTTAATATCATCAACACTTGATAAAATTGTGGTGCTAGAATGATGAGGATAAAGCGGAAGCAAAATAAACTCATCTGCATCTTTGTATTTTTTTAGCACATCTTTGGCAAAAGGCGGAGTGTAGTTCATTATAAAATCAACTTCATAATCACTATTTTTAAGTTTTTTAACAAGACTTGAAGTAATATCACAAATAGGAGATTTGCCCCCTATCATCTCATAGTTTTTTTTAGCTTCTTTTTTTCTAAAACTAACTATCATATAAGCTATAAATTTTCTAAGAAGATTACTTTTTACACTTATTATATATTTATCATTAAACATATTTTTTAAAAATACACAAACTTCATCTAAATTTGAAGGACCACCCATATTTAAAAGAAATAAAACTTTTTTCATAAAATCACTTTCGATATTGCTATGGAATCTTTTATACTAACTAAATTTCCTATATCGCCGCTCATACAATATTTAAAAAATTCACTATTTTGAAATCTAATTGACATATCTTCATTATCAACTCTTAAATTTATAAGTCCCCTATCGTCCATTTTTCTAAGGTTAAATGCAATCAAATCAGCCATATAATGCCCACTAGAGCAAGAAATTTCTATACAAAATCTATCTATTTTATAATTCCATGAGTTGGTTATGCTACAAATTATTCCATTTGTTGTTTTTGTTTTAGCACATAAAACATCTTCTATGTCTTTATCTTTTATACTATTTGTAGATACACAAAACTCTGATATTTCCGATGAAGAAATGTATCTTATAAGATCCAAATCGCTGATTGTAATAGACATTTTTATACCACCAAAAGTATCTTTAGGATAAGTAGAAGAATGTATGATATTTATACTATAAATTTGCTCTTCTTTTTTTAAAGCCTGTTTTAGTGATATTATAGCTGGATTAAATCTAGTGTTGTAACCAATGCAAACCTTTAGATTATTTTCTTTTGCAATGTAAGCCATCTCATTTATATCTCCCATATTAGTAGATAATGGTGCATGTATTAAAAAATTTTTAGCATACTTTTGACATTGTAAAAAAGTTTTTTTACGCATATTAGCAGGAGCAGTTATAATAAGTGCTTCTGGCGAGTGATACGAATATAACTCATCTACGCTTTGATATATTTGAGTTTTTATATCTGGTAAATTTTTTGAACTATCTTGTTTAGAAATTCCAACAAGCTCAAAATAATCAGAACGCCTAAGATCACTATAATAACTCTTTGTTATATCTTCAAAACCTACAATAGCGACTTTTATCTTATCCAAAAAATTTCCTTAATAAAAGCGATATAAATAAATTTAAGAGCAAGACTTACTCATCCGAAAACAACAAATTACTTATTTTCCTTTTCATAATTAGAAAGAATTGCATATGCTTCATCTTTTAAAAGAAGTTTCTCTTTTTTAAGTTTATCAAGTTCAAAATTATCCATATGCTCTCTACCCTCTGTAACATCTTTGATCTTTTGGTCAAGATCATTATGACGATCAAAAATTTTTGCAAAGTGTGCATCTTTATTTTTTAGCTCAGTTATAAGCTCTCTATACTCATGAAACATAATATCTCCTTAAAATAAAATTATTATTTGTCTAGCATTTTATCTATTCAAGACTTAAAACTACTTTTATTATGATCTATAATCTGAATTTATATCTACATATTTATGACCTAAATCACATCCATAAGTCTCAAATTTACCTTCTCCTATTCCTAAATCGCAGCTTATCTTGTAACTTGATTTTTTCATTATATTATGAGCTAAATTTTCTCTTTGCTCATCTAACTGAGGTAAATCCTTGCTAAAAACTACAACTTCATCATATTTTATAACTAAATTTTCTTCTTTACACTCTACTTTGCTAGCACCTATGGTTGAAGCTATTCTTCCCCAATTTGGATCTTCTCCAAAAATCGCAGTTTTTACAAGAAGTGAATTTGAAAGAGCTTTTGCAGCGATTTCTGCTTCTTCATCGTTTTTTGCCCCACTTACACTAAACGATACAACTTTTTTGGAACCCTCTCCATCTTGAACAAGATATAATGCCATCTGTTTTGTTATCAAATTTATAACTTCTCTAAAAGCTACTTTATCATAAAATTCAGTTTTTCTTGAAGTAAGCAACATTAAAGTATCGTTTGTGGATGTATCGCCATCTACACTAATAGCATTAAAACTATGCTTAACGCTACCAAATAAAATTTCATCCATATCTTCTTTTGGAACATTTGCATCTGTTAGTATAAAACAAAGCATAGTTGCAAAAGCTGGATTTATCATACCCGCACCTTTGCAAATAGCAGCAACATTAAAATATCCGCCATTTTCAAGCTCAACCCTAAAAGCCAGCTCTTTTTTAAAACTATCTGTTGTCATAATTGCCTTAGCTACACCATTGCTATCTTTTGAGTTAAAATCCATCTTATCAAATGCAGATATGATTTTTGCGTTATCTAGTCTATATCCTATAACACCAGTTGAACTCATTATAGGATTTATCAAATTTATCTTTTGTGATAAGTTTTCAAAAATAAAATTTATATCATCAATTCCGTTTTGTCCTGTCATAGCATTTGCATTTTTTGAGTTTAAAAGTATAAAATTTGTTTTAAAATTTTTTGGATAATTTAAAAAATGCCTAATAGGAGCTGCTTTAAATTTATTATTAGTAAAAACAGCACTTACATCATAAGCCTCATCACTTCTTATAAATCCTAAATCATTTGAATCTTTTTTAAAACCAGCATTTACTCCACCAAAACAAAAACCATCTACATTTTCAAGTCCATTTTTTAAAGAAATTATATCAAACATATTTCAACTCCTCTGGCATATATTTGCTTCTTATGACTCTTTTAGTCATCCTTATACCATCTGCTGTACCTATTACAAGAAGTTTAGAGCCAGTTCCTATCAAAATATCATCTTTTGGCATAGGCATAAATTTATTATTTTGATCTTTTATGCCTACTATATTTGCACTTGCTAGCTCTTTTAAATGAGTATCTTTTAGTCTTTTAAATCTAATCCAAGAATAATCAGGCACTAAAATCTCTTCTATATCTATAGGTGAGCCTTTTTTATACAAAAATTCTTCAAGCATATTTTCCATATCAGGCCTAACACTTACAGCACTAAGTCTTTGTGCAACTAGCTTAGTCGGCGTTACAACAGAATTTGCCCCAAGTTTTTTAAGCTTTACGGTGTCGTCCTCATTGTTTGCTGTACTCATTATAAAATACTCTTCTCTACCAAGCTCTTTTTCATACAACCTTGCTGTTGTAATAATTGCTATATTATCAGCTATATTTTCACTAAGGGCAATCAGTCCCTTTGCACTTGAAAAATGTGTCTTTTTAAGAGCAATTTCTGTATGCGGTGCAGCTTTTATATAGTAAGGATACTTATACTTTTCTGCCAAATCTCCCAAGTCATCCCTTTCATCAACCACAACAAAAGGTATATGGTTTTCCCTAAACTGCTTTGTAAGTTCTATAGTATAGTTATTGTGATAACAAATAACAAAATGTTTTTTTAATCTAGCTATATCATTTATCATCTTTCTTTCCTTAAAAACATTTATAAGCGATCCTTTTTTTAACACCTCTATAACAAGACCTATAGAAAATGAAAAAACAGCAAATCCAGTGAAAATAAGTGCTATTGTGAAGAGTCTTCCAGCTGGCGATATATAATCAACTTCCGTAAAACCAACCGTTGTAAAGGTCATACCAGCTTGATAAATCCCATCTATCAAAGAAAAATCGTTGATAACAACATATCCTAATGCCCCAAACATAAGCATCAGGATAACTGCTATCAAAGGAAGACGAAAAAAGCGTAGTTGTTCGTATAGTTCTGTATTTAAATCTACTTCTGGCTTTGAAGAATCAGACCAGTTGAGGAATTTTTTTATCTTTTCTAGTAAAGACATCTACTCCTCTTTTAAATTTATTTTATTATTTTGAATGTTTTTTCATAGTTCTAATAGTAGAAGCAGCAACTTTGATTCTTCTAGTTGTTCCATCTTCTAAAGTAACACGGATAGAGCGTAAATTTGGCATAAATCTTCTTTTGCTTTTATTGTTAGCATGACTTACACTATTTCCAACCATAGGACCTTTTCCTGTTATTGCACATCTTTTTGACATAGTTTTTCCTTAATCTAATAAAATAAACTTGCAATTATATCATAATAAACAAAATATTTACTTAAATTTACTTTTATAAATTTATTTAATTTAAAAGATTTTATAGGTAAAATACAAAACAAATTTATTAAAGAAAGTGAAAATATGACCCCTGTATTAAAAAATAGCGTTGCTATTTTTTCTCCTATTGGTTTTATTGATGGTGCAATGTCAAAAACCATAATAGACTCTAATGATATACTTTATCTAAAAGAAAAAATGCCAGTTTGTGTATTTATTTCATTTAAAAAAGTAATTTTTTTTAATAAAATCGGATTTAACAATATAATAAACACATTGCTAAATATAAAAGAAGAACTAAAAATCAGCATAGGGCTTTGTGACTATAATGAAAAAATGTTTAAATCTTTTTTTGATATGTCTGATCAAAGTATAAATTATTCTTTATTTGAAACACTTGAAGTGGGAATGCTTTTTTATGATAAATCAAACGAAAATAAAAAAAAGGTTTTAATATATACAGATAGCCAAAAGCAAAATGCTAAAATAGCCCTAAGCCTTGCTCAAAAAGGACACGATGTTCATATAGCAAAAAATGTTGATGATTTTAAAAATATGCAAAAAGATTTTGACCATATTTTGAGTATGACACATATTATGAATTATGAAAAAAATACACAAATATACATAAAAGATAATGTTGTTGTGTATAATCTTAATGGTTATTTAGATTCCAGTTTTGCTGAAAATTTTGATAAAAAATATTATGAGAATTTAATTAAAGTTGGGTTTAAATATTTTATTTTTGATGGAACAAATATACCATCTTTTAACGTATATGGAACAGCCTTTTTAGCAAGTCTTTCTGTCTTAAGTGCAGAATATGGCGTAGTAATAGCAATTTGTAATATAAAAAATATAACTCAAGCCCTAAAAAATGAGCTTGAAGATGGCGGAATTTTAGTTTATGATTCTATGGAAGATTTTTATAATGATGAAAGCACAATAAGTGGCGGTGCAGGAATGCTTAGCAATAAAATAAACAACATTGGTAAAAATTTAATAGAAACACTACCAAATATAATAAGCATTATAAGCTCATCAATATCTTCTATTTTAAAAACACAAATTACAAAAAAACAAGCATCATTAATACCATTTAGTGCAAAAGGTTTTGAAGATTACATAGGTGCATATATAGCATTTTATGGTGATATTGATGGAAAATTGCTCTTATGTACAAGCGAAAATTGCGCCAAAGAAATTTGCAAAGTTTTACTAGATGAAAATCAAAATGAAAGAAGTGATATAGCAGTAGCATTAGCAGAATTTATGGATATAATAGGTGAAAATATACTTTTGATGTTTAATGAAAAAAAACAAAAAGTAGAAATTACAATGTCAAGAAGTATAACAAACATCAAGGAATTTGAAGCAAATAAAAGCAAAGGCGCTTTTTTAGAACTTGATATAAGCGGAAAAAGTTGTATTGTATTTTTAAATAAATAAAGGAAAATAATGTATGTAGCACCAAGTATTCTCTCGGCTGATTTTGGAAATTTAAGCAGTGATATAAAAAAAGTTTGTGAAGCTGGAGCTGATCTTTTGCATATAGATGTTATGGATGGTCATTTTGTACCAAATTTAACAATAGGACCTAGTGTTGTAAAAGCTGCAGCAAAAGCTTCAAGTGTGCCACTTGATATACACTTAATGGTAAAAAATGTTAAATTTTTTGTAGATCTTTTTTTAGACATTAAACCAAAGTTTATAACATTTCACATAGAAGAAGAAAAACATCCTTTAAGAATGATTGAATACATTAGAGATCACGGCATTAGTCCAGGAATAGTCCTAAATCCACACACTCCAGTTTCTATGCTAGAACATATAATTCATAGTGTTGATATAGTGCTTTTAATGAGTGTAAATCCTGGTTTTGGCGGACAGAAATTTATGCCTCTTGTTCTTAAAAAAATATCTGCTTTAAGAGATATGATAGATAAAAATAACATAAAATGCATGATAGAGGTTGATGGCGGTATAAATGGATTAAATATATCAGACATAGAAATAGCTGGGGCTGATATAGTTGTAGCTGGAAATTATATATTTTCATCAAATGATTACAAGACATCTATTGATTCATTAAAGATATAAAATTGCAGCTAGAGGCTTTTATTAAATTTTTTATAACAAATCCACTTTATTACAAAGATTTTGTAAATATAGCAAGCAACATCAAAGAGATAAATGAGATAATAAATGTAAAAAATTTATGTGAATGGAAAACGCTTGGGTTAAATTTACAAAAAGACTACATAAATCGAGTTGTTCCAGTTTTTAAACATACATTGATTAAAGATCAAGTATTTTGTATTGTAGATATAGAAACAAATGGTAGTATGAAAGATGGGCAGATTATAGAAATTGGTGCTGTAAAACTACAAAATTCAAAAATCGTAGATACTTTTGAAACGCTAATTTATGCACCATTTATACCAGAAAATATTACACAATTAACAGGAATTTTTACAAACGATTTAAAAGATGCACCAAATTTAAAAATTGCACTAGAAAAATTTAAGATTTTTTTGCAAGACTCTGTATTTATAGCCCATAATGTCAGGTTTGACTACAATTTTATAAGTAATAGTCTAAGTAAAATTGGACTTGGAATACTTTTAAATCCAAAACTTTGCACAATAGAACTTGCAAAAAGAACAATATCATCAAAAAAATATGGTCTTGAACATCTAAAAGAACTTCTAAACATAAACAACGCCCATCATAGAGCGATGAGCGATACGATATCTGCTACAAAAATTTTTCAGCATTGTTTAAATTTCATACCAGATAATATCAAAACTACTTATGATCTTATAAATTTTAGCAAAACAGCACCAATAATACCAAAGCCAGAAAAAATAAATACCGACTAAAGTGTAATTTTCATTTTTTTAATCGCTTGTTCTAATATTTTTAGTTCATCTGCAGCACTTCTAATTTTTTCTTTGTTTATTTTTAACTTATCTTGAGAACATTTATCCTTATAATCAACTTTATTTAATATTGTTTTTATAGTATTTATTCTAGCTTGTTTTTTACTATTTGAATCTATAATAATCCAAGGATTTATATCTGTATCTGTTTGTAAAAACATACTACTTTGTGCCATTGAGTATTGATTCCAAAGTTCTTGTGCCATATTATCAACAGGGGAAATTTTAAATCTTTTTAATGGGTTTGTTCTTCTGCTTTTAAATCTTTTTGCCTGTGTTTCTTTATTTATAGATAAGAAAAACTTAAAAATCATAATACCAGACCTAGTTAAAAGAAATTCAAATTGCGGCACTTCTTGAAGGAAATTTCTATGCTCTTTTTGTGTGCAAAATCCCATAACAGGCTCTACCATTGCTCTATTGTACCAAGAGCGATCAAAAATAACAATCTCTCCCGCACTTGGCAAATGAGCGACATATCTTTGAAAATACCATTGAGTGGATTCTACATCACTAGGCTTAGGAAGTGCTACAACCCTACATCCTCTAGGATTTAAATGTTCTATTATGCGTTTTATAGTTCCACCTTTTCCTGCAGCATCTCGCCCTTCCATTATAATAAGAAGTTTTAAACCTTTTTCTTTTATATAATATTGCATTTTCAAAAGCTCTATTTGAAGATTTTTAAGCTCTTTTTTATATGCTTTTTTCTTTTCCTTTTTCTCTTTTTTTCTATTTTCTTTTTTTTCTTCATTAAGCATATCGTATCCTTTTTTGTATAAATACTTTAACAATTTTATAACATTATAAATAAAATCTTAATTAAGTTTTAGTATAATGCAATACCCTCATATAAGAATTGGAATTTATAATGTTTAATAAGATAATATTTTTTCTGTTTTTTAGTTGTAGTTTTTTATTTGCAAATATAAATAATGTTTTTGATATACAAGCCAAAATGTTAGATAATATTGGTTTAAATTTAGAATTTAATATAGATAAAAAAGCATATCTTTATAGCGATAAAATCAAGGTAAAATTACTTTCGCAAGACAAAGATATAACTGAGTTTTTAAATTTTCCACAAAGCAAACAATATAAAAATTATCAAATTTATAGCGGAAAATTTGATGTTTTAATTCCGCTTGGACTTATAAATAATTTAGATGAGCTTTCTCTAAGAGTTGATTACTTGGGATGTGCTTATGATGGCTTTTGCTATGAACCTTTAGCAAAAAAGATAGATATTAAAAAAAATGCAAACACATATGAAATTTCTATATCTCAAATAGATTTAAAAAAATTTTCAACTCCAAAATATATAAAAACAGATAAATCAAGCAACTCATCAAACCATCAAACTATAGCTGGCAATTTATCAAAAAACAGCGTTTTTGTTAGTTTAATTACATTTTTTGGATACGGACTGCTTCTTGCTTTAACGCCATGCATTTTACCAATGATTCCCATACTTTCAAGCATAATTGTATCAAAAGGGGATGTTGGCAAAAAACATAGTTTTATAATAAGTCTAGTTTATGTATTTTCAATGAGTATAGCATACGCCATAGCAGGTGTGTTAGCAAGTCTTTTTGGCATGGGTATTCAAGGAATACTTCAAATTCCTGTTGTTATCATATCTTTTAGTCTTATTTTTGTATTTTTTGCTCTTTCAATGTTTGGTGTTTTTAAATTTCAAATGCCTCTTTTTATTCAAAATTTCATAAACTCAAAAACTAAACATAAAACAGGGTTTTTTGGCGTAGCCATTATGGGATTTTTATCAGCTTTGATAGTAGGACCTTGCATAGCAGCACCACTTGCTGGAGCACTTCTTTTCATAGCTCAGAGTGGAAATATACTTCTTGGAGGACTAGCTCTTTTTGTAATGAGCTTTGCCATGGGAATTCCATTGCTTCTAATAGGTCTTGGTGGAAAAAAATTTCTTCCAAAACCAGGAATTTGGATGGAAGAAATTAATAAATTATTTGGCTTTATAATGCTAATAATGGCCGTATGGATGTTATCAAGAATAATAAATCAAAATCTAACAATGCTTATTTATGGTGTCATTGGGATATTTTTTGCTATTTTCATGGGACGTTTTGACAGAGCAAAAAGCACTTTTATGAAATTTAAAAAATCTATTTGTATTTTTGTATTTATCTACTCAATTTTACTAATTATAGGATTTGCAAGTGGGGCAACAGATATATCAAAACCACTTGAAAACATTACAATTAGTAAAAACCGCCCTCAAATAAATCATCAAGAAATTTCTTTTAAATATGCTAAAAATTTAAAAGAACTAAAAAATATAATTCATAGTTCAAAAAAGCCAGTTATGATAGATTTTTGGGCAACTTGGTGTGTAAATTGTAAAGAGTTAGAAAATATTTTTCAAGATAATGATGTGAAACAAAAACTTTTTGAATTTGAACTTGTAAAGATAGATGTTACAAATAGCAATAATGAAAACAAAGAAATGATGAAAGAATTTGGAGTTTATGGTCCCCCTGCTATTATATTTTTTAAAGATGGAATTGAATTAAAAAACAAACAAATAATAGGTTTAATAACTGCTAAAGATTTTTTAAAACATATAGAAGAAATTTAGCTAAATTTATGTTTATTTGATTTATAATCAAACTTTATTTTTGCCCTATAGTTTAGTGGTAGAACTGCTGACTCTGGATCAGCTAACAGAGGTTCGAATCCTCTTAGGGCATCCAAGCATTAAAATTACTTATAAAAATAAAACATAACTATTAAAAAACTTAAACTCTGGTTTTATATCTTGTTTTTTTATATTCGCATTATTAAACATAAATTTATTTATGTTTAATAAAACTATGTATATTATAAAACTTTAATAAAAAATAAAAACTAGAATTTAAAAATGAATAAAAATAATATTTTAAAGTATATAATATTTATAATAGCTTTTGTCCTATCATATATACTTATTAGCTTCTTGCTAAGATAAGTGCGATTGTCATAAATTTCTACATATTAACGCAATATACAATATACCTAATTATTCATAGAAAATCCATATAAAAATTCTAAAAAATGCGTTAAATTTATATTATTTAATTAATGCAATATTATTAGTTTATGTTATCTCATCTGCTAATTATTAAGAAAAATATAAATTTATATTCGTAATAAAAAAATTTAATAAATATTACTACTTGAATATAATTTATTATTTTAAAATTAATTTAATTATAAAAGTTTATTTTAACTTGAATAGTTGTAAACTACATAATATTTATATATTTATCTAATTTTAGATAAATATCTATTTTCTTTATATTAAATAAAGTAAGAATAAAAATTTACAAAGGAGAGTTCATGAAACAAGATAATCTTGCCGCAAAAATCAGTGCTAGATTGAACGAAGTTCAAAATATGCCAAAAATGCATAATGGTTCTATTATGCAAAAATTGCAAGAACACGGTTTTACAAGAAGAGACTTTATGAAATGGGCTGGAGCGATGACTGCAATGCTATCACTTCCTACATCTTTTATACCTCAAGTTGCAAAAGCTGCTGAATTAGCAGATAGATTGCCAGTTATTTGGTTGCATATGGCAGAATGCACAGGATGTAGTGAAAGTTTATTAAGAACAGATACACCTACTATAGATAGCCTTATATTTGATTATATTTCGCTTGAATATCATGAAACTATAATGGCAGCAAGTGGATGGCAAGCTGAAGAAAATTTAGAAGATGCTATAGAAAAATACAAAGGCAAATATGTCCTTATGGTTGAAGGTGGAATTCCTGAAGGTTCGAGTGAATTTTATTTAACAGTAGGTCCAACAGGAACAACAGGAGCACAGCATTGCAGACACGCAAGTGAAAATGCTTTAGCTATATTTGCTATAGGAACCTGTTCAAGTTTTGGTGGCGTTCAAGCCGCTCATCCAAATCCAACAAATGCTCAACCTCTTAGTAAAATAACAAATAAACCTGTTATAAATGTACCAGGATGCCCACCAAGTGAGAAAAATATAGTTGGAAATGTTTTAAATTATTTGCTTTTTGGAACCCTACCTAGCTTAGATGCTTACAATAGACCAAAATGGGCGTATGGACTAAGAATTCATGATCTTTGCGAAAGAAGAGGTCATTTTGATGCTGGCGAATTTGTCCAAAACTTTGGCGATCAGGGTGCAAAAGATGGTTATTGTTTATATAAAGTAGGATGCAAAGGTCCTTATACTTTTAACAACTGCTCAAGAGAAAGATTTAATTCTCATACAAGTTGGCCTATACAAGCAGGTCATGGCTGTATAGGATGTAGTGAACCAAATTTTTGGGATGAAATGGGTCCATTTGAAGTTCCTCTTGGAGATAGACTTTATAATACAACTTTTGGCGGTTTAGGAGCTGATGCTACAGCTGATAAAATAGGTATAGGAATTCTAGCTATTGCCGGCGTTGCTATTGCAGCTCATGCAGCCATTGCTTCATTTAAAAAATAAAATAAGGAATAAATTATGAGTAAAAGAATAGTAGTAGATCCTATAACAAGAATAGAAGGTCATCTTAGAATTGAAGTTATGGTTGATGATAACAATGTAGTAACAGATGCCTTTAGTAGCTCAACACTTTGGAGAGGGCTTGAGACAATAGTAAAAGGTAGAGATCCAAGAGATGCAGGTTTTTTAATGCAAAGAATTTGCGGAGTTTGCACATTTTCTCACTATAAAGCTGGTATAATGGCAGTTGAAAATGCCCTTGGTATAACTCCACCACTAAATGCTGTTTTAACGAGAACTCTCATGAATAATGCTTTATTTTTTCACGATCACATTGTTCATTTTTATCAACTTCATGCACTTGATTTTGTTGATATCGTAAGTGCACTTAGTGCAGATCCTTTTAAAGCACAAGATGAAGCTTTTAAATACACAGATTTTCCTTATGCATGTGGAGCAGATCAGCTAAAAGCTGTTCAAGCAAAAGTGAAAACTTTTGTTGATAAAGGAAATCTTGGACCATTTGCAAATGCTTACTATGGGCACAAAACTTATCATCTAACACCAGAGCAAAATTTAATAGCTCTAAGCCACTATTTAGAGTGCTTAAGAGTTCAAAGAACAGCTGCTCAAATGATGGCAATCTTTGGAGCAAAACAACCACATCCACAAAGTCTAACAGTTGGAGGTGTAACTTGTGTTATGGATATATTAAGTCCTGCTAGACTTGGTGAGTATATGACTAAATTTAATGAAGTTAAAGATTTCGTTGATAGAGCTTATTATCCAGACCTTGTAATGGCTGGAAAAGCTTATGCAAATGAACCAAGTGTTCTAAATGATGTTGGGGTAGCAAATTTATTTACAGAAAAAGAATTTCAAATATCAAAAGATGGATGGTTGTTTGAAAGTGGTATTATTATAAATGGTAATTTAAGTAAAGTTGAAGAGCTAGATGAAAGCAAAATTACAGAAGAAGCAACACATTCTTGGTATAAAAACGATAAACCTCTTCATCCTTACGATGGAGAGCAAGAGCCTAATTACACAGGATTTAAAGACGAAAAAACAATAAATGCTAAAGGTGAGATGGTTGATACGAAAGTTCTTGATACAACTGGTAAATACTCTTGGATAAAAGCACCAAGATATGACTCAAAACCTATGCAAGTTGGACCTTTAGCAAACATAGTTGTAAATTATGCAAAAGGAAACAAATATGTTGTTCCAGTGGTTGATAAATTTTTAGCAGATACTGGTCTTCCATTAACTGCTGTTTTATCAACACTTGGAAGAACTGCTTGTCGTATGATAGAAGCAAAAGTTATAGCAGATAATGGCTTAATAGCACTAAATAACTTAATTGCAAATATAAAATCAGGCGATACAGAAACTTGTGCAAAATATGCTATAGACCCAAATAAAGAGTATAAAGGCAGATATATAGGTCATGTACCTAGAGGAACTTTGAGCCATTGGTGTAGAATAGAAAAAGGCGTTATAAAAAATTGGCAAGCAGTTGTTCCTTCTACTTGGAATGCCTCTCCAAAAGATTCTAATGGTGCAATGGGAAGCTATGAGGCTTGTTTGATTGGTTTAAAAATAGCTGACTTAACGCAACCTTTAGAAATTATTCGCAAAATTCACTCATATGATCCATGTATTGCTTGTGCAGTTCATGTAATGGATACAAAAGGAAATGAAATAAGCGAGTATAAAGTAAATCCAAATTTATAAGGAGCAATCTATGAAAAATGACGCGAAACATATTGCTGAGTATGAGTTCTCCATTGGATATAGGCTTACTCACTGGATAAGAGCATTAAGCATAGTCTTGCTTGTAGTTAGTGGATTTTATATAGCTTATGTTTTTGTAAGTCCAGTTGTAACAAATGAACCTGTGATATTTATGAATGCAAAATGGAGAGCTGTGCATATGATAGCAGCTTTTGTGCTTATTGCGGTGCTTTTCTTTAAACTCTATTTATTTGTATTTGACAAACAAAGTAGAAAAGAATTAGCGAGTATTGGGGATTTTTTTAATATAAAAATATGGATAGAACAAGTTAAATACTATCTATTCTTAGGAGAACATCCTCATATAAAAGGTGTTTATAATCCACTTCAGTTTGCTTCATATCTGCTATTTTATATAGTAATGTTTGTGATATGCTTAACTGGAATGGTTTTATATGTTCATGTTTATCACGAGGGGCTTGGAGGGTTATTTTATGAACCCATGAGAGTTGTTGAAGTTTGGATGGGTGGTCTTGCAAATGTAAGAGAAATCCACCATATTTGTATGTGGATAATTATGATTTTTGTTCTTGCACATGTTTATATGGCTATATTTAATGCCGTAAAAGGCAAAAATGGTGCAATGGATGCTATTATAAGTGGCTATAAATTTCCACAAGAAAATCATTAGTGAAAATTCTAGTTCTTGGTATAGGAAATGTGATGTTCTCCGATGAAGGCATCGGAGTTCATCTTTGTAAACTTTTAGAAAAAAACTACACTTTTAGATCAGATACTCACACTATCACTTTTATAGATGGCGGAACACTTGCAATGCAACTTATCCCTATAATAGTAAAATATGACTATGCTATCATCATAGACTGCATAGATGCAAAAGATGGAAATATCGGAGATGTTTATTTTTTTGATTACAATGATATGCCTAAAAAGATAAATTGGAGTGGTTCGGCTCATGAAGTAGAAATGCTTCAAACACTTCAATACATGGAACTTATGGGAGATATTCCTAAAACTAAGATTGTGGGTATTATACCAAAACGCATAGTTCCTTTGAGCTTTGAAATATCTAGCGAGATAAGAGATGGTGTAAATTTAGCCCAAAAAACTATATTAAAACATCTAAAAGATGAGTTTAAATTTAATATAATCAAAAAAAATGATAAAGACATACAAGATATCGCAAATTTATTTTCTAAAGGTGAATTATGATTTTAAAATACGAATTTTTATATAAAAGCTCGAACCATATTTTGAGTTATTTTTTAAATTTTTATGCAAAACAATACAACATAAAAACAGAAATTTGCGAAGAATACGAGAAAGTCATATTTTTTGTAGAGGGCGATGAAAATGACATTTTAGCTTTTAATGATGAGTGTATGCCAAAAATTCCACATTTTATATTTTTAAAAGACTTTAAAGTTGAAGTTTGTGAAAATTTAAAACAAAGTGAAGTTTTTGAGATACAAAAATATTCAAATATAACTCCAAAAGTCGCTCAGTTATACAACGACTCATCGCAAATTTCAAAAAATGAATTTGATATATTAAGCCAAATTTCTGTTTTTATAGATAATAAATTTATAAATGTTGATGAAAATAACTTTTATATGCTTTTAGAATTTTGTTTAAACACTCTTAAAAATTCACAAAAAATAGTTCTTCAAGATGATTTCGGAACATTTGAAATAAATAGTGGAGTGAGCTTTGATAGTGATTTTTTAATGCCAACAAATTTAAAAGAAATTACAAGAATTTTTATAGCTGATGATAAAGCTCAGTTTGCTTTAGCTAGTTTTGAAAAACCCATGATAAATCTTAGAATAAACGCAATTTATAGAAAAAATCATGAAAACTCACCATATAATTTTTGGGTAAAAGGAGCAAGAGATCTTTTTACATATGTTTTATGCGATCAAGCTCATAAAATAAATATACTATTTTTTAGTATTCATATACTAAATAAAACTATTGAGCCATTTAAAGTAAATATTTTAGAAAATTCTCAAGTTGTTTTATCTTCGACTTATTATCTAAACAAAAAAATTCAAGATATGCTAAATTCTTCAAAACAAGATCACCCGGAGTTGTTAATTTATGCTATGCATATAAATAAAAAAGGCATTTTATCAAAACAAAATTTACTAGTTTTACTAAATAAGCATTATGATGATAAATTTCTTATATTAGATGATACAAATAGTATAAATTTACTTCAAATACATATACCAGATACTTACGAGGAAATTATTGAATCCATAAAACAAAATGAAACAGGAACAAAACTTATTAAAAACTTTACAGAGCAATTTTCGTTTCCAAGCGGTAAAATAAAAGGAAATAAAAACTTTTTTACACTTTTTGAGATAGTTAAAAATATTTTAGGATTTGATTTAAATATCTTACAAAACGCTGATGCTTATAGTGGAAAAAAAGGACCTATGATTGATTATAAACTCATAGAAAACATTAAATTTGACTATATAAAATTTATAAAAAGCGGTATGAGTTTTAAATTAGCAGGAGTTGACGATAAAACGCTAAGTTTTGGATATATTGAATCTTTTGTAATGTTTATCAATGAACTTTTTACAACTGCAAAAGATGAATATGATATTTTTGATGTAGATATATTGGGCTCTTTTTTAGAATGCAAATCATTTTGTGCACTATGCAAATTACATCTAAATATGAGTTTTGATGACGAACTCCCAGTTATGCTATGAATTTGATATAAGGGGCTTAGTTCAAGGGGTTGGATTTAGACCTTTTGTGTATAAAATAGCTACGGATTTATGTTTAAAAGGAGAAGTTTATAACGATAGTGAAGGCGTAAAACTAACACTTCAAGCTAGCAAAGATGAGATAGATAATTTTTTTGAAATATTTTACTCTTCTCTTCCTCCACTTTGTAAAATTCATAGCGTAAAAAAAATAAAAACATTTCATAGAGAATTTACTAAATTTACCATAATTGCTTCAAAATCTGCAAAAAAGATATCTCCAATTCTACCTGATTTTGCAATCTGTAACGAATGTAAGGCTGAATTTTATAATAAAAATAATGCAAGATACCATTATCCTTTCATAAATTGCACAAATTGCGGACCAAGAATATCGATAATAAAAGATTTACCATATGATAGAATCAACACTACTATGAGTAAATTTAAAATGTGTAAATTTTGCGAAAGTGAGTATACAAATCCTCTAAATAGACGCTATCACGCTCAACCAATTTCATGTCCAAATTGCGGACCAAGCTTGTATTTAAAAGATAAAAATGGAAATATTTTAAAAAGTGGAAATGATGCTATAAAATTAGCAGCAAAAGCCTTACAAGATGGTAAAATCATAGCTATAAAAGGATTAAGCGGATTTCATTTATGTGTAGATGCTTTAAATCAAGATGCAATAAAAAAGCTTAGGATAAGAAAACATCGTCCATTTAAACCATTTGCAATAATGTGTAAAGATTTAGATATGGCTAAAAATTTCGCAAATATAAACACTTTAGAAGAAAAAGAACTCGATTCAAATTTAAAACCTATTGTTATCTTAAATTTAAAAAAAGACACTTATTTACCACAAATACTTGCTCCAAATTTAAATAAAGTTGGGATTTTTTTAGCAAATACAGGCGTTCATTTATTACTTTTTGAATATTTTAAAAATCCAATTATCGCAACAAGTGCAAATATAAGCGGGGAACCTATCATATATGATGAATTAAATTTAATTTCAAAATTAGACAATATTTTTGATTTTTATCTTGATAATAATAGAGATATACTAAATCCAGGAGATGATAGTATTTTACAAGTCATTGATAATCAAACTATGTTTTTACGCACAAGCAGAGGAGTAAATCCGCAAACAATTAAAACAAACTCAATAAATAAAAAAACAATTTTGGCACTTGGAGGAGAGTTAAAAAATCAATTTGCAATATATAAAAACTCACAAATTTTTATATCTCCATACATAGGCGATCTTAAAAATGTTGCTACTTTCAAGCGTTTCATATCTCTTCTTGATATGTTTGTTAAAACTTATAAGCTTAAATTTGATGAGATTATAGGGGATTTACATCCACACTTTTTACACACTAAATATTTTGAAAAAAATAGGTTTAATATAAAAAAAATCGGGCATCATAAAGCTCATGTATATGCAAATATATTTGAGTTTAAGTTAGAAAAAAAGGATTTTTTAGCATTTTGTTTTGATGGAACTGGATATGGAGAAGATAAGAAAATATGGGGCGGAGAGATATTTTTATATAAAAATAGAAATTTAAAAAGAGTTTTACATTTTAAAGAATTTAAACTTCTTGGCGGAGAAAATGCTATAAAAAATATTTGGCAAATTGCTTATAGCTTGATTTTAAGTGAAAATTTAGAAAATATTGCTGAAAAATTTTTATCTAAATTTGATCAAATGAAACTAATAAATTTAAAAAAAATATATGAAAAAAACATAAATTCACCTCTTACAACTTCAGCTGGAAGGCTATTTGACGCTTTTGCTAGTATAATTTGTGGCATAAATGAAATAAGTTATGAAGGGCACTCTGGAATGCAATTAGAAGCATTATACGATGAAAATTTAGATGTAAGCTATAAATTTGAAATACTTAATGATGAAATTTGCTATAAAACTGCACTAATAAATGCACTAAAAGATGATAAAAAAGTAGCCGCAACAGCTTTCATAAACGCTTTTAGCAACTTAATAGCAGAAATATCTTTAAAATACAATCTTGAAATTTGTTTTAGTGGTGGCGTTTTTCAAAACAAAACTTTACTAAAAGCAACAACAAAACTCCTTAAAAAAGCAAATTTAACTTATCATATACCAAAATTTCCGCCAAATGATAGCTCTATTGCAATTGGTCAAATGCAATGGTATTTAAGTCATTTTAAAGATAAAAATAATACAATATAAGCTAAATTTATTACACAATAGGAATTAAAAATGGAAAAAATAATAAGATTTAGCGTTTCTTTGCCAAAAAATTTACTAGATGAACTAGATAAAAAAGTAGAAAATAAAAGTTATGCTTCAAGAAGTGAGTTTATAAGAGATCTTATAAGAGAACAAATCATAAAAGATATTTGGCAAGAAGCAAATGATGAACTAATAGCAGTTTTAACCATTGTTTATAACCACCATCAAAACGATGTTTTATCAAAAATGATGCAAATAGAACATGATGCAAAAGTAAATATCACTTGCACCACGCACATTCATATAAATCACGATAACTGTTTAGAAACTATATGCCTTAAAGGCGAGGCTAAAGATATAGAAAAATTTAGCAACGAAATAGCCGGTTTAAAAGGAGTAAAATTCACAAAACTTACAAAAGTAGCAGTGCCTGTGTCATAGAATTTTAGCTATAGTATCTCCAAATTTTATCTCATCGCCAGCTTTTATACTAAGTTTCATCTTGCCGCTTTTTGCTAGCACGACTATGGTTGAACCAAGCTCAAAATTCCCAAGCATATCGCCCTTTTTAAAAAATATATCTTCATACTCATAAAGTGTCTTATCCATATATTTTGCATTTGTTTGAATCCTATCATCAAAAAGAAATTTCATTTTACCTACATTCAAAGCACCTACAAAAACTAACCAAAATGTAAAATTATCGTTAGATTTACAAGTTAAAACAACTCTTTCGTTTGTCTCATAAACACCATCAAAACGCATTAAAGATTTTTGATTTACACTTTTTAAATCCCCAGGAATATATAAAGCACTTAAAATTTGCATATCGCAAGGAGAGTGATAGCAATGATAATTTTTTGGCGAAAGATATATATTTATATAATCAAACTCACCATCTTTATAACCCATATCAAGAAGTTTTTTTATATCATAACTTCTACCTTTTATACTCAAAGCAGTGCTATTATTACTAGTGCTACACTCTAGGCAAAGTCCATCACTTGGGCTTATAAAATCTATATCATCAAGGCTAAAACTTCTTTGTTTTAATAATTTTCTAGTAAAAAGTTCGTTTAAGCTTTTATACTCATCATAACTTCTAAACTCACTCATATCTATTTTAAATAAATTTATATAAAATTTATTTATGTATTTTTGCAAAAAGCCAAAATTTGCAGCCGCAATATAACCAAAAATTTGCGATATTATTTTTCTCATTTTTTACCCTTTAAATTAAAATTTACTATCTCAGATGATGATAAAAGTCTTATAGGCGGTCCCCAAAATCCGGTTCCAGATGTTACATAAATTTTAGTTTTATCTTTTTCATAAAGTCCGTATAGATAAGAATTTACCATTTTTACTAAAAAATGAAATGGAAAAATTTGACCTCCATGAGTGTGACCACATAAAATCAAATCTAGTTTTGAAAGTTCATTTTTATTAAATTTTTTAACTATTCTTGGTTGATGAGATAGTAAAATAACAGGCAAACTTTCATTTATATTTTTTATAGCTTTATTTAAATCAGGTTCATACTCTCCTACTTTATAACCCAAATAATCATATATTCCAACTAAATTTACACCACCAATCTCAATTGATTCATTTTGTAAAATATACATATTTAATTTACTTAAATTCTCTAAGCTTTCTTTTACACCAACATAATACTCATGATTTCCTAGCACAAAATAAGTTCCAAATTTTGATTTTATATCATTTATAGATGTAAGTTTTTCCTCAGCTAATTTTGGATCAAAATCTATCAAATCCCCAGTTATTACAACTATATCTGGATTTAAAGCATTTATTTCATTTACAATGTCTTTTAAAAAATCTTGAGTTAAAAATCCACCTATATGAATATCGCTTATTTGAACAAAGGTTAAATCTTCTTTTAGTTTTGGTAAAACTATATCTATATTTTTGACATTAGGTTTTGAAATAGCACTATATACCCCAAAAATAATTGAAATAAAAATCATAACAAAAAATATCAAATCAACAGCTTTTTTTATACTTTTTTGTTTATTTTTATTAAATTTACAAAATTTAATAAAAATGAGAAAAATATCATAAATAATCACATAACTAAATGCAATAAAGCTAACCCCAATAAGCATAGCTGATATGTTTTGCATTCTTTGGTTTAAAAAATCAACTCTTAGATTAAAGAAAAAAAATGTCTCTAAAATACAAATTATTAAAACAAAAACATAGTATTTTTTGCTAGAAAAAATATGGATTTTTCCAAAAAATCTTTTATAAACATATAAATTTATGAAAATAAAAACCAAACTTGCAGCTATTGGAAAAATGGTTATTTTCATAAACTACTATTTTTTAAAAAACCTCATAATTTTTGCATTTAACTTTAACCATTCACTAAGTTCAAGTATAGGATGACCTGCGTATTTTTTAAAACCTTCTAAATTTTTAGATACTCCTGTTCTAGCTGCAATTTGAGCAAAATCACCAACTTTGACATGACCGCCACTTCCGCTTTGACCGCCCATTACAACATTTCTACCAAGTATTGTTGATCCTGCAAGTCCTGTTTGAGAAACAATAATGCAATTCTCTCCAAGTTCGCAGTTATGTCCTATTTGGACAAGATTGTCTATTTTGGTGCATTTTTTAATGATAGTTGAGCCAAAAACAGCTCTATCTATGGTAGTTCCAGCACCTATTTCCACTTCATCTTCTAAAATCACATTTCCATTATGATAAATTTTTACATGACTACCATCTTTTTTGTGAGCATAACCAAAACCATCACTTCCAATCACAGCATTTGCAAGTATATTACAAGAATTACCTATGATAGTATTATTATAAATTACAACATTTGGGTGTATTATACATTTATCGCCTATAACGACATTATCGCCTATATAAGCTCCGTGCATTATAGTGCTTTTTCCTATTTTTGAATTTGAACCTATATAAACATTTGGCATAATGTTTGCACTCTCATCTATAAAAGAGCTTGATTTTGGATAAAAAAGAGGATTTGAAAACTCTTTGCTTAAAATCGCAAAAGCAAGATGAGGATTTTCGCATATTAAAGATTGTGAGTTTTTAGGAACTAAGTGAGCCAAATCTTTACTAACAAGTATCGCTCCTGCACTACTTTTAGCTATATCATCTTGATTTTTTACTCCATCACAATAGCTTAAATTATCACTCTTGGCATCCAAAAGAGAAGCACAAGAGCGAATTTCAATATCTTCTTTTAAATCTACTTTTAAATCTAAAATTTTTACTATTTTACTAAGTTTCATTTACATCTCCATTAAAACTGAACCGCCACGAACAATCTGAATCGGGCTGTATTTTTTCATAACTTTTATGAAACAATCTATTCTTACCGCATCATCACACGCCATTACGATTATATACTGTTCATTTGCGTTTGCAACTATACCATTATATGATTTTAAAATGGCATCTAAACCGCTAAAATCTTCTTTTATAGGAATTTTTACTAAAACCAGCTCTTTTTCACTAAAATTATCAGTTTCTATAACTTTATATGTAGGTATAAGTTTATGAAGTTGTTTTACAAGCTGTTCAAAAACTCTTTCATCACAACTAGTAACTATACTAACTCTTGAAAACTGACTATCTGGTTGTGGAGCAACAGTAAGGCTATCTATATTATACCCTCTTCCAGCAAAAAGTCCTGCAATCCTAGCTAACACACCATGTTCGTTTAAAACTATTACAGAAATTACTCTTCTCTCGTTCATAAATACCACCTATTCTAGTATCATATTATAAATTGCACCGCCAGCTGGAACCATAGGTAAAACATCTTCAAATCTATCTACGCTAACATCTATAATGCATACTTTATTTGACTTCACAGCATCTTTTAAAGCTTGTCTAAACTCATCTTTACTCTCACATTTATAGCCTTTTCCGCCAAAAGCTTGTACCAATTTAACAAAATCAGGAGCTAAATTTTTTAAATCTGTTGATGAAAAACGCTCTTCATAAAACATACTTTGCCACTGCCTAACCATACCCAAAAAGCCATTATTTAAAATGATATTTATAACAGGAATACCATACTCATTTGCAGTTGCAAGCTCTTGAATATTCATCAAAATAGATCCATCTCCACTGAAATTTACAACAATAGCGTCTTTAAATGCAACTTTTGCACCAATTGCAGCAGGAAAACCATACCCCATAGTTCCAAGTCCGCCGCTTGTTAGAAGTTTTCTTGGCTTTTTAAAAGGATAAAATTGTGCAACCCACATCTGGTGTTGACCAACATCTGTTGAGACAATAACATTATCTCCAAGTATCTTAGCACTCTCTTCTATAACCCATTGTGGTTTTATAGAATCTTTGCTGTCTTTATATGTCAAAGGATGCAATTTATCATAAGTTTTTATAGTATTATGCCAATCTTTAAAACTCTTTATTTTTTCTTTTTTAAGCTCTTCAAGTAGTTGTGTAACAACCATATTTATATCCCCAACTATTGGATAATGAGCATGAATAATCTTAGAAATAGAACTTGGATCTATATCTATATGGATAATTGTTGCATATTTTGCAAATTCTTTTGTGTTTCCAGTGATTCTATCATCAAATCTAGCTCCAAGACAAATTAACAAATCACATTCGCTTAAAGCCATATTTGCTGCGTAACTTCCATGCATTCCAGCCATTTTGATAAAATTTTTATCTTCACAGCTTAAAACACCAAGTGCCATTATAGTCTCAACTGCTGGTATATTTGTAAACTCAACAAGTTCTCTCACAAGCTCACTTGCATTTGAACTAACCACACCGCCACCTATGTAAAATAGCGGTTTTTTTGCATCAAGTATCAATTCTACGGCTTTTTTTATCTGTCCTAAATGTCCCTTATAAGTAGGTTTATATGTTAACATATTTATAGACGATGGATATTTAAAAACTGCTGTTGCAGCCGTTACATCTTTTGTAATATCAATATGAACAGGTCCTGGTCTACCGCTTTTTGCTATATAAAAAGCTTCTTTTAATATTCTAGGTAAATCTTGTATATTTTTTACAAGAAAATTATGTTTTACACAAGGTCTGCTCATCCCAATAGCATCTATTTCTTGAAAAGCATCAGTGCCTATTAAATTTGAACTAACTTGACCACTTATTATAATTATAGGTATAGAATCCATATATGCATTCGCAATGCCAGTAAGTGCATTTGTAATGCCAGGACCACTTGTTACAACTGCAACTCCAACTTTACCGGTTGCTCTTGCATAACCATCTGCAGCCACAACAGCTGCTTGTTCGTGCCTTACTAAAATATGCTTAAAATAATTTTGTTTATAAATTTCATCATAAATGTTTAGTGCAGCACCGCCAGGATATCCAAACACAACTTTTACATCTTCTAAATGCAAAGCTTCTATTATCATTTGCGAGCCTGTTATCTCTTTCACTAATACCACCTTTTACAAAAATTTTTATATTATATCTTTATTAATATTTGAACTAGTTTATATATGTAAAATATACATTCAGTTTTAGCAATTATGCTATAATATTGTTTATTTTTGAAACACAATTACCGAAAATAAGGATAAAATATGCATAGATACTTTATGATAATATTTGTATTATTAAGCTTAACATATGCAAAAAATGATGAAAATTTAACCAAAAATGCTCTTGATTTTTTTAATGCAGGAGAATACGATAAAGCAAAAAAACTTTTTGAATTACAATGCAACAAAAACGATGCTTGGGCATGTTTAAATTTAGGAAGTATATATAAAGAAGCAGATGGAGTTGAGATGGATTTAAGCAAAAGTATGAATTACTTTGAAAAAGCTTGTGATTTAGGCGATAGTACTGCGTGTGTTTTTGTTGGCTTTTATTATGACAAAGCTTTGGGTGTAACACAAAACTACAAAGCAGCATTTAAATACTATAAAAAAGCTTGTGAGCTTAAAAATGCAGTAGGATGTGATAATACAGGCATGATGTTTGAAAGTGGAGATGGCACAAACAAAAACGATATACAAGCTTTAAAATATTATAAACTTTCATGTGAATATGGTAGTTTTGAAGGATGTGCAAACGCCGGTTATATGTATGAAAATAGCGAAAATTATGATATAGACGAAGCTATTAAATTTTATTCTATTGCTTGTAAAAATGACATAGAATTTGCTTGTAGAAATGTAGCAAAAATATTTGTTGATAAAAAAGAATACAGCAAAGCAAAAGATGCGCTAGAAAGGACTGGAGAATTTGGCAACTAAAATGGCCAAATTCCCTCTAAAAGCTTTGTTCCCCAAGGTTTTGTTATCGCTTTATTTATATCGCCTTCTGTTTTATAAGAAATTTTAGCATCAGCAATATACCTTGAATCAATCTCATTGTTGCTTGATATATCATAAGGTCTTATAACGCCACTAAGCTGTATAATCTGCTTTTCGCCATTTATTAGTAATTCTCTATTTCCTTCTATAAAATAATTTCCATTATTTAAAACTTTTACTATTCTTGCTGATATGGTTGTGTTAAATGCTTCTGTTCGAGTATTTGTCCCATCACCGCTATAAGCAGTTTCACTACCGCCTTTAAAACCTATATTTCCAAATTTATTTATTTGATCTGTTACTCTAGATAATGGCGAACCTGCAGTTATAATTCCACCAGATAATGCTGTTGTGGAGTTTTTTGAAGTAGTTTTTTTACCATTTGAGCTTTGATTTGTTTTTTCACTTATTACAACTGTAACCAAATCATTTACATTCATAGCTTTTCTATCTGAAAAAATTGGATTTTCCCCTCTTCCAAAAAGACTTCCAGCATGCTGTATCTCATTGCCTGCTTGTTTTGGAGGTAATTGCTCTACATAAACAGGCGGTTCCATAGATATTTTTGGATCAACCGTATATGTACACCCTGATAATATAAGAGTTAAGATAAAAAATAAAATTAGATTTTTTTTCATATAAAACCTTAGAATATTTTATGTTATAATGATTTATAAGCAAATAAAGTTCCAAAATTGCAAAGAAAGGAGTGCGTATGTGCCAAAATAGTTTTTATCTTATAACAGATAATCAAAACGATATACAAAACTTACCAACAAATATTGAGTGTTTTTATCCAATTTATGATAAAAACAGTGCAGTTTTTAGCGAAGAGAAAGCTAAAGAGTTACTCTTAAACAATCAAAAAAATGAACTTTTAAAGAGTATTATTGAAGAATTTGATAAAAAAGCTCAAAATAGTGCTTTGGCTGTTGTTGCAAATGAAAATTTTTGTTTTTTAAATTTAGAAATAGCAAGAAATTTAAACTTACCTATAGTAAATTTAAGCAAATGTGAATTTAAAAAAACATTTTTTAAAAATAACGCCGAAAACAAAGGTTTATCTGTTATAAATTTAACAGATTTAAAAGAATTAAACTCAAAGTTAGAAGAGTGCTTAAAAACGAAAAAAAATATCATTACACCTCTTAAATTTGAAACACAATTATACAAAATGGCAAAAAGTGCAAATAGCACGATAGTTTTACCAGAAAGTGATGATGAAAGGATACTAAAAGCAGCCGATAAACTTTTAAAAAGCGGCGCAGTAAATTTAATACTTCTAGGAAAAAATGATGAAATTTTAGCTAATGCTCAAAGACTTGGTTTAAATTTAAAAGATGCAAAGATAATTGATCCAAATGATAATGAATATCTTGAAGAATTTTCAAATACGCTTTATGAGCTAAGAAAAGCAAAATATATGAAACTAGAAGAAGCTCAAAAACTAGTAAAAGATAGAACTTACTTTGGCACAATGTTAGTTTATAGCGGATATGCAAGTGGTATGGTAAGTGGTGCTAACACAACCACAGCGCAGACTATACGCCCTGCACTTCAAACAATTAAAATGAAACCAGGAGTATCAACAGTAAGTGGTGCATTTTTGATGTGTTTAGAAAATGAAGTTGTAGTTTTTGCAGATTGCGCAATTACACCAAATCCAACAGAAGAACAACTTGCTAGTATAGCTATATCAAGTGCAAAAACTGCTAGAGATTTCGGACTTGAACCAAAAGTTGCTATGCTTAGTTACTCAACTGGAGAAAGTGGAAGTGGAGAAGATGTTGATTTTATAAAAAGAGCGACAAAATTAGCAAAAGATAGTGAGCTAAAAGATAGCGTAGATGGACCGCTTCAATTTGATGCAGCATTTGATAAGATAGTAGCTAAGAAAAAAATGCCTAATTCAAAAGTAGCAGGAAATGCAAATGTTTTTATATTTCCAAATTTAAATTGTGGAAATATCTGCTACAAAGCAGTTCAAAGAACATCGGGAGCAGTTGCAATTGGTCCTATTTTGCAAGGGCTTAAAAAACCAGTTAATGATTTAAGTCGTGGATGTTTAATAGAAGATATAGTAAATACAATTTTAATAACAGCTATTCAAGCAAAGGAAATTTAATGAAAATATTAGTTTTAAATCTAGGAAGTAGTTCTATCAAATTTAAACTTTTTGAAATGGGTGATAAAAGTGTTATCGCAAGTGGTTTGGTAGAAAAAATAGGCGAAAAATCATCTTACGCAAAACTAAAAGCTGAAAAAACTAAAGAAATTTTTGAATCAACTGAGGCTATAAAAGATCATGCTCAAGGTCTTGAAGTGATGGAAAATCTTTTCAAAAAAAGCGGTATAATGAGTGATTTTGAAGAGCTTGGTGGAATTGGACATAGGGTAGTTCATGGTGGAAATAGATATTTCAAACCAACACTAGTTACTGAAAAAGTTATACAAGATATAGAAGATATTATTCCACTTGCACCACTTCATAACCCAGCTCACGCAATAGGCATAAGAAGCGTTATGAAAAAAGCACCAAATGTGAAAAATGTAGTTGTTTTTGATACAGCATTTCATCAAACTATGCCAAAAAGCTCTTATATGTATGCACTACCATATGAATACTGCGAGAAATACAAGATTAGAAAATACGGGGCTCACGGTACATCTCACGAATATGTAAGTAAAGCTGGTGCTAAATTTATGGGCATTGATATAAATAATTTTAACTGCATAACGCTACACTTAGGAAACGGAGCTAGTGCTAGTGCTATAAAAGGCGGAAAATGCTTTGATACATCTATGGGACTAACTCCACTTGAAGGACTTATGATGGGTACAAGATGTGGTGACATAGATCCTGCGGTACTTCCTTATCTAAAAAGAATAGCAAATATAGAAGTTGAAGAGATGGATATCATAATGAACAAAAAAAGCGGACTTTATGGAATTTGTGGCACAAATGATATGAGAGATGTAGAAGAAAAAATGAAAACAGATGAAAAAACAAAATTAGCTTTTGATATGTTTTGTTACCGCATTAAAAAATATGTCGGAGCGTATTATGCAGCATTAGGCAAAGTTGATGCCATAATATTTACAGCAGGGATTGGCGAAAACGATGACCTTGCAAGAGAAGCTATTTGTGAAAATATGCAAAATTTAGGAATAGCAATAGATAAAGAAAAAAATAGTATTAGAAGTGGCGAAATAAGAGATATAAGCACAAAAGATGCAAAAGTAAGAACATTGATAGTTCCAACTAACGAAGAGTTTGCAATAGCATCAGCTACTTTAGAACTTGTAAAATAAACATAAGACCCAAAATGGGTCTTAAACTAAAAGTCTCATAACTTGATTTGATGTATTTTTTAAATTTTTCATCGCAATTTCTTTTTGCATAGCTTCTTTAAGACTGATTGCTCTTTGCTGTATGCAAAAATATGCATCAATAAAATCATTTAACCCTTTTATATCATCACTTATTGCTCCACCAAAAGCTATAACTTTTTTACCATACTTCTTAGCAACACTTGCAACTTTTGTTGGGGTTTTGCCCATTGTGCTTTGAAAATCAATTCTTCCTTCGCCAGTTATTACCAAATTTGAATCTTTTATATATTTTTCTAAATTTACAGCATTTGCGATAATATCAAAACCTGGCATTAGCTTAGCTTTTAAAAAACTTACAAATCCAAAGCCAAGACCACCTGCTGCACCAGCACCTTGCAAATTTGAAAAATCACTTCCGTTAAATTTATATGTTATATCCGCAAAATTTTTAAGACAATTATCTAAAAACTTTATCATATCATCACTTGCACCCTTTTGTCTAGCATAGACATAAGCAGCACCATTTGTGCCATATAGCGGATTTATAACATCACAAGCTATATTAAATTTACACTCATTTAATTCACTTAAAGAATTTTTTGAGCTTATAAAACTTACTTTTGATAAGCTTTCACCACACATTTTAAGTTTTTTGCTATCATTATCAAAAAATTCAAAGCCAAGTGCTTCAAGCATACCGCTACCAGCATCATTTGTAGCACTTCCGCCTATTCCTATGATAAACTCTCTTACGCCTTTTTTTATGGCATCTTTTATCATAATACCAAGACCAAAAGTAGAGGTTTTATTTGGATTTTTCTCTTCATCTTTTAGTAGTGCTAAACCGCAAGAACTAGCCATTTCCATTATGGCTAAATTTTTATTAAAAGCATAACTTGCCTTTATTGGACGAAGCAATGGATCAAAAGTATCAATCTGCGTAAATTTAGCACCCAAAGCATCTTTCATAGCCTCAACACTTCCTTCTCCACCATCAGCTATAGGGATAACTACAACCTCATCACAAAACTCTTTTATACCATCTTTTATAGCAAGTCCAGCCTCAAGCGAACTCATACATCCTTTAAATGAATCAATGGCAATAACGACTTTTTCCATGCAAACTTTACATCAAAAACAAACTAAAAATATAAACACTTATAATGCCAGCTACAGCTATAACAAATGTCATTAAAGTTTGAGTTTTGTAACCCCTTGTTGTATCCATAGAGCTAAAATTTGTTACAACCCAAAAGTAACTATCATTTGCATGAGAAACACACATTGCACCGCAACCTATCGCCATTACACAAAGTGCCGCACTCATACTTGTACTAAATCCCAAAACACTCATAACTGAATTTGGATCAAGATATGAACCCAAAATAGAAGCAGTTGTGATAATAGCAACAGTTGAAGAGCCTTGAGCTGTTTTTAAAATAGCAGCGATAATAAATGGAAAAAATATCCCCATAGAACTTATATAAAGCGCATTTTCTTTTATAAAATTAACAAAACCAGCCTCAGATATAACTTTACCAAGAACTCCACCAGCAGCAGTTATAAAAATGATAGGACCAACTACTCTTAAACTTTCTTCTGTTATTTTATTAAATTCATCAAACTTCTTAGTCTCATAAAGCTGATAAACTCCAAATAAAAGACCAATAGCAAGTGCTATAATAGGAGCTCCTAAAAATTTAAAAATATCGCCCAAAAATCCGTCTATTTTTAAAATTGCAGCAAGTGAGCCAAGTGCCATAAAAAGTATAGGTGCGAGTATTGGCATAATGGCACTAAAACCACTAGGAAGTTGTTTAAATTCGCTTTTTAATTCATCATAAGTTTTTATAAGCTCTTGCTTATCTTCTTGTAAAAATACTTTTTTATCTATAAATTTAGAAAAAAAGTATAAAACAAAAAGTATAGGAATACTTACTAGCACACCAACTAAAATAACCATTAGTAAGTTTTCTCCAGCCCCTAAAGCTCCAGCAGCTGCTATTGGTCCTGGTGTTGGAGGAATCAAAACATGAGCTATATAAAGTCCACCACTTAATGCAACAGCCATACCAAGAGGATTTGAACTTAATATCTTTTGAGATATAGCTTTTCTAATAGGATTTAAAACTACATATCCGCTATCACAAAATACAGGAATTCCAACAACCCAGCCCATTATCATCATTGCTAAATTTGGTCTTTTTTCACCAACAAAATTTATAACCATATCAGCAAGTTTTAAAGCGGCTCCAGTTTTTTCAAGTATTGTGCCAATAAGAGCACCTAAAATTATAACTATACCTATGCTAGAAAAAATGGAACTAAAACCAGATCCTATAATGCTTGGGATTTTTCCCAAAGGAATTCCTACTACTATAGCTAAAACTAGCGATACACACATCAAAGATAAAAATGCATGAATGTTTAGTTTTGCTATCATATAAATAATTACAAAAATAGCAATTATAAGAGCACAAAATAAAAATATACCACCCATAAAATCTCCTTTGTATAAATTTACAAAATATTAGCATTTTTTAAATAAACAATCAAATTTAAATAAATGTTTCCTTGATGTTGTTTTTAGGATATATAATCCAAAATATCTTATCAATACAAGGAAATACAAATGAAAAAAATTATTTCGTTAGTTGCTGCGTCAGTTTGCGTATCTTTTGGGGCTGAAAATTTAACTAGCATTGAATTTAGCGAAGTATCAGTTCCTAAAACTGACAGTGAAAAAAGAGAAGTAAGAGCAAGCAGTAGCGTAAAAGTTAATGATAAAGAGCATAAAATAGGCTACAACATCATAATGCGTTCAGGTGATAAAGTAGGCGATGGCGTATTTGGTGCTTTGTATGACACAAATGGCAAGCTTATCACAACAAAAGATGGAAGCCCTAGAATTTCAAATGATAATGACTTCTCATCACTTTTAACTTATGGTGATAAAATTTTTATGATTTCTCACTTTGAGACAAGACCAGCTGCTATGTATGTAACAGAGTTAAGACAAGATAAGAATGGAAAATTAACAGCCGTAAATACTAGGAATATAGATTTTTCTAAATTTGGTGGTTTATGGGTTCCATGTGCTGGATCGGTTACACCTTGGGGAACGCATTTAGGAAGCGAAGAGTATGAGCCAGATGCAAGAACTATAAAAGATAATGGCGATGGTGGCGAATATTATAACTTAATGGGCGAGTATTTTAGCGGAGATTTAACTAAACTTAATCCTTATGCTTACGGCTGGACGCCTGAGATAAAAATAGTTAGCGATAAAAGTGATGTTGAAGTTACAAAACACTACTCTATGGGTAGATTCGCTCACGAGTTATCTTATGTAATGCCTGATAATAAGACCGTATTTTTAAGTGATGATGGCACGAATGTTGGGCTGTTTATGTTTGTATCTGATAAGGCAGGAGATTTGAGTGCGGGAACTTTATATGCTGCTAAATGGAATCAAATAGATGATAAAAACGGCGGAACTGCAAATTTAGAGTGGATGGATTTATGTCATGCCTCAAACAATGAAATCAAAAAAGCTATCAAAGATAATGTTAAATTTAGCGATATGTTTGAAGTGGCTGAATTTAAAGATGAGAGTTGCCCAGCTGGATTTACTCCAACTAAAGCAAATGCCGATTCTAACCAAGAAACACCACCTGAGTGTATAAAGCTAAAAGATGGTATGGAAAAAGTAGCTTCAAGACTAGAAACTAGAAGAGTTGCAGCGATAAAAGGAGCTACAACTGAGTTTAGAAAAATGGAAGGCATAACTTACAACAATAATCTAAATGAAGTTTATATAGGAATGAGTGAGATAAATAAAGGTATGGAAAGCTTTAAAAATAAAGGCAAAGATAGCAATAAATATGATGTTAAGGGATTTGATCACATAAGACTGCCGCACAATACTTGTGGAACTGTTTATAGACTAAGCTTAGTAGAAGATGAAAAAATAGGCTCAAAATTTGTTCCAAGTGTAATGAAAGGTATGATTTCAGGCAAGTATAGCAGTACAGGAGATAAGCTAAATACCTGTGATTTAAATGGCTTAGCAAATCCTGATAATGTTACTTATATAAATAATACTGGCACATTAATCATCGGAGAAGATACAGGCGATGGTCATCAAAATGACGCTATTTGGTCATACAACATTGCAGAAGATAAGCTAACTAGAATTTTTACAACACCTTATGGAAGTGAAACAACATCGCCTTACTACTACAACAATATCGCTGGCTTTGGCTATATAATGGCAGTTGTGCAACACCCTTATGGAGAGAGCGATGAAGATAAGCTTTCAAATCCAAGTGATTCAAGAGCTTATACTGGATATATCGGACCATTTCCTGTTATAACAAAATAGTTATTTTATACAAATATTTCACGCAAAGCCCACCTTTAAAAGTGGGCTTTTATAAATTTAAAAAAGGGGGTCTTATGAGAAAAAGTTTAGTTTTACTAAATTTGCTTTTTATTAATGCTTTTGCATTGGAAATTAATATCACCAGTAAAGAGATTATCAACGCAAATCACTCTTATGTTTCATCGCAGTGCTATACAAAAACCATTGATGAGAAAAATCCAAAAATCGTATCAAATCCTTGCTTTACTTGTCATAGCTTAAATAAAGAGCCAAATTTTACTTATGAGGATTATGATGTTCAAGAAAGTTATGATTTTCCAGCTCCTGCAACTAAAAATCCTTTTACAAATTTATTTGTAGATAGAAGTAAAGATATCGCTAAAATCAGCGATGATGAAATTTTAAAATATGTTAGAAGCGATAATTATAAAGATGAAAACGGCGAAATAATCTTAGCTAAAAAGCTTAAAAATTTAGACAAAAACTGGGATTATAATAAAAATGGTAAATGGGATGGCTATATACCTGATTGTGAGTACAACTTTGATAATGAGGGCTTTGATAGGACAAAAGATGGCGGATATACTCTTTGGAGAGCATTTGGATACTATCCATTTTTAGGGACTTTTTGGCCTACAAATGGAAACACGGATGATGTTTTAATCCGCCTTCCAAAAATTTTTGCCACAGATGAGAGCGGTAAATTTGATCTTGAAATTTATAAGATAAATTTACTTATAGTGGAGAGTTTGATAAAGCAAAAAAGCATAAAAACATTTGCGATAGATGAGAGTAAATACGGCGTTGATTTAAACCAAAATGGCAAATTTGACACGGCAAACGAGATAGTTTTTAAATGGAATAAGCCTTATTATGACATTAAAACAGATAAACTTTCAAATTTTACTATGAGTTATGTTGGACTTGCTAAAAATTTGCTTTTAAAAAATAAAGTAAATATTGCCCCAGGGCTTTATCCTGTTGGGACTGAGTTTTTACACTCTGTTAGATATATAGATGTAAATAATGATAAAACAGGTATGGCAAAAAGAATGAAAGAGCTAAGATACGGCATTAAAAAATACTGGCAAACTTATGGCGATCTCTCAGATACTGGAGCTGACGCTATAAAAGAAAAGAGCGATTTTCCCGATAGGACAGATCAATATGTTGGAAACGTGGAAACTGGGCTAAATAATGAGCGTGGTTGGTTTTTTCAAGGATTTATTGAAGATAAATTTGGAGAACTTAGGCCGCAAAATTATGAAGAGACTCTATTTTGTATGGGATGTCACTCAAATATCGCAGCAACGGCTGATTCAACATTTGTTTTTCAGCGTAAATTTGAAAATGATGAGTTTCAAAATGGCTGGTTTCACTGGTTGCAAAAAGACTTTTCTGGCATAAAAGATATGGTGCTTAAAGATGGCGAAGGAGAATACGCTAAATATTTGGCACTAAATAACGCCGGTGATGAGTTTAGAGGAAATACAGAGATAATGGATAAATTCTTTATGGATGGTTGGAGAAAAAACCAAGAGATGATAGAAAAAGAGTATGAGATAAATCAAGCTAATCCTGGGGCTAAAATGGATAGAAGCTGGAAGTTAAAACCAAAGGCTATGGAAATTTTGAAAAATGACATTAGTTATCTTTTAATGCCAAGTGCGGAGCGCGCTTTAAAACTAAATAAAGCTTACAAAGCTGTTGTAGATGAACAAAGTTATGTTTTTGGTAGAGATGTAAATATAAAGCCATCAAATAATGTACATCAAGAAGTCGAGCAAGCAGAGCCTACTGGCTTAAAAGCGTTTTTGTATGAGTATTAGTGTTTAAAAAGATTGCAACAATAAAAATAAATATAGTTTAATATAGTTTAATATATTTTATAGTTGCAATCATACAAAATTTAAAGGATTTTATCCTTTAAATTTAACCTTTATATCATTTACCCAATCAAGAACTCTTTTTTGATAATTTTCATCGCCCTTAAAATCAACAGCTAAACCAAAAAATTTACCGTCTTTGAAAAACTCAGAATTATTAAATTTATAACCATTAAGCTCTGTTTGCCCTATAACATTTGCACCTTTTATCTTTTCTAAAAACTCAGCCATACCGCCACAAAAATGCTCTCCGTGTCTTTCTTGATTTCCAATGCCTACAAGTGCTATAGTTTTTGACTCTAAATTTGCATCTTCTAAGATATCTAATTTATCTTTCCAATCAGGATTTAAAGCCCCATCTCCGTAAGTTGAAGACGCAAAAATAAAATTATCATACTCACTAAAAACTTCAGATGTAAGCTCTTTTGCATTTAAAATATCAAAATCAAGCTCTTTTGCTATAATTTCACTAACTGCTTTAGTTGCACCAGCTTTTGAAGCATATATAATCATACCATTTGCCATATTTTATCCTTGTGTAATTTTGAATTTATGAATTATAGCAAAATAATATAAATAATATCTCTTTTTTAAATTATGCGAAAATTTAGAAATTTTAGTTAAAATACTCCAATTTAAATTGGAGTAAATTATGGTAGAAGTTGAATTTTTAGGTCCTATAGGACACGAAAAATTATCTTTGGATGTAAAAAATTTAAAAGAGTTAAAAGAAGTTTTGGCAAAATATGAAAACCTAAAACAATGGCTTGAAATATCAGGAGTTGCTATAAATGATGTGATGGTAAATTCTCTTGATATAACACTAAATGATGGCGATAAAATATCTATTTTACCGCCAGTTTGCGGCGGATGATATGCAAAAAATTTTAACAAATATGGAAATTTACCAAGGAAGTTTGGATAGTTTGCAAATTTATAAAACTTGGTATGATAAATTTAAGAATGCAAATTGTGGTGCATTGATAACATTTAGCGGTATAGTAAGAGATGAAGGCGGTATATCCGCACTAAGCTTTGATATATACAAACCGATTTTACAATCTTGGTATGAAAACTGGGTAAAAGATGCTGCAAAATGTGGCACTTATTTACTTTTTGCACACTCTCTTGGAGATGTCAAAATTCACGAATGCTCTTATATGAGCGGCGTTGTGAGCAAACAACGAAAAATAGCCTTAAAACTTATAAACGATTTTGTAGAAGATTTTAAAGCAAATGCTCCTATTTGGAAATATGATGTTATAAATGGCAAAAGAATCTATGCAAAAGAAAGATCACATAACTTAAGCAATGCTGGACTTTTAAGCTAAGGAATAAAATGAAATTTAAATCATACGAAGAGACCTTAAAGACACTAAAAAACTCTATAAAACCTTGTGAGAAAATACAAAAAGTTGCCATAACTTCTGCACTAAATAGAATATTAGCAGTAGATATAATTGCCAAAGAAAACTACCCGCAGTATGAAACTTCAGCAATGGACGGATATGCTTGTAAATTTAGCGATCTATCCGCTGGAAAGCTAAAAATTTTAGGAGATATTCCAGCTGGAACAAATCCTATGAATATAGGCTTAAAAGATGGCGAGTGCATAAAAACATTTACAGGCTCACTTATGTGTAAAAATAGCGATACACTAATACCTATAGAAAATGTAGATGTCAAAGATGGGTATATTTTTATAAATCAAGGCGTAAAAAAAGGTTTTGCTGTAAGAAAAATAGGCGAAAGTTACAAAAAAGATGATATTTTGATAAGAAAAGGAACAAAACTTAGTTATTCTGAAATAGCACTTCTTGCTGAGCTTGGAGAGTTTCATATATCTGTTTTTATGAAACCAAAAGTCGGAGTTTTGGCAACAGGAAGCGAGATAAGAGATCTTGGAGAAGCACTTCAAACACCAGCACAAATTCATAGCTCAAATCACATAGCAATAGCATCTATGTTAGAACTTATGGGGTGTGAAGCTGTTATTTTACCAATAATAAAAGATGAAAAAAATCTAGTAAAAGAAGCTATCATAAATGGCATAAAAAGTTGCGATATGCTAATCACTACAGGCGGAGTGAGTGTTGGGGATTATGATTTTGTAAAATCATCGCTCAAAGAAAATTGTGAAATATTAGTAGATGGGGCAGCTATAAAACCTGGAAGACACATAAAAATAGCCAAATTTAATGATAAATACATATTTGCACTTCCAGGATTTCCATACTCGGCTATGGTAATGTGCGTGTTGTATGTAAGAGTTTTGATAAACGAGCTTTTTTGCATAAAAGAAGAAAATGAAATTGAAGCTATTTTAAGCCAAGATTATGTTAAAAAGACCGAATTTTTAGAATTTACTGCTTGCAATATAACTTTTAAAGATGGTAAAGTTTTTGCAAATTTAGAAGGTAAAAAAAGCGGTTCAAGTGCGATAATAAATAATCTAAACAATAACGCAGCACTACTAATTTGTCCGTTAGAAAAAAAAGATGGTCTAAAAAAGGGCGAAGTTGTCAAAGTATTAAAAATGCTTTAAGGAGTAAAAACTCCTTAAACTATTTTTTTTCAAAGAAAAATCCAGCCCAAGTTTGCGTTGTAGCCATTACTTCAAGCGAATTTATATTTACATTTTTTGGCATATTTATGCAATTTAACACTATTGTAGCGATATCTTCAGCCCTTAAAAACCCTGTGTTTTCATACACACTATCTGCTTTTGATTTATCGCCTTTAAATCTCACTAAACTAAACTCTGTTTTTGCAATACCCGGCTCTATGTTTGTAACTCTGATATTTGTACCCTTTAAATCATTTCTAAGGTTAAAGCTTAGCTGTTTTACAAAAGCTTTTGTTGCACCATAAACATTTCCGCCACTATATGGCCAGTTTCCAGCAACAGAGCCTAAGTTAAAGATATATCCGCTTTTTCTTTGTTTCATTATAGGTAATATCGCTTTTGTGATATAAATAAGACCTTTTATATTTGTATCAATCATAGTCTCAAAATCCTCAATCGATGCATCTATAAAACTCTCTTGACCAAGAGCTAGACCTGCGTTATTTACCAAAATTTCTATATCTAAAAAATTTTGTGGGATATCTTTAATAGCCTTAAAAACACCATCTTTATCGCAAATATCAAGCGATATAATATACACATTGTCTTTACCAATCTCATCAGATAAAGCCTTTAGTCTATCTTCTCTTCTTGCTACGAGCACTAATTTATATCCATTTTTAGCTAAAAGCCTAGCGATAGCCTCACCAAAACCCGAAGTTGCACCTGTTATGAAAGCTGTTTTATTCATAGTATCCTCCTAAAATTAGCATTAGCGCATTATACTATTTTATATATAAGGATAAATTTAGATTAAAAAAGTGTTTCTTGATCTTTTTTTTGATTTAAAGAATCTACTAGCTCGTTTTTTTCACAAAAAACCAAAGCGTAATGAAAATTATTTAAATTTTGCAAAGCATTTAATGATGTAAAACGAAAATCTATTTGGATGTTTGTTTGCAAATTATAAGATGCACAAATTATGATATTATCATTAAATTTAGACCTTAAAAAATTTGCTTCAATCTCAAATAAACTTAAATCATTCTCAACAATAAAAGCTCTGTAACTATCGCCAAAAGACTTTATATTATAAAATTTATCTACAAATATAGGATCAAAATGTCCTTCTATGCCTAAATCTTTTGGTAATTTAAAAGAAATTTCTAATTTGTTTAGATATTTTATAAGCCCAGTTAAATGCCTAAGAAAAACTTTGGGATAAATTATATTTTGATAATATACATCATCGCAAACAAAACTCAAATAAAAAATAGAATTTTCTGTTATATTTTGTGCATCATCATCACTAAAAACAGTATCATAAAAAGCCGTAGTTTTTTGCAACAACTTCTCATCATCGCTAAAAAATAGATCCTCATCATTTGCATTCATTATATCCAAAAAACGCTTTTTAAAATCACTTTTTAGTATCTTTGCTTTTTTATCTAGTGAAAATTTGCAAATAGCGGCATATTGAATGGTATTTAAAATCGCAAATTTAAGCTTTTTATAACACGCAACAAAGCGTATAAGCCTAGTTAAAGCAATTTTTAGACTACCAACTTTCATTATGGCAATCTCATCGTTTTGCACCATAGTATCGTGTTCGCAAATTATGACATAAGCACCTCGCTCTATGGCTTCAGCTATGTCATCATCGCTACTATTTATACAGATAAAAGCACATTGATCTTTGCAATCTTTTAAATCAAAACAAAAACTATTTATAGCCGAAATTTTTGGTTTATTTAGCAAATCAGCGTTTAAAAGACCGCAAAGATTTATTATATTCATCCTATTATCGCACCATTTTTTACTTTATTTTCAACACTAAGAAGCGTTAGTCTGCCATCTTCTGCACTCAGTATCATACCTTCTGAAATGTGTTTAAAAATTTTTCTTGGTTTTAAATTTGCTAAAACGCAAATTTGTTTGCCGATTAAATCCAAAGGATTATAATATTTTGCTATGCCTGATATTATCTGCCTTGGCTTGTCTTCGCCAAGATCAATGCTAAATTTAAGCAGTTTTTCACTACCTTCTACATTTTCGCATTCCAAAATGGTTCCTACTTTAATAACACATTTTTTAAAATCATCTATTTGTATATCATTATCTTGTTTTTGAGGGATTTCTTCTTGTTTTACTTCTGGTCGTTTTAAAAGTTCATTTTCTACTTTTACAAAAAGTGGATCCGTTTTTTGTGCTTTAAAATTTAAAAGATTTTTTTCTTTTATAACACTTTCATAAGTTTTATTATTTATCTCAAAACCTAGAATTTCAGCTATTTTGCTAGCACTTTTTGGCATTGCAGGATAAAGCAAAATAGCAACTTTTGTAAGCAAATTTGCACACAAAGCCACAAGAGCAAGTGCTTCATCATTTTTAGAGTTTTTTATCAAATTCCAAGGTTCGTATTTTGCTATCACGCCATTTGCAACAGAAAGTATCTTCCAAAGCTCTTCTAGATATCTGTTTGTAGCCACCTCATTTAATGCCGATATTGCATTATTTATAAAACAATCCACACTATAAAGCTCATCTTTATAAAATTTCAAAACATCTTTTGAATTTATCTCGTAATCACTATATTTTGAGCTCATTCCAACAATCCTGCTTAGTAAATTCCCAAGCTCATTTGAAAGATCACTATTTATCCTATCTATCAGTGCTTTTTGCGAAAAGTCTCCATCTTGACCAAATGGAACTTCTCTTAACAAAAAGTACCTAAAACACTCTTTTCCATATGCATCGGCAACTTCTTTAGGATTTACAACATTTCCCAAGGATTTACTCATCTTTACACCATCTCTTGTCCACCAACCATGTGCTGCTATATGCTTTGGCAAAGGTAATTCAAGACTCATTAAAAATGCAGGCCAATAAACCGCATGAAATCTAAGTATATCTTTACCTACAACATGCAAAGTGTGATCCCAATAACCCATTTTCTCGCTACCAAGCGTATATCCAAGAGCTGAGAGATAATTTAGCAAGGCATCTAGCCAAACATACATAACATGCTTATCATCATTCAAGCTTGCAGGAAGCTTTATACCCCAATCAAAGCTAGTTCTTGTGATAGAAAGATCTTTTAATCCACTTTTTACAAAATTAATAATCTCATTTTTTTTATTTTTTGGTATTATGCAATCTTCGTTTTCTTCATACCATTTTAAAAGCTTATCTTGATATTTTGAGAGTTTAAAAAAGTAACTTTCTTCTTTAACAATGCTTGTTTTTTTACCACAATCAGGACAGCATTCATCATCCAAAAGTTGTGTTTGTGTGAAAAAAGACTCACAGCTAACACAATAATACCCTTCGTATTCGCCTTTGTATATATCGCCTTTTTTATACATTTTCTCAAAAGCATTTTGCACAGTTTGTTTGTGATAATCATCTGTTGTTCTTATGAAATGATCATAACTTATCTCAAAATAATCCCATAAATTTCTAAATTTAGCACTTATATCATCCGCATATTCTTTTGGCGTAAAGCCTTTTTTAGATGCAGCTTGTTCTATCTTTTGACCATGCTCATCAGTTCCTGTTAAAAAATATGTATCATATCCTTGAAGTCTATAAAATCTAGCCATTGTATCACAAACTATCGTAGTATAAGCATGTCCTATATGAGGAATGTCATTTACATAATAAATTGGTGTTGTTATATATCTTTTTTCCATTTTTTCTCCTAAAAATCAAAGCCGCCGCTTTGTCCTTTTATCATACTTTGATATGTTGCATCAACATAATCTTTTCTAGTTTGACACTCAAAGATTTTATCGCATTTCATACAACTATCAATATTTTTCGAATTTTGGCACTCTTTTAGTAATTTAAGCTTATTTTCAAAAGCGATATCATAACTATCTTTTTGGATATTATCTTGTTCGCTCATACTTTATTTTCCATAATACTCGTGCATTTTATTTATCTCATAACTTGATCCAAAAAAACATGGAGTTGTTTGATGGATAGCTAAAACTTCTAAATTTAATAAAGAATCATTTTTTCCATCACTTGTTTTTCCACCAGCTTTTTCATATATAAAAGCAAATGGTAAAACTTCAAAAGTAAGTCTAAGCTTGCCATTTGGCGTATCGCTTGTTGATGGATAACTAAAAAGTCCGCCACCTTTTAGCAAAATTTGGTGCAAATCACTAACCATAGCACCACTATATCTTAATCTATATCCTTCATCAAATAGTGATTTGATGAAATTTCTATGCGTATCACTCCAACTTTTTTGTGTTGCCCCTGTTGCATTTAGTTTGCCTTTTTGGCTAAGGAGTAAATCTTTTATAAAAACAAACTCATTATTTCTATCAAGTCTATAAAGTCTTACTTTATCACTTGCTATAACAAGTTCTAATCTAGGTCCGTATATCGTATAAGCTGCAGCTTTTAGTGTTTTTGGTGAAATTTCATTTTCATAAATTCCAAAAATAGACCCAACTGCGAAATTTACATCAACTAAAGAACTTCCATCAAGAGGATCATAAGCAACTATAAATTTGCCATCTTCATTTAAAGTTAATGCTTCATCTTTTTCTTCACTTACTAAAGCTTTTACATTTATCTTTGAAAACTCTTCAGTTATGATATTATCACTCATTACATCTAATTTTAGCTGAGTATCGCCTGTTGAGTTTTGATTATGTGTGTAGCCAAGATCTGAGTATTTTAAAGCATCGCTTATACGGATTGCAGCTTTTTTTATAGTTTCAAAAATTTCTTGCATATTTTTTCCTTATCTTTTTTAAACTTTTTTTGCGTTATTTTTTATCCATTTGCAAATTTGCACTGGATTATTTATATCTAAATTTGGCAAATTTGTATCGAATTTTATGCCATTTGTTGCAATTGCATCTGAAAAAGACAAATAACTATCATCTATTTTATCTCTAAAAACAGATATTCTTGGTAAAGGCAGAGTTTTTAGCCCCTCAACTATCAAAATATCAAAATCCCCAAGCATTCTTATAACATCATCTAAATCTTTTTTTTCTTGTGAAAAATATGTGCTTCTTGTTGGGCTAAGCACAACAACATCAGCACCGATTTGATAAAATTTATAACTATCTTTACCCTCAACATCAAATTTAGCCTTATTAGCTGGATCGTGTTTGATAACTACAACTTTTAGTTTCTCATCTAAAAAAATTTTTGCAACTTTAGTTATAAGAGTAGTTTTACCGCTATTTGAAGGTCCTGAAAATGCAACTGCTAATCTTTTCATATCAATCCTAAATAAATTTTATGATTTTATCACATAAAATATAAAAAAGTATTTATATTTGACAAATTGTAATGATTTGAAATTGTAAAATCAAAAATATTAATTTATCTTATCTTTTAAAAAATAGTTTAAATTTATCTTCGAAATTTGATACAAACTTTGGATTAATGTTAAAAAATCATCTTTGTAATTATTGTGAGAAATATCGGTTTTTAAAATGTTATATTTATCAAAAGTTATATTTGTACTAAGTTTTCCTATATTTTTTATAAGATGTGCATCGCTTGATGCAAAAGCTAGTTTTTGTTTTTGAGCACAAAGAATTTTAGAAAGAGTATTTGATTTAGAGCTTTGAGAGGCATTTATACACTCTATACCATCACAAAATTCTATCATTTTTTCTCCAAGCGGCATATCGTTATAAATATTTTTATAAAGTACTCCAAAAGGGTGTGGAATAATAGCTAAAAAAATATTATATTTTATTTTTAAATCAGCACTTAAAAACTCACTCATATAGCGATTTATACGCGTCATCCTGGAAGTTTTAAATGGTTTTATCTCATTTTCATAAAATTTTTTTGCATAACACTCATCTTTAAAATAAAGTAGCATTTCTTTACCCTCTTTCGTGCCAAGCTCAACGCCTATAATAAAAGGTATGTTAAGTTTTTTAGCTATCTTTGAAGCGATAATACTGCCTCTTAACTCATTGTGATCTGTTATAGAAATACCGATATTTAGCTCTTTGGCTTTACTTAAAATTTCTCTAATACTAGCTTTGCCATCAGAAAAATTTGAATGTATGTGTAAATCATAGTTCATAAATTTATTATATCAAATATTGTAAAATTATGTCTAAGGAGAATAAATGGAAAATTTTATCAATTGGATTATTTCTTTTGATAATTTATACCTTATTGTTTGGATTATTTTTGCAATGTCAGTATTGCTATCAAACAAAACATCTAGCGACACAACTGCTTGGCTTTTGGCAATTACATTTGTGCCAATAATTGGAATGATAGCGTATTTACTTTTTGGAATAAACTGGCGACAAAGAAAATACATAAACAAAAAATTAAATAAACAAGATTTAATATCAACTTTAAATAGCAATTTTAGCAAATATGATAGCACAAATATATTTTCAAAAAACTCTGTAGAAAATTTAAAAGCTTTTGAGTATAATAATAAAATTTCAAATAAAAACAAATCTGTTATAAATTTACTATACAATTGCGAAAAAACACTACCAACGCAAGAAAATGAGTCTTATGATATTTATTATAACGGAAAAGACGCTTTTAGTTCGCTCATTGACGATATTTTGGGTGCTAAAAAATCCATTTATATGCAGTATTATATATGGCATTCAGATAAACTTGGCACTAAAATAAAAGATATTTTAGTAAAAAAAGCAAAAGAAGGCTTAGAAATAAAACTTATTTTTGATGGGCTTGGATCATTTAGAACTATTAGCAAAGCTTATAGAAACGAATTAAAACAAGCCGGAGTGGAGTTTTTGTATTTTTTAGATATTAAAACTTCTATTTTAAAGCTAAATTATAGAAATCACAGAAAAATGACAATAATAGATAATGATATTGTCCATACTGGCGGTATGAATCTATCAGATCAGTATATAAATGGCGGGAATGATTATGATAATTGGCGTGATACAAACATACGCCTAAAAGGCAATATTGTCATATATTATCTTATTATTTTTATAACAGATTGGCTAAATAGTGGCGGAGAGATGAATTTTAAAAATATAAAAAATTATATTAAAGCAAAATTAAAAAATAAAACAGAAACAAAATACATAGCCCAAGTTAGTTCAAGCGGCCCTGATAGCAACTATCCAAATTTGAAATTTTTATACACAAAAATGATAACTGAAACCAAAAATGAAATTTTAATTCAAACGCCGTATTTTATACCAACTGACAGCATTTTAAATCAACTTAAAATCGCCTCTCTTTCATCAAAAAAAGTAAAAATTATGATAGCACAAAAACCGGATCATAAAATAATGGCTTGGGTATCAAAAACATATTACGAAGAGCTTCTTTTGGCTGGAATTGAAATTTACATTTATACAAATGGATTTTTACATAGTAAAGTTTTGATATGCGATGATGATTTAAGCACGATAGGAACTTGCAATTTTGACAATAGAAGTTTTAATATAAATTACGAAATAAATACTATTTTTTATGATAAAAAAATATCACAAGAGTTAAAAGATAACTTCTATGAAGATATGAAATATTGTAAAAAAATATCCCTTAGCGACCTAAAAAGATATGGTGTTTTGCAAAAACTTAGAGATCATATATGTAAAATAATATCGCCACTTTTATAAATTTATATATAATTTTTAAAATTAAACTTTTTTAAAACATTATTTTTATAAAATCATAGATTGTATTTTAAATAAAAGGTTACACATGAGAGCTCTTTTGATGTTCTTATTTCCAATGCTTTTACTAGCCGATACACATGCAAATGCAGAAATTTATGGTTCTTGGACACTACTACCGCCACTACTTGCCATAGGACTCGCATTTATAACAAAAAATGTTATATTATCTTTGTTTATTGGTGTTTTTAGTGGTGGATATTTACTCGCTTTAAACAATAATTCAGCCATAAGCTCATTTATGAATGCTTTTGGAGATATAGCGATGAGAATTGTTAACTCAATGGCTGATAAATGGAATGCCGGAATTATGCTACAAGTTTTATGTATAGGCGGACTTATAGCACTTATTACAAAAATGGGCGGCACAAAAGCTATGGCAATTTGGCTTAGCAAAAAATCTAAAAATAGATGTTCTGTGCAAATTTCGACATGGTTAATGGGGCTTTTTGTATTTTTTGATGATTACGCAAACTCTCTCATAGTTGGTCCTATTATGCGTCCTGTTACTGATAAATTTAAAATTTCAAGAGAAAAGTTAGCATTTATCATAGACTCAACTGCAGCACCAGTTACTGGAATAGCGGTAGTTTCGACATGGGTGGGGCTTGAAATTTCTCTTATAAAAGATGCATATTCTATCATAGGAATTACAAATATCAATGCATTTTCTATATTTATTCAAACATTACCATATAGATTTTACAATATCTTTATGCTGTTTTTTGTATTTTGTATAGCGTATTTTGGTAGAGATTTTGGTCCTATGTTAAAAGCAGAAAGAAGAGCAAAGCAAGGATTAATAGATTCAAAAGAGTATAAAATAGCAAATATAGACAATCAAACACTAGAAGCAAAAAGCGGTATAGAACTTAAAGTATCCAATGCATTAGTTCCAGTGCTTATTTTAATGATAGGTTCATTTGTAGGATTTTATATAAACGGTTTAAGTGCACTAGAAGGCGAAATTTTACAAAAAGTTAAAGATGCGCCCTTTAGTCTACTTGCATTTAGAGAAACTTTTGGTGCAGCAGATGCCTCAATAGTGCTTTTTGAAGCAGCTCTTTTTGCATCTATAGTTGCTATTTTTATGGGAATATATAGAAAAATTTTTAGCATACAAGAAGCAATTGACACATGGATAAAAGGTTGGCAAAGTATGATAATAACCATAGTTATACTTCTATTAGCATGGTCACTAAGCTCTGCTATAAAAGAACTTGGAACATCTGCTTATCTTGTTATGGTATTAAGCGATCATACGCCTAATTTTATACTGCCTGTGTTTATTTTTATATTAGGAAGCTTTATATCTTTTTCAACAGGAACTAGTTATGGAACTATGGGTATTTTGATGCCTTTGGCTGTGCCTTTGGCTGCTGGTATTGGAAATGCAAGCGGATTTGAAAATGAAATACTTCATGGATATATGATTTTAAACATTAGTGCTGTTTTAACAGGAGCTATATTTGGAGATCACTGCTCTCCGATATCAGATACGAGCATACTCTCTTCAATGGGCTCAAATTGTGATTTAATAAAACATATCTCTACGCAATTTCCTTACGCGATAACAGTTTGTATAATAAGCATATTTTCATACATAATGACAGCTCTTGGACTTAATGTATGGATAACTTTGGCTTTAGGTTCTTTAAGCATTATACTTATAGTAAGATTTGTTGGTAAAAAGGTGTAATTTGGATTGCAAATACTTCGGGATATGCGGAAGTTGTACTAAAAACGAACCTTACGAAAAACAGCTTGTTGATAAACTTACAACTATAAAAAATATTTTTAATGAAATTTATAATGATGAGATAGAAATTTTCTCATCATTGCCAAGTGGATATAGAATAAGATCTGAGTTTAGCATATATCATGATGAAAGCAGAGCAAATTACGCAATGAATGGCAAACAGACGCGTTTTGTTCTCATCGATGAATGTCCAAAAGTTGATGAAAAAATAGCTAATTTAATGCCAAAATTACTTGATATTATAAATCAAAATGAAAACCTAAGAACAAAACTTTTTGGAGCTGAGTTTCTAACAACTAAATTTCAAACACAAGTAGTTTTACTATATCATAAAGATATTTTTCTTATCAAAGATGAGCTTGAGATGTTGTCAAAGACGCTAAATATCTCTCTTATAGCAAGATCAAGAAAGAAAAAACTTTCATTTAATGGCGAAAATCTAAAAGAAGAACTAATTATAAATGGTAAAAAATTTTTATATATCATAAGTGAAGGTGCGTTTTTACAACCAAACAAAATAGTAAATCAAAAAATGATTTCTTGGGCAATCAACTGCATTGAAGATGGTAAAGATTTATTAGAAATGTATTGTGGGCATGGAAATTTTACTATACCAATTTCATTTAAATTTAAAAAAGTTCTAGCTACTGAAATTTCTAAAAAATCCATAGCAAATGCTATAAAAAATTGCGAATTAAACAGCACAAATAACATACACTTTGTTAGGCTTGATGCAAATGAATTGATAGAAGCTTTTAACGGAAGAGAGTTTAAAAGACTAAAAGATATAAGCTTAAATGAATTTAATTTTTCTCATCTTTTAGTTGATCCGCCACGAGCTGGACTTAGTGATGAAGTATGCGAATTTGCAGCTAAATTTAAAAATATAGTTTATATCTCATGCAATCCAAACACACTAAAAAGAGATATTTTAAAACTATTAAAAACCCACAAGATTACGAAATTTGCTATATTTGATCAATTTGCAAACACAGATCATATAGAGTGTATAGTATTGATGTCTAGAAAATACAATGAAGGAGTATAGATTGATTACAAAAGATAATTTAAAAAATCTATTAGAACATTTAGGATATACAGAAAATAAAGATAAATACATTTATCATTTTGACACTACAAATTGTGAAATCATAGTAGATTTTAATAATGAAAAAATAATATATCCAATAGAAAAAGGATTAACAGTTAATGAAAGACAGACAACAAATTTTTCAGACAACGAGAATTTTGTTGTTTTTGAATGTATTCACAGGCTTTTAGAAAAGGGATATAAGCCATCACATATAGAGATTGAAAAAAGATGGTCTTTAGGACATTTACAAAAAAGCGGTCGTGCAGATATTTGCGTAATGAATGCTACTGGCAATGATATTTTATTTATAATTGAATGCAAAACATATGGAGATGAATTTGATAAAGAATTAAAGACTTTAAAATCTGACGGAGGGCAATTATTTTCTTACTATCAACAAGAAAAATCCGCAAAATGGCTGATTTTATATGCTTCAAATTTTGAAAATAGCAAACTCTTGCACCAAGTAAAAACTATACCTGTTTTTGATACAGAGGATATGCAAAAAAAGGATAAAAATATAGACTTGTATGAAAATTCAAGCTCAAAAGAAAAAGCTTTTGAAACTTGGATAAAAACATATAATCAAAAGATATATGATGATTTAATCTTTAGAGAAGATACTATAGCTTATAACATTGGCGAAAAACCTTTAAGAATTAAAGATTTAAAAGAATTTAATCCAAGAGATAAAATCGTTAATAAATTTGAAGAAATTTTAAGACATAACAATGTATCTGATAAGGAAAATGCCTTTAATAAACTTACAGCCTTATTTATTTGTAAATTAGTAGATGAAATAACAAAAAGCAAAGAAGACATAGTAGATTTTCAATTTAAATATGGTACTGATACTTACGAAACTTTATTAGATAGACTTCAAAGGCTCTATAAAGATGGTATGGATAAATTTATGAAAGAGGAGATATTTTATATATCTTCGGAATATCCACTAAACTTATTCCAGACATACAAGGGACAAAATAGAAAAAATGCCATTGAAGATTTAAAAGAAACTTTTAGAAAATTAAAATTTTATTCCAACAGCGATTTTGCATTTAAAGATGTTCATAATGAAGAACTTTTCAGGCAAAATGGCAAAATTTTAGTAGAAGTTGTAAAACTATTTGAAAATTATAGGATTGTATATCCATCAAAACATCAATTTTTGGGAGATTTATTTGAACAATTATTAAATCAAGGTTTTAAGCAAAACGAGGGTCAATTTTTTACACCTATTCCAATAACAAGATTTATTTGGGAGAGTCTGCCAATAGAAAATTTAAAAAGCCTTGATAAAAAAGATGCCTACCCTAAAGTAATCGATTATGCTTGTGGAAGCGGACATTTTTTAACTGAAGGCATAGATTTAATAAACAAAGTCAAAGGAAATAATGATAATAATTGGGTAAGTGAAAATATTTATGGAATAGAGAAGGACTATAGACTTGCAAGAGTTTCCAAAATCTCTCTTTTTATGAATGGTGCAGGAGAAGGAAATATTATTTTTGGAGATGGACTTGATAATCATAAGGATAAAGGAGTAGAAAATAATTCTTTTGATATTTTAGTGGCTAATCCTCCATATTCTGTAAAAGCTTTTAAAAGTCATTTAGAATTAGAAGAAAATGAATTTGAACTAACTGAGTTTATTTCAAATGATGGTAGTGAGATAGAGGTTTTATTTGTAGAAAAGATAGCACAACTTTTAAAACCTAATGGCATTGCGGCTGTAATACTTCCATCAAGTATATTGAGTAATACCTCTAATAGCTATATAGGTGCAAGAGAGCTTATACTAAAAAATTTTAAAATTAAAGCTATTGCACAATTTGCTGATAAAACTTTTAGTGCGACAGGTACGAATACTATAGTTTTATTTTTACAAAAATATAATGAACCTCCAAAATACTTTAAAATTATAGAAGATACAGTACAAGCGATTTTTAATAATCAAAAAGTTAGTGAATGGTTGGACAATGAAATACTTGATGATTATATTAATCATATCGGTGTAGACGAAGAAATTTATATTGATTTTATAGAAGAAAAAAGGGACTATGAAGATTTTTCAGATGATGATTATTTCAAAATGTATGTAAATGACTTTAAAAATTCTACAGAGCTAAAAAACCTAATTGCTAAAAATACATTTAAGAAACTTAATGAAAAAGAACAAAAAATTAAGATAAATAATATTTTTTATGTTAATGTAAAAGAAATAGAAAAAGATAAATTATTTTATTTTTCTCTTGTTAGAAATCAGGAAACCTTAATTGTAAAATCTCCCACAAATGCAAATGAACAGTATAAATATTTGGGATATAAATGGTCTAACAGAAAAGGTAACGAGGGCATACAAATTCAAAAAATGAGTGGACTCTTATATGACCCTAAAAATCGAGAAAGCCATAAACACATTTCACCATTAATTAGAAAGATGTATAATGGTAATCTTAAAAATATTGATGAAGAGTTAGAAGAATATACAAATATATTTCAAACTAAAAATATGCTTGACTTTGAGAGAGAAAAGTTTGATACGTCAATAAGCTTAATAGAAAAAAGAAATATAAATATTGTTAGTAAATATAATATAAAGAAATTAAAAAATATAAATGGGTTTTTATTAATAAGAGGAGTTACCTACCCAAAAGATAAGGAAAGTTTATTTGTAACAAATAATGTGATTTTAACCGCAGACAATATAACATTAGATAACAGATTGGATATAAAAAAAGAGATTTTTATAGATAATAGTTATGAAATGGATGAAGAAAAAAAGTTGATTAAAGAGGATATTTTTATATGTTTATCTAGTGGTAGTTTAAAGCATATTGGTAAGATGGCATTTATTAATTCAAATTTAGAAAAATATGCTGGTGGTTTTATGGGAATAATTAGAATTAATTTAATAGAAGAGATATTAGCAAAATATTTATTTTTTGTTTTATCATCAGATGTTACCGAAAAACAAATAAAAAGTCTTGCTTTAGGCGGAAATATAAAAAATATTTCATCAGATTTTGAAAATATTAAAATTCCAGTACCGCCATTAGATATCCAAGAAAAAATAATTTCTGAATGCAATAAACTCGAAGAAAAATATGAAAAAACTCGTATGGAAATAGAAGAGTATAAATCACAAATTCAAAAAATATTTGAAGAGCTTGAAGTCATAAAACCTAACGGGAGGGGGGAGTATATAACATATAAACTAAGTGATTCCAATGTATTTGACCTTTCTATCGGTAAAAGAGTTTTACAAAGTGATCTTACTGAAAAAGGAATCCCTGTTTATAGTGCAAATGTATTTGAACCAATGGGTTTAATTAAAAGAGAGTTAATAGGAGATTTTAGTAAACCATACATAATATGGGGCATTGATGGAGATTGGATGGTAAATATTTTAGCTAAAGGCTATGAGTTTTATCCTACTGATCACTGCGGAGTAATGAGCGTTGATGAAAGTAAAATTAATCCAAGATATATGGCATATCTTTTAGAAAAAGAGGGTAAAGGAATAGGATTTTCTAGAGCACATAGAGCCTCTCTAGATAGAATAAAAAGTATTTCTGTTAAAGTTCCGGGCATAGAAATACAAAACGAAAATATGATGAAAGTAATAAGTATTGAAGAAAAAATAAAAAAACTTAAAGAAGCTCAATTTGATTCAAATACTGAAATAAGCAATATTCTTAAAAAATACCTAAATTAATAGTAAAAAATCAACCATAGTTAGATAGTTTTAGCTGATTATTTATTTTGTAATAATATAGCTATATCTTTTATTTTGGGCTGAATAATATAATAAATAAATTTCGATAGTTCCAAGAGCGTACAAAGCTATATAGAATGTGACGTTATGCTAACATTAAATTAATGTTAATATGGTAAAATTTTCTTTTAAAAAATGAAAAATATGATAATAAAGCATTTTATATTTAATAAAGTATAGTGGAGAAAGAAGAAAAATTATATTGATTGTTTATGTTTGTATTAATATGGCATTTAGAGACACAAAGAATGATTTGAGAAGCAAGGAATAAGAAATTATAAGTATGGATAATAAAAATAATCCTATTTCCAATCGATTTATTTCTAAGCATTATAACTGCCTTTTGAACATTCTTAATCGGTATAAGAAAAGTATATTAATTTGTTAATGATGTTTTGTATATTTGGTATCATAGCTTCTTTTATACAAAAAATGTTACTATTAGGAATATTATTGGATTGTCATCCCATATGGAATAACGATAATTGTGGTAGTGCTTATAACGTTCTTGCAAGAGACAAATGATAGAATAAGGTCAGTACAAATCAAAAAGAAGGTCGATTTTTGCAAACATATAAAAATAAAGAAGAACTCAAGACTGAAATTAATAAAGCATTTGAGAAGTATATTTCAGAATTTGATAATATTCCAGAAAATTTAAAAGATAAGAGAGTTGATGAAGTTGATAGAACTCCAGCAGAAAATCTTGCTTATCAGGTTGGCTGGACAAGTTTGCTTCTTAAATGGGAAGAAGATGAAAGAAAGGGGCTTCAAGTAAAAACACCATCGGATGAATTTAAATGGAATCAACTTGGTGAATTATATCAGTGGTTCACGGATACCTACGCTCATTTATCCTTACAAGAGTTGAAGGCAAAATTAAATGAAAATGTTAATTCTATCTATGTAATGATTGATTCGTTAAGTAACGAAGAATTATTTAAACCACATATGAGAAAATGGGCTGATGAAGCTACTAAAACAGCAGTATGGGAAGTATATAAATTTATTCATGTGAATACTGTTGCACCTTTTAAAACTTTCAAAACAAAAATCAGAAAATGGAAGAAGATAGCGTTACAAATTACGGTTTCGTAAAATAAAAAATTGACAGATTGTGTCGGCAACTTCAAGCCTGAAATCATCTTTTATTTCATCTGCATTTACACATACAAAATCAGGAATTTCTAAAGTAATATCTGAAATTTTATATCTTTTATCTTCTATTATATAGTATGTAAGTTCTGTTGTGTAATTATTTATAAATGTATTAAAACCATTATTAAACTCTTCTAAGCATATTTGGGGCTATTTTAAAAAACAAGCTAAATCAAATGAGAAGAATAAATTTTTCTTTCTACTTAGTGAATACAAACTCTCCAAAATACATAATATCGAGATTTTTTGCTTCTTAGAACAACTTCTTATTATGTATCCAAATGAGTATTTGCAAAACACAAGCATTTTTGATTATTATAAAAAGATAAATAAACGAGACTTTGGCACGAAGAGCTAATACCTATTTTACCAAGAGCTCAACTTTTAGGACAGCACCGAGAATGTTGTGCATTAAGAGGAAATGGCTGGGGCAAAAAAACACTCTACCGTAGACTATGTGTTTAGACATAATCCAAATAAGCTGTTTTTATATCACTCTTTGATAATGACAGAAATGACATTAAGGGGTTACCATATAGACAAAAAATGGCTAGATCCAAGGTATCGTGGTAAAAAATCTACCCCCTATCTGACATTAGAAATTCCATCAATCTTACCTCATCCAATCTATAGTGAACACGATAAATCATATTTACAAGAGTGTCTTGAAAATTTAAAACAAAAAAATATCTTTTTATAATTTATATCTATAAATCATAATTTGATAAAATTAAATTAATTTTAATATGATAGAATTTCCTACTTAAAAAAGGAAAAATATGAATATAAAGCAAATTTTAAATAGTGCTAAAAACATAGCAATAGTAGGGCTTTCACCAAATGAAAGTAAACCGAGTAATATAGTTGGCAAGTATTTATTAGAACAAAATTTTAATATTTTTCCAATTTATCCTAAATTTGATACAATCTTAAATCAAAAAGTATATAGAGATTTAGATGATATAAATACCCAAATAGACATAGTTGTTGTGTTTAGAAAAGGAGTGTATGCAAAAAATTTACTACAAAAATGCATACAGCACAACATAAACACTCTTTGGCTTCAACTTGGAATAACAAATGATGAAGCATCACAAATAGCTAAAGAAAAAGGGATAAATTTTATACAAGATAAATGCATTATGATAGAACACAAAGCAATAAAAGGACAATAAACAATGGTAAATTTAAATAAAATCATTCAAGCAAAAAGAACTATTGATAAATTTATAAACAAAACTCCATGTGCTTTGGCTCCAAAACTAAGCCAAATACATGAAGCAAATATATATTTAAAAAAAGAAAACTTGCAAAGAACTGGTGCTTACAAAATCAGGGGTGCTTACAATAAAATAGCAAATCTTACAAAAGATGAAATGGCAAAAGGAGTAATTGCAGCAAGTGCAGGAAATCATGCACAAGGTGTAGCAATAAGTGCAAAAAGTTTTAACATAAGATCAGTTATCGTAATGCCCGAAGCAACTCCTCTTCTTAAGGTTAGCGGGACAAAATCTCTTGGTGCTGAAGTTATATTAAAAGGCGATAATTTCGATGAAGCATATGCTTATGCACAAGAATATGCAAAAGAAAATGGACTAGTTTTCATTCACCCGTTTGATGATGAATTTGTTGAAGCAGGACAAGGAACTATCGCTTTAGAAATGCTTGAAGAAGTTAGTGACCTAGATATATTAGTTCTTCCTGTTGGTGGTGGTGGGCTTGCAAGCGGTGTTGCAAGTTGCATTAAACAAATAAATCCAAAAATCAAAGTTATAGCAGTTGGTGCAAAAGGTGCACCTGCAATGTTTGATAGCTTTAAGTCAAAAAAACCTATAAATTCAAAAAGTGTTAGAACAATCGCAGATGGCATAGCAGTTAGAGATGCAAGCTGCGTAACATTAAAACACATTTTAGAATGTGTCGATGAGTTTGTTCAAGTTGATGATGAAGAGATTGCAAATGCTATACTTTATCTGCTTGAAGAGCAAAAAATCATAGTCGAAGGAGCTGGTGCAGCCGGAGTTGCAGCATTAATGAGCGATAAGTTTAAATACAAAAAAGGTAGTAACATCGGAATAATTTTAAGTGGTGGAAATATAGATGTTCAAATGCTAAATATAATCATAGAAAAAGGTCTTATAAAATCTTATAGAAAAATGTATATAAGCGTAACTCTTGTTGATAAACCCGGTGCTCTAATGGGACTTACAGATGTTCTTAGACAAGCAAATGCAAATATAATCAAGATTGATTATGACAGATTTTCAACCGAACTTGATTATGGCGATGCAAGAATTTCGATTACACTTGAAACAAAAGGCAAGGCTCATCAAGAACTTGTTGCAACCAAATTGCACGAATCTGGATATGAATTTACACAAAAATATTAAAAGGAAATAAAAATGGAAATTTTAACACTTATCATAACTTTTTTACTTGTTTTAACGCTAACTTTTGTATATAGACAGGCAAAAGAGATTAAAGCGCTAAACACAGTTTCAAAACCAGACATTACATCTGAAATAACAAGTTTTAGAAGCATAGGCGAATTAAATGTTTTTCAAATTATCAGCAAAGAAATAGTTACAAAAAAAGCAGATGCAATGAATGGAAAACTATGGAAACCTTTATTTGGCTGGTCGCTTTCTCAAAAGCAAATTGCAATAATATTTGGTTTTGAGATAAATTTTATTTATGATTTAAAAAGCGATGAATTTAACATAGTAAATCTTCAAAATGGCGAATACAAGATAACTATGCCTCCTTGTAAGTATAAATACTCTATAACTGATATGAAAATTTATGATGAAAAAAATTCTAAATTTTTACCATTTTTGTTGCCTGATTCTATAAATGGACTTTTAGGTGTTAGTTTTAGCGAAGAAGATAAAAATAAACTTATAGATGAGGCGAAAAATGAAGTAAAATCTATATCACTATCGATGATAAAAGATCTTGAAACAAAAATTCACAAATCCGCAACTGATACTCTAAATGCAATTGCGAATAGTTTTGGTGCTAAAAATATCGAGTATGTATTTCAAGATAACAAAGCACAAAGTTCAAAAGTTAGCCTAGATATACAAGATACAAAAGAAGAGAAAATCTAACTAAATAAACTTAACAAAAAAAAGGTGGGAGGTTGGTGACCCCTACGAGATTCGAACTCGTGTTACCGCCGTGAAAGGGCGATGTCCTAACCGTTAGACGAAGGGGCCAAGTTAAATTGAATGAAGTTCGAATTATACAAAGATTTATCTTAAATTTAAATAAAAAAGGATATGGAGTTTGAAAAACTTATTAACTATTATAGTTGTGCTATTTTTTACTGCTTGTTCTATAAAAAATACACCACAAAGCTCATCATCAGTTTTTTTTACTATAAATTCTCCAAATCTTAAGATAAGTGACGCTGGTTTTATCCATTATTACAACAACTACACAACGCTGCAAATTTATAACTCCGGAGTTAGCATATTAAAGCTTGATATAAAAGATAAAATTTGCATAAACTCAGCTTGTAGCAATAAAATAGATTTTAATAAAAAATACCTTCTAGAGTCCCATTATGATAGTTTTTTAAACGACATTATAAATCAAAAACCAATTTACGAAAAAGAAAGTTTAATAAAAACAGATTGTGGATTCAAACAAAATATAAGCAAAAATTCTATAGAATACGAAGTTTGTAATAATAAATCTATATTTAAAGATACAAAAAATAATATTACAATAGTTTTAAGGTTAATAAAATGAAATTTATAGGTGCACATGTTAGTATAGCAGGTGGGATTGAAAATGCGCCACTAAATGCTATGAATATAGGTGCAAATGCTTTTGGAATGTTTGTTAAAAATCAAAGACAATGGAGTGCAAAGCCATTAAATAATAAAAATATAAGTGAGTTTAAAAATAACTTGCAAAAAGCAGAAATATTGCCAGAGCATGTTTTAGTTCACAATAGTTATCTTATAAATTTAGGCTCAAATGATCCACTCAAGAGACAAAAAAGCATAGATTCTTTTTTAGATGAGATAAATAGAGTAAATTTACTTGGTTTAAAGCTGATAAATTTTCATCCAGGATCACACTTAAATGAGATAAGCACAGATGAATGTCTTGAAAATATATCAAATTCTATAAATTATCTTTTGCAAAATTCACACAATGTTACTTTAGTCATAGAAAATACAGCAGGACAAGGCTCGAATTTAGGTTTTGATTTTTCTCATCTTGCTTATTTGGTGCAAAACTGCATAGACAAAGAGCGTATCGGTGTTTGTATAGATACATGTCATCTTTTTTCTGCAGGTTATGACATAAGAAGTAAAAGCAAATATAAAAAAACTTTTGATGAATTTGATAAAATCATTGGCAAAAAATTTCTAAAAGGTATGCATATAAACGATTCTAAGACTAAATTTGGAAGCAAAAAAGATAGGCATGAGAGCATAGGTAAAGGAACTATCGGACTTGATGGCTTTTCAAATTTAATGCAAGATGATATGAGTAATAATATTCCACTTATTTTAGAAACTATTGATGATACTATTTGGGATAAAGAGATAAATTTACTTAGAAAATTAGGAGATAAATGAAAAAAATAAACTTAATTATTTTACCAATTTGTATAACCAGTGTATTAAACGCATCTGGATACAAAATTCCGGAGCAAAGTGCCGATTCTGTCGCACTTGCTGGATCAAACTACGCTTATAGTTTTGGAAGTGACGCAGCATATTACAATCCTGCAAACATGATGTTTATGTATGATATTTGGCATAGTTTGGAAACAAGTATATCATATTTTTATTTAGGAAAAACAAGTTTTGAGAACAAATCAAGCGTGCCCGGAACATATAGCACAAAATCTCAAAACTATAATATTTTTGTACCTCAACTATATTTTATATCGCCAGAATACATTCCAAATGTTAGATTTGGTCTTTCAACTGCAGTTCCAGCTGGAGTTCAGATGCTATGGGATGATCCTTATCCAGCAGCAACTAGTAAAAAATTTGATCTTAAGATTCTTGAAGTAAATCCAAGCATTGCATATAGACTAAGTGATCAAATATCGCTTGGTTTAGGATTAAGAGCTTTATATTCAGATGGAACAGTAGAAAATGGCATTACGAATTTTAACAGAAAACTGCAAGGTGATAGTATAGACTATGGATATAACTTAGGCATTACATATAAACCTATAGAAGATCTTAGTTTATCTGCAACATATAGATCAAAAGTTGATTTAACCGTAAAAGGAGATGGTGATTTTAAATTTGGCAATGCAACTATGAGTACTCCAGCAAAAATCACTCTGCCGCTTCCAGCAAATCTAGTTTTAGCTATAGCTTATAACTATAACGCATTTACATATATGTTTGCTTATGAAAGAACTTATTGGTCTGATTTTAAAGAGCTCGATTTTGATTATGACAAAAAGATGCCAAATGCGATAGCAAAAAAAGTATTTGATGATCCAGCTCAAAGAAACTGGGATAATTCAAGCACTTATAGATTTGGTATTGCATTTGATGCAACCACTAAACTAAGACTAATGGCTGGTTTTGCGATAGATGAAAATCCAGCTCATAGTGATAAAATGAATTTTGAACTTCCAAATTCAAAATCTTATATATATTCAACAGGATTAAACTATAAATTCAGTCCAAAATTCGAAGTTGCTCTTGCTTACTTGTATATGCAAAGAACCAATCAAGACGTAAATTCATATACAGGAAATTATATAGGTACAGCACAAGGAACGATAAATAACGGAGATGCGCAAATAGCCAATTTAACTTTTAGGTATAATTTTTAATGAAATATTTACAGACATTTTTAACTTCTACAACAAAAGAGTGTGAATTAACAAAGCTTATAAAATTTTCGCATGATGAGTCTTTAATCCTCAAACATATGACAAAAGCTTATATAAGCGGAAATGCACAAAATAGTGTGTATGACATTCTAGTTGAAATTTATGGAGATAAAAATTATGAACATTTATCGCATATAAAAGATATAAAGTCTTTACTTGATTTAGGTTGGATAATACAAGGTTTTAATATATTTAAAACAGATAATATTTCAAAACAAATTGGACTTTTGTCGATTCTTCATACAGAAATTTCTCTTTCACAGTCATTTCTAAAACTGCTAGAAGATGGTAGCATTACTCATGATATACCAGAATTAACAGCTTACGAAGATCATTTAGAATACTTAAAAGATCAGTTTTTATGCATAGATTTGTATTATAAACTCTCACTCATATCTCAAGGAGGAGATGCTAAAAACAGAATAATAAATCATATAAAAAATTTAGAAACCCGCATAGCAGAGCGTATAAAAATAAGCAAAATAACTCTAAATGTAGAGCAAATTTTCAAAGACAATATGCTCTCTCATAAAGAAAAAATAATTTTTTTAGCTATTTTAAAAGAGGAATACTCTGGCGAATATGAAATTTTAAGAGATATGAATACTTTGCTTTCTTTAGTGAGTGAAAATGAATTTGAAAAGATAAAAAACCGCTCGCTATTAGAAGAAAGCTCAAAGCTTATACAAAATTCTCTCATAGACTATGATGAAATTTTAAATTTATCAGGAAATATAAGTAGAAGTTTTTTTATAAATGAAGACACTCTTCAAGAGATTATGAGACCACAAAACAAACAACAAAATAAAAAAATAAAATTAGAAAGTATTGTAAAAGATCAAGATATTTTCGAGTTAATAGATCCAAAAACAGATATAAATGATGTAGTTTTAAATGATAAAACCAAAGAGCTTTTAGAACACATTATGCGTCAAATGGATAAAAAAGTTATATCAAGACTAAATTCTTGGGGAATAAAAAAAAGAAAAAATGTAGATGTAAAAGTTATATTTTATGGTCCTGCTGGAACTGGAAAAACAATGTCAGCTATATCTTTAGCAAAAAGTTTGAAAAAACAGGTTCTACATTTTGATTGCTCAAAAATACTTTCAAAATATGTTGGTGAAAGCGAACAAAATGTTAGAAAAATATTTGATACTTATAAAGAAATATGTAAAAAATCAAATAGCGAACCAGTTTTGCTGCTAAACGAAGCAGATCAGTTTTTATCAACAAGAATAGAAAATGGTGGAAGCGGTGCTGAAAAAATGCACAATCAGATGCAAAATATATTTTTAGAGCAAATTGAGAGATTTGAGGGTGTTTTAATAGCAACAACAAACTTCATGCAAAGCCTTGATAGTGCTTTTTCAAGAAGGTTTGATTATAAAATAGAGTTCAAAAAACCAAACTATGAAGAAAGACTTAGCATTTGGAGAAAAATTTTACCTGAAAATGCAAGTTTTGAAATAAACTTTGATATAAAAGAGCTTGCAAAATATGAATTAAGCGGTGCTCAAATAGTATTAGTTCTTAAAAATACAGCCCTAAAAGTAGCTACAAAAGAAGATGCGATATTTTGTATGGAAGATTTTATCAGCACTATAAAAAGGGAGCAAATTTCAGCATTTGGAAATGAAAAAAAGGTTGGATTAATTTAAAACTGATTTAAATTTTGCTTTTGTATATAAAAATACTGCATTACTCCTATTGCAAACAAAGCAGGCAACATAGCCTCTAAACCCTCTTCTATCAAGAGTAATAAAATTTCAAAATCCCCTTGTATTTCCACTCCTACTACCTTATTGTATATACTTGGAAATCTATCAGCTATTTTACTTAATATTCCTATAACTCCAAAAGTTACCACTGTTAAGTAAAGAGTATCAAATTTAAAAAAGCCTTTAAATATTTTAACAAAGTATTTTTTTAATAAATAACCCACAACAACTAATAAAACTACAATAATTATCAATGAAACAATTTTTTCTATTAAAGGATTATCTGGATTTGTAAAAAATCTGATTTTAAAAGCGGTTGTATCTTTGCTTGGTATCCAGCTTTGTGCTCCACTTTCTCTTAAAAAGGCAACTATAAATAAAAACATAAAAAGATAAAAATCAATCATATGTTTCTTAAAAGCAGATTTATAATAAATCACAATAAAAAAGGATAAAAAATACATAAAATATGTTATGAAATCAAGTCCACCCTCAACTTTATAAAAGCTTATAACATCTTCAAAAAACATACTTATTGTATAAAATATGCATAACATTACAATTGTTAAAATAGGTGCAAAATACGGCTTTAATAACACAAAAAATCCTTTTACAATATAAAAACAAATGCAACTGTAAAACAATTTATTTAAGCTTAAACTAAATTCGTAACTTAACTCAAGTATTAAATTTATCACTGAATTTATATTTGTAATTAGATTTTGATTGTAACTAAAAATATATAAAATTTCTATAAATTTAAAAATAAATTTAGTAATTATACAATACAAACATTTACACTATTTATACAAAAAAATGCCTTTACTATGCGAATTAAAAAACATAATAATTTATAAATTTATTATAAATATTTAAGAATAAAATAATACTATATTTGATATTATATGTTTTTAATATTACTAAATTTATATTAATAATATTAAAATAACTCAAGGAGAAATATTATGCTTAGAAAATACATAACTATTTTTATCATATGTATAAATTTCTTAGTTGCCCAAACACTGAATTTTGCCACATCTAAAAATGTTGGTCCTTTAAATCCACATCTTTATAGTCCAAACGAAATGTTTGCACAAAATATGGTTTATGAGTCATTAGTAAGATATGCAGAAGATGGAAGTATTCAGCCTTGGCTAGCTAAATCTTGGGATATAAGCAAGGATGGCAAAACTTACACTTTTTACTTAAGACAAGATATTGTTTTTTCAAATGGCGAAAAATTTGACGCAAATGCTGTAAAAGCAAATTTTGATGCAATACATCAAAATAAAGATAGGCACAAATGGCTAGAACTCTCAAACATACTCCTTGAGTGCGATAAAATAGATGATTATACAATACAATTAAAACTAAAAAATGCTTACTCTTTAACTTTAAATGAACTTTCACTAATAAGACCTTATCGTTTTATAGCTCCAAGTGCAATGATAAACGGCTCTACAAAAGATGGTATAAAAGCTCCTATTGGAACTGGTCCTTGGAAACTAGTTAGTAGTAAACTTGGAGTTAATGATGTATTTGAAAGAAATGATAGATATTATGGTAAAAAACCATCTTATGAAAAAATTATTGCCAAAGTTATACCAGATCCAAATACAAAATTTATAGCTTTAAAAACCGGAGATATAGATCTTATCTATGGCAAAGGTCAAATTTCACTCGATAGTTTTGCTTTAATGCAAAAAGACAAAAAATTTAACACAATGATATCAAAACCGCTTATAACAACAGCCATAGCTATAAATTCTAATAAATTTCCAACCAACGACATAAATATAAGAAAAGCTATAAATATGGCAGTAGACAAAGACGCTATCATGAAGCAAGTGTTTTTTAACATACAACAAAAAGCGGATTTTCTTTTTTCGCCTACAAACAAACTTACTCATATAGATGCCAAACCTTATGAATTTAATACAAAAAAAGCAAATGAACTTCTTGAAAAAAGCGGTTGGAAGCTAAAAGATGACGGCATAAGATATAAAGATGGCAAAGCGTTAAAACTAGAACTATCATATATAGGAAGCGATGCTTCTCAAAAATCTATAGGAGAAGTTTTACAATCTGAACTTAAAAATATAGGAATATTACTTGATTTAAAAGCAGATGAAAAAACGATTTTCTTTAAAAAACAAAGGACTGGCGAATTTAGTCTTATATTTAATGCAACTTGGGGAGCACCTTATGATCCACAAAGTTTTTTAGCCTCTATGAGAGCACCTTCTCATGCTGATTATCAAGCACAACTTGGTCTTAAAAACAAACAACAAATAGATGATCAAATTTCACTTATGTTAAAAACCATAGATGAAAAAGAAAGTGAAAAGTTAGTAAAAGAAATTTTAACCACACTTCACGAACAAGCCGTTTATATCCCAATAACATATGAAGTAAATACGGTAGTATCTAATAAAAAAATTGATGGTATTGAAATTTCTATTTTAAAAGACAATATTCAATTTGATAAGATATTTTTCGCAAAATGATTAAATTTATTACAAAAAGAATACTTTATCTATTTCCTTTGCTATTTGTAGTAAGTATATTTATATTTGCTCTACTTAGATTAAATGGCACAGACGCTGTTTTAAGCTATCTTGTAGCATCTGGTATAACACCAACTGATGAAGCTATAGCTAGTGCTAAAGCAGCTCTTGGGCTAGATAAACCTATACTTACTCAATATTTCATATGGATAAAACAGGCAATAATGCTGGATTTTGGCTCATCATTTTTAACAAAAAGAGATATTGCAGCTGATATGCTTTATTATCTCCCATCAACACTAAAATTAGCCGCCTTTGCACTTTTTTTAACACTTATTATATCAATTCCACTTGGAATTATAAGTGCCATTTACAAAGATAGTTATTTTGATTATTTTACTAGAATCATATCTTATCTTGGGGTGTGTACGCCAAATTTTTGGCTAGGACTTATGCTTATAGTTATTTTTTCAGTAAAATTAGATTTGCTTCCGCCATTTGGCATAGGTTCTTTTTCGCATATGATTATGCCAGCAATTGCAATATCTTTTATGTCAATTGCAATAAATATAAGACTAATTCGAGCAAATATGCTAGAAAATAAAAATAAAAGATATATCATATATGCTAAATCAAGGGGTTTAAAAAACTATCAAATTTATATAAATTACATCTTTAAAATTTCTTTATTTCCTATAGTAACGACACTTGGAATGCACATAGGAGAGCTTATTGGAGGAGCACTTATTATAGAAAATATATTTGCTTATCCTGGAATTGGGCGATATGCTGTAAATGCGATATCAAATAATGACTATCCAGTTATTCAATGTTTTATAATTATGATGAGTTTTATTTTTATTATTTTAAATTTGATAATTGATATACTCTATGCTTTTATAGATCCTAGGGTCAAAAAAGGTATGGTTGAAAAATGAAAATAATTCACTATATAACTATATTTTTAGCAATTTTTATAATTTTTATAATGCTTTTTGGTTCATATCTAGCACCACATGATCCAAATTTAGTAAATTTGTCCCTTAAATTTGCACCTATTTCAAAAGAACATTTTCTAGGCTGCGATCATCTTGGAAGAGATCAATTTTCAAGACTAATAGCTGGCAGTTCTTTATCATTAAAATCAGCTTTTATAACACTATTTTTCATACTAGCATTAGGTATAATAATAGGCGGATTAAGTGGTTTTATAGGAGGAAAAATAGATAATTTATTGATGAGAATTTGTGATATGTTTTTAAGTTTTCCAACAGTTGTTTTAGCTCTATTTTTAGTTGGAATCTTAGGAACCGGTCTTACTAATGTCATTATTGCCATAGCTCTAACGCACTGGGCTTGGTATGCAAGAATAATAAGAAGTTTAGTTTTATCACTAAAATCAAAAGAATATGTTTTAATAAGTAAAATAAGCGGTGCAAGTATAACTCAAAATTTTAGTAAAAATATGATAAAACCAATTATCTCTCAATGTTTTGTTCTCGCAACTCTTGATATAGGTCATATAATGCTTCACATATCAGGGCTTAGTTTTTTAGGTCTTGGGGTAAAAGCTCCAACTCCTGAATGGGGAATCATGATAAGTGATGCAAAAGAGTATATTTTTTCTCATAGTGAGCTTATATTATATCCAGGACTTGCACTATTTATAACTGTTTTTGTATTTAATATGCTTGGAGATATGTTGCGTGACAAACTAGATGTTTCGGTGGAAATTCATGAAAAGCCTTAAAATTTCAAACTTAAATATAAAAAATAATGATAAAAATATCGTTTCAAATTTAAACATATCTATAAATAGCGGAGAAATAGTAGCTCTTGTTGGCAAAAGCGGAAGTGGTAAAACTCTTAGTTCAAGTGCACTTCTAGGTTTTTTACCAAAAAATCTAAATATGAGCGGAGATTTTTATATAAATAACACAAATTTAAAAGAGTTGAAAACACATAGATACATAAGCTATATAATGCAAAATCCAGCTTCAGCATTTCATCCAACAAAAACAATAATGGGGCATGCCAAAGAAACACAAAAAGCAAATGATAAAAAATTCAATAAAGATGAAATTTATCAAGCCCTACAAACAGTTAAACTACAAAAAGATGTAGCAAATTTGTACCCTTTTGAGATGAGTGGCGGAATGCTCCAAAGAGCTATGATAGCCCTTGCTTTGCTTCAAGATACACCATTTTTAGTAGCAGATGAATGCACAACGGATCTTGATTTAATAGTTCAAAGCACAATTTTAGAAATTTTATCAGACCTTGCAAAACTAAAAAACATAGGAATTTTATTAATAACACATGATTTTGGAGTAGTAGCTAAAATAGCTAGCAAAGTTTTTGTTATAGATGAAGGTAAAATAGTAGAAGAAAACAGCGTAAAAGAAATTTTTGCAAATCCAAGGCATCTCATAACAAAAGAGTTGCTGAACGCACATTTAAATTTATACAAAGAGACAATATGAGTAAAATTCTAGAACTAAAAAATATCTCAAAAACATATAAATCTTTCTCATTTTTTAAATCAACAAAACCAAATAAAGTATTAAAAGATATATCTTTTAGCTTACATAGAGGCGAAGCATTGGCTCTTCTTGGACAAAGCGGCAGTGGTAAAAGCACAATTGCTAAGATTATTTGTAACATTACAAAACAAGATAATGGAGAAATTTATCTTGAAGATAAAAAAGTAAATTTAAAAACATTAAGCCAAAAAAGAGAATTTTACAAGAAAGTTCAAATAGTATTTCAAGATAGCATCTCAGCACTAAACCCTGCATTAAACATCTTTGAAGTTATAAGTGAACCACTTGATTATCTTAGTAAATTTACAAAAAATGAAAAGAAAAAAATAGTAACAAATTTACTAAAAAAAGTTCATCTTGATATAAGCCTAGATACAAAAGTATCCTTTTTAAGCGGTGGAATGGCTCAAAGAGTTTGCATAGCAAGAGCTATGGCGATATCACCAAAAATCATCATTTTAGATGAGGCAACATCTTCTCTTGATATTATCTTGCAAAAAGAGATAATAAATTTAATAAACGAAATGAAAAGAAAATTTAGTTTTGTAATAATAACACACGATATGAGAATTGTTAAAACGATATGTGATAGAGTAATACTGCTCGATGATGGTAAAATAATAGAAAATTTAGAACTAAACAATAAACAAACTTTTCAAAGTAATATCGGCAGAAAACTAATAGCCTCAATACTTCCAATAAAACCTACACAATTTTATTAAAAATTCCTTATTTTGCAAATAAACTTATGACAATGGAATTTTTCATAGAAAATTTTACATTTTTTTGTTAAAATACATCTATGAGAGTTGATAAATTTTTAAATGCGGTAAATATCACTAAACGCAGAACAATAAGCGAAGATATGTGTAGAAGTGGTGTTGTAAGCATAAATGGTATAGTAGCTAAAGCTTCAAAAGATGTAAAAGTTGGTGATAAAATTTCTATTAAATTTATCACAAAAACTGACGAATATGAAGTTTTAGCCATACCAATAACAAAAAATATACCAAAAAATTTACAAAGCGAGTTTATAAAAAAGATATGAAAACCTACATTTTATCATTAGATGAATTAGATGATTTTGTTAAAAAACTTCCTAAAGAAGGCATAATTTTATTATGTGGAAATTTAGCAAGCGGTAAAACAACGCTAACTAAAAAAATAGCACTAAATTTAGGAATTGAAGATGAGATTATATCTCCAACTTTTAACATCATGCAAAGTTATGACGATATTTTATACCATTATGATATATACAATGATGGCACAAAAAAGCTTTTAGAAACTGGTCTTTTTGAAAATTTATTTGAAGATGGTTTGCATGTAGTAGAATGGGCGGATAAAAGCTTAGAAAATTTACTTAATGAAAATTCTCTAAATTATATAAAAATAACAATCACTCCTTTTGAAGACAAAAGAAAATATGAGGTAGTTCGTGCATAAATTAGAGATAAAAAATCTACAAAAAACTATAAAAAAATCTAACATTATAAAAGATATATCTCTTGGTGTAAAAAGCGGCGAAGTTGTTGGGTTGCTTGGTCCAAATGGAGCTGGAAAAACAACAACATTTTATATGATTTGTGGACTTATTCCCCCAAGTAGCGGCAACATTTATCTAGATGATTTAGATATTACTAAAATTCCACTTCATAAAAGAGCAAAACTTGGCATTGGTTATTTACCACAAGAAAGTAGCATTTTTAAAGATTTAAGTGTAGAAGAAAATCTTATGTTAGCCGCCGAAGTTACATATAAGAAAAATGACAAACAGATACTAAAAAAAGTCGATGAAATGCTGGAGCTTTTAAACATTGAGCCAATTCGTAACAGAAAAGGCATTAGTCTAAGTGGCGGGGAGCGTAGAAGATGTGAAATAGCCAGATCTCTTATGATAACACCTAAATTCCTGCTACTTGATGAGCCTTTTGCTGGGGTTGATCCTATTGCAGTTGCTGATATTCAAAATATCATTAAAGATTTAAGAAAGCTAAATATAGGTATTTTAATAACAGATCACAATGTTAGAGAAACACTTGCGATATGCTCTAGAGCTTATGTTATAAAAGATGGCTCACTACTAGCAAGCGGATCATCACAAGAAGTTGCCAACAATAAAATGGTTAGAACTTACTATCTAGGAACAGAGTTTAAACTCTTATAAATATGCTTCGTCAAAGCCAAACTCTTGGACCAAAAGCAAAGCTAAATCACACACTACAAAGTTGGTTGCCAATTTTACAAGCAAGCAGCGAAGATTTAAAAGAAACTCTTGAGCCATTAGTTAGCGGAAATCCATTTGTAAGCATAGAAACAAATCCAAAATCAATAAGAAAAAAGTCTTTTTTTTCCACAAATACTAAAAACTCCACAACAGACAATATAGAATCCCTTTGTATATATGAAAAAAGCTTATATGAAAAACTTTATGAACAGATAAATAAGCCACTTTTTCCTACTCAAAAATCACAAAATATTGCTTATAAAATCATAGAATGTATAAATAACGAAGGATATTTTGAAGAAGATAGTGAAATTTATAAAGAGTATTCAAAAGACGAAATAGAAAGCATAAGGGCTAGATTTAGCCTACTTGAGCCAATTGGAGTTGGATCTAAAAACTACAAAGAAAGTTTTTTATTTCAACTTGAAGATATGCAAATAGATAGCGAACTTTATGATATTTGCAAAAAACTTATAGAAAATTTTGAAAATCTTGAAGAATTTGTAAATTTAACTAGATATTCAGAAGCCATGAATATAATAAAAAAATTTAAAAATCCTCCAGCTATTGAATATCTAGAAAATCAAATGCAAGCAATTTCAGATATTATAGTTACAAGCTCAAGTGATGGCATACAAGTTAGTATAAATGATGACTATTACCCAAAAATAGTTATAGAAAATGAATATATAAATAACGACAATGAGTTTATAAGCTCTCGTATAAAAGAGGGTTTAGATTTAATAGATGCACTTGAAATGCGTAAATCCACACTTTATAAAATAGGATTAATGATTATAGAATATCAATATGATTATTTTATAGGTGGAGATATAAAACCGATGAGACTTAAAGATATTGCTGTCGATTTAGGAAGAAATCCATCTACCATATCTCGCGCTATAACAAATAAATTTTTATCTTCACCTCGTGGCACAGTTCCATTAAAACTATTTTTTGCTGGTGCTGCAAGTGAAGAGGTTTCAAATGTCGCTATAAAAGAATTTATACAAAACGCAATCCTAAGCGAAAACAAGAAAAAACCGCTCAGCGATTTTGCCCTACTTGAAATGGCTCAAAAAGAATTTGATGTAAGTTTAGTTAGAAGAACTATCACAAAATATCGAAAATCTCTAAATATAGGCTCTTCTAGTCAAAGAAAAAAGCTCTACGCTATCACGCACTAATGAAGTTTTCTTGCTCTTTAAAGTATGGTTTTAATGCATCATATGCTTTTTGAATATTTTCAAATTTTTCTCGATATGATTTTTGAATTTCCACAGGTTTATTTTGATGCCTATCTGGATGATAAAGCTTTATAAGACTTAAATAACTAGATCTAACAGTCTCACTATCATCTGTTTTTTCGCAGCCCAAAATTTCAAAATACTCTTCTAGTAAATTTGCAAGTGCTTTAAATCTTTTTATAAATTTACTTGATTGTCTAACCTTAATCTCTTTTTTAAATTTAGCGAAAGATTTTTCATCATAATTGCAATCTATTGTATAATTAAATATCTCTTTTGTGTTAAAAAACATATCAAGCATATCTAGAGATTCTTCATTTTGTATGTTTAGCGTAATGATATTTTCAAATTTATCAAATTTAATTCCCCACTCATTGCAACATTGATTTATATAAGAAATGAAAAAATTATCACTATTTTTTATATTTAAAGTTACTTCACTATTTTTAAAATTTGCCTCTATCAAGACTACTGATTTGAGTGTATTTTGCTGAATTAAACTTAATTTTATAGTAGAAAATTCGCTCATCTTAAAATCAAAACTTTTATTATGATATTTTTTATACATATTTTGTAAAAATTTAAAGAAATACTTTCTTTGAACTTTTTCACTCTCATCATAAAATGATATTATTTTACCTTTATTGCCAACACTTTTTTTAAAATTTTTCTTAATCATTGATTGCAGCTGAGAAAACACATTAATATCATCTGTATTTATAGAAATAGACTCTAAAGTTTGAATTATATTCATAAAAGCTCTCCATCGCAAAGTTACATAATCACTAAAGCAAATAGCGTTCCAAATTTATATATTTTTATATTATAAGTCAAGTTTCCAAATTAGTTCTATTTCACACTATAATAAATTTTATGTATTTAAAATATTTATTATACTTTTAATTTTTTAAAAAGCCCAATAACGACTCTTTATCTTTATACCAAAGAATTTGATTAATTAATTATAAAAAATGTCATTCTTAAAAAATATTATATCAAAAAAAAATCTATGCAAAAATTTTTGGTTAGAAAATCATAAATTTAAAATTGAAACATAAAAAATATTTAATTTTAAAATTATCAAATGCAAAATTACAAAATAATTATAGATTTTAAAAAAGAATATTAAATTAGAAACAAATTTAATTATAAAATATTTTATTAATTTTGTTAAAAGCTAACTTGACTATAATAGTTTAATCATACAGCCAACCTTAACTTAAAAATTTCTAGACTTACTAAAATTTTGGAATTATTAAATCAATTTCATATCCATACACCATATTCTGCAAACAAATAATTTTATGTGGATGATAATCAGAAAAATGGCGATATTTTTGACTTTTATTAGGCTGTAAATGAAAATATCTTGGATTAAATCAAAATTTCTTTTTAAAAAACTTTAAGGAAATACATTATATCCTTTTTATTTTCTATATCGTATAAACAAACAATATCATTCCCAATCATATCGATAAAATATATCTTTATTTACTTTTTAATCCAAAATAATATTTCAAATCACTAATATAAATTAAAATTTGGTATTTGATGGAAATATTGTTAAAAATTTATTATCTTCTCCCATATCAATATACTCACTTTTACTTCTATAATATCCAAAAAATCATATAAAAAACATTATCTACAATTTTCTATACCTACCCCAAAAACATATATTAATGTTAAAGCAAAAGCTAAGATATCTTTTTCATATTTTTATTTAAATTATCTTCTACTCCCAACTATGAGTTACTGTACCTTTGTCAGTTTCTACAATGGTTTCTAATAAATTACAATCACTTTCTAAACCTAAATTTTTTGTTTGACCAAAATCTAACTTTATATAAAATTTTGATTCATCTTCTCTAGATACAGGAACCCACCCTAATTGATTATTAAAAGTATGAAAAAATATACCATCATCTGTGTTCTTAATTACATAAGTTTCATTATTCAACACAATTGTTGTTTCACAATTCCCCCTATTTGCTATTACTTTATATATAGTTAAATCATCTACTTTAGAAGTTATCTGTAAGCACCTATAATTTCCTCCTATGCCAGAACAAATATTACTATTTATCTCAAACAAATCATCTTCATCTTGTGCATATGTATTTGTCCCCATGATCAAACAAAAAGATAAAAATAAAATTAATTTTTTCATTTTTCTACCCTCTTATAACCAAATCTTTTATAGCATCTAAAATTTGCATATCATTATTTTTATCGCCGTTTAAAAGAGTAGTCAAAAAACCAACATCTAATTCTTCTGAAATAATGAAATATACAGGTGTTCCATTGCGACCAACAGGATAATCTTTACCACTCATACTTTTATTATATCTCATTCCTACTCGTATTTTACCGCACACTTCACTTATTCCATAAGCTACCTCAAATCCACCTCTATCAAACAAAATTTTTGCACCACTTTTAAATGGATATATTTGATTTTTATTCTGATTCATAATTCCTCCTTTAAAGTATTTAAACAAATCTATTATACACCCCCCTCCCCCATAAAAAATTTCTTAAAAATTATAATAAAAGTAGTAAATTAATAATTTTATGAAATTGTGTAAATTTTAGAAAATATAATTAATATTTTAAATTTATCTTAAGTCACAATTATGGTAAATCTATGTATTTTACTAAGCTAATTGTCTTTTTCATTACAATTTTATTTGACTAAATAAAAGCATTTTAACCAAGTTTATAGCTTTTTATTATGTTTTTCTTACTTAAATTTCTAAAATTTTTACTTAATATAAAAGTCCCATTGTAAGTATTAATAAGCATTACAAAAGCCATACAATCTGATAATATAATAACACAAAAGTTCAAATTATTAAAAAAGTATTGCGTTGCATTATTTAGGACATTTAAAACAATGTTGTAAGTTTTTTGAATTATTTACTTTTTTGCATAAAAAATACATAAATTTTGCAAATTTGCTTTTGAGTTCTCATTTTTTCAAATTACTAACTTTTTCTCTTTTTTACATTTTACATAAGATATATCAATTTTATAAACCAAAAAGTTATTTTATACTACTCCCAAACACACTCTTGATTTATTTCTACATACTCTTTTAAGCTTTCAAAAGGAGCATATTCGCCCTTATAAGCCAAGCTTGGACAATCTTTTACATAAAAACCTAAGTAAATCCAACGAAGATTATTTATCCTTGCTATCATTATTTGCCTAAGAAGAGAAAACTTACCCAAACTATACCAAGAATACTCTGGATCATAATAACAATAAATAGAACTTATTCCGTTATTTACAAAGTCTACAAGATCAACACAAATTAATTTTTTCCCATCATAATACGAAATTTCTTTACCAAACTCCCCTGCTCCATCTACATAAAGTTCATAATATTTTTGATAACTAAGTTCATAAAATTTCCAATCTTTTTTATTACTCATATACATATGATATTTACTATAAAGCTTTAGATGTTCTTCATCGCAAATTGGGCTTGATATGTATGATAGTGTATTTTTATTACGCTTTATCGCCTTTTTTGCACTTTTTGTAAATTTAAAATTCTTAGCATCTATTCTTATAGAAACACATTCATTACAATTTTGACATATAGGTTTTGAATAATATCTTCCAAAACGCCTATATCCATGTTCTGTTAACGTAGTATTTAAATTAAAACTTGCATCAAAAACATATTTATAAGAACTTCTTGAAGCTTTAGCGTCAAGATATGGGCAAGGCGAACTAAGAGTGCAAAAATCGATGCTTATCATATCTTTTTTATATTATTATATCCTGCGTATTTTAAAAACTCGTCTTTTAAGTCGTCTAATTTATCTTGATGACTTTTTAAACCATCTTCATCTTTGAAAATATCTTTAAATTCATCTCTATTTGGATTTTGTCTTGGTTTTTTTGTCTTTTTTAGTGCTAAATTTACATCTTTTTGTAGCTCTTTTTTTATCTCTTTTAAGCTATCTAAAAAATCATTCATTATCAACTCCTATGCTTTTTTAAAGTTGCACTTATAACAGCTACCAACTCATCTTTATTCTCATTTATTTCATCTTTGGTATTTTCTAAAATGGATTGTAAATTTTTTTCAACATAAGATGTATCAAAAAATCCTCTTCTAAACTCTCTTCTTTTGGAAATAGTTAGTAAAAATGGTATGATTGTTTTAACTCCTTCTATGGTAAATTCATCTAATGCACGCTCTAATTTATTTACAGCTAAATCATAGCTACTTGATCTAACCATCAATTTTGCAAGAAGTGAATCATAAAATGGAGGTATTGAATAATCTTTATATATATGACTATCAACACGCACAGATGGTCCAAGTGCTGGGTAATACTCTTTAATAGTTCCAAGAGCTGGAGTAAAGTTTTTCCAAACATCTTCAGCTGTAATTCTAGCTTCTATGGCAAAACCATATGGCTTTATATCACTTTGCTCTAATTCCAAAATTTCACCATTTGCACTTCTTATTTGCCTAACTATTAAATCAATACCGGTTATTTCTTCTGTTATACCATGTTCTACTTGAATTCTAGTATTCATTTCCATAAAATAGAAATTATTGTAATCATCAAGCAAAAACTCTACTGTTCCAACATTTGAATAATTTACAGCCTTTGCAGCAGAAACAGCAGCAACGCCCATAACTTTGCGTAAATTTTCACTTATTGTTGGACAAGGTGCAATCTCTATAATCTTTTGATGTCTTCTTTGGATTGAGCAATCTCTTTCGCATAAATGTATTATATTGCCATAATTATCGCCTAAAATTTGAAACTCTATATGTCTAGGATTTACAACAAGTTTTTCCATGAAAACTTCATCATTATTAAAGTATTTTAATGCCTCTCTTTTACAAGACTCATAAGCACTTTCCATATCCTTTTCATCCCAAACTTCTCTTATGCCACGACCTCCTCCGCCTCCACTAGCTTTTAATATAACAGGATAACCTATCTTTGCAGCATAATCTTTTATAGTTTGCATATCTTCTTGATTTAACGGCTCAGTCCCTGGAACAACTGGAATTCCATTTTTTTTCATCAAATATCTAGCTATATTTTTATTTCCCATTTTTCTTATAACATCAGGACTTGGTCCTATAAAAATTAGCCCTGTATCTTCAACTTCTTTTGCAAATTCATAATTTTCACTTAAAAATCCATATCCTGGATGTATAGCATCAGCACCGCAATCTTTTGCTACTTTTACTATGGCTTTTGCATCCAAATATCCTTTAAGAGGATCTTCTCCCATGCAAATTGCCTCATCTGCAACTTTTACATGCAAACATTCTCTATCAGGCTCAGTAAAAATAGCAACAGAGTCTATATGTAAATCCTTGCAAGCCCTAACGATGCGAACCGCTATTTCACCACGATTTGCTATAAGTATTTTCTTTATCATCCCTTACCTTAAATTTATTAATTAATTATAGTCGCTATAATATCATAAAATAACTAAAATAAAAAAAATACTTAAATTCTTAAGCCAATTTGTTAAATTTAAGAATAATTTGATATAATACGCATTCTGTTTATATTTATGCGCCCTTAGCTCAGCTGGATAGAGCATTTGATTGCGGTTCAAAAGGTCAGAGATTCGAATTCTCTAGGGCGTACCATTTTACTTAATTTCGACTATATTTGTAAATATTATTAAATTTAAGACTAAAATTACTTTAATGTTGCTATTAATTAAAACAAAAAATAGCAACAAATATAAAAAATTAAAGCTTACTTGAGTGCAAATTTAATCGGCACTTCAAAAGTAGTGCTAACATCTATCTTTGGAAATTTATTTTTGACTGATTGTATAACAGATATAACTGTATCATCTAAAATTTTATGACCAGAAGATTTAGCAACCTTTAAATTTGCAACATCGCCATTTTTATGATATGCAAATTCAATAACTGAAACACCTTGTTTTCTCATCCTTCTAGCAACTCTTGGATAATTTTTTTGAGCTTGCTTTGCTATGATAGCTTGAATTTGTGCACCTATATCTGCTTTTTGGGCTGGAGTCAAACTTTGAGATGTGTTTTGCCCTCAACATCATTTTTTATAAACTCATACCATTTTTGCATACTTTCTGGAACTTCCAATATGTTACAAAGAACAGCTAAATTTATTTAAAAATTGTCCTATTTTGTCCTATTTCTGATAAAAGCATATTATAAATTCTAATACCATACGCTGATCGCATTTGTTGAATATCTTTAAATTTAGCTGAGTGAAGTTTTTTTCTAAATTTATTAGATATTGCATCAAACTATCATTTAACTTGTATTTTATGTATTCATCACCCTCAAAAACAACTTTAAAAATTTTAAAATCCTTAAATTTTAAAACCTTTTTAACATATTTTTTGTATAATTCGCATTTTTAACACATAAGGTTATAACACAAAAAATGAAAAATATATTTGCATTACTTTTAATATTTATAAATTTATCATTTGCTTATGAAAATATCACAATTGAAGATGGATATAGCTTTATATATAAAGATAATAATTGTAGCGATGAGACAAATTCAACTCAAATTTACATAAATTATTATGATAAAAATAGCAATTTAGATGGTAAAAATAACAAATATTATGGGCATATTTTTACAAAGGGAAATGTATATACTTTTTCAGATGTTACACCAAAAGAAGACGAAAATAAAACTATTTTTAATATCAAAACCAAAAATATATCAGTAAAAGCAAATGTTATAAATGATCATTTTGAGGGAGTAATTAAGCTAAATAACACAACACAAGATATAAATGCCTCTCTTGATAAAAAGTATTCTCTTATAATGATAACAGCAAAAGCAAATTTCGAGCAAATATCACAAAGAGATTTTATATTTAAAAAAAGCTTTGTTTATGATGCTATAGATTTTAAAGATCAAAACTCTTCTCAAATGCGGTTTAAGATGGCAAATTTATTAAAAAATAGTTATCTAGACGAATTATCAAATTGGTATAACGAATTTTTTGCATCAAATAATGTAAATTTTAACAGCCCTACTTTTATAAGATACAATAACAATTTAGAAAATATCTACTATAAAAAAGGCGATTTGAGCATATTTTTAACAGATGAATATTTTTATAGTGGTGGTGCTCACGATAATACAAGCAAACAATATGAAGTTAATTATAAAGAAAAAAAACTTGAATTAAGTGACATTTTAAAAGATATCCATGATGAAAGCTTAATTTCTATGATTTGGGATAAAGTAAAAGTTTATGCTTATATAAAACAAAGTGATCTTGAAATTTCAAAGAATTTTTCAATATCTCCTTATGGTATTACTTTTGTGTATAATCCTTATGAGATTGGTCCTTTTTCTGCTGGAATCATAGAAGCATTTTTTAAATTTAGCGAAATTAAACCATTTTTAAAAGATGAATTTTTAAGTATATTATAAAGCTATTCAAACAATACAAACGGTAATTCTAAGGTATTTTTTATTATATTAAATGGTGTTAATAAAGTATCTTTTAGTATTTGTGTTTCGTATTTTGGCTCATCTATCGTTCCGCTTATTTTTATAACTGTTGATATAGTTCTTTCTTTTCCTAATATAATCTGATTTACAAGCGGGATTTTATTTATGATACTACTTGCGTCTTTTAAAAGTTTTAACTCTAAGTCTATATCTATTTGCCCATTGCTTAAATTTATAACACCTCGTCCACCTATGTCAGCACTACTTCCGGTTAAATTTATAGCTTTAAAATTCAGTATATCTCCATTTCTACTAAAGTAAATTTTGCCACTATTTACAGTAAATCCATCTGAATTAAAATCAGGAGTTTTAAAAACTAGCAACGAAGGAATTGTATTTAAAAATGTAAGAAATTGATGATAAAATATATAATCTTTTAAATATGTATCTTTTAGAATAATCTCAGCATTATAGTTTTTTGCATTTCTGCCAAGCAAATGCAAATCAAATTTACCACCTTCAAAACTTTTAGAACCAAACAAAGAATTTAAAAATTCTCCATTTAATTTAGTAACATCCAAAATAAGCTTATCATTATTTGATATTAAATGGAAATTTCCGTTATCTTTTTTAGCTAAAAGCTCTATATTTTTACCTTTTATATCGCCACTATAGCTATCAAACGGTATTGTTTTATTAAGATCAAGCAAAATCAAATTTGAATTTTGTGCATCTATATGAACTGATAATCCATTAGAACTATTCTCATCGTTATTTGCACTATCTTTGTATATAAAATCAAGATTTTTTAAATTTATATTCAAAAAAGAGTTTTTATATGAAAAATTAAAAAAATCACTTTTTGAATAACCTTTTATATAATCTTTTGATACTATAAATTTAAAACTATCCATATCGTATTTTGTGCCATCTTTTTTAATAAACGGAACATCAAAAATTACATTTTGAGCACTTATATCAAAATTTTCAAAATCTTGAGTTTTTATATCTAAATTACTACCACTTTTTATACCTACATCATTTAAAAGTGCACTATACTGCACTACATCTGATAAACTTTGTATATTTATTAAATTTAAATCAGATAAAATAATCTTAGTATTTAACTCATTTATATCTAAAATTGTTGCGTTTTTTTCGAAATTCATATCTATATGAAGTGGTTTTTGCTCAAATTTTACTATGGAATTTTTTTCATTTGCTTTTATATCTAGGTCACAAATAGCTTCAAATTTAGCACTATTTTTATCTGTATATATATCTCCATTTAAATTTTTAGCATCCAAAAAACTATTTGATAGATGAGAATTTTCAATTCTAACTAAAGAGTTATTTTCTAGGATTATTTTGGCATACTCACTGAAAAATGGCGATTTGGATATATTTATATCTGCATTTTTAAGCTCAAATACACCGCTAGCTTTAGTTAGCAAGTTTTTAAAAGTTATATTTAGATATAAATCTGTTTTTAATTCACCTTTTTTTTGAATTATAGGGATATTAATATCATAAACTTTTAGTATATCTTGGACTTTTTCATCAAGCAAAGAATCTGTTTTTATATTTATGTCTATATTTGTATTATTACCAAATAAATCATTTATAGCAACACTTGAGCCATCTAGTGATTTATCGTAGTATTTTGGATTTTTTAAAACAAAAGATAAAACCCCGTTTTTTAAACTAATATTTGCATCATCTACATTAACTTCTTTAACATTCTTATCAAATTTTATTTTTAAATCCTTAGCTTTTGCATTTCCTTCCATGTGATCAAAATGCATATTTTTATTTTTTAAATCCATCATGCCGCTAAGATTTTGTATAAAATATTCCCTAGCTATAATATGACCATATATCCACTCTTTTACCTCTTTATCTATCCATTTATTCTCTTCTATTTCTCTCATGAGACCTTTTAAAGATATTGCATAGACATTTGAAAAATTGTAATATAGCTTATTTTTTTGTACTCTTAATCTCAAATCTCCATTTACCTCATGCGAAACAAATGTTCCTTTGAAATCATAATCATAACTTTTGCCATCAAGCACTCCTGTGCCGCAAATAGTTGCATTAAAATCTTTAAGAGCTATCTCTTTTGTATCTATTATGATTTTATCGCCTTTTGTATCAAAAGAAGCGTTTAATCTAACATATGGCATATCTACAAAAAACATATTATTTTGAAAAACCATATCAAATTTCAAATCACCATAATGCAAATTTTCTACCACAATACTAGAAAACAATGAATTTAATAGATTTATTTTTTTTGTTAAATTTAATATATCTATATTGTTTGAAGAGTTATTTTTTTTATTTTGAGTATTTATTTGTATATCTTTTGTGGCTAAAATAAGTTTTTTATCTAATTTTATATATAATTGACCAATATGAAAAGTTTTGAAATCCAAATTTTGGATATTTATCCCACTTTTGAGAAAATAAAAAAGGACAAATATGGCAAACAAAAGAACAATAAAAAAAATTGTTATTTTTTTAAAAATGCTAGAAATTGTTCTCATAGTTTTCCTTTTTTTACTACTCTACCTTAGCAGACCTGTATATACAAGCAAGGTTGTATTTTTACCGCAAGGTAGTATAAGCACGATTATAGCATATTTACAAGATAGAAATTTCAATCTAAGCAAAATAGATAAATTTTTTTTAGCAATGATTGGGCAACCTCAATCAGGTTGGATAGATATCGGCGAGACAAAACTTAGCAAATACGATTTCTTATACAAACTTACAACAGCAAAAGCAGCTATGAATGAAATCACACTGATACCTGGAGAAACAACTGTTGTATTTTTAAATTTGCTATCAAAACAACTAAATTTAAACTTTGATACTTTATATAAAGAATATACTGAAAATGCTCCACTTACAGAAGGTTTTTTGGTACCTGAAACATACAAAATTCCAAAAGGCATTAGCGAAAGACACCTTATTTATTATCTTATCAACACATCTAAAAATCAACATAAACAAATAAGTGAAAAAATATTTGGTAACTTTAACAAAACTAGCTGGATAGAGTATTTGGTAGTAGCATCAATAATACAAAAAGAAGCAGCAAATTCTGAAGAAATGCCGCTTGTGTCGTCTGTTATATACAATAGACTTAAAAAAAATATGAAATTGCAAATGGATGGAACGCTAAATTACGGAATTTATTCTCACGATGTAATAACAGCAGATAGAATAAAATCAGACACTAGCAAATTTAATACATATCTATACGAAGGATTGCCAGAAATTCCTATTTGTACTGTTAGTTTTGATAGCATAAAAGCGGCTATTTTCCCAGCAAAAAGCGACTATTTGTATTTTGTTTTAGATAAGAAAAATAAAAAACATATATTTTCAAAAACATATAAAGAACATATAAATGTCATAAATAGACAAAGAAAATAATCAAATTTAATTTTTAAAAAAATTTTATTTAATATAATAATGATAAAATAATATCAATTTAAAAAAAGGAGTAAATTATGAGCGATATTGTCTACACTTACACCGATGAAGCCCCAGCTATGGCTACATTTTCTTTATACCCAATTATAAAGAAATTTTTAAATGAAGCTGATATTAGCATATCCCTAGCAGATATATCTTTAGCAGGAAGGATTATGGCAAATTTTTCACAAGATTTAAGGCCAGATCAAGGAATTCCAGATTACTTAGAAATACTTGGAGATTCAACAAATGATAAATTTGCAAATATAATCAAGCTTCCAAATATCTCAGCTTCAATTCCACAACTAAATGCTGCCATAGATGAGTTAAGAAAAAAAGGGATAAATGTTCCGCTATATCCAACTAATCCTAAAAATGATAACGAAAAAGAGATTAATGAAATATACGCAAAAGTTTTAGGAAGTGCAGTTAATCCAGTACTTAGACAAGGAAATTCTGATAGAAGAAGTGTAAAAGCAGTAAAAGACTATGCAAAAGAATTTCCACACAAAGTTGGCTCGTGGGATAAAAGTAGTAAAACGTGCGTAAGATATATGAATGATGGCGATTTTTATTCAAACGAAAAATCACGCCTTTTTGATGAAATAACAAAGTTAAAAGTAGAGTTTATATCTAAAAATGGCGAAAAATCTATTTTAAAACAAAATTTGTCTATACAAAAAAATGAAATAGTTGATGCAACTTTTATGAGCGTAAATAAACTAGAGGATTTTTTGCAAAAATGCATTGATGAAGCCAAGAAAAACAATATTATTTTTTCCATACATTTAAAAGCTACAATGATGAAAATAAGTGATCCAGTGATATTTGGACATGCTGTGCGTGTGTATTTTAAAGAACTATTTAATGAGTTTAAAGATGAAATAAACAAGCTTAAATTTAATGAAAAAGATGGCTTAAAAGATCTTGAAAACAAGCTAGAAAATTCAAATTTAAAAGATAAAATTAAATCAAAATTAGTTCAAATTTATAATAATAATCCAAGAATAGCTATGGTAGATAGTAATAAAGGCATAACAAATTTGCATGTTCCAAGCGATATCATAGTTGATGCTTCAATGGCAGCAATGATAAGAAATGGCGGTAAAATGTGGGATAAAGATGGCAAAGCAGATGATTGTATGGCAGTAATTCCAGATAAAACATACGCTACACTTTATGAAAGCGTAATAGAAAATTTAAAAGAACATGGCAAATTAGACCCTGCAAAAATCGGCTCAGTTTCTAACATAGGATTAATGGCAAAAAAAGCTGAAGAATACGGAAGCCATGATAAAACTTTCATAATGCAAAATGACGGAACCATAATAGTAAGCGATGATAAAAACAGAGAAATATTTAAATTTGAAGTTTGCAAAGGCGACATTTTTAGAATGTGTCAAGCAAAAGATGATGCCATAAAAAACTGGGTCGAATTAGCAGTAAATAGAGCTAAAATCACAAAATCTAAGACTATTTTTTGGCTAGATGAAAAAAGAGCTCACGACAATATAATGATAAATCAAGTAAAAAAATATCTTAAAGAGCTTGACACAAATGGGCTTGATTTAGAAATTTTAGCCCCGCAAGATGCAGCTAAACTAACACTAGAAACCATAAGAAAAGGCAAAGATGTCATAAGCGTAACAGGAAATGTTTTAAGGGATTATTTAACAGATCTTTTTCCTATATTAGAACTTGGAACAAGTGCGAAAATGCTTTCTGTTGTGCCACTTTTGCAAGGTGGCGGTATGTTTGAAACTGGAGCTGGCGGAAGTGCTCCAAAAATTGCCGAACAGCTAATAAAAGAAAATCATTTAAGGTGGGATAGCTTGGGAGAATTTTTAGCGCTTAGTGCTTCTCTTGATCATCTCTATAGAGTAAAAAATATAAATAATGCACTTATACTTTCTAACACTCTTGAAGAGGCAATATCAATGCTTCTTAAAAATGATAGATCACCAAAGAAAAATGTAGGTGAGCTTGATAATAGAGGGAGTCATTTTTATTTGGCACTTTACTGGGCTTTAAGCTTAGCTAAAAATGGCAAAGAACTATCTTGTAAATTTAAAAATATAGCAAAAAGCCTTCAAGATAATGAAGAAAAAATACTAGATGAGTTATCAAAAGTTCAAGGAAACAGCGTAGATGTAAGAGGATATTATAAATTTGATGATGAAAAAATGAGTGAAATTATGCGTCCTAGCAAAACACTAAATGACATTATAAACAAATAAAAAGGGGTGCCTAGTGCATCCTTTTTTCTATATATTCATCAACATACTCTTTTATGTTAAACTCTAAGTCGTATTCTTGCAATATTTTATACACATCCTCAACATTAGCCCCACAAAAATACGCACTAACACCACAACTACTTGATAAAAATCTAGGCGTTGATATGAGTTTAACTTTTATATCATTAGCACGCAAAATTTTCTCAGTTGCGAAAGCACCAGCACTTGTTGGGAATGTTATATATCCACTTGTCATTATAATACCTTGTATGATTACTCTTAAAAAACATTTTACAAAATATCTTTTTAAATTTAGATTATTTTATGTTTTTGTTAAAATCTTTTTTAATGTTTCTATCAGTTTTTCAAGCTCTTCTATGGTATTAAAAAATCCTGGCGATATCCTTAAAGCACCATCTGGATAAGTAGAATAAAATTTATGTGTACTAGGATTGCAATGCAAAGAAGCCCTAGTTAAAAATCCATTATAATCAAGTCTGTTTGCCAAATCAGAAATACACATAGATTTTGCGATAATACTTAAATTTGATATACTTTTATAATCATTTGGTGTTTTTAAAATTATTAAATCATCTATTTTTGAAATTTCTTTAAGAAGATAGTCTTTTAACATAATTTCGTGAGAAAAAATATTTTTGATGCCAATTTTATTTATAAAATCAATTCCAGCACCTATACTTGCTATACCATGACCATTTTGAGTTCCGCTTTCTAGCATATCAGGCATAAACATAGGTTGAGTTTCAAGCTCAGATTTACTACCTGTTCCGCCTTGCATAAAAGGCGTTATAGAACTTATTTCAAAGTCATCATTTATAACCAAAATCCCAGTTCCTTGTATACCAAAAAGCCCTTTATGACCGCTTGCACACAAAATATCTATAAAATCATCTTTCATATTAATATCAACTATACCTATGCTTTGGGCTCCATCAAGCAAAGTTATAACGCCTAGTTTTTTTGCTACTTTAAATATGTCTTTTATTGGAAAAATTGCACCGCTTACATTATTTGCATGCATTAAGCATATTAATTTTGAACCTTTTAGAGTTTCTTCATAGTTTATAATGTGCCCAAATTTATCAACTTCAAGAATTTTTACTATTATATTCTTTTTATTTTGTAAAAAATTTAGCACTCTTTTTACAGAATTATGCTCAAATGGCGAGGTTACTACAATATCACCTTCTTTTACAACTCCATTAATAGCTAAATTTAAAGAATGTGTTGCATTATAAGTAAAAACAACATTTAGAGGATTTTTGAGCCCAAGTAAATTTGCCAATTTTTCTCTTGTATCAAATATGATTTTACCAGCTTCAATGGACATTGTGTGTCCACTTCTACCAGCATTTGCACCATAATTTTCCAAAAAATCCACTAAAGCTGTTTTTACGCATTCTGGTTTTGGAAAAGATGTTGCGGCATTATCTAAATAAATCATTTTTTCATTAATTTGATAGTAATAACACCATTTTTATTATCTTCGCCCAATATAGAATAACCATAACTTAAAGCTAATCTTTTTGTATTTTCTTGTGCTGCCCCACAATCAACAATGAGCTCTATTTCTTTTTCTCCCTTATCAAACTCATTTTTTAATAATATTACCGGTGTTGGACATGAAAGTCCAGTTGCATCTACTTTCACTATCTCTCCTTTGCAAAAAATCCTAAAATTAGACAAAATACAAGACCTATTATAACCATATAAGGACCAAATACACTAACTCCAGCTCCAGATGAAGCTAGAGCAAAATTATGCGAAAATGCAGCTCCTACAATTATTCCAATAACAAAAATTCCAGCATCGCTATCACCTTCTCCACTAAGCGTTAGTTGTCTTCCTGGACACCCTCCAGCTAATGCAAATGCCAAACCACAAAGAACCATACTTAGAAAATTCCATACAATATCATTATGCGCAATTGGCTGATTTGTAAATCCGAGATGAAATTGTCCTAAAACCAAATTCACAACAAAAACACCAACAAATAGGGCTAAAACACCTTGTAATAGATGTGTATCTTTAAATAAAATTGTATCTCTAAAAGCAGCTATTGTGCAAAATCTTGATCTTTGAGTTAAAACTCCAATTATTAATCCAGCAATTATAGATATAACGATATTTGCATGATTACTGCCAGGTCCTTTTTGTGAAAAAAATATAGGTAAATTTTCACCAAAACTAAATTTTGTTATAAGAAAAACAAATAAAATCAACATAAAGATAGGAATTAAAAGAGATTCAATTTTAGAAATATTCTTGCTTTTTCCAAGACTATAGCCATTTTTTAAAAATATACTAGCTATAAATATACCAACAAAAAGTCCTACAATACCAGCTATTGCACTAAGATCTCCGCCGCCTAGTCTTATCCAAGCTCTCCAAGGACAACCTAAAAATACAAGTGCACCAATGGAAGCAAAAACTCCAAGAAAAAATCTCATTAAAGGCGAAGACCCTCCACGAGGACGAAATTCTTTAAAAAACATAGATGAGATAAAAGCACCAAAAACCAAGCCAATAATTTCAGGTCTTATATACTGAACTATACTAGCTCTATGAAGACCTATTGCACCACTTATATCTCTCAAAAAACAAGCACCACAAAATCCCATATTACCAGGATTTCCAAAATATACAAGCAAAGAAGCTATTGCTCCTATTGCAAATCCAGCTATTATAGGAATAACAGCAATTCTCATGATTTTCCCTTTGATTAAGAAATGTAACACTAACCTAGTGCAGATAACGATATTATATCAAAAATTTTTATAAATCAATAAAATTAAGTATGTATTATTTTATATTTTTAATTTACCAATCTTACTATATCTATAATTGCAAAGTAAAAATAATTTTAAGCTACAATATATGATGAATAATTTAGAATAATTCTAAATTTAACTATAAATTAAATATTTTTAGACTTAATCTCAAAACACTCAAAAATAAAAAATTTAATATTAAATATTTTATAAAAGTTAAAAATTTAATATTTTGGGAATTTCAAAACCAAATTCATTAAAGCTATTGTCCAATTCTGCTATAAATTTATAATCTAAAATTTCAGTTTTATAAGAGTGTAAAAACATTCTTTTTGAACTATTTTTACCATATTTTTCATCGCCTATAACTGGATATCCTAAATTCTCAAGATGAAGCCTTATTTGATGTGTTCTACCAGTTTTGATATCAACTCTTACTATTGATTTTTTGCCACTTATCATAAATGGATAAATATCACTAATTGCACTCTTACCTTGTGGCGAAATTTTAGAATACGCTCCACCCTTGCCTTTTATAGTTATTATCGGATTATTTATATGCAACTCTTCGCTAATTATGCCTTTTACCATCGCAATATATGTTTTTTTAACCCGCATATTTTTAAACTCATTGATAGCAATTTTGCCAAATTCTTCATTTTTGTAAAGAAGCAATACACCGCTTGTATCCTTGTCTAGCCTATTTAAAAGAGTAAATTTAAAATCTTTTGCAATTTTCTCACTTATTGTAAATGGTGGCTTATTTATCGCTATTATATTTTCATCTTCAAAAATAACTTTTGGCTTGGCAACTTTTAAAATATTAAAAACACTTTTTTCGCCAATCTCTCCCCTAGCTACAACTATTTTTTTTCCGCCAACACTTACAAGACCATTATCGATAAGAGCCTTTGCTTCATTGTTTGAAATTTTTTCTTGCAATGCAAGAAGTTTATAAGCTTTTTCCATTTTCAATCTTTTCTATTATTATATTTTTTATCAAATTTAAATCACATCTATTTTTTATACGGCTAGCTTTTAAATTTTGATGAATTTTAACATCTATATCATCAACATCGCAAAAATATACATTTTCCACACTACTAAAAAGTGCTTTTTGGTTTTCTATAAATTTACCATTTATAAGAATTTTTTCAAACTGTGCAACTTCTATAGGATTGTGTCCACCGATACCTTTTATAAAACTACCACCAAGAATGACTATATCGCAAATATTATAAAAATTTATAAGCTCCCCTAAAGCATCTAGCAAAATACAGCGTGATTTCAAGCCTAAGTTTTGAGAAAATTTCTCATAACTTAAATTTCTATCTTTCGCCCAAGAAGAAAAAATTTTATCAACTTTATCAAATCTCTCTGGATGTCTTGGAGCTAGGATAATGCTTTCATTTTCTTTTAATTTCAAATTTTTTAATATCAACTCTTCTTCGCCTTCGTGCGTACTTGCTATACAAATAACCTTTTCATTAAATTTATTATATATTTTTGAAGGTGTCATTAAATTTGCACTTTTTATATTTCCTACAACTTGCACATTTTTAGCACAAAGCTCTTCTAATCTTTTTTTATCATTCTCACTTTGAGCCAAAACAAGGTCAATACACTCAAATACTTTTTTATAATAAAACTTTGCTTTTAAATATCTGTTATACGATTTATCACTTATGCGAGCATTTAGCAAAATCACATAAGATCCATTTTTTTTAGCACTTCTTACTAAATTTAGCCAAAGCTCAGCTTCAAATATAACTACAACTTTACTTTTATTAAGCCAAAAAGGTAAAAACATTTCATATGGCAAAAAGGCTAAATTTGAACTGAAATTTTTTGCAAGTTCATACCCAGTATTTGTTATGGTTGTTATGGATAAATTTCTAAACTCTTTTAAAAGTGGTACACAAGCATTAACTTCGCCATAACTACACATATGAAAATGTATATCTGAATTTTTTAATGAAGCATTTTTATACAAAAAAAATCTAGCCGGTATACTCTTTTGATACTTTTTTTTAAAAGACAGCACAAACAAAAATGGAGCACAAACTATCCAAATTATAAAAGTAAAAAAAGAGTATATCACAAGGTTTCTTACTACTCTTGTATATCTTCTTGCACTTTTATTTTAGATGATGTTTTTTTTGGTTTATTTTCTTTTATTTGCTCTACATCCACAGCAGTGTCATTTACTTCATTTACATAAAGTATTCTACCGCAATGAGGGCAAGTTATTATATCATCACCTTTTAAAACAGAGGCGTAAGTTTTATCATTTATTTTCATAAAACATCCGTAACAAGCCTGTTTTTTAACTTCAACAACAGATGTATTTCCAGCCCATTTACGGACTTTTTCATAAAAAGATAGTATTTTTTGATTCATTTTACTAATTAACTTATCTTTTTTATCATACACTTTTTTTCTATCTTTTTCTATAGCTTCTATCTCATCTTTTGAATTATTTTCTAAATTTTCTATCTCTTTTAAAATTTCTTTTTTCTTTAATTCAAGCTCTTCTTTTAACACATTTCTATTTTCTATAAGTTTTTCATACTTTTGCATATCGTCATTTGCGGCATCAAGTTGCTCTTTTGTAACATCTTCTTCTATTTTTAAAGCTTTACTTTCTCTATCTGTTTTTACTTGAGATGATTTTTTAGATATCTCTTTTATTTTTGCGGCAAATTCAGCTATGTGGATATTTGTTTGCGATTGTTGAGAATTTATATCTTTTATTTCAGATATTATATTTTCTATTTTCTCATCTATAGCCTTTTGCTCATCTTGTTTTTTGGCAAGTTCTTTTTGTGCCTTTTTAAGTCTTGGTTCAAAACTGTCAATTTGAGCATCTATTTTAGAAAGTTCAACTAGCTGTTGTAAATATATATTCATAATTTTCCTTCGTAGTAGTTAAATGGATTAATTGAATTTTTAATTATACTCTTAATTTGTTTTTTTTGCAATAGCTCCCTTAGACAATGACCAAAATACCGCTCGCTTTCATAATGACCTATGTCTATTAAAGATACTCTATTTTCATAGCACTGCAAAGCAGTATGATATTTTATGTCGCCTGTTATAAAACAATCCACATCTATATCTTTTACAAGTTCAGAGCCACTTCCCGTGCAAAATCCAACTTTTGAAACATTTTGGTTCGCTTTTACAAACTTAACATTTTTTAAATTTAACTTTTTTGCAACATCTTCCAAAAGCTCATCAAAACTTGAATTTATATCAAAAAATATCACAAAATCTTCTATCTTGCTTATATCATAACCTAAAATTTCAGTTGCCACAAATTTAT